>NZ_AOIP01000031.1 GCF_000337535.1 Natrialba aegyptia DSM 13077
ATCAGAGATGTGTATAAGAGACAGTCTTTATACTGTCCTTTGACATCGAATTTCCGTCCCGTTCGCGGGTCGAGCGCGAAATGATCGGTCGGAACCGCCCGCGAGACCGCCCGTTCGATAGTCACCCCGGGACGTCGTGGGCTATCGTAGCAATAATATGATATAAACACAGAAGTCATTGCATCGGACACGTCCGGGTATGAGTCTCGAACAGGATCGTTCCGAGACGGACGAGGCCGACCCGTTCGACGCCTTCCGGCAGTTCTTCGCGCTCGAACGGGACGTGCTCGTGCTCTCGATCGCGATGTTCGCGTTCAGTCTCGGCTTTCAGATGACGAGTCGGTACATGGGCGAGTACATGTACGCCCTCGGCGGGACCGCGTTCGTCGTCGGCCTGTTCGGGACGTTCGGAAATATCATCAGCGCCGTCTACCCCTATCCCGGCGGCGCGATTTCGGACCGGATCGGCTCGCGGTACGCCCTCACCGCGTTCGGGCTCTGCTCGACGCTCGGCTTTGCGATCTGGCTCGCCGCGCCGCTGGTAATGGATGTCGCCGTCGGGCCGACCTCGCTCGGAATCCTCGCCGTCTTCGTCGGGCTGATCTTCTCGCAGGCCTGGAAATCCTTCGGCCTGGGGGCCTCCTTCGCGATCGTCAAACAGGCCGTCACACCCTCGCGACTCGCGGCCGGCTTCGCGAGCACCGAGACGTTCCGCCGAACGGCCTTCCTCGTCGGCCCGCTGCTCGCCACCGCGCTGTTCTTTCCGTTCGGCTCGACCGACGGCGAGGTACGACTCGCGTTCCAGTTCATCCTCGTCGTCGCCGTCGTCTTCGGCGTCCTCGGCACGATCGTCCAACACCTCCTCTACGAGGCCGACGAGGACGGTTTCGGCGAGAAATTCGAGGGCGTCTCCCAGTTGATCACCGATCTGCGGGAAATGCCCGCCGAACTCCGGCCGCTGCTGATCGGGGATACGCTCGTCCGCTTCGCCAACGGCATGGTCTACGTCTTCTTCGTCATCGTCGTCACTCGGTTTCGCGAGGTCGGGCTCACGCTCTCGCTGCCCGCGGCCGGGACGCTCGAACTCTCGCCGCAGTCGTACTTCGGCATCCTGCTCGGGATCGAGATGCTCGTCGCGCTGCTGGTGATGGTGCCGGCGGCCAAGGCGGCCGAACGAGTCGGACTCAAGCCGGTCGTCACGCTCGGCTTCGCAGTGTACGCCGTCTTTCCGGTGGTGCTCATCAGCGCGCCGCCAGACGCCGCCGTTCTCGCGGTTCTCTTTGCGTTCTCGGGACTGCGCTTTGCCGGACTGCCCGCCCACAAAGCGCTCATCGTCGGTCCGGCCGAAACGGGTGCCGGCGGCCGGGTAACCGGTGCATACTACCTGCTGCGGAATCTGATCGTCATTCCGAGCGCCGCGCTCGGTGGACTCCTCTGGGATGGTTTCGATAACCCGCTGACCGGCGACGCGGTCCTCACCGGCGATCCGGTACTCGCGTTCACCACCGCGACGGTTATCGGCCTGCTCGGCACCGCATACTTCCTCGTGTTCGGCGAGGAGTTCGATGCGTACCGGCCAAATCGCGCCTGACTGAGAGCGAAGGCGGCTCGTCCGCCACCTCGCCGTTCACGGAACTCAGCCCGAGCGACGATACACGGCGTACGAGATCGCGATCACCGCCGCAGCGACGCCGAGTACCGTCGGCACGAGTTCGGTCGAACCCCACTCCCAGCCGAGGACTTGCGTGCCGACGACGGCGATCAGGGCGACGAGGATGCCGAGCGTCGTGATGAGGTCGGATCGGGTTTCGACCAGGGCTCCGAGTGCGAGGACCATGGGTGACTCTATTGTTCTCGTATCACATAGTAGTTCCTCGAAAACGGCCGTGTAGCGGTGAGAACGCTCGGTTGGACCGAGAGCCGAGAGCCGGTAGTCGGGGGATCGAGAGCCGAGCCTACAGGAGCACGTCGTAGTAGTACGGACTCACGAAGCCCTCGATCACGGCCGCAATCGCGAGGAGGAGTCCCACGCCGACGAGCACCCAGAACGCTCGCTCGAGTTCGTCGGCGAACGCGACGCGGCCGGTTCGCCCGCGGAACGCGCGCCAGCCGGTCAGTCCGAGCGTGATGCCGACCGCGGAGGCGATGAAGATCGCCGGAATCTCGAAGATACCGTGCGGGAGGACGAACGCAACGAGATCGGCGAGTTCGGCCTCGGTCTGGGCGTAGAATCCCATGTAGACGCCGTTGAACACGAGCGAGGCGATCGTCGGGAGCACCAGCGCGAGGCCGCCGAAGGCGGTCGTGATCGCGACCAGCCAGTTGTTGGCGAAGAACTCGAGGGCCGCGGCCGGCGGGAGGTGGCCCTGGAGGCGGGCGGCGATCGAGGTTTCGACGCCGAGATCGGCGAGGGGGGCACCGGCCCGCCAGCCGACCCAGAAGCTCGCGACGGCGAGTGCGACGACCGTGAGTTGGAGCAGCGGCGTGTGGCGAACGTACGCGGTCATCTCGTGCCAGCCGCGGCCCAGACCGGCGCGGAGTTGTGACGGCACCGATCGGTCCGGCGGGGCGGGCGGCGTCAGCCGACCCCGATAGCCGACGTAGAGAGCGGTCTTCAGCAAGTCGAACGCCGGTAGCAGGACGAGCATCGTCAGCAGCGAGGGGAACGTGACCACATCGACGAGAAACAGGACACCCGAAACGGCCGACAGCGCGAGGAGCGAGCCGACGGCGAGGGCGTAGTAGAACAGCGCGCCGATCGGTTCCGACCGGATGAATCCCGCCGTTTTCGAAAGCGAGCCGAAAACGCCCGCGTCGTCGACGACGACGGCGACCGGCGCGAACGCGAACAGCGCTCGGACGAGTGCGAACAGCGCGATCATGACGAGCCCGCCCAAGAGGACGACGGGAATGCCAAGCGCCGTTGCATCCGTCGCCACCGCAACCGCGCCCGTCGCGACGGCCGTCCCGATTCCGACGACGAGGGCCACGACCATCCACAGGATGAACTCGAGGATGAACAGCCCGAGAATGCGTAGCCAGTAGCGGCGCGCGCCAGCGATACCGGCGATGAGTCCGCGTTCGTCGCGAACGCGACCGTAACAGGCCCCGAGCTGTGCCGCCGAAGTGATGGCATACAGCAGCGCCACGACGACCAGACTAACGAAAACCGCCGCGATGAGGAGGGCGATCGTCGCCGGCGTCACGAGGAGGTCGACGAGCGGCTCGAACTGGCTCGCCCAGGCCTCGAACGCCGCGGATTCCGGGTCGCTCGGCGGCGGTCCGAGGTTCATCTCCTGCAGGCTATTCAACAGCGAGTCGAGTCGGCTCGTTCCCGCCAGGTAGAGCACCCCGATCAGGAGTGCGGCCATCGGGACGACGCGGACGACGGCCGGAGCCGCGGCCCCGAGCAGGTACAGCGGGAGGAGGTCCGACGGACGACGCCGGAACACCGACACGACTGCACCGACGGCATCGGAAAGGGACATACCCCGCCTTCGAACCAGTATCAGTTAAATGAACCTATCGACCGCACGGAGCCTCATGCTTGGCTTCTCGCTCAGACGAACACCGTCATCGGCCGGGTCCGCTCGGCCAGTTTCCGGCATCGTGGCACCTGCGCGGCGAAACTTACGTCACTCGCGACCGTACGAATCACTATGGTCACCACACTCTCCGCCGACCGGCTCGCAGAACTCCGGGACGAAGGCGCCGAGTTCACCCTCGTCGATACGCGACCCGAGGACAGCTACGAAGCCTGGCACGTCCCCGGTGCGATCAACTTTCCGTTCGGGCTCAACGAAGCACTCGACGGCCGGCTCTCGGAGTTCGAGGAGACGGTCGGCGACGCCGAGCGGGTGATCACCATTTGCGCGAAGGGGCTCTCCTCGGGGAACTTCGCGACCGAACTCGAGTCGGCCACCGACGAATACGACGTCCAGACGGTCGACGGCGGCATGAAGGGTTGGAGCGGCGTCTACGACCACGTCGACCTCGGCGCTGAACTCGAATTTGAACTCGACGACCGCGAACTGACGATCGTCCAACTGCAGCGCCGCGCGAAGGGCTGTCTGGGCTATCTCGTTGGATGTGCAGAGACCGGCGAGGCCGTGGTTGTCGATCCAACCGCGGACGTCGACGAGTTCGAGGTCGCAGCCGAAGAGGCCGACCTCTCAATCGTCGGCGTGATCGACACGCACGTCCACGCGGACCACGTTTCGGGCGGCCGCGACCTCGCGGACAGCCTCGACGTACCCTACTATCTCGGCGCGCGAGCCGACGAACGCGATGTCGAGTTCGACTTCACGGGACTCGAGCGCAACGAGGTGCTTCCCGTCGGCGAGCGGGAACTCAAGGCCCTCGCCGCGCCCGGCCACACGAGCGAGATGATCAACCTCCTCGTCGACGACGCCGCGCTGTTGACCGCCGACACGTTACACGTCGACTCGACGGGGCGAACCGAACTCGAGTTCAATCAGGACGAGGGCGAGGAAGGCGCACGGATGCTCTACGAGACCCTCCATCGAACGATCCTCGCGGAACCCGAGAGTATCGTCGTCCTCCCGGGCCACGTCACGGTCACGCCGGAGGGCGAGTTCGAACACGGCGCGCCCGGCGACCCGATCGCGACGACCGTCCGCGACGCGCGAACCGGTATCGACCTGCTCGCGATGGATGAGGAGGCGTTCGTCGATCGCATGGCCGACGCCGGCGAGGAGCCCTCGAACTACGAGGAGATCATCGACCGCAACCGCGGCGAACTGGAACTGGCTCCCGAGGACCGAGTCGAACTCGAACTCGGTCCGAACAACTGTTCGGCGTGAGACGAGAGTATGGGTTTTTGTACTGTCACTTCGTAGTGTGTCTTATGGTATCATAGAGCGTGTCAGATCGACTCCACCGATTCCGGCAGTTTCTCGACGAGCATCCCGTAATTCGTTGGTTCGCTATCCCGCTCGTTTTCATGGGCAGCGTGATCACCGCCGTTTTGATGGTCTTCGCGAACGCGACGACGAACGAACTCGCCCAGATCGTCGGCCTGTTCCTCGTGCTCTCGGATGCCGTCGTCGCGCTCGGACTCGGGGTCGAACGGGCGCTTAAAATGGGTTTCACCCGAAACCGGCTCAGGCCACGTTAGCGCGAATACGTCTCGAGACGTTCGATCCGTGCTGTGCCTTCATCGACCGCGAAGAAATCCGCGAACTCGAACAGAACTGTCGAGGCGTTGCGGACCCGTCCGCGGACGGCGACCGTCGAACCGTCGTCGTCCCCGCTCTCGGCCGCAATCACCGCCTCCAGTTCGTGTGTCGTCTCCGAGTTCGGCCGCTCCTCGCGCATGAACGCGACGAACGCCGCCCGGCTCTCGAAGCGCCGATCCGGGCGGCGCTGGGTGAACTCGGGAGCGAGCACCGCCTCGAGTTCGTCGTAGTCGTGGGCGTCGAGCGCGTCGTAGTAGCGTCGAACGAGACCGGTGGCGTCCATAGCTGGCTGCTTTCGGCTCGACCGTAAAAAGGATGCGCGCCTGCGGTATTGATACTGGCAGTTGCGACTGGCTTCGGTTCCAGGAAGGCCATGAACTCGTGTTCAGTACAACGGTACAACGGTAGACCCTCGATCTATCAAAAATTTAATCAAGTGTGTTGTCAATATGCGCACATGGTGGAAAACGGATACCGCTCTGTGGTCGCCGTGACTCGCCTCCCGCCGCTCACAATCGGGAATCTGGCCCTCGCCCTCTTTGGATTACCGCTAGTTGTTATCCTGCTACGAGTGACTAATACGGAGATCACGCCGGTCGTTACGATCGGAATCTACTGGGCGCTGGCTCTCACCGTTATCGGGATCGCCGTGAGCGGCGAGGGCCTCTCGTTGCCCGACCTCGGGTTCCGGCGACCAGCCCTCGTCGATCTCGGATACATCCTCGTGACGAGCGTCAGCATTCTGTTCGTATACATTGTGACGCCACCGCTCATCGAGGCGGTGGGCCTCCCGGTGAGTGAGGGTGCTGGCACGATGGGTGCTGGTGTCGGGATCGGCATGGCGCTCGCTCAGTCCGTGACAGTCGGGATCGTCGAGGAGATTCTTTATCGAGGATACCCTATCGAGCGACTGCTTGCGTACACGGAGAGTTCGCTTGTCGCCGGCGGGATCACGTGGATCGCGTTCACGGTCGCACACGCTCTGAATTGGCCGCTTGGGAGCCTCCTTCAGACCGCACTGGTTGCCGCTGTTCTTACCGTCGTTTACCTCCGTCGGCGGACGCTCGTTCCCGTTGCCGGCGCACACGTCCTCGTCTGGGTCTTTGCGGCCCTTGGCCAGTTCTACGCCTAACCGTGTCGATGATATGGTTTTCTCATTTAGAATTCCGCCTCAAACCAAGGCGATTGATTCGGCACGTTCGTGTCCTCCAGTAACATATTTTCCAGTATCAAACCTATCGTTACTATGAACGCTGTGAAGGGCCTCTACAACCGCGCTGATGAATGGGCAAAGGGGCTCTCTCGCGTGTCGTATGCAGCCTTCTTAGGGCTGTCAGCAGGTATTGGTGTTCTCGTCGTCAATCTACTGTTGAGTGCCGAGCTCGCCCTCGTTCAGTCTCTCACGATGGCGCTCGTCATGTTCAGTTTGAAGTGTGTATTCGGGTTGCATCAGACGACCGAAGAGTGAACGCGATGACTACGTCCCGCACTTCTCACCGGAATCTCCGAATACCGAACTCGGCTACGTTCTCCCGAGAAAGACAATGGTGACAGATAGTCTACCAAAACGACGTTCAGCGAACGTTTACACGGTTCTGCGTCGATGCGTTCGGTATGGCAACAACCGACGAAGACGGCGACGGACCGGACGACGAGTTCAGTCCCGTCGTCGCACTCGATGAACTCGAGGAGGCGGGCCGCGAACTGGCGAGTATCGACGGCACGCCGCTGGCCATCTTCCACCACGAAGGCGAGATTCGAGCCGTAAACAACCGCTGCCCGCACATGGGGTTCCCGCTGGTCGAGGGCACGGTCGACGACGGCATCCTCACCTGTCACTGGCACCACGCGCGATTCGAACTCTCCTGCGGCGATACGTTCGATCCCTGGGCGGACGACGTACAGACCTATCCCGTTGCGGTCAGGGACGGCACAGTCTACGTGAACCCGAAGCCGACACGCGAGTTGCCGCCCGCGGAGCACTGGAGCGACCGCCTCGAAACGGGGCTCGAGGAGAACTTGCGACTCGTCACCGCAAAGTCTGCGATCGGATTGATCGACGCCGGCGTCGACTACCAAGAACCGATGGCGACGACGCTCGCGTTCGGGACCCAATATCGGGACTCGGGCTGGGGGCCCGGACTCACGATTCTCGGCTGTATGGCGAACCTGATCGACGACATCGACCCCGACGACCGAAAGCGGGCGCTGTACACCGGGGTTCGCCACGTTGCAGACGACTGCGCGGGCGAACCGCCGAGTTTCGATCAGCCCGCCTTCGACACGACAGAGGTCACCTTCGACCGCCTGCAATCCTGGTTTCGGGACTGCATCGAGGTTCGAGACGCCGACGGAGCCGAGCGCTGCCTCCGCACCGCCGTCGCGGCAGGCTATTCGAACGCCGAGGTCGCCGAACTGGTCGTCGCCGGCGCGACCGACCACCCCTACCTCACGACCGGCCACGTCCTCGATTTCGCGAACAAGGCCTTCGAGAGCCTCGAGCACACGGGCTGGGACCACGCCGATACGACGCTCGCGAGCCTCGTCGAACCGCTCGTCACCGCCTCGCGCAGCGACGAACAGTCGTCCTGGCGACAACCCGTCGATCTCATTTCCCTGCTCGAAGACGCCTACGGCGGCAGCGTCACCGAGACGAGCGGCCTCGAAGAACTCGCGGCAGCGGGCGACGACCGCTCGTGGAGCCCACCCGCCGACCTCCAGGAAACGCTCCTCGGCGACGACCCCGAGGCCATCGTCGACGCGCTCGCCGACGCAATCCGACAGGGGGCGACGCCCGCCGATCTCGCCGCCGAAGTCGCCCACGCCGCCGCGACGCGCGTCGCGCAGTTCGGCACCGCAAACGAGTTCAACGACTGGAACACCGTCCACCACACGTTCAGTTACGCCAACGCGGTCTACGGGTTCGCGCGGCGAACGGACGCGATCGAACTCTATCGCGGCGTCTTCGACGGCGCGCTCTCGGTTTACCTGGATCGGTTCCTCAACACGCCACCCGCGCCGATTCCACCGGTGGGCGAGAACGACACCGGCCGCGAGCCCGATGCCGTACTCGACGACCTGCTCGAGACGTTCGACGCCGAGGGCGAGGTAGATAGAGCGGGACGGCTGGTCGCCGAGTTCTTCGACTGCGGCGGCGACGCTGTCGACCTGAAACGGACGCTCGGCCACGGCCTGCTGCGCGAGGACGCCGGCTTCCACACGCTCCAGAACGTCGAGGCGGCGTTCCGGCAGGCTGAACTCGCCGACTCGTCGTCTGCCCCCATGTTGGCAGACAGCGGCGAGGGCGGCGAGAGCAGCGAGGACGGTGACGGCAGCGACGAGTTCGTTCCCGGCCGTGAGCAGCGTCGGCGAGTCCCGCTGATCGCGACCGCCCGCTATATGGCTGCCCACTTCCCGACCCGCCGGGAGGCCGAACAGACGTTTACGATCGCCGCGCGACTCAACCGCGGGGAGACGATCCACGAAGCGTAAGCCGGTATCGGGCGATCAGTGCGGCGAACGGCGTCGCCGGCGGTAGTGTCGGCGTCATCGTTGGCGTCGGCGTCATCGTTGGCGTCGGCCTCAGCATCGATGTCGGTCGCGGCGCTTTTGGTTCACCCCTGCATTGACACGCACGTGGAGTGTCACATCTACTACGAGGGCGACGACGACCCGGAGAAGTGCACCGCCCGCCGCCTCGAGCAGTTCGACGAGGCGACGCTTCACCGCACGATGGGGCAGGTTCCCTACGGCGTCGTCCTCAACCCCCACGCCGACCGGGCACTCTCGCCGGCCGACGCCGAGGACGGCCTCGGGACACTGGTCGCCCTCGACTGCTCCTGGGAGTCCGCCGAAGCGGCCTCCTTCAAAATGAACGGCGTCCACCGGGCCCTTCCCTTTCTCGTCGCCGCAAACCCGGTCAACTACGGCCGGCCGTTTCAGCTCACAACTGTCGAGGCACTCGCCGGCGCGTGCTGTATCTTCGGTGACCAAAGCCGGGCCGAGGACCTTCTCGAACCCTTCCGCTGGGGCGAAACTTTCCTGACGCTCAACGAAGAGCCGCTGCGCCGGTACAGCGAATGTGTGAACTCGAGCGACGTCGTCGCGGTGCAGGACGATTATCTGGCCGACGACGACCCCTCATCTGGCGAGGAGATGACATAGGTCAATGCCTGCTCCATGCGACAGCAGGTACGACGCCACGACAGGACCACAGCGGTTATATGCACCACGAGCAAACGGAGCGACATGCCAAGTTTCGACGCGGCCGAAGATCGGATGCTCCAGAAACTGATCTGCATGCGCTGTAACGCACGAAACGCACCGGAATCCGACCGCTGCCGCAAGTGCGGCTACAAGAACCTGCGACCGAAGGCCAAGGAACCGCGCGCAGCATAATCTGACCGTCTCTCTCCGCGTTCTCTCGCACCCGATAGCGTCTCGCTTCAGCTTATGGGTAGCTCAGCCCCATCTTTCTGCTCGATCGTATCGAAGAATTTAATTTATCTATGACTAACTTGCTACTATGTACACATCACATTTCGTGAGTGTTTGTGGAGAGAAATACCGCAGCCAGGACGGTGATCGCCAATGACGCCACTGGTCGTCGACGCGCTCCAAACCGAACTCGAGGCCGTCACTGTCGACGCGTTCGCGTTTCTCATGGCCGCGTTCGTCGCCGCCATCTTCATCGCCGTCGGCGTCTTCGCTGGACGCAAACTACAGCCGATCGTTCGTCGGTTCGGCCGGCGAATCGAACTCGACGCCCGCGTTCGCGAAACGCCGTTCGGTGAACTCTTTGCCGACGAGTCAACGGCGGTCTCGAACGCTGCAGGGGAACTTGCCAAGTACTACGTCGTTCTCCTGGCGGCCTTCGCCGCCGCGACGTATCTCGGCCTGTCGTCCGTGAGCGACTGGATCGAGTTCATCGTCGGCTTCGCGCCGAGGGGGGTCGCCGGCTTTGCCATCCTCGTCGTCGGATTCGTCATTGCCGACCCGATTGCGACGATCGTCCGCGAGGCGGAGGCGGTTCAGGAGAGCAGAGTTGCGCCCCTCGCTGGCGGTGTGACGAAGGCACTCGTTTGCTTCGTAGCCGCGGTTATCGGTCTCGATACGATGGGGTTGAACGTGGCGATCCTCTATACGTTCGGCCAGGCGTTTGCGTTCGCCGCCGCGCTTGGTATCGCCCTGGCGATCGGCATCGCCTTCGGCTGGGGGGGCAAAGAATACGTCGCTGCCAACGCTGACGACTGGTTTGGCCAGTCTCCGGAATCGCGCGCCGATCCAGCGGCGGTTTCGGACGACGACTGACGACTGACCGTCGATTTTCCCGCTATCGAGGGATGCTCGTCCCGCAAAACGCGTGCGACGAGCGGTGTGGAGTGCCAGCGGTAGGTACTGCCAGCGTCACTCGTCCGGATACTTCGGCTCGCGTTTCTCCGCTCGGTCGAGTGCCGTCTCGACGACATCGCGAACGTCACCCTGGAAGACGTCGCCGTGGCCCGCGTACATGTACTCGACGCCATCCGGTAGTCGATCGAGGAGTCGGTCGATGCTCTCGATGAGTTGTTCGCGGGACTGTCCCGCCATGTCGGTGCGCCCGAAACTTCCGTAGTCGAACGCGCCGTCGTCGTGGACGACCACGTCGCCCGAGAACAGCGCCGTCTCCGAGACGAACGACACGTGGTCGTCGGCGTGACCCGGCGTGTAGACGACGGTGAACTCGTCGTCGCCGATCTGGACGGTCTCCCCGTCATCAATCGAGTAATCCCGTTCGGGATGGTGATCGTAGGCGTACACCTCGGGGTCGAAGGCATCGCAGACGGCCTCGAGTTCACCGACGTGGTCGCCGTGCTGATGGGTCATCACGACAGTATCGACATCGTCCGTGTACGTGCGAATCTCGTCGACGACGCCGTCCCAGGCACCTGCATCGACGAGCGTCGTTCGGTCGCCGACGACGAGGAACGCGTTACACGTGAACGTTTCTGCGGCTTCCGTAACGTGGTGGACCTCCATGTGTGCCCAGTCGAGACCCGGCATCAAAATCGTGCCGTCCGCGGTCGCCTGTCGTCTTCCCGCTGAAATGGCTTATTCGCCGTTCCTCCCGGTATACCCCTCGATATCCGAGAATTCATAAACGAATATAAACGTGTACCCCCGGAACTTTTGAACCGGTAGGTCCAAGTAGATACTGTATGGGATTCGGGAGCTACGACGAATCCGAGCAACAGGAAGTTGATGCTGATTTTGACGACGATGACGCTGTCAAATCCGGAGAGAACAGCCACGACGGAACGATCGAGTTCGAAAACGGCGCGTCCAGCGACGAACTCCTCGACCGCCTCAAGGAGATCAAAGACGAGGACGACGACGGCTAACGCCGAACTCGATTTCAGCCAGTGCCGATGAAACCCGGGGGACGAGCACTGGGAATCGCCGAGTCGTATCGCAGGGACCACAGTCACGATTCGACGAGCGACCGCGATCGAAGTACGCTCGCAGGTGCCGTCGTTCGGGCCGACTGCGTCGTCGACGGGCTGGCCTACGAGCACTGTCGCGTCGGCGGAACCGATGCAACCGATAGCGTCGGCTCGCTCCTCGAGACGGTGGCTCGGCCCGACGTGCAATACGTCCTGCTCGGTGCCATCGCCCCGGCCTGGTACAATTTTTTCGACCTCGAACGGATTCACGAGGCCGCGGCTCGTCCAGTGATCGCCGTCACGTTCGAGTCGAGTTCAGGACTCGAATCGGGGCTTCGCGACGCGTTTTCGGGTCCCGAACTCCGGCAGCGACTCGCGGTCTATCGGCGGTTGCCGACGCGAACCGAACTGACGGTCAACGATGAGACGGTCTACGCGCGGTATCTGGGATGCGATCGCGCCGAGGCCGTCTCCGTTCTTCGTGCGTTTACGCCGGACGGCGGGCGTCCGGAGCCGCTTCGCGTCGCGCGGCTTGCGGCACGGGCAGGCGATTCGTACGTCGATGCGGTCGGGGCCGAGTAAGTGCACAGGAGTGATACGGACTGCTGTCAGTCATTTCCGGCGCAACCGCAGGACGGGCGCGGTTGCGCCGATAAATCGTTACAGCAGACCGTATGAGTCACCGCGAGTCGTCGCGAGTGCGCACAGGCCGGAGAGACCGGGGAGCTGTGGCGAGATTCATCGGCTGACATGACCACGGTGAGCGAGCGTTCGGCTACCGAGGCAGCAGCTGCGACCCGAAAGACGTAGTAGGTGGCCCGCGGACCCACACCCATGGGAGAGATGGAGGACTTCTGTGTCACCGAGTGTACGCGCTGTCCAGCACTCGTCGACTCACGCAGCCAAATCGTCAACGGCACCGGCCCCGAGGATGCCGACATCCTGTTCGTCGGCGAGGGCCCCGGTGCACAGGAGGACAGCCAGGGCGAACCGTTCGTCGGCCGCAGCGGCTCCGTCCTCGACGACCAGCTCCGAATCGTCGGCCTCGATCGCGACTCGGTTCGCATCACGAACTGCGTTCGCTGTCGCCCGCCTGAGAACCGCGATCCCAATACGGATGAACTCGAGAACTGTCGAGGCTACCTCGAGCAAGAAATCGACCTGCTCGACCCAGACGTAATCGTCACGCTCGGGAAGGTCCCAAGCGAACACCTGCTCGACCGCTCGGTTGCCGTCACGAAAGAGGCCGGCTCCGTCGAGGAGATTCGTCTCGGCGGCGCGCCCCGCCGGCTGCTGATCTGCGTCCATCCGGCGGCGACGCTGTACGATCGGAGCCAGGAGGAGACGTTCGAATCGGCGCTCGAACGCGCTGCCGACCTCGCCGGTGTCGACGGCAGCGCCGGTGGACAGACGCGACTCGACGGCTTCTAACGGCTCTAGACCTCGTCCCGATCCGTAAACGTATACCGCCGGGCGATTTGCCCCTCCTCGAGTTCGTGAACGTCGGCGAAGTCGAACTCGACGCGCTCGCCGTCCTGCACGCCGGAGAACGTACCCCGAACCGCTGCAGTGGTCCCGTCGACGAGGACGTCGTGGATTTCGTGGTTGCCGTCTTCGAGGGGGCGGCCGGTCAGATAGAACTCGCGGAGTTCCTCTCGACCGCTGATCGAACCCTGTCCGGGGCGTTCGTATCGAACGTCGTCGGTGAAGAGCGAGACGAGTTCGTCGTAGCGTTCGGCGTCGACGGCGTCGTAGTAGTCGCGGACGACGGCTTCCGGGTCTGCGTCGGCGGCATCAGTGTCGGTATCTGCCATACGGGAGCATCGTTGTCGGGAAGCCTAATGGCTGTGTTTTTCCGGAGTTGCGGGGGAAGAGTTGCGAGTTGTGAGCCGGGGGCCACGAATTGTGAGTCGAACATTGCACGAATGGCAATGCACTTCAACACGCCCCTCCGAGTTCAGGTATGAGCACCCTTGCTGCTGACACCGAGCAGTCCCTGGCCTCCGTCGTCGTCGTCGACTACGGACTGGGGAATCTGCGAAGCGTCACGCGCGGGTTAGAACGGGCGGGTGCCGACGTCGAGATCACCGACGATCCGGACGCGTTCGAAGACGCTGACGGCGTCGTGTTGCCCGGCGTCGGCGCGTTCCGCGAGGGCGTCGAGAACGCCGCCCCGATCCGTGAGGACCTCCTCGCGGTCGCCGAGCGCGGTCAGCCGCTGTTCGGCATCTGCCTCGGCATGCAGATGCTCCTGACCGCGAGCGAGGAGGGCGCAACCGACGGCGAGGCCGCCGTCGAAGGACTCGACCTCATCCCCGGAACCAACGTCCGATTCGACGACGGACAGAAAGTCCCGCACATGGGCTGGAACGAACTCGACGTCGAGCGCGATCACCCGCTCGTCGAGGGTATCGACGGGGAGTACGCCTATTTCGTCCACTCCTACTACGCGGTGCCGGACGACGAGTTCAGCGCGCTCGCGAGCACCGACTACGAACGCGAGTTCCCGTCGATCGTTGCCAACGAGGCGGGCAACGTCTTCGGGACGCAGTTCCACCCCGAGAAGAGCGGCGAGACGGGGTTACAGATTCTACGGAATTTCGTGGAGATTTGCGCTGACGCCGACACCGACACCGATACCGACTCGTAGGAACATTCACCAGCGCGGCTGTTTTCGCTCGGAGGGAATCCTAGGACAGGAGCGACTCGAAGCGATCGATCGGGGTCTCACCGCGACTCCTGCTGCACTCGAGCTCCGTGCCGCTCGAACGCCGCCACCACCTGCGGCGTATCGCACGCCCCGAGCATATCGACCGCGGTGAGCTGTGGCTGAAACGGCGGCAGCCGGCTGGTGGCCATCTCGGCGAAACTCGGGCCCAAATCGCGCGTCACGACCCGGTCGACACCGTCTCCGTCGGCGCCTTGGCGGCGTCGTGGTGGCCACAGAGAAAGAGCACCGCCGGATGCGGCCCGTCGCTGGCCGGAACGTAGCAGTTCGCCGTGACGTGGAAATTCGGTCGGCTCTCGAACACGACCGACTCGATGCGGTAGCCGTCCCGTCGGACGAGTTCAGTCGTCCGGACCGTCGGCTCGGTGACGCGGTCGGGAAGGCCGCCGAGACGCGACCGAAACAGCGTTCGCAGCCGGTCGCGCCGGTCTTCGAACGCAGCGCGGGAGTCGACCGTTTCTCGGCGCGCTCGGCTTCGAAATGTACGGCTGCTCGCGTGGAGACGTATCGCGGGAGTTGGTCGGCAACGTCGACGTACCCGTCCACGGCGGGTCCAAATCCGTCCATGGGCCCGCAATTATATGACAGCGGTGATAATTGTTCGGTGAGCGGTCCCGGCGACAGGCGATGGCGGCGCGCTCACGATGGCTGATCGCTTTTGTTTCTCACGCGCGTACGACACGACAACATGAGTCGGCTCCAGCGCCAGGTTAGCCTCGTGCTCGGACTCGTCCTGTTCGTCGTCTTCGGTGTCACCATCATCGGCGATCTGCTTGCGATCGAGCGGGGCATCATGCCGCTGCCTGAACTCGGAACTGGGCCCGGAACCGGACCTGGACCCGGCGTCGATGAGAGGGCCGATAGACCGATCCATCCCGAGGGCGCGCCACTCGCGCCGCTGTCAGTCGTCGGAGCCGTACTGGTCCTCCTCGGGACGAGTTCACTGTTCGTTGCCGGATGGCGCGAATCGGTACGGCTCGCGGGCAGAGAGATCGGCTGGTGGCAGTGGATGAACGTCGGATTCTGTCTGCTGGCGCTCGGCTGGATCGGGCCGTTGCTTTCGACGGTTCAACCGGCGATGATGTCCGGGCTCGTGGCCCTTGCCGTCGCCGTTGCGACGCTGGTGTTTGGAGCCGTTCGACTCACTCGAGAGCCGCCAGTGGAAATGGCTGACGGCGACCCGTTTCCGGTCGAAACGGCGACGACGGTCATCGTCAGCGGTGTGCTGGTGATCTTCTCGGTTCTGTACGTCCAGCTCTTTTTCGGTCTCCACTGACGCTGCGCCGCGGAAAATTAACCTCCTCCGCCCCAGCCCGCTCCTCACGCGTTCACAGTCACGGTCGCAGACAGCGGACCGCGACAGTCACGGCACAGTCACAGTAGCTCTCGAACGTCCGAATACCACATATCGTGGTAGTCGACGTGACCCACCCGGCGAGCGATCGCAACCGCGAGAACGTGCCAGCAGAGGTCGGTCGGGTCGTCGGCATCGAGATTGAACTCGCTATCCTTGCAGGTACAGCCGCCGTCCTCGACGATGTACTCGTCGTCGTAGCCGACGACGATCGTAAAGTCGCGGTAGGTCTTGACCCGGTTCTCGCCGACGGCCTCGATCGCCCGGACGCCGCGATCACCGTGGAGACGCGAAATCTGATCGACGAGTTCGGGCGTCAACTCGCTGGTTTCCTCGAGTCGGGCCTGCCAGCGCTCGACGGGCGTCGCATCCGGCACAGTCGTGACTGTGTCCCGGACTGTAAAGTCGGTTTGGTTGTCCGCGCGCCACGGACACCGGCAGGCCAGACCACGTCGCTTTTCGTCCGCTACCGACGAGAACCACTATGCGCGTCACCGAGGGTGAACTCGAACTCGAGGTCCCCGGAGAGCAGACGGACGGTATCGAGGAGTCGGTGTTCTACAACCCGCGCCAAGAACTGAATCGAGATCTGACGATCGCGACGCTGCGAGCCTACCGCGAGCGGGAGGACCGCGCAGAAACCTATCTCGACGCGATGACCGCCAGCGGAATCCGGGGCGTTCGAGCCGCCGCAGACGGCTGGGACGCGACCTGCTGTGACGTCAACGAAGACGCGGTCGAACTCGCACGGGCGAATCTCGCTCGCAACGACTGCGAGTCACGAGCGACCGTCGAACACCGCAACGTCAACGCCCTCATGCACGAGCAGGTCTTCGACGTGATCGACCTCGACCCCTACGGAACGCCGATGCCCTTCGCCGACGCCGCGTTCGCGAACTGCCGCGACCTGGTCTGTATCACCGCGACCGACACCGCCCCGCTGTGTGGCGCACACTTCAACAGCGGCGTTCGCTCGTACTCCGCAGTACCGCGAAACACCGACTACCACGCCGAGATGGGCGTCCGCATCCTCCTCTCCGCGCTCGCTCGCAGTGCCGCCCGCTTCGACGTCGGCGTCGAACCCATCCTCACCCACGCGACCAGCCACTACGTCCGCACCTACCTCGAACTCGAGCACAAGGCCACCGCCGCCGACGCCGCGATCGACACCCTCGGTCATATCTCCCACTGCGAGGACTGCCTCTACCGCGAACACGAGTTCGGGCTGCACGCCGATCCGATCGAGGAGTGCCCCCACTGCGGCGGGAATCGCATGCTCACCGCGGGGCCCGTCTGGCTCGGCTCGATCCGCGACGCCGCGTTCGTCGCCGCGGTTCGCGACGAAATTCCCGACGCGTTCGGCACGGCGGAGAAGGCGCGGGACTTGTGCACGACGCTCGAAACCGAACTCGACGAGCCGACCCACTACGACCAGCACAAACTCTGTCGCAACTGGGGCCTGCCCGCGAACGCGATGGACGAGTTCCTGGCCGACCTGCGGGACGCGGGCTATGCCGCCTCCCGGGCCCACTACGGCGGCACGACGTTCAAGACGGACGCGAGCGTCGGGGAGATCCGCGAGGCGACGGCGGCGAGCCTCGAGTGACGGCCTGACGCCCCACCCGTATTTGGTCGCTCCCCGCGTCTAGACGCACGTGCTCGATCGCAGGGAAGCTGAACTCGAGACGGCGAGACGGATCGTCAGCCTCGCACGGACCCAACAATTGACGCTGCTGTCGGCCGGCGTCGCCTTTTACGCGTTCATCTCGCTCGTCCCGCTGATGTTGCTCGCGCTCGGCGTCGCCGCAACGCTGGGTGGAGAAACGCTCGCGAACCGAATAACGACCGCAGCGAACGACGTTCTCACGCCGGCGGCCCAAGAGTTGCTCGCCGAAACGATCGTCGACGAGACGGGTCGCCAGAGCGCGACCGTCGTCGGGGCGCTTGGCGTGCTCTGGGGCTCGAGTCGCGTGTTCCGCGGACTCGATCGGGCATTCTCGGCGGTGTACGGAACGGTGGCGTCGAAGTCGTTTCTGGATACGTTCTGGGACGCGACGGTCGTCCTGCTCGTGATCGCGGTCGGGCTCACGCTGGTCGGCACGCTCGAAGTGCTGGTCGAGTTCGTCCCACTACTTCGCGTCATCGGGCCGCTGTTTATCGTGCTCGGACTGTTCGTCACGTTTCTCCCGCTGTACGTCGTGTTTCCCGACGCGGGCGTCGACGTTCGCGAGGCGACGCCGGGAGCGCTTCTCGCCGCGGTCGGCTGGTACGTGCTGAGTCACGCCTTCTCGCTGTACGTCGAGTTCGCCGGCGGCTATGCACTGTACGGAGCCCTCGGGGCCGTCTTTCTCGTCCTCATCTGGCTGTACGCCGGGGCGATT
The DNA here is from genome assembly GCF_000337535.1 of Natrialba aegyptia DSM 13077. Lineage (GTDB taxonomy): Archaea > Halobacteriota > Halobacteria > Halobacteriales > Natrialbaceae > Natrialba > Natrialba aegyptia. The sequence continues at coordinate 18,084 of NZ_AOIP01000031.1, forward strand.
ATCCTCGTCTTCGGCGCGGTCTGTAATGCCGTCCTCGCCGACCGTGAAGTGGATCGGCAGCTACAAAGTCCCGGCGCTCGACAGATTCGACCAGAAGCGATGACCGACGACGCCACGGGGGCCGACGAGGGGACGCCGGCGGACCGCTCGGACCCGACCGAAACGACCGCGAGCGACGGACCGGACGGATCGACTGACGAGTTCAGTCGCGCCGGCCAGGGGCGTGCGAGCGCTCGAACGCGAGATCGCTCGGACGACCCCGAAGCGCTCCGCGAGGAGATCGAGCGCCTGCGCGACCGCGTCGATACCTTCGAGTCGAACGTCGAGCGCCGAACCGTCGAGCGCGACTCTCTCGAAGGCGAACTCAAGCGGTACGTTCGCAGTCGCGTTCGACACAGCCACGCCCACGGCTGGGGGCCGTATCTCGTCTTGCTCTACGGAACGCTCCTGGCGATTGCCGCGTTTCGATTTCTCGACGGCGGGTGGGCGATCCTCGCGATGTTCGTCGTCTGGACGTCGACGCTCGGCGTCTACATCCTCATGGTCCTGATCGGAGCGGGCGTCTCGCTGCTCGGCTTGCCGGGCCGGTTGCGAAATCGGATCGGGCAGTGGCGGTCCTAAGCGGGAAACGGCGATTTACAGGGACCATCGACAGGAACCAAACAGCGAGCGACGAACAGAGTCTGTGTTCGGGTAGGACACGCAAAACGAAGACGCCAGATCCACTCCCATTCTCACTCCCACTTCTACTCCGACTCTCTCCAGGTACGTCCTCAGAACGTCTCGAGATACCGATCGAGTTCCCACTGGGAGACGTCGACCAGGTACTCTTCGAACTCTTGGCGCTTTGCGTCGACGAACTTGGAACTGACGTGTTCGCCGAGTGCGTCGACGATAGCCTCGTCCGCTTCCAAGGCGTCGACGGCCTCGCCGAGGTTCGACGGCAGCGTCGTGATGCCGTACTCCTCGCGCGTTTCCTCGTCGAACTCGTAGATGTTCTCCCGAACCGGATCGGGACACTCGAGGTCCTGCTCGATCCCGTTGAGGCCCGCGTGAATCATCGTTGCGATGGCGAGGTACGGATTACACGAGGGGTCCGGCGAGCGCAGTTCGACGCGCGAGGCGGCGGGAACGCGCGCGGCCGGCTTGCGGATCAGCGACGAGCGATTGCGGTCGGACCAGGCGACGTAGACCGGCGCTTCGTAGCCCGGCACCAGCCGCTTGTAGCTGTTGACCGTCGGATTCGCGACTGCCGTGATCGCCGGCGCGTGCTCGAGGATGCCGGCGGTGAAGGCGCGAGCCTCGTCGCTCAGGTCGAACTCGTCGTCGCCGTCGTGGAACGCGTTCTCGCCGTCCTCCGTAAAGAGCGAGAGGTGAGTGTGCATCCCCGAGCCGTTGATCTTCGGGATCGGCTTGGGCATGAACGTCGCGTGGTAATCGTGCTGGGCAGCGATGGCGCGAACGACAGTGCGGAAGGTGGCGACGTTGTCCGCCGTCGTCAGCGCGTCGTCGTATTCGAAGTTAATCTCGTGTTGGCCCTCCGCGACCTCGTGGTGGCTGGCCTCGACCTCGAAGCCCATACTCTCGAGGCCGTAAATGATGTCCCGGCGCACGTCGCTCGCGAGGTCCTTCGGCGCGAGGTCGAAGTAGCCGCCGGCGTCGTTGGTCGTCGTCGTCGCGCGACCCACCTCGTCCTCCTCGAACAGGAAGAACTCCGGCTCTGGCGCGGCGTTGACCGTGTACCCCATCTCCTCGGCGCGGTCGAGAGCGCGCTTGAGCACGTAGCGCGGATCACCTTCGAACGGCTTACCCGTCGAGGTGTTCACGACGTCGCAGATCAGGCGAGCGGATGCGCCCTCGTCGCGATCGCGCCACGGCAAGATTGCGAACGTCTCCGGATCGGGCGTCAGTCGCATGTCCGATTCCTGAATCCTGACGAAGCCCTCGATCGAAGAACCGTCGAAGTAGATGCCCTCGGTAAACGCCTTCTCGGCCTGACGGGCAGGGACCGAGACGTTCTTTACCGTTCCAAGAATATCAGTAAACTGGAGACGAAGAAAGTCAATATCGTTCGCCTCGATTTCGTCGAGAACCTCCTGTTCGGCACTCGTAATGTTTCCGCTTGTCATCTTTCTCGTCGTGGTAGCCAAGTAACTCGCCGACTAAAACCCTACTGCTCTAAGCAAATCTTCGATCACTCCGCCGGAATTGTATATTCGTAAATTTCTAAAGGCCAGGCTGAGTGGATAGACGTGATGACGTACGAAAATCTCGATGCAAAATTAGTAAATGCCCTTCTGGGCGACGGGCGTGCGAGCCTCCGCAGCCTCGCCGAAGAACTCGACGTCTCCGTGACGACCGTCTCGAACCACCTCTCGGATCTAGAGGAGCAGGGCGTCATCGAGGGCTACACCCCTCGAATCGATTACGATGCGGTCGGCTACGACGTTACCGCCGTCATCCAGCTCCAGGTCGAAGGGAACGCGCTCCCGGACATTACAGACACGCTCCGTGACCACCGCCAGATGATCAGCGTCTACGAAGTCACCGGCGACTACGACGTGATCGCTATCGGCAAGTTCAAAGACACGGACGGCATGAACGACCAGATCAAGGAACTACTGACGGACCCGGACATCAAAGCCTCGAACACGAGCGTCGTCCTCAACGCCGTCTCCGAGAACGAACAGTTCGAACTCGACGTCGATCGCTCCTAACGGACCGTTCGGGCCGCTCACCCGGACGAGTGGCTCGGTCACCGGTCATCACCGGCGCAACCGGCGGCGGACTCGACAGCGTTGTCTCATACGGTCTGCTGTAACGATTTACCGGCGCAACCGCAGGACGGGCGCGGTTGCGCTGGAAATGACTGACAGCAGTCCGTATCAGTCCGCTCCAACTGTGATCGTTCTCGTGCGTATTCGCGGTCATAATTCATAACGTGTAATTTAGGGCCCAGTAGCCGCCGTAAATGACGAGTAACACTGCACCGCCGAGACGGGTTACGCGGCCACGCGCCAGCATGCTCGTTACGATGAACAAACAGACCAGAAAGACCGGCCAGTGAACTGTCATCACAGCGCCCGTCGTCTCGACCGAGTGAAGAGCGGCAATGAGGCCCGCGTTTGCGGTCACATAGAAGACCGTGCTCCCGACGATGTTCCCGACCGCGAGTTCAGGACGGCCTCGCCGAACGGGTTCGACGGTGAGTGCGAGTTCTTCGATCGAGGCGACGAAACTCAGGACCGTCGCGCCGAAGGCGAGTTCGGAGATGCCGAACGCGACGAAGATGGCCTCGGCGCTGAGGACGGTGAGCAGCGAACCCGCGGTCAGACCGACGGTCGCGACGACGGCGACGCCGAGGGCGAACGCGCCACTGCGCTCGTCGAGGGTCGGAGTGAGGATGAACTCGTCGAGGTCGAAGTCTCGCCCGTCGTGTGCCTCGCCCGCTTCCGACTGCTCGTCGGCGGTCACCGGCGGTCGGTCATCGGTAGTGTCCTGGGGTACGGGAGAGTGACCGTCCGCTTCGTCGCCGGAGCCGTCGTACTCGACGGGCGTCTCGCCGTCGGTCGATTCCGTCGGTGGGGTTCGGTCGTTCGGTTCGTCCGTGTAAGTGATAACGCCCTCGAGTTCGTCCGCGAGCAGGTACGTCGTCTCGGATCGGCGCTCGTACCAGTAGATGCCGACCAGCAACGGGACGAACAGCAACGTTAGCGCGACGCCGTCGATTCGATCGATCGTTCCGCCGAGCGAGAACACGAACGCCGGGAGCGGGGCGAGAACGAGGAGCGCGATATAGACGGTCGGAACGTCCATGCGGAACGGGACGAGCAGCCCGGCGATACCGACGGCGACGGCGAGGACGAACAGCGCCTCACCGAAGACGGTTCCGAGTGCGAGATCGGGCAGGGAGACCGCGGCTGCCGTAACGCCGAGAACGCCATTTTCGAGGTCGACACCGGCGAGAACGACCGCGAGGAAGAACCCGGAGACGCCGAGCGAGACCGCGCTTCGGGCGACGGCGTCGATGAACACCTCGACGGAGTAGACGACAGTCACTACGCCGAGAAAGAATAGACCGAGGAAGGCTGCTTCCTGGGCGACCATACGCGTCTAAACGTGGGGAGACACTTAATTCGAAACGCCCGTCCGAAAGCGGTGGTCTGTGAGCAAATCGGTTACGCGCTGCGAACCGATTCGGGACGATGCAAGACGTTTCGAGACGACGTGAAACGTCCTTAGCCCGGAGCCGGAATCCCGCCGAAGACGAGCAGCGCGATGAGCCAGTAGGCGACGTAGAGACCGACGAGCGTGTATCCGTGCCACCGCCGGAGTCGTCCGGTCGAGACGAAATACGCGGCGAGTCCGGTCAGTGCAATCACCGCCGGGAGGTGAAAGACGATCACGGCGCGCGGGATCACCACGTCGCCGACGAACATGATGACGCCGACGTTCGCCGTCACGGAGAAGATCACGCTCCCGACGATGTGACCGATCCCGATCTCCGGAATGCCCCGCCGGACCGGCTCGATCGTCAACAGGAGGTTCTCGAACGTCAACACCAGCGTCAGGACGGTCGCACCGAACACCGTCTCCTCGATCCTCCACGCCTCGACGATCACTTCCGAACTCGTCTCGAGCAGGATCGCCCCTGCGACGATACCGACGAGCGACACGATCGCCAATCCGAGCCAGAACAGCCCCTCGTACGCCCGGTCGGCGACGTACCGATCCTCCGGAATCTCCTCCAAGACGGTCCTGATATTGACGTCCGAGATCTTGAGTTCGTCTATGGCGACGCCACCGTCCGCTTCGATGCGCTCTGCGATCTCCGAGTCCCGAAAGACCGGCACGTCGCGCTGGAACTCTCGAGACACGATATACCCGAAACACACGATGAAGATGCCGACAAGCGCCACTCCGTGAACGACGGTTAACGTCTCGACGAACAGAAACGGGACCAGTACGAGCGGCGACACGGCGAGCAACAGCAGATAATCCCGCGGAATCTCGGCCGGGAACGGTCGATAGATCGCCGCACCGGCGAGCGTAATCCCCGTAATCGCCAGCGCAGTCCCGAGCGCCGTCCCGAGCGCCACCTGCTCGAGTTCTCCCGCCCCGAACACCAGTGCGATCGCGGTGTCGTCGAACTCGATGCCCGTAAAGACGATCGCCAGTGCGAAGATCGAGACGCCCAGACCGAGCGCAGCGCGCGTGAGATAGCTGATGAGCTTTTCGACGCTATACGTCAGTACGATGGCCCCCAGAAGTAGTACCACGTACGCCATCCACTCCCCCTGTGACTCGATAAGCTCTTCGAGCGCGGCCTCGATCATACCTATTCCACGACGAAAGAGCGCATATAGCTATCAGCCCGTATAGACGAGTTCAGTGGAATTCTATACACGGCGGTGAGACACTGCCGAGACGAGCGGTAGCACCCGTCGATACCTACGGCTGTGAACTGGAGTAATCCGTCTCGCTGATCGGATCGGCCTGCAGGACGAACGTCCGTTCTGGTGGCGGCGCGAGTTGCAACTCCACGGCCGCCGTGAGCTGATAGTACTTCCGATTCCCCCGCATATACCAATCGACCAGTTCGGCTTCCTCTAACGTCGAGAGGTGGTGTGCCGCCGTCTTGCCGTCCATCCCGATCGCGTCCGTCAATTCCGAGACGTACTTCGGTTCCCGAGAGAGTTCCCGCAGGATCTCGAGTCGAGTGCCGTTGCCCATCGCCTCGATGAGTGACATACGTTCACATTCGATGCGTGCCCACAGAAGCGTTGTGCCGGTACGGAACTCGTACTTACCGGATTTCGTGTACGTCGGTCCACACTTATACCCGTCGTCGTCGTACTCCGTTCGTATGAGCGACCGCGTCAACGTCCCCGACGACACCGACCGCGACTCCCGAACGATTACGGACGGCTTTTTCGAACGGGAGATCTACCTGTCCCGACAGGAGACCGCCACGTTCCTTCGCGACCTCGCGGATCAACTCGAGGCAGAGTCGACCGTCACCGTCGCCGGCTCGGACTGGGAAATTCCCTTCGACTACCGCGAACCCATCGAAGTCGAAATCGAGTTCACGAAACAGCGCGAGCGCGAACTCGAAATCGAACTCGAGTTCAGCGAGGCCGAAGACGGATCGGGGTTGTCGGTTCGGTAGTTATCGTAGTCAGGTTTCGCTCTGCAGGGGTCAAAGGGGCCCAAGAGCCCGAAGCGTGTGCTTCAGTCAGGACGGAGTATGGAGTACGGACGAAAATGCGAATGTCACGTCGGGTCCGGATAATGAGTGGTCGAAACGCGGGTCGAGTTCGGTTGCGAGTGCGGGTGGGGTTTTGGCAGTGAGTATCGCGGCCTGACTTACATCATGCCGCCCATGCCGCCGCCCATACCGCCCATGCCGCCGGCACCCGGTGCGCCGCCTTCGTCGTCTCCCTTGTCGGTCGAGAGGTCGCCGGCGGAGATGATGTCGTCGATTTTGAGCACGAGGTTCGCCGCTTCGGCGGCGGACGTGACTGCCTGCTCTTTGGCGTGGGCCGGCTCGACGACGCCGGTCTCGTTGGTGTCTTCGATATCTCCCGTGAAGACGTTCAGACCGGCTTCGACGTCGCCCTCGTCGTGGGCCGCACGCAGGTCGACGAGCGTGTCGATGGAGTCCAGTCCGGCGTTCTCGGCGAGCACGCGCGGGACGAGTTCGAGCGAGTCGGCGAAGGCCTCGACGGCGAGCTGTTCGCGACCGGAGACGGAGTCGGCGTAGTCGCGCAGGCGCGAGGCGAGTTCGACTTCGATTGCGCCGCCGCCGGCCAGGACTCGGCCGTCGGAGACGGTCTGAGCGACGACGTCGAGCGCGTCGTTGACGCCGCGTTCGAGTTCGTCGACGACGTGGTCGGTCGAGCCGCGCAGCAGGAGGGTGACGCCGTGGGCGTCCTCGCCCTCGACGTAGAACAGTTCGTCTTCATCGTCGCGGGTGAGGTCTCCGTGGCCGAGGTCCGCGGCGGTCGCGCTGCCGAGGTCGGAGACGATGGCCGCGTTGACGACCTCCGAGAGGAACTCGAGGTCGCTCTTTTTCGCGCGGCGGACGGCGAGGATGCCTTCCTTGGCGAGGTAGTGCTGTGCGAGGTCGTCGATGCCCTTCTGGCAGAGGACGACGTCGGCACCGAGGTCGGCGATCTGCTCGACTTTCTCCTGGAGCTGTTTCTCCTCGCGGTCGAGGAACTGCTGGAGCTGATCGGGGTCCGTAACCGATACTTCGGTGTCGATGTCGGTCTCTTCGACCTCGATGGGCTCGTTCAGCAGCAGGATGTCGGCGTCCTGGGCCTCGGTCGGCATGTTGTCGTGGACCGGGTCCTTGTCGACGATGCCGCCCTCGAGGAGGTCGGACTCGCCGGTGCTGTGACCGGTCTGGGTCTCGATGTTCAGGAACTCGAGGTCGACGACGTTGTTGCCCTCGTCGTCCTCGACGGTGACCTGGCGGATGGCCTCGACGATGAGTTCGGCGAGGTGTTCCTTGTTGACCTCGGTGCCCTTGCCGGTCATCGAGGTTTCGGCGACCGAGCGCAGGAGGTCCTCGTCCTCGGTGTCGACTTCGGTCGCGATGTCGTTGATCTCCTCGCGGGCCTGCTCGCTCGCCATGTGGAAGCCCTTGATGATCGCCGTCGGGTGGATGTCCTGTTCGATGAGGTCCTCGGCGTTCTTCAGGAGTTCACCGGCGATCGAGACGGCGGTCGTGGTGCCGTCTCCGGCCTCGTCTTCCTGCGTTTCGGCGACCTCGATGATCATCTCGGCCGTCGGGTTGTCGATGTCCATCTCCTGAAGGATGGTGACGCCGTCGTTGGTGATGGTGACCGACCCCATCGAGTCGACGAGCATCTTGTCCATCCCTTTCGGGCCGAGTGTCGATTTGACGGATTCAGCGACCGCACGAGCGGCGCTGATGTTGTAATCCTGCGCGTCCTTATCCTTGACGCGCTGGGAGTCCTCGCTCATGACGATCATCGGCTGTCCCTGCTGCATTCGCTGGCTCATAGTCAGACGAACCATTGATTGTGCTTCTACATAAATCCATCGCTATCGACGCATTTCAACTGTCGAACGAGACCCGCTCGCAGCCGAGAAAACCACAGTAGTGCGCGCCGGTGATCGATCCACAGCGATGAACTCGTTCACGCACGAGGATGGGTCACGGAACGAAAAACCCCACCATATTTAAGTATAACCGGGTCACGCTCGCGTCGATTCGACGAGCGACGGTGACTCGACACTCGGGTCGTTAACCGCGGTTGAGACCGGATAGGCGTGCATTTCTTCGGCTGGATAGGGCTGGAGAACGTCCGACGGGTCGTCGTCCGAAAGCCACCGCCGTTCGTCGGCCGGATCGAGAATCGCGGCCATCCGGTGGTGCAGGTCCGCCACGAGTTCGTTCGGCTCGGTCGTGACGATGGTGAACGTCTCGAGCGGACCGCGTTCGGGCGCGTCAGCCGTGCCGCCGCCGAACGCGTCGAGGCCGGCCTGGGTCGTCTCGGCCCCCTGCTCCGGTTCGCGGCGGACCCACAAGCCGGCCAGAGCGAACGGCCGGTCGTCCTCGAAGGCGACCCGATAGGGCTGTTTGCCGTCGTCGGTCTCGGTCCATTCGTAGAACCCGTCTGCTGGCACGAGACAGCGACCTGCAGCCGGCGTTTCGGGTTCGGGTTCGGAACCGGCGTCGGACCCGACTCCGGATTCCGCCGTTTCGCCACCAGGAGTCCGCTGTCGGTACGCATCCCGGAAACTCGGCTTCTCGGCCACCGTCTCCGCACGCGCGTTGATGATCCCGCCGGCATCGTCGTCAGCCCACGAGGGAACCAATCCCCACTCGAAGCGCTGGATCGTCTCCGGCGCGTCGCTCGTGATGACCGGCAGCTGTTGGCTCGGAGCCATGTTGTACCGCGGGGTGAACGACTCGGCTTTCGAACCCGAATTCGAGTCGGCCGTCGCGTCGGCCCCGGGCGCGAACCGTGCCCCGAATCGATCCTCGAGTTCATCTCGCTCGAGGGTGAGTGTATAGCGACCGCACATACTGTCCCCATCGCGTGGCACGGCTAAAGCGTTGTCCGCTCGCGAGTGCGATACTGTTGCGTGCGGGACAATCGCGAGCGAAAGACGGTCTTCGTTCCGCGTATGTCATCCTTACCGTCACGAGCGCCGGTCGTAGGGCCATCGTTACGATAGGGATCCTCGGCGGAGTTCGCGACAGGATGACCGCAACCGAGACCGAGGGCGGCCGCTACGAAACCGTGGTCAGGCAAGACGGACTATTCGAGATCAGAGACCGCGACGAAGCCAACTGCTGGATCGCAACGGACGCGCCCGCTGAACTCGAGCGGTGAGGCTTTACACTGCCGCTGCGCCACAGGCATGAGACGGGAGCTGACGGGTGGCTCCGCTCGGAGTCAAACACCCTCGCAGAGAACGCAATGGAAAGCGCCAGGACAGGGATTTGAACCCTGAATCCCAAAGGGAACACGCTTTCCAGGCGTGCGCCTTACCGTTCGGCCATCCTGGCTCACTTATCCGTAACCACGTCCGTCGTTTAACTCTTACTTTTACCGTCGGACGACGGCTCGGAGTCCACCCTGGCTGTCGCCCGCGCTGCGAGACGGTGCTCCAGAACGTAGGCACCGATACCCGTCGCGGTTCCGACGCAGACGGCGATGACGACTCCCGCGCCGATCGACACCAGCGGCTCGACGACCAGGGCGTACCCCTGAAGGAGGACCAGAAACGCCATCGCGCCGACTGCACCCCACAGGAGGGCGGATTTGAGGCGTGGATTCATGCGTTCCATTGGAATTGGACCGGGTCGCTGGCCGGTTACTCGAGTGACGCAATCGCTTCGACCTCGATCCCGACACCTTTCGGCAGCGCGGCGACCTCGATCGCACTCCGGGCCGGCGGCTCGTCGTCGAAGTAACTCGCGTACGTCTCGTTCATCGCATCGAACGACTCGATGTCGTCGAGGAAGACCGTGACCTTGAGGATGTCCGAGGGGGTCGCGCCCTCGGCCTCGAGTACCGCGACGAGGTTGTCGAGCGCCTGCTCGGCCTGCGTTTCGATCGGTTCGTCGTCGAGCACTTCGCCGTCCGTCGTAAGCGGAATCTGGCCGGCCGTAAACAGCAGCGAGTCGTCGGTCGTCGCCTGGCTGTACGCGCCCACGGCGGCGGGTGCCTCGTCGGTTTGGATAATCCGTTTCATAGGCACCAACTCTCGACGGTCGGCCTTAAATGCAAGCGAAACGGCTTCGCCCCGCGACAGGGTGTGGCTACGCCAGCGTATCGACCGGGTAGCCTTCCTCGCGGAGTGCCTCGAGAAACGCATCGACATGGTCGGGACCGCGCATCTCGAGTTCGATTTCGACTTCGGTATCGCTCATCTCGACCTCCCGCGAGGTGCGGTCGTGGTGGATCGCGTAGATGTTAACCTGATACTCGGTGAAGATTTCGAGCAACTGTTCGAGCGCGCCGGGTTGGTCCTTGAGGACGGTCCGAATCTTCAGGTAGCGGCCGGTTTCGACGAGGCCGCGGACGATGACGTTGGTGAGCGTGTTGAGGTCGATGTTACCCCCGGAGAGGACGGGGACGATGGTTTCGCCCTCGTCATAGTCGAACTTCTCGAACAACAAGGCGGCAAGCGGGACCGCGCCAGCGCCTTCGACCAGCGTCTTCGACCGTTCTAACAGGTAGACCGTCGCGACGGCGATTTCGGGATCCGAGACGGTGACGACCTCGTCGACGTACTCCTGAATGTGGCGAAACGGCTTCTCGCCGACGCTCCGCGTCGCGATTCCGTCGGCGATCGTGTCGACGCCGTCGAGCGCGATCCGCTCTCCCTTCTCGAGCGATTTCGCCGCGCTCGAGGCACCGTCCGCCTGGACGCCGATAACGCGGGCGTCCGGCTTGCGCTCCTTGATTGCGGTCGCGACGCCGCTGATGAGTCCCCCGCCGCCGATCGGGACGACCACGGTGTCGACGTCCGGGCAGTCCTCCAGAATCTCGAGGCCGATCGTTCCCTGGCCCGCCATGACGAACTCGTCGTCGAAGGCGTGGACGTAGGTCCGATCCTCCTCGCGTTCGAGTTCGTGTGCGCGCTGGGCAGCCTCGTTGTAGTCGGTGCCGGCGAGGACGACCTCGGCACCGTAGTTGCGGGTCGCCTTGACCTTCGAGATGGGGGCGTGCTCGGGCATGACGATCGTCGAATCGACGCCGGAGCGCGTCGCGGCGAGGGCGACGCCCTGGGCGTGATTCCCCGCGCTCGCGGTAACGACACCGGCGTCTTTCTCGGCGTCCGAGAGCGTCGCGACGCGGTTCGTCGCGCCGCGGATCTTGAACGAGCCAGTACGCTGGAAGGTCTCGAGTTTCAGGTGGACATCGGCACCGGTCATCGACGAATAGGTGTGTGAATATTCCAGTGGTGTGTGTCGGGATGTTTCACGGACTCGGTCGAGAGCCTCGAGAACGGCAGTAAGATCGAGCATATGCGTGACTATCGGGCAACTACTGTAAGACTGTCGGGGAAGACTCGAGCGGGCGGCCCCACCCCCACCCCGACAGGACAGGAGCGTGTTGCCGGTCCGGCAACACGACAGGGAACAGGGAATGCACGGCGTGTGACGTGCGAGTGTAGACGGGAACGCAGGAACCATAAAACCCACCCCTCCAAAGTGAAAGTGAAATCGCCGGACTGCGGCGGGAAAGATGGGGCGTCAGACATCCGGCGGACGGCTGTCATCTGTGGCTGAAAGGAGGTATACTATTTCGAGCATGATACGTCTCTCTCCCTGTAGGGAAGTGCAATTCACTGCATCGGCGCTCGGTGCTCGGTGCTCGCCAAAAAAGACCGATCGGTCGGTCGAACGCGATGCCCGTTATCGGTCGTCGATCGGGACGAACTCCCGTGTGTCCGGACCGGTGTAACGGGCACGTGGGCGGATGAGACGGTTATCTTCCTGGTATTCGAGGACGTGTGCGATCCAGCCTCCGGCGCGACTCATGGCGAAGATCGGGGTGTACATGTCGATCGGGATGCCGAGCTGGTAGTAGACCGAGCCCGAATAGAAGTCGACGTTCGGGGCGATCCCCTTCTCGACTAAGCCCTTCTCCTCGGTGAGGTACTGTTCGATGGTCGTGGTGTAGTTGTACCACTTGGATTCGCCGTTTTCGGCGAGTTCTTCGCTGCGTTCTGCGAGGATCTTCGCTCGGGGGTCCTTGACGTTGTAGACGCGGTGGCCGAAGCCAGGAATCCGACGGCCTTCCTCGGTGGCCTGTTCGATCCATTCGCGGTGATCGAGGTCGCTCTCGTCGATTTCGATCAGCACTTCCATGACGTCCTGATTCGCGCCGCCGTGGAGCGGGCCGGAGAGTGCGCTGACGCCGCCGGTGACGGCGCTGTAGATGTCGGCCATCGTCGAACCGATCACCATCGACGTGAAGGTGGAGGCGTTCAGGCCGTGGTCGGCGTGCAGGATGAGCGCCTGGTCGAACGTTTCGGCGGCGATGTCGTTCGGTTCCTCGCCCGTCAGCATGTAGAGGAAGTTGGCAGCCAGTCCCAGGTCGGGGCGGGGATCGACCGGCTCGTCACCGAGGCGATAGCGTTCGAAGGCGGCGAGTGCGGTCGGGATTTTGGCGGTGATGCGCCGCCCCTGCCGGAGCGTCGCATCGAGGTCTTCGGGATCGGCGTCCGACTCGGGTTCGGTCGCCGAGAACATCGAGACGGCAGTTCGGAGCGCGGCCATCGGACGCTCCTCGGCGTCGGCGAGGCGCTCCATCGTCGAGAGCACGTCGTCGCTAACCGTCCGCTCCTCGGTCAGTGCATCGGTGAACGACGCGAGTTCGTCCGCGTTCGGGAGGTGGCCGTGCCAGAGGAGGTAGAGGACTTCCTCGTAGGATGCGCCACGGGCGAGATCCTCGATCGTGTAGCCGCGGTAGATTAGCTGTCCCGCGTCACCGTCGATCGAGCTCAGGTCGGACTCTGCGACCAGCACACCCTCGAGCCCTTTTTTAAGGTCGTCTGCCATACCCTGGAATTTCCGTCGCCCATGGAAAAGTATTATCGTTTTCTCCTTCTTACCGGTCAGATCTGCTGCTATCCGGTGTACTGGCCGATTTGTGGCCGTTGAGAGGATATCACAATGGTTTGTGGAGACATACCGTGTCTGATTCGCTGCCGCGACTCTCACTCAGACGGCGGCTGGCGGCCGAATCGTCACCGGTCCAGTCGCTCGACGAGTTCAACGACGTAGCCGTTCGGGTCTTCGACGAACGCGACGCGGCGGTCGATGTGGCTCATCGTCTCCGGCTCCGCCTGCACTGGCGGGTCCGCTCGTTCGAGCAGGCGTTCGAAGGCATCGTCCGTGCTCTCGACGCCGACGGCGACGTGGGCCATCGTTCCCGGGTCGATACCGGGGCCGCCCTCGGGGTCGTACTTGAACTGGAACTCCGCGTTCTCGCCGCCGATATAGACGTTTTCGACGCCATCGTCGGTCGTGAACGACCAGTTCTCGGCCAGCCCGAGTCCGTCGCAGTAGAACTCGCGCGTTCGGTCGAGATCGGAGACCCAGAGCGCCGTGTGGATAACATCCATGCGTCTCGGTGATGCGTTCGAGCGGCAAAGCACTACCGACGGTCACGACGCTGTATCGGGTGCGGGTGACAAAGCGGGTCCAGTTCAGTACAGAAATCGATCGCGACGGAGATAGAGACACCGATTACAACTGCTGTCCCAACTTCTCGCGACTAATGCGCACGCCGGTCGGCGTGATGATCATCTGATCGTCGCCCTTGCGGACGATGTCGCCGTCGACCTCCTGTGCCACCTGCCGGAGTTCGTCGACGATGTGTTCGACCGTACTATCCTCGGTGCGCAGTCGGGTGATGTCCGCAATCACGATATCGCCGTCGTAGATCGCGTCCTTGATATCGATCGCATCAGCCTGACTGGCGACTTCCGCGATGTGAACCTGCATCGCCGCCGCGTCGGCTGAACTCGCCGAAACGTCGTCGAGATTCAGTTCGACGTAGTCCTCGGCGGTCCGGGACTGGCTGCCGCCGAGAATTTTGCTCATAAGTCCCATTGGCGTTACCCACCGGGGCCGCCAGTATAGTTCTTACGTCAGACGGACCCTCAGCCAACGGTGACTGTCGAGTAATTTTCAACCGGTTGAAACGGATCGGAGACGACGGCTGCGTGTGAACGCAGCACTGCTACCGCTTTTGAGGGCTCGTGTCCCCGCTTAATGATTCTAGCATCTGCCTCCACGAATCCTATACGACCAGGATATCCCTCGCGGATCTCGGGGAGACGTATGAACTCGTCGTGCAGGGCGACGAGGCTCTCCTCAAGCGATACGCGAACGCCTACGCGGCGGATTCGCTGAACGAGGCACCAGAGCAACTCCCGGATTCGGAACGCCGATTGCATCGTGTTCCGAGTCACGAGTTCAATCGACTGTCTAGTGCGGCGATTCAGTCGTTCGCGGTGAAACGGAAAAAGGGACGGCGAGTTAGTTCTGCAGCGCCCAGCGGTCGGAGTAAGCTGTTCCACAGGTACACTGTGCGTAGGCGTGGACGACATCTCCCTCGGCGTAGATGCCGCCAACGTCGTCGTTTTGCTCCTCGGCGAAAGCGAAAATGAACTGCGGATCGTGGGTGTCGCCGGAGGCGGTGGTCTCCGCTTCGGGTTCATCATTCGCTCCGTCGTCCGGACACTGTCCGTCCGTGAGATCGCCGTCGATGACCCCTTCGACACTCATTGCGGACTGGGCGAACTCCATGGCCTGCTTTCCGGTCGCTGCCTGGAACGCGTTCCGGCCGCGTTCCCCGTCGACGACGAGTAGAACGCCGTTATCGACCGCCTGGCCGAACGATTCGAGTCGGTCGTCCGAGACGTACGAGTCGGCCAGAAACAGTGCGATATCGTCGGGCCGGTCACCGGCCAGGAACTCCTCGCGTGCGGTCGTCATACCCATCAATTGGCTCTGGACGTGGAAAAGGCCGCTGTTGTCGGTCGACATGGTGTGGTGTGCAGTTCGAAAACTACCAGTCGATTGAGACTGCAGGGAAAACTCTGCAACGCAGTCGCGATACTGCGACCGTTTCCAGGGAACCGAACCCGAACTCTCGACTCCTCTCCCCAACCTATCAGACCGCGTACGAAAGTCGATCCAGCACGAACGCTGTGGCTTCCAGATGCGCGCAGTATCGTGGCTACGCTGGTTAGCTGTGGTAATTACTCCCTTATCGGCCATAACACTTATCAAAATAAATCTAATCTGCCTAAAATACATATACTAATGGTATAATTGAGAGAGAAAGTACATATATGGTCTGCTAATTCACGTAGAATATTTCATTCGAACTATCGAAGACAACTGGAAGTTATTATGTTAATTCATGTTTCTTGATTTATCCACAGTCTGTGTGGTCGGTTCCCTGTCGTTTATACACCGGTAGACCCAGACCTTCACTCGACGTGACTGGTACTCGCCGTTCTCGGCAGTGCGTGGCTGGGTGGCGGGCGATACCATTCACAAATGGGTGATCGTGCATGCGTGAGAATACACAGAATACTGAGTCCGTCTTCGAAGCACTCTCGAAGACGGCTGCGGCCGAGGCGGCAGGGGGACAATCGCCGTCTCCCGCCGCAACTAACGGCCCACCTGACGATATCGAGCGTGAACTCGACGACCTCCTGGCACAGGCGCTTTCGGTCTTGCCGACCGAGGATATCGAGTTCACTGACGAACTGATCAAAGAGAACCTCGATGAGATCCTGCTGGTGCTCATCACACTCCACGATGGCACCCACGGGGACGAACTCCTGTCGGATCTGTCGCGGTACTTCGATACGACGCTGAGCCCGGGGACGGTGTATCCGGCGTTACACGCCCTGGAGGAGTCGGGGTATCTCACATTGCAGCGGAAGGTACGGACCAAAGAGTACTCGATCGCCGAGGACGCGACCGTTCGGTCGATGGTCGAAGAGACGATGATCCAACAACTGGCGTTCGGGTTGTTGCTCTCCGCGTTCCTGGCGCGGTACTGAGCCGTGATTCGTTTTCGAGTGCGTTTTTTCTCGTCCGCTACTCGTCGAGATCCTCCGCGATAGACGAGAGGCTCTCGTTCGGCGGTTCGTACGCGTCGTAGTACGCCGTTGCGCCGGGTTCGCGGATCCCGTAGAGGTAGTCCGGTTCGACGATATCGACCAGCACTGAACTGCCGGGATCGATGCTGTGGTCATCGGCCCACTCGGCGAGTCGGTCGGTGCCGCCGCTCGGATCGCGGGCGAGCGACGGCGTCTCGTAGATGCCGGTGACAATGAGGGTGTCGTCGACTAGCGCGCGCTCGATACGGGCGAACAGTTCGTCACCGTCGAGGACGATTCTGACGACTTCGTCCGCCGTGAACGCGTCCCGTTCGTCGGCGGGAAGTTCCAGTTGGACGCCCGTTGCGGTCTCCGTACACGTCGACCGAACCGTCTGTACTGACGGGTGGTCGCTCGCAATTCGATCTGCCATTGGCGGAAAAATATCGGCGGGTCGTTACTCGTCGGCGTCGTCGCCGAGGAGGTCGTCGATGTCGGTGCTGCCGCGGCCGACGATTGCGGCATTGATCTGCGCGACGGCGTCCGAAACCTCGCTACCGCGGACGGTAATCCGACGGCGTTCGCCGTCACGGGACGGGCGGAAACCGGTCTGTCGGCCCTCCATCAGGACTTCCGTCAGGTTCGCACCGGGGACCTCTCCGTTGAGCGGTCTCCCGGCGTCGTCGGAGCCGCCCGTGATTTCGAGCGTGTAGCCGTCGAGGCCGACGGCGCTGCCGTCGACTTCCTCGCCGATTGCCTTCCCAACGAATCGGTTTGCATCCTGTTCTGCTGCCTCGAGCTGGTAGGACGACCCGGAGTCGGGGTCGCCAACGACAACAGTGAAACTTGCCATGCACGGGAAAAAACGGTCAGTGCTCAAAAACACATCGAAACATGAGCCACATCGCGTCGGGACGGCGGTTGATCGAACCCGCGTGAGCGAGCGGAACCGACGGCACCGCGCCGTCGACCGGAACGCGCTGGCTCGCTCACAGGGACGGGTCACGCAGCGACGCCCACCACACAGAACCGTCGACACGACACGGTCACGGTTAGATATCAACGATCGCGGCAAGCTCCGATGCGCAACCAAGACGTAGGTGTCTCGAACCCCTACACTGCCCATGCAACTCGATCCGGACCAACTCGAAAATCGCCTCCACGACGAGTTCAGCGCGACGGAATCGCAGGTTCGGGTCGTCGTCCGCCAGGCGATCGATCTCGCGGAAACGGGCCGGTACGAGGCCGACGTTGGCACAGCGGTGACCGCTGCCGTCGTCGTGGCTGAACTCGGCGATGCGCCGTCGGGGACGGTTCCCGAGCGATGGAACTGGTGGATCGGCTCGCTCGAACTCGCCTTTGGCGGCTACGAACGGTTCAGTATCAGGCGATATCGGACGTGACAGTGGGAGGGAACGAAACGACTTTTATGCGTTCCTGACCAAAAGGTCAGTAGTGACCGAGACCGACGTTCGTGACGCGATCATGACCGCAACTTACGAGGCGCTGTGCGAGCACGGCTACACCGATCTCACGGCCCAGCACATCGCCGACAGAACGGACAAGAGCAAGTCCCTTCTGTTCTATCACTACGACTCAAAGGAGGATCTCATTGCCGACTTTATCGGCTACCTGACCGAGTGGTTCGACGAACGCGTCACCCAGACGGCAGGCCAACCGCCCGTCGATCGGCTCGCGATGATCGTCGACTGGTTCCTCTACGGGTCACCCGACGCCGACAACGAACGCCAGTCATTTCACACGGCCATGCTCGAACTCCGGACCCAGGCGCCGCACAACGAGCAGTACCTGGAGCAACTCCGCCGGAGTGACGATCACCTTCGAGAGACGATCGAGGAAATCCTTGCGGACGGAATCGAGGCGGGACAGTTCGTCGACCACGATACGGAAGAGATCGCGCTGTTGCTGATCGCAACCCTCGACGGCGCACGCATTCGCCAGCTCACGCTCGACCGCGATCGGTACCTCGACCAGGTGCGTGCCAGCACGGTCACGCGGCTCTTTGCGGACATTCTAGCATCTGATATCGAGTTCCCGTCCAAACTCTCTCGCGACGATATCTCTCCCGCGCACGTCTCCGTCGAGCCCGATTCAGATGGCGAGCGGGACGCTGAAAACGGAACGGGAGCCGGGGGCGAGGACGCGGGCAATGATGGAGACGAGACGACAGTCGAGAGCGAGAGTGAGAGTGAAAACAATGCCGGCGACACTGACACCGGCCGAGAACCGAACCCCGACACCGCCAGCGGCCAAGATCCGAACCACGACACTACCGATCCAACGGAATGATCGACGGTCGACCGACCCACTAGCCACCACGTACTCAGCAAGCTATGAGCAACTATCCCTCCACAGACGAGCCGACCCGGACTACTGACGACCTGCTTTCCGACCTTTCCTCCCCAATGCGGGGCGTCGTAGCCGATGCAGTACCACCGCACGATCGCTCGCTTCCCGTTACACTCTGTCACCTCGCAGCTGAACTCGGCTCTTCGTCTCCCACCGACCCCCTCCTCGAGTCGGTGACGACCGCCGTCTCGCTCTTTGAAGGGTACGTCCAACTCAGGCTCGAACTGCTGGCTGGTGACCGCTATGCGGGCGACCGGTCCCGCGATACTGCCATCCTCGCGAGTGACTACCTCCATGCCGGCGCGTACGAAGCAATCGCTGACGCCCCGATTCCCGACGCTCGGACGCTCGATCTCTACCGAACGCTTACGTCCGCCTCGACGACACTCTCCCGACAACTACTGACACTCGTCGATTCGACCGAGTCCCCCCGATCGAGACCGGCCGATGAGCGTCTGCGAGAGCCGGAGTCGCCCGAGGACGCCGCGGTAGCTATCGACCGACGGACAGCAGCGCCACGCTCGAGTTCACAACCCGGCGTCCCTCCCTCCCGCGGGGACGGGAACGGGGACTGGGACGGGGATGGGGACCACTCCGGGCGATCACAGCAGTCCTCTCGCGCCCCCACTCGGACAGATCGCACACCGTCGACGCCCTCACAGTCACGTTTCGACGCCACCGGGCTGTCCGCGCATCCGATACCCACCCTCGCCGCAACCGCTGCTGAACTCGGTGCCGCCGCCGTCGGCGCACCGGCGGAGACGAGAGCCGCAGTGGCGACCTACAGCCGCTCGCTTCTCGCTGCACTCACCGCCCGTTCCGTCGCGGCCGGCGACGATGCCCCCCTTGAAATTGCGCTCCGTGAACTCTCGGGACAGGGCGACCGTGGGCGGTCAGAGTCCGTCGTCGCCGACGAGTTCACCGTCGTCTCCTACACTGAAAGAGAGAGCGCCGAGCGAGCGGGAGACGACGTGGATGGACCTGAAGCCGCGGACCGGGACCGGGATCGGGATCGGGATCGGGATCAGGGGTCACGAGCGCTGAACTCGGGTCGCGGGACTCCCGCGTCGGTGTCGGTCTGGCCCTCGTTGGCGGTGGTTTCACAGTCGGTGTCGCTGGTGGGCCACTCGCTGGAGCCGGATCCGGGGGCGGGGACAGGACCAGGATCAGCATCAGCAACCGAGCCTTCCGAGACCGATAGAGAGATAGACACTGCTGATGAACGTGGGGTGAATACTGATGCCCTCAAGCGTGCACGGCAGGCAGTCGAGGCGATCACTGTCGAGGCTTCGGGGCCGTCCGACGTTCAGCAGCTCCAAGACCACCTTGACCGAGCGACACGACTCCCCTTCGAAGCAGATGGGGATGGGAAACCGGCCGGGTCAGACGACGAGCAAGAACGGGCTGTCAGCGATGATTCGGAGTGACTGCACCGACGGGAAACCGGTGTCGAAACCGAACCCAAACTCGAACTCGAGATCGGGGACTGAACTCGCCAGCAATCACGGCAGACGAGACTGACTGCGACGGGAACCACACCGATACCACTACCACTACCGATGTCACAGATTCAGCTCCAATCGTCTAATCGGCCACGCTGGCCCGCATATCTGCTGTCCGCATTTATCGCCGGCCTCGGACACTGGTATCTGGGCTACTGGAAACGCGGTGCGAGTTGGTTCGGGCTCTACGTGCTCGCGCTTGCGTTCCTGAGCGCACGGACGGTTTCCGGTGCGTTCGAACCCGGTGACCCCTTCGTCGTTACCGCGCTGCAGTTCGATGCCGTGACCTACACCGACGTTGCAGTCCCGCTTGCCGTGTTACTGGTCTGCCTTCTCGACGTCTATCTGCTCGGCCTCGCGACGGCCCGATCGTCCGAGGACCCGACGACGTCTAACTCGTAGCTGCATGCTGTGATCGGGACGAACTCGGCTACCGGTCGACGCGGACGCGCTTCGGCGGGCGAAATCCCACGTCCGATTCGCCACCGGTCGCGACAGCCGGCACAAGCGCATCCGAATCAGAACACGGCGATTGTAACGACAAGCGGGATGCTCGGAACCGAAGCTCCGCTAGCAGTTGCTGCTTGACCCTCATTTTTCACGCAGATTTTCAGAGCGCAGTTCTCCCTTCGCGTGCCACGTCCGGGGGCGAACAGCAGTAATAGCTGCACCGAGATAGAAAAGTACCACAATTCCCACCACGATAGACCCGGGAATCATCCCGATCGCAGCACTTGTCACCCACGGCTCTGGAGAGAAGGCGGTGATACGCACGAGCCACGCAGCGAGTAATACAGTGAAAAGCGGCAGGTATACCCGTCGGAGACGGTGTGCTATCGCTTCCTCTGTGCTAATCTTGATCGTCGGTTCCCGATAATCCTGACTCAACGTTTCACGCCAGTTGGAATCAGGTAGTCCAGCGGAGGGGTCGAGCCCGTATGCGAAGACGTTTTCTTGCAATTTCCGGACTCTGCTTCGCCAGATGTCGTATCCCCGATACCGACGGGCTTCGATCAGCAGGAACACCGAGAGCGTGGCCACACCGATGAGAAGGATATAGTGAGGAATATCGGGCCGTGAAAACGCCCACGTGAGGATTCCAGAGATGACAAGAACTGCCCAATTCGTCGTCCGATCGAGCCGCTCTCGCCAAAATTTCATGCGATGGATCTCCCCGCGGTAGAGGTGAGCCGTTGCCGAGCTCGGCGCCATCTCTTCTTCGAGAAGACCCTCTCCCAGCTCCCTGTGTTCCGAGTCGCCGGGATCGATCTCCTTGGCTGATGATCGAGACATTAGACGAGAAGTTGGATGTCGGATTCGGCCATGTCCTGAATCGCTGTCGCCGCCCCGACGCCGACGGTGACGCCATCGTAAAAATCGTTCTCGTCGTAATCCATCAGGTCGATCGTCATCTGGCACGCCTGGAACTCGACGCCCATCTCCAGCGAGGTTTCGATGAGTTCTTCGATCGTGGCGGTGTCGTTGTCCTCGATCTGCTTTTCCATCATCTTCGTCGACACTCGGTCCATGCCCGGCAGTGCTGCAATTGCGTTTGGAACGGGCATGTTGGGATTTCCGACCGAACTCAGCTTCAGGTCCTTCGACTTCGCCTCGTGGAGGATGTCTAACCCCCAGAACGTGTGAAAGACCGTCACCTCGTAGCCGAACGCTGCGGCCGTGCTCGCGAGAATCAGCGGCGGATACGCCATATCGAGCGTCCCCTTCGTCGCGATGATGGACATCTTCGGCTGTGTGTCATCGTTTTCGGTTTCCACGGCGTCGAGCCGGTCCTCGAGTTCATCGATTCTCTCTTCGAGCGCTGCGCGGCGCAGTGTCTCATCGTCGGCGGTGGACGCCTGTGTGGTGTCCGTACTCATCGTATTACTCCGCCTTGCGGACGTAGTGCGTGAAGACGTCGTCTCCCTCGTCCTGATCGACGAGTTCGACGCCAGCAGTCGTGTCTGCCCAGCCAGCGATGTCGCTCATACTTCCTGGGTCGGTCGCGAGGACTTGCAGAACATCACCTTCCGCGAGGTCGTCGATGTTCTGTTTCGTCTTGACGACCGGCATCGGGCAGTTCTGTCCCTTCACGTCGAGCGTCTCGGTGATTTTGAATTCGGTCATGGTATTGACTTCACTGCCCAATACCGTTGCCGGTAGTAAAAGCGTGTTGGTGGTATCCCAAATACTGGGCACTACTATATCACCACCTATGCAGTATAACAGTCATAAATACGCATAGAGGGGAGAATTGCTGAATAGTATTGTGTAGATGTAGATCTACTATGCAAAGTCTTATTGGAGAGCCGTTGGTAGAAGGGAGTGACGATGACCGAAGGGAACCTTCTCGACGCCGAGGACGCAGTCGCATCGATCACGCCGAAGGACCTGAAAGAGCAAATCGACAGCGGTGAGGACACATTCATCCTCGACGCTCGCTCTGAGAGCGACTTCGAGGAGTGGCACATCGACGGTGAGAACGTCGAGATCGTGAATTACCCCTACTTCCAACTGCTGGACGGCCTCCCGGAGCAACTCCTCGCAGAGCTTCCCGAAGAACAGCAGATCACAGTCCTGTGTGCGAAAGGCGGTTCCAGCGAGATGGTCGCCGAAAGTCTCGAGGAAGAAGGGTACGACGTCAACCATCTCGAACGCGGGATGAAGGGCTGGGCGCGCATCTGCGAGTACACTGAACTCGACGTCGAGACCGATGCGACGATCGTGCAGTACCAGCGTCCGTCGAGTGGCTGTCTCGCGTATCTCGTCGTTTCGGACGGTGAAGCCGCAGTCATCGACCCGCTACGAGCGTTCACTGACGACTATACCCAAGACGCTCGAAATCTCGATGCAGAACTCTCGTACGCGATCGACACGCACGTTCACGCAGATCACGTCTCTGGAGTTCGGGCGGTCGCCGAGCGGACAGACGCAACTGCGATTATGCCCGAAGCAGCTGCGGCGCGCGGCTTCGAGTACGACCGCCGGTACGAAACCGTCGAAGACGGCGACGCGCTCACAGTCGGAGACATCGAGATCGACGTGTATCACACGCCCGGCCACACGACGGGAATGACCGCATACAAGGTTGGGAACGTCCTGTTTACCGGTGACGGACTATTCACCGAAAGTGTCGCACGTCCTGACCTCGAAAACCCCGAGGCAGCGCAAGACGCCGCGAGGACGCTCTACGAATCGCTGACCGAGAAGGTGGTGATGCAGTCTGACGATACGATCATCGCACCTGCGCACTTCAGCGATTCCGCAACGCCAAACGAGGACGGCACGTACACCGCTGTACTCGGTGAACTGCGAGACACGATGGACGCACTGTCGATGGACGAAGAGTCGTTCGTCGAGTTCACCGCCTCGGACATGCCGCCGCGACCGGCCAACTACGAAGAGATCATCGCCACCAACCTCGGTCGGGAATCGCCCGACGACGAGGAAGCGTTCGAGCTCGAACTCGGGCCGAACAACTGCGCAGCCGGCGAGCAGGGGCTACTGAACTAAGATGAGCGAATTCACACCGTTGTTCGCGCTCGGTGAACTCTTCCCGCGAGGGATCCTGCCGTATCTCTTCGGCGGACTGCTCGTCGGACTCGGCGTCGCAGTCATCTACCTCGCCACGGGGATCATCGCCGGCGCGAGCACGTTCCTCGAGTCGACGCTGTCGTACGTCTCCGACGTGCCCCGGTACAACCGGTTCAAGTACGTCCAGTCGCGAGACTGGCGACTCGTATTCACGGCGGGCATCGTCACCGGCGCCGCTGTCTACGCCGTCCTCTTTCAAGGAGCGATCTGGACGACCGAGGTCCAGTGGTGGCGGTTGCTCGGCGGCGGCTTTCTCGTCGGCGTCGGGACGCGCCTCGGCAAAGGTTGCACGTCGGGCCACGGCGTTTGCGGCGTCGGCTCGCTCTCGAACACCTCGCTGGTGAACGTGGCGACGTTCCTCGCTATCGCGATCGGGACAGCCCAACTCGTCCAAGCGATGGGGGTGGCACCATGAGCGGCACCCGCCGTAGCCCGTTGTTCATGCCGATAATCTACGTAGGTGGGCTGATCTTCGGCTTCGGCCTCGCGATCAGCGGCATGGCTCGCCCCGAGGTCGTACTAGACTTCCTCCAGTTCGAGGACTTCGGCCTCTTGTTCGTCATGGGTGGTGCAGCCGTCGTGACGGGGGTCACGTTCGCCGTCGCCACCCGCTATCTCGATCAGGCGCCGTTGACGGCTAGCGAGTACACGCGCCGAGTAAAGGAGTTCGACCGCAACGTCGTCATCGGAGGGACAATCTTCGGCGTCGGTTGGGGAGTCTCAGGAATCTGCCCCGGAGCCGCATACGCGAGCGTCGGTATCGGTAACTATCCGATCCTGTGGGCGGTCTTCGGAATGTTCCTCGGCGCGTACGCACAGGGCTACTGGCGAACACTTCGCTCGAACACGATCGACGACGTGACCGAAACTGCTTCCAGCTAACCGTCGATGGACCTACGGAATCACCTGATACTGGGTGATCCAGAGAACGGACTAACTCGCTCGGTATTGAGGCATTTAATACGGTGTACCTCGAACTCTTCTCCGGTGCGACGATCGTGGTTAGCACTCCGATCGTGCTCGCTCTAATCTGTGTACTTCGGCAGGAGTGAACCGGAATATGGGTTCGGCTCGTATCGTCATAGATTGGTGCAGTATTGTGGTGGCTATACAAATAATTTGTATAGGTAATACCTAATACCTATAACTTATGCCCGACTCGATGAGTGAAATGCTTCGGCGGGATATGCGGTGTGAGGGCCTGCTGGATTGTTTCCACAACCTCAAAGAAATCGACAAAGACGTGTTCCGACTACTAAACGAAGCCGACGAGCCGCTCACCGTTGACGTAATCGCCGACGAGATCGCCCAGGAGATGCAGCGGATGCTCAACGACTGGTACGCACAAATGGGCCAACTCACCGGTGAATTCAGCGAAAAATACGGCGGCACGTCCAGACAGACGCCGACCGTCGAAAGCTGATCTCTCTATTTTCGAACTCCGACGAGAATGAACGCCTCAGTTCGTGTCGCTTGATGTCGAATTTTGAAGTCGCGATCCCGGAGCGAGGAACTGTCTCTTCGGCAGTAAATCGTTCGTCTATGAGTGGACCTGTTTCTTCAATTCCCTTAGCTGACCAGTCAGCGATAACGAGACGACCACCTGGACGAACGACCCAATCGAGAGTCTCGGGCAGGTCATCAGGAGCGTTTGTTCCGATCAACCGATGGCGTCAAGCGGGCGGAATCGTTACGTGTCGACGATGGATATTCGGTTTCTGGGCGGTGCGGGAGAAGTTGGCCGGAGCGCGATTCTCGTCAACGGCCGACTCCTGCTCGACTACGGAATGAAATCGGAGGACCCGCCGCAGTTCCCGGGCGACGTCGACCCGGAAGCGGTCGTGGCGAGCCACGGCCACCTCGACCACGTGGGAACGATCCCGTCGCTGCTGAGCGGCAGCGCCCGGCCGCCGATCCACTGGACGCCGCCGACGCGCGAGCTCGCACTAACCCTCGCGCGGGACACGTTGAAACTGCACGGGGGCACTCTCCAGTGTCCGTTCACCGAGACGGACGTTCAGCGTGTGACGCAGGTCTCGAAGACCCACGGCTATCGCGAGACGTTCGAGGCCGCTGGCCACGAGGTGACGTTTTTCGACGCCGGTCACATCCCCGGCTCGGCACACGTGCTTGTTGACGACGGGGAGACTCGACTACTCTATACGGGCGATTTCCACACTGACGACCAGCAGTTAGTGTCCGCCACGACCGCCCGCCCCGACGCCGACGTGGTGGTCTGTGAGAGCACCTATTCCGACGTCGAACACGAGGAACGATCGACGGTCGAAAGCCGGTTCGTCGAAAGCGTCGAGCGGACACTCTGGGAGGGCGGCACCGTCGTGATCCCCGCCTTCGCTATCGGACGCACCCAGGAGATGCTACTGATCTGCGAGCGACACGATATTCCCTGCTACGTGGACGGGATGGGAAAACGAATCACGGAGATGCTGCAGCACCACCCAACGTTCGTCCGCGACGCAGACGCGCTTCAGCGGGCGAAATCCCACGCCCGATTCGTCACTGGCCGCGACGGCCAGCGCAAGCGCATTGCGGAGCAGAACACGGCGATTATAACGACCAGCGGGATGCTCCACGGCGGTCCCGCGATGACCTACGTCCCGGCGATCCGCTCGAATCCCGTCAACAAGATCGCCATGACCGGCTACCAGGTCGAGGGAACGCCCGGCCGCGACCTGCTCGACACTGGCAGTGCCGAGATCGACGGCCGGCGGATGCCCGTTAGCGCCCGGGTCCAACAGTTCGACTTCTCCGCCCACGCCGACCGAGCGGGCTTACTCGAGTTCATCGAGTCCTACCGGGACGAGACGATCCTCGTGAATCACGGCGACCGCTGTGCGGACTTCGCAGCGGAGCTCCGTGCCGACGGCTTCGATGCGAGCGCCCCCGAACGCGGCGACCGCTGGTGCTGGTGCTGGTCCGACGCCTGAGAACCCGGACCCGCGCGGTGACCCCACTCACAGGACGCCGACCGAACTCCCGACGACGATGCAGGCGACCAAGAGCGCAAGCACGCTTCCCACAGCCAGGGGAACGTTCTCCATGGCCTTCTCGTGAACCGCCATCGCCGCATACTCCTCGCGGAACGCCTCCCGATTCGCCTCGTCGTAGAAGTACTTCCGGCGCAGCGCGAACCGTTCGGTGACCGCACAGCCGGTACAGACCGGCTCGTGCTCGACTCGCTCCGTCTCGATGTGGTCGTCGCAGTTGATGCTGCCGCAGTTCGCACAGTACGTGTAGGTCGCGTCGATGCCGTCCGCCCCACAGTGGACGCACTCCCGGAAGTCGTTCCTGGTCGTCGACCGTGCCGACCCGGCCGCGTCGAACTCGTAGCGATACGCGTACTCCCCGAGTTCGACGCGCGAGTGAACTCGCGGGAGGTAGATGGGGTCGATCGACCGGATCGACACGTCCGAGCGCGAGGGCGTGCAGGTTTTCTCGTAGTCGACGTTGTTGTCGCCGGTGTAGTGAACCGTCGTCGTGTGGGCCTGTCGGAGCCGGTCGACCGCCCACTCTTTGTACGCCGTTTCGGTTCGGCCGAATCGCTCGCGCTCGACCGCGTCGACGGCCGCGTCGACGGCCGCGTCGACGGCCGCGTCGACGGCCGCGTCGAGTTCAGTCCGGCGATCCTCGAGATCGATGCGCGGTGCGGCCCGGTTCGTGACGAGGGCGCTGCGCTCGCCGCGTGCGACGCGCGGCTCGTCGTCGGCGGCGTGGACGACTAGTTCGGTCGTCTCGTTCAGACTGTGGATAACGCCGACCGACGTTTCGAAGGTGGCGCTCGTGCTGGCCGAGATGGAGACCATCGGCTGAAACGTGACGCTCGTCTCGGGCGTCGGAATCGTGGCGGGGTCGATGTTCTCGATCTCGCGGACGACGTCGAAGACGGGCGCTGCAGGGCCCGTGTTGGGAGGGAACGGGGCGAGTGCCTCGTCGCAGAGGATCTCGATGCGGCCGTTGTAGAGGTCCATCCCGATCTCCTCGCCGATTTCGCGCAGGTCCGTACCGTCGACGAGTTCGACGCCCCCGTCGCTCTCGGTGCCGAGTTCCTGCGCGTACTCTCGGGCCGGGCCGGTGAACCGCCCCGTCGTCGCGACCATGCCTCGTTTCGGGCCGCCGTAGTCGTAGGTCGCGACCGCGGAGTGGAGTTTTTGGACGACGGGGCGGCTGACGGTATCGGTGTGCTTGCACTCGACGACGACCGCGCGCCGTCGGCCGTCGACGACCTCCTCCATCAGAATGTCCCGTCCTTCGTCCGCCGTCCGTGCTGACTGGCTGACGTTCTCGTAGCCGCGGTGACGGAACACGTCGACCATCAGATCCTCGAACTCGTAACCGGAGAGGTCGTCTAGGAGTGCCATCGCAGATAGCGAGTCTTTCCGTGGCGGTGCCGACAGTCTTTCGGCCGCGACCGTCGGTCCGGCGGGTCGGTCGTGCCGGGATCGACGCTGAACTCGACCGGTTGTCGTCCGCTCGGCGGCCGCCTGTAAGGTGCAGCCTTTTCCCCGCGGGCGAGGTACGCACGACACATGAGTTCCGTCGAAACCCCACACGAGACGGCGCGGGGATTCGGCCTCTCGGGCCGAGAGGTGCGCGTCATCGGCGGTGCGAGCGTGCTGATGGCGATCAACGTCGCGTTGATGTACGCCTTCGTGGCGACGCCGCTCGCTGTCGTCAACGACTACCTGTTCGGCATCGCGCCGATTCTCGGCGTGGTCGTCTACGGTGCGGCGATCACCGGCGGCCAGCTCGTCGCGGAACGCGGCGTCACCAATGGCGACACGGGAATCGCGTTCGTCGGAATGGTTCTCCTGCAACTCGCGTTCGGCGTCTTCGGGGCCGGCGTCCTCTCGGTCGCCCCTGCAGACGCACAACTTCAGATTCTCGGACTGACGGCGGTCGTCGTCGCCGTCGTCACGGCGCTGATCTCGGGGTACGTCTACGCGCGCAGTACGACCTTCGAGCACTGGGGCAAGTTCGCCAACTTCGCGTTCCTCGGTGGCATCGGCGTCATCGCAATCGGAAGTTTCGTCCTTCCGGAGTTGCTGCTCGTCGGCTTCGTGCTGGTATTCCTGGGCTTTCTGCTTCGACTCGGCTACGAAATCTGGCAGGTCAGGGACAACCGGAACGCCTCAATCGGCCTGCAGACGATCGGCGTCTACATCGCCGTGGCCGGCGTCTTCGTCCACGTGCTCCAGCTCGTGTTGCGGTACGTGCTCTCCCAGGAGTAGCGGGTCGTCGCGTTCACCCTATTCGTCGTCTCCCTCGTTGGCTTCCTCAGTGACGACGGTCCGGAACGCATCGAGGATCACCTGTTTCGTCACCGCACCGCGAGACGTCCAGTGGGTCGCGTAATCGAGCATGTCGTCGTAGATATCGGGCTTACAGCCCGCCGCCTTCGGGTGGCCGCCGCCGTTTACCTTCCCCGCAACCTCGTGGCAGCGGTCGAACTCGTCCGTGCCGCGGATCGACGCGGAGCCGGCGGGCTTGACGATCACCGACGCGTCGGCTCCGTCCTCGCGCATCGCCTCGGCCACCTCGTTCTGCGAACACCGACCGTAGGTGATCCCGACCGTGTAGCCGCCGATCTCGCGGAACTCGGCCCGCCCGAGCGCCTGCTCGATCAGTTGTTCCTTTTCGACCCGCCGCTCCGCGATGAACTCCTCGACCCAGGCGGGCAGGTCGACGCCGAACTCGCGGACGACCTCCACGTACTCCGCCGGATCGGTCCAGTAGGCGTAGTCCGCCAGATCGTCGCTGCGCGGATCCTCGCGCAACCAGAGGTCGTGATCCCGCGTCACCGCCGCGAGTTCTTCGTACATCTGGTCGAACTCGAACTCGAGCGAGCGGTAGACCACGTCGGCGGTACACTCCTCGTCGGAGTCGCCGACGACGAGTTCAGCGCCGGCCTCTCGCACGGCCGCGGCTACGTCGTCGTCCCACTGGTGGTGGTCGTACCAGGCGACGCTGTCGGCGGTTTCGAGCGCGGCATCGAGTTCGGCCTCGACGTACTCGTAGCGGTCGGGACAGAGGTCGCAGACGAAGAGGTCGATGCCGTCGGGGCCGAACTGGGCGACGCGGGCGAGTGCGTCCTCGACGTTGTGGGGGCTGGCGGGGACGAGCGCGACGGAGTGAGGTGTTGGCTCGGGTTCCTCGAGCGGTTTGTCGGCGTCCCCGGTGGCGAGTGCGATGTTTGCTTCGTCGGCGTCGTCGACCGCGTCCGCGACCTCGCCGTCGTCGTTCCCCCCGGGGTCCGGTTCCGGGACGGCCTGCACGTCGTCGTAGGCTTCTCGAATCAGCGCGACGCAGGCGAGGCCGTCGGCGTCGGGGTCCGCGATAACGGCGGCGTCGGCTCCCTCGAGTACGGCTTCGATCTGTTCGTCTTCGATGTCCTCCTCGAGTTCGTCGGGGAGGAAGAAGCCGGTGCCCGGCAGGACCGACTTGCGGGCGAGCGGGAGGTCGCCGCTGTCGATGAGTTCGTCGTACATGGCGACTAGTCGGATGTGAAGGGGGAAGTACTCGCTGGTCTCCGGTGGCCCGTCGGGGGCTGGATGCGGAGACGGATTGTGACGTGACAGTGACGGGCGCTCAGACGGGGGCCGTCGACTCGTCCGCGTCCTCGTCGGGCTGTTGCATGGATTCGAGCTGTCGCACCGTCAGCACCGGAACCGGCGAGGTGCGGACGATTCGTTCGGCGACGCTGCCGAGTAACAGCCGGTTCTCGCCGTGACGACCGCGCGTGCCGGTCGCGACGACGTCGGCGTCGACCTCGCGGGCGTACTCGCAGATTTCGACTGCCGGACGTCCCTCCCGAGTTGCGGTCGTGACCGCGTGGTCTGCGTGGTTCTCGACGGTCGCGAGCGCGGCGTCGGCGGTCGTCTCCAGCGCGGTCCGGAGTTCGTCCCGAAGTTGCTGTGGGGAGGCGTCGACTTCGCTGGCGTCGACGACCGAGAGGGCGTGGACTTCGGCGTCGAACCGGTCCGCGAGGTCGAGCGCAACGTCGACGGCCCGCGTGACGCTGTCGGAGCCGTCCGTAGCGACGACGACGGTATCGAACATGGCCGGTGGTTGGACGGCGGCCGGTATAAAGTCACGGCCCCCGACCAATTCTCCGTTCGCACCCCTGCGGCGTCACTCGGCGGTATCGTCGTCGAGTTCGGCGTCGGTGAGCGCGTTCACGAGCGTCTCGTACTCGAAGTCGTTGACCGCCAGGGGCTCGTCTTTGAGCGTCGTGATGACGAACTTCGAACTCGTGCGGCGGATCTCGTCGATGGCCTCGTAGTCGGCGACGAGCGACTCGACCATCTGCCGGTTCGGAACGTGGGCGATGACGACGAAGTCCGTCTCGCCCATCGTGAAGTAGACCTGGTTGACGCCTTCGATGGCGGTGAGTTTCTCGCCGACCGTCTGGTGATACCCCTCGTCGAAGGTCGCCCAGATTTCGGAGACGAGCGTGATCGACAGCCCCAGTTTCTCGAGGTTCATGTCGTAGCGGTCGTTCTCGAGCACGCCGGCCTCTTGCAACTGATCGAGTCGGTAGTGGACCGTCGATTTCGGAATGCCGGTCTCCTGATGGATCTTGTCGGGACTGGTGACGCCCGTCGATGCGACGGCCTTGAGAATTCGAACGTCCTTTTCGTCGAGATCGACCGTATCGCGTCCTGTGTCATCGCTCATTGTAGGTTCCTCCCGTGTCCGTCCTCCCGGGACGACACTGGTCTCTCTCTACTCTGTCTGCGCAACTGCTGTAATTGTTTCTCTCGCTGGCAATGAACGCAGAACGAGTTCACTGCACGATAGATCGAATCGATGGTTTTGGTTGTCTATGGTCTCTTTCTCACATAGAATGTAGAACGATGTCTAATAACGCCAGTAGCGATAGAATTTTATGCAATTGATCTTATTGGCACGTGTATGTCAGACACTACCGAAACCGGACTCGCGCGCACGCTGTCCAAACGGGATACGTTAGTCCTCGCGTTCGGGGCCATGATCGGCTGGGGCTGGATCATCCTCTCGGGCACGTGGATCGACCAGGGCGGCCCCCTCGGCGCGATCGTCGCCTTCGTCATCGGCGGCGTCATGGTCGGCGTCGTCGCCATCCTCTACGGTGAACTCGCCTCCGCGATGCCGCTCGTCGGCGGCGAACACGTCTACAGTTTACGTGCGCTCGGACCCCTCGGGGCGTTCGTCTGTACGTGGGCGATCGTCTTCGGCTACGTCACCGTCGTCGCCTTCGAAGCCGTCGCCTTGCCCTCCGCGATGGCCTTTCTCGTCCCCGGCTTCGACGCGATCGAACTCTGGTCGGTCGCCGGCGACCCCGTCTACGGCACCTGGATCCTCGTTGGCGTCCTCGGCACCGTCTTCATCACGGCCCTGAACTACGTCGGCATCCGCCCCGCTGTCCAGTTCCAGATCATCATGACCCTCGTGATCGCGCTCGCCGGTGCCGTCCTCATCGCCGGCGCGATCGGCAACGGCTCTCCCTCCCCCGACCCCGCGTTCACCGCCGGCACCGCCGGCATCTTCGCCGTCATCCTCCAGACGCCGTTCATGTTCGTCGGCTTCGATGTCATCCCCCAATCGGCCGAAGAAGCCGACGTTTCCCCGCGCTCGCTCGGCCTCCTCGTCATCGCCGCCGTCGGCCTGGCGACGCTGTTTTACATCGCCGTCATCTGGGGTGCCAGCCGCGCCCTTCCCGGCGCTGAACTCGTCGATAGTACGCTCCCGGCCGCCGAAGCGATGGCTGCACTGTTCAACAGTCAGACGATCGGACAGCTCATGGCGCTCGCCGGCGTTGCGGGCATCCTCACCAGCTGGAACGCCTTCATCATCGGCGGCAGCCGCGCCATCTTCGCGCTCGCCGAGAGCGGAATGCTCCCGGAACCGTTCGCGAAGATCCACCCCGAGTACAACACGCCGAGTAACGCGATCCTCTTCATCGGCGGCCTCTCCGCGCTCGCACCGCTGTTCGGCGAGCAGATGCTCACCTGGGTCGTCAACGCCGGCGGACTCGGCATCGTCGTCGCCTGGCTCCTCGTCGCCGTCTCCTTCCTCGTTCTGCGCTTCCGCGAACCCGACATGAACCGCCCGTACGAGGTCCCGGGCGGCACGGCCGTTGGGCTCCTCGGACTGGGACTAACCGTCTTCTTCGTCTACCTCTACTTACCCGGCGGTCAATCCGCGCTGCTGTGGCCCTACGAGTGGGCGATCGTCCTGCTCTGGTGCGTACTCGGAGCCGCCTTCTACGCCGTTTCCGAAGGCCACTCCGAGGAACACGAACAGGCCGCACTCGATCGCATCGAGCAGTTGCAAGACGGCTGATCGCCCGCCGAACGAATCGGTTCTACCAGCCTGCTACCGGGCCGAGCCTTTTTGTCGACTGCGCTCACATCTCCCCGCATGGACGACAGCGAGCCGTTTGCCGTCGATACCGTTCTCGCTCCCGTCGACGGCAGCGACGAATCCGCGACCGCCGTCGAGTACGCCGTCGCCATCGCAAACCGCTACGACGCCTCCGTCCACGTCCTGTACATCCTCGGTCGGGGGGTTATCCGCGGAATGGACGCCGGCACCGTCGACGAAACCGAGGTCGCAGACAGCAGCCAGGGCTTTCTCGAAGACATCCAGTCGATCGCCGCCGATGGCGATGTCCCCCTCTCGACATCGATCGACGACGGCTTCTCACAGACCCGGAAGACGCGACACCCGGGGAACGTCGTTCTCGACACTGCAGACGATATCGACGCCGACTTCATCGTCCTGCCGCGCGAACCCGTGACCGACACCGCATCCGCCGAAGTGCTCGAAAAAGTCGCCGAGTACGTCCTTTCCTACGCGAGCCAGCCGGTGCTCTCCGTCTGAGCCGCACGTTTCAGGAGAGATTATCCGCTCCCGTCCTCGCCCTCCAGCACGATCGCCATCTCCTGCTCGAAACTCTCCGACCCCGTCGCCTCGAATCCGACCCGCTCGTAGAGCGCAATCGCCGGATTGTTCCACCGCTCGACGGTCAACCAGACCCGCTCGATACCCACGTCGCTCGCGTGCCCGAGCAGATGCTCCAGTAGCTGCGTCCCGATCCCCGCCCGCTGGTACGCCTGCAGGACGAAAATCGCGAGTTCCCATTCGATCTCGTTTCGCTCTTCGATCGCCGCCGGTTCGTCCACGTCCGGCACGAGCGTCGCGTGGGCAATGACGGCCCCATCGTGGCGCGCAATCACGTTGACGCTCTCCTCGGCGATCGTTTCGAGCCAGTCCCGAATCCGCTCTTCTCCCGTGGGCGGAATCCCCTGCGCTCGATCGCTCGGATCGAACTCGTCGTACATCGCGACGACGTCCTCGAGTTCAGTCGTCAGATCGTCGGCGGCCCGGATCTCGATCGGGCGGCCCTCTCGGTCGTCGATCGTCGTCGGTGGCGACGGAAACGGTCCCGAGCGGTCGTCGGGGTAGATTCGCGTCGGCTCCATTGTTATCGCACCAGTTTGACCGTCGTCGGCGAGTTCAGCAGGACGAACTCGGTGATCGGGCCGAGTTGAATTTTTCCCATCGGGCTGAGGGTGCCGCCGCCGATGACGAGTTGGTCGAACTCGCCCTGTTCCGTGTAGTCGACGAGGGCGCTGCCGGGGTCTCCTTCGAGCCGGACGAGTTCGGCGTCGATGTCGGCCTCGGTGAGTAGTGTGTCGGCCTGCTCGTACATTTCGTCCTGACTGCGTTTGGCCTCGGGTTTCTCGAGGATGGCGACGGTGAGGTCGTCGCCGACGGCCTGTGTTCGGTCGATCGTTTGGCGGAGCGTTTTGATCGATTCGTCGCTGCCGCCGAGTCCCACGAGTACGTCCATACGGATGGGTGTGGGCCGGGGGACGAAAGTCGTTGTGCCGGGTCGCGGTCCGAGAGCTGAAAGACGTGTGACGATGTAGCTGTCGCGAGGTCGTTTCCCGGCGAGCGGTAGCGCCGCACGCTGCGACGAGAGGGGTCGTCGCGTTCTGGGGAAAGTCTCTGATGGGGACTGTCGTGTGCCCGGGTACGTGACGATTGCGTGACGACGCTGTTAAGAGCGTGTGGTGAATACGATGACCGAATGAGTAATGCGGCGCTCGATGTCGTGGAGTTTCTGCTCACGACGAGCGTGTATTCGGACGACAGGACGCTTGACGAGAACGATCTTCCGCCGTCGTTCCGCCGGGTATTCTGGACCGGTGGCGTCGATGAGAGCGGTGACGGCGAGGAGAGCGGCGACGATGGTACCGGCGGCGCTGGCGGGAGCGGGAGTGCGAACGCCGGTCGCCGCCACGCCGGGATTCGTCGACCGCTCTCGGCGACGAATAGTACCGCGCGCGAGGCGACGGGCGTCGACCGACCGTGGGATGCCGTCTCCGAGTTGATGTTCACCGAGCGCGACGAGTTCTCCGGCTCGATTTCGCTCACTCAGCAGGAGATGGCCGAATCGTGGTTCGCAGAGCGCGTCGAGACGGAGCGATTGCAAGAGAACCCGACGTTGGCGAAGCACTTCGAGGATCACGAGGCGTTCGACGGCGAAGTGAGCCACGAAGAAGCCAGGGAACGGAACCGACCGATTCAGGCGGATCGGGTCTGGATCGACAGCCTGCTCGAGGAGTACTTCGACGACGAGGACGACGAGGACATGCTCGACCTCGTCGACGTACGCGCACCCGAAGAGGTCGATGTGACGCTCGACGACCTGGTCCTCACCGGGGATCAGGAGGCCGAAATCGACAAGATTTCGAAGGCGATCGAACACCGGGATTACCTCGCCGAGATCGGCCTTCGAGAGATCGGCAAGTTGCTGTTCGTCGGCCCGCCGGGAACTGGCAAGACCTCGACTGCACAGGCGCTGGCGCGGGATATGGACCTGCCGTTCGTCGAGGTCAAACTCTCGATGATCACGTCCCAGTACCTGGGCGAGACGGCCAAAAACGTCGACAAGACCTTCGAGGTAGCAAAGCGCCTCTCGCCGTGTATCCTCTTTATCGACGAGTTCGACTTCGTGGCCAAGACTCGCCGCAGCGACGAGCACGCGGCGCTCAAGCGCGCCGTCAATACGTTGCTCAAGAGCATCGACAACATTTCGCTGATCGAGGACGACGTGTTGTTGATCGGGGCGACGAACCACCCCGACCAACTGGACGACGCGGCCTGGCGGCGCTTCGACGAGATCATCAACTTCCCGAAGCCGGACTACGGCATGCGCGCGGACATTCTGCAGGTTATCACGCGCACGATGGACATCGAGGAGTTCGATCCGCAACTCATCGCCGAGTCGACGCAGGGGCTGACCGGCAGCGACCTCCGGATGGTGCTTCGCGAGGCGGTGCTCGAGGCGTTGACCGAGGACCGGACGACGCTGACCCAGGAGGACCTCCTCAACGCGGTCGAGGAGTTCGAAGAGCGGGATAATCTGAAGAACATGGACATGATCGAGGGCGACCACGACGCGCTCGTCGCGGGTGGCGATATCGGAAAGGCGAGTGACGGCGGGCACGATCATGATCACGACCACGACGACCACGACCACGATCACGACCACGATCACGACCACTAATCGGCCGTCTGACACTCGTTTCGTCGACTGCGCGTGAGAGTCCGAGAGTCGGCAACGGCTGCGGGGAACAGCCTTTATGCGATGGCTTCGAATGTGCAGGCGATGACCGATGATGGGTTGCCTTTTGAGACCGCCGAGACTACTCAGACTTCCCAAACTTCCCAGACTGCCCAGACTGCCCAACGGACACCAACCGGACAGGACACACAGCCCGGGAAAGCCGCACGAACTGACGATCCGATCGAGCGCATCGCCGCCCGCGTTCGAACCGAGTTCAGCGAGTCGATTCGTCGCCTCATCGCGTTCGGCCCGGCCGTCCGCGGTGACAGTACCCTCCAGACGGAAGCCGATTTGCTCGTCGGTATCGAGGACGACGAGGTGGCGACAGGAGCAGACGAGGAGACGGACTGCGAGCGCGCACTCACTGAACTCGCACACGATGTCGCGCTCGAACACGAGATCGTTCTCACGGTACACGTTCTGCCGATCGAACGGTTCGAAGCGAACGAAGACCATCCGTTCATCGAACGGGCCATCGCGGAGGGGACCGAGTTCATCTCGCCGACTCCGGAGAGCAACGAGCGGTAACTCGCCGCGTTGCCTCGGCGGTTGTAGTCTCGGCTCGCTCTCGAGGACAAGCACGCCCGCGACCACAGCCGTGCCACCCGAGGGGAACCGCTGATGCGCGTCACCCTCCTCGGAACCGGCGATACCACCGGCACGCCGACCGTGGGTTGCGACTGTGATACGTGCGAGGCCGCCCGAGAGCGCGGCGTCGAGCGAACCCGCTTTTCGGTCCACGTCGAGAACGAGCGCACCGGCGAGGCGCTGCTCGTCGATTTTAGTCCCGACTTTCGCTACCAGTTCCTTCGCGAGTCCGTTCCGCTTCCCGACGCCGCCATCATCACCCACATCCACTTCGACCACCTCGACGGCCTCGGCAACGTCTTTCGCGTACTCGATGAACTCGACGTGTACGCGGCAAACGAGACGGACCCGCAGACGGGCGAGAGCGTCGCGGAAACGGTGGCCAACGACTACGACTACCTCGATCCCATCACGGTCGTTCCGACGACGCCGCTCGAATCCGTCCGGATCTGCGGGTTCGACGTGACGCTCGTTCCGGTGGACCATCCCCCGCTGATCTGTTACGGACTCGCCATCGAGGATCCGGAAACCGGTGCGAAACTATCACTGTCGGGGGATACGAGCTACGCCGTCCCCGACCGCTCGCGCGAGGTTCTCGCCGAGCCGGACTTGCTCCTCGCAGACGCCATCGTTCCTGCGGCGCTTTGTGATGCACATCCGATCGGCGGCCGACACGAGAACGACGACGGCGTGGCCCGCACGTTCGGGACGAAACATATGACCCGCGAGGGGGCGCTGGCGCTCGCCGACGAACTAAACGCGACACGAACTCGCCTGGTCCACCTCGCACACTTCTATCCGGAAGCCGAGGCCTTCGAGGAGCCATTGGCGCTTGACGGCGAAATCTACACGCTGTAACGCCTGCTAGTTGTTGGTTGCTTCCACGCCACATGATAAAGCGGCCGGTAACGTGACGCAAGCCAGTTATTAATGGTTGGCAAGTGCATTCAACGCTCACATGGAACATCGTGCTCCCCCATTGAGTAGCGGGGTCACTGGACTCGACGATATCCTTCATGGCGGGTTCGTTCCTGGCCGCATGTATCTCGTTCACGGCCAACCCGGCACCGGGAAGACGCTCCTCGGAATGCACTTTCTTCAGGAGGGGCTGACCAACGACGAAACGGTGCTTTTCATTCACGGCGAAGAGTCCCAAGACGAGATCCGCATGAACGGCGACGCGGTCGATATCGACGTCTCCGGCGCGGAGTTTCTCGATCTGGGACCCGACTCCGAGTTCTTCACCGAAGACTACTCCTACGACCTGGTCGATCCGAGCGACATCGAACAGGATCGCTACACGCAGGACATCCACGAGGCGATCCGCGAAATCGATCCCGATCGGGTCGTCGTCGATCCGATCACACAGCTTCGGTACGTCGAAGCCAACGACTACCAGTTCCGAAAGCGCATTCTCGCGTTTATGCGCTTTCTCAAACAGCGCGAGATCACCGTTCTCACGACTGCAACGCCTTCGACGGAACAGGAGTACGATACCGAAATCCGCTCGCTCAGCGACGGCATCATCGAACTCACGCGAGGCGACGGCGGCCGCCGAATCAAGGTCGCAAAACACCGAGCGCTCGGGCAGCGAAAGGGCGACCACGCGATGGAAATCCGCGGAAACGGGATCGAAGTGTTCCCGCAACTGGTCCCCGACCGCCACGAACACCCCCTCGAATCGAACCACCTCGAGTTCGGTATCCCCGGCCTCGATGAACTCTCCGGCGGCGGGTTCGATCAGCGCACCGTGACGTTCATCAGCGGTCCGACCGGTGCCGGCAAGACCTCGACCGGCACACAATTGCTCACGCAAGCGGCGGCGAACGGACTGAACTCCGCCGTCTATCTCTTCGAAGAGGACATAGAGACGTACCAACACCGCTCGGAGTCAATCGGGATGCCGGTCACCGAAATGCGTGATAACGACCTCTTTTCGGTGACCGAAATCGAGCCGCGAACGCTCTCGGGCGAGGAGTTCGCCCACATGGTCAAAGACGAAATCGACGAGCGGGAAACCGACATCGTGATGATCGACGGCCTCGACGGCTACACGACCTCGATTCAAGGGAACGAGGAGAATCTGGTCAGAAAGCTCCACGCGCTGACCCGGTACCTGAAAAACCGCGGGATAACGGTGTTGGTGACGAACGAAATTTCGCAGATCACCGGCATCTCGAACGCGACGAGTAACAACCTGAGCTACGTCGCGGACAATCTCCTGTTCCTGAGCTACGTCGAGATGGACGGCAGCCTCCAGAAAGTCATCGGGATCTTGAAGAAACGCTCCGGCAACTTCGAGCCCAACCTCCGCGAGTTCGAAATCACGTCCGATGGAATCCGCGTCGGCGATCCGCTGACCGGACTCCACGGTATTCTTCAGGGCGTCCCTCGATCCGGCGGACCAACGGATCTCTCCCGATACGAATGACACGACGACAGGAACTCGCCCGCGATTGTGGTCGCAGTCGGACGCTGTCCAGTCGTGTGTGTCCAGGCTCTCACACCGGTGATCGTGCATGGCGCTGAATCCACACGATCAGCAACCGACAACGAGCACGGTCCAGTTACTCATCGAGGAGACGGGCAACCGCGCCGCGCTCCGGAAACTCCTCGAGGATCACTACGAGATCCGCACGACGCAATCGATCGGCAAGGCCGACCTCTATCTCGTCGACGACCACACGTTTCCCGAGTATCACACCGCCCTCCAGGAGCGCGTCGACCGAAGCGATCCCGTCTTCTGTCCCGTCGTCCTCATCCGCCGAGCCGACAGAAACCCCCACGTCTCGCTGCCGGACCTCCACGAGCGCGAGCCGCCCTACCTCGTGGACGACATCGTCGACGCACCGATCGACCGGTCGCTGCTCGTGCGCCGACTGAACTCGTTGCTCGTCCGCCGCGAGCAGTCGAAGGATCTGCTCCATTACATCTCACAGCTCGAGGCCTCGAACCAGTCCCTCGAGCAGTTCGCCTACGCGGCTTCCCACGACCTGCAGGAACCGCTGCGGATGGTCTCGAGCTATCTCCAACTCATCGAACAACGCTACGGGGACACGTTCGACGAGGACGGCGAGGAGTTCCTCGAGTTCGCCATCGACGGCGCGGATCGCATGCGGAGCATGATCGACGCCTTGCTCGAGTACTCGCGGATCGATACGGAGGGGAATCCCCTGACGCCGACCGAACTGGACGACGTGCTCGCAGACGTCCGCCAGGACCTCCGGATGATGATCGGCGAGCACGAGGCCACTATCGAAGCCGAATCGCTGCCTCGGGTGCAAGGCGATGCCGATCAGCTGCGGCAACTGTTTCAGAATTTGCTATCGAACGCGATCGAGTACAGCGGCGAGGAGCGCCCGGAGATCACGATTACCGCCGAGAAAACGGCGGAGGGTGCAGAATGGAAACTCTCCGTTCACGACGAGGGGATCGGAATCGATCCGGACGATCAGGAGCGGATCTTCGAGGTGTTCCAGCGGCTCCACAGCCACGAGGAGCGCTCCGGTACCGGCATCGGACTCGCCCTCTGTAAGCGTATCGTCGAGCGACACGACGGGCGCATCTGGGTCGAATCCGCCCCCGGCGAGGGAGCGACGTTCTCCTTTACGCTTCCGGCGGTGACTGACTCCGTGTGAAGGCCGTCGGCAGTGACACCGTCGCTGAACTCGCCTCTCATGCCCCTGTATCGTCTTCGCTACTGCAGCCGTCGCTATCACTGTTGCAATTCTCGCGCGATGTCAATCCCGACACGACTTTCACCCTTACGTCCGTAGGCCACGTCATGAGCGACGACGCACAGGCCGAAGCCGGCACGGCCGAAGGGCAAGGTCCCGTCGAAATCTCCGAGGACCTCGCCCGCCATCTCGACAACAAGCGCGACGAACTCTTCGAGAAGTTCGAGATCCGCGACGAGTTCCCGGCGGCGGTGCTCGACGAGGCCGAGGCCAGAACCGAGGACGTTCAGGCCGAAATCGAAGACGAGATCGAGGACCGCACGGATCTGCGCGATCTGACGACCTGGACGACGGACCCGATCGACGCCCAGGACTTCGACGACGCGATCTCGATCGAAGAACGCGAGGACGAGTACGTCCTCTGGGTGCACATCGCGGACGTGACTCACTACGTCCACCCCGAATCGGCGATGTGGGAGGAGGCCGTCGAACGCAGCAACACGGTCTACCTGCCCGGCTACACGATCCATATGCTACCGCCGGTGCTCGCCGAAACCGTTTGCTCGCTCGTCCCCAACGAGGAGCGACTCGCCCACACCGTCGAGATGCACCTCGACAAGGAGCATCTGGGCTACGAGAACATCGAGATCTACAAGTCCGTCATCGAGTCGGACGAACGTCTCACCTACTCCCAGGCCGAGAACCGCCTCGACGATCCCGACGCCCCGTTGCACGAGGAAAACAAACTCGTCCACGAACTCGCCGATCGGATGCACGAACAGCGCAAGGAAGACGGCTCGCTGGTCCTCAACCCCTCCCGCGACCGCGCTCACACGATCATCGAGGAGTGCATGCTGAAGGCCAACAAGGCCGTGACGCACACGCTGATGTGGGACCGCGGCGTCGAGGCGATGTACCGCGTCCACCCCCAGCCCAGTCCCGACGAGTGGTCCGAAGCCCTCCGCGAGATCCAGGACCTAGACGGCGTTTCGATCCCCGGCGATACCTGGGACGATCCCCGGAAGGCGGTTAACGCCACTCTGGAGGAAGCGCCCGGCCGCCAGCTCGACAAGATCCAGTGGGCCGTGATGAAGGTCATGCCCCGCGCGAAGTACATGAACGATCCCTTCGGCGGCCACCACGCGTTGAACTTCGAAATCTACGGCCACTTCACCAGTCCCATCCGCCGCCTCTCGGACCTGATCAACCACTGGATCGTCTACCAGAACGACGTGCCCGAGAACCTGATCGAACTCTGCGACCGCGCGAGCGACAAACAAAAAGACGCCGAACAGTGCGAACGGGAGTACAAACAGTTCCTCCAGGAAGTCGGCCTCGATCCGATGGCGGTCAACAACCGCGGTGTCGAAGTCGTAGACGAGAGCGAGGCCGAGAAGACGCTGTAGATCGAACTCGAAACCGAGACCGAGATCAGGTCGAAACCGAGACCACAGCCGAAACCGAGACCACAGCCGAAACCGAGCCGATTCCGAACTTGGCCACCCCCGAGTTCACAACTGCTTCTCGTAGACGAACTCCTCGAGTTCACCAGGTCCGTCGACTCCTTCGAGATCCGACACCTGCGTTGCCACCCGATCGAATCCTCGGGATTCGTAGAACGAGACGCCGACGTCGTTGTCCGCGAGAACGGTTAGTCGGAGGCGCTCGCAGGTCGCCCGCAGGTCGGCTTCGACGCGTTCCAGAAGGGCTGTTCCGACGCCCTCGCCCCAGACGGGTGGCCGCGCGTACAGTCGGGCCAGGGACGCGACTGGGGGCTCGTCCGGGTGGCTGCCGGCGTGAGCGAATCCGACGGCGTCAGCTGTCTCGCGGTCGCTCGCGTGTGCGTCGCCGGCGGGCACGGCCAGCAGGAAGCGTTCGTCGTCCCGGTCGCTCGCGGTGGCAATCGACTCCTCGAGTTCGTCGAGCGCGTACCACTCGTCGATCATCCGTTCCACTTGCGCCGAGCCGAGGAACTCGTCGTAGGCGGCGTGCCAACTCTCGCGGGCGATTTCGCGAACGGTCGGCGCAGCTGTCGGCGTCGCCTGCCGAGCGATCCAGTCCATGCGCGACCATCTGCGCTCTCCGATAAAATCGTTCGCCCGTCCGGTTCGGACGCGTGCCGACTCGAATTCGAGATTCGATTCGTCCTGAACGCGTGCGCCGACGCCGAAGAGCACCGCAATCAGGCCGGTGATGACGCCGAAGCCCGACACGCTATCGCCGACTGAACTCGCCGTCGGTGCCGTCGTTCCCGTCGTCTCCGGATCGCTATCT
The DNA here is from genome assembly GCF_000337535.1 of Natrialba aegyptia DSM 13077. Classification (GTDB taxonomy): domain Archaea; phylum Halobacteriota; class Halobacteria; order Halobacteriales; family Natrialbaceae; genus Natrialba; species Natrialba aegyptia. The sequence continues at coordinate 60,842 of NZ_AOIP01000031.1, forward strand.
CCCGCTGGAAGTGGAGATCACCGAGAGATATCCTGCCCGTGTTCGGAGACGACCGCTTCGACCTCTTCCGCAGTGACGAGCGCGGCGTCGCCCGGAATCGTCCGCTTGAGCGCCGCCGTTGCGGCCGCGTACTCGAGTGCCGTCGGCACGTCGTCCCCGTCGAGTCGACGGGCGATGAACGCGCCGGTGAACGCGTCGCCGGTCCCGATCGCGTCGACGGTGTCGGTCTCGTAGGCGTCGTGGTCGTGGACGACGCTGTCGTGCCAGGCGATCGCGCCCTCGTCGCCGCGGGTAACGACGACCGTCGTGAAGTCGTACTGCGAGCCGAGTTTGTGCGCTAACTGTCGCGGATCGCCCTCGAAGCCGAGGACGGTGCGGGCGTCTCGGGCCGCGATCACGAGGATGTCGATGCCCGGGAACAGCTTCGTCATCGTTCCCTCGGCCTCCTCGGGCGACCAGAGCTTGCGCCGGTAGTTGAAGTCCACGGCGGTCGTCGTCCCGCCCTGTCTCGCCGCCTTGAGCAGGTTCGCCGTCGCATCCCGCAGGGACGAGGAGAGGGCGGGCGTGATCCCGCTCGTGAAGAAAACCTGTGCGTCCTGGATTCGATCCAGATCGAACTCGTGGGCCGAGGCGGTCGTGATGGCGCTGTCCGCGCGGTCGTAGACGACGTTCGTCCCGCGCGGGGAGCCGCCTTGCTCGACGTAGTAGGTCCCCTGTCTCCCGCGGTGGCTCCAGACGACGTCCGTGTCGATGCCGTGCTGTCTGAGTTCGCCGACGGCGCGTCGACCGAGCGGCGTCTCCGGCACCTTCGACAGCCAGGTCGCGGGCGTTCCGAGTCGCTGGGCGGTGATCGCGACGTTGCTCTCTGCGCCGCCGGCGTGAACCTCGAGTTCGCTCGCGTTTTCGAGTCGCTGCTTGCCGGGCGGGGAGAACCGGAGCATCGTCTCGCCGAAGGTGACGAGTTCGCTCACGGCTCGGCCCTCCCGAGCTGGTCGAAACCGTCTGTGGCTACCATATCGGGACAATCGAACGCTCCCGGTATAAGTTGTTCCGGTGTCACGTGGCCGCGTGACAGCGCGCTCAGGTGTCTGCGGCCGTTCCGGGTGCGACCGGGTCGACCGCGATGACGACCGCGCCGTTCTCGGGGCGCTTCTCGATCGGAACGTCGAACGATTCGAGGAGGGCGCAACTCGTCTCGACGTGGTCGGTGACGGCGGGAACGCGAACGCGCCCGCCCGCTATCGCGAGGAAGACGAGCAACTGGTCCGCCATGTGCCGGTCGACGGGTGCCGTGCCGTCGAGAAACCGGTTCGCGGCGTCCGCCGCGTTCTCGCCGACGCGCTCGGCCGGCACGCCGCGCTCGCCGAGGGCGGTGAATCCGGCGAGCGAGGTGGCGCTCTCGTCGCCGCCCCGACCATCGTCGTCGACCCGGAGCACGATGGCCGATCCGGGACAGTCGCTCGCTACTGTCGTCTCGGATCGCTCGACGAGTTCACAGTCACAGTCACAGTCACAGTCGCGCGCGTCGAGTCGTTCGAGTGCGCCCTCGGCCTGCCGACGCGCGACGTTTCGATCCGCCAGCGCGGCGGCTTCCGCCGAGTACACGCGGATCGCGGTCGACCGTGCACGATCGATCAACTCGATCGGTTCGAGCGTCGAGGGCGCGAGGCGGAGCGTCGCCTGACCGCCGCCGTCCGGGTAGAAGCCGCGGCGGCTCCACTCGCAGACCGCCGCGAGGCCGAACTGCCGGAGCAGCGGGAGCTTCACGCGCCGAAAATAGTCGAGCGGCGGCGACCACGCCACGTCCGTCCCGCCGGTTGCCGTCAATGACAGCGGCGACTCGAGTTCGGTCGCGAGCGGGAGGACGGCGTCGAACAGCAGCGTCACGCTGCCGGCGGTACCGATGTCGACGGCGTAGTCGCCGCCCGCGAGCCGTTCCCTGCCCGGATTGAACTCGACCGTCTCCGATCCGAGTTCGGCACCCGACACGTCGGCAGCCGCGAGTTCGGCAAGCGTTTCGAGGACCGCCAGGTGCTGGTGTCGAAGCCCGGGCGTTGAGCGGTCGCCGCGAACGTTCGTGATGCGAACGGGCTCGCGCTCGAGAATCGCCAGCGTGAGCGCCGTTCGCAGGAACTGGCCGCCGGCGATTGCGCCGTCGAGTTCGCGGGCCACGCTAGCCACCGTGGCCCGGGTAGTCCCGCTCGAACCGGTCCTCGATTTCGCCCTCGTCGAACTGGACGATCACCGGCCGGCCGTGCGGGCAGGCGTAGGGGTTCTCGCAGTCGTCGAGTTCGGCGAGCAGGTCGACGACCGAGCCCTCGGTCAGCGAGGTGTTGCCCGTGATCGACGGATAACACGCCAGGTCGCCGAGGAACTCGTCGGCCAGCGCGTCGACCGTCTCGGCACCCGCCTCGCGGTCGCCCTCGACGAACGAGGCGAGCACGTCCCGGAACCGATCCGGGTCCAGCGTCTCCTCGAACACCGCGGGAACGGTGGTCACGGCGACCGTGCGGTCGTCGACCCGGTCGGCGTAGAACCCGAGTTGCGCGAGCGCGTCGCGATAGGCCGCGAACGCCTCGGCCTCGGCCGCGGTCAGTTCGAGTTCGACCGGCGAGGCGAGCGCCTGGGCCGACGGGTCCTCGGCGACGGCATCCTGCAGGCGTTCGTAGTTTACCCGCTCGTCGGCGGCGTGCTGGTCGATCAGCACCAGGCCGTCGTCGGTTTCACAGACGAGGTAGGTGTCGCTGTACTGGCCGAGCACCCGCAACGGCGGGAGCGAACTGAACTCGTGATCGACGTCCGCGCCCGTCGCGGCGTCGCCCGCGAGCGTTCGCTGTTCGGTCGCGGCGTCGAACTTGCGGTCGGGATCGAGCGCTCGTCGGTTGTGCGCCGCGTCCACGGCGTCGGCGCTCGAATCCGGATCCGTATTCGTGTCCGTGTCCGTGTCTGTGTCCGACGACGCGCCCGCTGCGTTTGCCGTCGCGGGACTGCCGTCATCCGTCTCCCGCCCCGGCTTCTGTCCCGCCGCGCGGTCGGCAGAATCGGTGTCCGCCACTTCCCGAACACCCGTCGACTCAGCTTCTCGCCGCTCGGCCGCCGACTCGAAGCCGCCCCGTTCGGTATCGTCGGGCGCGACCCCCGTCGGCGTCGCCTCGGTCCGGTTCTCGGTATCGTCGACCGCGGGTGCACCGCCAGACTCGGTCCCAGTCGCGCTGTCATCGCTAGCTGAACTCGGGTTTGATTCCGGTTTCGGCCCGCCTTTCTCTCGCTCGGGCGTTTGCCGGTCGGGCGTCACTCGCGCCTCGCTCGGCGCGGATCGGCCACGCGGTGCCCGCGAGCGCAGCAGGCCGTGATCGAGCAGCGCGCTCTCGACCGCCGCATCGACCTGCCGACGGACCGCATCGTCGTCGTCGAAGCGCACCTCGCGCTTTCGCGGGTGGACGTTCACGTCGACGGCCTCGCCGGGGGCGTCGTGAAAGAGGACGACGAACGGGTATCGATCGCTTCCCAGTTGCGTTCCGTAGGCTCCCATGATCCCCTCGCGAACCGCATCCGCCGTGACGGCGCGATCGTTGACGTACGTCGCGAGGTACTCCCGACTCGCCCGGTTGGTCTCGGGGTGCGAAACGAGCCCGGAAACCCCCTCGAGCGGTCCGGGCGGGAGTTCGTCGCCGTCGGCTTCGACGGGGATCATCGCGGCGGCGACCTCGCGCCCGTAGACGGCGAGGACGGCCGCCTGGAGGTCGCCCTGTCCCGTCGTCGAGAAGACCTCGCGGCCGTCGTGGGTCAGCGAGACGGCCACGTCCGGGTTGGCGAGCGCGTAGCGCGTGACGATCCGATTGACGTGGGCGAACTCGGTCGCCGTCGTCTTGAGGAACTTCCGGCGGGCGGGCGTGTTGTAGAACAGGTCCGCGACCTCGACGGTCGTTCCCGCCGGACAGCCCGCGGGCTCGACCGACTCAACCTCGCCACCCTCGTAGACGAGTTCGGTGCCGGCGTCGTCGCCGTCCTGCGGGCGCGACCGAATGGTGAGCCGCGAGACGGAGCCGATGGTGTGGAGGGCCTCGCCGCGGAAGCCGAGGGTGGTGACGCCGGATTCGATGTCGTCGAGCCCGTCGATCTTGCTGGTCGTGTGTTCTCTGACGGCCGCTCGAACGTCGGCCTCGGACATGCCGCGGCCGTCGTCGGCGACGCGGACGAGTTCGGTGCCGCCGGCGTCGACGGTCACGTCGATGGTCGAGGCGTCGGCGTCCAGGCTGTTCTCGACGAGTTCTTTGACGGCGCTTGCGGGCCGCTCGACGACCTCGCCGGCGGCGATGCGGGCGACGGTATCGTCGTCGAGCCGGCGAATGTCCGTCTCGTCCCGTGGCGGTTGTGTGTCGCTCATGGTCTGTGGTGGGTGTGGTGGCGGTGGTGGCTCCCGAACGCGGAGATCCCGATCGGGGCGGCGTCGTGAACTCGTCTCGCCCCGTCTCCGTCGTTCCGATCGATCGGTGTCTAGTTCCCACTGGTGCTCGAGGGTGGTCAGAATTGCGATTCCGCACCCGTCCGCCGAACGATGGAAGTCCCCGAGATCCTCGCTCCCTACGCGCGCAGCGACAGCACCTCCTCGAGGCTGTTCTCGATCGCCGTCCGGCCCGCTGGCGGCACCTCGACCAGCGGCGGGCGAACCGCGTCCGTCGGGATCACCCCGCGGGCGGTAAGCGCCGTCTTCGTCGCCGGTGCGAACCCGTACTCGCCGCAGGCGTCGAACAGGCGTGACACGGCCCCCTGCAACTCGCCGCCGCGCTCGTCGTCGGCCCGCTCTGCAACCTCGGCGTAGACCTCGGGAACGACGTTCGCGAGCGCGTTCACCCCGCCGTCGGCCCCCATCCGAAGCGCCGGGACGAGCAACGCATCGTAGCCCTGCACCACGCGGAACTCCGCCGGCGTCCGTCGTATCGCATCGCAGACGAACTCGAGGTCGCCGCTCGAATCCTTCAGTCCGATCACGTCCTCGCGGGTCGCCAGCGCGTCGATCGTCTCCGGTGCGAGCCCCCGACCGGTACAGGACGGGATGTTGTACAACAGCAGCGGCAGCGGCGACTCGTCGGCGACGGCCTCGAAGAACCGTCGATTGCCCGCCGGGTCGTTCGCGGTGTGGAAGTACGGCGGCGTGACGACCGCCGCGTCCGCGCCAACTGCGGCGATGTCCTCGATCGCCGACAGGGCTTCGGCGACGCTCGTCGCGGCCGCCCCCGCGAGAACGGGCACCTCGCCGTCAGCGTGGTCGACCGCGAGTTCAGTGACGCGTCGGCGTTCGGCCGGGGAGAGGCTCGCGAACTCGCCCGTCGTTCCGCAGGGGAAGATCCCGTCGATACCGCCGTCGACGGTGAACTCGACGAGGTCGCCGAACGCGTCGGCGTCGATGTCGCCGCTCTCGTCAAATGGTGTTACGAGCGGACAGGTGATTCCGGACAGCGCTGCGGTGAGGGTGGGTGGCATACGTCCGTCTTCCGGGGCCGTCGACAAAACGTCTCGTGTCGGTGCAAGCGCGGGAGTCGACCGCGAGCGGGTTTCGAAGCGGCTTACTCCAGTCCGAGGTCCTGGGACATCGAGTTCCCGGCGCGGGGGACGCCCTTCGCGGTGAGCGTCTCGCCGGTGATGAACGACGCGGCCGGACTGACGAGGAACTGGACGGCGTCTGCGATCTCCTCGGCGTGGCCGATCCGGCGCTCGGTCTTCTCGCGCGAGGGCATGTCCTCGCTTTGAATGCCGAGCGTCTCGGCGACGCCGGGCGTCTGGATCAATCCCGGTGCGATGCAGTTGACGCGGATGCCGTCGCCGGCCCACTCGGTCGCCAGCGTCTCCGTCAACCGGATGATCGCCGCCTTCGAGGCCCCGTAGTGGCTCTCGCCCGGTGCGGCGTGCTGGCCGTTGACCGACGAGAGGTTGACGATCGACCCGCCGTCGCCCTCGCGCATGACCTCGCCGGCCAGTTGGGTGCAGTGGACGGTGCTGTGGAGGTTGAGGTCGACGATGGTCTTCCACCCGTTCTCCGAGATGTCCTCGAAGTTCGCGACGAACTCGCCGCCGGCGTTGTTGACGAGTACGTCGATGTCGCCGAACGCCTCGACGGTCTCGTCGACGAACGATTGCACCTGGTCGCGCTCGCGGACGTTGCATTCGACTGCGAGGGCCTCGCCCGGGACGTCCTCGGCGTCGGTGATCGCCTCGGCGACCGGCCCGATGCGGTCCATCGAGCGCGAGCAAATCGCGACGTTCGCCCCGCTCGCGGCGAGCGTCTCCGCGATCGCCTTTCCGATTCCCTGACTCGCGCCCGTGACGATGGCGGTCTCGCCCGCGACACCGTAGTCTGGTTCGTGCATCGTGCTACCTGATGCCGCATTCGCCTATAGATTTACCGATGGAAACGCAGCTGGTCGAAAACTGTACAATGGACGGGTTCGCGTGCCTGCCCGTCGAGTATTACTCCGATAGTTTCTCCTGCCACTCCTGGACCTTCGTGATCAACTCGACCGGCGGCGTCTCGTTCACGTCGAGTTCTTCGAGGTCGTCGAGGACGGCTTCGGTTTCGGGGTCGATATCGTCGGATTCTGTGGTATCGTTCGGCGCACCACCGTCGGCGTTCGCCGGGCCGCGGAACTGCCCGTTGCTCACGTCGAACACCGTCTGGACGGGGTCGCTCGAGTGTCCTCCCTTCGCCTCGATGGCCTTCTCCTCGCGCAGACGCTCGAGGACATCCCGTGCGCGGTCGACGACGGGACCGGGGACGCCGGCGAGATCCGCGACGTGAATGCCGTAGGATCGGTCCGTGGGGCCGTCACGCACGGCTCGTAGGAAGGTTACGTCGCCGTCGCGCTCATCCGCGGCGACGTGGACGTTCGCGACCCGCGGGAGGTTCTCCGCGAGGCCGGTGAGTTCGTGGTAGTGGGTCGCAAACAGCGTCTTGGCTGCGACCTCGTTGTGCAGGTACTCGGTGGCCGCCCAGGCGATCGAGATGCCGTCGTAGGTTGCGGTTCCGCGCCCGACCTCGTCCAGGATAACGAGCGACTCCTCGGTCGCCGTATGGAGGATGTTCGAGAGTTCGCTCATCTCGACCATGAACGTCGAGCGGCCCTGTGCGAGTTCGTCGAGCGCGCCGACGCGCGTGAAGATGCCGTCGACGAGGCCGATTGTGGCTTCCTTCGCCGGGACGAAGCTCCCGATCTGGGCGAGCAGGACGATGCAGGCGACCTGTCGCATGTACGTCGACTTCCCTGACATGTTGGGGCCGGTGACCACGAGGAAGCCCCGATCCTCGCCGTCCAGCCGAACATCGTTCGGGACGAACTCGGTGGTCTGTTCGACGACGGGATGGCGGCCCTGATCGATGTCGAGCGCGTCGCCGCGGTGCAGGTCGGGTTTGACCCACCGGTTCTCCGCGGCGTGGGTCGCGAGACTCGCCAGCGCATCGACCGTCGCGAGGGCGCGGCCGACGTCCTGTAAGAGTTCGGCTCGCGCGGCCACGTCGTCGCGAAGCGATTCGAAGAGGTCGTACTCGAGTTCGCCGCGTTGCTCCTCGAGTCGGAGGATTTCGCGTTCTTTCTCCTCCAGTTCGTCGGTGGTGAACCGTTTGGAGTTCTTGAGGGTCTTGACCTGCTCGTAGTGGTCGGGGACCCCGTCGGCGGCGGATTTGCCGACCTGGATGTAGTAGCCGTCGGTCTTGTTCCGGTCGACGGTCACGTGCGAGAGGCCGTGTTGGCGCTTCTCGCGCTCGTCGAGCGTGTCGAGCCACTGCTTTACCTCCTCGTGGCGGTCAATGACCTCGTCCAGATCGTCGTCGTAGCCGTACTGGAGGAGTTCGCCCTGGGTTACCGTCGAGGGCGGGTCCTCGGCGATGGCGTCTTCGAGCGCTTCCCGAAGGGCCGCCGCGGCGGCGCGGTCCGGCCGGTCGATGATGCCGGCCAGCGGCGACTCTGCGAGAGCCGGCGTCGAGTCGATGGTCTCCGCGAGCGCCGGGAGCACGGCGAGGGTTTCCCGAACCGCGAGGAGGTCGCGCGCATCCGCGCTGCCGTGGGTCGCCTTCGATGCCAGGCGTGCGAGGTCGTAGGCCTCGCCGAGCGTATCCTGCATCTCGTCGCGTTCGAGCGCCGCCGACGAGAGGGCCGCGACACTCTCCTGGCGCTGCTCCAGCGTTTCTAGCGCGCGCCGCGGGCGCTGAAGCCACTCCTTCAACAGCCGGCCGCCGGCGCTGGTCTGGGTGTGATCGATCGTCGCGAACAGCGAGCCGTCGCGCTCGCCCTGCATGGTTTCGGTGAGTTCGAGGTTGCGCTGGGTCGTCGCGTCGAGGGTGACGTGATCGTCGCCGTGATGGGCCTGGATGCGCGTCATCGACGCGAGCACGCCGGCCCCGGTCTCCTCGACGTAGGCGAGAATCGCGCCCGCGGCGGCCGTCGCTTCGGGACCGACCGACAGGCGCTCGACGGTCTCGCTGCCGAACTGCTCGCGAACGGCGTGTGCGGCGCGCTTCGGGGCGAAGGCCTCCGTCTCGTGAAGCGTCAGCGCCGCGTCGATGCGCTCGCGGACCGTCCCCAACAGGTCGTCGTCCGTCCGGCTGTCGGGGCCGGGCAGCACCTCGACGGGATCGAACCGGTAGAGTTCGGTCAGCGCGGCGTCGGTGTCCGCGGCCTCGGCGACGAGAAAGCGCCCCGTCGTCACGTCGGCGAAGGCGAGGCCGTAGCGCGGATCGGAGCCGGAGCCGCCGTCGACCACCGCCGCCAGGTACTGCGCGTCGGCGTCGCTCGTCTCGAGCAGCGTCCCGGGCGTGACGACCCGCTGGATCTCGCGCGCGTGGCCCGATTCGGTTTCGTACTGGTCGGCGACGGCGACCCGGTAGCCGCGCTCGACTAAGGCCTTGAGATACGGCGTCAGGTCGTCTAACGGCACGCCAGCCATCGGGTACGACGAGCCGTGCGAGGACTTCTGGGAAACCTTGAGATCGAGTTCGTCGCTGACGGTCTCCGCGTCCTCGCCGAAGAACTCGTAGAAATCCCCACACTGCATCGCCAACAGCTCCGCGTCGGTGTCCTCCTTGAGCGAGAAGAACTCGCCGACGATGCCCGTCGCCTCTGTCATACTCGGAGCCTGGCTTTCCATCACAAAAACCCTGCGGGATCCGTGGTGGAAGTGATCGAAACCGAACGCGGGACACCCGTCGAGTGGACGAGATCTCTTCGAGCGGAACTGACCGGAAACGCCCACTCGGGACAGCGCCCGAATCCCTCCCCGAAGAATCTCGCCTCTCCTCTCTCGTCCACAACCGTGACCGCCTCTTCTAACGGTTAGTATCGCCTTTCCCAAACCGATTCATTTAGGAAAGCATATGTAATATCTACGAGTTTCACTCGTATGTCCCTCCGTACGCGGCGGCAAACTCTACTGGTGATGGGCGGTGGTCTCCCTGTGGTACTCGCTGGTTGTTCCGGCCGCGAGAGTTCCACAGTAGATACCCGATTGCTACAACTTCAGGCGATCAATCATGAATCTGATGCGTATGAGCTCTCTGTTGAAATAACCGAGAACGGTGAGGTGGTATACGAGAGGGCGGTCGAAATCCCGTCAGCTGCGGATGAATCGACTGGATTGGGAGACGAGAAGTGGAGCGGAGTAGCGTTTGAGGGGTATCCGACAGAGCCAGGTTCGTATATTTTACACACGTGGCGAGGTGATCAATCCAGGGAAGATGCCGTAACTCTTGATTTCGCTGCGTACGATCAGGAATGTGTTCAGGTGCGGATATATATTGGCGACGCACGAGCAGACAGTGGCGCTGGACTCAGTATCTGGAGATCATTCGACTGTTCCACCGTCGACTGATCTTGGGGAACTGACCAGCCGCTACGTTCCTTCGTTGACCGGGAAACACGCTCTCTTCGAAGGACCGAACTCGGGTCGAAAAACATCACACTTTCGAATACGTTTTCGGTGAAGAGTTCACTGGAGAACGACCCGAACAGTTCGATCAGTACCCGAGACGGGATCGGTGTCGAGTTAATACAGCGACCCGCCGAGCGGGACATCCACATCCCGATCCGGTTCGACCAGCACCGGGAACTCGTCCTCGTCGGGGACGCCGACGGTCAGCGCCTCGGATTTGAATCCCGCAATCCGCACCGTGCCCAAGTTCGTCGCACACAGCACCCGCCGGCCCTCGAGTTCAGTCGGGTCGTAGTGGTGATCCAGTTGCGCCGCGGACTGAATCTCGCCGTGGTCCTCGCCGAGGGTGATCCACAGCTTGGTCATCTTCGGTTTGTTCGCCTCAGGGAACGATTCGGCTTCCAGTACCTTGCCGACGCGAATCTCGGCGTCGAATGGGCTTTCGACCATGCGCGGTGCTATCGTCCGCACGGAGAATGAGCGTTCGGTTTCCGGTAGTCTTGCGGACCGCAGGCTCACGCGAGCAGTTCGTCGGCCAAGAGCACCAGGCTCTCGTCCTCGTCGGCCGCCGCGTCCGGCACCGCTAGCATGACCGTCTCGATCCCGGCGTCGACGTACGCATCGAGGCGCTCGCGGATCTCCGCCGGCGTCCCGGTCGGTGCCGTCTCGACGTATCCCGAAAGGAAGAACTCCCGCGGCTCGCTCGGCTCGTCCGGCAGGAACTCGTCCGCGAACGCTGCCCGTTTGCGTTCCGCATCCGCGGTCGTCTCGCCGACGAAGACGAACAGTTCGGCGGACTTGCGGATCTCGTCGTACCGCGCGTCGTCCTCGCAATGGCCTCGCAGTACGTCGAGCTTCTCCCGAAATCCCTCGGGCGAGAGGGTCCCGAAGTTCCAGCCGTCGGCCAGTTCGGCTGCGTACCGAAGGGTGAACTCCTCGCCGCCGCCCCCGATCCAGATCGGCGGGTGCGGGTCTTGGACCGGCCGCGGCTCGCAGAACGCGTCCTCGAGTTCGATATCGAGATGCTCGCCCTCGTAGCTGTAGCTCTCTTCGGTCCACAGCCTCTGTAGAATTTCGACCGTCTCGGCGAGCCGCCGAAGCCGCTCTGCCGGCGGCTCCCTGAACTCGTAGCCGAACCGGTCGTACTCGTCGCCGTACCAGCCCCCGCCCAGGCCGAGGTCGAGTCGGCCGTCGCTGATCCGGTCGACCGTCGCCGCCATCTTCGCCAGCAGCGCGGGCTGCCGGTAGGACTGGCTCGTGACGAGCGTACCGACGCGGACCCGGTCGGTCGCCTCGGCGACGGCGCTGAGCGTCGTCCAGCACTCGTGGGCCCCGCGACGCGGGTCGCCGATCCACGACTGGAAGTGGTCCTCGAGCCAGACCGCGTCGTAGCCGATCGATTCGGCCCGAATCGCCGTCTCGCGGACCGCGTCGATCTCGGTTCCGTACTGGGGAAGGATGACGCCGACGTCGAGTTCGGTCGCCGTCTCGACCGCGGCGTCGGGTGCGCTCATCGGCGCACCTCCGAATCGAGCGCGACGACGCGCTCGGCGAGGGTCGCGGCGTCGTCCGCGAGCAATTTCGTCATCGCCTCCTTGCCGACCGCCCCGCGGTCGATCACGGCGGTCGGCGGCTCCTCGTCGTTCCGATCAGCGAACGCCTGCCGCGCGCCCCATCCCATCGTCTCGCCCTCCTCATCGGCCGTCGGCTCGTCGGCACGGTCGTACTCGGCGCGTTCCCAGCCGAGTTCAGCGAGCGCCGCCTCCACGTCCGCGCCGAACCGGCAGTTGACGGCGAACCGGAGGTCGGGACTGAACTCGCGGGCGGCGAGGAGGAATCGGGCGACGTGGCTCGACGCGCCGAATCGGACGCCGCGGTTGGGCTGGATTCCAGAGAGCGTGCGCGTGATGCGACCCTCGACGGCGGCCGTCTCGTCGACCGATTCGGCGTAGGGGGTCGCGCCGACGACGTTCATCCCGACTTCGGGGACGAGTTCGGAAACGTCGGCGTCGACGAGTCGGTCGACGATGGTCTGTACTTCTTCGCTCGTCGCCTCCCGGGCGGCCGCGTTTCGCAATTCGACGGCGTGGTTGACCGCCCCGTCGCCCTCTCCGACGTCGTAGGCGTATCGTACCGCCCGCACGAGGAAGTCGGTCGCGCCGCCGACGGCCGTCTCGAGGTCGTCCCCCGTCGCCAGGCGGGCCGCGATCGCCGCCGACAGCGCACAGCCGGAGCCGTGGGTCGCCGCCGTGTCGATGCGCGGGTGTTCGAACGTCGTGGTGCCCGCGTCGGTGACGAGTACGTCTCGAACCGTCTCGCCGGGAACGTGTCCGCCCTTGACGAGCGCCGCGTCGACGCCGAGTTCGCGGATCGCCTCGCCGGCCTCGCGGGCGCTCTCCTCGTCCGTCACCGCGATGTCAGTCAGCACCTCCGCCTCGTCCGCGTTCGGCGTCGCGAGCGTCGTGTCCGACAGGAGATCCTCGTAGGCCCGTTCGGCCGCGGGTTCGAGCAACCGATCTCCCGAGGTCGCGACCATCACGGGGTCGACGACCAGCGGAAACGCGAACGAACTCGCGCGCTCGGCGACGGTCTCGACGAGTTCGGTCGTCGCGAGCATCCCCGTTTTCGCGGCACCGACGTCGAAGTCGCCGGTGACAGCCCCGATCTGGGCGTCGACCTCCTCGGCGGGGAGGGCGAACGAGCGCTCGACGCCGCGGGTGTGCTGGGCGGTGACGGCGGTGATAGCCGACGTGCCGAAGACGCCGTGGGCGGTCATCGTCGCGAGGTCGGCCTGGATGCCGGCCCCGCCGCCGGAGTCGCTGCCCGCGATCGTCAGCGCGACGGGGCGACCGTCGGGTGCTGGAGTTCTCATAGCCGGGGATATTCGCTGGTTATACAAATCGATAGTGGTCCGAAAACCGGGCGGATCGACGAACTCGCTCGACGGATGGAGTGAGCCCTCATCGGTCGACTCGACGACTCGGAAGCGGTTCAGTCTGTGCTACTCACGTGCAAGCTCCGCGTAGGCCGCCCACGACGGATCGGTGCGCGGATGCTCGAGTCGTTCGCCATCGACCGCGACCCCGGACCCCGATTCGACGCGGCCGATGTCCGCGACGACGGTCCCTCGGTCTTCGAGCGCCGTCCGCACCGCGTCGACGCCGTCCGGGTCGACCGCGATGACGAGCGAGCCGCAGCTGGTCATCGCCCAGGGGTCGAGTTCGAGGCGTTCGCAGACCTCGGCGACACCGGGACGCACCGGCACCGCCTCCCGGTCGATCGCGAATCGGGCGTCGGCACCCGCCGCCATCTCGTTCAGCGCGCCCGCGAGCCCGCCCTCGGTCACGTCGTGCATCGCGGTGACGGGTCCCGACGCGGCCGCCGTAAGCGCGTCCCTGACCGCGTAGACCTCGTCGAGGCGGTCCTGCGCGTCGGCGATCACAGTCCGTGGGAGATCCAACTGGTCGCCGAAGAGGGTGCTGAGGAGACCGACGGCCTCCACGGCTGGCCCGGTCGTCAGGAGGAGCCGATCGCCGGCGCGCGCGCCGTCGGGACGGACGACCGCGTCGTGCTCGCCGACGCCCATCGCGGTCGCCGCGCCGACCCACGGGTGGGACGGATCGGAGTACCGCGCCGTGTGCCCCGTCACGACCGAGACGCCGAGGTCGCGACACTCCCCGTGAATCGTCTCCCAGACGGTCGCGAACTCGTCGTCGGTCATCGTCTCGGGGAGGGTAAAACAGATCGAGAGGTGTGACGGCGCGACGCCGCTGACGGCAACGTCCGCGAGCACGAGATCGAGCGCGAACCGAGCCGCGCGCTCGAAGCCGAGTGCCGGCAGGATCGAGAGCGGGTCCGTCGCAGTAACGAGCGCCTGTCCACCGATATCCAGCACGCCGAAATCGACGCCGTGAGTCGGCCCGATCACGACATCATCACGAGACGCGCCCAGATTCGGCGCGATCCGGTGCTCGAAGAACTCGCGGTCGATCTTCCCGAGGTCGGTCATACGCAAACCAGTCGGCCGACCGATCTTCAGCGTACTGATCGCCGACGTGCACGCCCGCCCCGGACGAGTTCTCGCTGCCGACGCGAACCGTTTCCGTCCGTCCACGAGTCCGACACGCGGCGTAACCACCGACGGTTCACTCGCTCCGAACAGGAAACCGCAATCGGTTTCTGCAAACAGTGAAACCGATCCCCGCCAAAGAGCGTGTGAATGGCGCACCCGCTCCCGTCGCCGACTCGGTCCGACCTCGAGTTCTCGACCAGCGAACTCTCGGGTGCGCTAGGTGATTCGGTTACCGTCCTGCCGCTGCTGGTCGCCCTCGCCGCAACGACGACCGTCTCGCTACCCCACGTGCTCGTCGGCTTCGGCGTTTTCCAGCTCGTCTGGGGGCTGTACTACGGCTTGCCGCTCTCCGTCGAGCCGATGAAAGCGCTGATCGGACTCGCGATCGTCGGGTCGCTTTCCTACGCCGAACTCGCGGCGGCCGGGCTGCTCGCCGGCGTCGTCCTGCTCGGCGTCGGGTCGCTCGGCCTCGTCGGCTACCTCCAGCGGGTCGTCGGCGAACCCGTGATCCGTGGCGTCCAACTCGCCGTCGCCCTGCTCCTATTCGAGGCCGCCGTCGACCTCTCGGTCGGCGCGCCCGGCGTGGCCGCCGCCGGCCTCGCCGTCGTCGGCGCGCTCGCCCTCGCGGGCTACCGGCAGTCGAGCGTCCTCGTCGTGCTCGCACTCGGCGGCGTCGCCGCGATCTTCGCCGCCGGCGTCCCGACGCCCCGCGTTCCCGCAGCCGAACTCTTTCCCGCCGGCGCGCCGACGCTCTCCGCCGCGGCGATCGAGGGCACCGTTGCCCAACTCGGGATGACGGTCGGCAACGCGGCCATCGCGACCGCGCTGCTCTGTGGCGACCTCTACGACCGGGATATCTCTGCCGACAGGCTCTCACAGAGCATGGGCGTGACCTGTCTCACGGCGATTCCGTTCGGCGGCGTCCCGATGTGTCACGGCAGCGGCGGCCTCGCCGGCAAGTACGCCTTCGGCGCGCGAACCGCCGGCGCGAACGTCCTCCTCGGCCTGGGGTACGTCGCCCTCGCGCTCGTCGCAACCGGCGCGCTGCTGGCCGCGTTCCCGGTCGCCCTGCTCGGCGTCTTGCTCGTCGTCGTCGCAATCGAACTCGGCCGCGCGGCGTTCGCTCCGATCTCCGTCGCGGACACCCGCGCGCTCTGCCTCGTCGTCGGCGTCGGCGTCGTCGGCCTCGCGGCGAACGTCGGCGTCGCGTTCGTCCTCGGTGCCGTCGCGTTCTGGCTGTTGTCGCGTTACGCGTGATACGGTCTGCTGTAACGATTTGCCGGTACAACCGCAGGACGGGCGCGGTTGCGCCGGAAATGACTGACAGCAGTCCGTATGAATCGTCCACGAACGCGGCGCGAAACCGGGCGCGAAAACCCGGGCGACTTTTCTCCCGATAGGACAAACCACCGCCGATGACCACCACCTGGGGCGACCTCTTCGAACGCGGAGCGACCTACGACATTGACCTCGACCGGATCCGCGCGACCGCCGACGAACTGGACGACTACCCGGCGTCGAGTTCAGGTGAGCGGGATGACTGATCCTGATCCCGATCCGGATTCCGATCCCGATCAGACATCCGCGCAGCCGAACCCCGCCCGTATCGCCGCCGATCCCGCGGTTCTGGCCGCCGATCTCCTGCTCGACGGCGACGCCCGCAGGGCGCTGGATCACGTCCGCCGCCACTCCTGGATCGATCTCGTCGCGAGCGATCACCTGCTCGCGGCGACCGAACGCCTCGTCGCCGCCCTCGCCGACCCCGACCTCGCGGCCGACCATCGAGCGCGCCTCGAAGCCGATCGCGTCGCCGTTGACCACCCCGCCGACGATCACCCGGCACTCGCCTCGGCCTACCGCGGCGAGGCGGCGCACTTACTCTCCTACGACGAGTCGCTGAACTCGGCGGCCGCCGGACTCTCCATGCAGCCGCGGCTCTCGCTTAGCGTACGGACGCCGGACGCGTTCGCGACTGTGTTCGATCCCGAAAACCTCTATCCGGCGGTCGAAGGCGGAACATATCCGGGACCGGACCGCGACCCGCGCGAATAAGTTGACCGACTACTGATCGGCGTACCACTCGGTAAACGTCGCCAGCGCTCGCCCGCGGTGTGAAATTGCGTTCTTCTCTTCGACATCCATCTCGGCCAGCGTCTGCCCGTTGAACTCGAAGATCGGATCGTAGCCAAAGCCACCGTCGCCGCGCGGCGAGACAATGGTCCCCGCAAGCGTTCCCTCGAACGTTTCCGTCCGGTCGCCGTCCGTGAACCCGAGAACCGTCTTGAACCGCGCCCTGCGGTCGTCCTCCGACTCGACGAGTCGCCAGAGGCGTTCGACGCCGACCGTGTCCTCGACGTACGCCGAGTACGGCCCCGGGAAGCCTCCGAGCGCGTCGACGAACAGGCCCGTGTCGCCAACCAGAATCGGGTCGACGTCCTCGAGTTCAGCGAACGCTTCCTCTGCGCCGCGAACCGCGATAGCTTCGAGCGAGTCGCTCTGGATTTCCGTGTAGTCGTAGGGCACCTGTTCGACGGTGGTGATCCCCTCGAGATAGGACTGGGCCTCGCGCGCCTTTCCGTCGTTCCCGGTGACGAACCGAATGGCCATATTCGAGGCAGCGGTCGCCGCGGGAATATAGCCGTCGGTTGCGCCCGCTATGAGTCGAATCGGTGCCCGACGGGCAACCGACCGCTCGAACGAGCACGAGTAGACGCTCGACCCTGGGACTGTGACTGAACGCGAGAGCGAACTCGAACGCACAGACGCCCCGCTCACGGGCGGTGTGGCAGTTATTACCGCTACGCCATCCACTACAGAACCTACAGAACCGAGAGAAACGGCGCGTGCAACTGAACTCGCCGTTCAGTGATCGTCGTCGACGATGACTTCGACGGGTTCGTCTTCCTGCTCCTCGGTGTCCGTGGACGAGCCCTGCTCCTGTTGCCACAGCAGCGCACCGGCGACAACGACGACGATCCACGAGCGCCAGTTCGCGAGATTAAGCGTGTAGCCGACGCCGAAGGGCTTCTCGACGAGCATTCCCTCGCCCGGCTGCCAGTACGACGAGAGCATGCGACCGATGCTCGGCCGTTCGAAGTTGTACGGTACTCCGAGAATCTCACCGGAGGTCGGTTTGTCTGCCATACCCGCCAGTACGACCTCCCGTATTAAGAGTATTGTGTGCTCGCCTCGATTATGGAAATTGGTCTCTCTCGCGCGTTGATCACTCCGCCCCCGCTCGTGCATTCTCGTCAGGATGAGATTCTTGCTTACAGGCTGCCTCAAGTCCCACGAGGACTCCCTTCTGCATCGTCTCGAGTGCCATACTCGGTTCGCCCTCGTCGCGGACCGCCGCCTGTTCGTGCGAGAGCGGAACGTGGGCGAAGCCGACGCTGAACTCGTGGTCCGTGGCCGCCGTCTCCGAAACGTGACGAGCGGTATACAGCAGATTGTTACAGAGATGCGTGCCGGCGTCGGTCGACAGCCTCGTCGGCACCCCGGCGTCCCGCATCGCTGCCTTCATCGCCCGAAGCGGCAGCGTCGCAAAATACGCCCCAGGCCCGTCCGCGACCACGGGATCGTCGACCACGCGCCGCTCGTCGTTGTCCGGCACGCCGGCCGAACTCGTATCGCGGAGATTGATCCCGACGCGTTCGAGTGACAACGCGTGCCGGCCGGCGGCCAGTCCGAGCGCACAGACGAGTTCAGGGTCGTGTTCATCGATCGCAGCGGTGAGTTCGGCCGCCGCGCGATCGAAGACGACCGGCAGTTCGCGGCCGACGATCGTGTACGTCTCGCGGTCGAGCCCGTCGAGTCGCGTTGCCAGTTGCGAGGCGGGATTCGAGCTGAACTCGCCGAAGGGTTCGTAGCCGGTGAGCAGGACGGTGGTGTCTGCGGTGTCGGGTTCCGTGTCGGCGGTCATCAGTTGCGGAACTCTTGCCGTCACCACAATAGTGCCAGGGTCTCGGCAGTCAGTTGTCGGGCCCCGGTGTCGACTAGGCCGGCACCGGTCATGAACAGTCTCGATGCAGTCGCTCGAAGGCGGCCCAACTCAGGTGTACCGTCCCCGACCTTCGACATCCCGAAGCCGCTCGAGCACCCGCTCGTCACCGACATCGCGATAGCCCTCGCGGACTGCGTCCCGAAGCGGCTCGGGATCGTCGGCGGTGCCGACGAGACTTTGATCGAAAACGTGCAGATCCATCGCGTAATCCTCGACGTGGTCTGTGTGATAACCCAGTCCGAAGTCGATGAGGTACGTCCGATCCGCGTTCACCCTGACGTTTCGCGTCGTCGGATCGCCGTGGACGAACCCCGCCTCGTGCAATCGTGCGAGGTGGCGACCGACATCGCGGACGTACGCTACCCTGCGATCACTATCGAGTTCGTCGCGGAGATCGGCCGCACCGACGAACTCGAGTTCGAGTCGCGCCTCCAGCGGATCGACATCCGAGAGCACCGGCGTGGGGACGCCCTCGCGGCGCGCGAGGTTCGTCAGCCGGGCCTCGAGGGTCGTCCGCTCGCGGCGGAGTCGATCGTCGAGGGTCGGGTGGCGGTACGTCTTCGGCTTACGGCGTTTGCGCACCCGCCCCGTCGCGGGGTCGAGGTCGACGAGCGCCTCGGCACCGCGGACCTGATCGTCGCGAGAAGCGCCGCGTCCGGGGGCGAGGGCGAGTTCGGGTTCCTCGCCCTGCTCGCGGGTCCTTCCGTCACCGCTTGGGGTTTCGAGGTCCTCGCTTCGCTCGGCCCCCCCTCGCCACGTGACCGGCACCTGATCCGGCCGGAAGTTCGGATCGACGCGCGAATCTTCGACCGCGAGCGTGTCGCCGGCCGCGTACATCTTCGCGCCGAGGACGGCGATCATGCCAGCGTTGTCCCGCAGGAACCGGGGGTCGGGCGCGTGAAAGTCGGCCCCGCGCTGGTCGCACATCGTTTCAAGCATCTCGCGCAGACGGGCGTTCTGTCCGACGCCGCCGCCCAGCACGAGTTCGTCGCTGCCGGTCAGCGAGAGCGCGCGCTCTGCCACCTCGGTCAGCATGGCGAAGATGGTCTCTTGGAGCGAGTAGCAGATATCCGCGACCGCTACATCGTCGTCGTAGCGCTGCTTCGCGGCGCTCATGATCCCCGAAAACGAGAAGTCCATTCCCTTGACGACGTAGGGGAGATCGATGAACTCGCCGTCCTCCGCGGCCGCCTCGACTTTCGGCCCGCCGGGGTGGGACCAGCCGACGTGGCGGGTGAACTTGTCGATCGCGTTGCCGACGCCGGTGTCCATCGTCTCCCCGAGGACGCGGTAGCGGCCGTTGCGGTAGGCCAGCAGGTGAGCGTTTGCGCCGCTGGCGTTGAGACACACGGGCGAGTCGAAGTCGGCGGTGTGGCGGCCGATCTCGAGGTGGGCCACCATGTGATTCACGCCGACGAGTGGGACGCCAAGCGATTGGCTCAGCGCCCGCGCGGCCGTTCCGACGGTTCGCAGGCAGGGGCCGAGCCCGGGACCGCGGGAGAAGGCGACGGCGTCGACCGGCGGCTCCGAATCGGGGCCGTCGAACGTCTCGCGGGCATGGTCGAGTGCCCGTTCGACCACCGCCGGAATCGCGTCGTGCATGTGCTCTGCGGACTCGCGGGGATGAATGCCGCCGCTTTCCGGCTCGTAGGCGTCGGTTTCGATAAAAACGTCGTCGGTCTCGGCGTCGAAGACGGCCGCACTGGCCGCCCAGGCGGTGCCTTCAATGCCGAGTACTCGCGGGGCTGAACTCGGGCTCACGACTCAGCGGTGCTCGTCGTTAGGCCCACTCGGTGTAGCCGCACTTGCCACAGTGCTTGCGGTCGCCGTGGTCGGCGAGGAAGACGTCGCCACAGCGGGGACACTGCTCGCCCTCGATGCTGCCGTCGTCGCCGTAGAGTTCGTAGCGCGCCATTTATGCTTCCTCCGGATCAGCGTCTGCTTCAGCCTCTTCCTCGACGCCGATCTTGTTGCGCTCGAGCATGTGGTCCTGTTCGACGTCGCGGGCGTGGTCTGCGGTGTCGTAGACCTTTGCCTCGCCGACGGTCTTTCGCATCCCGAACTTGGTTTCGAGTTTGCGGATGACGACCTCGTCGGCGTCCTTGTTCAGTTTCGCCGCGAGGCTGTCACGAACCTGGAGGCGCTCCGGGGTTGCGTCCTCGTGGGTCAGTTCGAACGTCACGTCCGTCCGGTGCAACATGGGGTTCTCCGATTCGGAGATGATGTCGACGTCCATGATATCACTCAGTTACCCTACTATCCCCGTGTAGCGCCTAAAAGGATTTCGAAGCGACCAGTGACTGCTGCTACTCGCGGCGGAACTCCTCGCAAGTGTCCCAACTCTCGGAACCGTCCTGAGCACTGCCGTCGTCGCGCCGGTTTACGCCGTCGTGATCGTCGTATTGCTCGGGTGTGACGGTGACGGCGTATCGCGTTACGCCGAGACGACGGCGATTCCTCGCGGCGTCTGCATCTCGAGTTCATCGGGCCACTCGATGTCGACCCGTTCCCATCGGTCCCCGAAGTCAGCGGTGACCAACAGCCCTCGATTGTTCACGCCGTAGACGGTGTCGTCGCCTGTCGTCGCGAAGACGGTCCGGACGACGCCCTCGCCGGTCGGCAATCCGTTGTCGTCGAGACGCTCCCACGACGCACCCGCTGTGCGGCGGTAGACGTACGACTCGGCGCGGCTGGCGGTGTGAGCCGTTGACGCCCCGCTCGCGCTCGAGAGCAGCACCTGGTCCGGATCGGCGGGGTTCGGGACGACGCTCCAACAGTAGCGGTGGCCGAGACCGTCCTGCGGATTCTCCCAGTGTTCGCCGCCGTCGTCGCTTTCGGCGTAGCCATCGCCGGCTGCGGCGTAGAGTCGTCCTTCCCGATCGGGATGCGTCGCCAGGCTGTGATTGTCCAGCCGCGAGCCGTCGGGCCGCTCGTGCCACGTCTCGCCGCCGTCGGTACTGTAGACGAACGCGCCCGCCTCGATGCCGACGTAGAGTCGATCCGGGTCGAACGGATCGACCTCGAGCCAGCGGACGTGGTGCGTGTGGGGCCGCGGCGGGAAGTACCACTCCGATTCCGAGGGCAGGTCGGTCAGCCCGCCGAGTTCAGTCCAGGAGTCGCCGCCGTCCGTGCTCCGGTAGACGCGGCTGGGTTCGGTGCCGGCGTAAAGCACGGCCGGGTCGTGCGGGCTGATCGCGAGCGACATGACGGCTTCGCTCGCGAACACGTCGCCGGTTTCGAGTCGATCGAACGTCTCGCCGCCGTCGGTGCTTCGAAAGAGACCATGTTCGAACGTGCCGACGAACAATCGTTCGGGCGCGTCGGGGGAGACCGCAACGCACCGGAGTTTGTGACCGGAGAGCCGGGTGGTCGTCGTCCAGTCGGCGGTCGTTTCCGCCGCCGTCTCCACCGTGCTCGTCGTCTCCGACGTGGTGGCTGTGTCCGACGAGGACGAGGACGAGAACGAGGACTGTGACGACGACTGCGCTGCAGCGTCAGCCGTACAGACGAGGAGTCGATCCCGAAGGGCGATAGCGATACGCATACTCTGTAGTAGGCGTTCGATCCTCAAACGAGTCGCGGTGCGTTCGCATGCACGGCCGGTTACTCGACAGTAAACAGTTCCTCGTCGAGTTGCACCCCGCCCAACCCGCACTCGAGCGCTCCGAACGCGAGAATCAGCGAGGTTCCGAGGGCAAGACAGGCTGTCAGTATCCCCCACCCGCCCGGCGCGGTCAGCAGTTGCAGGAAGCCGACTGAACTCGCTGCGACCGACAGGACGGCCAGCCCGACTGCAGCGATTCGCGGCCAGCCAACCGTCGTAACGCCGAGCGCGATACGATCGCGGACGCCGACGACGAGCAGCGCGAGGCCGCCGAACGCGAGCCACCCGATCAGAAACAGATCGATCGTCGTCGTCGGCCCGCCGAGTGCGAACAGTCCGGCGACGACCGCAAGCGTCACTCCTCCGCACACACCGAGTCGCCGCCGAAGCGAGTTCGTCGTGAGTATCGACATTCGACGTTCGTTGTCCGTCTTTGTAGTCGACCTCGGTAATCGTTCGGATTTGCGGCGGTGTGTGAGACGGCGTAGCGCGGGGTATCAGTCGTCGTCCATCGGTGCCGAAACCGGTTCGACGCGCTCGCCGCGCGGTCCGTCGAGTTCAACGTCGGGCAACAGGTCCCGCAGGTAGCGCCCGGTGTGGGAGTCATCGAGTCGGGCCACGTCCTCGGGGGTGCCCGTGGCGACGACGTTGCCGCCGTTTTCGCCGCCCTCGGGACCGAGGTCGATGATGTGGTCGGCGTTTTTCACGAGGTCGAGTTCGTGTTCGATGACGACGACGGTGTTGCCGTTGTCGGTCAGCCGGTGGAGCACGTCGACGAGTTTGCGCTCGTCGGCCGAGTGCAGGCCGGTCGTCGGCTCGTCGAGCAGGTACAGCGTCTCGCCGGAATCTTTCTTGCCGAGTTCTTCTGCGAGCTTGATCCGCTGGGCCTCGCCGCCCGAGAGCGTCGTCGAGGGCTGGCCGAGTTTCATGTAATCGAGTCCGACGTCCTGCAGCAATTTGAGCCGGCGGCGGATCTGGCTCGAGGATTCGAAGAACTCGTAGGCTTCCTCGACGCTCATATCGAGCACGTCGGAGATGGTCTTGCCTTTGTAGGTGACATCGAGGGTGGCGTCGTTGTAGCGCTCGCCGCCGCATTCCTCACAGGGGACGTAGACGTCCGAAAGGAAGTTCATCTCGATCTTCACGGTACCCTGTCCGCCACACTCCTCGCAGCGTCCCTCTTTGACGTTGAAGGAGAAGCGTCCCTTCTCGTAGCCGCGCTGTTTCGCCAGTTTGGTCTGGGCGAACAGGTCTCGGATGTAGTCGAAGACGCCGGTGTACGTGGCGGGGTTCGAGCGGGGGGTACGACCGATCGGCGACTGGTCGATCAGCCGGACGGTTTCGATCTGGTCGAGTCCCTCGAGTTCGTCGTGATCGCCGGGAATGACGCTCGTGTTGTCGTTCATCTCGCGGGCGAGGCCCTTGTAGAGCACGTCGTGCATGAGCGTGGACTTACCGGAGCCCGAGACGCCGGTGATCGCCGTAAAGTTTCCGAGCGGGATGTCCACGTCCAGGTTCGAGAGGTTGTGCTGGCGCGCGCCGAGTATCGTCAGCGCCCCGTCGGGATCGCGTCGCTGCTCCGGGACCGGAATCTGCCGGCGGCCGGAGAGGTAGTCGCCGGTGATCGACTCGTCGCAGGCTTTGACGTCCTCGACGGAGCCGTTGACGACGACCTCGCCGCCGCGCTTGCCGGGGCCGGGCCCCATGTCGATGACGTTGTCCGCGCGGCGCATCGTCTCCTCGTCGTGCTCGACGACGAGCAGGGTGTTGCCCAGGTCGCGAAGCTCTTCTAGGGTATCGAGCAGCCGGTCGTTATCCCGCTGGTGGAGCCCGATCGAGGGCTCGTCGAGCACGTAGAGGACGCCGACGAGACCGGAACCGATCTGGGTCGCCAGGCGGATGCGCTGGCTCTCGCCGCCCGAGAGCGTCGAGGCCTCCCGATCGAGGGTGAGGTACTCGAGGCCGACTTCGACCATGAAGCCGAGGCGGGCGCGGATCTCCTTTAGGATCTCCTCGGCGATGACCCGCTCGCGCTCGGTGAGGTCGGCTTCCATCGACTCGAAGTGCGCGAGCGCGTCGCCGATGCTCATCGCGTTGATCTCGGTGATGGCCGCGTCGTCGACCAGCACTGCTCTGGAGGCGGGCTTCAGCCGCGTTCCGTCGCAGGCTGGACACTCCGTGACCGACATGTAGTCCTCGATGTGCTCGCGGGTCGAGTCCGAATCGGTCTCGATGTACCGCCGTTCGAGGTTCGGAATAACGCCCTCGAAGCGCTTTTGTTTGCGCCGAGTACCGTTTTTCGTGCTGCGCTTGAAGACGACTTCGCGATCGGTACCGTAGAGGAACTGCCGTTGTACGTCCTCGTCGAGGTCCTCGAACGGCGTCGTCAGCGACACGTCGAAGTGCTCGGCGACGGAATCGAGACGAGTTTGGTAGTACGACCGGTTGTAGCTCCAGGCCTCGAAGACGTGCTTGACCGGCTTCGAGGGATCCTGGACGACCAGGTCCTCGTCGACCTCCTTCGTCTCGCCCAGACCCTCACACTCGGGACAGGCTCCGTGGGGCGAGTTAAAGGAAAAGGAACGCGTCTCGATCTCCGGCACGTCGATCCCGCAGTGGGTGCAGGCCAGATCCTTCGAGAACTCGACGACGAAGCGGTCGTCTTCCTCGACTTCCTCGCCCAGCGCGCCCGTCCGACGAGCCTCCTCGCCGAGTTCAGCCGCAACTTCCTCGGGCGCGTCGGGAAGGATGACCTTCAGCACGCCCTCGGCTTCGTCCAGCGCCGTCTCGACGCTGTCGACGATCCGCGGGCGATCCTCGGTCGAGACCGTCACGCGGTCGACGATCACGTCGACGGTGTGATCGAAGTTCTCGTCCAGGTCGGGCGTATCGAGCGTCAAATCGTGTTCCTCGCCGTCGACCTCGACGCGAGCGTAGCCCTCCGAGACGAGTTCATCAAAGAGGTCCTCGAAGGCCCCCTTCTGGTCGCGGACGACGGGCGCGGCGAGTTTGGCCTTCGTCCCCTCGGGGAGTTCGAGGATGCGTTCGACCATGTTCTGGGCCGACTGCTCGCCGACCTCGCGGCCGCACTCGGGACAGTGTGGCGTGCCGACGCGGGCGTACAGCAGGCGAAGGTAGTCGTGGAGTTCCGTGACGGTCCCCACCGTCGAGCGCGGGTTGTTCGCGGCGTTCTTCTGATCGATCGAAATCGCCGGCGAGAGCCCCTCGACGGTCTCGACCTGTGGCTTGTCCATCTGCCCCAGGAAGTTCCTGGCGTAGGCCGAGAGACTCTCGATGTACCGGCGCTGGCCCTCGGCGTAGACGGTCTCGAACGCCAGCGAGGACTTGCCCGATCCCGAGAGGCCGGTGACGACGGTGAACTCCTCGCGGGGGATCGTCACGTCGAGATCCTTCAGGTTGTGCTCTTCCGCCCCGCGTACTTCGATTGTCTCCTTGCTCATCGGTCTGCACTCGTCGGACGACGGGAGAACGGTGGTCGCAGTACCGGTGCTCGATTCATCGTAGTTGTGTCAGTAGCCGAAGCAACTTAACGGGTCTGAAAGCCAAATGACGTGGTCATTGGTAACTATTAGCGCCACTCCATGCGGTGGCTCGGTCCGACCAAAGTATCTTCGGTCGGTAGCCCGAACAGTCATGCATGAGCGACGACAGCGGGAGCGAGCCGACACTGTCGGTCGACGAGTTCGTCGAGTACTGTCGGACGCAGGCGGGGCTGCTCAGCGGTCACGTCGAGACCATGCGCGAGGAGGCCGACGACCTGCTCGACGACATCGACGCGGACATGGCCGAGATCCGGTCGCGACTCGAGGCGAAGTCGTCGGGCGTCAACGGGACGAAGACACCGTCGCCGACGGGCGCTACCGGAGCCGCGGGTCCGAACGCAACCGATACCGATCTCGAGGAGATCGAAGCGCTCGAGAACGATGTCGAGGAAAAACAGTTTCTCGTCGAGGCGAAGCAGACGCGAATGGCAGCCTTCCAGCAACTCGCGGCCGACTACACTGAACTCGGGGCCGAACTCCAGTCGGACGTAACGGACGGGCAGGAAGCGCTGGAACGGGTCATCCACTTCGAGGCCGACCGCGACGCACCGGTATACTTCGAGGATCGGCAGACGGTGTACGAGGCCGCGGCTGCGAGTTCGAGTGGCGAGCCGGCGGACGGAAACGGCGTCACCGGCGGTGACGAGCGGCCGGACGAGAACGGTTAGAGGTCGCCTCGGAGCACGACGTCGTCGCCGACCGACGCGAGCATTTCCTCCGTGACGGTGTAGTCCTCTTCGTCTTTGCCCTCCCAGCCGAGGGAGGCGAGCAGGTGTTCTGCGATCGACGGATTGGGATCGACGGCGGCGCGATTCCCGTCGACTTTCGCAACGATCCCGAGTTCTTTCCCTTCCGCATCGACGACCGTCTTGCCGACGTCGTCTTCGGTCAGTGGTGCTGTCATACGAACCGATAGGTCGATATCGCGGATAACGCTCCGGCCGTCTCCTGCTGGCTCGCACGGCGTGGCAATGGCGTCCCCGGAGTATATACTGCTGGCACCCGTGGACGCTACTGCGGTGCCCTTTCCACGCTGACCGTCGCGAGCGCGGTTCGAGCCGAAACGCAGAATCGGAGCCTCGGCTCGATAGAGCAGATCACCAGATCAACGCTACAATGAGCCACACACTCGAAATCAGCGACGATCTCAAGGACCGACTCGACGAACACCGTGAGCCGGGCCAGTCCCCCGAAGAACTCATCGCAGAACTGGTGTCGATGTACGAGACGGAGGGGACCTTCCTGCAGGAAGGCTACTCCGAGTGACGCGTTGTCGGCAGCCCGGACGTCGCTCTTTTGGCGTCGAGTTCAGCGGCCAGATACCGCCAGTGCTCGTCCTGGTCGGCGAACGACTCCGTCGTCCCCCACTCGTCGGTAATCCTAAAGCCGGCCGCCCGTAACTGCTCTCGCGTCGCCTCGATGCCGGCGATGTGCCACTGCATCTCGACACCGCTGTCGAGCCAGTCGGGATTCGTCCCGGTCCACTCGCTCGCCCCCTCCGAGACGAGCACGCGACCGCCCGGGCGCAGGACGCGACTGAACTCGTCGATGACCGCCCGGTGGTCTGCGAGCGGCACGTGGATCAGCGAGTGGAGCGCGGTGACGGCGTCACAGCAGTCATCACGAAGGGGGAGGCGCGTCATATCGCCCTGCGAGAGGGCTGCCGTCGGCGCGTTTTCCGCGGCGAGTTCGAGTTGGGTGCGCGAGACGTCGATGCCGATTGCCTCGCGGGTTCCGTTTTCGTCGGTGTTTCCGTCTCCGTTTCCGTCTTCGTTCGCGTTCCCGTCCCCGTTTCCGTCGCTGGTTCGAGGTCCGTCCCCGTCGAGGTCGCGGAGAACGGGCGTTCCTTGCCCGCAGCCGGCGTCGAGCACCCGTCCCGGGGTCTCCATCGAGCGCAGAAAGGTCGCGAGCACGTCGCGTTCGCGTCCGTCCTCGTTCGCCGCTCGTTCCGCGGCGTACGTCTCCGCGAGTTCGTCGTACCCGCGTCGAACGGCTGTCTTGTCGACCATGGGCGACGATCCGCCTACTGGGTAATCAAGTTTCGGTGCACGGAGCCTGCTGGATGATCGAGTTTCGGTGCACGGAACGGGATCGCGGGCGAGCGCAGGACGGCGCGACGGCGATACGGGAGGGGAACTCGGTCAGTCGCGCGTCGGTGGGCCGGTGCCGGACTCTCGGTGCTCGTCGTCTTCGCCGCGTTCGAGACGGAGGTGGTCGATAGCGTGGAGTTCGAGCACGGGGATGACCTTGGCGACGAGGAGGAAGAACAGCGAGACCATGCCGATCGTCCCGGTGAGCGAGGCGAACTCGATCAGGCTGGGAATGTAGTGGCCAGGTGTTGCGGCGTAGATTTCGAACGCGGGGTACTCCAGGCCTTCGACGACGAACAGGACCTTCTCGAGGATCGTCCCGAGGAGGATTGCAACCGCGGCGATGGCGGCGCGCCGTCGGGTAAACAGCGCGGGGCGAATCGTCTGTGCGAAGATGTACGCGAGGGTGAGACTAACGAGCGTCATCGAGGTGAGGTAGATGGGGCTACCGAGGGACGCTGCCCAGACGTGACCCAGGTCGGTCGGCGGGGCGAAGGTGCCGGTGAGTATCTGCTGTAGTTGGAGCCACAGGAACAGGAGGCTGAAGAAGCCGAGCCAGAGCGTGAGTCCGCGGAAGATGTCGTCGGTGATGATGTGGTCCCAGTCGTATGCGCGACGGAAGGCGCTGGCGAGGAGAATAACGCCGCTGATCGCGGAGGTCAGGGCGATGGTGAGAAACTGCGGTCCCTGAACGCCGCCGAACCAGCGCGGCAGGGTCGGGAGCACGGCGAACAGCCACGGGATCACGCCGCCGTGGAGCAGCAGTGGTGCCATGATGATGATGGCCAGTGCGATCCACCAGACCATTCGCTGGACGACCTCGTCCTCGCGTTCGGTGTAACCGATCGTCAGCATGTTGTAGATCGGATTGAAGCGGTCCGGCAGATCGGACTGCAGCCGGCTGATGTCGTACCGGAGCGTCAGTGCGAGATACGTCGCCGTCAGGACGAAGTAGGCCGTGATGACGGTCACGTCCCACACCAGCGGTGATGCGTGGACGGTGATGTGGTAGTGGCCGGCGATGCTCGTGACCATCCGATCCGGTCGGCCGAGGTGGACGACGATGTAGAACGCGGCGGCGGAGAGCGCACCGATGGTGAGCAGTTCGGCCAGACGGGCGACCGGCATGTAGCGGTCCATGCCGAGCAGTCGGACTGCAGCGGAGAGGATGATGCCACCGTGGGCGATCCCGACCCACCAGATGAACGCGCCGATGTAGATTCCCCACGTGACGCCGCCGCCGGTCCCCCAGTCACCCAGCCCGGTGACGACCATCCCCTCCGTGAGCTGATAGCCCCACCCGAGGAGAAAGAGCCCGAACGCCAACCCAGCAATAGCAACGAGAACGTAGTATACGGTCGATGTTTGCCGGATCGGCCGAAGCACGTCCGCCTCGGAGGGTGATTTCGTGCTCATTGTGAGTGTCTCACACGTCGTACCGCAGCGACACAGTTTGTTTCGAGCGTTGGCCTTGCAAGGATCGGATAGGTGGACAGAACCAGCACGCTCTCCGGAATCGTGTCCTTGCACTCCCGACTCGCAGAACGTGTGGTAACAAGTGTCATTCAAGTAGCCAGGTGCCGTAGAAACACCCATGCACCTGCTCGTCGCGCTCGACGACTCCGAGCCGGGCTGGGCCGCGCTCGAGTACGCCCTCAGGGAGCACCCGGACGACGAGATTACCGTTCTTCACACCATCTCCCTCTCGGAAAGCAGCTACGGCGAGTTCGCGCATCTGGGTGCCGGACCGCTGCTCGAGCAACGCCGAGAGCGAGCGACGGGCCTATTCGAGGCGGCTCACGACCGCGCCGCGGCGGCCGAGCAGTCGGTGGCGACCGAACTGGTCGAGGGACGACCGGCCCGCACGATTGTCGACTACGCTCGCGAACACGCCGTCGATCGGATCGTCATCGGCAGTCACGGCCGGACGGGGGTCTCGCGGGCGCTACTGGGAAGTGTCGCGGAACAGGTCGTTCGTCGAGCACCGGTTCCAGTGACGATCGTTCGATAACGGACTGAGATCGGTATCGACGCCAAACTGCGAAGGAGCCTTACTGCTCTTGGCTCTGTGCAGGCGCGAGGTCGTCGATTTCGACGGACGGCTCGAGAAGGACCTCCGCCTGCTCGCCGATGTCGCGCTGTTCGCGCATCAACTGCTTGAGCGTCCGCTGCGGCGAGAGGTCGCCGATGAGCACACCGCCGACGATCTTGCCGTCCTTGATCGCGATGCGTCGCCACTCGGTGTCGCTGTACCGGCGTTCGACGTGTTCGTCACCGAGCGTCGGATGACCGAAGGAAAGGAACGGGAAGTCAAAGTGCGTAATCGAGTACGACGAAACCCACTCGAACACTTCGTCCTCGTCGTCTGCAGCCATATTGACCGCCGCGACGCGACCCTGTTCCTTCGCCGATCCCCAGGACCCGTTCTGGGCCTCTTCGTCGAGCAGCACGTCGTAGAAGCGGGTAATGTCTCCCGCCGCGTAGATATCGTCGACGTTCGTCTGCATGAACTCGTCGACGACGATGCCGTTGTTCATCTCGAGGCCGACCCCGCGGAGGAACTCGGTGTTGAACGTCAGCCCGATCGCGACGCCGGCGAAGTCACACTCGTATCGCTCGCCGTTCGGGTCGACGGCGGCCGTGACCTGTCCGTCCGCGTCGGTCTCGAAGTGGTCGACGCCGCTGTCGAAGACCGGTTCGACGCCCTTCTCGCGCATGCCCTCGTGCATGATCTCCGCGCCGTCCCCGGAGAGCGCGTAGCGCCACCAGCGGTCGCCGCGCATGAGGTACTTGCCCTCGACGCCCTGTGCGCCACAGACGGCGGCGAAGTCGATACCGAGGAGTCCAGCACCGACGATGACGCCGTTCTCCGCGGCTTCCGCGCTCTCGCGGATGCGACGGGCGTCCTGGAACGTCCAGAAGTGGTGGACGCCCTCGGCATCGCTGTCGTCGACCGGCAGCTGGGTCGGCGTTCCGCCGGTCGCGATAAGCAGCTTATCGTAGGTGATGTCCTCTCCCTCGTGGGTGTGGACGATCTTCTCGTCCGGATCGACCGTCGTCACGTGCGTGTTGAGCGAGAGGTCGATGTCACGCTCTTCGTACCACTCTTCGTCGTGAATCGAGATCGGTGCTTCGGGAAGCTTGCCCTTCGCGTGTTCCTTGATGAGAATGCGATTGTACAGCGACTCCCCCTCATCGGTGATGACGGTGATCGATGACTCCGGGTCTTCTTCCCGGAGGGTCTCGGCAGCCGAACTGCCCGAGATACCGTCCCCGATGATGACGTAGTCTGTCATATCTCGACCGTTCGTAATGCGGGTTAAAGTGGATTGCTATCTCGTTCATTTTCCCGTTCGACCCTGAAGATTGCAACAATTGTCAGTTTCAGCCCGATGCTTGTGAACATTGGTAATACCAGTCCGGTGCTGAACCGACACCCGAACCGCGTGACCAACACCGTCCCGAACCGCTCTTTAGGGACGCCACCGTACTATCCGCTATGAAACTCCGCCAGAACGCGCGCCACTTCGCCTCCCGAACGGCGCTCCAGACGCCCGTCGTTCGATCCGTCGCCACCGCCGGACTCGTCCGTCTCCACACGGGCGTTTTCCTCGACAAAGCAGACCCCGCCCACGCCGACGAGCGCGAGGACCACCTCGACGACCTCTTCGAGGCCACGATCGACACCTACCTGCGGGCGCTCAAGGACGGCTACTCCGAGGCCGAAGCCCGCGAAATCACCCACATCCAGGCCGCGTTCGACTTCTACAACCACGGCTGGACCGAAATGATGGAATTCCCCACTGACGAACTCGACGCCCACTACGACCGCTACCGCGAGTTCTTCGAGCGCTGGGACATTACGATCGACGAGCCGCTCGGCCAGTTCGCGCCGCCGGCGGGACTGACCGAGGCCCCGTCGACGCCCGAGAAACTCGACGATCCCGTCCATCCCCACGCGGAGGGCGGCTTTGCGGACGACGTCTACGTCGAAACCGAGTCGGGTGAGACCGTCGTCGGCGGGCGGGACGAACCCGCTGACGTCGACGTTTCGCAGGCGGTCGGCGTCCGCGATGACGCCGGGACGAACGCGCCCGAGAACGAAAACGAGAGCGGCGGCGACAGCGAGAACTGAGCGCCGGGCCGGTCGATCACCTCGCGCTGGCGCTACAACCGCCGCTGCGCTCTCGCCGATGCCGTTGACACCATCGATGCCGCCAACGCCAACCGGCTTCCACTTGACTTCCATTACATCCGCGGCAGCGACCGATACTCGCCCGTCGTACTACGAGCCGTTGCGCCGACCTGACCGAACCCGCCTCGACCCGCTATCAGAGTCGGCTCTCCGAACCCGCTGCAGCTCGCTTCCAGTCCTCAAAGCCACTCCGGTGTGACGTACTCCGCCGTCGCGTGCTCGTCCGGCCAGATGACTTCTTGGGTGCCGTTCCCCGCATCGTCTTCCTGCCACTGGAAGTACAGCGTGTCGCCCCGGTTGTACGCGAGGTCGTGCGGGAACTCGTGATCCCGGCCGTAGAACTCGATCTGCCCGGCGCTGCCGGTGAACTCGATGTCCTCGAGCACCGGCACGAGGTCGGCGGAATCGACCGTTTCCGCCTGCGTGGCCGCCTCGGCGAACAGCGCGACCGCGTCGTAGGCGAAGTAGCCGGTGTAGACCGGCGAGGATTCTCCGTAGGCGTCCTGATACGCGTCCTCGAAGGTCGGCGTTTCCGCCGTTACCTCCGCACCGAGCGGCGCGCTGCTCTGTCCGACCGCGAACCGACAGGCGCCGTCGACCGCGTCGTAGTAGGTCGGTAACTGCATCGGCACGTGGATCCCGCCGAACTCGAGTTCAGGTTCCTGGGCCGTCCAGTCGACGACGGCGTCGGTACCGGTGTGGGCGGTCGAGATGAACACGGCGTCGGCACCCTCGTCTTCGGCGGCCTCGTAGATGTCCGAGAAGTCGTCGGTTGCCGGCGGGTACCGTTCTTCCATGACGATCTCGAGATCGATTCCCGACTGTTCGTCCTGGAAGGTTTCCCACGCGCCGCGGTTCCACTCGTAATCCTCGGCCAGCAGCGCGATCGAGTCCCAGCCCAGGTCGGGTGCCATGTCGCCGAGGAAGTCGATCTGGGCCTGCCCGAGGTCGTAGTCGTTGACCGGCCCGGCGCGGAAGTGGTACTTGTACTGCTCGTAGTCCTCGCGGACGAGTTCGCTCACGCTGGAGGTTGCGGCACCGGCGGTGATGTGAAGCGTCTCCTGTTCCGCGATATCGTCGATGATCGCCTCGAGGACTTCGCTCGTCGAGACGCCGATCGTGACGGCCACGTCCTCCTCGAGAACGAGCCGCTGGTATTCCCGGCGGGCCTCGAGCGGGCTGCCGCTCGTGTTCCCGACCGCCAGTTCGACCGTGCGACCGTTGATACCGCCCGTTTCGTTGAGGAGATCGCGGGCGACCCGGGCCGAGCGAGCGATCGCGCGACCGTTGAAGTCGCTTTCTGGTTCGGGAGCGAGGACGCCGATCGTCACCGTCTCTCCGTCCTCGGTTTCACTGCCGACGATAGTTTCGTACGTGTCCGTACACCCTGCCGTGGAGAGCGCGGCCGTGCCGGCCGCCGTCGCGAGAAGTTGACGCCGCCGAAGACTGTGCTGGGACTGCTTCCCAGCAGCGGTCGGGGTCGTCCGTTCCCGATCAAAGTCCGTCATACTGGACTGTTCTTTCGACCTATGTTTCTTAACGGTTCCGGAGAGGTTTACGCGAGAGCGGGACTGGAGCGCATCTACACTGCCACCCCGTTTTATCAACTATCACTCAAAAGCTCGTTTGGAAACTATCCCGACACGAACCCTCACCGTGACGCTCGACACGAGTCACGTTCGCACATACCAGGCTGCTGCCAGACGAGCGGGCAACACCCCCCGTTCGATTATCGGTGCTGATAACTGTGGATCACCTTTTATGTACCGACCACCGCACGCGTTGACTATCGATGGATATTCGACGTGTAGTGCCGTCGGCAATTCGACGCCGGTACGCGGTCAAATTCGGGATCGCGTTGCTGGTGATCGGACTGTCGATCGGCCTGATCGGAATCGGTGCGACCGCTGGCATCACCAACGAGGTAGAACAGCGCACCCAGTCCGATCAGACCGCGTTCGCCGGCCAAGAAGCACAGGGACTGCAGATGTGGAACGAACAGAACGAACAGACGATCGCGACGTTCGCCCACTCCGATGTCGTCGCCAGCGACGACGCCGACGCGATCGAACAGCGCCTCCTCGATTGGGAGGAACACCTCGACGTCGACACCTTCTCGATCAGCTACGTCGACACCGCCGACGAGACGGTCCTCGCGAGCACCGAGGACGAACTCCGGGGCCAATCCGCAACCGGACTCGAAACCGTCTCGGACGACGCCTACGACCAGGCAACGGCCCAGGTCCCCTGGGTTTCCAGCCCGCAGGTTCTCGAGGGTGAACTCGGCGAGGAGTCGTCGGTCATCACCTACGTCCTCTCCGTTCCCAACGCGGACGACCGGGCGCTCGTCTACACGGCTGAACTCGAAGCGTACGGCAACCAATTCCAGGACGACGACCAGGTCGCAACCGTCGTCGTCGATACTGGATCCAACAACGAAATCATCCTCGACAACGCCGACTACGGCGGGGACTACGAGACGCTCGGCCAGCCCTACGACGGCAACACCGACCTGATCGATTCGGCACTGACGGAGGGTGCAAGTACGCGGGAGGTCTCCGGCGAGGCCGCCGGCGTCCTCGACACGTACGAGTTCGATAGCGAGGAGTACGTTGCCAGTTCGGCACGGGTCTACGGCACCGACTGGGTCGTCCTCACACACGAGCCGACCGACCAGGCCTACGGCTTCGTCAGCACGATCAGCGAGTGGGGATACATCGCGACCTTCATCGGCGTGTTGATGGTCGGAATGGTCGGTGCGGTGCTGGGCCGGAATACGGCCGTTTCGATCGATCGGCTCACGAACAAAGCCGGACAGATGGAAGACGGCGATCTCGACGTCGACCTCGAGACCAAGCGTATCGACAATATCGGCCGCCTCTACGACGGGTTCGACTCGATGCGTGGCGCATTGCGCGAACAGATCGAGGAGGCGGAGACGGCCCGCGAAGAAGCTGAACTCGAGCGCGAGCGGATCGCGGAGATCAACACGCACCTCGAACGGCAGGCGGACGAGTACAGCGACGTGATGGAGGCGGCCGCCGACGGCGACCTGACCGCCAGGATGGACGCCGACAGCGAGAACGAGGCGATGGCCGACATTGCGACCGACTTCAACGTCATGCTCGAGGAAATCGAGCAGACGGTGGCCGGACTGAACCAGTTCGCGACCGACGTTGCGACGGCCTCCGAGCAGGTGACCGCCTCGAGCGAGGAGGTCCGATCGGCCTCCCAACAGGTTTCGGAATCGATTCAGGAAATCTCCGAGGGGGCAGAACAGCAGAACGAGTCGCTGCAGTCGGTCAACCAGGAGATGAGTGCCCTCTCGACGACGACCGAGGAGATCGCAGCCTCCTCGAACCAGGTCGCAGACATCGCCGAACGGACGGTCGAAACCGGCCAGGAAGGCCAGGAAGCCGCACAGGAAGCGATCGCCGCGATGGACGATATCGAGTCCGAGGCCGGCGGTGCTGTCGAGGAAATACAGCGCCTCGAAGACGAAGTCCAGCAGATCGACGACCTGATCACCACGATATCCGAAATCGCCCGCCAGACGAACATGCTGGCGCTGAACGCGAACATCGAGGCCTCCCGCACGGTCACCAGCGAGGACGAAGAGGGCTTCTCCGTCGTCGCCACGGAAGTCAAGGCGCTCTCCGAGGACGTTGCGGAGGCGGCCGACGAAGCCGAAGACCGCCTCGAAGCGATCCGCAAGCGCACCGAACAGTCCGCCGCCGAGGTCGAGGGGACGAGTTCGAACATCGACGCCGCGAGCGAGCGCGTCACGGCGGCCGTCGATGCGCTCGAAGAAATTACCGATCTCGCCCAGGAGACGAATATCGGCGTGCAGGAAATCTCCGCGGCGACCGAACAACAGGCGGCCTCGACCCAGGAGGTCGTTGCGATGGTCGACGACGCGGCAACCGTCTCCGAGGAGACGACCTCGGAGGCCGAAAACGTCGCCGCGGCCGCCGAGGAACAGACGACGGCGCTGACGGAAGTCACGAACTCCGCCTCGAACCTCTCCGAGCA
Organism: Natrialba aegyptia DSM 13077; assembly: GCF_000337535.1. Taxonomy (GTDB): domain Archaea; phylum Halobacteriota; class Halobacteria; order Halobacteriales; family Natrialbaceae; genus Natrialba; species Natrialba aegyptia. The sequence goes on from NZ_AOIP01000031.1 coordinate 96,319, forward strand.
GTCCGCCCAGCTCTCCGCCGCCCTCGATCGGTTCGAGACCGACGTCGAGCAGGCTGCACTCGATCTGGACGTGACGATCGAGGAGACCGAAACGGGACTCGAGTTCGATGAGCCGACGTTTGACGGTGCCGTCGACACCGACACCGATACCGACACCACGGACGACACCCCCACCGACAGCATCACCGTCGAAGACGAACCCGAGCCAGAACCGGAATCCGCGGCTGCACTTCAAGCCGAGACTGACGATGACGGACCCGTCGATACTGCCGATGTCGCAACCGGGCGCGAGTCCGGTTCCGACGCCGACGAGTTCAGCGAGCACACCGTCGAGCAGTCGGCGTTCGACGGACCGGTGTTCGACGAGTCGGCGGTCGACGAGTCGGCCGATCCGCTCGCCGTCGACCCTGCAACCGACCGCGATGGAGGCCCGGAAACGCCAGCCGACCCGACGGCTCTCGACTCGGCAGCCGCGAGTGACGAGGCCGACGCGGGAGACGCGACGCCGGACCCGCTGGCGTTCGAAACCGACGCCGACGGGGCGGCCGAAACCGATTCCGAACTCGGTGTGGGTGGCGACGATGTGGCCGCTGACGATGCCGTCGGTGACGATACGGTCGACGAGGCTGCCACGTTCGACGAAGACGACACCGAGAGTATCGATCCGCTTGGATCAGTCGAAGCGGATCGTGAGGGCGACGAGTCCGCGGACACAGAGACGGAGTCGACCGACGAAACGGAGACCGACGACGACGTGTTCACGTTCGGCAACGCAGCGGACGACGACGCAGCCGATGACGCCTGACGATCACCGTCGACAGTCAGTGTCTCGAGACCAGCACTGATTGTCCGTCATCGGCACCTCCATCGTTACCGGCACTGAAACCAAAACCGGAACCGAACCACAATCGGAACCGGCACTATAACTGAAACTGGAACTGGAACTGGAACTGGAACTGAAACTGGAATCGGCCCGCCATCGCGTTCGGTCCGGTCCGCTACCTTTTTGCCTGCAGTCTGGAAATGGGACGGCATGCTCACCGTGCGGGCTCCGGCGACGAGCGCAAATCTCGGCAGCGGCTTCGATGTCTTCGGTATCGCGCTCGGCGCACCCGCCGACATCGTTCGCGTCGAACGCGCGCCGGAAACGACGATCACCGTGACCGGCACCGGAAGCGAGTTCATTCCGGAGGACCCGGAAAAGAACACCGTCGGGGCCGTCGCGGACGCACTCGACGCCCCCGCTCGTATCGAGATCGACAAGGGCATCCGCCCGTCGTCCGGTCTCGGCTCCTCGGCTGCGAGCGCGGCCGGCGCAGCCGTCGCACTCAACGAACTCTACGACCGCGGCTACTCGCGCGACGAACTCGTGCCGATCGCCGCGGAGGGCGAAGCGCTCGTCTCGGGCGAGGCCCACGCCGACAACGTCGCACCGTCGCTTCTCGGCGGCTTTACCATCGTTTCCAATACCGATACCGGCAGTAACGTCACACAGGTGGACGCTTCCCTGCCGCTCGTCGTCTGTCTTCCCGAAACGACCGTCTCGACGCGCGATGCGCGTGACGTCGTTCCCGACCAGGCACCGCTTTCCGACATCGTTGACACCGTCAGCTGTGCCGCCACGCTCGCCGTCGGCATGGCCCGGAACGATCCCGAACTCGTCGGACAGGGCATGACGGACGAAATCGTCACGCCCGAACGCAGCGCGCTCATCGACGGCTACGAGGCCGTTCGAGAAGCCGCTCTCGATGCAGGTGCCACGGGCGTCACAGTCAGCGGTGCCGGGCCTGGCGTGCTCGCCGTTTGTCGCCACGACGACCAGCGAGGGCAAGTCGCCTCGGCGATGCTCGACGCCTTCGAGGCCGCAGGAATCGAGAGTCGCGCCTACCAAACGCGCGTCGGTGCGGGCGCACAGCTGTATCGGGAGTGAGTACGGTCGTCTCGCCGCGAGCAAGCACGAATGGGGACACGAATCGACGCGGCTCTCGCGGTACTCGTTCTCGCCGCCGTCGGCCTCACCTTCGCGATCGTCGATGTGTCGGTGTCGCTGCGTTCTGCCGCCGGTGGCGGGTGTGGAACGATCGCGTTCGAGTTCATCGCCGCTCGAGATCCCGCCCTCGTCCGCGAGTACTGGGAGCGGCCGGCCGTGCAGGTCACGGCGGTCGGCCTTGCACTCCTCGCGATCGTCGGCGGGGCGACGGTCGCACCCTCGCCCGTCCTCTCGGCGATGGCGGGCGCGCTGGTGACGTATCTCGGATTCTTGGGACTGACGCTCGCCGGACGCAGGCGAGCGAATTGGTGACAGAACTCGGTCGCTCTTCGGCTCGCTGTTCGCGTCGTTTTTCGGCACCTCTCTCGGGCGGAAGGTTACTTGGCTCGAGGAACTCGAACAGCGCATTCGATTGCTCGAACGGCAGATCGTAATGAACAGTAGTCGACTGGCGGGGCCGTCTGTACCGAGACCCCCAGGTCGATGGCTGGTTCGGTACTAACTTGACGGTGAACTCGTCTTAGACGCCCCGTCCCTGCAACTTCTCCTCTTCTGGCAGATCGGCGTTCGCGTCGCCCTTCATCCCTTTTCCGAGGTTCTTCGAAATCTCCACGAGCGTTTCGGGGTCGTCCCAGTTGTTCGTCGCCTGGACGATGGCCTCGCCCATCACGGGTGGATTCTCCGCGCCGAAGATGCCGCTGCCCACGAAGATACCGTCGCACTCGTGGTGCATCATGAGCGCCGCGTCTGCGGGCGTCGCGATCCCGCCGGCGGCGAAGTTGACGACCGGGAGACGACCCATCTCCGCGGTTTCGTGGACCAACTCGGCGGGTGCTTCGATCTCGCGCGCGTAGGCCTCGCGCTCCTCGTGAGTCATGCCCTCTAACTCGCGGATCGCGCCCTTGATCGTCCGCTGGTGGTGGACGGCCTGGTTGACGTCGCCGGTGCCGGCTTCGCCCTTGGTACGGATCATCGCCGCACCCTCGTTGATTCGGCGCAGTGCCTCGCCGAGGTTGCGCGCGCCGCAGACGAAGGGTGCCGTAAAGTCGCGCTTGTCGATGTGGTAGGCGTCGTCGGCGGGCGTAAGAACCTCGCTCTCGTCGATCATATCGACGCCGACGGCCTCCAGGATCTGGGCTTCCTTCGTGTGCCCGATGCGGGCCTTGCCCATCACCGGGATGGAAACTTCCTCGACGATCTCCGCGACATCGGCGGGGTCCGCCATGCGAGCGACGCCGCCGCGCTTGCGGATATCTGCGGGGACAGCTTCCAGCGCCATGACGGCGACTGCACCAGCGTCCTCGGCAATACGGGCCTGTTCGGGGTTGACGACGTCCATGATGACGCCGCCCTTTTGCATCTGTGCGAAGCCGCGCTTGACGAGGTCGGTCCCGCGTCGCAGTTCCTCGAGATCGGTGGTCTCGGTCATAGTGTGGCGTTTTCACCCATCGCACTTACGCGTGTCTGTTGCGGATACGTCTCTGTTACAACTCGTTTACCGTGGTCCGAAATAGATCGACTCGCGTCCATCATTATCGGGTTATATTGAATACCGTTCAGTGTTTGAAACTCCACTCGCACCTAATCGCTACTGTTTTGCGGACTCCGTCCGTCGAACTGGACGAAACCGATGACTCCGTCGACCAGGCCGTCGACCCGCGATCGCGATCGATTGCCGCGGTATCTCGCCCCTGTTCCGCGATCGATCGAAAATCTGGGACTCCGCCTCGCGTGGCTCGTCGTGGCGATCAATCTCGCCGGAACGGCCTTCGGGTTTTGGTACTACTCCGGCCAGTTCGCCGGAACGCCACCGGCACTGTGGCCGTGGGTTCCCGACAGTCCAATGGCGACCCTGCTCATTGCGCTCGCGATCGCCGCCTGGAAACTCGGCCACGAACTCCCGTGGCTGACCGCACTCGCGTTCTTCGGGAACGTGATCCTCGGCCTCTGGACGCCGTACACGCTGCTCGCGTTCGCCGACGCCTACGCCTCCCTCGATCCGCTCATGTACCAGTTCCTGTTCTGGAGCCACCTCGCGATGGTCGTCCAGGCGTTCGTCCTCCACCGCATCACCGACTTCCCCGTTCGAGCCGTCGCCGTCGCACTCGTCTGGTACGCGAGCAACCTCCTCGTCGACTACTTCGTCCCGGTCGCCGGCGACCTCCATCACACGATCATCCCCGTGGCGCGTGATACCCCCATGTTCCTCGGAGCCGACGCCCTCGGCGTCGTCGCCGGCGGCGAAGTCACGTTCACCCTCCTCGCTCTCTTTCTCGCGCTGGCGACGCGCATCAAGCACTGCGAACGCGAACTCGACCGGGAGCGGGCGACTCAAGCGGCGTCCGAGGCAGAAACGGAACCGGCTGGCGGCGTCGAGAGCACGACGCGACCGTAACGGACGGCGGCCACACCTTCTCGGAAACGAGTTCTGGAAAACGAGTTCATCGTCCGACTACTCGAGTTCAGCTGTCCGAACGCGGTAGTACTGACCCCGGAACTCGTAGAGACCGTCGCTGTCGTGCCCGAACGCCGGATGCGTGCCGTTGTATTCCTCGATACGAACGGTGGATACGTCGCGCTCGGCTGCGAGTGCGACCGCATCCCAGAGTTGGCTGTGCCGGAGCAGTTGCTCCGTGATCAGCCGCCGTGGCTCCGTCCCGCCGTCCGGTTCGTCGACGACCTCGAGTTCGAACTCGCACAGTCGCTGATACTCGTCGTTGGGATCGCCGCGCGTCGAGGTGGTGATAAGGGTGTCGGTATCGCCGTCGCCCTCGTCATCGAGTTCGGTGTCCGCGATCGCGTCCGTCGGCGTCAGTGTCAACTACTCGGCCTCGAGTTCGAACGTCGTCGCGAACGCAACCCGTCTTCAAGAGGATACGGATAACTAAAAGAACGATTTGACCGCCGGTTTCGTCCGGTTCCGGTCAGCACCAGCATCGGAAATTTCCCGCCGGTTCCGTTGCTGAACTCGAAGCGAAGCGAGGCCAGCGAGTTCGTCGCCGTCGATTAGTCGACGATGACGACCGCCGACTCGGTCTCGATCATGTCCCCTTCGCCGGAGTAGGTGCGTTCGAGTTCGACCTCGAATAACTCGTCGTCGAGTTCTTCGCCGGCGACGCGGAGCACGTCGGCGTCGCGGTCGATCTCGTACTCGCCGCTTTCGATGCCGGCGTCGATGTCGCCGACTTTGGAGCCGAACTTCGGTCCGAGCGTCGAGTAGTCGAGATCGATCGAAGCGACTTCGGTGGTGACCTCCGGTTCGGTCTCGAGGACCGCGAGGTCCTGCACGTGCATCACGTTCTGGATGGCGTCCTCGAAGCCCTCGATCGGGCCGTAGACGGAGACCGATTCGAGGTCGGCGTTCAGCGGCAACTGGTGCTCGCTCTTGTAGCGTCGGAGCGCGCCGATGACTTCGAGTGCGGTCTCGCCGGCTTCGAGGTCGGCCTCGTAGCCCTGCGGGCTGGGCCAGTCGCGAGTGTGGATGCTCGTGTCGTCGAGAGCAGCGTCACCGTCCGCGTACACCGCCTGCCAGATCTCCTCCGTCACGTGCGGCAGGAACGGGGCCCAGAGTTCGAGGAAGGTTCGGTGTGCGGTCCGCAGCGCGTACTGCGTCGAGGGATTGTCCTCGCGGCCCTTCGCGATTTCGAGGTAGTCGTCGCAGAAGGTGTTCCAGAAGAACGTGCGCAGGCGGTCGCGCGCCTTGGCGAACTCGTAGTCCTCGAACTGCGCGGTGAGTTCGTCGACCGCGTCGTCCAGTTCGGCGAGCAGCCAGCGGTCGATCGGCTCGAGTTCAGCTGGCTCCTCGGGTTCGCCAGGTTCGGCGGGCGCGAGCGTGTCGACGAGTTTCGAGGCGTTCCAGAGCTTGCGAAGGAGTTTCTCGCCGGCGCGCAGGTCTTTCTCCTGGTACGGGAAGTCGTCGCCGACGGCGGCGCTCGCCGTCCAGAAGCGCACGGCGTCCACCGGATACTCCGCGAGGACCTCGTCGGGGGCGACGATGTTCCCTTTGGATTTGGACATCTTCTCGCGGTTCTCGTCCAGCACGTGGCCGTGGATCATCGTTGCGTCGAAGGGCACCTCGCCGGTGTGCTCGTAGCACTTGACGACGGTGTGGAACAGCCAGAACGAGATGATGTCGTGACCCTGGGGGCGCAGATCGAACGGGTAGAGTTCCGGCTTGTCCATCGTGAACGCCTCCGCGTCGGCGTCCCAGTCCCAGCCGGCATTGATGAGCGGCGTCAGCGAGGACGTCGCCCACGTGTCGAAAACGTCCTCCTCAGCGCTGAACTCGTCGTGGCCGCATTCGGGACAGGCGTCGACCGGCGGCTCGTCGGAAAGCGGGTCGACCGGGAGATCTTCCTTTGCGGCCATGATCTCGTGGTCGCACTCGGCGCAGTACCAGACCGGGAACGGAATCCCCGAGTCGCGTTGGCGCGAGATGAGCCAGTCCCACTCCAAGCCCTCGATCCAGTGCTTGTAGCGGGTGAACATCTTCTCGGGGTACCAGTCCATCTCCCGGCCGGCCTCCAGGTACTCCTCCTTGTGGTCCAGAATCTCGACGTACCACTGCTTGGAGACGCGGAACTCGACGGGCGTGTCACAGCGCTCGTGGACGCCGACGGCGTGCGTGATCTCCCAGCGGTCGCGCAGGTACCCGTCGTCGTCTAAGTCCTCGACGATGGCCTCGCGCGCTTCTTCCGTCGAGAGGCCCTCGTAGTCGCCCGCCAGGTCGGTCATCGTCGCCGACTCGTCGATGGCGACGCGAAGCGGCAGGTCGTGGGCCTGGTACCACTCGATGTCGTTCTGGTCGCCGAAGGTACAGCACATGACGACGCCGCTTCCCTTCTCCATGTCGACGCGGTCGTCCGCGATGATCGGCACCTCGTGGCCGAAGATCGGCACGCGAGCCGTCTCGCCGACGAGATCCTGATTGTCCTCGTCGTCCGGGTGGACGAAGACGGCGACGCAGGCCGGGATGAGTTCGGGTCGCGTCGTGGAGATGATGAACTCGTCGCGGTCCGCACCGTCACCGACGACGTCGAACGCGATGTCGTTGAAGTGCGAATGCCGCTCGTCGTCTTCCATCTCGACCTGGGAAATCGCCGTCTCGCACTCCGGACACCAGATCGCAGGGGCCTTCTTTCGGTACTCCCGGCCCTTCTCGTAGAGATCGAGGAAGGACAACTGGGAGATCCGCTGAACCCGCGGCTCGATCGTCTTGTACGTGTTCGACCAGTCGATCGAGGTGCCGAGGTTTTGCATCTTCTCGGTGAACTCGGCCTCGTACTCCGTACAGACCTCGCGGCAGAGTTCCTGGAACTCGCGGCGCTCGTAGTCCTGGTGGCGGATGTCGAGTTCTTTCTCGGTCAGGCGCTCGCTCGCGATCCCGTTGTCGTCGTAGCCGAACGGAAACAGCACGTCGCCGTCCGCCATCCGCTGGAACCGGGCGGCGAAGTCCTGCAGGGTGGAGCCGTAGAGGTGGCCCATGTGCAGACTGCCCGAGACCGTCGGCGGCGGCGTGTCGATGGCGTAGACGGTGTTCGGATCGCGTTTGGGGTCGCTCTCGTAGGCGTAAATCTCCTCGTCGACCCAGCGGTCCTGCCAGCGCGACTCGACCGTTTCGGGGTCGTAGCCGCCCTCAAGCGATGGTTCGGGGTCTTCGTCCGTTTGTGCGTCCATACTCATGCTCTCACCGCCCGAATCGGGCGTCGTCGATACGTCGTCAGTGCGATGTAGCAGTGACTGTGATCCATTGCTGATACCGGTCGTTGCTCGGTGAATGCTGGTCGCCGACAATACATCCGTCGAAACAGGGTGGGGATAGGGGGCTACGGGGCCCCTACGAACACCGTCTCGCGCGGGCCGTCAGACTGACTGGCCACGGGCACGACCGCGACGGAATCGGTCATACAGTGTTATTCCATCGGATCGGTGTTAGGTGTTTCGCGTCGTAGCGGCCCGATTGCCGCCTGATTGCCGTCGTCGATACCGTGCCCGTCACTGGTCCTCGAGGAACACCGATCCGGCGGTCACTGGGCCTCCGAGTTCCCCGAGTGTGCCCGCACCCACAGTTCGCCGATCCGGGAGAGGCGCGTTCGGTAGGACTTCCCGTGTTCCTCGCGCTCGATGTACTCCTTGCCGCCCGGCCCGAGTCGGTCGACGTTGTAGATGACCTTCGAGCGGAAGCTATCGGTGTACTCCTCGTTTAACTCGCGGGCCAGCGACTCCGCGAGTTCGGAGACGGAGTCGAACTCGCCGTCTTCGCCGAGTTTGTAGAGGATCAGTTCCTCGAACGGTTTGACGTTCGAGAAGGAGGTGACGGGAAGTTCGACGATGTGGCTGCCGCCGATCTCCTTCGCGCCGATCGTCGTGCCGCGTTCGTCGAACTCGTCAAGGAGGTCACGGGCGCTTTCGAGACGGGTTGTAAGCCGTTCTGCATCGAGGTCGGTGGCGTCGCTGTCGGCATCGATCGCTTCGAGGAGGTCGATCTGTTCGCGCAGTTCCTCGGCGAGTTCGGTTTCGAGGTACTTCTCGGGGGCGGTGTAGTAGGTGTGGATCTGCTCGCGGTCGTCCTCCCGTTCGACCATCAGCGAGTTCGCGGCGGTCGCGAAGGCGAAGCTCACGGTCCGGGGCATCGCGGCGACGTTGACCCAGACCTCGTTGCCGCGGTCGAGTTCGGCGGTGATGCGGTTGTAAGCCTGCTCGAAGGCTTCGTCGTAGTCGTAGACGTCTTCGAGCACGAACCGTTCGGTTTCGGCCCCCAGAAGGCTCCGAAAGTCGGTTTCGAGTTTCTCCGAGAGGTGCCGGGAGTACTCGACGTTGGCCTCGCTGCCGACGGCTCCCTCGAGAAGGATGACGCTGTCGACGTCGATCTGATCGCGGACGAGCGGGGCGATCAGCCGGTCGTAGTCGAAGCCGACCGGGACGATGTGCGTTTGCATGGACCCGACTTGGGTGGGTTCGCCCCTAACAGTATTGGTGTCCGGCGGGACCACACTGGTGCGACGGAACCACCTAGTACGACAGGGCTATCCACATTGACTAGTCGTCGGTGTGTTCTTCCTCGTCTTCGTCCCGGCTGAACTCGACGGTCCGAACGAGTTCGGAAATCGTCTCGCGGTCCCGTTCGGGAGCGGTTTCGATGGTCCCGCTTGCGACGGTGATCGATTCGAGCGGAAGGATGCCGCCGGCGACGCCGTAGCTCGTTTCGGTCGGCCAGACGGCGACGTTGGCTTCGGCGTCGAGGTGTGCGAGCCCGGTGCCGTCCGTCGCGTTGTCCGTGCTCCCGGACTCGGTTTTGGTTTCGGTTTTGGTTTCGCCCCCGTCACCGCCCTTTCGGTCGCCTCGATCGCTCGCCGAGGCGGGGATCGGATAGGCTACGTCGAGGACGTACCAGCGGCCCGCCTTCCCGTTCGGGCCCTCGAACTCGAGCGTCTCTCGGGTGCCCTCGATCGTCAGTCCCTCATCCCTGAGGGTTTCAGCGAACTGTGCTTTCGCCTTCGGCGCGGCTTTCGAGAGCGCAGCGTCGGGCGCGATGCCGACGGTCGACAGCGACGGGGAAATCGACAGATCAACGGCGAACAGCGATCGGAGCGGGACGTCGCTCGGACCGAGCGAGGCGGCGGGCGTCGTCTCGGCCGGCTCGTACAGCGTCGTCTCGGCGGTGATCGACGCCACCAGGACGGTGGTTTGTCCGGTTCGAGTGCCGAGCGGTCGCCAGGTTTCGGCAAGGGCTGCAGGGAGATCGGTTGGCATCGCCCGTGGATACGGCGGTGGGTCCTTTCGGTGTGTCGCTCTCGTCACTCCGCGCCGGTCTCGTTCCTATCGAAGTACAGCGCGCGTCGTTCGGCCGCCGCCGGCGTCGTCACCAGCGACACCGCGACGGTCGCGGCCAGTCCGAGTGCCATGCCGACGACCCCGGCCGACCATCCCGCGTACGTGCCGGGAACGACCGTCGCAAAGTGACTCAACAGATAGAACGCCTGACTGAGGAGGATTCCGGCTCCGATCCCCGCTCGCGTCGTCCGCCGCCAGTAGAGCGCGGCCAGTACCGGCAGTGCGAGCTGGGCGAATCCGCTAAAGGCCGCATCGCCGAGTTCGAACAACGTTGCCGGGTTCACGAGGCTGACGAGGAACGCCGCCGTCGCGAAGACGACGACGCCGATACGGGCGAGCAGATCTTCGCGCCGGTCTGATACGTCGCGCGAGCTGAACTCGGCGAGCGGGCGGTAGAGATCCCGCGTGAAGTACGACGAGCCGGACAGCAACATCGAGTCCGAGGACGACATCATCGCGGCCATCGCGCCGGCGATGACCAGCGCGGCGAACCAACCTGGGGTGAACTCGGTGAGGACGATAGGGAAGACGTTTCCGTCGGCCGGAACCGTCACGTCGAGACCGTGCGCCCACGCGCCGATCATGAACGAGGGGACGAACAGGAGCACGCAGAGAATCGGCCAGAGCGCGAACGATCGCTTCAGAACGGTCCGCGAGCCGGCGGCGAAAAAGCGCTGGTTGACCTGCGGGAACATGGCGACGCCGAAGCCGATCACGAGCGCCCTCGAAAGCATCCATTGGGGCGTGTAGTGGTCGCTTCCGAGCGCGACGTGAGCGGCCGCCTCGGTTTCGAGTGCCGCCGTGGCGCTGGTCGGTCCGCCGACGACAGTCAGGAGCCAGAGCATCGCGATCCAGGTGGCGACGAGCATGAACGCGCCCTGCAGGGTGTCGGTCCAGGCGATCCCGCGCATCCCGGCGAGGACGACGTAGAGGATCATAAACGCCGTGATCAGCCCTGCGCCCGCCCAGTACGGTATCGCGCCGTCGGTCAGCGTTTCCAGGGCCGTGCCGGCACCGACCTGCTGAAGCATGACGTACGGAAAGAGCCAGAGCAGACTGACGGCCGCGATAATGCCCCGAAGAAGCCCGGAGCCGAATCGATCGCCGAGCATCTCGCCCAGCGTAACGTAGTCGTACTGCTGGCCGAGGAGCCACTGTTTGTAGCCGATGGCGTACCAGAGGATGGCGAAGATGATGCCGTCCATCAGCCCCATGACCAGTATCCACTCCGGTCCTTCGTGGTAGGCGATGTTCGGGCCGGCGAAGAACGTAAACGCCGAGAGTAGCGTGGCAAAGGTCGTAAAGAGGAGAACGACCGTTCCGAGCGTTCGGCTCGCGAGGTAGAAGTCTGCCGCGGTTCGTTCCGTCAGTCGGTACGCGCTGAGTCCGATCAGCAGCGCCAGCACGAGATAGCCGACGACGATCCCGAGTTGTGCCGGCAGCGTCACGGTGGCTCACCTCGCCGCTCAGATTCGAGTTCAGCGTCGGCCGGTTTTGGTTTCGATGTCCGTTCTGATTCCGGTCCCGAATTCGAACTCGGACTCGGATCCGGTCCCGGTTCAATGCCGATACCGAGTCCCCACGCACGGCGGGCGAACTGCCGGAAGACGACCGACGCGAGCCCCATCCAGCCAACGTGCCACCAGAGCCATACGGGCAAGCCGGCGACGACGGTGCTGTTCCCCCACAGGAACCACGGAATTGCGAGCGCACAGAGGACGATGCCGACCGCGATCCAGCCGGCGAGTTCGAGAGACCCCATACCCGCTGGTCGCAGCCTCATCGAGTAATAACTTTCCTTCGACAGCCGGTATTGAAGACATATAGTATTCGATACGGTAGGTCGGCTCCCTCTTGCGTTTTCTCGTAGGTGAAATCGCTCTTTCACGTAGGAAAAGGGGTATATGTGTCGGCGAGAGAATGAGAATACGACCGATATGGCCCGTCTGTTTCCACGCCGGAGCGAGACACCCGCCCAGGACGGGCAACCCCGAATCGTCGATCTCGAGGGCGAGGACGCTGACGCGGTATTCAGCGCGCTGTCTTCGACGACGGCTCGCCAAATCTACTCCTGTCTCGATGGGGAGCCTGGAACGCCGAGCGATATCGCCGAAGCGATCGATTCGTCGATCCAGAACGTTCGGTACCACCTCGAGAACTTAGAGGACGCCGGTCTCGTCGAGGTTGTCGACACCTGGTACTCCTCGCGCGGCAACGAGATGAGCGTCTACGCCACGACCGACGGACCGTTGATCGTGACGAGCGACGAGTCGACCGGCTCGCGGCTCAAAACGGCTCTCTCGCGCCTTATTGGCGGAGTCGGCGCGCTCGCCGGCGGAAGCCTGCTCGTTCAGTACGGCGTGGCTCGGTGGGCCGGAGCATCGTCTACCGGCGGGCAGTCGGCACCGTTTTGGAGTTCGGACGATTCGGCTTCATCGGATCAAGGTGATTCGACGGGGTCAGACCGGGAGACCGGCGAACAGGGAAGCGGCAGTGGGGGTGGAAATCAAGCAGAGTCGACGAGCGGTGATGCGGATGCCGGCGCCGGAACTGATTCGAACAGTAGCGGTGCCGATGATACGGACGTCGAGATTGCAGGAACCGACGGCGATCATTCAAACGGAACTACCGGTTCGAACGGAACGAGCGACGCGGCCGACGGCGGTACCGGTACCGACGCCACTCCGAACGACTCGCACAACACCACCGGCACCGACACGTCCGATCCGGGCGCATCCCACGGCGACACCGGAGGCAACGACGGGATCATCGATCACGTTCACGATTTCGCGACCGATATCGTCGATCACGTGCAGGGATTCGCAACCGACGTTACGGACCCCCTTCTGACGAACATGCCGCCGGGACTACTCTTTTTCCTCGGCGGGCTCACCGTCTTGCTCGCCGTCACGGCCTACTGGTACTGGTTCTCCCCCCGTCCCGTCCGCTGACCGGCCGGCTCGGAACGATCGCCCTTTGCCGGTTCCGCACACAAATAGCCAATTTACGTATGTTTTATGTACTGATAGCCGACACGTCGTTCGATCCCCAACCGACCGAACAGCAGTTTCGCATGTCAACAGCTATTTGCCGCTCACGAACCAATTATTCAGTAAACCGGTCTCTGCACGCGTCTCTCGCGTCACCGCGCCCCACACCGGGGCAGATCTCCCATGGAAGACACCTCGAAATACCTCATTCACGCGGACGTCACGGCTGACGGGGTCGTCGAGCGCAGCGACGTCGTCGGCGCTATCTTCGGGCAGACCGAAGGCCTGCTCGGCGACGAACTCGATCTGCGCGATCTCCGTCAATCACAGAAAGTCGGCCGTATCGATGTTGAAATCACGAGCACGCAGGGCCAATCCCACGGTAACGTCACCATTGCGACGAGTCTGGACAAAGTCGAAACCGCGACGCTCGCCGCCTCGCTCGAAACGATCACTCGCGTCGGCCCCTGCCGGGCAACCCTCGACGTCAGCGAAATCGAAGACGTACGGGCAGCCAAACGCAAGGAAGTCGTCGACCGCGCGAAGGAACTGCTCCGGACCGGCTTCGACGACTCCGTCATGTCCTCCGAAGAAATCCTCACCGAGGTGCGCCAACACGTCCGCGTCGAAGACATCACCGAATACGACGGCTTCCCCGCCGGTCCACGCGTCACCGACAGCGACGCCATCATCGTCGTCGAAGGCCGCTCTGACGTCCTTACCCTGCTCAAGTACGGCGTCAAAAACGCCATCGCCGTCGAAGGCACGAACGTCCCCGACCCCATCGCCGACCTCACGACCCACCGCACCGTCACCGCGTTCCTCGACGGCGACCGCGGCGGCGACCTCATCCTCGAAGAACTCTCACAGGTCGGTGACGTCGACTACGTCGCCTTCGCCCCCTCGGGCACCTCCGTCGAAGAACTCGACCACCACCAACTGTTCGCCGCCCTCCGGAACAAGGTCCCGTATGATACCGTTTCAGGACTCAACGAACCCCGCGAAGCCATCGCCGCAACCGACGGCAGTACGAGTCCCGCTCCCGCCCCCGGATCTGATACCGGCCCCGGTCTCAACAGCGAGTCTCCCGTCAAATCCCCCCGCGGTACTGATACTGCATCCAACACCACCGCCGAAGGCACTTCCCACACATCTGGACCTCCCTCGTCCGCAAAGGCGGCCGGTTCCCAGAACACAACCGAGAACACACTCGCCGAACCCACAACGGCTACCGACCCCTCGACGACCGAGGACGATGCCGAAACACACGGCAACGCCGACACGGCGTCCCCGCCCGCCCCGAACGCACACGCTCGCCAATCCGACTCTGCGACGGCCGACGACCAGTCGCTCGAAACGGTATACGAACACGCAACGGCGATCATCCGCTCGGACACCGACCGCGTTCGGTTTCTCGATGCCGAGAACGATATCATCGCGGAAACGGACGCGAGTTCAGTGGGAGACGAACTCGCTGAACTCGAGTCAGAACCAGAGTCGAAGTCGGAGTCGGTCCCGACGACGATCGTGTTAGATGGGATCCTCAGTCAACAGGTGCTCGATCTGGCGGCCGATCGAGGCGTCGAGCGGATTATCGCGCGGTCGCTGGGGCAGTTTACGAAGCGACCGACGAGCGTACAGATTCACGCGGTAGAAGACGTCGCGTCCGAACCGCCGGAGTAGGATCTCGGTGGTGGCTCTCCGGGTTGCGTACGTTCTATCCCACTCTATCGGACGAAGATGGACGGCGAGATTACGTGCCGGCCATATACGGCCCAACGCGCTGTGAAAGAGTTCCTTCGCATCCTCCATCCGTCACTATCCGTTGTCGCTGTTGCAGTCGAGTTCAGCGCTCGATACCGATGGTCGCGGCGTGAGCCTGCAGGGCCGTCTCGGTGTCGACGGTGGCGGTGGCGCGGAACAGGCGGCTGCCGCGCTCGCGTTCGACGCGGACGTTCCGGAGCGCAGCGGCGTCCTCGCGGTCCGTTTCGAGCGCTGCTGCGACGGTGTCGGTCGATAGCTGTGACGGATCGGCGACGACGCCGTAGGTTGCCGTCGTTCGGTCGGCCGAATGCACCGTCGCAGCGGTTCCGATGGCCTCGGCTGCATCGATAACGGAGAACAGTGCGTCCGTTTCTGACGCCCCGTCGAGTGCGTATTTGAGGAGGGCGCGAGTTCGGCCATCGAGCGTGCCGGCACCGACGACGTCTCCCGAGAGCGTCCCTGCGAGTTCGTGGGCGGTCGTCCGGCGCGGGAGGGTCGCTGCCGTCGGCGTCGACGCGGTCGTCGACGCGGACGCCGTTGCCGTTGCTGACAGCGACGACTCGCCTGCCCCACTCTCGAGGGCCGCGTCGACGTGGGTGAGAGCGGGTGACTGCGTTCTCGTTCCGGTCGCCGACCGCGCGTCGTAGCCGAGGACGACCGCACCGTCCGCGAGCGCGACGGCGAACTCGTCGTCGACGAACCGTTCGGCGGACCGAGAGGACGGCTGGCCGTCCCCGGACTCTGCAACGGCGGTGAACTCGCGGTCGGTTAGTTCCGCACGGAGCGCGGGTCGGGAGAGCGAGCCGGTGACGACGGCCGCGCCCGCAAGGGGGGTGGCACCTGCAACGGTCGCAGTGCCGGTGGCGTGCTCGAGATCGGTGAGTGAGACGCCGTCGAGTCGCCGTTCGAGTTCGGCGATGAGCGGCTTGAGGTGGGTTGGAATGCGGGCGGCCTGGAGGGCGGTGCGGTTGGCGCTGGCGGTGAGGGTCGTTCCGGCCGACGAGCGGTCGGTCCGACTGGCGGTGTGTGTCGCGGTTCCCTTGGCGCCGGTATTTGCCGGACTAGTCCGTGCGGACGATTGCGTTCGGTCGCTGCCGGCGGCCTGACCGATCAACGAGAGGCTGCCGAGGGCCGCAGTCGCGCGCCGAACGAATGTACGTCTCGATCCCATACCCGATGTCTCGACCGGGCGTATATATACCGGGTGGCGTAGATTCCGAGCGAGAAAACGCGTGGCGTATCGGCGTGTTGGCGTTGGTTCCGTGTTGTAATCGCAGTTGCAATTGTCGGCGTGAGTACTCGTTCTCGTTTCCCGCCTCGATTACGGATCGGAAAGCAGTACAGCGGCAACGCATCATCGCGACAGACGAGAACAGGAGCGGAACGGTAGACTTATCATTTCGCCTTCAGAATTGCCCATCTAGGTTTCGTAATGGAACTCAAGCAACTGTTTTCCGAGCCGAATGGGTGGGAAGCGGCTCGCATATCGCTTGGAAGTTCACTCGCGTTCTTCAGTATCTACGCCTATTTCGAACTTCTACATGCTAGCGGGACAGTCGCGACGCTTGTACTCGGGGCCGCAACGGGGATGTCCGGGATCGCTGAACTGCTCCCAACGGACCACCGATACGTAGCGAGTGCCCTGCGGGTAACTGCGCTCGGAATCCTCGTCATCCTGGTAGTACTGTCACTGTGGAGGCTCGTCTCGTAATAGCGGCGGCAGCCGGTGACGTTGCTCCGTCCGGAACTCTTCTGTCCGGATGGAGGGGTCACTCTGGCTGCCGTTCTCGTTGTGAGATGCGGTTTCGATCTCTCGCGGTCACCCGAGCACGGCGATCGGGATCATGAGCAGCGCACAGACGAGCGCACCGGCTAACGTCGCGAGGAAGTTGACGCCCTGATTGCCGAGGACCGACCCTTCGAGGGTCGCCCCCAGTAGGCTATCCACTGTCATTCCGGCGACACCGGCTGCAACGATGATCACCGCGCCGATGGGATCGACGACGGGAAAGAGGACGTAGCTCAGGCCGGCGACGATGGCTGCGCCAAGGAGACCGGCAACTTCGCCCTGCCAGGTGACGCCGCCGTCGGTGCCGGGATCGACGGGCTCGAGCGTCGTGATCAATCGCGGCGTCTCGAAGACGCTCCCGACCTCGCTCGAGAGCGTGTCGCTCATCGCGGTTGCGACGGAGCCGGCGAAGGCAAAGAGAAAGAGTTCGGCGCTGATCGACAGGAGGGCAGTTGAACTCGCGGCGTAGCCGAGGACGGCGGCGATGGCGACGGCGGCGTTGCCGAGGACGTTACCGCTGCCGCGAGCGCCGTTGTTCTCCTCGGCGACGCCGAGTTCCTCCTTCCGGGTGTAGCGGAACTTGGTCGAGAGGCCGCCGATGCCGAAGAAAGCGATGAGGACGACGAACCAGTTGTAGTCGCCGAGAACGACCGTCAACAGGCCGAGGAGGATGCCGGTGATCATGCCGGCGATGGAGGCGGTATCGAGGGCGTAGGAGACGTAGCCGAGCGCCACGGTCACTGCGAGTGCGCCGACGATTTCGATCGCTCCGAGTTCGGGTCCGAGCTCGGCCAGCAGCCAGAGCAGGAGGCCGACCGAGAGCATGACGACGGGGTCGTCGTAGATCAGGAAGGCGTCGCGGAGAAGGGCGGCGAGGAGCGCGCCGCTTGCGGCGAGAAAGAGGACGGTCGGGAGTCGGGGCTCGATGGGGACGTTCGTCAGGGCGTAGACGGCGGCCTGGCCGGCGACGGCAGCGGCGGTTGCGACCAGGCAGAATCCGGTGACGGCGGCGATTTCGTTGTCAGTGTCGCTGTCGGTATTGGTATCGGTATCGCTGTCTGCGTCTGTGCCCGCCGCCGTCCGAGCGCGGACGAGTCGCTCGGCGAGGTTGCCGTAGCCGACGAGGACGACGGTCCCGACGAAGACAGAAAGCGGCATCGACGATCCGACCGCCAGAAGGCCAAGGACGACGGCCGAAAGGACGAATGTGATGAGTCCGTAGAGGCGACCGTCCTCGTAGTCGCCGGGGTAGGCAAGCGCCTCGAACGCCGGGCCGGTAACGTCGGTAACGAGAAATGCACCGAGCAGAACGACAGCCGCGACGCCCGTTGCAATCGCCGGCCCGGCAAGCGGTACGGCGAGCGAGAGCGTACTGAGGGCCGCGAAGACGCCGGCTCGCCGAACGGGTGATGTCACGATATCGGTGTCTTTCTGTGGCGGTTACTTGAAGGTTCCCGAACACGCTTCTTCCCGTGTTTCACCGGCGACAGTTCCTGTACCTGTGATCTGGGACGAGTCCCGCCGTCAACCGGTCCCGTAACCTGTATGGCATCTCACGAAGAAGCCAACGTGTGGGACTGTACGAACGGTATCTCGCCCGTCGGATTCGCCAGTACGATGCCGCTCCACCCGAGCACATCGCACTCGTCATCACCGAGCGGGACCTCCTCGAACGCGGCGCCTACGAGACGCTCGTCGACTTCTTCGAGTGGGCCTTCGAGTACGCCACTCGAGTGACCGTCTACGTCAGCGTCCTCGACGCCGCGGCCGTCCCGGCGCTCCGTCGTGAACTCGAAACGATCGACGCCCCGCGCGAAGTTGCGGTCCGCGGCCCCGACGACCGGACACCGGCGGATGCCTCCATCCAGATCGGAATCGGTCTCGGCGGCAAACACGAGTTCACGAGCGCGGTCCGGACGCTCGCAGAGCGCGTTGACGACGCTTCGCTCGACCCGGAGGCGATCGATGACGAGCGCGTCGAGAACCATCTGGTGTTTCCGTCGGAGCCGGATCTCGTGATCAAAACGGGTGCAGAGCGCCTCTCGGACTTTATGATCTGGCAGTCGGTGTACTCTGAGCTGTACTTTACGGACATCAATTGGCGGGACTTTCGCAAGCGGGACTTCCTGCGAGCGGTTCGGGAGTACTGCAATCGGTCGCGACGGTTCGGCCGTTGAGTCGTCGGGCTGTTTCTCCGCGACTTGCTGGCTTGGCACGCCGGGCGGTCAGTACGCGTAATCAGACCGCGTCGAGGCGGTCGAGTCACGGGTTTCGTCGACGGGAGCGAGCAGGCTTTCTGCGCGTGGATGGTCGAACGCGACGACCGGTTGATCCATTCGAACGATACCCGAGCGTGCATCGTACTCGAGAATACCGAAATCCTCGAGTTTCGGCAGGACAGTGTGGACGAGTTCGATCTCGATCGATTCGGGGGAGTCGTCGTCCCACTGGGCGAGCGTCTCGCTCAACCAGTCGACCGAAACGGGCGTTTCACACGCTGAGAGGACGTGGAGTGTGATACGAAGCCGGACGTTCGCGAGGAGCGTATAGGCCTCGTCGAGTGGCACGTCCGTCAATCGTACGAACCGTTGGACGTCGACGGGAGCACTGCGAGACGACATTCAGCTACTATTGTCATACTAATTAATAAAATACTTCTGGTTATCTAGTTGACGTATCATCGGTAATCCATCGCTTCTCCGGCGATAACTCCGGGGATGGACGGGCGAAACGTCTCCGGATCAGTCAGCCGCGCGACTACTCGAATCGAGGCCGTCCCCATCTGTCCCGCTGGCGTCGTCCGATTCGCGAACGGCCGTCGCATCGATGTCGTCCTCGTGCGGGCGCTCGCCCGTCGGCAGTGAGTCGCGAAACCGGTTGACGATCGATTGGGCTTCGGTTAGTTCCGTCTCGCTGACGGCTCCGAGGAGGGCGAGCGCTCGTCGGGCTCGCGTGCGACGCCAGGATTCCGCGCGGTGTTCGTACGTCCGAATCCCGCGCAGGAAGTCCGCCTTCGAGAACTCGGGCCAGTAGGGCGTACAGAAAAAGACGGCCGCCTCGTTGCCGTTTGCGTGCCAGGGGAGGAAATTCGACGTGCGCTCGGCGCCGCCGGTGCGAATGATCAGGTCGACGTCCCGGACCGGCTGATCGTACAGCCGCTGTTCGATGGTCTCGACATCGATCTCGTCGGGATCGAGTTCACCCGCCTCGACATCGTGTGCGACACCCCGCGTCGCTTCGAGCAGTCGAGATCGACCGCCGTAGGCGAGCGCAATATTGAGGACGAATTGGTCGTAGCCCTGCGTTTTTCCCTCGGCGTAGTCGACGGCGTCTCGGACCCGGTCGGGGAGCATCTCCGTTTCGCCGATGACGCGAATACAGACGTCGTTGTCGTGGACGCGGTCGGCGTCGGCGAACTCGTACAGTTTGTCACAGAGGAGGTCGAACAGCGCCTCGTTTTCCTCGTCCGCCCGTTCGAAATTCTCCGTCGAGAAGGTATACAGCGTCAGTTCTTCGACGCCGATATCCTGGCACCACTCGAGAACTCGTTCGGTCGTCTCGGCACCGGCGCGGTGGCCGTCGTGGGCGTCTCCGCCGTTCTGTCGCGCATACCGCCGGTTACCATCCTGAATCACCGCGACGTGGGTCGGCGCACCGGCGATTTCACGGGAAAGTAACCGCTCGTAGACGGCATCGACGTGCTGACGGAACCACCGCTTCATCGATTGACGAGACGGTATCGAGGATTATGTGTCTTGTGTGGTATTCTCCGACAGTGAGAGCCCGTGGCTCTGACGCACGATCGACTGCAGGGGCTGTCCGATATCGATCGAGCGGGCTGCAACTGAATCGTGATGGCTATCTGTCCGCAGGTTCTCGAGTCAGCCAATGGCTAACGCGATCGACGACGATCTGTACCAGCGGACCAAGGCGCTGCTCGAACCGGGTGACGTTCGACTCAACGGCGCGATCGTTCACACCGAGTACGACGGCAGCGAGGACGTACAGATGATGCAGGCGACGATCGACGCCGGCGACATAATCGCCGAGCATTCCGGATACGATCCGCAGGACTGCTACGTCTACTCCGGCAACGACGACACGGACTTCTCCTCGAACCAGCACCAGGGACTCACGCTGGAGGACGAGGCGTTCGTCTGGGAGTGCCAACAACTGCTCCGCGAGGGGAGTTTCGACATCGTGATCTACTACGAGGCGAGCGCCGACCACGAGGCGATCCTCGCAGATATCGAGGCGTTGGGCTTCGACGTGACCGGTGTCGAAGGCAAGTAGACGGGATCGATCTCCGTTTCCAGTTAGCTTCCGATACAATCAGGATCAAAGATACTTTAGTGCCGTTCTATCCTACCGTTGCGTATGGGTTCATACGTGAGCGGCGTCGGCTCTTGCATCCTCGGTCTCGTCGTTTCGCTCCTCCACCTCTCACCGCCGTACGCAATCCAGCGGATCGTCGACGGCACTTGGTGGTGGTTCCCGCAACTCGAGCCGGTCAGCCACACGCTCATCCTGTACCATTCGGTCGTCGGTGCCGCTACCTTCGCCCTCGGCGTCGTCGGCATCTTCGCGCTCAGCTACCGGGCCGGCGCTGAACTCGAGTTCAGTGCGGACGCTCGTCGGTTGGCACTGGTCGTTGGTCTCGGTAGCGTGATCGGGTATGCGCTGCCGGTTATCGCCGTCGTCGTCCTGTCGGTGGTCGACGGTGGAACGGCGCTGGGTGGGGTGAGAATGCCTCTGTCTCTGTCTCTGTTGCAGGTTACCGGACAAACGATCGGATTCGGAATCCAATCGGCGTTGATCGGCTTCGCCGGCGCGGCGTTCGCGCATCAATCTGCGAACTCGAATCGGCGCACATCTGCCAACGCCTGAGCGGTGCGTTTACGGACGAAGCCGGAATCGACAATCGGTATCTCCAAGCGATCGGTCGATCTTCTGCGGCGTGAGACAGTAATTGAGGAGCAGAACGGGATCCTTCCCGCCGCTCAGCGGTAGATATAGATCATTACCGATCAACAATTAGGACGGAAGCCATAACAGGGTACGAAAGTGCCCCGGATGCAGGAACATCCGAGACGTGGCTTCCAATCGCGGCTGAAGCCATGATTGCGTACATTCTCACGGGATATAAACATCCCGCACGCCTGATGCATCGTCACAAACAGCGAGCAGCGGCGCTATTCTCCGAGAGAGCCAGAGCAACGGGGTGGCAGTCGGTATGACCGACGAGTTCGCGTCGGATCGGTCGACCGCCGGAACGGACAGCGGCTCGGACAATAGTGCCGACCGAGACGACAGCGCCGGTTCGGACGACCGGCGGCGCTGTCCCCGCTGCGACACGCCCATCCTGCGGACCACCGTGATCGGCCCGACCGAGGCAATCGCCGGCCCCTGCGGCTGTCGCGTCGCCCCGCCGGTCCCCGACAGATCCGACTAAGCCACCGCACAACTCGGCCCGCAATCGCGACGCGCGACCGATACCGAACGCCGCAACCGAACTCAACCTGAACTCGAACGCGGGTGATCTGCACTTTCACCACCGTAACGGGCGATACGTGCAGCGCTCCGCCGAGTCGTCGAAACCGACCGGAGCCGAAGGTATATGCGTCCCTGTCACAAATGTCAATAGTATGGACCTACCCGACAGGTTCCGCGACCTGCCGGCGTGGGCGGCGGTGCTCGCTTCCGTACTCGGGCTCATGGTCGTTCTGACCGGGCTTTCGATGGTTCTCGGGATCGTGTTTGCGGGTATCGCCGTCGGGATGGAACTCGGGAGCCCCATGCTCGGCGTTCTCGCCGCACTGCTCGGTCTCGCCATCGTCACCGTTCCGACCATCGCGGTCGTGCTGGCACTGAGAGGCGGTGAGGACGAACGCGATGGCGGTCACGGTGCACGATCTGATGACGCGTCCGACGGTCGGGTTGCGACACTCAGAGAGCGATACATGGCCGGCGAGATCGATGACGAGACGTTCGAACGACGGGTTGATGAACTCCTTTCCGGCACGGATGCAACCGCCGCTGGGACCGAACGAGAGTCGAGTCGGCGTCGCAATCACGCCGCCGACCGTGCGGACGAGACGCGGACACCGGAACGAGAGCGATAACTGAACCGGCCGAACACGTACGCCAGCGGTCGTTCGATCACCCCGATTGGCTTATGCACCGCCAGTCGTGAGTACATCATATGACACCCGAGGTCGACCTCACGGACCGCGAACGGGCCGTCGTCAACGCCTTTCAGGGCGGCTTTCCCGTCGTCGACCGGCCGTTCGAACCCGCCGCAGCGGCCGTGCGCGAACGCGGGGTCGACATCACTTCGACCGAACTCCTCGAAACGATTCGCGACCTGGACGACCGCGGCGTTCTCTCCCGGTTCGGCCCGCTGGTCAACGCCCAGGAGATCGGTGGCACGGCGACGCTCGTCGCGATGCACGCCCCCGAGGACCGGTTCGACGAGATCGTCGAGCGGGTCAACGACCACCGCGAGGTCGCGCACAACTACGAGCGCGAGCACCCGCACTTGAACGTCTGGTTCGTCGTCTCAGTCGCCGAGGAATCGCGCGTCGAAGAAGTGCTCGCCGCGATCGAGGACGAAACCGGACAGGAGACGTACAACCTCCCCAAACAGCACGAGTTCCGCGTCGAGGCGAAGTTCTACGTCGACGGTCCGCTTTCGCCGGCCGACGCGGGCGATCCGACCGACGCCGGCATCGACCTCACGGAACTGGGTCCCGACGTCTCGCCGCGCGACGAGTCCACGCTGTCGCCCGCCGAACGCGACCTCGTCCTCGAAATTCAGGATGGCCTCCCGCTCACCGACACGCCGTACGCGGACGTGGCCGCCGCCATCGAGCAGGATCTCGAGTGGGTCCTCGAGACGACGAAGCGGTTCGAACGCGAGGGGAAGATCCGCCGCATCGGCGTCGTCCCCAACCACTACGCGCTCGGCTACACCGAGAACGGCATGACCGTCTGGAACGTCCCGGACGAACTCGTCCCCGAAGTCGGCCCCGAGATCGCCGCGCTCCCCTTCGTCACCCACTGCTACCAACGCCCGCGCCACGACGGCGTCTGGCCGTACAACTTCTTCGCGATGACCCACGGCCGCAGCGAGGCCGAGAGTCAGCGTCGTATCGAGCAGGTTCGCGAGACGATGGCCGAGTTCTGGGACGTGACCGACGAGGACTGGGACTCGCTGTTCTCGACGCAGATCCTGAAGAAGACCGGGATTCGACTCGACGAACGCGCCGCGGCGAACACGCGCACGGAGTAACTGCACTCGATGATTCCGCTGCTTCACGACTTTACGGACGCGACGGTGCTCGTCTTCGGCGGCGGCCCCGTCGGCGCGCGGAAGGCGCGCCGGTTCGCTCGGGAAGCCGACGTGATCGTCGTCAGCCCCGCGTTCAGCGACGCTGATTTCGGCGGGGCGGAGCGGTGTCGGGCCGCCCCCGACCCGGACGACGTGCCGGACTGGATCGAGCGCGCGGCTCCCGACCTGACCGTCGCCGCGACCGACGACGAAGCGGTCAACGACGCCGTCGTGGCGGCCGCGCGGGACCGGGGCATTCTCGTCAACCGCGCGGACCGCGCCGGCGGCCGCGAGCCGGGCAGCGTCGTCGTTCCCGCGACCGTCCGCGAGGACCCCGTCGTCGTCGCCGTCGCGACCGGCGGAACCGCGCCGGCGCTCAGCAAGTACCTCCGCCGGGAACTCGAAGCAACGCTCGACGGGGCGGGCGCGATGGCGACGCTCTGCGGCGAGTTGCGGGCCGAACTCAAGGCTCGCGACGTGGCTCCGGCGCGGCGACGCGAACTCGTCACCGATGTCGTCAATTCTCCGGCCGTTTGGACAGCTTTACGTAACGGAGACCCAAAGACACGACAAGTGATCGAGGACGTGCTGGGCGAGGAGTTGCCATCCGCGGGTGATCGTTCGTGATGTCGGCCGGCGTCATCACCGCCGCCCGCGTCACCCACGGGAGCGGGAGCGTCGACGACCTTGCAGCGGCCAGTCCCGACAGTCAGCAGGACGCCGTCGCCGACCTCGTCTCGGTCGAGGGAATCGAGGAGGCATACGTCCTCTCGACGTGCAACCGGGTCGAAGCTTACGTCGTCGGCACCGACGCCGCCGTCGGCCGCGCCGCACTCGCGGAACTTTTCTCCGGTATCGACGACGAGGCGCTCGTTCGTACCGACCACGACGAGAGCCTGCGCCATCTGCTCCGGGTCGCGGCCGGCCTCGAATCGGTCGTCCTCGGCGAGGACCAGATCATCGGCCAGGTCCGAACCGCCTACGAGGACGCCCGCGTCGCCGGCGGCATCGGCTCGATGCTCGAATCCGCCGTGACGAAGGCCATCCACGTTGGCGAACGCGCCCGGACCGAAACCGCGATCAACGAGGGCGTCGTCTCCCTCGGCTCCGCCGCGACGCGCCTCGCCGCCACCACGATCTCGCTCGACGGCGCGACCGCCCTCGTCGTCGGCGCGGGCGAGATGGGCCAACTCGCCGCCCGAAGCCTCGCGGACGCCGGCATCGACGAACTTATCATCGCAAACCGTACCGTCTCTCACGCCGACCACCTCGTTACCGAACTCGGCGACCGGACCGACGCCGAAACGCGCGCCGTTCCGCTCGAATCCCTCGGTACCATCGCGACCCAGGCGGACGTAATCGTGACCGCGACCGGGAGCGACGAGCCGCTCCTCGAACGCCGGCACCTGGCTGGCGATCGGGACGCCACTACCCCGACCGATGCCGGTCGTGTCGTCGTCGACCTCGGTCAGCCCCGCGACGTCGCTCCCGCAACCGATACGCTCGAAACCGTCACCGTCTACGATCTCGACGACCTCGAAACCGTCACCGAGGAAACGCACGTCAAGCGGGCCGACGCCGCACGCGAAGTCGAGACCATGATCGACCGCGAGTTCGATCTGCTCTGCGACCAGTACAAACGGGCCCGCGCCGACGAGGTCATCGGCGCGATGTACGAGTCCGCAGCGCGAATCAAGGAACGCGAACTCGAGACGGCGATCTCACAGCTCGAGGACGATTCGCTGACGCCGGCACAGCGCGAGGTTATCGAGTCGATGGCGGATGCGCTGGTCAACCAGTTGCTTGCGCCCCCGACCAGAAGTTTGCGCGAGGCGGCGGCCGAGGACGACTGGAGCACGATCAATACGGCACTCCAGTTGTTCGATCCCGACTTCGGCGACGAGGAGGTGCCGTCGCTGTTTGAGAACGCGAGGTCCGAAGCGCGCTCGGCGGTGCAGTTCGAGGCGACCGACGACGATTAACGAGTGGGCGGGGCATCGCGGAATCGCAACGTCCACAATGGTTTACAATGGTTTTCGGAGACCGAGTTCAGTTGTGCTGTCGACACCTCAGTGTGTCGGGGTGGATCACGACGGCGTGTCACGAAAACCCACGTGGCACAATCATTATTTGATTGGCCTTCGTTCGGGCGACCATGGCTGACATCCTTTCAGACGAGGAAATCGAGGCACAGCTTCCCGCCGAGTGGGCTCAGGACGGCGACGAAATCGTCCGTACGTACGAGTTCGACGACTACCTTCGGGGCGTCAATTTCGCGCAGATGGTCGGCGAGATCGCCGAATCGCAGTTTCACCATCCGGAGATCGTCATCCGCTACTCCGAGGTCGAGATCCGACTGACCTCCCACGAGGAAGGCGGTATTACGGACGACGACATCGAGATGGCGGAACTGATCGAGTCCGAACGCAACGCCTGAACTCCTGCGAAAGCTGTTCGTCTCGGGCGTGTGCGGTCGCTGGGTCTCTGTTCTGGTCTCTCCGTCCCTGTAGCTGTGTCTGTACCGACACCGATACCGGTACCTGAACCCGAACCCGAACCCGAACCCGGATTCAGGCCCGGACCTGGATGAGCCGCCTGAACAGTTGAGTGGCTCCATCGTCTATCTACACGCGATGCACGGCCAGTACGTCTTCACGGTTCGCGTTCGACTCGAACCCGCGCAGCCGTCCATCTCGCTCGAACCCGGCAGTGAAACGACGACGGTTACCGTCCGTCGTGGGGCACCCGAACCGGGAACCGATGGCTGGCGTTTCTTCCGCGACACGCTCTGGCGCGGCGAGGTTGCCGACGAGGCCCACGTCCGACGGCTCGCCGAAGACTGGCTCGATCTGCCCGTCGAATCGGTCTCGTTCAGCGAACTGCAAGTCGATACGGCGTACTTCGACGCCATGAAATCGGCCATCGCGGCCGACCTCGACGCGTTCAACGCTGAGACGGTCTCCGAAACGCTCTCGAAGTACCTCGGCTCGAGTATCAGAGTGCAGGACGTATAGCCGATCTCGCTGTGGGATTCCGACCTGTCGACTGCCACCGTGACGAATCGACGAGTCAGCAGTCGTTCAGGAAATCGGTACACATTTACTCGCCACTCCCGTACGGTTGTGTCCCGATGGTCACCGAGAACGAGAACGAGAACGAGTTCGAAGTCGACGCTGCCTCCAGTCCCGCTTCCGCTGCCGCCTCTGCGTCCGCATCTGCATCCGCTTTCGACGCCGATGACAACGCCTTCGACGTCGACGATGACTACGACTTCTGGCTTCTCGATCTCGACGGCACACTCGTCGACGTCGAGTGGTCGTACACCCGGGGCGTCTTCGACCGGGTCGGCGATCGTCTCGGTCGCGAGTTCAGCGATCAGGAAGCGGATATCCTCTGGAGCGGCCTGACCGGGTCTCGCGACCGACAGCTCCTCGAGTGGGGAGTCGATCCGACGACGTTCTGGGAGGCTTTCCACGCGGAGGAGGATCCGCTGGTCCGTGCCGAACAGACCTATCTTCACGAGGACGCCGCGTTCGTCGCCGAGCTCGACGCGCCGGTCGGACTGGTCACGCACTGTCAGGAGTTCCTCTGTGAACCCGTCCTCGACAACGTCGGCATTCGGGACTGGTTCGATGCGCGACTGTGCTGTACCGAACAGACGGGCTGGAAACCGGACCCGCAGCCGGTGCAGCGGGTGATGGACGACCTCGGCGTCGGGGAAAACGGCCACCTGGGCGTGCTCGCGGGCGACGGCGCAAACGACGTGGGCGCGGCCTGGAACGCCGGCCTCGACGCCATTCACGTCGAACGGGTCGGCCACGACCGCCGTGGTCGATGCGTCCTCGGTGACTACCGCGTCGAGTCGTTCGACGAACTCTTCTAGCCGCTCAGCGCGTGGGCTTATGACTACGACTGCGATGACGACTACGGCTGAATTCCCACGACAACTACGACGATTGTTCGACGTGCTGTAACTCCTCGTTGACCAACGTTTCGTACGCGCGGCGGAACCGCTCGGAGAGCGCCTGATGGGAAATACCGAGTTCATCTGCTAACTCCTCCATCGAGATCCGCCGCGGAATCTCGAAATATCCGTACTCGAGTGCCGCCTCCAGCGCCTCGTGTTGCTCGGGCGTCAGTCGCGTCTCGCCGCTTTCCGAGTCGGCAACGTCGGTGATCCGCCGGAGATCGACACTGATCCCCATCTCGTTGAGTCGATCATAGGCCTGCGTCAGCGTCTCTCGGTTGTGGAACCGAACTCTGGCCTGCCACCAGCCGTCGGTGCCCCACATCTCGAGGAGTGAGCCGCCGTCGATAAGCAATTCTTCACACAACTGGTCGGTTCCCGCTCCATCGGCGAACTCGACGTCGAACAGTAGTCTGGAGTCCGATTCGACGAGCAGATCATACTCGATTACGGCTGGGTCCACATCGAACGCACCCGTTGCCCGCTCTCGATCGACGCCCGCAACCCAGAGGCAGGGCCGGGTCTTCGAGACCGATGACTCGAGTTCGACGGTGATCTCGGGGGCGTGCTCGAACGCGGTCACGAGGGTCGTCTCAGTGGCTGGAAGCCGAAGCTCGGCTATCGTCGACATCACGCTATGTACAGCACCATCCCCTAAAAATCGCTGTTCAGGCTGCCCTGACTGTCTCGTTCGGGAACGTGCGGACCCAGACCCAGTTACGTGCCCTCGTTCGAGTTCTCCGCAAGCGCCGTCTCGAGTTCACGAACGCTCGCCTTCGCCGTCCGGTCCGGGTTCGCAAACACTCGCACCGACTGCTCGCCGAGCGGGACGAACTCGAGCGAGAGGTGGTCAGCCGTCTCGCGCAGTCCGAGGGCGGCGTCGGCCTCGCCCGCAACGACCGTCCGGGCGGGGCTCTCGTGGGCGCGGAGCCCGATGTCGTATCCGCTGATCGAGTCGGCGAGTTCGTGTTGTCCCGCACCGCGGTCGTCGGCGAGTTCGGCGAGCGCCCGTTCGAGACTGACCCGAAGTCCGGAATCGCTGGTGCGGTTGACGAACCGGAGGTCGCGGTCGACCAGATCCGAGAGGCCCTCGATTTCGTCGGGGTTGCCGGGTCTGACGACCAGTCCCCACTCGCGGATCCAGCCGCCGAGTTCGGTTGCGTCGGTGTCGCGCTCGATCGGGCCGGCGATGACGGCCACGTCCGGAACGCCGTCGCGGAGTCGTCGGAGGCCGGGGCGGGAGCCGACCGGGAGGTAGCGGGGGTTCTCCAGACGATCGAGGAGACGGTTGAGCGTCGGGTCGTCCTCGCCGACGCCGAGCAGCGTCGGCGGGCGAACATCGGGTGAGAACAACCGAACGCGGACCGATTCGCCCGCCTCGAGGTAGTCCGTTTCGGGGCCGACCTCGACGACGCCGTCGGCCTGGGCGAGGCTGGTCGTTGCGCCGCTGCCTTTGTCGACGGGATAGACGAGGGGTGCATTGTCGCTGTCGTCCACACGTGGGGCTGCGTCGCGGTCGTCTTCAGCGTCGGGACCGCGCTGGACGAGGCCCACGGGCATCAGGCGAAGCCGACCCTCCCCGTAGCGTTCCTCGCGACCCATTCGGCCGGTGACGGTCGCGGATTCCGGCTCGGGAACTCCCGCGGCTTCGCGGATCGCGGGTGCGACGAACGTTCGAAAGACCATCATCGCGGAGACGGGGTAGCCGGGGAGACCGACGTAGGCGGAGTCGGCTAACCGCCCGACGAGCATCGGTTTGCCGGGTTTGACGCTGACCCCGTGAAGGAGGAGTTCGCCTTGCTCCTCGATGACCCGGTAGATAACGTCGACCGCGCTCGCGCTGGTCGAGCCGGAGGAGAGCACGAGATCGCACTCCGCGGCGGCGTCTCGAAGGACGCGCTCCATTTCGTCCTGTTCGTCGCCGGCGTGGGGATAGAGCACGGCTTCACCGCCGGCATCCTCGACGCCGGCGGCGATCGTGTAGCTGTTGACGTCGTAGATCTCGCCGCGGTCGCTGTCGAGTTCGTCGCCGGGCCGGACGAGTTCGTCGCCGGTGGAGACGATGCCGACGCGGGGTTTGCTGCGGACGGGGACCTCGTCGATACCCAGCGCGGAGAGGAGTCCGATGTCCCGCGGCGTAATCTGGGTGCCGGGGCCGAGCGCGCGCTCGCCGGCGGCGACGTCCGCGCCGGCGAACATGACGTTGTCGCCGGGGGCGACGGCGGTGCGGACGAGGACGGTCGTGTTGTCGCCGTCGCTGTCGGTGTCGACGGTGTCCGTTCGTTCGACGGGAACCATCGCGTCCGCGCCGTCGGGCATCACCGCGCCGGTCGAGATTTCGACCGCCTGGCCGGCTTCGAGTTCGACCGCGGGTTCCTCCCCGGCGTGGACCGAGCCGACGACCTCGAGTTCGGCGGGATCGGCCTCGTCGGCCCCGAACGTGTCCCGCGCGGTGAGCGCGTAGCCGTCCAGACTCGCTCGGTCGAACCCCGGCACGTCGAGTTCGGCGTCGAGCCGCGCGACGAGGGTTCGGCCGCGGGCGTCCGTCAGCGGCACGCGCTCGATGCCGCCCTCGAGCGATAGCGAGTCGATCGCCTCGCGCGCCTCGGCCGGCGAGGCGAGATCGCGAAACTCCTTGCGGTTCATAGCGGTCCTTCGCGCGCGGACGGTAAAAACGTCGGTCCGTCGGTCAGTCTGCCGATCGTGGCGCTCCCTACGGGTTCGATTCCCAGTTCTCCACCGCGACCGTCTCGCCCGCCGGAATTCCCTCGCGGCCGTCCGGAACGACGACCCAGCCGTCCGCGAGTGCGACGCTCGAGAGTACGCCCGACCCGCTGGCCCGCGTCGGCGTCGCGACGACCGCGGGTTCGGCCGCGTCCGGGTCGTCGTCGCGTCGCGACACCTGAACTCGGGCGAAGGTTCGCGTTCCGGGTTCGCTCGGGATCTTGCGCTCGAGTCGTGCCTGGGTCGTCGGGTGCGGATCGGGAGTCGTTCCCTCGAACCAGCGCAGCGCCGGCCGGAGGAACTGCACGGCGTTGACGATACAGGCGACGGGATACCCCGGCAGCGCGAGGACGGGCGTGTCCTCGACGATACCGAGACAGACCGGGTGGCCGGGCTTGAGACCGACGCCGTGAACGAGGACCTCGCCGATGTCGTCGATCACCTCTGGCAGGAGGTCGCGCTCGCCGACGGAGGAGCCGCCGGTCGTCACCACGATATCCTTCGTCAGATCGCGCTCGATCGCGACCCGCAGCGAGTCGGCATCGTCGGTGACGACGTCGCGGTAGGTCGCCCGTCCGCCCCATCGGTCGACTAGCCGCGAGACGGTGAGGCCGTTCGTCTCGATGACCTCGCCCGGTCCCGGATCGCGCTCGACGAGTTCTTCGCCGGTCGGGATCACGCCGACGGTCGGCGGCCGTGCCACGGTGACCTCGCGGCGACCGACCGACCGCAGGAGGCCGAGGTCCGACGGGCGAAGCCGGTGGCCCGCGTCGCAGAGGTGCTGGTCCGCGTCGACGTCCTCGCCGACCGGCGCGACGTTTTCTCCCTCGGCGACGGCGTCCGTCACCTCGAGTTCGGCCGCCGAGTCGAACTCGTCGACGTGTTCGATCATCACGACGGCGTCGGCGCCGTCGGGGAGGGCGCTGCCGGTGTGGACGCGGGCGGCGGTTCCGGGCGTGACGGTCGCGTTCGCGGGAGTTTCCTCTTCATCGTCACCGCCGCCAGCGCCGTCAGCGATGCGAAGCAGTTCGGGCGAGCGGTTGCTGGCACCGAAGGTGTCTGCAGCGCGGACGGCGTAGCCGTCCATCGCGGCGCGCTCGTAGTGCGGGACGTTCCGGTCGGCCGTGATGGCCGCAGCGAGCGTTCGGCCGTCGGCGGTCTCGAGGGGGACTCGTTCCGTCCCGGTGAACGGTCTGTCACCGTCGAGGCGCTCCGTGATGGCCTCTTTGAACGTCTCTCGGGCCTCGTCGACCGGGGTCCGGACCTTGAACCCGGCCGTCGTGCGATCGTGATCGGCTCCGTTCATACTCGAACGCGGGTTGCGGGACGGCAAAAGCGTAGGGGACGACGCGGTCGTCACGGCTCCGACTCTGCCGAGTTCGATCCTGGTCGGGATCTGGGCCGTCGCCCCGGACGCCGCTCGCACGATGACCGCTACCGCGGGCTTTTTCGTATCGGCGTTCGAACCTGTATCTATGCCAGCGCTCCGCGACGCCCTGCGGGATCTCACCGAGGACGTCTTCTTCGATCTGCTCGAGAGCGACGAAGCGTATCTGCTCGTTCTTGACGTGCCAGGAATTACGGCTGATTCGCTCGGCTGGACGGTCGAAGACGGTCGTCTCTCGATCACTGGACAACGCGCGAAAGCCGTTCCGGACGACTATCACTATCTCGAGGAGAACCGCTCGCTGTTCCTCGATGTCGACCTGCCGCTTCCCGACGAGGTCCGTGCGGCCGATGTCGAGGCGAACGCGGTCGTCGAGCGTGGCGTCCTGGAGTTGACGCTTCCCAAAAGCGAACCGGGGAGCGAAGAGACCACGATCGATATTATCGAGACGAAGACTGCGGGGGATGAGAACGGAGATATCGCTTCAGAGGGCGACGCAGGGACAACAGCGAATAGGACAAGCGATACTGGAATCGACGCTGACACCGACACTGACATCGATACCAACACTGACACCGACGCCGACACCAACACTGACACCAACTCGAGGTGACCGAGACTGGTCTCCCTCCGTGCGTACAAACGGTTCGTCCTCGTCGCCTGGCAGTTCCTGCCCCTGCTCCTCGCGTATGCACGAGACCGTCATCGATTCCTCCTCTTTGGTCGCTCCCGATCGGTCGCCCCTGAAACGCGCCGCCATCGGGCGTCCGTCCTCCTCGAGTCGCTCCTGACGCTCGGGCCAACGTTCATCAAACTCGGCCAGTTGCTCTCGACCCGCCCCGACGTGCTCCCGCCCGAGTACATCGACGAACTCGCCGCACTGCAAGACGAGGTCCCGCCCGCCGAGTGGGAGCAGGCCCGCGCAGTCATCGAAGCCGAACTCGGACCGATCGACGAGCAGTTCGACTCCTTCGACACGGCGGCGATAAGCGGCGCGAGCCTCGGACAGGTCTATCAAGCACAACTGCATTCGGAAACAGTCGCCGCCCGCGACGACGACGACGTTCGCGAGGTCGCAGTCAAGGTCCGTCGCCCCGACATCGAAGAACTGGTCGAAGCCGACCTACGCGTGATCCGCTGGTCGCTGCCGCTTATCCTGTTCTTCGTCGACGAATCTCGGGCCTTCTCGCTCGAAAACCTCGCCGACGAGTTCTCGAAGACGATCCGCGAGGAGATGGATTACGAGCGAGAAGCCGAGATGCTCGCGGAGATCCGGGGCAACTTCGCCGGCGACGACCGCTACCGGATTCCCGCCGTCATCGAGAGTCACTCCGGGCCGCGAGTGCTGACGATGGAACGCATTCCAGGGACCAAGATCAACGACGTCGCCGAACTCGAGCGGAAGGGAATCGACCGCAGCACGATCGCGGAGAACCTCCAGTGGGCATACATGCAGATGATCATGGACGACGGCGTCTTTCACGCCGATCCGCACCCGGGTAACCTCGCGGTGACCGACGAGGGGCGGATCGTCTTCTACGACTTCGGCATGTCCGGTCGGGTCGACGACTTCGTCCGCGAGAAGATCATCGAGTTCTACATCGCCGTCGCCAACCAGGATATCGACGGCATTCTCGACGCGCTGATCGAAATCGGCACGCTCTCGCCCGATGCGGATCGCGGCGTGATGGCTGAAGTGATGGAGATCGCGATCCAGGACGCCCGCGGCGAAGACGTCGAACAGTATCGCGTCAACCAGATCGTCGGCCAGATCGAGGACTCGATCTACGTGTTTCCGTTCCGGTTGCCGAAGAACCTCGCGCTCGTCCTGCGAGTCGCGACCGTCGTCGAGGGCGTCTGCGTTACCCTCGATGAGGATTTCGACTTCATCGAGACCGCGACGGACTACCTCACCGAACAGGGGTATCGGGAGGAGACCGCCCGGAAGTACGCCGCCGAAACCGCGGGTCAGATCCGTCGGAGCGGCGAGTCGCTGACTCGAATCGCCCCGAAGTTCGAGCGGACGCTCGATCGACTCGACCGGGACGATCTGTACGTTCGCGTCGGCGTCGAGGATTCGGGTAACGTCTTCGATCAACTCGCAAAACGGCTGATCTACGGCATGTTGTTGACGATGGCGCTGTTCTCGATGGGCGTTCTCTATGCCCTCGAGGCCCCGTGGGCTGCAGTCGTCGCGGCGATCTTCGCGTTCGTTCTTTCGATCCAACTCTATCGGACGTTCCGCGAGTCGCGGTCCATTCAGGCAAAACCGCAGTTTACCAGGCAGAACCTCCGACAGCGCCAGCGTGAGAAGTGACGGCAAGAACGGGACAGGACGGAACGAAACGGGCGAACGTACTTTTCGCTGGCCGGTGAGTCACACGCTATGGACCTGCAGACAGCGTTCGACCACCTCGCCGATCTCTCGCTCTCGATCGACGACGCGACCACCGAACGGCTCTCGAGTGAGACCTCGAGCGAGTTCACCCGCGTCACGACGGAATTCACGCTCACCGGCGCTGGCGAGTCCGGCGTCGGCGAGGATGTGACCTACGAGGCCGACGACCACCACGCCCTCGCCGAGCACGGACTCCCGGATCTGACCGGCGAGTTCACGTTCGGGGAGTTCTCCCAGCGACTCGTCGATCTCGACCTGTTTCCGACCGCTCCGGACCGCGAGGTGTTTCGAAACTACCGCCGCTGGGGCCTCGAGAGCGCGGCCCTCGACCTCGCGTTGCGACAGGCCGAGACGACGCTCGCGAGTGAACTCGATCGGTCGCGCGACCCCGTCCGGTTCGTCACCAGCACCCGACTCGGCGAGCCGCCGACGACGGACCGACTCGAGCAACTGCGCGAACGGGTCCCCGAGATCGAGTTCAAGCTCGACCCGACGACGACGTGGGATCGAGAACTCGTCACCCGCGTTGGCGAGACGGTCGGCACCGACGCAGTGCAGATCCTCGACCTCAAGGGACAGTACGCGGGCACCGCCGTCGACGCCCCCGCCGACCCGACGCTGTACGAACTCGTCCTCGAGTCATTTCCCGACGCCGTCATCGAGGACCCCGCGCTGACTGATGAGACGGAATCGCTGTTCGACGAAGCGACCGTCCGCGAGCGTGTGTCCTGGGACGCACCGATTCACGGCGTGTCGGATATCGAAGCGCTTCCCTGGGAGCCCGAGTGGTTGAACGTCAAACCGTCCCGGTTCGGGTCAGTCGAATCGCTACTCGAGACGATCGCCTACTGCGAGGAACGCGACATCAGCATGTACGGCGGCGGCCAGTTCGAACTCGGCGTCGGCCGCGGCCACATCCAGTTGCTCGCATCGCTTTGCTACCCGGCGACGCCAAACGATGTTGCACCGGGTGCGTACAACGATCCCACCGTCGGGGACGGCCTGCCGCCGAGTCCGCTCGAACCGCCCGTCGCTTCCACCGGATTTCGGTGGTGAGCCGGCGTCCCTGGTGAACGTAAACTGGCTCGCAGGTCGAATTGAATGTTCTCCATGCGTTCTGTCCGCTTTCACCGATTTGATCTCCGGCAGGCATCCGGATACTGGAGTTTAAGAACACTGGTGACACGTATCGCACACTCGAGCCGGCATTCCAAACGGTTTATGGCCGTCGGTTGATTACCCCGGGACATGGCGAAACAGCAGCAAGAAGTTCGCGATCTCCAGGAAGGAAGCTACGTAATCATCGACGACGCAGCCTGCAAGATCAACGCCTACTCGACGGCGAAACCGGGCAAACACGGCAGCGCCAAGGCCCGTATCGAAGCGAAAGGCGTCTTCGACGGCAAAAAGCGCTCGCTCTCCCAGCCGGTCGACGCGAAGATCTGGGTTCCGATCATCGAGCGCAAACAGGGCCAGGTCGTCTCCGTCGACGGCAACGACATGCAGGTCATGGACCTAGAAACGTACGAGACCATCACGATGCGCATGCCCGAGGATGTCGACGCCTCCCCCGACGAGAACATCGAATACCTCGAGATGGAAGACCAGCGAAAGATCGTCTAATGTTTCCTGGGGCGACGGACGAACGCGAAGGAACCGACGCGGCGACCGGCCGTTCGGACGCGAACTTCGTGGTCGTCGGTGCGCCCCTGGACGTATCGACGACCTTTCAGCCGGGGACCCGATTCGGACCCCAGCGCATTCGGACTTTTGCGGAGCCGTTCGACGACTACGACCACCGGACGGACCAGTACTTTTCCGACCTCGGCGTCGTCGACCACGGCGACGTTCGCGCGTGGGACGACGTTCCGGAGTACCTCGAGTGGCTCGAGGGCGTGTTGCGCGATATCGCCTGGGACGACGCCGTCCCGGTTACGCTCGGCGGCGAACACACGGTCTCGCTGGCCGGCGTCCGCGCCGTCGAACCGGATATCGTCGTCTCGCTCGACGCTCACTTGGACCTGCGCGAGGACTACGACGGCAATCCGCTCTCGCACGCGAGCGTAATGCGACGAGTGCTCGACGACGATGAACTCGACTCGGTCGACAAGCTGTTCGTCCTCGGGGCTCGCGCTGGGAGCGAGGCCGAGTGGGACCGGGCCGAGGCGGCCGACGTGACCGTCGTTCCGCCCGAGGACGTGGCCGACTGGGACCCCGGTGATCGCTTCGAGGATCGGGACGTGTACCTGAGCGTCGACATCGACGCCGCCGATCCGGGCTACGCGCCCGGAACCGGGACGACGGAGCCGTTCGGACTCGAGCCGCGCGAACTGCGCGACGCGGTGCGCTCGGTTGCGCCGCAGGCGACCGGCGTCGATGTCGTCGAAGTCAACGACCGCGACGACGGCCAGGCGGCCTCGCTCGCCGGAAAGTTGGTGCGCGAGTTCATCTACGAACGCGCGGCCGCCGAGTCTTCCTAACGACGGGCCGTCGGCTCAGAACGGCGCGGAGAGATACGCCTTCGGAACCGCGTTTCGAACCGTGACCAGCGGGTCCACGACCTGGCTGATTTCGAGGCCGCCAACCAGACTTGCGAACAGGTAGGCGTCCGTCGTGTCGACCTCGTGTTCCGCGGCCAGCAGTTCGATCGCGTCCCGAGTCGCTATCTCGCAAGCTGCTTCGAGCGTGTCCGCGCTCGCGACCGGTTTCCAGGCCTCGGGGGTTTCGATCAGCGGGCGCTCGAGTTCGGTTTCGGGGTCCGAGAGCACCGTGACCGTCACGTCGATGGCCGTTCCGATCTCCGCGCCGGTGCCACACATCTCGCCGTCGGCCATCGCGGCCTTGCAGTCGCCCATCGCGAGCATGGCACCCGCCTGAAAAACGGGGAAGTAGACCGCGTTTCCGGCGCACAGATCCGTCGTGTCGAGGTTGCCGCCGTGGTCGTGCGGGACGAGCGTCGTGTGCGATTCGGATTCGGTCGCGACGCCGATCGTGCCGATGAGCGGTTCGACTGGAACGTCGGCGTCGATTCCCGCGATGGAGAGCGTCGCGTCGCTCCTTTCGGCTCGTTCCCCGTTTCCGTTTCCGTTTCCGTCTCCGTCTCCGTCGCTCTCACTCTCGACGGGCGTGATCCGGGACCGGGGTGCCTCGATTCCCTCGTGGCCGTCGAGTAGCCCGAAGCCGTCGACCGAGATGACGCGGCCACGATCCTCCGTCAGTCGGATGTCGTCGATATCGACCCGCAGCACGTCGCCGGGTTCGGCCCCCTCGACCGCGATTGGTCCCGTCGCGGCGTTTACCTCCGCCGGAACCGACTCGAGCACGTCCGACTCCGACTGGACTGCCCCGTCCAAGCTATCTCTGGTTTCGACCGTCAGTTGCGCGCCCGACTCGACCGTCGCGATCGGCTCGAGTTCAGGTGTGAACTCGTAGATGGCACCCGTCTCGTGGCTGATCGTTCGCCGTGACATGGGAAGTGATACGAGGCGCTGGTAGTAAATTGGGGTCCCGCGGTCGGCGCGCCGGCGGTGGCGAGCCGGCTGTGACCACAGCTATATGACCCGCGGCGGCGGTAGGCTACTCGCGGGCGTTGTTCGAGCGGACAGCGGATGAGTGAATAGCGGATAACGGAAGCAGACGAGCGGATGAGCCGACGTGTCGCCGTCGCGGTGTGGCGGCGACTGCAGCGGAACGTTGCGGTACCGAGCTGATGTAATCATGAATGTAACCGATGTCCACGACCGCTGGGAATCACGCTCGGGTGCCTATTCACCCGAATACTACGCGTACTACGGTCCGAACGCCACGAGCGAGGCGATTCGCCGAACGCTGGCTCGTTTCGTCGACCCCGATGCCACCGTGCTCGAACTCGGCTGTAGTTCGGGCCGCCACCTCGCACACCTTCACGACCACGGCTACGAGAACCTGTTCGGCATCGATATCAACGAGACCGCCTTCGACGTGATGCAACGCCACTCGCCCGATCTGTTCGCCGCGGGAACGTTCTACTGCTGTCCGATCGAGCGCCTGGCTCGCTCCGTCTCGGCCGATCGATTCGATGTCGTCTACT
The DNA here is from genome assembly GCF_000337535.1 of Natrialba aegyptia DSM 13077. Lineage (GTDB taxonomy): Archaea > Halobacteriota > Halobacteria > Halobacteriales > Natrialbaceae > Natrialba > Natrialba aegyptia. The sequence goes on from NZ_AOIP01000031.1 coordinate 134,560, forward strand.
CGGTCGAAACGCTTCAGCACGTCCACCCGGACAACGAATGGGTGTTCGACGAACTCGCTCGAGTGGCCGGCACGACCCTCCTGACAGCGGAGAACGAAGGGCAGTATCCGACTCAGGACGAGTCACCATCTCGCCCGCCAGCCGACTCGTCTGCCAGCGAAATCCGCCACGTCGACGGCGTGCCGCTTTACGTCCGCGACTGGACCCAGGTCTTCACCGACCGCGGACTCCACCCGGCCGAGTGCGAGCAAACTGAACTCGAGCGCCACACGCTCCGCGCGTTTCGTGTCGATGCCGCATCGACGCCGGGCGAGCGCTGATGGTGCCGGCTACCCGCTCGTCCGAGTTCAGTCTGCCATTATCGATCGCCACTCGCCGATCGGCAACCGCCGACTGCGTCGCGCTCGATCGCAAGGATACAAGCCGCCGCCGGCCTAACGCGGGAGTATGAGCATGCAACTCTCGGCGTTCGTCGACCGCCTCGACGAGACGCTCGGAACCGCCGACTACGCCGACCTCGACGCCAGCGCGAACGGCCTGCAGGTCGGTCCCGACGAGGGCACCGTCGAACACGTCGCCTTCGCCGTCGACGGCGTCGAAGAGACCTTCGAGCGGGCGATCGCGGCCGACGCGGACGCGCTGGTCGTTCACCACGGCATCTCCTGGGGCGGCTTCGACCGCGTCACCGGCCGTACCTACGATCGACTCGCTCCGCTGATCGAGCACGACCTCGCGCTGTACGTCTCGCACCTCCCGCTCGACGGCCATCAGGAACTCGGGAACGCCGCCGGCGTCGCCGACGCGCTCGACCTCGAGAATCGAACCCCGTTCGGTGAACTCGGCCCCGAGTTCATCGGCCAGCGCGGCACCGCGTCGGAGCCGTACACGCCCGCGGAGCTGCGCTCCCGACTCGATACCGAACTCGATACCGAGGACAACCCCGTCCGACTGCTCGAGTTCGGTCCAGACGAGATCGACGAGATTGCGATCGTCACCGGCAGCGGCACCGACTGGCTGGACGAAGCCATCGAGGCGGGCGCGGACGCGCTCGTGACCGGCGAGGGCAAACAGCAGGTCTACCACGAAGCGCGGGAGGCGGGTATTCACGTCGCGCTGGCGGGCCACTACGCGACCGAGACGTTCGGCGTCCGGGCGATCCAGGAGCGGGTCGAGGGGTGGGAGACTGAACTCGAGACGACTTACTTCGACGTTCCGACGGGACTGTAGCCGAGTCGTCCTCGCGGATTTTCTCGGCGGTGGTATCTCGGTGTAGGCCGTCATTGACCCGCGATGTGACGGCATACGCCGCGACGAGGCGCTGTAGCGATACCGTACTATTGGCGGTGGGTGGATAGATGCCGCTGTCACTGCGCGAGAGGGGTTCTGCGTATTGATCGACTGCTGCGTATGATAATCGAACGCCAGGATACTGTTTGCTCTCGTGAACGGTCTGCAGCCTGTCGATAACAATAGGTGATGCGTCGCAATTCACTCGCGTTCTCGGGGCGGCTCCCGGGGAAGAAATCACAGAAATCAATGTCTCAAGAGATACCTTCCAGACGAGAGTGGTTGCGAAGGGTCACCGTTACGTCCGCGGTGATCGGCGGCGTATCGGGAACTGCCGCAGGTATCGTTGCCGGCGGCGATACCGCGGACGATGGCGACGAGACCACCAGCGAAGCCGATACTGCAGACGCTATCTGTGCTCGTGCACCGCCGATTCGGCTGACCCCTGCGTGCGGCGATACCGACGAGAACGCAGACGGGCCGGTCTTCTGCATCACCAACGATAGCGAGCACGCGGTCTCACTCGAGTGGCGCGCCGTGTCGCCACCCGACGAACGGATCGAGTTCATCGACTGCCGGCGGATTCGCGTCTTCGGCGAGTTCGCCGACGTGATCGTCACCGCGACGTTCGTCGGTGCCGGCGATGAAGTCGGAAACGTCATCGAGCCGGTCGGCGCGGTCGACGGCGAGCGGATAATCGACGTACGTGAACTCGAACAGTTCCCCGACGATGCGATTATCGGCTCCGTCGAGGCGTTCCGGGAGGAACCGGTCGTTCCCGGTGTCGGCGCGTTTACGGCGTCGAATCCGCAGTTCAGTGCGTGTCAGGAGGTGGTCTTCGGCGAGGTAGCGGTCGGTGACGAATCGGATGAGCGGGTCGCCGAGAGCGAGAGCGACGAGGAATCCGGTCCCGATCCGGCGACGCTCGAGACGGTGACGGTCCCGGCGGGTGCGACGACGTGTTTCACCGCCGATGTCGATGCGGCCGACGGTCCGGTCGCAGTGCAACTGTTTCGAGAGGGCGCGATGATCGCCGACCGATCGAGCGCCACCGCCAACTCGTGTCCGCTCCCAGTCCGCGTCGGACGCGCTGATCCCGTGACGGTGCCGACCCGTCTGATAACGTCGACACTGTGTTCGTGCGGTCGCAGTCGTGAGCGACGCGGCGAGTAGCCATCCCTCAAACCGCTGTCCGTCGGGATCACTCTCGCGACGCGCTTCTCCCGTCCACACGATCGGTGTGGGCCGTATTCCCGTCTGTGCCCTGTCAGTAGGTCTCGTAGGTCGTCGATCCTACGTCGACCCGAACGAGCGTGTTCTCGTCGTAGGCGTCCGGTTTCGCGCCGTATTTCTCGTTGATTCGCCGTCTCGCCGCTGCCGTTTCGGCGTCGTCTTCGATGACCGTTGCCGTCCCGAGTAGCGTCACCATCCAGCGCGTTCGGCCCTCGTCGTCCGCCTGTACCGACAGCGACACGCGCGGATTCGTCCGGATGTTCTCCAGCTTTCGGCCCGTCGTCACGAGTTCAACGACATCGTCCTCGTACCGATACCAGACGGGGGCGACGTGCGGGCGTCCCTCGACACAGGTCCCGAGATGGGCCATGAGCGGTTCACTCTCGAGAAGGTCCGCGACTTCTGGGGGGACAGTGGACACGATTCCGTGACCGACGAGGACGGCCAAAAGCGGTTCCCTGGCGGGTCCATGCCCGTACCCGAGACACAGTCGCTGACGCGCCACCCGGGCGAAGACGAACGCGAAGTTATACTGTCTGACAGGTGTCAATACGAAGTTGATCGAGAATTCGCGATCAATCTTCACGTAGTTCTGTCCGACAGTACTAGGACCGCAGTCGTTGCGCATCCAACCGAACGTAGTGCCAGAGCGTTCCCGTCAACCCCGACTCGGCGATCCGTCGGCCTGAACTCGCGACCAGCACGTCCGGGGCGTAGGCCGTCGGATACCGGCGTGCAAGCCGTCGACTGAACGCCGTATCCTCGTTTGGGACGGTCGGAAAGCCGCCGATATCCTCGAAGGCCCGCCGATGGACGAAGCAGTTGAATCCCGGCAATACGGGCCGCTCGAGGCGCGGAAACACGTGGTTGATCGTCGCCTCCATCACCTTCGCCCGCCACGGTCCCGTTATCCGACAGCGCGAACTCGCGCCTGCCAGCCCGTTCGCCTCGACGAAGCCGCACATCTCCGTCAGATAGTCCGCCCGGACCCGCGTATCCGCATCGATAAACGCGAGCCATTCGCCGCTTGCACGTTTCGCTCCCATATTGCGCGCCGTCGCGATACTCCCATGGTCCTCTTCGACGATCGTCGATCCGTACTCCCGTGCAATCGCGCGCGTCCCATCGTCCGAGTTCCCGTCGACGACGATAATCTCGAACTCGAGTGCGGTGTCGAGCGCGGCGAGACTCGAGAGCGTGCCGCGGATGAACTCGGCCTCGTTTCGCGCCGGAACGATAATGCTCACGGCAACACCGGATGACTCACCGGCAGTGCTATCGGTGTTGTCGGCAGCCAGTTCACTCGAGACGTCGATCATGTCTCGCTCTCGGTTCGCATGCGCTCGCATTCCGGTGTTCGCCTCGGTATCCTCGCTCTCGTCCACGTACTGCGCTCGGTTATCTGCCGTGAGTTTAGTCGTGACGATTGTGACTCTCGCCCATACATCATTAACATTTATTATGGTTGGGCGTAACGGTCCGCGTACAGATGCCACGTGTACGTGTAGCCGGCCTTCACGCAGCTCGTTCCGCCCGCTTCGACCGCCGAACGCTCTCGCCGAACCACATCACACACTCCACCCATCCCGACCGATATGAGCACACGACACTCACAGACGACTGATTCGACACCGACCGCGTCCAGCACTCGATCCACTACTCGGCCGCCCGTTCAAGCCGACTCGATCGCTCGCTCGCAATCGACCACCGCAAGTGAGCCGTCGACTACCGAGATCGAACCACCGTCCCGCGCACCCGCAACCTTCTCCGCCACTCACACCGACCGCCTTCGAAACCTCATCGACGAGTGGAACACCGCCTTCGCCGACGCCCACACCGACCGCGACTGAACTCGATCCAAACCGTCTTGGTCGTCTCCCTCTTACGATCGGCTGGCCGATGACGATACACCTGCTCCGAGCCGGACTCGGCACCCGGTAACGACGAGCCCTATGAGTGCCGAGGCCTTCGGCTTACGCGTAGTATCAGTCAGTTCTCGATCAACAGATCTATCGTGGGTTCCAGTAGCAAACGAGAACAGAGCCGTCAACGGAACCGCACGAAAATTCGTATCTCGGCCGTTCAGTTCGGATCAGTAGCCCGTCTGCGACAGGTGTCTCCTTCCGCCCAAACCGTTCCGTCCGGCGGAAGTTCCCAGAGCCCGAATAGCTTCGCTATAACACTCGGCTCCGCCGCCGATTCCATTCGATACATCTCCGGTGGGAACGGTTCCACTGCCGTATTGACCGAAAGCGAGAGTAGCTCACGCTCGAGGGGAACATCGTCGGGCAGCGTTCCGATCGGCTGGCCGTCTTCGTCGATCAGCCGACGGACGAACAGCCCAGAATTGACCTCCCGAAGCTGATCGCGGTCGTCGCGATATACGTGGAGGACGTAGCAGTTATCGGACTCACCGATAGTCGTTGCCACGTCCCTGTAATCGATCTCGGTCGTCTCGATAGAGGCGTGACCCTTGCAGAGGACGATATCACTGCCGCGTTCCCCGGGTGCGAATTCGCGAAACGGATCGACAATCGTGTTCCGCTTCCGTCGCCGCTCCGACCGCAGTTCAGCGATCGATCGGCGCTCGAACAGATACTCGTATGTCGAAATAGGGGGACCGGAATCGCACTCCGCGTACGTCGGTGCGGGGAAATCGCGTTCTCGAACGACCACGCTTCCGGTCGCCAGTTGCCGGACGTTCCACGCGGGAGCTCGTTTCGTCCGGTCCGCACCACCGAAGAAGTCGAACCACTCCAATCCAAAGACTGTTATCCACGGGAGCCGCTCGAGACCGCTCTCCGGAGGGCGGTCGGCGGGGAAAATCCGCTTCGGCCGGTCGTCGTAGATGTCGGCGAACGCGTACCAGGGATCGAACCGTTCTGATAACTCGAGGAACAGGGTCACGAGGAGTTCCGTCCGCTTTTCGACCGTCTCTCGAGTATATTCGTCGGTGTCGAATATCCGGGCAGGTGGTCCCCATATTCGGACGGGCGCTGAAACTCGCATCTCGGTCTCGAGAAGCCGAACGGATAACTGGTACTCGTGATTTTCGGGGCTCCAGAACTTGATTCGTCCACGGCCGACGGAACGGATTCGATCGACGAGAAACTGTAATTCGGCCGTTGTCTCCCAGCCACTGTATCCGACCTCGTCTTGTCCCCAGGTCCCGAAGACGAACTCCTGACTGCTGTCCGTCGATACGGTCGAAAATCCGCTATCCTGAATGCGCCGCACAGCCGACCGGACCGGCTCGCCGGGAAGCTCGTCCAGAAACAGGTGAATATGGGGGCGTAAGGCGCTCATTCGTGTGGTTTCGTTAGATTGCGCGGTATTATATTCGTAGGTGGTCTCGATGCTGTGTATAATACAAACAACACATTCCCAACTAAAAACCTACTGCGGCAGGATCGGTGTACCCGTAAGTCGTTCCTGTTCGAGTGCCGAGGCCCAACTACTACCGGAACTGTGATTCCACGGGCAGCGCTCGTTCATGCGCGACAATTACCGAACGAACGCACCGAACACGCTCTCCTCCACTTTTCGAAGATGCTCGCCCGCAGTTGATGTCGCAATTCCGACGACGTTCGCCACATCGTCGAGCGTGGACTGCCGAGGCGCACTGTAGTACCCTATCTCGACCGCTACTTCGAGCACTTCCCGTTGGCGCGTCGTTAATTGTCTCGTGAGCGCCGCTTCGTCCGGGTTGTAGTCGCCCGTTTCGACGACATCGAACGCGATAGCCGTCTCCTCGACGGAGTCGCGAAACAACTCTCGAAACGCAGCGTCGCTTCCCAGATACGTTATTCGGAGCGAACCGTCGGCGGTGAAGTAGATGGGCGTCTCGATAACGACGTTCGACTCGCGTTGACGTTCCAGCAGACATCGAGTCGCGTCCGTCGGTTCGAACTGACTGACGGCCATCCACCGATCCACCCCGGAGATGAAATAATCAACGACATGGGGGGAGTCCCTCATTATATCCTCGTATCGGTCCCGATCACCGCTCCCCTCGGCGAATAACAGTACCGTGTCGTCGGCGAGATGTTCGACGTGGTGAATCGCCTCCCGCTCGATCTCTGACGCGTTCGAGAGTGTCTCTCCGAGCGGGTGGAACGAACCGCTCTCGACGGGGTGAACGAGAACCGTGAGATATCGCATACGTACGAGAAGATACCCGGCGTGCTTTAAACCGGCGTAGATAGCCGGCAGCCGAAATTCGACGGTTCGATGCGAACCGACAGATATGGAACGAAACCAACTCGTTGGACGCCGCGAACACCTCCGTAGCGACGAAATGACCAGCAGTTCGTGCCGGAAGCGCCAATGACGACAGAGAGACCCGACATCGCTATCGTCGGTGGGGGGATCTGTGGGCTGACCACGGCGCTCGCGCTCGAACAGCGGGGATGGGCACCGACCGTATACGAGACCGCGTCCGAGTTCCGTCCAATCGGCGCTGGAATCCTGCTACAGACAAACGCGTTGCTCATTTTGGACCGCCTCGGAATCGCCGACCGCGTCCGAGAGTCAGGCGTTCCCCTCGAAGACAGTTCGATTCGGTCCGCGAACGGACAAGTGTTAACGCGATTCGATCTGGACCGCGTCGAACGGGCCGACTTCGGCTACGGCTTCGTGGCGATACACCGCGCCGAACTGCAGCGAATACTCCTTGAGGAACTCGATGCCGAAGTCAGAACCGGAATGGCGTGCAAAGCGGTGACTGACACGGATACTCCGGCCGTTCGATTTACCGATGGCACGCACATCGAACCGGACATCCTCATCGGGACGGACGGTATCGACTCCGTCATCCGGGACGCCGTCGCGCCGAACGTCGAACCGCGAGTGCTGGACAGTATCGCCTATCGAGCCATCGCAACGGTAGATTTACCCGAGCAGCACCGAACTCGAGGGATCGAGGTGTGGGGCGAGGGGACCTACACCGGTGGTGCACCCATCGACGAGGATCGGTTCTACTGGTTCGCTACGGCGTCGGAGTCCGCGGTGGAGTGGCAAACCGACTCGCAGCCGACGAAAGCGATGCTACGCGAACTGTTTTCGGCGTTCCCCGCTCCGATCCCCGCTGTCGTCGAGTCGATTGATACCGATACCGTGTTCAGTACCGATTTGGCGGATGTCCCGTCACTCGAACGGTGGCATCACGGGTCAGTCATTGTCGCCGGCGACGCGGCCCACGGAATGTTACCGTTCGCCGGGCAAGGTGCGGCACAGGCCATCGAAGACGCACTCACGCTGGCCCACGAAATCACTACGCGCGGAACGTCGGCGGCGGCCTTCGAGACCTTCGAGACCAAGCGAAAACCAAGGGCCGATCGGATTCGAGTCGAGTCCCACCATCTGGGGGCCCTGAGTACGATTCAATCGCGAGTCGGCACTCGAATACGAAATCTCTCAGTTAGAGTGCTTCCAGACGCAACTTTTCGGCGTGCCCGTCGACGACGAGCATTGCACACGTCACTTCCGGAGACTACTGACTCCGACCAGCACTTCGATATCCGGTAATAGGTGCCTGTTCGAGCACCGAAATCTTCTATTTCTCTACGCATCACTTCCCTAGGAGACTAAAATATCGATCCCGAGTTTCTTCTTCGCGACTACCAAGTAGACGGGAGATTGTCAGTACGGAAGATACATTATACAACCGAATAATCCCCAGCTAATGTATCTCTACACACCGGACGAAATCGATCGAGAACGAGCTCACCATCAAGCGGTCATACAAGGAGCGGACGATTTAGCCGTCAAACGCATCGGAAATCTCGGTGAACTCGCGTTCGAGCAGTTCTGTCGCGAGTATCTCCCCGTCGAGATGTGGGAATGGGAAAATGAAGAAGCGATCCGGCGCTGTAATTCGGAGAGTTTTTCCGGCAATGATTTCGACGTCTTCGGTTACGAAATAGACGTGAAAACCTCGAGAGACGTTTCTGCGTTTCGGCCGGCAAATCTCCTCGAAAATGACCCAGATGATGATATCATCGTGATGGTTTGGCATCGCGATAACGAAGATGCGCTCATCCTCCTCGGCTGGGAGCGGACTGAAACACTCGAATCGAAAGTCAGAACGCAGGGTGCGTATTCTGGTGACGAACCGAAGAAACTCGCGCATCTCGCTGCTCGCCCGATGAACGAGTTACAGGATTTAGGGCCGAACACGGCTCACATGAATCAGAAGCCACAGAACCCGTTCAAACCCGGTGATCGAGTGGTTAAAGCGGAGGATGCCGACGCATCGGTTGCCGTGGTCGTGGAGGTACTCCCACCGGAACAAGACGTCAATCTCTACGGTCAGACGATGGATGGTGAAGCAGTCTGCGTCGCATTTCCGAATACGCTCGACGACGGTCCAGGAAACTGGCGAGAGATCCACCCCGCGAAGCTAGCGTCTTACTGTGACGATCAGAATATCAAGCTCTACACCTACAAACACGCGAATCTCGAGTACCCCGATAACCCGTTCACGCCGGGCGACTACGTTATCAAACCGGATTACGACGATCCAGATCTCGCAGTCGTTCTTCGGGTTGCAGACGATGGAGATGACGATCGAGATATCACCGTCGCATTCTGTAAACACCTCGAGAAAGAGTTCGGCGAGCAGATGGAGATTCCACCGGCAAATCTCCGTTCGCGCTGTGACGAAGTCGGTGTCGACTCGTACTCCTACAATCACGACGAACTCTCTTTTAAACAACAGTATTAACCCACCACCGCTCTTCATTGGAAATGGCGGTAGACGGCCGTATAAACGACTATTGAACGGTACTGAGAGATCGGTATTGCTTTGGGTGCGTGGATGAATCAATCGATAGAACGTCGACGCAAACCGTCGGGATTCGTGAGTGCTTCGATCGGAGTACCCCATTTATCCGCTTCCAGACTATGAGGATCGATACGACGGAACTTCGAAAGGGACTGTCCGAAACGGGACGGTTCGTACTTTCACACCACGTGCCTGCCGAGTTCTATCGCTGTTATTCGCCCGTCGTCTTCGGTCGCCGAGTTCACATTTGCGCTCGATGTGCGGGCGTCTATCCGGGGATCGGGGCGGGGGTACTCGCCACGTTGATTGGCCCGGAGGTGACACCTGCTACCGTTGCGTTCCTGGTCGCGCTTTTGCCAGTTCCCTCCCTGGTCGATTGGAGCGTAACGACGTTCAGCAGTCGCCGTGGGTATAACCCCGTTCGGACGGTGACTGGATTCTTGCTCGGGTGTGGCTACGGACTGGCCATCGCGCATCTGCTGTTCGAGGCGATGGTCGGTCTCCTCGGGATCGGGGTCGGATATGCGATTCTTGCGGGAATACTGCTGTACTACTCGTGGTGATAGCGGTATCCAACAAGCAGCTATTTAAGACGAGTGTGTGAAGCACGGGCGAGAGCGGAATGAAGCACTGTAGCAACTGTGGGGAGCAACTCGACGACGGAGCGGATGTGTGTCCCAGCTGTGGGGTCGATCAGACGAGGCCTCTCGATGGCGGGCCCGACCGGTCTGGTGGCGAAAAGTACTGTGTCGAGTGCGGTGAGCGGATAAACGCACAGGCAGAGATCTGTCCGGAGTGTGGCGTTCGACAGCCCTCCTATCGCGGATCCGGTGTTGATTCGGATCGGCTCGCGGCGAGTATTTTGGCGCTGCTCCTTGGAACGCTTGGCGCACACAAGTTCTATCAGGGAAACGTCAAACTTGGCGTCATCTACCTGTGTTTCTTCTGGACGGGAATTCCTGGGCTTCTTGGCATTGTCGAGGGCATTCTGATGTTGGTTGCCGACGATATCGAATACGAAGAGAAGTACGCCGACGGAAGCCTGCTCGGAATGTAAGCTCCGTCGCTTTCGACTATCCGCGTGGAATCTGGTGAAACAGTGCCGGTAGCAACGGTAGTTCACTACCAATTTCTTTGAAGTGTATCTGTATTGTTCGAAGAGTATTCCGAGCTAACGCGCCTACAGGCTATTTTATCGCACAGCGTTCAACTGCCGACACGGGGTTCGACGATCGACGAAAATTCGATCGAAAAAACACGAGTTATTTGTCCGGAGGACAGTTATCGAGATGACTTTCCCAATCAATTATGTCTGGCAAGTACGACCTCATCATCGTCGGGGGCGGTATCAGCGGGGCATCACTTTTGTATGCAACCGCGAAGTTCTCCGATATCGACTCCATCGCGCTCATCGAAAAGGAATCGGAGACCGCGGCGATTAACTCGAACCACACGAACAACTCACAGACGCTTCACTTCGGCGACATCGAGACCAATTACACGCTCGAGAAGGCCGAGGAGGTAAAGGAAGGAGCGGAACTCCTTGCGGGGTACCTGGAGAACCACGACGCCGACCGCGAGATGCACGACAAGCGAAGCAAGATGGTTCTCGGCGTCGGCGACGAGGAAGTCGCACAGCTCGAGCGGCGCTACGAGGCCGAAGGCTTCGGCGATCTCTTCCCGAAACTCCAACCGATCGGCCGCGAGGAAATCGCCGAGTACGAGCCCAAAGTCGTCGAAGGCCGCGATCCCTCGAAGGACATGCTCGCACTGCAGACGCCGGACGGCTACGTCGTCGACTACGGTGCAACGACGAAGTCGTTCGTCGAGCAGGCCCGCGAGGAACCCAACGTCGACATCTACAGCGGCACGAAGGTCACGGACATCACGCCGACGCTCGACGGTTACACTATCGCCACGACCAACGGCCGCTTCGATTGTGACGCGGCTGCCGTCGCCGCCGGCTCGCACAGCCTCCAGATCGCGAAAGAACTCGGCTACGGCCAGGACAAGGTGTTGCTCCCCGTAGCAGGCAGTTTCTTCCTCGCAGACGATCTGCTCAACGGGAAGGTGTACACGCTCCAGATGAAGAAACTCCCGTTCGCCGCCGTCCACGGCGACGCGGACGTTCACGATTCGAGCATTACCCGCTTCGGCCCCACTGCGAAACTGGTCCCCGCCCTCGAACGCGGCCGTCTCTCGACGGTACGGGACTTCTTCGACGTATTCGGGTTGAACGCCGCAGCGTTCCTCAGCTACGCCAACATCCTTTCGGACCGGATCCTTCTCCCGTACGTTCTCCGAAACCTCGTCTACGACCTCCCCGCAGTCGGGCCGCGCGAGTTCCTCCCGCACGTCCAGAAGGTCGTCCCGAGCGTCGAACTCGAGGACATCGAACGGGCGAAGGGCTACGGCGGTGTCCGACCCCAGATCGTCGATACCAAGCGCAAATCCCTCGATATGGGCGAAGCAAAAATCGTCGGCGACGACATTCTGTTCAATATCACGCCGTCGCCGGGCGCGTCCACCTGTCTGCAAAACGCACTGCAGGACACGCAGACGCTCCTCGAGTTCCTCGACGACGAGTACGAGTTCGACGAGGAGGCGTTCCGCGCCGAAACGATCGACAACTTCCCCCGTCAAGCATAAGACGCCTCGCGGTCTGCAAACTGCCACTCTTTTCTCCCACCAAGGGCTTGAACCGCGCGTTGTGTTCCGGTCGATCCGGTGTCTCTGTTACTTATAGCGTGGCCGTGGTGAACAACAGTAGCTACCATGAGTGGAGACACCGGAGACGATCACACAGACACCAGTCACGACGAACTCGGGGACGAAATCGACACCGATATTTCGACGATGAGCGCCGTCCTCGGGGACACTTATCGAGGCGAATTGGATCGCGAGACGACCTGGCGGTCGAGACTCGACCAGACGACGACCTGGAGCGTCACCGTGATGGCTGCGATCCTCACCTGGGCGTTCTCGAGTGGCAACAATCCACACTACATTATTCTGATCGCCGTCCTGGTCGTAACGACGTTTCTGATGATCGAAGCCCGGCGCTACCGTGACTACGACGTCTACCGATCGCGTGTCCGCCTGATTCAGCAAAATCTCATCGCGGACGCGCTCGATCCCGCGGGTGAACTCGAACACGAGGATTGGCGACGAAAACTGAGCAACGACTACCGAACACCCACGGTGAAAATCACGCTCCTCGAAGCCCTCCGCAACCGACTTCGGCGAATCTACCTCGCGCTGTTACTCATCTTGTTACTCGCCTGGGTTTTCCGGATTACCGCATTTGCAACTGGAGACGGCTTTCTGACTGTGGCCAATGTTGGTTCCCTGTCAGGTGTCATCGTGACGGGGGTCGTTGGCGTCTTCTATAGTCTCGTGCTGGTCGTTTCACTGTGGCCTCGTGAACGCGAGGCGATGGGTGAGTTTAGAGGCGGTGATGCGGGAGAGTGGAAGGAGACGCAGTGATCCTAGTTCTCGAAGCCCCTTCCCATCGACAGATGCTTTCGGTTGGTGGCGCGGGTAGTTTACTATTGTGCCCTTCACATGTGATAAATCATATTCCACTATACGAAACAGCTGTAGTATGTACTTCACAGCTTCGGAGGATAAACCAGTTTTGCGTCGACTTCTCGTTGATCCGTGGCTACTTTCACCAACCTAGAGTCGGTTTAGACTTTCTTCGGGGACATCTATCGGACGAGCGTGAGAAAGTGTGTGAGTTCTGGGGCTGCTGAACAGTGCTGTCACTCTCGAGTGGCGGGCTCAGTGAGAGATCAACCGGTTAGTCAGGTTGGGATCAACGCCGAGACGGCGATTTTGACACAGTCGCCCGCGGTCAACATGGGCGCGAAGTTATGCGATGTACCGAAAGACAGCCTGCTGTGAACCGTGTATCATGTCACTGTCCAACAGTAGTTACGAGATCACTCAAAGGTCTCCAGAAACGATCTGGGCGACGCGCTCACGATCGAAGAGCGTCGCATCCTCAAACGCATTTGGATAGATGTCTTTCGCCGCTAGTTCGGTGTGATGAAAGTTGATTATCGGTCCTTGATCGAGGTACCCGGCGTTGTAGACGGCGTCGTTCTGCACCGCCCGTATATTGTTGGTGACCGAATGATCCTCCAAGGGTTCGACTACCTCTTCCCTGAACTTGGATTCGGATGCCCCTCCGTAGTTGCGTACCAGTAACGCTTCGGGATCGATTTCGAGCAAGGCTTCTGGACCGAGCGTGCCATCGTCGGAGTAACTGTAGTGGCCTATGTCCGTCTCGGCAAGTGCGCCACTCAGACCGAGATCACGCCACTGTTTGGTGCTGACCCCACCATCGTCAATTCGGAATGGGTGGAACGAGGTTCCTGACTTGCCGGCTGGGTAGACGAGCAAGGCAGTTGGTCGCTGGTCGGCCGGTGGCAATCGTTCCTCTATCGTTTCGAGCATCTGCTCGTGGAGTTCAACGAACGCTTGGTAACGGTCTTGGGCCTGAAAAACCTCGGCCATCAACTCGAAAGCCTCATAGAGGCTGTAGTAGCGATAGTCGTGCCAGTTATCGCTGTGACGACGAATGAAGCTCCCGAAAAAGGGACCGAGGTTGTTCGCGATTTCTTCGATGTCCGACTGGTCCCATCCGTACCAGAGTTTCAATATGTTCGGATCTATGAAATGGACATCGGCGTTCATGTCATAGAACAGTTCTTTATCGACATCGCTACTGACGAGATCTACGATATCGCCTTGGTTATGCTTAACTCCAGGAAGAGCGTCGAAGGCTTCGTTCGCGTAGCGGTCGTGGTTCTGAATCCCGAGCGTCTGTCCGCCGCCGAGTGCGAACGCCATGTCCGCGAAGGTCGGCAGTAGGGCGGTCCATCGCTCGGGAGGGCCCTCGAACTCGACTTCCCCCACCGGCTCGATTTCAGCAGTATAGCTGGTTCTATCGCCTGTTCTTTGGCCCAATTCCGAAGGGTCACCATTCAGACAGCCCGCGAAGACCATGCTGCCAACCACACTACTCGTCCCTAAGAACTCTCGTCGCGTTGATTCTACACGTCGCATAACGCCATATTTTAGGATGGCCTAAAAATACCTTTCGAGGTTCGACAGCATCAGAGCTGCTTACGATCCAGCAAGCGGAAGTGATGAATAAATCGCGGGCTCAGTTCATGGCTGACCCTTGCAAGTCGATTTCTGACTTCTATTACTCGGCTGACGAGTATGACAATTATCACAGCAAGAGGAACGTTATCCCAGATGGAACCAGAATCTTCCCAGATACTGTCAACAAAAGGCGTGCTGAAGACATAGTGGATGAGCGCAACAAGAGACGCCATTCCTTCGGAGCGCACGAACTGAATCATCCGTTAAGGCCGTCGACGTGTTCTTCGTCTGGTCCCCACTCATCATCTCGGATAACCATAATCTTCACGCGACACATTTGAGTAGCTCATCCCACATACACTACTGCTGCCATGTCATATACTAGTCTATGTTCTCAATAATATAGGTTGGGTTAAATACTGTCATAGAAAGCACTAATTCAACTCCTGGTTGCGGAAGGCGAATCACGAAAAGTAGGTAATCGGTGAGTGAATTCTAGTAACTGAAACGAGTTCAGATTGTCCTCGCTATCGGCACTACTGGAAAGCAGTACACACCGAATGGCACGATGGGATGTGCGGTCAGTGTAAAATCGTTTCAGGTGTTACTACCGCTCGGAACGGCGCTCACTCACAATCACAGCCACCCTGGTCGAGCAGATCTCTGATGGTATACTGCTGTTTGCAGTCCTCACAGGTTACCGTCACGTTCACGAGGACGTTGAACTCGCCGATGTCGAGTACGTCGCTTCGTTCGAGCTGTGCAACCGTGTCCTCTGTCACCGCCGCCGTCCGGTTTCGGAGGGCACCGAGTTTATCCCGACTCCGTTCGAGTCGCTCCTCGTCGCTCGGTGATTCGAGTGTCGTTTCGAGACAATCCGTCAGGTGGTTGTAGACCGTCTGGTGGGAGACGAAATCACTCTCCACCTCCTCGACCGGGATGGAGTCTCGCTCGAGTTCTTTTCTCGTCTGCACGCGGGTCCCGCTACTGACGTCGTCACCGGTCAGGAGTCGATAGGTGTTTTCGACTTCGCCGTCCTTGTACTGGAGCCCCGCTTCGTCGAGGGCCGCTTCGAGCACACGCTGATTGACGTGCGTTGCGAGATCGCGCGTGCTGTATCGTTCGTCCGTTCTATCGGTCCAGTAGCTGACGAGTTCATCGTCGAGTCCGTTCAGGTCGTACTGGGTCGTGATACGACCGACTTTGCAGCCACACGATGAACTCGCCGCTGTATCGAGAGTGCGCTCGGTCACTACTAGTGCGTAGTCGAGTCGGTCTAAAAAGCGTTCCGACCGTGGTATTTACACCAATACGGGCGTAATCGACCCCGTTTACGGGGTGTGGTCGCTGCATGATTCTCGGTGGTTTCGCACGAACGGCACTGGCAGGACACAAGTATACTAGTTAGTAGATATCTTTCCGAATACATACGGATAGTGCCATCATGTTTGAGCCGAGAGTCAGCAGGCGGGGTTTACATCCGTAGGATTGTAAATCTCAAACGGAACTCGAGTGCAGTCGGCAGATTGTGAGTGTATCGATGTGGATTTCTCGCGGTAGCGGCGCTCAACCGTGTTGATACGTAGTGGAGCTGTGGCGAGTGAATATACAATGGCCGCTCTCCCCTGTTTTGGCTCGACCACCTTCAGATTCGCGTTTCTTCGCGTTCCGGTATAGTAACACCTGAAACGGTTTCCACACCGATCGCACATCCATCGCGCGATCGGGTGTACGGTGGCTTTCAGTGACCCCTCTCACTCTCACTACGAGTGCAACTGCAGCAACCGCGTAGATTCCGGTCGATTCGGGTGTCGTTTGCAGTCCTCAAATAAATTGCTTTCAGAGATGACTTCGTCGGCCAGTATTCTCGATATCGTTCGTACTCGTCGTCTCTCAGCGCGGGTACCGTGTAGTCTACTCACGAAACCACGTGACACCTTGCAACCGCGGACGAGTTCTATTTCATAGTCTCAAACCGGCTATTCGTTTTTCGGGCCGAGGTTCCCCGTAGCACTTCTTGACCGTCGAATTACTGCTCAAGTGTGTCTCGGTACCGAAGTACACTTGCCCTTCGTCGGAGTCAAAAAGTCCGGCAACGGTTCCCCCTCGACCCGCGAAATCATCGAAATCATCACTGAGCGTACCGCCCAAACGATGAACGATTCCAAAGGCATCCGGACAGCTCGGGGCCTCTCGCCGACATGACCACGCAGGACGACTGAACCGTCTGGGTGGGCGGAACTGCCGACCAGGGTTCCCGTTCGAATCCGTTTGATAATCGCAAATACTTAAGCACCTCATTTCGTAGACACGGGTATGACAGCCGGTTCGACCGGGAACGACGGGCCACGCCGGATCAAATCGGTGCAGACAGCGACCGACGTTATCAACGTCATTAAACAGCAACAGGGCGGTACGCTGGCCGAAATCACAGCAGATCTCGAACTGACGAAAGCGACCGTTCACACGTACCTCCAGACGCTCGTTGACTGTGGCTTCGTTACCAGGGACGGCGACCAGTATCGACTCGGATTCCAGTTCGTGACGATCGGCGAACACGTCCGGAACGAAACCGACCTCTACATGGCCGGTCACAACGAGGTCGACGAACTCGCGGAACGGACCGGTGAATACACCCATCTCATCGCCGAGGAACGCGGCCGCGAGGTCGTCCTTTACGAGAGTCGTGGCGAGTTCGCCGTCGCGATGGACTATCATCTGCGGATGCGAGAGACGCCCCAGCATTTACACGATACTGCGGCTGGGAAGGCGATTCTCGCGCACCTCCCGGCGACGCGACGGGACGAAATCATCGCGAATCTGGAGTTCGAACGCCAGACGGCGAATACGATCACGGATGCGGCCGAGTTGCGGGAGACGCTTGCGGACATCCGGGACCGCGGATATGCACTCAACGACGAGGAGGAGATTCGGGGGATGCGAGCGGTCGGCGCGCCGGTGCTCGGCCCGACCGAGACCGTCGTCGGCTCGGTGAGCGTAACGGGACCAACGAGCCGGCTCCAGGGGGAACGGTTCCATTCGGCGGTGCCAAAGCAGGTCATCGAAACCGCGAATCTGATCGAGGTCGCCCTCGAAACGGCACAGTTTGACCGGTAAGCGACGGTTCGGCGTGGGGTGGATGTATCGATACCTCATTTAGTTTCCGGCGAGAGCGAACCTGTAGTGAGAAAAAAGATATATGATTGTGCCCCGGAGTCGTTCATACGATGGATATGGTTGCGATCGAGCAGGCGAGCGTCTTTCGGTCCGGTACCGTCACGAACAGAGATGAGGTCAGCGCAGGGCTGGACCGATGACGGGTGAATACGACGGAACGATTGCCCGAACGGTCCGCGTGCTCGGTGCGCCCCTCGATCTCGGTGCGAATCGGCGCGGAGTCGATATGGGACCCTCGGCGATTCGATACGCTGATATCGAGGCTGAACTCGCTGCTGCCGGCGTTGACTGTACCGACGCCGGCGATCTGGACGTCCCTCGACTCGAGACGAGTTCGGCGGCCAGCCGGGAATCGACGGGGAACGCGAAGTACCTGGACGAGATCGGGCGCGTAACTGAAACGCTCGCGACCGAGGTCGCCGGGACGATCGACGACGGTGCGGTGCCGCTCGTCCTGGGCGGGGACCACGCGGTCGCGATGGGATCGATGTTCGGAGCGGCACGGAACGCCGAGGACGGCATCGGGGTCATCTGGTTCGACGCCCACGGCGACTACAACACGCCCGAAACCTCCCCGAGCGGGAACGTCCACGGGATGCCGCTCGCTGCGGCTCACGGTCGCGGCGAGTTCGCCGATGTCGAGTGGGCCGAAACCCCGGCTGTGAGCGAGGAAAACACCGTTCTCGTCGGGATTCGAAGCCTGGACGACGAGGAGCGAGCGGCGCTGCGTGAGAGCGAGGCGACGGTCTTTACCATGCGCGAAATCGACGAACGCGGCATTACCGCCGTCGTCGAGGATGCACTCGAAATCGCGACCGACGGCGTCGACGGGATTCACGTCAGCCTGGACCTCGACTGGCTCGACCCG
This sequence comes from Natrialba aegyptia DSM 13077, assembly GCF_000337535.1. Taxonomy (GTDB): domain Archaea; phylum Halobacteriota; class Halobacteria; order Halobacteriales; family Natrialbaceae; genus Natrialba; species Natrialba aegyptia. Next base: position 153,024 of record NZ_AOIP01000031.1, read on the forward strand.
ACGGTCGTTCCGGGTGTCGGCACGCCGGTCCGTGGCGGCGTGAACTACCGCGAAGCCCACGCGGCGCTCGAACTCGTCGCCGAGCGCGATCGGGAGGCGGAGTTGCTGCGGTCGATCGATGTCGTCGAAGTGAATCCGATCCTCGATCGGGACAACCGGACTGCCGAAGTCGCGGCTGAACTCGCTGCGAGCGCGTTCGGGAAGCGGATTTTGTAGTCTCTTCTCCGTTTCTCTGCTTTCCTTGGCTTTTCTACCGTCTTCTCGCGTCGGTTGTGCGTGTTTCGGGTCCAGAATCCACGTGTTTTAAGCACCCTGGTGAGTAGAACCAAGGTATGCAACGTGAGACAGCAGTGCCGAATGTAACGCAGTTGCCGGGACCGGTTGCATCCGAGTGGGTCGAGTACCACCAGCAAGCCGCTGCGACGAGTACGTACGTCTACGACTTCGTCTGGGATAGTACCGCCGACGCCGAGGGCCCCTTCTGTACGGACCCGGACGGCAACGTCCTTCTCGATTTCACGAGTCACGTTGCCGCCGCGCCGCTCGGGTACAACAACCCGCTGATCACGGACAAACTCCGCGAGTTCGATCTCGTCGACCCCCTGAAAATTGCTGGGCAGGACTTCTACGTGAGCACCGGCGGGACGCCCGAGGAGGCCGAGCTGCCGGGACCCGCTCACCTGATGAACAAACTGACCGAGATCACGGCTCACTACGACATGGATACCGTCTTCCTTTCGAACTCCGGCGCGGAGGCGGTCGAGAACGCGATCAAGGCGTGTTATGACCACTGCGAGCAGCCGAAGTACGGGCTGACGTTCGAGGGCGCGTTCCACGGCCGGACCCTCGGCGCGCTCTCGCTGAACCGCTCGAAGTCGGTCCACCGGCGTGACTTCCCCGAACTCAGCGGCATCCACGACGTGCCCCACAGTCTCGAGGGCGTCGAACGCCTCCGGGAGAAACTCGATCCCGACCACGGCCACATTCCACCCGAGCAGGTCGCCTTCCTGATCCTCGAACCGATCCAGGGCGAGGGCGGCTACCGCGTCCCCGACGGCGAGTTCATGCGCGCGGTCGACGACCTCTGTACCGAACACGACATTCCGATCATCGCCGACGAGATCCAGTCCGGCGTCGGTCGCACCGGCAAACTGTGGGCGTCGGATCACTACGAGTTCGAACCGGACGTGATCACGGCCGCGAAGGCGTTGCGCGTCGGCGCGACGGTCTCCCGATCCGAACTCTTCCCGGACGAGGAGTCGCGACTCTCTTCGACGTGGGGTGCCGGCGATATCATCGCCTCGATGCAGGGGACGCTCACGCTCGCCGCGATCGAGGAACACGACTTACTCGCCCACGCCGAACAGCAGGGCGAGGCGCTACTCGATCGGCTCGCCGATCTCGAGGCGGCACACGAGGCCGTCGTCGACGTGCGCGGCCTCGGACTCATGACGGCGGTCGAGTTCGATACGGCGGACCGCCGAGACGACGTCGTGGACGCGGCGCTGCAGCGGGGCTTGCTCACGCTCGGCTGCGGAACGAAGACGCTTCGATTGCTGCCGCCGCTCGACGTTCGCGATCGCGAACTGGATATTGCAGTCGACCTGCTCGGGGAGGCCGTTGCTGCGGTCGAGCCTGTTTCGTCGGCGAACTGAGACTCAGCGTCGGCGGGTGTCAACAGTCTCATCTGCGACCATTTCGAACCCGATTTGAGCGGTGAGAGTTCTGCTAGTGCCCGACTCGCTACTCGTCGCGGACTTTTCGAGAGCCATCCAGGACGGGAGAAGTTCCGATATGCCGTTTTGGGCAATTCCATATATCATCATGCACTTCATCATATTTCGTTCAATACGCTATCCGGTCGTTCATGGGGATCGCTCCCGCTAAACGATATATGGGAACGAGTGACACTCACCACTGATGAATACATGAGTACAATTGTAAATAACGCAGATGACTTCGACTACTGGGTCAACAGAGCCGTGCGTGTACGAGCGGTAACACTGAGAGACGGAACCAATTTCGGCACAGTCGGATAACCGAATACATGGCAGTACACAGTTGACAGCCGGTCTGCTTCGGAGAAGAAGTCATTCCCACTCGAGTTCGAATCCGACTCTCTCGGAAGAATATTTCCTTATGAATCCCACGTCCGGTATTGGAGAGAGGCTACCAATTCGACTCACTAGTCGTCGATTACCCTGAAAACAGGCACATCATTGACGCCGGGGCTGCCGAAATACTATCCGGTACAACCGAAACACTTCTGTGGATCGTCCGTCGTAGTCGTCGTCATGACAAACACCCCCAACCGGTCCGTCGAACGGGCCTTCAGGATCGTCGACGAACTCTCGGAAAACGGCGGCGGCCGAGCCTCCGAACTCGCGGCGCGACTCGAGATGCCGGTGAGTACCGTCCACGACTACCTGCAGGCGCTCGTCGAAACGGGGTACGTGACCGCCGAGGACAAGGAGTATCGGACCTCGACGCGATTTCTCGAGGTCGGCCACCGCCAGCGCCACCGGCTGGAGGTCGTCAAGGCCGTCCGCGACGAACTCGCGACCGTCGCCGACGAGACCGGCGAACACGTGACGCTGCTGATCGAGGAGCACGATCAGGCGGTGATCCTCGCCGTTCAAGAAGGGCCGGATGCGATCAACCTGTTCGCCTACCCCGGCGCGCGGATGCCGCTTCACGCGACGGCACCCGGCAAGGCGATGCTGGCTCACATGGACGACGGGCGCGTCGCTGAACTCGTCGATCAGGGGCTCGTCGAAGTAACGTCCCGGACGGTAACCGACCCCGACGTACTGCTCGAGCAACTCGAGACGGTCCGACAGCGGGGCTACGCGGTCGACGAGGGCGAGCGCATCGCCGGGATGGTCTGCATCGCAGCGCCGGTGCTCGACAAGCGCGAGCAGATTCAGGGTGCGATCTGCGTCTGCGGTCCGGAGAGTCGCCTCGGCGAGACGCGCCGTGAGGAAATCGCGGAAGTCGTCCAGCGCGCAGCGAACGTGACGCAGGTGAATCTGGATTACGTTTGAGCGACCTCGTTAGCGGCCGACGAATTCGGGGTCATCATCGCCGAAGAAGGCGTCGAGTCCGCGCCGGTAGTCCTCCGTTCGGGCCGCCGCGGCGATCGCGTCGGTCTCGGCCGCGAGCTGGGCCTCGAGTTCGCGACCGTAGCTCTCGGTCAGGAGTCGGCTCGCGGATCCGAGCGCCTGGGTCGGCCCTGCCGCCAACTCGTTCGCGAGTTCAGCAACGTGCGCATCGAACTCGTCGGTGGGGGCGACCTCGGTCGCGAGCCCCAGGTCGACGGCTTCCTCGGGGCCAATCGGCCGGTCTCGAAGGACGATTTCCTTCGCGTTTCGGAGGCCGACGAGTCGCGGGAGGAAGAAGGTCGAGCCGCCGTCGCCGGTCAGCCCGATACCGGGGTAGGCAAAGCGCAGGGTTGTGTCTTCGCCGAGGATGAGCAGGTCGGGCATCAGCGCGAGGCTGAAGCCGATTCCGGCGGCGATACCGTTGACGGCACCGACGACGGGCGTTTCGGACTGGTGGAACTGGACGATCGCCTCGTGGGCGCGGCCGGCGAGTTCGCGGAGGCGCGCGGCGTCGGTCTCGTTGCCCTCGAGGTGGGTGAGATCGGCACCGGAACCGAAGAACTGGCCGGCGTGGGTCAGCACGATACAGCGCGTCTCCCGGTCCTCGCCGAGGGTCGTCGCGACCGAGATCAGTTCGTCGGCCATCTCGAGGGTGAGCGAGTTCCGCCCGGCCGCGCTGTCGAGCGTCACCGTCGCCACGCCGTCGTCGTGATTGACGGCAAGGTTTTCGTAGTCAGTCATGTCAGTCAGCGATTCGTGACGGTGGTGGTTAACTGTTATCGTCCGTCGAGCGCGGCACCCAGCTGCTACCGTGAGTGTTGAGCGGCGGTGATTCGAGCCGGATCTGTTTCCGACTCTCCCGGAAACAAGGCATAGCGGTCGGTCCGATGGTTCGTTTCCTGAAAATCGGACACTTTAGTATCCCGCTCACGAATATTCGGCCATGGAACTGACGAGCGAACAGGAACTCGTTCGGGATACCGTTCGAGAGTTCGTCGAAAACGAGGTCGGGACCGACGTCCGCGAAGCCGACGAGACCCAGACGTTCCCCGAAGACGTGTGGGACGGGCTGGCCGAACTCGACCTGACGGGGCTTACGGTCCCCGAGGAGTTCGGCGGCATGGACGTCGACGAAGTGACCTACAGCATCGTCAACGAAGAACTCGCCTACGGCCACCTCGCGGTGGCGACGGCGCTGTCGGTCCACTGTCTCGCAACGTCGTGCATCCGCGAGTTCGGGTCCGAGAGTCACCGGGAGGAGTGGCTCCCCGAGATGGTCTCGGGTCGGCCCGTCGGCGCGTTCGCCCTGTCGGAACCCGACGCCGGCTCGAACCCGGCGGAGATGACGACGGAGGCCGTCCGCGAGGGCGACGAGTACGTCATCAACGGCAAGAAACAGTGGATCACGAACGGGGAGCGGGCGGGCGTGGTCGTGCTGTTCGCGAAGACGGACCGGGACGATCCCGAGACGGTCACCCAGTTCCTGATCCCGAAGGATGTCGACGGACTCGAGGTCGGCAAGAAGGAGGACAAACTGGGCCTGCGAGCGAGCGATACGACGACGCTCATCTTCGACGACGTGCGGATTCCGGCCGAGAATCGGCTGACCGAGGTCGGATCGGGACTCAAGGCCGCCTTTTCGATCCTGACCGGCGGCCGAATTGCGATCGCGAGCCAGGCGGTCGGCGTGGCGCAGGCGGCGCTCGACGCTGCGGTCGCGTACGCGAACGAACGCGAGCAGTTCGGCCAACCGATCATCGAGCACCAGGCGGTCGGCCACAAGCTCGCGGATATGCAAACCGACGTGCAGGCCGCTCGCCTGCTCACGCGGGACGCCGCGCGGAAAAACGAGGACGGCGTCGATCCGACGGCCGCGGCCATGGCCAAGTACTTCGCCAGCGAGGCGGCCGTCGACGTGGCCAACGAGGCCGTCCAGGTCCACGGCGGCTACGGCTACACCAAGGACTTCGACGTCGAACGCTACTACCGCGACGCGAAGATCACGACGATCTACGAGGGCACCAGCGAAATTCAGAAGAAGATCATCGCGCGCGAGCTGAAGTCGCGCTGAGTTGCGCCGCTTTTACGGTTGCAGCGGCTCTCTCAGTCGTACTCGTAGAAGCCTTGTCCCGCTTTCTTGCCCAGCTCGCCCGCCTCGACCTTGCGCTTCAAGAGGTAGGCCGGCTGGTACCGATCACCGAGTTCATCGTGCAGCGTCTCCGAGGCGTGCAGGCAGATGTCCAGGCCGATGTGGTCGGCCAGGGTGAGCGGGCCCATCGGGACGTTCGTCCCGAGTTCCATCCCCGCGTCGATGTCCTCCTTCGTGGCCACGCCCTCGTCGTAGGCCCGGATACCCTCGTTGATCCAGGGCATCAGAATGCGGTTCGTGACGAAGCCGGGCTTGTCGTCCGATTCCCACGTCGTCTTCCCGAGGTCCTCGGCGAACTCGTGGGCCAGGCTGAGGGCCTCGTCGCTCGTCTTCTCGCCGACGACGACCTCGACGCCCTCCATGATCGGGACGGGATTCATGAAGTGCAGGCCGACGACTCGCGCCGGCCGGTCGGTCGCGCTCGCGATCGAGGTGATCGAGATCGTGCTCGTGTTCGTCGCCAGCAGCGTCTCGGCACCGACGATGTCGTCGAGTTCGGCGAAGATCTCGCGTTTCACGTCGAGGTCCTCGAGCGCCGCCTCGACGACGAGGTCGCAGTCAGCGAGGTCGTCGAGGTCGGTCGTGCCCTCGATTCGGTCGCGGATCACGTGGGGGTCGTCCGGGAGGGCGTCCCGGTCGTCGAGGCGGCCGAGGCTCTCGTCGATCGAGTCGAAGCCGCTGTCGACGAACTCCCGTTCGATGTCGCGCATGACGACCTCGTAGCCGTTCGTCGCGGCGACCTGTGCGATGCCGTTGCCCATCGTCCCCGCGCCGACGACGCCGACGCGGTCTACCGTCTCCGGGGTCCGGTGCATACGCAGTCTCTGCTGTCACGAGCAGTATAAGTGTGCCGACTCGCCGGCTGAGCGAATCGACCGCGCGAACGCGAGGGAAGTTAGCCGTGCTGTGCCTGTTCCTGCTCGCGGAGTTCGATCCGCCGAATCTTCCCGCTCGAGGTTTTCGGCAACTCGTCGGTGAACTCGATCCGGCGGGGGTACTTGTAGGGAGCCGTCTCCGCTTTCATGAACGCCTGTAGCTCATCCGTGAGCTCCACGCTGCCCTCGTAGCCGTCGGCGAGGATCACGTAGGCTTTGACGACGCTCCCGCGCTCCTCGTGCGGACTCCCGACGACGGCCGCCTCGGCGACCGCGTCGTGGCTGACGAGTGCGTCCTCGACTTCGAAGGGACCGATCCGGTAGCCCGAGGAGATGATGATGTCGTCGGCTCGTCCCTCGAAGAAGAAGTAGCCCTCTTCGTCCCGTCTCGCGAGGTCGCCCGTCCGATAGAACTCGCCCGAGAGCTTCTGCTCGTCCAGATGGGGTTTCTCGTAGTAGCCGTCGAAGATCGCCGGCGAGTCGACGGGCACTGCGATTTCGCCGATTTCGCCCGCCTCGACTTCCTCCTCGTCGTCGACATCGATGATGGTCGCGCCGACGTCCGGCGTCGGCTTCCCCATGCTGCCGGGCTTGACATCGATCCCCGGATAGTTCGACACGAGCGCGACCGTCTCGGTCTGGCCGTAGCCGTCGCGCGGGGTCACCCCCCAGGCGTCCTCGATGCGCTCCATCGGCTCCCGATTGAGCGGTTCGCCCGCCGAAAGCGCATCGCGCACCTGGACGTCGTAGGCGTCGAGGTCCGCATTGGCCAGCATTCGGTACTGCGTCGGAACGGCACAGAGCTTCGTGACGCCCTCGGTTTCGAGCAGTTCGAGGAACGTCTCGGGCTTGAACTCGCCGTCGTAGATGAGCTGGGTCGCGCCGGTCGTCAGCCCGACGCCGACCGGGCTCCAGAACCACTTCGCCCAGCCCGTTCCGGTCGTCGCCCACAGGAGTTCATCCGCGAGTTCGGTCTCGTCATCGATGTTCCACCAGTGGGGCGCGTTGACCCGATTGAAGCAGTACATCCAGCGGTGTTTGTGCAGGACGGGCTTTGGCTTGCCCGTCGTCCCGCTCGTGTAGTTGATCGACATCGGGTCTTCGGCACCGAGGTCGGGACCGTCGTAGTCGGTCGGCTGGTCGGCGAGGACCGCCTGGACGGTGGTCCAGTGAGCGTCGTTCTCGCTCTCTCCGTCATGCTCATCTGCGAGCGCAGCGTCGTCTCCGTCCAGCACGATCACCCGCTCGATCGGCGTCTTCGAGAGCACCGGCTCGACCATGTCGGTCAGCGACTCGTGGACGACGATCGTCGTCGCGTCGCAGTCGGTCGCCCTGAACTCGATGTCGTTCGCCCGCAGCATCGACGAGCAGGGGACCAACAGTGCGCCCGTCGCCAGCGCGCCGAGTTGGATCGCGAACGCGTCCGGATGGCGCGGGAACAGGTGCATCACTCGGTCGTCCTTCTCAACCCCGAGTTCAGCGAGCCCGTTTGCAAACCGGTTCATGTCGTCTCGAAGGTCGGCGTACGTTCGTTCGCTTTGCGCGCCCGTCGCATCGCGGAAGTGAACGGCGACGCGGTCGCCGAACGACTGGGCGTGCTCGGCAACGCGCGCCGTGACTGTGTATGACTCGGGAATCTCCCATCCGTCCGCCGCGGTCGTATCGGTCGCCATGGACAGTAGGTATCACACCACATGTCTTTATGGTTTCGACACCGATTTCGAGCCGGTCCGATTCGGCTCGTCCTCGCCCTCGGTCGAAACCTCGGTCGAAACGGTCCGAGATGGCCGTCTCCACCGCCGGCGGACGACCGTTCAACGAGTAACAACAAGACTTTAGATTCCTGCCAGACATATCCTCACTAATGTTCGACCAGGAAGAGATAGACCGGATTCGCGAACGGCGCGAGCAGTGGACCGAGGAGACGCTCGACCCGACCCTCGACCACCACGGCGAGCGTCGGGATCGGTTCGCGACGGTCTCGAACCACGAGGTCGACCGCCTCTATACGCCCGACGACATCGCTGAACTCGACTACGAGGACGATCTGGGGTTCCCCGGTGAGCCGCCGTACACGCGCGGTCCGTATCCGACGATGTATCGCGGCCGTACGTGGACGATGCGCCAGTTCGCCGGCTTCGGGACGGCGGAGGAGACGAACGAGCGGTTTCACTACTTGATCGATCAGGGCCAGACGGGTCTCTCGACGGCCTTCGACATGCCGTCGCTGATGGGGATCGACTCGGACCACCGGATGAGTCAGGGTGAAGTCGGCAAGGAGGGCGTCGCGGTGGACACGCTGCGGGACATGGAAATCCTCTTCGACGGCATCGATATCGGCGAGGTATCGACCTCGTTTACGATCAACCCTTCCGCAGCGGTTATCTACGCGATGTACATCGCGCTGGCCGACCAGCAGGGCGTTCCGCGCGAGGAGATCCGAGGAACGCTGCAGAACGACATGTTAAAGGAGTTCATCGCGCAGAAGGAGTGGGTCGTTCCGCCCCAGCCGTCGCTCGAGGTCGTCACCGACACGATCGAGTTCGCCGTCGAGGAGACGCCGAAGTTCCACCCGGTTTCCATCTCCGGCTACCACATCCGCGAAGCGGGATCGACGGCGGCCCAGGAGGCCGCGTTCACCCTCGCGGACGGCTTCGCCTACGTCGAGGACTGTCTGGACCGCGGGTTGGACGTCGACGAGTTCGCGCCGCTCCTCTCGTTTTTCTTCAACTCGCACAACTCGATCTTCGAGGAGGTGGCGAAGTTCCGCGCCTCGCGGCGGATTTACGCCCGCGTCATGGAGGAGTGGTACGACGCCGAGCGCGACGAGTCGAAACGGCTCAAGTTCCACACGCAGACGGCCGGCCAGTCGCTGACGGCCCAGCAGCCGCTCAACAACATCGTTCGGGTGACGATTCAGGCGCTGGCGGGCGTCTTCGGCGGCACGCAGTCGTTGCACACGAACAGTTTCGACGAGGCGCTTGCGCTACCGACGGAGAAGGCGGTTCGAGTCGCCCTGCGGACCCAGCAGATCATCGCCGACGAGTCCGGCGCGGCCGACATCGTCGATCCGATGGGCGGCAGCTTCGCGATCGAGAAACTCACGAACGAGATGGAAGCCGAGATCATGGCCTACCTCGAGGAGATCCGGGAGATGGGCGACGGGTCGATCCGCGACGGCGTTCTCGACGGGATCGAGCAGGGGTACTTCCAGCGGGAGATCCAGAACTCGAGCTACGAGTACCAACAGCGCGTCGAGCGCGGCGAGGAGGTCGTCGTCGGCGTCAACGAGTTCACGATCGAGGAGGATACGTCGCCGGAGATCCTCGAGATCGACGAGACGACGCGGGATCGGCAACTCGAGCGACTCGAGCGGGTCAAGCGCGAGCGCGACGACGAGGCGGTCGAGGCGGCGCTTGCGGCCCTCTCGGACGCGATTCCGACGGACGAAAACGTCATGCCGTACATCGTCGATGCGGTCAAGACCTACGCGACGATGGGCGAGATCATGCAGGTGTTCGAGGATCATCACGGTGCGTATCAGGAGGAACTCAGCCCGGTCTAATACTGATTCTACAAACTATCTGCTGTAATGATATATTGGGGAGGAGAGAACGAAGCTGAGTACTGCCGTTGAACTCAAGACTCACCGTCACTTGCCCTTGTACGGCATTATAGTGGCGAAATAGGTGAGGAAACCGATCGTGAATGAACGACAGGACGAGTGAACGGAGAAACGATCAGAGTCGCGTCGAGACTCCTTGAGCTGCGTATAGTATTGCGGAGATCAGATNGAGGAAACCGATCGTGAATGAACGACAGGACGAGTGAACGGAGAAACGATCAGAGTCGCGTCGAGACTCCTTGAGCTGCGTATAGTATTGCGGAGATCAGATGAGGACATCTGCCATTGCGAATAGATATGAATTCTGTGGGGTCAGCAGAATAGAAACGTATCATATATGTTGTTGAACTATCGACTGAGTTCGGATCCGACCGGTACCGTCCAGCTGTCTGAGAGGTACTTTTCGGCGATGAAGACGAGTGCGAAGGCGGCGATGCCGGCGACCTGGGCGAACAGGGCCGGGTAGACCATGATGAACGCGCCGAGCCAGAACAGGCCGAATCGGATCGGGATGGTGTACCGGCGGTCGAAGTAAAACGGATAGTTGAGCCCGTAGATGATCGTCACCGCGCCGAGCAGGACGGCACCGGCCGTGATCAGCGACTGGAGACCGAGTGCGGTCGAGACGAGTTCAGGATGGTAGATGAACGACAGGGGGAGGACGAAAAGCGGCGCGGCGATCGTCATCGCGGTGGCGCACGTTTCCCAGAAGTTGGATTCGGCGATGCCGGCGGCGACGACGACGGCGATGGCGACGGGCGGGGTGACGCCGGCCATGACGGCGGCGTAGAACACCATGTAGTGGGCCGCGAGTTCGGGAACGCCGAAGTCGTTGACGAACGCCGGGGCGACGAGGGTGGAGGTGATCACGTAGGCCGCGACGGTCGGCATGCCGATGCCCATGACGATACAGACGAGCATGCCGAGGATGGCGGCGATGAACAGGACGCCGCCGGAGATGTCCATCAACATGAGTGCGATCTTCGAGGGGGTGCCGGTCACCATCAGCAGGTCGACGATGCCGTTGACGGCGGCCAGGATGATGGCGATCGGTGCGAGGATGATCGCGCCGCGGCGAAAGCCGGCGACGGTGTTGCCGAGTTCGGTGACGAGCGAGTCGACGATGCGGGATCGGCGGACCGATCGGAGGCGCGGGCTCCGAGCCGACGGCCGGTCGTCGAGTTCGACGGTCGCGGACCGGCGTCCGGTGACGACCGCGTAGATCGACTGGAGCACGGGGGTCGCGATACCGAGGCCGATCATGGTGGCGATGGTCCAGAGGGCGGACGTCGCGACGGTCCACTGCAACACGCCGAGCAGGGTGATCAGGACGACGAAGGGAGTGCCGAATCGAATTCCTTCAACGAGTTTGTCCCCGCGGGTGAGCCGCTCGTCGAAGAGGTCGTCGAACTGCAGGTCCTGGCTCCCGACCTCGCGGATCGAGGTGTAGTGGACGCCGATGACGATGCTGGCGACGAGGATCGCGGCGGGCAGCAGTCCGGCGGAGATGACGTCGACGTAGGCGATCTGGAGGAACGAGGCCATCACGAACGCCGAGGCACCCATGACCGGCGGCAGGACCTGCCCGGAGGTCGAGGCCGTCCCCTCGATCGCGGCCGCCGTCCGCGGGCGGAGGCCGCTGTCGATCATCGTCGGAATGGTGAACGAGCCGGTCATGCCGGCGTTTGCGGCGTAACTACCGTTGACCGAACCGATGATCGCGCTCGCGAGAACGGCGGTCTGGGCGACGCCCGATTCGATGTACTTCGCGCTCGCGATCGCCATCCTGAGGATGAGATCGAACGCGCCGTAGGCGAACAACAGCCCGGCGTACAGGAGAAACGGCGCGATCAGCGTGGCCGTAAGCTGCGTCAGCGAGCCGAAGAACCCGCCGAGGTCGGTGATCAGAACCTGCAACATGTACCGCGTATCGATTCCGGCGTGGCCGAAGATGCCGGGCAGCATCCACCCGTAGAGGGCGTACGCCATCGCGCCGACGACGAGACCGAGGAAAATCTTCCCGTAAGAGCGCCAGGTCAGGTACAGGATGACGGCGACCACCAGCCAGGCGAGGTGGTACTCGTGCTCCAGCGCTCGGCCCTGTCGCTGCTGGTAGACGGCTTCGAAGTTCGTAAACAGGTAAGCGCAGGCGACGATCATCACGCTGGCGCAGGCGATCAGTATCAGCAGATCGAGATCGTCGCCGGCTTCGATCGATCCAACCGCCTCGTTGAGGATGTACAGTACCAGAATGCTGCCGAGGAACACGACGGCGTACTGCGCTCGGCTCAGCGTGCCGGGTGAACTCGCCCAGAAGAGGACGATTCCCCAGAACAGCAGCGCGCCGATCGTGATCGCGGAGTTGAGGTATCGGAGCGTTGTTTCTCGAACGGTCGTCGGTGTCGGTTGTGCTGTCGTCATGGGTGCAGTGGTGGGTCAGTAGCGCAGGTTGGCCGCCCGTCGTCAGTTGTAAGAGCCGGCGTCGTCGGGATCGCCGACGAGCCAGTCGTCGTTCCAGGCGTCCTGGTCCTGGTAGTACTCCGCCGCACCGGGATGCCACGGGTAATCGTCGATCGCCGCCGACGTGAGCTCGTCGAGCGATTCCGGGGTGAACCGCGGTTCGGCGTCGCGAACGGCGTCTCCGTGTTCGTGTGCGATCCGCGTGAGTTCGTAGACCTGATCCGTGGACGTCTCGGGGTGAAACGTAAACGTCACTTCGAGGTCCCAGGAGACGATCCCGTCGGCACCGATGTCCTGTTGCCACTGGAAGTCTTCGACGACGTCGTCGTACTCCGAAAACCCGGCACCGGAGTACTCCTGGATCGCCTCGACGAGTTCGTCCGTGTGTTCGACGTATCGAACGTCGGTCCGGCTGTCGTACTCGACGACGAAGCCGGTGTTGCCGACGCCGGGGGTGCCGTAGGCGATCGCGGCGTCGATCGTTCCCTCCTCCATGGCTCCGGGGGCGTCGTCGACGCCCATGTCGACGATGTCCATCTCCTCGTAGACGTCCGCGACCTGGGGCATCTGCCAGACGTCGAGCGTCGTCGCGCGGGTCGAGTAGCCGGGCTCGGCCGGGTAGACGGTGGCACCCGCGAGGTCGTCGAACGTTTCGATGTCGGTGTCGGAACGGGCGACGACGTAGATGCTGTAGGGAAAGGCGAGAAACCCCTGCCAGGGGAGCGTTTCGACCGAACTGTCCGCGAACATGTCCTCGCCGTTCATCGCTTTGGACATCGTGTTCGTGTCGACGATACCGCCGTCGACCTGGCCGTCGCTCATCCGGTTCGTCGTCCCGACGTAGCCCGGACTCTCGATCGTCGAGTACGCCACGTCCTCGCCGTGGTCGGAGACGGCCTGTTCGAACGCCAGTCCGACGTCCCACGTCCCGCCGGCGGACGCGCCCATCCGAACGGTGTCCCCGCCCCCGCCGCCCAAACAGCCCGCCGCACCGAGCGCACCGATCGCTGCACCTGTCTGTAGGACGTTCCGGCGGCTGATGTTACCAATAACCATAGTGGGTCTACCATCGACTGGATATCGTATATATTCTTTGGTGAGAGATATCGTCCCCTTGAAAGGAGAACCGAGCTCGGTCAGCAAGCGGCGCTATCGCCCGAGGACGCTCGCAAGCGCCTCGTCGGACAGCACGGCCGAGAGCACCGGTTCCGTGTGCTCGCCGAGCTGTGGCGGTTCGTGGCCCGATCGCGTCGTCTTGCCGGTGAACTCGATCGGACAGGTCGGGAACGGAAGGTCGACGCCGTCGATCGTCAGCTCGTCGAGCGTTCCGCTCTCCTGGAGATGTTCGTCCTCGAAGACCTCGACGGTGTCCTGAACCGGCGCTCCCGGCAGGCCGCGCTCGCGGAACAGTTCGAACCACTCGTCGTTCGTTCGCTGATCGAAGATCGGTTCGAGTTCAGCTGTTAGCGATTCGCGATGCTCGACGCGGTCGTTGTTGGCCACGTAGCGGTCGTCGGTCGCGAGTTCGGGGCGGTCGATGGCCTCACAGAACGCGGTCCAGGTGTCGTCGCTGCCGATGGCGATGGCGAACCAGCCGTCCGCGGTTTCGACGGTGCGGTAGGGTGCCAGCGAGGGGTGGACGGTACCCTGTCGCGGGTACGGTTCCTCGGTGACGAACGTGCGCCCCGCCCGCTCGGTGAGCCAGGAGACGAGCCCTTCGAACATGGGAACGTCGATGTACTGGCTCTCGTCGTTGTAGAGTGCGGTCGTGATGCCGATGACGGCGTACATGCCGGCGCAGATGTCGCCGATCGGAATGCCGGGGCGGGCCGGCGGGCCGTCCGCCTGGCCGGTGATACTCATGCTGCCGCCGAGGGCCTGGACGACCATGTCGAAGGCGGGCATGTCGCGGTAGGGTCCCTCGAGGAAGCCGGAGATAGAGCAGTAGACGAGTTCGTCGGTGACCTCGCGGAGGTCGTCGTAGCCGAGGCCCCACTTTGCCATCGTGCCGGGGCGGTAGTTCTCGACGAGCACGTCGGCCGTTTCGGCGAGGCGTTCGAGGGCGGCAGCGCCCTCCTCGGAGGCCAGGTTCAATTCGACGCTTCGCTTGCCTCGATTGAGTGACGTGAAGTAGGCGGTGAGACCGGACTCGCCGATTTCGGGGCCGACGCTTCGCGTGATGTCGCCCCGGTCGGGCCGTTCGATCTTGACGACGTTCGCGCCAAGATCTGCGAGCATCTGCGTCGCGAAGGGTCCCGATAGCATCTGCGTACAGTCGAGGACGCGAACGCCCTCGAGCGGGGCGTTCTCCGTCGGCGTCCCGGCCGGCGTCGACAGCGGGTCGGATGTCATGTCTCGAATACCGTTCGCTCCCGTAATGAGAACTCCGTTCTCCCTCGCCTCGCCCGAGGACGATCCTTGCAGCGCCGTCAGCCGAGATAGCGGACGAACCAGAGGGCCAGCATCGCGAACAGCGCCAGGGCGAGGACAACCTCGATGGCGGTGACGGCGGCGGGGACGTACGTCCGGATACCCGCCGCCGTCTCGTCGTAGCGCTCGTGGACACGGCCGAGCGTCTCTACCACCCGCGTTCCGATCGTCTCGTCCGAAGCCATGCGTGATACACACTGACTACCGTGTTAAATCCACTTGTTTTGTCGTTTCAAAGCTGAACTCGTCGACATCCGTGCGGTCGACGCCCTAGAAGCCGGTCGTCCCGTCGAGCAAGTGCTCCTCGACGACCGCGTCGTCGAGTTCAACGCCGAGGCCCGGCGTCTCCGGGACCTCGATGGAGCCGTCCCGAATCAGCGGTTGGTCGCGCTCGATCAGGTCGTCCCACCAGTCGACCTCGAGCGCGTGGAACTCGAGGACGTCGAAGTTGGGGATCACCGCGCCGAGGTGGACGCAGGCCATCGTCCCGATCGGGCTACAGACGTTGTGCGGCGAGATCGGGATGTAGTTTTCTTCGGCGCGGTCGGCGATGCGCATCGTTTCGCCGAGGCCGCCGACGGTCGTCGGATCGGGCGTGACGATGTCGACGCCGTGGTCGTAGAGCAGGCCCGAGAGTTCGTGGACGCGAAATCGGTTCTCGCCGGTGGCGACCGGCGTGCGGGTGGCCGTCGTGACTTCTTTCTGGGCGTCCATGTTCTCGGGCGGGACGAGGTCTTCGAGCCACATGAGATCGTAGGGCTCGAGTTCGTATGCGAGGCGTTTCGCGCTCTCGACGGAGTAGTCCCAGTGGCAGTCGAACGCGAGGTCGACATCGTCGCCGATTGCCTCGCGGACGGCCGCGACGATCTCGCGTTTCTCCTCGATCGCGCCGTTCGTGAGTCGCCCGTTGAACGGGTCCGGATCGTTGTCCCGCTCGAGGTCGAGGTCGAACTTGAGGGCGCTAAAGCCCATGTCGACGACGCGGCGGGCCTCGTTCGCGTACGCCTGGGGCGAGTAGGCCTCGGCGTCCGCGTAGTCGGTGGAGCCGTCCTCGACGGCGTAGGCCTCGCCGGCGTGGCAGTCGCAGTAGATGCGGACCTCGTCGCGGAGTTTGCTGCCGAGCAACTGGTAAACCGGCAGGTCGAGGAGCTTCCCGGCGGCGTCCCAGAGGGCGAGTTCGATGCCGGAGGCGGCGGTGACGACCTTGCCGGTCGTGCCGCCGTGGCCGGACATCTCCTGGATGATTCGCCTGTAGAGACGCTGGACATCGAGCGGGTTCTCGCCGAGCAGGAAGCGTTCGGTGTACTCGACGAGTTCGGGGACGCCGCCGCCGCGGTAGGCTTCGCCGATGCCGGTGACGCCGGCGTCGGTTTCGATCTTGACGAGGTTCCACTCGAAGTTGCCCTCGACGACGCAGGTGTCGATGGCGGTGATTTCGACGGTGCGGCTGTCGGCTCGGTTCGCGATCTGGTTGGAGAAGTCTTTCATGGTGTCTGTAAGTCGGTCGGCGACGGGGCGGAGTTCGGTTCGCCGGGAAGGTCGGGTGTCGATTCGGTCAGCTGTGTTCTCCGCGCGGTGTCGGTGCTTTCGGGCGGGCGCGTTCGTCTCATCGCTCGTATCGGAACCGCTCGATCGCATTCTCGTCCAATCGGATGCCGTGTCCCGGCTCGTCCGGCAGGGAAATCGTGCCGTCGTCGTCCGGGCGCAGCGGCGCTTCGACGATGTCGTCGAAGACCTTCACGTCCATGTCGCGGTAGAAGTACTCCACCCAGAGGGCGTTCTCGATCGAGCCGACCAGCGAGGCGTGGAGGTTCCAGTTGTAGTGAGGCGCGATCGGCACGTCGAGCGCCGCCGCGTAGTGGGCGATCTTGAGCCACTCCGTGATGCCGCCACAGACCGTCGCGTCCGGCTGGAGGATGGTCGCCGCGCCGTCGCTGTACAGGCGCTCGAAGTCGTAGCGTGGACCCTCGAGTTCACCCGTCGCGACCGGGTACGAGATCGCGTCGTTGACCGCGGTCATCGCCTCGGTGCTGTCGATCATGACCGGTTCTTCGATGAAGTACGGGTCGTAGGGTTCGAACGCGCGACAGTTGCGGACGGCTTCCGTCGCGCTCGACCAGGCCCCGTTGGCGTCGAGCAACAGGGTCCGCTTGTCGCCGATCTCCTCGCGGACGGCCGCGACGCGGTCGGCTTCCGCTTCGGGGGACCGCCGACCGACCTTCATCTTGACGACGTCGTGGCCCTCGTCGACGTAGCGGCGCATCTCCTCGCGCAGCCCCTCGTGACCCTTGTCGTCGCGGTAGTAGCCGCCGCTGGCGTAGGCGGGGACCGCGTCGGCGTGGCCGCCGAGGAGTTTGTACAGCGGCTGCTCGGCGATCTTCGCTTTCAGGTCCCACAGCGCGATGTCGACGGTCGAAATCGCCCGCAGGAGGAGTCCGGAGCGGCCGATCTGCACGGTCCCGTCGTACATCTCTCGCCACAGCCGTTCGGTGTCCCGGGGGTCCTCGCCGACGAGCATCGGCTCGAGGAGCGACTCCACCGCCCGCGAGATCAGGTGCGCGCCCTCGTACCCGAGCGAGTAGCCGACGCCCTCGCGGCCGTCCGCGGTGCGAACGAACGTGATCGCGTGGTCGCGGGCGGTCAGCGTCCGATTCGAGAAGGATACCGGCTCCGCCAGCGGGATCTCTACCGGAACGCTCTCGATTGCTGTGATCTCCACAGTCGGTGCACGTCAAACGGTACCAAAAACCATCCACCATCCGGCAAGTGTCGCCTGTGGTTACGGTTCAGATTCAACCCTCCCGGCACCGATCCCGTTTCACGACGCGAAACCCAGCATGTAGCCGATAGTATATATGCCAGGATCGAGACAAGCCGCTATGGAGTTCCCCGATCGGCGCGACCTCCAGGACCTGCTCGACCCGCAGCCGCTCCCGTCGTTCGCACGCGTTCGCTACGACCCGGCCACCGAGACGCTCGACGCACCGCTCGAAACGGTCCGCGACGAACTGGGGCGACTCCCGCTCGACGAACTCGAACCGGGCGCAACCGTGGCGGTCGGCCTCGGCAGTAGAGGGATTCACCGGATCGCGGACATCGCCGCCGAGACGGTTACCATGCTCGACGAGCGGGGATTCGAGCCGATAATTATCCCCGCGATGGGGAGCCACGGCGGCGCGACGCCCGAGGGCCAGCGCGAAATCCTCGCCGCGCTCGGGATCAGCGAGGAGCGCGTCGGTGCTCCCGTCGAAGCCACGATGGCCGTCGAGCAGGTCGACGAGGTCGCCGTCGGCGACACGGCCACACCGGTCTACTTCTCCGCCGCCGCACTCGAGGCGGACGCGGTGCTGGTGATCAACCGGATCAAACCGCACACGAACTTCACCGGTCGGATCGAAAGCGGATGCTGCAAGATGCTCGCCGTCGGCCTCGGAAAACAGCGAGGCGCGCAGGCGTTTCACTCGACGGCACTCGCGGAAGGCTACGTCCCCACCATCGAGGCGCTAACCGCCGCCATCCGTAACGCCACCCCGCTGCTCGGCGGCCTCGCGCTCGTCGAAAACTTCCGCGAGGAACTCGGTCACATCGAGGCGATTCCGGCGTCCGAACTCGAAACGCGCGAACCCGAACTGCTCGAGCGGGCGACCGCAGAGATGGCGACGCTTCCAGTCGACGACATCGACCTCCTCGTCGTCGACGAACTCGGGAAGGAGATCTCCGGCGCGGGCATGGACACGAACGTGATCGGCCGGTATCGCGTCATCAACGCGCCCGATCCCGACGAGCCCTCGATCGATCTCATCTACGCGCGCGGACTTACCGAGGAGACGAAGGGCAACGGCAACGGCATCGGCCTCGCGGACATCACGCGCCGGCGAGCGATCGAGCAACTCGACCTTCAGAAAGTGTACGCGAACGCCTTGACCAGCGGCTCGCTCGCCAAGGCGAAACTCCCGCCCGTCGCGCCGGACGACGAACTCGCGCTTCGAATCGCGCTGCCCGCCCTCGGCGGCTACGATCCCGCCACCGCCCGTATCGTCTGGATCGAGAACACGACCGACCTCGCCGAGTTCCGCGTCTCCGAGACGCTCGCCGCTGCACTCGAGAGCGATGACAACGTTACCGTGCTCGAACGGGAACGGTTGCGGTTCGAGGACGGCACCGCGACGTTCGAGGCTTGACAGGCTACTCTACAATGTGGTCAGTTGAACTCGCGTCCGAGGCGTAGGTCACGTTCAGTTCGAGTTCGTTCGCGGCGGCGAGCATCATGCTCGGGACCTCGTCTTCGAACCACTCGCCGGTGAGGCGGTGTGAGGGGCCGGCGACGGCGAGTGCGCCGACGGCCCGGCCGTCGCGTTTGACCGGGACCGCGGTGCCGTTGAGGCCGTCGACGTGTTCCTCGCGATTGAACGCGACGCCGCGCTCGCGAACGGTCTCGAGTTCGTCGTAGAGCGCGTCGCGGTCGGTGATCGTGTTCGTCGCGTGGGCAGGTAGGCCCCACTGATCGAGGATGTCGTCGACGCGCTCGCGGGGGGAGTGTGCGAGGATCGCCTTGCCGGCGGAGGAGGAGTGGAGGTGGATCTGTCGGCCGACGCCGAAGCCAACGCGGACGGCCCGGCTACCGGTTTCGACGTGCAGGTAGATACCGAGCCCGTGGTCTTCGACGACGAACTGGGCGCGTTCGCCGGTCTCCTCGGCGAGTTCCTGGACGTGGGGCTTGGCCATCTCGTAGGCCGGATCGCGCGTCTGGGCGGCCCGGCCCAACCGCGCAAAGCGCAGGCCGATCTGGTAGCGGTCGCCGTCGCGAGAGACGTATCGCAGGTCCGAAAGCGTCTGCAAGTGCCTGTGTGTCGTGCTTTCTGCCAGTCCGAGTCGATCCGCAATTTCGGAGAGGCGGGCGGGACCGAGCTCCTGCAGCGCGTGAATGATTTCGAAACTGGTGTTCGTGGTCTGGATCGCGTCGTTGTCGTTCCGGTCCGCCATAGTGACTGTCGGTCGGACCGCTACTTAGTAGTTCCGCTCTGTGGAATTCACCGCTACCGAGGCATACTGTTGCCAATTCACCCCGGCAGGAAAGATCCGTCGGCAGCGCGCCTGGTGCAGCAGTTATCCGGACCCGCGACCGCAGACAGCGTTCCGGAACGCTTCTACGGGCCGGAATTCAAGAAGCGGGCGAGGCGTTCCGGCCGTCGAACTACCCTGTCACATTACAGATGTACATGTGTAATCCATGGTCGGTGCCAAGCGAACGAAAACCGCACATACTGTGGAAAAGTCGGTCGCTAGACGTTGAAAATCCCGATACGTTCAGTCTCCGGATAATTCCGCAGTCCGGAATCCGGCGGTCGCCGACGGCATCTCGTCCGCCGTTGGGATTTCCGCAACGGCAACCTTTTTCGTGCTCTCCTTTGGCTTTACGGACGATATGGACCTACAGATCGACGGCAACACGGCGCTGGTGACGGCCTCCTCGAGCGGCCTCGGAAAGGCGTCTGCGCGGGCGCTCGCCCGGGAGGGCGCAAACGTCGTCATCAACGGCCGCGACGCGGACCGACTCGCGGACGCGAAAGCCGACATCGAAGCGGACGCGACCGGCGAGGTCGTCACCCAGCAGGGCGATCTGACCGACGAGGACGACATCGAAGCGCTGGTCGAGACGACCGTCGACGAGTTCGGCGGCGTCGACCACCTCGTGACGAGCGCCGGCGGCCCGCCGTCCGGTCCGTTCCTCGACACCGACGACGAGGACTGGTACCAGGCCTACGACCTGCTCGTCATGAGCGTCGTTCGCCTCGCGCGCGAGGCGGAACCGCACCTGCGCGAGAGCGACGCGGGGACCATCGTCAATATCACCTCCCGGAGCGTCAAGGAGGCGATCGACAGCCTCGTCCTGTCGAACTCGGTTCGGATGAGCGTCATCGGCCTGGAGAAGACCCTCTCGCAGGAGTTCGCGCCCGACGTGCGGACGAACGCGGTGCTTCCCGGGCCCCACGAGACCGAGCGCATCGAAGAACTCGTCAATCAGGCCGTCGACCGCGGCGAGTACGACTCCTACGAAGCGGGGCTCGACGACTGGGCGAGTAACCCGCTCGAGCGCGTCGGCGATCCGATGGAACTGGGCAACACCGTCGCGTTCCTCTCTTCGCCGCTGTCGGGCTACATCAACGGCGAGAGCGTCCTCATCGACGGGGGGTCGACCGGAGCGAACCTATGAAGCCGGTCCCGTTCGACGAGGCCGAGACCTACGAGCCCGATGAGGGCTGGCGGCGGGTCTCGATGGCCGGCAGCGACGCGTTCTCCTTCGAGTGGTTCGAAAAGCCGCCGGGCCACAGCTCGCCGATGCACGACCACGAGAACGAGCAGGTCTGCCTCTGTCTCGAGGGCGAGTTGACGGTCGCGACCGAGGACGACGAAATCACGCTCGAACGGTACGACTCCGCCTGGCTCGACGCCTGGGAGTCCCACCGCGTCGAGAACACCGGCGACGAACTCGCGGTCGGGCTGGACGTGTTCGCGCCCGGGCGCTCGTTCGACTTCTGGACGGATCGGGACGACTGACGGCCTGCCGCGATACCACGTCTTCATACTCATACCCACCACCAATGAAGTACCTCGCACGCACCACCGACGGGACGCCGCTTCTCGGCGACGACGCCGGCTACGTACCACTGGCGTCGGCGACGCCCGAACTGGCGATCGTCAGGGACGCCCTGGCGCGCGCCGCCGACGGCACGCTGCCCGCCCTCGATACCGTTCCGACCGCGCGAATCGACCCGGCGCACATCCAGTTCGGCCCGCCGCTCGACGAGTTCGGCAAACTCTGGGGGATCGGCCTCAACTACGCCGACCACGCCGGCGACCTGGACGAACAGCGACCCGACGAACCGGCGAGTTTCATGAAACCAGAAAGCGCGCTTACCGGCCCCGGCGGCCCGATCAAACTGCCGCCGGTCGAGCGGACGGACGGCGTCACCGCCGAAGCCGAACTCGCCGTGCTCATCGGCCGCGGGTGTCGAGCCGTCGACGAGGACACGGTCGAGGACGTAATCGCGGGCTACCTCCCGGTCATCGACATGACCGCGGAGGACATCCTCCGGCGCAACCCGCGATTTCTCACCCGCGCCAAGAGCTTCGACTCGTTCCTCGTCGTCGGCCCGGCGATCGCCGTCCCCGAGGAACCGCTCGCACTCGAGGAACTGACAGTCCGCACCATCGTCAACGACGAGGTTGCAGCCGAAAACGAGATCCGAAACATGCTGTTCCCGCCGGCTGAACTCGTCTCGTTCCACAGCGACGTGATGACGCTCGAACCGGGCGATCTGATCAGCACGGGGACGCCCGGCGCGGAGCCGATCTCGCCCGGCGACCACGTCAGCGCCACAGTAGAATCGATTGGCACCGTCGATGCCCCAGTCGTTCGCTGACGGCGGCGGGGAATCCGAACACCGGACGCTCGTCTGCCGTCAGAAACTGCGGGTGCGGAGCCGCTGAGGACTCAGTCTTCGGTCTGCATCTGGGTGATGACGGGTCGATCCGCCGAAAGCAGGACCGACTGTGTGACGCTGCCGAACAGTACCTTCCCGGTCGGACTCCGCTCGCGGCCGCACAGCACGATACTGTCGGCGTCGATCTCCGAGGCGACCTCGAGGATCGTCTCGGCCGGATCGCCGTGTTCTCGCCGCATTTCGACCGACATTCCCTCCTCTTCGAGTTCAGCGAGTGCGGTCTCGGCGTGCTGTGGGAAGGCCGTTTCGTCGTAGAGGTTTTCCGAATTGACGCGGCCGCTGACGCCGGTCACGTCGAATTTCTCGAAGACGTTCAGGGCGACGACCTCGATGTCCGATGGATCGCCGGGGAGCGAGCGAACAATCGAAATCGCCTGGTCCGTTCGTCGTTCGTTCCGGTTGACCGACAGTAAGACGCGATACATATCGTATCCCTCTTCGAGCGGCCCCTTAAGTGTCCTGGCGAGCGGTCGTTTCTCCTCGGCGACTGATCGGTATCGGGACTGGTGGCGATAGTGGTAGCAACATGGTGGGCAGCGACGGCGGAACCGGGTCCCGTCCGACGCAAGGGTATCGATATCGAGACCACGATGAACGTTTCACGATCAATGAGTACACCAAATTTGATGTGTTTTGAGTCAGGGGTGTACTTAAATACCCCATATATCTTACTGGTATGCCTCTTCTATCGTCTTCCTTCCGGAAATCAGAATATTCGCCGTTTTAGGTCCAGAAAGCCCTCATTGGTGTATCTGCATTCTGTTTCGACGAATATCAGCCCACTATTGCGAAGCGGAGTATGTGGGCATACGAGCCCCTCTAAATTGGATTCGGAGTTTATATTCCTAATCGCTATTCGAGTATTGTCTGAGTATTGTCTATTATTCTATTTTGGTAGTTCTCGCCGATCTCGAATACACAACCAGTCACTCGTCGGGACCGAGTTCACCGGAGCCGAACTCGTGGTCGTGGGCGGTGAGTTCGAGCGTCGCCGGATCGAGCGTGTAGTAGCGTTCCCAGGCGGGTGCGAGACTCACGACCCTGGTGCCCGCAATTTCGGCTTCGCGGTGAGTATGGTGGTGGCCGACTAGACAGAGGGTCGGCGAGAGCGCCTCGAGCAGGTCGGTCACGTGCTCACAGCCCGGATCGTAGCCGTAGTACAGCAGGCCAGTCGGGGCCTCGTGAGTGAGCAGCACGTCGATATCCGACAGGTCGGCAGCCCGTTCGATATCTTCGTGGGTGAAGTGACGGCGGCGGTCGTCCTCGAGTTCAGCCCGTGAACAGTCGTACTTCGTCGGCGCGTAGTTGCCCGAAAGGCCGGCGACACGGCGACCCTCGAGCGCCGCGGCTGAACTCGCGAGGAGGTTGACGTTGGTCGTCTCAGCCGGTCGATTTTCGGTCCGGAGCGCCTCGATCACGTCGAAGTCCTCGTTGTTGCCGGCGACGAACCAGGTCGGTGCCGGCAGGTCGTAGTGTTCGAGGTCGCCGACCTGCAGGACGCGGTCGGGGTTGACGGTCCGATAGCATTCGAGCAGGATCTCGCGGCGGGCCGGGTCGGACGCGTGGGCGTCACCGAGGACGAGCATGGTGGAGCGACGACCGCTGGGACTATAGTGTCCGCGACGGCAGTCGTCTGGGGGTTCTCGGGGTGTCGGTCGTTCAAGTCACCGACGAGAGCGATTCGTCGCGGGCCGTCATCGGACGGCCGTGGCCGCTTCGAGCCCCTAGTCGTCTTCTAGCTGAACGAGTTCGTCGACGGCCGGAATGTCGGCTGCGGCGTCCGTGATCTGTTGCATTCGATCCGTGTGCTTCTCGAGTGCGTAGGCGGCCAGCCTTCCGTTTTCGAGACCCATCTGCTCGCTCTCGTCGTCGGGCTGGAACCGCTCGTCCTCGGTGATCCCCTGGACGAGCGGCACGAGTTCGTCGACCGTCTCCTGGATGAGCGACGGGTCGACGCCGTCGGCGATGAGTTTCTTGAGCTGGTTCATCCCGAAGCCGACGTGTCGGCCCTCGTCGCTACGGATCTTGCTGAATCCTTTGACCAGTCCCGGAAGGTGCGGCAGCGCGTCGAACTCGCCGCCGTAGGACGTTTGCATCCCGTAGTAGCCCGTCTGGGCGAGAATCCCCTCGACGGTGAGGTGGTAGTGACAGTACGCCTTCGCACGGTTTTCGGGCGTGTCGTCCTCGAGTAGCCGGTACTGGGCCGCCCGGTTGCGGTCGAACAGTTCGACGTAGGGGTCGTTGAACCACTTGTCCGCGCGGGGATTCGACCGGTCCCAGCCGAGTTCGTCTTCGACGGTCCAGAGGACCTCGCGCCAGTAGCGGTCGAAGAAGTCGGCGTGTTTGGCCTCCTCGTACAACTGCGTCGTCAGAAACAGCTGTTCGTCGAGGTCGTCGAGTACCGTTGCAAGCGGCGCGAGATCCTCCGTGACGGCGTCCTCGCCCGCCCCGAACTTCGCGATGCCGTTTAGCGTTCGCTCCCAGTCCGCCCGAGTGAACTCGTCTGCAGCGTCGACGTATGCGAGGAGATTGTCGACGTCTTCCTCGAGTTCGATTTCGCCGGGGTCCCAGTGGCGTTCGACCGCGTTCCGATAGTAGCGGTTCGCTCGGGAATCTCGATCCATCAGCTCGGTAGGTGTGTACTCAGTTGCCATAGGACACGGTATTCCGTACAACTATTAAAGACGAGTTCACGAGAAACTGATACCAACTGACTGGGTGTGGTTCGCGGTGTGCGGTGGGAGAAACGGTCCGGTGAGACGAGCGGGGAGCGGACGGCGGCTACGCGCGCCGGGATGGCGAGCCGATTTCGAAGATTTCCTCGTAGAGGCTGGCTGCGAGTTGGTCCATGTTCGCCGCCGCCTCGCTGGCGTCCATCGTATCGCCGACGCCCTGCCATTCAATCGAGAGGCGAGAGAGCGGGACGAGTGCGATACCGCCGATCGTGATGGTGCCGTCGGAGGTGTGAACGGTCCACTCGGTTCGCATGCCGGTAGCGGATTTCGTGACGGTTTCGATCTCGCCGCCGGCGTCGGCCCAGCGTTCGACGAGGCCGTCGGTGATCCGTCGCAGTTTTCGTTCGCCGAGGACGTGCACGACGACACCGGTGCCTGCGAGAAGGACGAACGCGACAGCTGCGAACGGGATGCCGCCGTAGGGGACGTTCACCGACGCTGCGAGCCCCGCCGTCACGACGACGAGGCCGAGTACGCGAGCGTCGAGTGCGCTGGGGACCGTCCCGCTCCAGGCGGTCTCCTGAGTCGGCTGATCGAGTTGCATCTGTCGGGATTGGGAACGACGAACGGGTAGCCGTTCCCCTGTTCTATTGCTCTCTTTAAAGGCTGTGCCGGACAACGGATCGCTGTTCCAGCACTAGAGCAGCAACCGGTGAACCGATACGACTGGTTGAGACACGTATCGTGACATACGCGTCCGACCGGTATCGTCGAACTACTCGCTGCGAACGGTCTGGTGGCCCCCATAATCGACAGCTATCGTCGCTACTGCAAGTCAATACATGCCCGATCGTATGACGACTAGACGGTCGGTATGCAAATCGTTGCAGCCGTTACTAGAGACGGGCCAAGTCCCGAACGCTTGGCAGAAAATAACATGATTTAATATACAGTAGAAATGCATACATTGGTGCATCATATGTGTACCTATTGGCGAGTATTAGAATGGAATT
Organism: Natrialba aegyptia DSM 13077; assembly: GCF_000337535.1. Lineage (GTDB taxonomy): Archaea > Halobacteriota > Halobacteria > Halobacteriales > Natrialbaceae > Natrialba > Natrialba aegyptia. Next base: position 178,857 of record NZ_AOIP01000031.1, read on the forward strand.
GGGCCAAATATGGGTCAAGAGGAGACTTATTAAAGAACAGGATCTCACTCTCCGTTCTGAGGACGATCCAACGCCGAGAGCCGGCATCTCGACCGAATCACACTCGCGTGGTTCACTCCGTAACCCGACGATCGCAGCGGAGGGACGATGATGAACTCGAACGATCTCGTTGAAGCGTTCGTTCGCCGACCGGTGCTGCGGCAGTTGCTACGGCCTGTGGTCGCATTTATTGCCGTCATTGTCGCCGGAATCGTGGGCTTTCGTACGGTTGATGGGATCGGAATCATCGATTCGCTCTTCTGGTTGATCGACCCCACGAGCATCGAACTCCACTTCCAGACTCACGAGGGCCCTGCAACGCTCGTCAAAGCATACGCTATCGTCGTGCTTTCCGGCTTGGTCGTCGCTAGTTTATGGATCGGTGAAACGCTGTTTTCAGCGGCGTTTGGCGGACAAATACAGGAAGAGTTCAAACATATGAAGATCGAACAAGACATCAGCGCCCTTTCAGACCACGTCGTTATCTGTGGCTACGGGACGTTCGGAAAGACCATCGCGGCGCGGCTCCGGGAGGCAGACCGCGAGGTGGTAGTTATCGAACAACAGGACGCACAGTACCAGCAGGCAATCGAAGACGGAATTCTCGCGGTAAACGGTGATGCGCGCCGTGAGGAGACGCTCGCTGATTCGGGTGTCAAGCGGGCGGCTACTGTCGTCGGAGCGATCGACGATTCGAACGCGAACATCCAAATCGCTATCGCGGCGAGTCAGCTCGCGCCGACGGTGACGCTCGTCGTCCGCGCTGGCGACCAACGCGATGAAGCGCTCGCCCGTCGTGCCGGTGCGGACGAGGTCGTGATTCCGGAAGTCGTGAGTGGCGAACACGTTTGTACGTCGCTGTAACGCCAGCGCACTGCGCGGTCGCTACACTGTTTGGGGTTGTGAGCCGATGCTGCGGTCTCCGCACTCTATCTCTCCCTCTCTTTCTCGCTCGAAACGTCATATCCGGGGACGCAAACGATGGATAAAACAGAAACCAGTGCAGTCGAGTTCTTATCCGGCCGGCGGCCCTGTTCCGTATCGAGCGTATGTCACGGTCACGAGAGTTCGCCGCCGATACGCGGTGGGGATGGTGCTGTCCGCGCTGCGAGTCTGACGTGTCGGTGTGCAAGGATCCACGGTCAGAGACGTTCCGGTGGGAGTGTCCGGACGAGTCGTGTCCGGCCGTCGGGTTCGGGTTCACGTCGCGACGACGGGCGCGGATCGCACTCCGAGAGTATCGAGAGCGGTATCAAGGGATCTATCGGTAATCGGTTCGGTCTTAGCCGACGAGCGTCGCCCTCGCACCGTGGTTCGAATCGGCAGTGATCGCAGCCGACGGTTCGGCGGGTTCGGTATCGGCTTCGGTCCCACCACCCCCGTCGTCCGCCGATTCCTCGATCACGTACCGCTGTCCCAGCATCGGGTCGAGCAGGCTATCGACCTCGCCGCGGTCGTCGCGGAGGACCGGCGCGTCGTCCGTGTTCGGCTCGTCCAGCCTGTTATCGATCGCACTGCCGAGATCGACCCCCATCGTCTCGGCTCGCGCGTCGTTCCTGGCTTCGAGTTCAGCCTCGTCGAACGCGGTGTCGTCGTTCGTCGCCACGATTTCGATGTTCTGGACGTTGTTCGAGTCCGATGTGCGGAAACTGTAGGCGTCGGGGAAGGCTTCCTGTACCGTTCGGTACTGGGCGCGATAGAACTCGGCGGCCGGTCCGTTCGGAGCCGAAATGACGTTCGCGTGGAAGCGGCCGTCGTCGGCCAGCCGATCCGAAACGAGTTCCATGAACTCGACGGTGGTCAGGTGGAAGGGGACCTGTTCTTTCTTGTAGGCGTCGAGGACGATCACGTCGTAGGTTTCGTCGGTTCGCTGGAGGAACTGTCGCCCGTCGGTCGCGTGGACGTTGATATCGTCGGACTGCTCGGGGTCTTCGAGGCCGAAGTACTCCTCCGCGGCGTCGGTGACGGACGGATCGATTTCGACCACGTCGACCGTCGCGTTGTACTGGTCGGCGAAGTCCTGCGGCCCGGTGTAGCCGCCACCGCCGATGAACAGGACGCGGTCGACGTCCTCGATATCGTCGCTCATGAGCATCGGCAGGTGGAAGTACTTCGTGTAGGTGAAGACGTGTCGGTCCGGTTGGTCGAGATCGAGCGCGCTGTGTTGTGCGCCGTCGAGGTACATCGTCCGTTCGCCGCCGTTATCGATGACCTCGAGTTGTTGGTACGGCGTCTGGGTCTCGTAGACGACCTCGCCCCGGTGGTCGATGTCGAAGAGGGCGGGGCCGCCGGCGGCAGCGCCGACGAGCGCGAGCGCGACGAGTACGCTGGCGGCGGTCGGCCTGCGCGGCAGTTCCGGAACGATGAGGATGAGTGCGGTGCCAACGAGCATGAGTCCGAACAGGAGACCGATCCCGTCGATGCTCAGTGCCGGAATGAAAACGAACGTCGTCGCCCCCGAACCGACGATGCTGCCGATCGTGCCGAGGGCGTAGACGTGGCCGGAAGCTTCCCCGGTGCCCTCCTTCTTCGAGAGTTCAGCCGCGTAGGGGCTGATGAATCCGAGGAGGTAGGTCGGGGGGCCGAAGAGGACGATGACGGCCGGCAGGGACGCGTATCGCGCCGGGAGCGCGAGCGTCGAGGTGTACGTGAGCAGAATGTCGCTCGCGAAGACGACGACGCCGACGTACGCCGCAGTCGCGAGCATGAGCCAACTCATCTGGCGGTTCGTCGCGACCGCCGCGCGCTTGCCGCCCTGCCAGTAGCCGAGGCTCAACGCGGCGAGCAAGACGGTCAGGATTCCACCAACCGTGTAGATGTGATTTCCGAACTCGGGCGCGAGCGTCCGCATGGCGAGCATCTCGAGACCCATGCTGGTGACGCCCGAGATGAAGACGGCGAGGTCGGGTTTGCTCGGCCGAACCGAGGCGAACGCGGGGACAGCCATTGCTGGGATTGTCGCGGTCGATCCGTGAGTACCTGTTGGCTTCGGCAGATCGATACGGCGGTCCAGTCGCTCGATTTCAGCGCCGATCGACCGCCCCGATGCGATCGCTCACTCTCGCTCGTTTCGCTGGGAGCCGTCACCGGCGAGTTCAGACGCCCCACAAGTGAAACAGAAGTGATGTGTAAGTGCGCCCCTCCGTTGGTTCTGTTATCCGTCTCTACCTACTTAACACGAATTTCACGAATTCATACCAAAAAGGACTAACTAGTGTAGCCGTGTTGCATCGGTATGACCAATTCGGGTGAACTGCCGCCGGTTGACGATCTCGATAACGTGATCCTCCTTTCGGCGGACTCACTGCGCGCCGACCGCGTGCACGCGACCCGCAACGGCGAGTCGCTCACACCGACGCTGGACGAACTCGCGGCCGAGGCGCTCGAGTTCGAACCCGGCATCGCGCCCGGTCCGTCGACGCGCGACACGATTCCGTCGATGCTCACCGGGAAGTATCCGTCCCAGTTCGACGAATACGGGTTGCCAACGGGCGGTTCACCGACGACGATCGCGGAGGAACTGTCGGACCGCGGCTTTGCGACCGCCGGACTCAGCCAGAACAACTTCACGGGGCGACGGTACAATATCGACCGCGGGTTCGATTACTTCGACGACGTGAGTGCGGAAGCACGAAAGGAAAACGACAGCGGCGCGTGGCGGCTATACGTCCGTGATCTGATCGAAGACACGCCGCTCATGGAGGCCGCTTCGCACGCGAACAATCTCGCGATGGAACACCTCGGAAAAAGTCTCTTTCACAGGGACGACGGCGCTGACGTCATCACCGATAGAGCGCTCGATTGGATGAGGGAAACGGACGGCAAACGGTTCCTGTGGGTCCATTATATGGACACCCATCATCCGTACCTCTCGCCGGAACGGATCCAGAAACGGTACGGACGCGTCTTTCCGCCGAAGAAGATCAAACAACTCTCGCAGAAAACACGGAGTGCGCAGGACGAAATCACCGACGCGGACGTACCCGATATGGAGTACGTCTACGACTGCTCGGTCCGCTACGTCGACGAGCAAATCGGCCGTCTTTTCGACCACCTTCGTTCGGAAGGCGAGTTCGAGAACTCGCTTATCATCGTCACCGGCGATCACGGCGAAGGGTTCGGCGAGTTCGGGAAATTCGGTCACGCTCACGAACTGTGGGACACGCTCGTTGCTGTCCCACTCATCGTCCGTCACCCCCACGGACCGACCCGAACCGTCGATGGCCAAGCACCACTTCGGCTACTGAAAGAATCTATCGTGGACGGAAGCGGACTGTTCGAACTTTCGGACGGGGGTGTCGACTACGTCTACACGGAAGTGCCGAATTACCGGGAAGATATCAAGGGCGTCCGCGGAACGGAGTACAAGTTGATCGATACCGGGGACGAGCGGATCGCGACTCGGATCACCGACGGCGACGAAGAGGTGATTCCCGTCTCGGAAATACCCGAGTCGAAACGCGAGCAGTTAGCCGCGGAATTGGATCGCGAGTTCGAATCCGTCCAGGTCGCGTCGGACGTTGAACGGCGCGAGTTCAAGAAGGACCTGGCCGCGTTAGGCTATCTCGACGAGTGAGACGATCTGTTGTACCGATTTCTCGGCGAATCCGCAGGATGGGTCGCGGGTGCGCCGGCACTGACTTCCAGCGATTCGTCTGAGGCGACGCTCGTCGCTGCATTCAGTACTCTTGTCGTACTCGTACTGCTGTTCTCTCGAGATGAACCAATTTCGGGCATCGCTTCGACTGTCGGCAGCAGACGGACGGGTTGCAGCCTACGGGCGCGTCATCACGTGCGTGAGAACGAACAGTCCGACCGCGACGACGGCAACAGTAGTGAGACTGAACTCGATCATCCCGACCGCGTCTGCACCCCAGACGAGCCACCAGGCGAACAGACCCGAGAGGACGGCGTTCAACACAACGAGCAGGCGCGGATCGCCGCTCGAGGATTTGAGTCCGTCGCGGAATCCGTCACGCCTGTTCTCCGAGTCGGGATCGCTACCCATAGCGCGATAGGGGGACGACACTCACTTAGCCGTTTCCGTGCCGACGATTCGGATTCGGGTCCGAGTCCGGGTCCGCCGCGTTCGGACGGGGTGTCCGATCACTGACTTCGCCGACGGTCGGTGGCCTGTTGAATCGCAAGCGGGTGGTCGGCACACGCAACGGTGGTCAGGACGAACAGGGCCGTGACGATGGTGCCGAGAGCGAGTCCGGAGATCGGGAGGAAGCCGAACGCGGCCGCAAGTAACAGGCCAACGCTCGCCGTCGCGGTGGCGACGTAGTACGTTTCGTCAGTTATGGCCGGACTGCCGAAACGACCGAGCAGCGATTGGTCGGTTTCGTCATCGGCAGCCATCGGATCGGGTGTCGTGACTTCGAGGTACGGTCTGAATATCTCGAGGTGGTCCCCGGGGCTGACGATACCGCGTGACTTGTTGTAGTCGATAACGCCGGCCTTATCGAGTTTCGGCAGGTGCGACTGGTAAAGCGGGATGTAGACCCGTTGGCGCTGTGTCGAGGACAGTTTGGCAACCGTTGTCTCGTGCTCGCGAGCGGCGACGTGCTCCGCAAGATTCCCCATCTTGACGGATCCGTTCGCAGCGAGCATATACCGAATCGCCTCGCGTCTTCGCGAGGTTTGAAGGATATGAAAGACATCGTCATCGGAGAGTGTCGTCGATTCGTCGCGCGAGCGGTCGCTCGCTGATGCATTCGCTGTGGCCGCGGAGGGGGTCGGGCGGTCGGTGGTGCTCATACTACTCACTCAGGTGAGTGAACTACGCCCTCCTAAACGTTATTGTATATCGTGTCGGCATAAACAGTAAAATAGCCATTACGTTTCAATTCGGGAACTGTCTCCATTAAGCACTCATTAGGCAGTTAGTAGCCTTTTACCGGATGATCTCGGCATCTAATAACCACATAATAGCGTTCTAATACGCCACTATATATCGCGCAAAATATTACATTCGTCATAAAATGAAAGTCAGTTTCTGGAGTCTTTCTGCTCTCTCTAGGAGATCGGCTATTCCCGCCTGAAAACGGTTTCTTCGCCGGGTTCTACTGGAAACGAGTTCGTGGGCGCGAATGCGTCACGGTCCCACTCGGTCTCGGTGACGAGACCGTCCGTTAGCCGCGCGCGCAGTCGCGACTCGACGCCGTCGATTTCAGTGTCGAAATCGTTGTGCTCACCGGTATCGTCGCGCGCCGTCGCGATAACCACGAGTTCGGTCCGCCGGTCGCCGAACTCGTCGTGCCACTCGAGGTCGGGACGGTTAGAACGGTAGAGGTCGCGTTCGAGTGCCGGAAGGGTGGCGACCCAGGGGCCGGTTGCAGTCAGCCGAACGGACGGGCCGGCCTGGGAGAGTGAGAGTTGCATGTCAGTGCCGGCGACCCAGGCGGTGCCTTTGGAGCGAACGACAGCGGCGGGCAGATCGCGGAGGATGTCGGCGAATCGGTCGGGGTGGAAGGGCCGGCGTGCGCGGAAGACGAACGAGTCGACGCCGTAGGCTTCGGATGGATGGCGATGGGTGTGGTCGGCCTCATGGTCGTGATCGGAGTTCTGATCGGACGGTTGACCCTGTCCTCGATCCTGGTCCCGACGGCCCCGACTCTGCTGTGCATCAGTTGCCGGATCGAATCGGTCCACGCCGAGCACTCGATCGGGATCGACCGCGCTGAACTCGGTGTGAATCGTCTCGGCGGTCGGCCGAAGCGCATCGAGGAGCGCATCCGTTTCGGCGAGTTCAGCCGGTTCACAGCGGTCGGTCTTGTTGCAAAGAATCAGGTCGGCGGCCTCGAGTTGCTCGATCAGGAGGTCCGAGAGCGGGCGATCGGATTCTGCGGCCGGATCGGTCCGGCGTTCCGGTACCGCTTCCCCCGCGAAGGTGTCGATGAACAGCGGCGTATCGAGGACGGTAACGATCGCATCGACGTCGTAGCGAGCGGCGACGCGCGAGGTCGTGGTAAAGAGGCGAGCAACGGGTTCCGGCTCGGAGATGCCGGAGGACTCGACGACGAGGTGATCGAACTCGTAGGAACGGGCCAGCCGGACGACGGCGGTTTCGAGGTCGTCTTGCAGTTCACAGCAGAGACAGCCGTTCGAGAGTTCGGCGATGCCGTCGTCGACGTCGAGTTCGGATCCCTCGGCGACGAGTTCGGCGTCGACGTTCACCTCGCCCATATCGTTGATCAGGACGGCGAGATCGCGGCCGTCGGCGTGTTGGAGCAGGTGATTGAGCAGCGTCGTCTTGCCGGCTCCGAGGCTGCCGGCGAGAATCGTGACGGGAATCGTCGCGGTCATATCGAAAGTGAGTGTCTTGCACGGATTAAGCCTCGTCGCCTCGGGCCGTCTTTGACCGTGAAAGTCTGCGAATAGATCGTTTTCGGTGAAAGTAATGATAACCTACTTGTATGTGAAGAATCAAATCGAGCCTGTATGCAACAACGTCCCCGCCGCGCAGTTCTTGGTGGAATCGGTGCGACGATGATTACTGCCCTCTCCGGTTCGACCGTTGCGACGACGGAGTCCGAACGCACGCCCGTTGCCTCCACGACGACCGAGTCGTCGTTCGACGACGTGCTCGCGTACCTTCCAGCAGCGGTCGCGGACGACTCGATGGTCGTAACCGCGGTCGACTACGACCGCCTGCTCGAGGCCGACCAGCCCCACGATCCCCGTCCGTCTATTGGCTCGCTCGATATCGATGCGGAGTCGGTCTCAAAGAGCGCCTTCGTGACCTCCTACACCGACGAGTTCTCCCAGCCGCTCAGGGTCCTCGTCACCGATAGTGAACTCGAAGCCGAGACCGAGACCCGCGAGAGCGACGCCGGTATTGAGTACGAGTTCACCGCACACGACAGCCGGGAAGAGACCGTCGTCGGAACGGACGGCGACGTTCTCGTCGTCGCAACGGACGCCGAGACAGTCGACGCGGCGTTCGACGCGAAGGCGGGCGAGGGAGATCGACTTCTCGAATCGGCGTCGACGGTCGAGGACGGATTGACGGTCTTCGACGGCAGCGACGCACGAACCGTTCAGGTCGGCGACGAGCAAATGGCGCCACGCGATGTCGAGGACGCAGCCGTTGAGTACGTCGTCCGCGCACAGACCGTTCTCGATCGAGACACGATGGAAGTCTCGATTGGCATCCAGTTCGAGGACGAGTCGGCTGTTACCGACGAACTGATCGAAACCCTCGAAGCGGAGTTCGCCTACACTGCAACGGCGGACGAACCCGCGGTCGAGGTTGATGGGGCGTTCGTCAGCACCACGGTCGAACGCGACCTCGCCGCCGAACGAGCCGTTCGGGAACACGACAGTCCCGGTAGCCTTCACGTCGACCGTGAGATAGATCTCGACGACGAGTACCTCGAGATCGAACTCCTCCGCGGCGATCCGACGCCGATCGAGGACGTTACCTTCGAGGTCGACGGTGAAGAGTACGACCGCGACATCTGGACCAACGGCCACGGCAAACTCGAGGCCGGCGATACGATCGTCATGGACATGGACGACGTCGAACCGAACCTGTCGATCAGCCTCAGTCACGATCACGCCCTCGGCAGTTCCTCGAGCGGAACGTCGATCCTCTCTCACTTCCGTTTCGAGTCCGAGTTCGACGTCGATACCGGCGAACTCGTCGTCACGTACGACGACGACTTCCCGCTCGACGGCGATCGAGTTCACCTCGCGGTTTACGAGGACCGGCCGTATTACCGGCCCGACGAGGAGGCACCTGAACCGCGAACGTCCGCCCAGCCGTGGACGGGTGAGACGCTGTCCGAAGGAGACAGAGCGACGCTCGACGGTGTCGAATCCGGTGATACGGTCCTCGTCGGCTGGGACGGTACCGCGTACGACGACAGCATCAGCCGAGTGCAGGCTCGTCCTCCGGGACACGTCTCCTTCGAGTACGACTACGACAGCGAGCGGCTCGAGGCGGTTCTCGAGTTCGACAGTCGCCGACCCGCCTCGGAGACGGATGAAGCCGAGGCGAGCGACATCGAGCGATCGGCGTCGGAGTACGAACTCCTGATCGACGGCGAGCCCGCCGACACGCAGTGGACGGACGAGTTCGAGACGGTCAGTTCGGGTGCCACGATCGAACTCACGGACGTGCCGATCGGTGTGGATGTCGAGGCCGTCTGGGCCGCCACGGAGACACAAATCGGCTGGACCCAGCCGCAGCCGTCGGTCGAACTCGAGTACGATGCTGGGACGATCGAACACGTCGGCGGCGACGAACTGTCCGCCGCCGAACTGACGGCTGAGGTCTGGACGGACGAGGACAGATTTGAAATCGAACTCGGCGACGAGATCGACGGCGATTTCGAGGAGGGAGAAACGTTCACGGTCGACGCCGGTACCGAAGCCGATAGCGACGACGAGCTCGGCGAGGTCTACCACGTGTCGATTCGCTATGCCGGCGAGTATCAGGTTGGATACGCGTATCCGAACCGATAATCGATCGTTTCGCTCTCTGGTCTTCGCTCTTCGTCGCTCTCCGTTCTTCACGCGACCGCCGGCGCGCTGGTCTCTGCGACCAGAGCGTCATCAGCGTCCTGCCCTCGAACGCGCCGGTGATCGAAGCTGTAGTCGCTAACGGGGGCAGTGGACGCGCGATCGCGCGACAGGTATTCGGTGTGTAACCTGGGTGCGACTATAGCGCGCATGTTTCTGTTCTGTTCTGTTTAGGCGCGGCGGCTGCCACCGAATAACGCCGCAGGCGAGGGCGGCGAAAGGGTGATACCTTTTAGTCTCCGGCCTCGAGTATGACCGACGATGACACTTGCCGATCGAATCGCGTCGTACCAGGCAACGCTCGAGGAGTGGCTTCGCGGGCTCTTTCACGGACTGTTCACGCATCCGGCCTACGAGAAGATCGAGCAGGAGGCCGAGGACACGGAGGATGCGTTCATGTTGGCGTGTTTCCCCGACGCCTTCGGCATCCCGAGTCCGGTCTCGTACTACACCGCTGAACTCCTCCCGTACCTGGAAGACGAGTTCAGCGCGTGGGAGCGTCGGATGTGGGATCGGCAGTCGGTTATCGAACGAAAGGGACACCAGTATCACTTCTGAGAGCAGACAACGCAATGCATTCCACGACGGTGATTCCACGTCCGCGCCCGCATTCGCGTTCACTGGTAGCGCCGACGCTGCCCCGTGGGACGACCCTGCTGATTGATGTGGTGATTCGATTCAACCGATGACCGAGTTCGTCTTTTTCGGCGGCAAGGGAGGGGTCGGCAAGACGACGGTTTCGTGCGCACACGCACTCGAGTGCGCCAGTTCGAGTCACGAGACGCTCGTCGTGTCGACCGATCCGGCCCACAGCACGACCGACGTGTTCGAGCAGGACTTCGGTGATGAGCCCCGGGAAGTCGAGGGGTATACCGGCCTCTCGGCGATGGAAATCGACCCGGAGCGAGAGGTACAGGACCATCTGCAGGATCTCAAGCGGCAGTTAAATGCGCAGCTCTCTGCGGCGATGGTCAACGAGGTGGACATCCAACTGGAGATGGCACATCAGACGCCGGGTGCCTACGAGGCGGCCCTGTTCGATCGATTCGTCGATGTGATGCAGACCGCCGAGGACTACGACACGGTGATCTTCGATACCTCGCCGACCGGATCGACGCTGCGACTGCTCGCGCTACCGGATCTCCTCGAACAGTGGATCGATCGACTGGTGGCCAAACGCAAGCGGAGTATCGACCGCTACGAGAAGGCTGCGATCGGCAACCGGGAGCCCCGACGGGTGATGGATGGCGACCCCGTCCTCGCTCGCCTCCAGCAACGCAAGGAGCGATTCGAGTTCGCCGGCGAGGTGCTGCGGGAAAGCGCCTCGTTTTACCTCGTGTTGAACCCGGACGAACTCTCGATCCGGGAGACGCGCCGCTCGGTCGAGACGCTTTCCGAGGCGGAGCTCCCTGTTCGCGGGCTCGTCGTCAATCGATTGACGCCGGAACCCGACCCCGACGAGGACGGCCGGGGCGCACGCTATCTCCGCGAGCGGGTCGCAACTGAGCGTGACCGCCTCGACCAAATCGAGCGCGAGTTCGACGTGCCGGTCGTCGCAACCATCGAAACGCGCGTCGAGGAGGTTCGCGGCAGTCTCCTCGAAGACGTCGCAGCTGAACTCGATATGGGGAGCACAGACGAACAGTCGCGGCTGGAGTAGATTGAACTCGCGAGGTTTTGAGGTGCCCATTTGTTTCCGACTTGTCGCATAACCACTGATTTCTTCCATTTGATAGCGAAAAGAGGTGTTTTCTCGAAGGGAATGCGGACCTCAATAAATAATATTTATAGTGTCTCCGTCCAACAACCGGCACGTGATATAATACCATGGCTGGTGTAATCTGGATCGTCGCACTGGTACTGGCGACGTTTAGCGTGGCATACGTCACGTATGGGCGGTATCTCTCGCGGTTCGTCAATTTGGACGATAGTCGAGAGACGCCGGCCCACAAGTATCAGGATGGGCAGGAGTACGTCCCGGCGAAGAAGTCGGTCTTGCTGGGGCATCACTATTCGAGTATCGCGGGGGGCGCACCCGTCGTCGGGCCGATCACGGCCGCGCTGGTCTGGGGATGGTTGCCGGCCGCGCTGTGGGTTGCGATCGGGAACCCGCTGATCGGGGCGGTCCACGACTTCGTGTCGCTGTCGAGCAGCGTTCGACACGAGGGGAAGTCGATCGGCTACATCATCGGGGAGTACGTCGGCGAGCGCGGCAAGAACATGCTGCTGTGGTTCGCGTTCTTGCTGACGATCCTCGTCGTGGCGGTGTTCGCGCTCGTCATCGGGGTCGTTTTCAACGCGTATCCGCAGGCGGCGACCGCGAGTTTGATCTACGTCACGCTCGCGTTCCTGTTCGGGTTCTGGCTCTACCAGCTCGGACTCCCCTTCTCTCTCGGGACGGTCGTCTTCGTCGCTGGGGTATTCGGCTCGGTCTGGGCCGGTATCCAGTACCCGCTCGCGCTCGTTCCGGCCGCCGAAGGCGCCACGTACCCCGCGGGAACGATCGTGTTGCTCGACTCGGCACCGTGGTTCATTCCCGCGCTGCTCGAGAGCGTCAACATCGGAGCGTGGGTGCTCGTCATCCTCCTCTACGGAGCGCTTGCGAGCGTGCTGCCGGTGTGGATGCTTCTCCAACCGCGCGACTACCTCTCGTCGTTCCTCCTGTACACGGGCGTCGGCGGGGGCCTCCTTGCAGTTATCGTCGGTACGTTCATCACCGGGATGGGGAGCGACGCGGTCCACCCGGAAACCGGCGAGGCGCTGAATCTCGACATCGCGACCGGCGCCTGGTACGGCTTCTTCGGCCAAAGCGGGCCGCTCGCGGACCTCATCCCGCTCATGCCGCTGTTCCCGCTCCTGTTCGTCACCATCGCCTGCGGGACCGTCAGCGGCTTCCACGCGCTGGTGTCCTCGGGGACGACGGCGAAGCAACTGAACAAGGAGAGCGACGCCCAGCTCATCGGGTACGGCGGCATGCTCGCCGAAGGACTGCTCGCGGCGGTCGCGCTCTGTTCCGTGACGATCATCGCGATCACACCGGCAGATACCTCCGGCGGTATCGGGCTCGCACTGCCGAACTTCGCGACCGGTGGCGGTGCAATCCTCACTACCCTCGGTATTCCGATGGATTACGCAGCGCCGTTCATGGCGCTCGTGCTCGCGAGCTTCCTGCTGACCAGCATGGACACGGCCGTTCGGCTCGGTCGCTACATGCTCGAGGAACTCGTCGGCACTCCCGAAACGACCGTTCAAGGGTACGCAGCCAATCGCTATGTCAACACCTCGATCATCGCTGCCGTTGCGTTCTTCCTGCTCGGGAGCGGCCGGTGGGAGGATCTCTGGACGCTGTTCGGCGGCGCGAACCAGTTGCTAGCGTCGCTCGCGCTGCTCACCGGAACGGTCTGGCTGGCCAACTGGAGCAAGACGAAACAGCTCGTCTCCACCGGTGCTCCGACGGTCCTGATGGCCGTCATCACGCTCTGCGGACTGACGTGGGTCGGCGGCTATCAGATCGTCGGGGGTCGACTCCTCGGAATCACCGCGGAGGCGGAGACCTCGTTTATCGGACTGGCCTCGGCTATCGTTCAGGTCATCATTATCGCGACGCTGCTCGGGTTGGCGCTTTCGCTGTTCAAGATCGGCTACGACAACATGCAGATGGCCCGCGACAGTAGCTCGGGAGTCTCCGCCGAGGTCGGACAGGACGACGACTAACCCGGCGTTACTCCGAGTTCAGCGATTTCTTCGTGGCACTACAACTGTAATCGACGCGAAAGCAATCCGAGCAGTCCCGGTTCCTCCCGCTCGATCGGCTCCCAGAGGCGAAACGCCGACGCCACGTCAGCATTCTCGCTCGCGACCAGCGCCTCCGACGCCGGCGCGACGACGACGATATTGATCTCGTAGTGACCGTGATAGCCGTACTTCAATAGCGTCCGCCCGTCGACGGCCTCGATGCGACGCCGCACGTCCGTTGGGTCCGGAATCGACGGCGTAACGAGGACGAACGTGAACTCCGTGGCAAAGTGCTCTTCGTCCGCCTCGATCCACTCGTCCGCGAGTTCGGAGCCGAGGTCGGCAAAGCGCCCCAGCGTTCGGTCGTCAACAGCGTCGACGTGCGTGACGAACAGGTGCTCGGTCGACTCGTGTTCGGCGAACGAGAGCGCGGGATGGAAGACGTGCTTCTGGTTGACGACCGAAAGCGTCCCGTAGAGCGTGAACTCCTCGCCGGCGACCCGGTAGTCTTTCTCGAGATCGTAGTTGTGCATGAGCCGATCGCTGACTCGGTCGATGAACTCGTCGTCCCAGTCGGGGACGGCAAGGTCGCGGTCGCCGGCTGCATCCTCGCCGGCCGGATCGAGACCCGTTTCGGTTGGCCTGTCCGCTGGACGTTCCATGTGAAGTGATGCCACGTCGACCTCAAAAGTCCGTCGGGTACCCGTCCGGGGGCGAGCGGCTGGCAACGGCGGTCAGCGCTCGACCGGTGAAGTCCCCCGGCGAACCATGTGTTTACATACCACGGTAGCGAACGGTGGACACGAGAACAACGCATGGCACGAGATCGGGAAGCGTGCGGACGGTGTTCGACCTCCATCGTCGTTGATACCGCACAGAGCGACCAGCACGACGACGAGCGTGGAGCCCGCAATCCCTACGCCGAAGCGCGTATCGAAGTCGACGACACACAACTGCGGCGGTTCTCCCCCGACGGCTGGATCACCCGCGTCGCGAGTGAACTCGATGCCGTCGTGCGTCGATTTACCTGGGGCGAGTAAACGGTTCACACCATCCGAGACCATCGTCGCCAGTACCGCCCCCACCGTATACGTACCGGCGATTTTGCTATCGACGGTGAACTCGTCGAGGCGTCCGCGGCGATGCGTATCCGGTTACGTTTCGGTAGTGTCGACCGAGCGGTAGATCTCCGAGCGGAGTTCGGCCGCCCGTTCTTCGTCGATGACGGCTTCGTCCTCGAGTTCGTCGAGAATCCCGAGGATCGCGTCGCAGAGTCGCTCCGGGTGGTCGATACGGACCTCTGAGTCGTCCATACGACCTCAACCACGCCGAGGGTATTCAACGACCGGGGCAGAAACCAGCGGTTCTCGTCCGGTTTCGATAGTCGGAAAGAGCCTTGTTTAGACGCGGAGCAACAGCCCGTTCCTTTCGTTAATGACGCTACAAATCAGCCGCTCAGTTAAACTGCGGATGTAACCCCCTACAAAAGGATACAAGTGGCTGATAGTGCTACAAAATGGCATGGTTTCTGAGCAATTCGACGCGTTCTTGCTTGACCTTGACGGGGTAGTGTATCTCGGGGACGAGGCCCTACCGGAGGCGGTCGAGTCGGTGAATCGCCTCGATGAGAGGGACAAGGAACTACGATTCCTGACGAACGACCCACGCCCTCAGCGTCAGACTGTCGCGAACAATCTTCGCAAACTGGGGATCGACGCGGAAGAAGACGAGATCATCACGTCGGGCTGGGCGACCGCCCACTACCTCTCCCAACAGGATGTGACCACCGCTGCTGTCGTCGGTAGCGAAGGGCTGGAAATCGAACTCCAAGAGGAGGGCATCGAGGTCACGGACGACGATCCCAATGCGATGGTCGTCGGCGCGGACGAGAAGACGTCATATCAAGACATCCAGCGGGCGGCGAGACACATCCACCGGGGAGCGACGTTCGTGGGGACGAACCCGGATGGGTCGTTCCCGACCCCAGACGGGCCCGCACCCGGGGCTGGAGCCATTGTCCGAGCAGTCGAAGCTGCGGCGGGGACAGAGCCGACGGTCGTTGGCAAACCCGAGCCGCTTATGTTCGAGATGGCTCTCGACGGGCTGGCCGACGACGTGCAAGCGGTTGTGATTGGCGATAATCCTGCCACGGACGTTCTCGGCGCCCACCGTGCGGGGCTCACCGGGATTCTGGTAGCCGAGGACGAACCGACTGCCGCATCCGCTCGTGATCTTCAGCAACCAGATTTGACGATCTCGACGCTTGCAAACCTCTTCACAGACACAACCGACACGTGGGAGGCACCTCCCTATTCGTGGCCGGATGAGATACGTCCAGGTGTCGCTGCTGTCGTAGTAAATGACGCAGATGAGGTGCTGTTGCTGAAACGCGCCGACAAAGAGCAGTGGGCCCTCCCGACTGGCACGGTCGAACGGTGCGAACCAGTCGGGGACGCTATCACACGGGAGGTTGAGGAGGAAACGGGACTGCAAATAGCGGTTGAGCGGTTGATGGGCGTCTATTCATACCCGGAACAGCAGGTGTTTTCGTATCCCTCAGGCAAGGCAGTTCACTTCGTCACGAGTTGCTTTCGGTGTACCATCGAGGGGGGGACACCCGAGGCCGACGAAGAGGAAGCCCTCGAGGTCGGATTCTTCGACATGAACGATTTGCCGTCGGACATTCTCCCGATGCAACCGCAGTGGATAGCCGATGCAAATGATACGGATGGCTCTCCTGCAATTCGATAAATACACATGCTGTACTGACCGAAATTACGGGGAAAGTTCGACATTTCTCACAGCCGCTTTCAGAACGAGTTCACGGAACTTCCCGAACCACGTCCGCGCCCGAAGCATGTCGCCGTACCGCTGCTTGAGCGCGAAAAACACAGCCTCGACGATTGACCGTCGATGATAGGTATCGTCGTCATGGCGAGCGTTATGCGCCATATCTAGCGGGGAGAACTCTCGGTGTTTGATCACTGGCCGAACGTCGGCCTCCCGAAGTTCTTCGCGGAGGTCGTCCCAATCATAGCCCTTGTCAGCGGTCACGGTCTGTAGCCGGTCGAGGTTCCGTGTGAGTACCTGCCGCCCAACACGGGTGTCATGTGTGCTTCATCGAACAATGAATGTCTAACACGGTGCTGGTTTCGCAGTCGACCAACGCTGTCGCCTTTACCGATCTGAAGGTGTAGTCTGTCCGATTTTCGTAGTGGCGACTAGCAGAGTGTCGGTCGAAGCCAGTCGCGTCGATAGCCTGTACGTCACCGGTATCGTGGAGATCAGCGGAGAGTCGAAGGAGGGTTCGCCAGACTGCCATCTTGAGCTGCTGCTTCCGTGCGTAGACGGTCGTAAAGTCTGGCAGCTCGCTCATTTCGAGATTCAGTTTCTCGACGATGCCATGCATCTCGTGAAGGACATCGAGGAGCCGTCGATACGGCAGATCAAGGTATTCGCGGAGACCGTGGATCACAACGATCACCCAGTCAGCGTAGCCACCGTCGCCCTTCTTGACCGGTGGTGAAGCATCGCCAGAGACAGCGCGTTTTGCCAACGTTACGAGGCGATCCGTAAATTGAGAGAGACGAGAGGGCACATTGCTCAGTTCTGGCTTTGAAATAGGTTAGTTTGCCGAAGTAAGTCGTCTCTTTGGCGTCTAAACAAGGCCGTCGGAAAGTAATACGTCGATTCGTGAGTTCAGGTGCGGGTCTCGCCCGGTAATCGGAGCGACCTCCTGCCCACTCAGTTCGTCGTGATGACCTCGATCACGTCCCGCGACTCGACCGTGTAATCCTTGCCGAGTTGGCGGTTCGTCCGGCAGTCGATCGCGTGGAGGAAGCCGTCGCCGATGTCGGAGTGGAGGCTGTAGGCGAAGTCCTCGGCGGTCGAGTTCGGCGGGATGAGATAGCAATCGGGCAGGACCTCGCCGCGTTCGTTGCCAAGGCCGTTCGCGCCGCCGGGGAAGACGGGCGTGACGCCGAGCACGTCGAACAGGGCGGTTTCGATCGCGGCCTGCACGCCGGTCGCGCCGAACTCGGTGAGGAACTCGCGGATCTGCTCGAGGCCCTGTTCTTGCTCGCCGGAGACCTCACCTGTAATCTCGAACTCGGCGTCGCCGGGCCGGTAGTCGACGACGCCGGCCTTGTCGGCGGACTTCAGGGCCTTTTCGGCGTGGGCGCTGCAGGGGACGATCGTCAGGTGTTCGTAGTCAGGATCGGTCGTGATTTCCTCGTAGTTGTCCTGCGCTTCGGGGGTGTCCATCTTGTTCGCCGCGATGACCATCGGCTTGGTCTCCTTGCGGATTTCGCGGGCGAGTTCGAGTTCGTCGTCGGCGTCCCAGTCTTCGGGCTCGAAGCCGACGTCGACGCGGCGGATGAGCCGCTTGATCTCGTCCGCGTTGGTCTTGAACGCGCTCATCTGCTCGGCGAGTTCGTCCTCGATGGCGTCGTCCTCTGTGGTGTAGCCGGACTCGTAGCGCTCGATGCCTTTCTCGAGGACGCCGAGATACCACTGGTCGAGTTCTTCCTCCAGGAAGGCGATGTCCTCGCGAGGGTCGTGGCCCTCGGTCGGTTCGCCTTCAAGGTCGGTTTCGCCGGAGAAGTCGACGACGTGGACGAGTACGTCCGTCTCGTTCAAGTCGGTGAGGAACTGGTTGCCGAGGCCGTTGCCCTCGTGTGCGCCGGGGATCAGGCCGGCGACGTCGACGAGTTTCGTCGGCACGAAGCGGGTGCCGTGGTCGCAGTAGCCGACGTTCGGGGTGCACTCCTCGTCGAACTCGGGGGCGGCGCAGTCGACGCGGACGTAGGCCTCGCCGACGCTCGGGTCGATGGTCGTGAACGGGTAGGCCCCTTCGGGCACGTCGTTCATCGTCGCGGCATTGAAGAAGGATGACTTGCCGACGGAGGGTTTGCCGACGAGTCCGATCCGGTAACTCCTACTCATTACCTGTCCCTGACGCGGCCGACCTAAACGGGTTTCTGTCTCGGCGGCGGGTGATATGGTTATTCCTGGCACGCGGACGGGAGACGGGGAAATACGAGAGGACGAAACGGAGAAACAGAACAGAATAGAACAGAACAGAACAACTGAACTCGAAGGGATCGCAGCGCGGAGAGGACTGTCACCGGACCAGCGTCGTCCAACTCCAGCCGGCGAGCGCGACGACGATCAGCGCGAGAACGGCGAAGACGGCCCACTGCTGCGTCTGGGTCTCCGCGATCGGCCCGAACACGTCGACGAGCCCGGTCGCCTGCATCAGTCCGACGACGATCAACAGGAGCAAGAAGATCGACACGACGCCGACTGCGATCCAGTTGCGAGCCATCTGCTCTCCCTCTTGCTTTGCCTCCTCGGCGTCCCGAGTCGGTTTCTCCGTCGGATCCCGATCGGTCCCGGCGTCGGGATCGAGGTTGGAGTCGCGATCGGACATATCAATCGGTAGACCGGGAGCACGGGAAACGGTTCTACCTGCAGATTCCGGTGGCGTTTGAAGTACGTGACCGCCGCTCCCGACGCCGTCGCTCGCTATTCGAGCACCGCCGCCAGCGCGTCCATCGTCCGCTCGACGCGTTCCGGCCGTGCGTTGTGGCCCATGTGACCGATCCGGACGATATCGTCTTCGAGTTCACCGAGACCGGTCGCGACGACGATGTCGTGCTCGGTCCGCAGCCGCTCCTGCAGGTCGGTCGCACTGCCGCTGAACTCGAGTGCGGTCACGGTTGGCGAACAGTCCGCGGGGGAGGCGGGGTACGGATCGAGCCCGAGTTCAGTTGCACGGTTGCGACAGCGGGCTGCGGCCTCGCGATGGCGTTCGAAGACCGATTCGAGGCCCTCCTCAAGCAGCAGGTCGGCGGCGGCGTCCAGTCCCAGGACGTTCGAGGCGAGGTGGGTGTAGGGGAACCACTCTTCGTCCTCGTCGGCGGCGGTGCGCCAGGGTTCGAGATCGGTGTACAGCGAGGCGGTCTCGACGCGCTCGATGCGCTCCCAGGCTCGATCGCTGATCGTGCAGGTGGCGAGCCCCGGCGGGGCGCTGAAGCACTTCTGGCTCGCGCCGAGACAGACGTCGATCCGATCGGTCGGAACGGGCGCGCCGCCGAGCGAGGAGACGGCGTCGACGACGCTGATGATGTCGCGGGCCTCGAGCACGTCGAGGATCGGCTCGAGGTCGTTCAGCGTGCCGGTGGGAGTTTCGCAGTGGACCATGGTCGCCACGTCGAACGGCTCGTCCGCGCTCTCGATCGCCGCCTCGACGGGGTCCGGGTCGAGCGTTTCGTCCCAGGGGACCCCACAGCGGACCGGCTCGCCGCCGTACTGCTCGACGAAATCGGCGAAGCCGTCGCCGTACAGGCCGTTGGAGAGGCAGAGCACGCGGTCCCCGGGAGAGACGAGCGAGGCGATCGCGGCTTCGAGTCCCAGGATTCCCTCGCCGCCGAGAACGACGGTGTCCCGATCTGTCGCGGCGTCGGCCGAACCTGCCGGTCCCGCCGTGTGAATCCGCGTGAGTTTGTCCGTCAGGTTTCGGTAGCACGCGAAGAACTCGGGTTCGAGGTCGGGATTCGGCGCTGGCTCGGCCAGCCGCTCTCTAACCGGGGCCGGAATCTCGGTCGGGCCGGGAGTCATCCGCAGTCGATCTGCGGCGAGACAATCGGTAGTGTCGGTCATGGATGCGTGAGACTATCGCTGGCGAGGACTAAAGTCGTCGGTATCGTCGGTATCGTCGGTGGCGAGGGCTTCTCACACCGCTGTCCCGACGGAACGCTCGACTGGAAGGGGCTATCCTTATCGGTCGGGCCGCCACACTGTCGCGTATGCACGTCACGTTTCTCGGCACCGGTAGCGCGATGCCGACCGGCGAGCGCTTTCAGGCTGGTATCCTCGTTCAGAACGACGACCGAACGCTCCTGGTCGACTGCGGCTCCGGCGTCCTCCACCGCCTGCAGCAGTCGGGCGTCGGCTACGAGAGCGTCTCGACGGTCCTGCTGACCCACCACCACCTGGACCACGTCGCCGACCTCCTGCCGCTGATGAAAGCCCGCTGGCTCGCCGGCGAGGAACACCTGGAGGTCGTCGGCCCCCAGGGAACCAAAGCGCTGCTGGACGACCTCCTCTCGGTCCACGAGTACATGCAGGACAAACTCGACTTGCAGGTTCGCGAGGTCGTCCCCGGCGAGTTCAGCGTCGCCGGCTTCGACGTGACGGCCTACGAAACGCGCCACTCCCTGCCGTGTCTGGCCTACCGCTTCGGCGATCTGTTCACCTTCAGCGGCGACACCGAGGCGTTCGCGGGACTGGCGAACTTCGCCGAGGGCTCAGCGATCCTGGCCCACGACTGTTCGTTCCCCGACGACGTCGACGTCTCGAATCACCCGACGCCCGAGGCCCTCGGTCGTGAACTCGCGGGCCGTGACATTGGCCGCGTCTACCTGACACATCTCTATCCGCATACGGAGGGCCGCCACGAGGAAATGCTCGAATCGATCGGCACGCACTACGACGGCGACGTGCGGTTCGCGGAGGACTTGATGACGATTTCGGTCGAGTAAGCGCTTCTCCCTGCCCGTTTCCATCCGATCGAGGAGACAACTGGACAGCGTTGCATATCCAAATACGTATAACCGATCCGTTTGTAGGATCATAACAACAGTATGATTCAGGACGAACGGGAGCAACGGCTAGTCCCCGGGAGGGGAACCGAATGAGCGCGCCCGAACGGCTCGCAGCGATCGTCACGCAACACTCGCGCGTCGTGCTCGTCGTCCTCCTGCTCACGACCGCGGTCGTCGGTGCAGGCGCGACGATGGTCGACGACGACTCGTCGCTCGACCAGTTCGAGACGGACTCGGACGAGGCACAGGCGCTCGAAGATATCGAGGGTAACTTTACGAGCGACCAACAGGAGAACACGACGAGTTTGCAGGTGATAACCCGCACCGGCGAGGGCGGTGACGGCGGGGACAACGTGCTGACGAAATCGTCGCTCATCTCGTCGCTCGAGTTTCAGCAGGACATTCGAGCGAACGAATCGATAAACGAGACGCTGGCCGAGGAACAGCCGATCACCGGCGTCGAGAACATCATCGCCATCTCGGCGATCCGAAGCGAGGAGGCGGACGCGCTGAACGAGACCAGCGCACGGCTCGAACGCGGGCTCAACGAGACGGTCGCGATTCAGCGCCAGTACGAGCAACTAAACGCGACGTACGACGAATCCGATCCGGAGTACGAGACCCGCGCGGCCGAACTCGACGCTGAACTCGATGCCACCGTCGAGAACGCGACGGCACCGCTGACCGACGCACAGACCGCCGAGTACGAATCGGCCGTCCAGCAGGCTCGCGAGATCGAATCCCAGCGCTACCAACTCGAGCAGACCACGGACGATCCCAGCGAATCCCCCGAGTACCAGGAACTCACCGAGCAACTCGAGGGCGTCTATCAGGCCGGAACCATGGGCGTGCTCGAAGAAGAGTACGCCGCGCTCGAAGGCGGCGGAGATGGGGAGACCGGCGGCGACCAGCCGTCGCTCGACGAACAGATCGACGCGCTCGAAGACCTCGACGACGACGAGTTCAGCGAACTCGTTGCGGAGACGCTCTCGGACGGCGAGGGCGAGGACAACCCGGCGATTTCGCTGATGCCGACGTCGTACGATCCGGGGAGTACGGAGGCCGACGCGCGATTGACATCGATCACGCAGTCGGCCGGCAGTGACGGCATGTCCGAGATGGGCGGGGTCGACGATTCGGTCGTCGACAGCCAACTCGAGATTCGCGACATGGCGAACGCACACGATGGCGACTACCTCGTCTTCGGGTCCGGCCTCATCACCGACGAGATCGACCGGTCGATGGGCGATAGCCTCGCGATCGTCGGACCGCTCGCCTTGCTGTTCGTCGTCGTGGCGCTGTTGGTCGCCTACCGCGACCTGCTCGATATCGTCCTCGGTATCGTCGGGATCGGCGCGGTCCTCGTCTGGACGTTCGGCTTCATGGGCTGGGCCGGAATCGCGTTCAACCAGATGTTCGTCGCGGTGCCCGTGCTCTTGATCGGGTTATCGATCGACTACGCGATCCACGTCTTCATGCGCCACCGGGAGCAACGCGAGACCGAGCGGTCCGCGGACGCCGACGATCACGCCGGCTCGGTTCGCGGCTCGATGTCGGTCGCGCTCGCCGGCGTCGGCGTCGCGCTCGTCTGGGTGACGGCGACGACCGTCATCGGCTTCCTCTCGAACCTCGTCAGCCCGATCGGCCCGATCCGCGAGTTCGGCATCGTCAGTTCGGTCGGCATCGTCGCCGCGCTGATCGTCTTCGGCGCGCTGATCCCGGCCGCCAAAGTCGAACTCGACGCGTTCCTCGAGGGTCGCGGCCTCGATCGACACAAGCGCGCGTTCGGGACCGGCGGCGGCCGCTTCAGCGAGGTGCTGACACTCGGGTCGATCGCAGCCCGAAAGATCCCGCTGGTCGTCCTCGTCCTCGTGCTGGTCCTCTCCGCCGGGGGCGTCTACGGCGCGACGCAGGTCGACACCAGCTTCCAGGAGGAGGACTTCCTCGCGGAGGATCCGCCGGCCTGGACCGAGAGCCTGCCCGGCGGGATGAGCCCCGGCGAGTACCAGGCGAAAGACGACCTCGACTACGTCAACCAGGAGTTCCAGCGCGCGGACAGCCAGGCGCAGCTCCTCGTCGAAGGTAACGTCGCCGATCCGGCCCTGTTGGAACAGATCAATGCGACCCGCGAAGAGGCCGCATCGAGCGATGTCGCCTACGAGTTGGCGACGGGCGAGGCGGACGTACAGGACCCGCTCTCGACCATGGAATCCGTCGCCGCGCAGAACGAGTCGTTCAACGAGTCGTTCACCGCGGCCGATACGAACGGCGATGGCGTGCCCGACGAGAACGTCTCGGCGCTCTACGACGAACTCTTCGAGGTCGACGAGGAGACAGCGGGGCAGGTGCTCCACCAAACCGACGACGGGGAGTACAATATGACGCGACTGGTCATCGGCACCGACGGCGGTGCAACGACGAGCGAGACGACCGACGAGATGCGCGCCATCGCAGGAACCCTCGAAGACGACGGTGATGGCGACTGGACCGTCACCGCAACCGGCGATCCGATCGTGAGCTACATCGTCGAGCAGGACCTGCTCGACACGGTCCTCGAGAGCCTGCTGATCACGCTCGTGGCGGTGTTCGTCTTCCTCACGGCGGCCTACTGGCTGACCGGAAACAGCGCGATGCTCGGCACCGTCACGCTGTTGCCCGTCGCGTTCTCCGTCAGCTGGATTCTGGGGACGATGTACCTCCTCGGTATGCCGTTCAACGTGCTGACGGGGATGATTACGAGCCTCACGATCGGGCTCGGCGTCGCCTACAGTATCCACGTTAGCGCCCGCTACTCGCTCGAGTTAGAACGCCAGGGGAACGTCTGGTCGGCGCTTCGGACGACGGTGACCGGCACCGGCGGCGCACTGCTTGGCAGCGCGGCGACGACCGTCGGCGGCTTCGGCGTCCTCGCGTTCGCCATCCTGCCCGCCCTTCAGCAGTTCGGGATCATCACCGCGCTGACGATCACGTACGCGTTCCTCGCGAGCGTCGTCGTCCTGCCGACGCTGCTGGTCCTCTGGACGCGGTACTTCGGCCCGGACGTGTCGTTCGACTTCGATCCGACCGCCGAACCGACCCCCGCGAGTGACGGCGGCGCACCGGCGGAGGCTGGAACCGACGAGGACGGTGACGACCGATGACCACCGACGAATCCGAGGCGCTCGACGCCTTCGAACACCTCGGACTCACCAGCTACGAGGCCAAGGTCTTCATCGCCCTCCAGCGACTCGGCTCCGGCACCGCCCGCGACGTCGCCCGAACCACCGACGTTCCCCGCTCGCAGGTCTACAGCGTCGCCGAAAGCCTCGCCGAGCACGGCCTCCTCGACGTCCAACAGGCCAGCCCGATCCGGTACCGGCCGGTCGACATCGAGGACGCCCGCACGATCCTCCGCGACCGATTCGAACGCGAACAGGACCGCGCCTTCGAGTTCGTCGATCAGGTCTCGCAAGAAGTCGCCGACGAGGAGACACAGGAGGACATCTGGACCGTCCGCGGTCGCGACCGGATCGACGACCGCACCGTCGACCTGCTCTCGAGCGCCGACGAGCGTCTCGTCTTCGCGACGCGCCTCCCCGAACTCTTCACGGACGCGATCGGACACGTCCTCGAAGAGCAGGCGCGCGCCGGCGTCGAGACGATCGCAGTTAGCCGCACCGAAACCGTCTGCGATCGCTTCGCTGAACTCGAGGGCGTCTCCGTCGAGTCCCCGACGAGGCCCCATACGGATGACCACCGATCCGGGCGGATCGCCATCGTCGACGACGACGGAATCCTGCTCAGCGTCGTCGACGACGCCGGCGAAGAGACCGCCATCTGGAGTTCGGAATCGCTGTTTGCCACCGTCCTCATCCAGCTCATCGAGGCGAATCAACACGTTCGCTGACGGCCCGGGCGGACGAGTTCGTCCGGGTTCGGTTTCAGGCTCCGTCTGGCTGCAACACCGATCAGCGGATACGTTGAATCGCACGCAGGTTGTTGCCCACCGCAACGATTCCGATACCGGTGATCACGGCCGGGATAAGAATCCGAACGGGGTATCCGTCGAGAACGAGATAGCCGCCGTAGAACGCCGCAAACAACACGACCTTGAACGCCCCGAACCGGACGAGTCCGCCCGGCGTCGGCGGCTCGCCGAGCAGTCTGCGGACGAACGCCGACCCCTCCTCGAGTTCAGCGTACCGGAGTCCGGCGGCGGTTGTAACGAGGTCACCGAGCCCGTACGAGCACACTGCGAGGAGCCACAGCGTGGCGTGTTCGATCATGTGCGGGCGAGTCAGCCGTGACGGACGGCGCGAGCCGTCATTCGAGCCGGTAGCGCAACAGCGCCGCGATACCGCCGAGGTTCGAGAGCTGCTGTCCCGGCGGGAACTCGCTCGAGAAGACGGTTACGTCGCCGCCTTTCTGTTCGGTCGTGCGGACGATATCGTCAACGTCGATGGCCCACTCGCCTTCCGGACCGCGCTCCTTGCGGAGCCGGTCGTCGAGAATCAGGAGTCGCTCGATCGCGCCGAACTCGGCCGCTTGCTTGACTTCTTCGGGACCGTAGGCCGCCTTCGCACCCTGGGCGATGCGCTCGGTGAGTTCGTCGATGAACTCGGCCTCGCGCTCGATGCGAGTCTCCTGTTGGACGTCCGCGACCGCGCCGCGCTTTAGCACCTCGTGGACGCCCCGATCGCCGACGCTCGCCGTATCGACCATCGTGAGCCGCTCTGCGACTTCGGGCTCGTTGTCCTCGATGTACTTTCGGGCGTCCTGTTTCGTAAAGCCGGGGCCGGCGAGGATGATCGCGTCCGCGTCCTGGCGTTTGAGTACGTCGCCGAGTTCGGCGAACAGTTCCGAGCGCTCGCGTGCGTACTCGCCTTTGCCGGTGGGACCGGTGATCGCCGCTCGCTCTTCGGTGCCGTACTGGGCGACGGTGTGGACGTGGGCCTGTCCCTCCTCGACGGTGGCGATGGCCACGTCGGGATTCTCGGTGGCTTCCTCGGCCTCTTCGAGGCGGGCCTCCTGATCCGGCTTGAAACGTTTCTCGATCGAGATCTCTTCGCGCCCCTCGACGTTCAGGGTGTGGTGAAACCCGAGTTGGTCCTCGCGCGAGCAGGCGACGATTTCGCCGCCGACGCGAAGCCGGTTCGCGAACTTGTGGAACTCGATGTCCTCGACGGCGATGGCGACCCACATGGGTTCGCGCTCGCCGCCGGTATCGCGCATCTGATCGTCGTTGCGCTGGATGCGGCGGGTCGTATCGCCCGCGACGCGGTCGCCGGGCTCTAGGACGTACTGGAGATGCCAGAGGTCGTCGACGCTCTCGGGGACGACGGTAACCCGCTCGCGCCCGCCGTCGAGCGGTTCCCGGTCTTTGATCTGCATACCCGTCAGTCCGGGCGGACCGGTAAAAGGTGCTGTTGTTCGCGACCCGCCGACAGGAGGCGGGTGGCGGTCTCAGGCGTGGACCAGGTAGTTCTCCGAGCACCAGACCCACTCGTTGTACGCCGGGACGTGCAGTCCCCACCAGGTGATGCCGTCGCAGTCCTCGGGGCCGTTCATGACCTCTCCCTGGGTTCCCTCCGGCAGCGTCAACACGACGTCGTCGTTGAGACACGGCTGCTCGCGGCCGTTGAGAGCCGTCGTCGTGACGACCTGATCGCCGTCCTGGAACTTGTCACCGCCTCCGCCTCCCCCACCGCCGCCGTCTCGAACCAGACTCGCGAAGTGATCCATATCCCAGTCCGGATACGGGCAGGTCCGCCCGCCGTGAGAGAAACTGCTACAGTCGCCGTCCGGCACGTGCGTATGCCCGATAATTCCGCCCGGTTCGTTCTGGATGCAGGTGTTGCTCGTGTAGAACTCGAGCGGGATGTCGTGCATGTCGGCGATACAGCGAACGAGTTCAGCCGAGGATTCATAGCAGGCGTCGGTGATGCCGTTGTCGTTGAACCACTCGTGTTCGATGCCGATCGAGCGGTGGTTGGCGATGTACCTGGCGTGCCAGGCCGCCCGATCGTGGTGGACCAGTTGGTCGACGTGGCCCGCCGACGGCCCCTCGGTCCAATCGTAGTTCTTCACGAGGTAGTGCGAACTCACGCCCGAACTCGAACTCGTCAGCGTACTGAGCGCGCCCTGGTACGCACCCGCCGTGACGTGGATGACGATCCAGTTGATCCCGTAGTTTCGCGCGCTGTGATTCGCCGCTTCGACCCAGCGATCCGCCGCGCTACACTCGGTATGCGAGGCCGCGACGCGCTCACCTTGCGCGGCGAGCACCGTTCCCGAGCCGGCGGCGACACCCGTCGCCCGGAGAAACGACCGGCGGTTCCAGTCGCCCCCATCGCGTTCCGTCTCGTCGGACTCGTCGGCTGAACTCGAATCCCGCTCCGATCCGTGGCTTGTGCACTCAAGACACATGGAACAACAGTACACTGCGAGACACAATAATAGTTATTGGAAATTATCGGTAGAGGAAACATCAAACACGATATTTTGAGGGCGGTCGCAATCATCGGGTGGCGGATAGATTTAAGTAGGTGTGTAAAGCATGTTTTACTGTAAAGGCTGCTTTACAGAACTCGGGTGCCATCGATCCATGACAGAAACGACGCTCCCGTTGATTCGGAACGATAGTCCAGCGACGTACAAACGACTGATGGGAATCTGCGGCGTCGCCGCCGGTCTCGCCCTCGGTGTCGGGACGGCGTTGAACCGCCCCGTTATCGCAGTTGTGCTCTACGCCGTCGGGCTGACCGCAGCGGCGGTGATTCCGTACGGGGCGGCGAGGCCGCTGTTCGACGAGCGCGACGACGCGATCCACCAGCGGGCCAGCGGAACCACGCTGGCGCTGTTCGGCTGGCTATCGGCGCTCGTGTACCCGTCGCTGGTCGTCCTCTCGGGGACGGAACTCTTTTCGTGGGGGCCGGCCAGCGCGGCAATTGCGTGGACGACCGTCGTCGTCTACGGAACCTACGCCGTCGCACTCGGGTACTTTCGGCATACCTCGGGGTGACACCGACGAACGCGGCGTCGCGAGAAAAGCGGTGACGGCGTGAACGCGGCGTCGAATCTGCTCTCCGGATCAGCGACGGGGCCGACCGCCCCTAATGGACTGTTGTCAGCCATTTCCGGCGCAACCGCGATCGTCCTGCGATTGCATCGAGAAACCGGGACAGCAGACCGCCTCAGTCCTCGGAAATCCGGCTGCCGCCCGGCGGCATGAAGTGTTGAATGCGGTCCGGGCTGGCGATCTTCCGGACGAACGTCTCGTCTTCGAATCGCTCGCGGAAGCGCCGGTAGAGTCGCTTCGCCGCGTCGGCCTGGGCGTACCGGCCGGGCTCGAGTTCAATTGTCGTCTCCGCGGTCCCTTCGATGGCCGCCGGTGGGCCGCCGATGACGCGGGTGTACGGCTCACACTGGATCCCGACGGCGGCACCGACCGGGGTGTCGCGGTAGTAGGTTCGGTCGCCGCGGACGGCGAAGCCGCCTTTTTCCAGATATTCCCCGCTTTCGGGGGTCTTCGTCACCTGGTCGGAGTCGACGGCGTAGACGTCGCCGGCGTAGCGGCCGTCCTTCCAGACCGAGGCGTAGGAAACGGCGAACTGGGCGGCTTCCTCGATGCTCGACTCCGGGAGTTCGATGTCCGACGAGGAGGCCTCGCTCGGGTCGGTCGCCTTTAGGACCGTGACGGGGCCGCCGTGGGCCTGGGTGTGCAGGACTTTGTCGCCCGGTTCCAGGTACTTCTTTACCAGTTCCTCGTTCTGGTCGGCGTCGCGGCCGCCGATCACGAGGTAGCCGTCGCTGGTGTGGAACCAGCGGAACCGGTCGAACCAGGGTTCGTTCTCGCGGATCGGGATCGACGGATCCGCGAGCCAGTCGTGGTCTTCGCCCTCATCCTCGGCAGCCTCGTCGTCCGCCTCCTCGCCGTCGGCGGCCTCCCACTCGTCGCGGCGGCGCTTTGCCTCTTCGAGGTCCTCGCGGGTGTTCTCGATCGCGGCCAGCGCGCCCTCTTTCTTCTCCGCGACGCGCTTTGCCTCGGTGTAGAGGCGATCCGCGTTCTGCTCGACGCCGTCGTGAGCCACGAGTTCGATGTACTCCCCGTCGACGTCGACCGTGACGAGGCCCTCACTGCCGTCGACGGCGACGACCGCCTCGGCGGCGTCGATGCCCTGCTCGGCACCTTCCTCGAACCGGGCCTCGATCTCGTCCCAGGGGCGGTCCTGTTCGCGGGCCTCCTGAATCGTCGAGAGGATCTCGTCGACGAGGCCGTACTCGGCGTACAGCGACTCGGCGTTCTCGCGGAGGTTCTGGGCTTCCTGTTCGAATCCCTCGATCGCGCCCTGTTGCTGTTCGATGATCCGCTCGTGTTTGGCGATCTCCTCCTCGAAATCGGGACGCTGATCCGTCGGATCCGGCTCCTCCTCGTCCTCGAGTTCGAGCCGGAAGAAGTAGTCGTCGAGCGCTTCGAGGAAGGTATCGTAGGGTTCGCCGTCGAGGTCGTCCCGTTCGTGCTCCTCGAGCGGGAAGGGCGTCACGTCGACGACGCGGGCGGCGCTCCCGTCGTCCCCGTCTCTGTCGCCGTCCCCGGCTCGGTCCTCGTCGCCGGTGTCGAGATACAGTCGCGAGTCGAAATTCCCGTTTCGGATATCGAGCGCGAGCCGTTCGATCGCCTCGTAGAGCCCGTCGTAGGTCTCCTCGTCGGCGTCCGCGATGTCCATCGCCTTCTCGACGCCCGCGCGGGTGCAGAGTTCTTCCGCGTAGAGGCCGCCGAAGTTGAGCTGCGTCGCGAGCGTGCGGACCACGTCGGTATCCGAGTCCTCCATCTCGTGGCCGAAGGCCTCGCGCGAGATCGTCAGCGGGTTCGTCCGCGTGTCGGGGAACTCGTAGCGCGAGCCCGGCACCACGGTTCGGGACTTCAGGCGAACCGTCTCGAGACAGTCGATCACCTCGTACTCGCCGTCCGTCACCGCGACGTTGCCCTGGCCGAACAGTTCGACGATGATCCGGGTCGTCCCGTCGTCGCGCTCGAAGACGAACTCGAGGATGCGGTCGAACTCGTACTGCTCGACGCCGGCGAAGTCCGCGCCGGAGAGTCGATTGCGCAGCATCATCGCGAACTGCGGCGGCCGACCGGGGGCGTCGGGCACCCGCTCTGGGGTAACTGTGTGGGCGCGTTTCACCTCGCCGACCTCGAGCAGCAATTCGATGCGCCCGCGGTCGAAGTCGCGCAGCTTGAGGCGGACGAGATCGTCCCCGTAGAGATAGGCTTTGTCGAGCTTCGCGCCCTCGTAGGCTCCGAACTCGCGGACGAGGGCGGCGAGGTCGACGCTCGTAAGCTCCCGCTTTGGATCCATACAACAGAGTGCCCGGCGCGGTCAAAAAGGCGTGTCGCTCCGTTCGCGGGGCCGGTTGGCGTCCACGTCGAGAACCCGACCGACAGTCGGAAAGGCTAATCCCGCCCGACCCACTGGTACCTGGTATGAACGCCGCGCTCGACCCCCTCACCGGCGTCGAACCGCCGTCCGTCGGAAACCGGAGGCGTACCGCCACCTGCGGCACGCGCAGGGCAACTACCGTCGCGTCCGTCGATTCCATCCCACCCGAAACCGGAGGCAGCCCGCAGCTATGAGCGCGCCGGAAGACCAGCGCACCTGGCAGGCCATCCTCGAACTCCCGCCGGTTCTCGACCGGCTCGAGGACGCCGGCGGCATCCCCGTCCTCGAACTCGTCGACGAACTCGCCGAGCGCAACGACCTCGCCGTCGAGGCCGACGGCGTCGTCTACCACGACCGCGGCATTCGCGTTCCCGGACACGACGCAACCTTCGTCCACGAACCGACCGGCTCGCGGGGCCGGCCCGCCTTCAGCGTCGAGGTGAACTCCGTCGGGCCGCGAAACACCTGGGCCGTCTTCGACAAGACGCTCTCCTGGGACGTGTATCTCCTCCAGACGCCCGAAGTCGCCGCTCTCGCCTGGCTCAGCGACGAGGAGTACCGCGTCGAGGACGCGGAACACTTCGAGACGAAACAAGACGCTGTGGCCGCCGGGAGGTTCTCCTTTGGCATCTTCCTGCACAGCGGCGAGGACTGGCAGGAACAGGTCGAGTACATTCGCCAGACGGACGCGCCGGCGTTCCTCCAGCGCGAAGACGGCTCGACGATGCACCCCGCGACCCAAACCGAGTTCTACCAGCTCGTCGACTCGACGCCCACCGAGTTCAGAACGAGCGGGAACGCGCCCTCGTATCTGGGCCTGCTCGAACTCGAGATCACGATCGATTGACACAGACGCCGACGCCTATCGTCTCGCTCGCTCTCTCAGCTCACGCGACCGCCGGTCACAGCTCCCACCCTTCCCGCGTATAGGCCATCTCCCAGAACCGGTACTCCAACTTCGCGCTCGTCAGGAACGCCTCGCACATTGCCTCGCGTTCGCCGGGATAACGCTCGCCGCAGCGATCGACGAACTCGCGACACCACGCCGTCGCCTCGCGGAACTCCTCGCCGGTGTACATCTCGATGAACGGGGTGTAGCGGTGCTCCTCGTCGGCGAGCTCGGCCATGTGCTCGGCCACGTCGAGGTAGCCCTGCATGCACGGATAGAGTGCACCTGCGATTTCCGCGAGCGAGCCCTCGTAGGCCGTCCGAACGAGGAAGTTCGTGTAGGCGACGCAGGTCGGGGCCTTCTCGACCGACTCGAGTTCGGCGCTCGAAATCCCGTAGTCCGCGGCGAACTCGCGGTGGAGGTCGAGTTCGTGCTCCAGCACGTTGTGAGCGACGCCGAGAAGGTGGGTCATCGTCGCCTCGTCGCGCGCTTTCGTCCCGGCGATCGAGAACAGGCGCGCGTAATCGAGCAGGTACCGGTAGTCCTGTTTCACCCAGTGGCGAAACGAGGCTTCCTCGAGCGTGCCGGCGGCGAGTTCGGTGACGAACGGATGGCGCTTCTGTGCGTCCCAGATGTCCGCGCCGGCGTCGAGGAGGTGGTCGCTGAATGCCATAGACGAGTTCGGTGGTTGCGCGGTATTATATGTTGGTGGTACAATCGAGTTATCCAACGCCGGACGCCCCCGTGTCATCTGCCGCTGTCCGCGGCCGAAGTCGGGCGGTACACGCCGGCGACCCGGATAGTCATTTTTGCCTCGACGGCGAACGAACGGTATGGTCTCGCTCGCGGAAGTCGTTCTCGTCGCTGCCGTTGCGGGCGGACTCACCGGCGTCGGGGCGCTCCCGCTGTTACTAACAGAGCGGGTGAGCCACCGGCTCTACGACGGCGCGCTGGGACTCGCCGCCGGGATCATGGTCGGCGCGGCCGTCTTCGCGCTCGTCCTCCCCGGTCTCGAGTTCGGAACGCCGCTCGAGGTCGTCGTCGGAATCGTCGCCGGGGGCGCGTTCCTGCTCGTCGGGAACGCCGCGCTCCCGCACCTCCATCTGCGATTTCGAGGCAGCAAGCGTCTCGAGGGGACCGCACTGCTGGCTCGCTCGCTCGACGCCGAGCCGGCGGTGAACGCGCCGGGAGCGGGCGAACGCGGTCCCGTCGAGTTCACGGGCGACGGGTTGCGCCGGGCGACGCTCGTCGGCGGGGCCGTGACGATCCACAACGTCCCCGAGGGTCTCGCGGTCGGCATCGCGTTCGCGAGCGGCGAGTCCGCCGTCGGCTTCGCCATCGCGGCCGCCATCGCCGTCCAGAACGTTCCCGACGGGTTCGCGATGGCGGTTCCCGCAGTCCGGGCGGGCGTCTCTCGCGGTCGAACGATCCTCTATACGACCCTTTCCGGCGGAATCCCGGAACCGATCGCTGCGGCCGTCGGTTTCTCGCTCGTCACGGTCGTCTCCGGGCTCTTCCCGGTCTCCGCCGGCTTCGCCGCGGGCGCGATGATCGCCGTCGTCTTCCGCGAACTCGTGCCCTCGAGCCACGGCCACGGCTACGCCGACACCGCGACGGCGGCGTTCATCCTCGGCTTCGCGCTGATGCTGATCGTGGATACAGTACTCGCGGTCTGAGAGGGGGCTGTGCACAGTCTGAGAGGGATCTGAGCGCGGTCAGAAGTGCGGAGCCGGCGCGGCCATCCCGCAGGCCGTAGTCGTATTCAGGCCGGGCGTTGATCCGGATCGACTCCCAACCGTTGTCACGTCACCGACCATGGCCTCTGACTATCACACGAAAGACGACTTCGACGACGAACTCGACATCGACGAGGAGCGGTTCGACGACCGACCGGACGAGGAGACGCTCGAAACGGTCGTCTCGAACGTCGAGGATCGAAACATTGCGGTCGACGTATTCGATGACGGGGACGCAGCCCGGGAGTTCCTCGCCGATCAAATCCCCGACGGTGCGGCGGTAATGGACGGCCACTCGACGACCCTAGAAGAGATCGGCTTCGCCGATACCCTCGAGGAAGCCGACGGCTTCGACTACGTCGGCAACGCACTCGCCGAAATCGAGGACGACGACGAGCGCTCGACCCGCCGCCGCGAGGCGACCACCGCCGACGTCTTCTTCGACGGCGTCAACGCTGTCGCGGAAAGCGGCGAACTCGTCGGCGCGAACGCGCTCGGGAACGCCGTCGGGGCCTGGCCGTTCGGGGCCGAATCGCTCGTCCTCGTCGCGGGGACGAACAAGATCGAACCGGACTGGGAGACGGCCGTCGAGCGCGTCCGCGAGTTCGCGCTCCCGCTCGAGGACGCCCGCGCACGGGAGGTCTACGACCAGGGCAGCCTCGTCGGCAAACTCGTCTCCCTCGAGTACGAGCGGGTCGACGACCGCACGCAACTCGTGTTGATCGACGACGAACTCGGGTTCTAAGCGGCCGCGGTCGAACCGCCCGTTTCCGCCACCGGTGACCTTTTCTCGCTGATCGGCCAACGCTTCGCCATGACGTTCGTCTCGAACCTCCGCAATCGCGAGCGACTCGTCGGTACCTGGGTCGCACTGAGCGATCCGGCGATCGGCGAGATCAGCGCCCACCTCGAGTTCGACGCCGTCGTCATCGACGGCGAGCACTCGACGAACTCGATCGAGACGGTCACGGAAATCGCGCGTGCGGTCGACGCGGCAGACGCCGCGGGGGCCGACGAATCCGAGACCCAAACCGATACCGGAACCATCGTCCGACTCTCGGAGAACGATTCGACGGAGATCAAGCGCGTCCTCGACGCGGGCGTCGACGGCGTGATGGCACCGATGATCGACACGCCCGAGGACGCGCGCGCACTCGTCGAGGCGACCCGCTACCCGCCCGACGGCGTCCGCGGCGTCGGCTTCGGCCGCGCCAACGAGTTCGGACTGGCGTTTCCCGAGTACGTCGACCGGGCGAACGATGAACTCGTCACGATCGCCCAGACCGAGACCGAATCCGGCCTCGAAAACGTAGAGGAAATCGTCGCCGTCGACGGCCTCGACGGGCTGTTCGTCGGCCCGGCGGATCTCTCGGCCGCGCTCGGGCGCTTCGGCGAGACCGAGAGCGACGAGTTCCTCGCGGCCGTCGATCGGATCCTCGAAGCGGGCCACGAAGTCGACAAGCCGGTCGCGACGCTGGCGTTCGAGGACGAGGAGATCGAACGGTGGGTCGATCGCGGCTTCGACTTCGTCTTGGCCGGCGTCGACATCGATTACGTGAAATCGGGCGGGCGGCGGGCGAAGGCGGCGTTCGACGATGCGATAGCGGAGCGAGACGAGTAATCCGCACGTCTCGGTCCATACTGCCGGAGAAAACCTTTGACTCATCGAACGTACTCGAACGACTCCCACGAGCGACGGTTCGCGGGACGCGATCGAGCGTTCGCCGATTTTCGTCCAGTAGTCTCGGGAGCACCGATCGTAGCGCGGGTTCCGTTCTTTTTCGCGACGTTACCCTCCGCCCGTGTCGGCGTCCGTATTCGTTGGCGCATCCCCGGTGTCGCCAGCCGAGGCAACGGCCGGGTCGACGAGCACGACTTCCGGCGGCGCGCGACAGCCGCAGGGAGCGGCAACTGCCGTCGTCGGACCGAGGATCGTCACGGTCACGACCGCCTGGCCGCAGAGCGGACAGTCGGGCAACGAGGGACCGGTCGGTTCGTCGATCGACTTCGGGTTCTCATCCCTCATCGTCGCCTCCGGCGGGCAGTCGCGATGGTGACTGTCTCCGTGAGCGATGGCGATGAGACTCGAAGCGAGCGATACGTCGGTCGTGCGGGATGTTTATGTCCCGGTAGAATGAATCCGAACATGGCTGCAAACCCTCCACGGGGTTTGGAAGCCACGTCTCGGGTGTGTCCGCACCCGGGGCATTTTGCGTCTGCCCGTTGTGGCTTCCGTTCTAATCGTTGATGTGTGGTGTCTTATATCTACTGTTACTTGACGCGAACGGAGGGGTGAGTACCGGCGTTCTTGCGGGATGCTGCTGCGACGTGCCGTGTCCTCACTGGTGCGAAACGAAGCAGTAACCGGACGGTCTCGGACACCGGTACCAAACCGATGAGTCAGTCAAAATAGCGTTCGCAGCGGCCGTTATAGGCGCTTGCTTACGTACGGGCCGTCCTGGTGATAACCCAGCTTGTTCCGGTAGTACTCCCGCGCGCCGATACCCGAGATGACGCTGACCTTGTCGTAGCCCGCGTCGGCCGCGAGTTCTTCCGCGCGGTTCATCAGGCGGCGACCGTAGCCCTGGTGTTGGTGCTGGTCCGACTCGCCTGCCTCACCCATCGTAACTTCGGAGCCGTAGACGTGGAGTTCGCGAATGAGGGCAGTGTTTTCGAGTTCCGGCCGAACGGGGTCGTTCGGGAACCGGAGCCGACAGAAGCCGATCAGCAGATCCTGGTCGAAGTCCTCGAAGGAGATGAAGTGCTCCGTGCCGCCGCAGGCGTCGTAGGTCATCACGTCGAGGTCGACCTCGTTCGGCTCGGCGTCGTTCATGCCGACCTCCCGACAGCGGATGCACTCGCAGTTCCAGTCGTGGTCGTCCATTCGCTTTCGGGCTAACTGGCGGAGGTTCGACTTCCAGACGCCCGCGTCGATGTAGTCCGCCGGGATATCCCGCTGGACGCGCTGGAGCCGCGTGTAGCGCGGGATCATGTCCTTGATCTCGGCGACCAGTTCGGCGGCCTCGTCGTTGTCGAGCGGCTCGTACTCGCCCTCGTGCCACCAGTCGTAGGTCGCCGTGCCGCGGACGATCAGCGTCGGGTAGATCTTCAGGTAGTCGGGTTTCCATTGGTCCTGCTCGAAGAGCCGGCGGAAGTCCTCCAGACACATCTCCTTGCTCATGCCCGGCTGGCCGGGCATCATGTGGAAGCCGACCTTGAACGCCGAATCGCGCAGGCGCTGGTTGGCCTCGATCGAGGCCTGCACGCCGTGGCCGCGGTGCATCTCGCGGTTGATCCGCTCGTAGGTCGTCTGCACCCCGACCTCGACTTTCGTGCCGCCCAGATCGAGCATCCGGTCGATCTGCTCGGGATCGCACCAGTCGGGCTTGGTCTCGAACGTCGTCCCGATGTTCCGAACGTCTCCCGTCTCGTTCTCGGCGATCACGTCTTCTAAATACTTGAACTCGTACTCGGCGGGGTCCTCGGCGAAGCTTTCGCCCTCCGCGGGTTCGGGCTCCTTGTCGACGTCGTAGTCGTTCATCGCTTCCAGGGCGCGCTTGACGAACCACTCCTGGTAATCGTGGCTCCGGGCGGTCATCGTCCCGCCCATCAGGATGAGTTCGACCTTGTCGATCGGGTGGCCGATTTCGCGGAGCTGTTCGAGGCGCAGCGTCACCTGGCCGTAGGGATCGTAGTCGTTCTGCACGCCGCGGGCGGCGGCGGGTTCGTTGCCGGTGTAGCTCTGGGACGAAGAGAACTCCGAGTCGGGGCCGCCGGGGCAGTAGAGACACTTCCCGTGCGGGCAGCGCTCGGGAGAGGTCATGATCGCGACCGGCGAGACGCCAGAGGCGGTGCGGACGGGTTTGCGCTGAAGCACCGTTTCGAGGTCCTCGCGGTGCTCTTTTGGCGCGTAATCGAGGAGTTCCGAGTTCTTCGGAACCTTCGGTGCGGAGTGCTCCGAACAGGCCTCGAGTTTGGCCTTCTCGACTTCGTCGCGTTCGACGTCGCCTGCGAGAATCCGCTCGACGAGCGTCTCGCAGACTCGCTCGAACGCCTCGGTTTCGGTCGGCTCGCGGTCGGGCGTCTCGGTACTCACTATCCACCGTTCATCGGGCGGCGCGAATAAGCGTGTCGGACTCGCTACCGCTCGCTCGCGGCCGTCACTCTGCGTTCGGCTGTGGCGGAAATTCCTCGTCTTCGTCGTCGAGTTCGACGAACGATGTCGCGCCGCACTGACAGCCGGTCCGCTGCCCGATCAGAAGAATCTTGCCGTCGGGCCATTTTTCGGCCGCGTAGGCCGTTCCGCATTCCGAACAGACGGCAGCAACCTTCTGTGTTCCTGATTCGTGGTCCTCGGCATCACCCGACGAGTTCGGTGACGACTCCTTCGACATAGCAGTACTATCGGTTAGAACGTGGAAACGAATACCGCTGTGAGTTCGAGGCTGCTTATAACGGGGCGCTCAGTCTGCGTCGTCGATTTCGCGTTTTGCTTGCTCCGAGGAGACGACCAGCGTGTTTTCCGTCAAGTTCTTGGTTGCTCGGCGAAGGCGTTCCGAAACCGCGTTCGTGGAGATGTCGAGTTCGACTGCGAGATCGCCGATCTGGGCGTCGCGGGGCACGTCGAAGTACCCCATTTCGAGCGCCGTAACGAGAACTGCGCGTTGGGCGCTCGTCAGGTCGTACTCGCGTTCTTTCGGTGCGGACCCGTCGTAGATCCGTTGCAGTTCGAACGCGTACTCCTTGCGCTGAAAGTACTGGTGGAACTCCTCGAGAGACGCCTGATCCACGAACTTGAGTTTGAAAAACCAGTGGCCATCCACCGCGGTCGCCTCCTGAACGATGCCGTGTTGATCGACGATCTCGTCGACCCGCTCTTGGACCGCCTCGTCCCAGTGAACGTTGAAATAGCCGATGCCGTCCTCGCTGTCGAGGAACTCGTACCCGACGATGCTCTGGTCAGCTGCCAGTGCCGTCGTGATGGGGTCGATTTCGGCGTTCGTGAACCACAGAAACGGCATGACCCACTCTCGGCTGTGCGTCGCGAGCCGTTCGACCTCGATCGTCACGTCGGGAACCCGGTCGAACGTTTCCCCGAGCGCGAACGCACCCGCTGGGATCGTGAACTCGGCGATGACACTCATGGGAGAGCAAGCGGACGATGCGGGATAAGCCGCGTGGTTGAGATGGCAATAGCTCCCTCGGGTGCGGGATGCTCCGATTGGTGTGGGTCAATCCGGATCGAATCGTTCGCGAGCGCGCCCCTGACGTCGGTCGAAAACCGCGAATTCCGGGTGAATCGTTAAGTTGGCGCTGCTGGTAGTCAAAACAGACTGAATGCCCCCGGAGCTGTCGGTCGTGCTCGCCGTAGTCACAGCGCCGTTTGCAGTTGCGGGTGTGACGCCGCTGCTGATCCGATCGCTCGGCGAGAAGACGGGCTATGCCGGGGCGGCGGTCGCCGCGTTCTGTTTCGCCCTCCTCGGAACGCAGTACGGCTCCGAGGGAACCGTCGAACTGGCCTGGATTCCGTCGCTCGAGGTCGCGCTCCGGTTTTACGTCGACGGCTGGGCGTTGTTGTTCGCACTCCTCGCGAGCGGCATCGGCGCGCTCGTATTCTTGTACTCGCCGGCGTACATGCACGGCGAGTCCGGACTCGCCAGATACTACGCTGCACTGCTCGCGTTCATGGGCTCGATCATCGGAATCGCACTCGCCGCCGACCTCATCGCAATCTTCCTCTTCTGGGAACTCACCAGCCTCTGTTCGTTCGTGCTGATCGGCTTTCACACCGACGACGCGTCCTCGCAGTACGCCGCCCGAATGGCGATGCTCGTGACGGTCGGCGGCGGGCTGTTCGTGCTCGTCGGCTTTCTCCTGCTCGCGTTCGTCGCGGGTGACATCGTCGGTCCCGGAACGTCCGCCTTCGACCTCGCCGCGATGCTCGACCGACCCGACGAGATGCAGACCGCGCTGCGGGAGGCGGGCCTGTTCGTTCCGGTGCTGGGGCTACTCGCAGTCGGCGCGGCAACCAAATCCGCACAGGTGCCGCTTCACTTCTGGCTCCCCAACGCGATGGCCGCGCCCACGCCCGTTTCGGCCTTTCTCCACTCCGCGACGATGGTCAAAGTCGGCGTCTACTTCGTCGGCCGCGTTCGCCCGCTGTTTGCGAGCCTCGAGTGGGTGGTGCTGTTCGCAACGCTCGGCTTAGCGACGATGACGATCTGCGCCCTTCTCGCCGTCGCCGCGACGGACATCAAAGAACTGCTCGCCTACTCGACGGCGAGTCACCTCGGGCTCATGATCGCCGGCTTCGGATTCACCTCGATCCTCGGCGCGGAAACCGGCGTCTTCCACCTGTTCAACCACGCGCTCTTCAAGGCCGCCCTGTTCCTGATCGCCGGTATCATCGCTCACGAGACGGGGACGCGGCGTCTCGATGAACTCGGCGGACTCCGACACGACCTCCCCGTGACGGCATTTCTCACCGCTATCGTCGCCCTCAGTATGGGCGGTATCCCGCCGTTCAGCGGCTTCTACTCGAAGGAACTCCTCTTCGAGGCGACCGTCGAAGCGAGCCACCACCACGACCTCGGCCCGCTCGACTGGCTCTACCCGGCCGTCGCCGTCTTCGGAAGCATCTTCACCGTCCTGTACTCGCTTCGATTCCTCGCGCTCTTCTTCGGCCGCCAACCCGACTCGCTCGACCACGTTCATCGGCCGCCGGTTATACTGCTCGTCTCCCCCGCCGTCCTGGCCGCACTGACGGCCGTCGTCAGCATCGATCCCGAACTCGCGGTTCGGGCGATCGTGCAGGCCGGCGTCGACGCGACCGCCGTCGATCCCGGGGCCCACGAGATGCACGTCGGGCTCCCGACGTCATATTCGCCGGCCGTCGGGATGAGCGCCGTCGCGATCGGTAGCGGCGTCCTCGCGTACCCGTTCTACGACTCCATTCACCGCAGCATCCGATCGATCCCCCGAGCGGTCCCGCCGATCGGCGCGAACTGGTGGTACGACGCGATCACCGAGCGTCTCACCGACGACGGCGCGTGGCTCGCATCACGCGTTCACAACGGCCTGCTCCGGACGTACGCGACCTGGACGCTCACCGCCACCTGCGTTCTCGCACTTGCCGGCTTCGTCGCGACCGATGCCGCCGTCCCTCCCGTCGGGTTCGACCCCGCTTCCCTCACCGGTCTCGACGTTCCGATTGCGGCCGCACTCGTCCTCTCCCTCGCAGTCGTCGCGGGCCTCGCGGTCGTCACCGCCGACTCGCACGTCGCCGGCATCCTCACGCTCTCGATCCTCGGATTCATGATCGCCATCTTCTACATCCTCGCCAGCGCGCCCGACCTCGCACTGACCCAACTCGTCGTCGAAACGCTCGTGCTGGTGATCTTCCTGCTCGTCGTCGAAGAGATCCCGGAGTACTACGAAGTCAGTCTCGGCAGGGTCGCTCGGGACGCCGCCCTCTCCGTCCTGGTCGGCGCAACCGCGTTCATCACCGTCCTCCTCACGACCGACGCCCGACCCGCCGGCGAGAGCGCGATCGCGCGCTACTACACCGAACACGCCGTTCCCGAGGGCGGCGGACAGAACATCGTCAACGTGATCCTGGTCGACTTTCGCAGCTTCGACACGCTCGGTGAACTCGTCGTGATCGCCGTCGCCGCGATTTCGATCCTCACGCTCATCGTCATGCGCTCACGCGGTGACGAGAGTTCAGTCGCAATCGAGGATGCGGAGGGCGGGAGTGCGAACGAATCGCACGAAAGCCACGAGACCCGAGGTGAATCCGAATGACGACCGTCATCATGCGAACGACAGCTCGCATCGTCGTCCCAATCGTTCTGATCGTCGCCATCTCGCTGCTTATCGAGGGGCACAACCTCCCCGGTGGCGGCTTCATCGCCGGCGTCCTCACGTCGACCGCGTTCGTGATCGTCTACATCGCGTTCGGCCTCGATTTCTTGGAACGGGGCGTCCTCGGCCGCGATGTCGATCCCGGAAAGACACCCTCGCGCGATCGCGTCGTCGTCGCCTACCGCCGGCTGTTTACGGTCGGCCTCGCGATCGCCGTCGTCAGCGGGCTAGTCCCGCTTGCGCTCGATCACCCCTTCCTGTCGCAGTCGTACATCGTTCTCGAGGGCGTGCCGCTCTACCATCACCTCGAAATCGCGAGCGCGCTGGCGTTCGATCTGGGGGTCTACTGCGTCGTCGTCGGCGGCCTGCTGACGATTATTTCGGTGGTGGGTGCCGAATGAGTGCGTTCGTCCTCGCGCTCGTCGTCGGCGCACTGTTTGCACTCGGGACGTTCCTCCTCCTTCGACGCGACCTGATCCGCGTCGTCTGGGGACTCGCCATCGTCAGCCAGGCGGCAAACGTCTACCTGCTGGCGATGGGTGGGATCGAACTCGGCGGCTTCGAGACCGTCCCGATCCTCGCCGGCCACGGCGAGGGCGTCCCCGAGACGACCGATCCGGTCGTGCAAGCACTCGTCCTCACGGCCATCGTCATCGGCTTTGGCATGACCGCCTTCGCGCTCGTGCTCTCCTACCGCGTCTACGAGGAACACGACACGCTCGACGCCTCCGAACTGGGTGATCGCGAGTGAACGGGATGGCGCTACAGACGCTGTCTCCCGGC
Source organism: Natrialba aegyptia DSM 13077 (assembly GCF_000337535.1). GTDB lineage: Archaea > Halobacteriota > Halobacteria > Halobacteriales > Natrialbaceae > Natrialba > Natrialba aegyptia. The sequence goes on from NZ_AOIP01000031.1 coordinate 220,459, forward strand.
GCGGAATCGACGCTGGTGATCGCTCCCATGCTGATCGTCCTCGTCGCAGCCGTCGGCACGTTGCTCCTCGGAACTCGCCCCCGCGCCCGAGCGGGCGTCAGCCTCGCGGGCGGCGCGGCCTACCTCGTCGCCGTCGCAGCGATCGACTGGTACGTCGTTCTCGCGCCCGACGCACCGGGCGCTGCAACCTATCAGGTCGGCGGGCTTCCGGCCCCCTTCGGAATCACGCTCGTCGCCGACGGACTCTCGGCGTTTATGCTGACGATGGTCGGCGTGATCGGCGTCGCCTCGCTCGTCTTCTCGATCCGAGTCCTCCCTGAACTCGACCGGCGCAGCTACTACTTTCCGCTGTTTCACTTCCTGGCGCTCGGCGTCACCGGCGCGTTCCTTACGGGCGATCTGTTCAACCTGTTCGTCTGGTTCGAGGTGATGTTGATGGTGAGTTACATTTTCGTCGCCTACTACGGCGGCCCCCAGCACACCCGCGCCGCGTTCTGGTACGTCGCGCTCAACCTGCTCGCCAGCGCCGTCTTCCTGCTCGGCGTCGGCGGCATCTACGCGACGACGGGGACGCTCAACATGGCCGATCTCGCGCGTCGACTCGCCGCGCCCGCGGCGTACGGAATCGATCCTGGCCCGGTCGTCGGCCTCCTCGGCCTCCTCCTGTCGGTGTTCGCGATCAAAGCGGGGCTCGTCCCCTTCCAGTTCTGGATCCCGACCGCCTATCGGGCCGCTCCGCCTCCGATCACCGCACTACTCGCGGGCGCGACCAAGAAGGTCGGCATCTATGCTATCATTCGGCTCTCGTTCACCGTCTTCGCGGACGCCCAGATCGGTGTCGACCTCGCCATTCCGGCCGTCGGCACGATACTCGCGGGCGACTCGCCGCTCGCGTTCATCGGTGCCGTCCTGTTCGTCATGGGCACCGCAAGCATCCTCGTCGGCGGACTCGGTGCCGTCGGCCGAGACTCCCTCGAGGGCGTCCTCGCGTACTCGAGCATCGGCCAGGTCGGCTTCATCGCGGTTCCGGTCGCGATCGCCGCAACGACGACAGTTCCAGACGTTCGCCACATTGCGATCGTCGCCGCACTGGTGTACGCCCTCAATCACGCCCTGGCGAAGGGCATGCTCTTTCTCGCGGTCGGGGCGGTCCGAACGGCGACCGGAACGAGCCGTCTCGCCGACCTCGGCGGCCTGGCAAGCCGTTCGCCACCCCTCGCCGGGGCGTTTTTCATCGGCTCGCTCGCGCTCGTCGGCATCCCCCCGCTATCGGGCTTTTTCGGTAAATTCCTCGTCTTCGACGCCGCCGCCCAGGCGGGATCGATGTCGGTGCTCGTGCTCCTCCTCGCCGGCTCGCTGTTGACGATCGCGTACGTAACGCGGGCCTGGAACCGAAGCTTCTGGGGACAACGAACACCCGCGGTCGACGACGCGGTTACCGACCCGGTTCAGGTGGCCGTTCTCCTCGCGCTCGCCGTGACGATCGTCGCCGTCGGCATCGGATTCGAGCCGATCTACCGATTCGCGGACGCCGCCGCGACGGCCGCCCTCGATACCGACGGCTATATCGACGCCGTCGATCCGAACCAGACGGTCTCCGGCGCGGACGGCGGCAATGTGGACGCGGGTGCAGGCGCAGGCGAAGGTGGAGGCGGAGGCGAAACTGGAATGGGTACTGAACCTGAAACGGAACCCGGAACTGGAACGATCAACACCAGTAATGGAGGTGACACCCCATGACCGTCCGCACCTGGCCCGTCGCCGGCATCGTCTTCGCCGTGCTCTGGATCTTCGTCCGCGGCATCGAACTCGCACCCGCAGCGCTCGTCGGACAGTTCCTCGCCGGCATCGTCGTCGGCCTCCCGATCGCGTTCCTCTTCCGGCGTCTGTACGGAAAGTACACCGATCTCGGTCGGCTGGGCCACGCCTCACCGTACGCCGGCCGCTACCTCGCGGCCTTCTCGTGGGAACTCGTCCGTGCAAACCTCGATGTCGCCTACCGAGTTCTCTCTCCCCGGGTGAAGATCGAACCCGAAGTAATCCTGGTCCCGCTTCGCGTCCAGACCGTCGCCGGAATCACGCTCATCGCCAACAGTATCACCCTCACGCCAGGCACCGTCGCCCTGGATCACGACCCGGACGAAAACGCGCTGTACGTCCACGCGATCGACGGTCGCGATCCCGAATCGATCGCCGCCCCCATCAGAACCTGGGAAACCTATGCACTGGAGATGTTCGACGAGGAACTGTCTCCGTCCGATCCGCCACCCGCAATCATCACCGGACGCGAGGACGACGACACGAACGCTGCACGCGAACGAACCCACCACGACCGAGGCGAAGACGACCATCACAACGGAATGCCCAACGGAGAGCCGAACTCCGACGACCAGCACAGCCAGACGGAGGCCGACGAGGATGAGTGACGATCCAGCCGTCCTCGAATGGACCGTTCGTACAGCACTGATCCTCGTCAGCGGACTCTGTCTGCTCTGTGGCTATCGCGTCGTTCAGGGACCGACGACGCCCGACCGCGTCGTCGCACTGGACGCTATCGCCACGAACGTCGTCGCAATTGCCGTCCTGTTCGCACTTCAAACCGGCCGCGGGCTCTTCATTACGGTGAGTCTCGTCCTCGCCATCATCGGCTTTATCGCCACGGTCGCCGTCGCCAAATTCGTCACGGAGGGCGAGATCATCGAATGATCCGATCCGCACTCATCATCGCCCTGATCGTCGTCGGCGTCTTCTTCCTCACCGTCGGCACGATCGGACTGCTCCGCCTCCCGAACGTCTACAACCGCATGCACGCAACGAGCAAGCCCACGACGCTCGGCACCGCCGCAATCTTCCTCGCCGGCTTCGTCTCCTTCGGCCCCGGAAACGAAGGCCTCACCTCGCTCATCGGCATCGCATTCCTCTTCCTGACCGTCCCGACCGGCGCACACATGATCGCCCGCTCCGCACACCGCAGCGGCGTTCCCTTCGAGGACAGCGTCGTCTGGCCCGACGAGTCGACGAGTGAAGACGACGGTGAACAGAGAGGTGAACTCGAGCAGTCCGAAACCGCCGACGACTCGAGTTCAGATGCGTAACGCTGTGCCGTTCTGTTGCGTGCGGGTCCGCTCGCCGTCGGTCCGATTCGTCGCCGAACGGCACCGCGACGCCGTCGCTATCGGCCGATAGTGTCCGGAGGACGAGACTGCGTTGTGACGCGCCGTCTGGCGGTCGACGTAGTGTTACGCGAGCGTTGCGTCGAGTGCGTCGAGTGCCGCCTGGCGAACGGCGTCGCGCTCGCCGGGGAGGAACTCGATATGACCGTCCTGGCCGCCGACGACGTGGACGCCGGCGTCGGGGGCTGCTTCGGCGATGGCGTCGCCGAGGTCGCGAACGTTCAGCGACTCGGTTGCGCGGACGTGGAGTTCGTCGTCGCCGAGACCGAGGGTGACGAACGAGTCGTCCTCGCGTTCGCGTCGGTGCAGCGCATCGAGCAGGAGCGTTGTCGTCGGGAAGTTGTAGCGGTGGGTGAACGCCGCCGTATCGAGGACGGCGACGCTGATCCCGTCGACGGATTCGGTCGTCAGGTTCTCCCGGGCGGTTTCGAGACCGGTATCGAGTTTCGCGCGGAACTGTTCGGAGACGTGGGCAGCGAGGTCGCCGTCGACCGGCCGGTCGGTCTCCTCGTCGTCGCCGAAGAGGAGGTCGGCGACGAGTTCGCGTTTGTCCTTGTAGGACTGGTAGTAGGCCTCGAGCGCGATGGCTTCGCGGCGCTCGGAGATGCCGGTCTCGTCGTAGCCGGCGTCGGCGGCGAGTTCGCGGTAGGCCTCGGGGGTGTTCTCCCAGTAGCTGACGGCGGGGAGGTGTTCGAGGTCGGCGCGAACGTCGTCGTTGACGTGGGCGGCGACGGTTGCGGAGAGTGCGGTCGAGGTCACGTCCGAAACGTCCGCGTCCGCGAGCGACGGTGCGACGGCGATCGAGACGGCGTCGGTGATCGCCGCGTCAGCGTTGCTGTCGTCGATGACGAGTGCGTCGGCGTCGTACAGCGAGAGCAGGTCGTAACCGTCGACGGATTCGACGGTCGAACCGGCATCGACGAGGACGACGAGCGGGAGTTGCTCGCCGTGGCGTTCGCGGGCCTCGAGCATCGAGGTGACGTCGTCGGTTGCAGCGTCCATGTCGTAGACGCGACCGTCGAGCGGTCGGCGCTCGAAGTAGTGGTATTCGGCGTCGTCGCGGGTGTGCTTCTCGCGGATAAGCGGGAGCACGGCGCGCTCGATGGCGGCACCGGCAACGTAGCCGTCGGCGGTGGCGGCGTGGCGAACGACGATCGGTCGGGCCTCCATGACGGCGCGACGGATCGCGGTCGCGGCGTCGACGAGCCCGTCTTCGACGGCGGCGACTGCGTCGTGGTCGGCAAGCAGCGAGACATCGTCGGGGCTCGCCTCGCGTTCGAGTGCGGTTTCGAGGCGCTCCGTGACGGTCGCGCGCTCGTCGCCGTCGAGTCGGTCGAGGGTTTCGGTCTCGACCTGCAGGTCGCCGTGGTGGCGCTCGATTTCGCCTTCCAGTGCGACGACGTCGTCGACCGTCACGTCGGGGTAGGCACGAACGCCAGCTTCTTCGAAGGCGGCGCACTCGACGGTGCCGGTCTCGTCGCGCAGTTCGAAGACCGTCGGGCCGCTGGTCTGGCGGGCACCCGTGATTTCACCCTCGAGTCGGACGACGCTGCCGACCTGGTTCTCGATGGCGTCGACGGTGGTTCGCTTGAGCGCCGGTTCCTCGTCGACATCGCTCTCTTCGTCTGCAGACTCCGCAGCGAGCGTCTCGTCCGTCTCTTCGGCTTCAGTTTCCGCATCGGCGTCGGTCGCGGGAGCCGAGGCCGCCGCGGACTCGGTCGCAACGGAGCCGCTGCCGCCGGCGACGGTATCCGTCGCGTTCGGCGTCCCCGGCGTCGGCTGGTCATCGCTCGACTCAGCCGAGTCGTCGGTGGTCTCGGCGGCGTCCGCGCCGGTATCGGTCTGCGTGCCGCTCCCGGTCTCGTCCTCGAACTCCTCGGGACGGAACTCGTCGTCGGCCGTCTCGATCAGTTTGCCGCGGAACTCGCGTTCGCGCTGGCGGATCGACCAGCCCAGATCGACGTTGCCGTTGTCCCGCACGTCGAGCACTTGGACATAGACATCGTCGCCGGGGTCCCAGTCGAGGCTTTCGAGTCGTTGGTCGAGTTCGCTTCTGTGCAACAGGCCAGTAACGTGTGATCCGATGTCGATGAAGACACCGAAGTCGGCGTAGCCGTCGACGGTGCCCCGGTAGTACCGACCGGGGGAGAGCTGGGAGGCGGCTGTGCCTTCGAATTCGAAGACAGCATCCTCCTCGTGACTCTCGCAGATTTCACCGTCAACGGGTACACCACAGATGATACAGTTACCCATCTACTCGTATCAAGCAGTTTCGTCCTAAAACGGTTGTCGAAATGAGTCCGGGTTGTCAGGGTGACCAGCAGCGGTTTCGTCCACTCCTGTTCCCGCCTGCCCGCCGGGGACAGTACAGTTGCTCATCCTCCGGAGAACGGCCAGTACCGACCGATCGTGGTGATTCCTGATTCTGAACTCGTCCCGTCGTTCGGCCGCTGCTCTCGCTGGAGGGACACAGGGACAGGCAGAAATGGCACAACACGCGACAATGCGTCCGACCCGGACGAGTTCAAGCGTGACATCGAGGCCGAAAACGAACTTCGTCCGATCGACGGCCCGGAACCGGTCGAATGACTCCGTTGGTTGTAGAATGCGAGCAGTAGCGTTCGAGTCGCAGTTACGGCCCGGATTCCGGTCGATGCGGGGTTTCGAATGGTGGTAGATGGTGGTGGTCGGTGAGGGCTCCGATGGCGATCGTCTCCGCTCACCGGGCACACCGACCGGAACCCGATATCCCGCCGCGACCCGACGACGGGCGTGCAACGGCCACGGGACGTTGCACGCGGCGCTCGCGTTACGCCTCGTCGGATCGGTCGGGTACGGGCGGCGCAACGCGACACCCACACGGCCCCGCAACCGCGTCCGTCGGCCCGATCATCGTCGTTCGCGTGATCGGCTCCCCGCATCGCGGGCACGTTCTGAACTCGTGGTCGGTCTCGCGATCGGGATTTTCGTGTGCGTCACCGGGGTGTTCGTGCGTTTCGCCCGGATTCTTGTGTGCGTTACCGGGGTTCTCGTGTGCGTCGGTCCGGGTTTCGGTCGGTTCGGTATCCGGTTCGCCGACTCCGTCGTCGTCACTCCGGGTCATTCCTGATACCTCGTGACTCCGCCGAATTCGGACGGTAGAGACGGCAGTACGCGGACGATTCGACTCGTCAATCGTGCGGGATGTTTATATCCCGTGAGAATGTACGCAAACATGGCTTCAAACCGCACGGGTTGGAAGCCACGCCTTGGGTGTTGGTGCACCCGGGGCACTTTCGTACCCCACGTTGTGGCTTCCGTTCTAATTGGTAACTGGTAGTGACTTATATCTATCGCTGACTGTCGGGAAGGATCGCTGCGATCACTCTCGCCGACGAGATAGAACTCGAACCACAATTCCGTAATACAAGAGGGTGTCATAGAACAGTTTTCATCCCCTCTCTCTGTGACTACCCGACAAACGGTAAGTCCAGGGCAAGCAGTTACCGAAGCGGCTATCGATCTATCCGAACTATGCCAAAAGCTACCTGCTGAATATAGAGGTTGTAGGCAGCAGCCGATTAGCGTTTGTTTCCATGCTGATCAAGTGAATGTACCGGTCACGCGAACTGCTCACTGGTTGATAAGCTCAGCCTGTTCGTCAAGTATATCTTTGTGTTCCTCAGTCGCATCTTCGTGAGCATCCACATCGCCTTCGGCACGGTCAGAGAGTTCCTGCAACCTGCCTTCCTTTCCGTATAGGACGACAGTGTCGCCAGGATGTATCTCCGTATCTGATCCTGGGGCACCGATGTAGTCGCCATTTCGCCGAAGGCCGAGCAAGAGCACACCCTCTTCAGCGAGGTTCATTTCGTCGGCGCTATTGTTCGAAAGCCAGTCGTCCTGGTTCACGTCTACTTCAGCGACCTGATACTCGCTTTGGAGTCCGAGCATCCGGGTATAGTCGTTGATCGCCAGGTCTGTCGTCCTCTCGAGAACCCGTTCAATGAGTGGTGTAACGGCTTCATTAAGCAACTGACTCTTCGCGGTGGCAATAATCAGAAGCAAGCCACCAAGAACGTAGACGAGCGTAAGCGAATTTTCGCCACCAGAGTTGATGAACGACAGGAGAAGCGACGTGAGTGCACCCACGACACCGATACTCCCGATGCGAATTAACCATAAGATAGTGGATCGTCTGATGGGTTCGGAAACCGCGAATTCGGCCTCTTCAGTTGTAAAACCGGCCCCAGAGAACGCCGATGCGGCCTGAAATGTGGAGACATCGGGCGACAGTCCGGTCATCCGAAGCGCGACTGAGCCGATCCGGATGACTAGTAGAGAGAGTGCGAAGATGATGAAGACCGAGAAAATTTGGGTTGTTGCAACCATGTGCGTCACCACCATGGTGCTGTAAAAGAGTCCTCGTACGTTTCACAGTGCACTGATAGTACCCTATACTGAGCGACTACCACCTTCTCAAACCGAACTGAATCTTGTGCTGCGTTTGCGCTGTGTATTCAGCACGGATCTGCCAACATCACCAATAGATGATAGAAGTACTAGCGTTCGATTCACAAATGTAGTGAACGGATAGTTCGCTCCAGATTGGGTGAAAAGAACGCCATGCGGATCGTTCTATGACACCCTCTAATACAATGCTATTCGCTCGGCAGAGATTTTTATATACTGATAAATAAAATACTTATATTTTCTCCTGTATGTGATTGTTATGGTGACTCGCCGGTCCTTGCTCGCCTCGACGACAGCCCCGCCAGCGCAACCGTCGCCGGCTGTTCGGCCGTCCTCGGTGAAGAAACCGATCACCACTACGTGGATATGCTCAACGGAAGCGAGGAATCCCACGTCTTTGCGGTCACCATAACCAACGACGCCGGTGAGACGCTCTTCCATCGGACATACGATCTTCCAGCCTGGAACGGCGACGAAAACAGGGTCATCGACGGTTCCCCTGCGTCGGTTGCCGTCGCCGTTGACGACGGTGAACCCACACAATTCCCGTGGGCTCCCCGAGAGGGTCGTCATGCTAATTCAGAAGAGTGCTCCCAGGGAACGTCTGCAAGTCTGAGCATCTACTATGATCCACAGTCGGGCGACGGAGTAACCCCGATCTACGGGTGCGAAATCGCTCAAGATCAGTAGTTCGTCATTAGTACGACTACGAGTACGAGTACGAGCACAAGCACTGTTCGGATGAGACAAGAGTCACCCCGAAGTAGCGCACCGAACTCGGATACTACGTCCGGGCGATTCCGCCGAAAATCAATTTTTGTCGTCGATTCCGCACACCGAGCGCACTACTCGAAGACCGCCGAGTTCTCCTCGAGTTCGTCGAGATCGGCGAGGAGTTCTTCGATGTCTTCGGGGAACAGCGAGACCTGAATCTCGTTGCCGTCGGCGTCGTCGAAGACGAGTTTGACGCGCTTGTCGCCGAACTCGCGGGCCTCGGCGGATTCGACGTCGAACAGTTTGATCGTGGCTTCCTTGTTGTTGGGGCCGACGTTCTTGATCGCGCCGTCGTTGAGCTCTACCATGAAGTCCTCGAGCGTCAGTGAGAGCATACCCTCCGTACGGGGGCCGGATAAAAAACGCCACGGCATTGCGGTCGCCCGGTGAACTCGTCCCAGTCTGTTCATCTCGTGGGATAAAACGCGGTCAGCCCCGTGCAATCGTGGGACACAAACCGGAACCGAGGCCGCCCCAAAATGGGGCCACCACGGACAGTTCCCGCCGGATCGGTTCCGGATGCCGGATCGCATCGGCCCGCTTCGAGTCGTGGTCCGCACCGTGCGGAGCACTCCGAGGGCCGAACCGCATGCAGGGTGTGTCAGCGTGCGTGCGGCCGGTTATAATTTCGATCGGTGACGAATAAATACTGGTGATCGTTCACAGCATCGAACCGCGGCCCGGCACCGGGCCACAATTCGTTCGGGTATCCGTCGCCTTCGGGCACTCGCTCGAACCCGTTCCGGCGACCACTCGCCGCCGGCGGGCCCTGCCCCACCCAACTTTAAGTCGCTCACGACGAACCAACCGAACGCTATGGAACTCATCTGGCACGGTCACTCGACCTGGCACGTCACCGTCGGTGAGACCGACCTACTGATCGATCCGTTCTTCGACAACCCGAAGACCGATCTTGAGCCGTCGGACGTCGAGACGCCCGACTACGTGCTTCTCACCCACGGCCACGCCGACCACATCGCCCACGCCGGCGAGTTCAGCGAGGCGACGCTCGTCGCGACACCTGAACTCGTCTCCTACTGCGAGGACGAGTTCGGCTTCGAGGACGCGGTCGGCGGGATGGGGATGAACCTCGGGGGCACCGTCGAGTGCGGAGACGCGTTCGTGACGATGGTCCGTGCCGATCACACGAACGGGATCATGACCGAAAATGATGCGAGCGGCGGGATGCCGGCCGGATTCGTTATTTCGGATACGAAGCCGACGCAGGTCTCGGATGCAGAATCGACGACGTTCTACCACGCCGGCGACACCTCGCTCATGACCGAGATGCGCGAGGTCATCGGCCCCTATCTCGAACCGGACGCCGCCGCCGTACCGATCGGCGATCACTTCACGATGGGGCCGTGGCAGGCCGCCGTCGCCGTCGACTGGCTCGACGTCGACCACGCCTTCCCGCAGCACTACGATACCTTCCCGCCGATCGAACAGGACACGGACGACTTCGAGCGCGAAGTCCGGGCGACGGGCAGCGACGCGGACGTTCACGCGCTCGAGGCCGGCGAGCCGTTCGAACTCGAAGGGTAACCGCGTTCTTCTTTCTTCGCGCTCCTTTTGTCACGCTATCGAACGCTACTGCGTACGAGAACAACGTTTACAGCGCCGGCTGTGGATGGCACGAGTGCTATGTCGAAACAGGCGACGACGATCTCCGAAGAGGGCTACAGCGCGACGAACGAGGTCCGCGAGTTCGAGACGACGATCGATTCGAACGGCGAGGAGGCTCCCGACACGCTCGAATCGCTGCTCGCGGCCTACGGGTCCTGTTACGTCCCCGCACTGCGAGTCGGCGGCCAACAGCGCGGGGTGGAGGACCTCGGACGGATCGAGATCGATTCGGAGGGCGAACTCAACGACGACGACAAACTCGAGTCAATCACGTTCGATATTCGCGTCGAGGCCGAGGTCGACGACGAGACGGGCGAGGAGATCATCGAGCGCGCGTTCGAACTCTGCAAGGTCCACGACGCCCTGAAAGAGAGCCTGCACGCGGACGCGAGTCTCGAGGGCGACGCGTTCTGAGCACGGATCGACTTGTGAGCCGAGTCTGTCCTTGTCGATCGGCGGGTCCGAAGTGAACGGTGGGAACTGGCCGCCGGTCGTCACCCGTCGTTGCTCGTTGCACGGCGTTTCAGGCACCGATACTCGAATTCGCAGCCCGCGTGACTTCCCCAAATACCCATGTCACTGGATCTCATTGGGTGGCCCGTGAAACGAGTGGTGGTAGTGATCGCCGTGGCTACGATCGTCACGCTCGCAGGCTGTGGCGGTGGCTTCGGTCTCGGCGACACCGACCAAGAGCAGGACGACGGCGAGCGCGATTCGGACACCGCTCCGACGGCCGTCGAGGGTGAACTCGAGATCCATCACATCGATGTCGGGCAGGGGGATTCGACGCTGCTGGTCACTCCCGAAAACGAGACCGTGCTGATCGATACGGGCGACTGGCCGGCGGACGGTCGGGACGTCATCGATTACCTCGATGAACGCGGAATCGACCGTATCGACCACCTCGTCGCGACGCACGCCCATTCCGACCACATCGGCGGTCACGCGGGCGTCATCGAACACCTCGAGGAAAACGGCGACGGCGTCGGCGCGGCCTACGACTCCGGAGTCGCTCACACGAGCGCGACGTACGACAACTATCTCGACGCGATCGAGGAATACGATGTCGACCTGTTCGAGGTCGTCGAAGGCGACACGCTCCCGCTCGAAAACGGGACGACCGAGATAACCGTGTTGAACCCGCCGGCGGGTGACTCTGGTGACGATCTCGACCGAAATGCGGTCGTCCTCGCCGTCGAGTTCGGCGAGTTCAGCTATCTGACGACCGGCGATATCGGGGAGGCGACGGAAGCGCGGTTGATCGACGCACACGGTGGTGTTCTCGACGCCGACGTTTACCAGGCGGGCCATCACGGATCGTCGACCTCCTCGACCGATCCGTTCCTCGACGCCGTCGACCCCGACACGGCGATCGTCTCGAGCGCGCTCGACTCGCAGTACGGGCACCCGCACGACGAGGTGCTCGAAGCCTTCGCCGACCGGGGTATCGAAACCTACTGGACGGGCGTCCACGACTCGGTCGTACTCAGGACCGACGGCGAGGAGCAGTCGGTCACGCCGGAGACGGAAGCCTCGACCGATCCGTTGGTGTTGCTCGATCGGAAGCACGAGGCGAACGAGCAGGCGGCCCTCGAACGCCGGCCTGATGCGGCCTCGACGCGAGTTCAGTCCGCCGCGGCGGGACCCGGTGCGATCGGGTCGACCGCGGCCGGGTTCCAGCCGACACCGCCGATTGATAGGCTCTCGGTTCCTACGTCACACCAGCCATGAACTCTCGAGCGACCTACACCGCCGTCCTTGACCGACTCGTCGACGGCGGAACGGCCGTCCTGCTGCTCGAAGACGGCGGCGATCCCGTCGCCGAAGTCACACTTCCCGTCGACCGGATTCCGGCGGCCGGTCGGCACGAGGGGGCCGTTTTCGAGGCGACCGTCGACGAGACGGCCAACGAGGAGACGACCAATGAGGTGAACTCGGTAGTCGATCTCGAGTACCGCGAGGACGAGGAGGACGTTCGACGCGAGCGGACACAGGATCGGTTCGATCGGCTGTCGGAGCGCCTTTCGGAGGAGTAGCTGCGTGCAGATGGGCGGACGCTGAATCGACGATAGTATCAAAGCCGACGCTCTACGGGACGCGGACATCGGTTACAGCCATCGAAAAGCCGGGTAGGGGTAGAGTGGGTGTGGTGGGTGGTGGGTGCCGGGTGCCGGGTATGCGGGAGTCGTGAATCCACTTGGCCCGTAACGGGAGGGCAGGGATCTCACAGCAGCGGTGCACTGGCAGTGGGGGCCAGTTCGCCCGCTGTATTTCATACATCTCGTGCCGCCATCTTAGCCGTGATGCCAAACTACATTGGAGCGGATACCGTCACCAAGACACACATTCAAGACCGTTCGCGAGACACCCTCGCACATGTTACGCTCGTTCAACGGGATGGCCCCGCGCGTTGCTGACTCGGCCTACGTCGATGACACCGCGGTCGTCATCGGCGATGTCGTCATCAAAGCCGACGCGAGCGTCTGGCCGAACACCACGCTTCGCGGCGATCACGGCACGATCGTCGTCGGCGAACGCGCGAACGTGCAGGATAACGCCGTCCTTCACGAGGAAGCCGAACTCGAACCCGCCGTCACGGTCGGCCACAGCGCGATCGTCCACGACGCCACCGTCGCCGAGGGCGCACTGATCGGCATGAATGCGGTCGTTCTCGATGACGCACACGTCGGCGAGGGAGCTGTCGTTGCCGCCGGTAGCGTCGTCACCGAAGGAACCGACGTTCCCCCAGCCACGCTCGTCGCCGGAACGCCCGCCGAACCGAAGGGCGAGGTCGACGATCCTGAACTCGAGGCCACGGCGACCCACTACGCAACGCTCGCGACGCAGTACGCCGACACCGCCGAGCGAATCGACTGAACGCCCTCGAAATCGGAGGGAAACGCTGATACAACTACCGTCCGAACCCTCGCGCATGAGCAATACGTCCTGGACCGACCGCATCGTCGGCGAGCGGATGGCCGTCGATCAGGAGTTCTCCTCGCAGATCGCGAGTTCGCGATTCTCGAACCAGCAGTGGAGTCTGATCATGACCGCGACGGAGTTCGAGATCGAACACCCCGACGACCCAGACCGGGCGCAGATCGTCGCAGATACGGACAAGCTCGAACAGATCATTCCCGAACTCGAAAACGTCCAGTCGGGGATGGGGGCGATGGCTGGGGCGGGTGGCTCCGGTGCCGGCGGTAGCGGCGGTTCGGGTTCCGGGGGACTCGTCGACTCGATCAAGGGCGCACTCGGGATGGGTGGCGGAGGCGCGAACGATCACGCCGAGAAACGCGAGGCGGCCGAACGGTTGACCCAGACCTACGCCGACGAGTTGCAGTCCCACCTCGAATCGAAGGGGCGCTGGGAGTCCGTTCGTGAGGCCGCTGTCGTAACGAGCGAGGACGATACCGAAACGAATAGCTAACGGCCCGTTCACTGCTCGCTCAGTCGTTTTTCTGATCCCGTCGTCGTTCCACCGCCCGTCCGGACGTGCACCGTCCGCCGATACCGTCGCGCCCGAACGTTCATACGGACATACGGACTGCTGTCAGCCGTTCCGGCGCAACCGCTAACCGCCTCGCGGCGGTTGCGTCGGGAAATCGGTACAGCGGACCGTCTCAGTCGCCCGCGTGGAACAGCGTATACTCGCTCGTCTCGTAGATGTTGATGAGTTCCATGATCAACTCGTCGTTCGACTCGTCCTCGATGCGCAGTTCGTCCAACCGTTCGATCGTTTCCTCGTCGAGTTCAATCTGTGGCATATGTCCACGCACGGCATCAGCGGGCAAAAACATCGCGGGCTACTGGATGAACGCTCGGCAAACGCACCAGAATCCCACAGCACCTTTACGGACGCTCCTCGACGTATGAGTATGGCAGATACAACCGACGTGGAGACGACGACCATCTCGATCAGCGCCGACGACGACACCACGGACGAGGTCACAGTCCCCGCCGGACTCCTCGATCTCGTCGCGGAGGGCGACCAGACCGCAGCCGAAACGGTCGGCGACGTAACGCTGCTCTCGTTCGCCAGCCGCGCCCACCACATCGTCCACCACGGCGAGGAAACCGATCCCGAACTCGACGCCCAGGAAGAACGCATCATGGAACTCTTCGAGGAGCGCTTCGGCGTGACCTTCGGGGAGGCGACCGGCCACCAGCACTAACTCGGCGCGATTTCGTTGCGCTTCGAACCGTTGTGAGGTAATATCACCAGTAGCTAGGTCCCCGTCTCGTTCGGAGCAGCACCGTTCGTCTCCTGCTGAGCACCGGGCTCGATCGATTCGGAATCGGGAATGGCCGTGTCGGCTATCGCGTTATCTTCCGTCGTGTCGTCCCCCGGTGAAGCTTCAGCAGCCGACTCGTCGGCGGACTCCGCCTCAGTTCCGTTCGTCGGCGGCGATCCATCGGTAGCGTCCTCGGTGGTCGACTCGTCCGGCGACGCTCCGGCGGGCGATCCGCCGTCGCCGTTCTCCGTCGGGGCCTCTTCGATCGGCTCGTCAGCCGGCGACTCGTCGGCCGGGACCGCAATGCCTTCGATCGTCACCGACGCCTGTTCGTCCGCCGTCGCGACGGTGTGCGTCGACTCACCCTCCGGAATCGTCGACGAGAACGTCAGCACCGTCGTTTCACCCGGATCGAGTTCAGTTTCGTCCTCGGCGATCGTCGTTCCGTCGACGCTGTAGGTAACCGGCTGGCTACCCGGTCGATCACCCGTGTTCGTGATCGTCGCGGCGACGGTCACGTCCTGCCCGGCGACGAAGGACGAGGGTGCCGAGAGATCGACGATACTGAACTCGGCGGGATCGGCCGGCTCCGCGACGGTGACGGTCGTCTCAGCGGTTTCGTTCTCGGTCGCGACCGTCGCCGCGTACTCGCCGGGCTCGAGTTCACTCGTCTCCGCACTCAGCGAGACCGTTTCGGTGGCAGCGGGGTCGAGCGCGACGCTCGTCGAATCGACGACGGTGCCGTCGAGCGCGAGTTCCACGTCCTGCTCGCCAGCTTCGTCCCCGACGTTTTCGATCAGCGCGTCGACCTCGAGCGGATCGCCTTGCTCGACCGGCGAGTTCGTCCCGTCGATTTCGACGGCGAACGCGGCGGGATCGGGCGGCTCTTCGATCGTCACCGTCGTCTCTGCGGTCTCGTTCTCGGTTGCGACCGTCGCCGTGTACTCGCCGGGCTCGATCTCGGATGTCTCCGCACTCAGCGAGACCGTTTCAGAGCTATTGGCATCGAGTTCGAGAGCGGTTGCATTGACGACGGTACCGTCGAGAGCGAATTCCACGTCCTGCTCGCCGGTTTCGCCGCCGACGTTCTCGACGAGCGCCTCGACCTCGAGCGGGTCGCCCTGCTCGACCGGCGAGTTCGTCTCGGTGATCTCGACCGCGAACGCGGCGGGGTCGGTCTCCCCGAGGATCTCTCCTGCCGTCGGCGTCTCGGCGATCAGCGGCTCCTCGTACCCGAAGTGAGCGAGGTCGAACTGCCAGACCAGCCGTTCGTCCTCGTCCGCGGGCGTCCACTCGACGGTGAACTCGTCCTCGCCGGGCTCGAGCGCGTCGATCGGTTCCTCGTCGGTCGTCCCGTCGATGAACTCGCTGATTCCCGGCAGCGCGACGTCGTTCGGGTTCTCGGAACCGAACGTCACATCGATGACGGGCGCATCCGGATCGGCGTCGACGACGGTCGTCTCCTCGACGGCGATTGCGGGCTCCGCCGGCCGAACCTCCTCGTTGCACGCCTGCGCCTGCGGATTCGGATGGTCGATGCCGGCGAACGGAATCGCCTCCGGCGAGCTGATGCCGGAGATGTAGGTGCCGAAGGTGCCGTACTCGGGCACGCCGACGGTGACGGTCTCGCCGTCGAACTCGTCTTCCGCGCCGACCTCGAAGACGATCGTTCCCGTGAACGGCGCTTCGGTGTCCTCGCCGATCCTGACGAAGTCCTCGATGATCGTGTTCCCGAACCCGCCGGCGGCGTAAAAGCCCGTGCTCGCGGCGATCCGCTCGCCCTCCTCGAACGTCCCCGTCACCTCGGCCCGCGTGCAGTTGGTGAACTCGACCTGGAACGACTCGTCGACCGTGTACTCGAGCAGCTCCGTTTCCAGCGTCCGGTTCTCCTCGACGGCGACGAGCGACACCTCGAGCAGCGAACTCGATTCGAGCGGCGTCTCGAGGTCGATCGTTTCGTTCTCGATCGCCTCGCCGGCGTCGAACGGTTCCGTCTCAGCGAGTTGCGTCCCGTTCTCGTCGGCGACCGTCAGCGCGTAGTCGACCGACGCGTTGGCCGTCTCGATCGTCAGCGACTCGCCGTCGCCGGTCTGGTCGCCGACGGACAGGACGGCCTCGGGATCGATCGGCTCGTCGATCGTGAACTCGATCGTCTCGTTCGCGAGCGCCTCGTCGTCGTCCGCCGCTCGAACCGAGACCGCGATGGGGCTATCCTCCGTGATCGGCGGCTCGAGTTCGAGTTCGAACGCCGAGACGGCGTCGCCCGCATCGATGGTGTCGCTGTCGACGCGCTCGCCGTCGTAGGTGGCGCTCACCAGGTAGTCGACGGAGGCGTTCGCCTCGTCGACGAGTAGCGTCTCTCCGTCGCCGGTTTGGTCGCTCACCGAGAGGGAGGCCTCGCGCCCGTCGGGAGCGTCGGATTCATCGACGGTGACGAACGCCGTATCGAGTACCGGCGCGCCGCCCTCGGTGACGTACGGGTCGTCGTCGCCGCCGGCTCGCTCGACGTAGCGGAACGTCTCGTCGCCGGTCGTATCATGGTGGACGGCCGCGGTGAGCGCCTGGTCGGCCTCGAGCGGTTCCTCGAGTTCGATTGCGACGTTTTCGTGGTCGCCGGGCTCGAGGTATGATGAGACGCCGATCACGTCGTCGGGGTCGAGAGCCGCGGTCGTATCGTTGTAGATCGCGACGAAGCCGCCTTCCGAAAGGGACACCGCGTCGATTTCGACGGTCTCGCCCGTCGTGTTCTGGTTCGAGAACGAGATCGAGGCGTTGCCCTCGAGTTCGTCGATCTCCTCGATACGCTGGGTGACCTCGATCTCGACGTACTGGACGAGCCGAGTCTCGTCGTCGATCCCTTGCTGGACGGCGTAACTCGTCGTCTCGGCTGCGGTTTCGGCGGTCAGCGTCTGAAGTTGCGTGAGGGAGATCCGCTGGGACTGGATCGCCCGTGCCGTCTCCTGACTCGCGCTCGTGGCCGCCACCTGTAGCTGGGTGACGGTCGCCTCCTGGTACTGGGTCAGTGCTCCCTGCGCACTCCCCGCGGCGAGGCGCTGGACCTGCGTAACGGTGACGACCTGCGTCTGAATCACGGCCCCCTCGCCGGCACCGCGGGCGACGGCCTGAATTTGCTCGATCTCGACGACCTGGTACTGGATCGCCGACTCGACCGCCCCCTTCGACGCACCCGTCGCGGCGGCCTGGATCTGCGTGATCGACACCTCCTGGTGCTGGACGAGCACGCCCTGCGCACCGCCGTCAGCCGCCGCCTGAATCTGCTCGACGGTGGCCTCCTGCGACTGGGTGATCGCCCCCGTCGCCGCGCCGTGTGCGGCCTCTTCGATCTTCGCCGTCGACAGCCGCTGGACCTGCTCGACGCGGACCGACTGCACCTGCTTGATCGCACCCGCACCCGCACCCCGCGCTGCGGATTGGGTCTGCTCGACCGAGACGGTCTGTTGCTGGACGAGCGCGCCCGCAGCCGCCCCCTTCGCCGCCGTCTGGATCTCCTTGATCGTCGCCCGCTGGCGCTGGTCGGCCTCGATCTGCTGGTCTTGCTCGAGCGCCGTCTCCGTGCTCCCCTCGAGCGTCCCCGCCGCAGCACCCGCCGCCGCGTGCTGTGCGTGCTCGACCGGTATCGCCTGGCGCTGCTCCGCGGTGAGTTGCTGGTACTGTGCCAGCGCACCATAGGCAGCCCCCTGTGCCGCCTCCTGAACCGTCGGCTGGTCGTCCACCTCGTGCTCGCCGGCCGAACTCGCGGCACCCGTCGCAGCTCCGTACGTTGCGACCTGGAGCTGTTCGACCGTCACGCGCTGTCCCTGGGCGAGCGCTCCGTGTGTCGCGCCCCAGGCCGCACTCTGCAACTGACTCGCAGTCGCCGTCTGGTGCTGTGCGAGCGCACCGTCCGTCGCCCCGGCGATGGCGGCCTGAATCTGCGTCGCGTTCACTCGCTGTTCCTGAATCAGCGTCCCGTGTACCGCACCCGTTGTCGCCGCCTGTACCTGCTGCGCGTCGGCTTCCTGGTACTGTGCGGCGGTTGCGTTGGCAGCGTCCATCGCAGCCACGCGCTGGTCCTGTGTCACCTCGACGCCCTGAGCCTGTACGAGTTCAACCCCGCGATCGACACCCTCCTCGACGGCGGTTTCGAGCTCCTGAGTGAGGATGGCCTGGTCCGGTTGCGGGTGCGTGCCATCGGCGGTGACGCCGTCACGATCCGTCGCCGTCGAATCGACCGTCGCAAGCGGTGTCGGCGACGATTCCGCGCCGCCTCCGTCGCTAGCAACGCCGGGCGTCGAAGCGGAGGGCGAAGACGCGGGTGCGTCGCCGAACTCGGTGTTCGGCTCGTCGCTCCCCACGCCGGGACGGTCAGTTCCGAGCAGCGCGACTGCGGCCATGCTCGTGATCAGCAGACCCGCGACCGCGACGACTGTGACTGTTCGTGTGCGCGCCCGCGTCATCGCCGACCACCGCGACGCCGGCCGCCATCACCGTCGCATCCGCCATCCCGCCGTGACCGCCGCGAGTACCTGTCCCTCGAACGCGAACGCCGACAGGATACGCCCCGTCTCGCGCCTCGAGTAGAGCACCGGTATCGCCGTCCCGCTGTGCGATTCTCCCGATCCAAATGGTATGCAGTACCACCCCACATCGTTTTCCATCACCCGACCGAATCCGCGCATAAGCTCGCCGGTCGTTTCAGCACCCGCGCTGACACAATCACTTGTTACGCTATGGCAGAGACAAGCGAGATGCGACTCGCCGGCGGACAACGCGAGTTCAGCGGCGACTGGCAGCACTACGCAGCGACGGTGACGGTAACGGACTGCGACAGGAAGCGACCGCTTTCGAACCCGCGCTGTCTCGAAGCGGGCGAGAATGAGGCTATGAGTGGGTGTAAACCGGCTTCCGCTCCCGCCGATCGTCGCGGTCGGTCCCACCTCGAAAACCGAAGTTTTGATCACGGTTTACGAACGAGGCGGTGGCATGGAAACAGATCAGCGTGAGGTTGAACTCGTCGGCGACGCCGCCGTGCATCGATTCGCTCGCGCGGCGTTGCTCGCGGCGCTTCTCGGTGCGGTTGCACCGGTTGCGATTCCGCTGCCGTTCTCGCCGGCTCCGATCACGCTGCAAGTTCTGTTCGTCTTCCTCGCCGGACTCGTTCTCGGACCGGTCTGGAGCGCGTTTTCGATGGTCCTCTATCTTATCGCCGGTGCCGTCGGAGTACCTGTCTTTGCCGGGTTTAACGCGGGCCTCGGCGTTCTGTTCGGCCAGAGCGGCGGCTACCTCTGGTCGTACCCGTTCGCGGCGGCGCTTATCGGGCTCTTCGTTCATCGCGGAACCGACGTTCGAGACCCGGCGAACGTCTCGCTGCCCGTCGTCGTCACCGCACTCGTTGCCGCAACGACTCTCATCTACGGGATGGGGTCGGCGTACATGAGCCTGATACTGGAACTGAACGCCTGGGAGGCGGTTACCGCCGGTGCACTGCCGTTCATCCCCGGTGAAATCGTAAAGATCGCCGCCGCGATCGCCATCGTCAGAAGCGGCCGCCTCTCGCCGACCCGAGTTCGATGATCGAGTTCAGATCCGTCACGTACGGCTTCGACGACGTGTCCGTCCTCGAGGACCTGTCGCTGACGATCGAAAACGGAGAGTTCGTCGTTCTCGTCGGCCCGAACGGCAGCGGGAAGACGACCCTGCTGCGCCACTGCAACGGGCTTCTCACGCCCGACAGCGGCACCGTGCTGGTCGACGGCACGCGGGTCGAAGCGGACCTGATCGCCGCACGCTCGACCGTCGGCATGGTCTTTCAGCACCCGCGCGACCAGTTCGTCGCCGCGACCGTCGGCGCGGACGTGGCGTTCGGCCCGGAGAACCTTGGACTCGATCGCCCGGAGATCGACAGCCGCGTCACGGCCGCCCTCGAGGCGGTGAACATGGCCGACCGAGAGGACGACCGCATCGAAACCCTCTCGGGCGGCGAGCAGGCCCGCGTCGCCATCGCGGGCGCGCTCGCGATGAAACCATCGTACCTCGTCCTCGACGAACCCTTCACCGGTCTCGATACGCCCGCCCGCCGCTCCGTCCGCTCGCGACTCGAATCGCTCTCCGACCGCGGGACGGGCGTTCTGCTGGCGACCCACGACCTGCGCGAGATCCGCGACCTCGCAGACCGCGTGATCGGTATGCAGGACGGCCAGATCATCATCGACGAGCCACCCGAACAGGCACTCGACGACTGTGCTGAACTCGCGATCCTGTGATCCGTCGCCTCCGTCCAGAGTATGCTCACCTACGTTCCCGACGATACGCTCGCCCACCGACTCGACCCGCGGTCGAAGCTCGCCGTCCAGCTCGGATTCGCCGCGGCTGCACTGACACACACCGGTCCGCGTGCAATCCTCGTACTCTCGGCGCTCGCAATCGGAATGCTGGCCGCTGCCGGCGTCTCACCGATCCGGGCGGTCATCGCCGCCCGCTACGCGCTCGTCATCCTGTCACTGGCACCGCTGCTCGCCGCCCTCACGCTCGGCCCACCATGGATCGAGACCGACGCCGGACTCACCACCGCTCTCGCGAGCTATCGAGTGTTGCTCGTGCTCCTCGTCAGCACGGCTGCCGTCCGCTCGACGCGCGTCCGCGACTCCCGAGCCGCCATCCAGCGGACGATCCCCGGCCGTCCCGGCCACCTTCTCGGTATCGGCGTCGCGCTTCTCTTTCGATTCCTCCCCGTTCTTCGGGCGGACATCCAAACGATTCGAGACGCCATGGCCGCCCGACTCGGCGCCCAGCGACACGCCCACGAACGCGCCGGAACGATCGCACTGCTCGGACTCTCGCGCGCGTTCGATCGAGCCGACCGCCTCTCGCTCGCTCTCCGAGCGCGCTGTTTCGCCTGGAACCCGACGCTGCCTCCACTCTCGTTCTCTCGCCTCGATATACCCGCATTACTACTCGCGACGACACTGTTGTGCTCGACGCTACTGACAACGATTCCGTTGTAAGACGACCAGAAGGGGGAGCGGCGAGCGCACGGCGAAGTTCGCCGCGCTCGCAGGCCGCAAACCCAGCCGCGTGCTTGCTCACTGGATGGGGGGGATGGATTGACAAGCGGATGGGGGGGATGCCTCCAGACGAACTCGCCTGGATGGGCATTCGATTATTATTGGTGATTACTAATAACTGTTTGGCAGACGGGCGTCTGACGATCCCGGGCCAGTGTCGAACGAACTGATTGGTCGGCTTGTGAATAGGACCGGATCTTTGTTTCCCGATATCTCTCCTGAACTCTTCAGCGCCGATTATGAACTCGAGGTTCAGAACAGGGTCTAAGCACCTGTATAGCTGGTATACGCCATCGAAATAAGCGGTAAAGACAGTAACGGCTAGTGGTGTAGTATACTCACAGATCAGTCACTGAGAAAGATTGTCGAGAAGAAACTTGTTACAGATCCTCTAAAATTCTCGGCTATCCCTACCCGGAGGCTGAGTGAACGCAGTATGCGATTGTGCCGGGCGATTCCGCGCTGCTGAACGAAGGCTTACCTCTCCATGAGAGTGTACGATGAAACAAAACATATTTATATCCTAATAGAGATTGAATTTATAGACAGAAAAGATTATATTATTTGAGTAGTCGGAATAGTTTCATCACGTCATCATTGCTATTGGCCAGAGTGTCATAGAACTGTTCCCATACTCTCTCTGTGACTACCCGACAAACGGTAAGTACAGAGGATCCACTTTCTAGAAAACCCATCACATATGTGGCTGTAATCAGCCTCCGCACCGTGGAGGATTTCTATGACATCCTCCGCTTAACGAATCACCGCCTTCACTTGCTTCGGAACGTTTTTACCAATGGTTATTGTCGTCTGACTACATGAAGAGAGTGACATATATTGTCACTCCACGGGAGAGGTACTTCGATCCGACGGAACTTCGGTTTCGGGCGAACGGGGTGACACTCGAGGCGATCCACGAGGTAGACATCCTTACGGACGGGACGATAACGGTGTTTCTCGAGGTGACGGGCGAAGTACCGGCAGTTCGGCGGTCCTTCGACGAGGACCTGCCGCGCCTGGTGGACTGCGAGATTCTCGACACCGATCAAACGACGATGGTCCAGCTTCGCTACCACCCGACCGAGTTCAACCGAGCGATTCTCGAAATCCATCGGAGTTACGGGGTGTTGGTGCAGTATCCCATGGTGTTCGTCGACCCTGCACAGTCGTCCCTGCGGGTGACGGTCGCGGGGCCGAGCAAGGACATCCAGCAACTCGTCGCCGAGACGCGCGATCTCGCCGAGCTCACCGTCGAAGCCGTTATGGAGTACGATCACACCGCCAGTCGGCAGTTTCACGAACTCACGACCCGCCAGCGCGAGGTCTTGCTCACCGCCTACGAGTGCGGCTATTACGAGGTTCCACGAGAGGCGACCTACGAAGATATCGCGGCGGAACTGGACTGTTCTGCGAGTTCAGTCGGGCAGACGCTGCGGCGGATCGAATCTAGACTTGTCACCGTGACCGTCTCGAATCGAACGGGGGCTCGGACGGAAACCTGAGACGTGTGATAGCAGTAACAAAACCGCCCCTAGGGCCACAATGTGGCTCGAATCCGCAACGTTATACTCCCCGAGTCGCAAGGGTCGCCAATGCGCGAGGAGGCGACGGCGTTCGTACCAGGGCACATAACGGGCTTTTTCAGCGCGCACCCGGCGGACGATCCGACGAAAGCGGGATCGCGCGGTGCCGGACTGACGCTGACCGATGGCGTTACGGTCACGGTCGAATCGGTATCCGACGAGGCATCAGAGTCGATCGTCATCCTCGACGGCGAAATGATCGATATCGAACCGGTCGAGACCGTTCTCGAGACGCTCGGCGTCGTCGCTCGCATCGAAGCCGAGTCCGACCTCCCGCTGGGTGCCGGCTTCGGCGTCTCGGGTGCGATGGCGCTTGGCACCGCACTCGCAGCGAATCGCGTTTTCGAGTGCAAACTCTCGCGAAACGAACTCGTGGCGGTCGCCCACGGTGCGGAGGTCCAGGCCGGCACCGGGTTGGGCGATGTCGTCGCACAGGCTCACGGCGGCATTCCGATCCGTCTCGAACCGGGGAGCCCGCAGGAGAACGAACTCGACGCCATCCCCACGCGAGCGCGCGTCGAATACGTGTCGTTCGGTGAACTCTCGACGGCGGACGTGCTCGCGGGCGAAACGGAGCAGCTGACAACGGCCGGCAAGGAGGCGCTTTCGCGGGTCGTCGAGGAACCGACGCTCCTCTCGTTTATGTACGCCTCGCGGCTGTTCGCCCGCGAAGCGGAGTTGCTGACCGACCAGGTCGCAAAGACGATCGGCGACGTGACCGACGAGAACGGCCAGGCGTCGATGGCGATGCTCGGCGAGACGGTCTTTGCGCTCGGGACGGGGCTCTCGGCGGCGGGGTACGAGCCGTCAGTTTGTGCGACCCATCCCGCGGGAGCGTTACTGAAGTAGCGCGTCGCTGCCGGGGCGCGACGAGCCCTCGTCGCTGGCCGGTCATACGCAGTTCGAAGCCTGAAACCTCGCCCGCTCGTTGCCGGCCCCAACCGGCGATCGACCGTCTGCGGATCCGTTCTCGACGCTTTCGTAAGCGTGTCGACAGTCTCGCTGCCGCGCCCGCCACGAGTTCATCCTCGAAACAGGGTCGAGTACTGCCGTCGATGCACGGCGAAGACGAGTCGTCTCATTGACAGTCGTTCCAGAAGAATGCAGGGTGTTAACACGATAGTGGTGACTATCATAGTCACAAAGTTGGGGTGTTCGAGGGCAAGCCGGAGTGGGAGTGTTTCAAGCGGCCCATTCGAATCACA
Source organism: Natrialba aegyptia DSM 13077 (assembly GCF_000337535.1). Lineage (GTDB taxonomy): Archaea > Halobacteriota > Halobacteria > Halobacteriales > Natrialbaceae > Natrialba > Natrialba aegyptia. Next base: position 244,571 of record NZ_AOIP01000031.1, read on the forward strand.
GACGCGGCTAAAAACGCCGATAATCGGGGGTCTGGTGTCCCGTTCTAAAAATCAAAGTTGAAACCGTTGTCGGCCAAACAGTATCTGATGTTATATGTCTAAAATATGTCTGATGGCCAGAGGTTTATTATGGTGGGTTTCCGTGTTCCGGTCACATTTCGAATGTCTTCGATCAGTGACCTTCACCACAAACTGTATCGGTTGTACGAACGCTACGTCGGGGAGCCCGACTCGACGAAGGACGTGTACGGCTACTGGGTATTCATCGTCGGCTACGTCGTCGCGATTGCGGGCGTCACGACGTTTATCGCCGGCTACGCGGCCGAGATCGATGCGTACGGGATTATCCGCGCCTCCGGCGTCATCGCCGCGACGGGGCTTGCCCTCTGTCTCTTCGGCATCGTCCTGATGCTTCCCGTTCGAAAACGGGGGATTCAGGCGAGCGGTGTCGGACTGATTATCGCGTTCATCGGCGTCGGATTCTTCGGTTGGGCGTATCCCTACAACTGGCGGAATCTCGGCACTGACTACAGCGTGCAGGTCATTCTGGTTTACACGCTCGGTATCGGGATCATCGCGGGCGTCACCGCGCTCGTTCCGGTGCTGACCGGTCGCAAGGGCATGTTCGTCACGGAGGAAGGCGAAACGGAGGAACCGCCGATACTCACCGGCGACGCGCTCGAAGGTGCACAGTTCGCGGTTTTCCGCGACGAAAACGGGGACTGGAAGTGGCACGTGCTCCACCTCGAAGCGCTGGCGAAGAGCAACGAGAGCGCCGTCACCCGACCAAAGGCGACGGAGGGAATCGAACGCGTTCAGTCCCAGATCAGCTCGGCCGGGCTGATGGAACTGACGACCTCCGCGTTCCGACTGTACGAGGACCGCGACGGCTCCTGGCAGTGGACGCTCGCTCGCGACGACGGCAGCGTCGTCGGCACCTGCGCCGGCGAGTTCAGCGAGCGCGACGGTGCCGAGGAGTCGGTGAGTTTCCTCAAGGATCGCGGTCCGGCGGCGGACGTGATCGAGATCGAAGGGGCGGCGTTTACCTACGCCGAAGAGCGCGATCAGTGGTACTGGCAACTGGTCGACGACGAGCGCGCGCCGCTTGCCGCCGGCGAGGACGGCTACGGCACCCAGGAGCGCGCCGAACAGGCCGCACGGACGTTCGCCGAGCAGTTCGACCAGGCGCGACTGCTCGACATCGAACACGTCGGCGCCGAACTCTACGAGCGAAACGGCGACTGGACGTGGCGGTTCGTCGACGACCAGGATACGGCGCTGGCCGCCTGCACCGACGAGTTCGACGCGCGGCGGGATGCGGAGGAGGCGGCCGGTGCGTTGCTCTCGACGCTCGATTCGGCGTCGGTAACGGTGGCCGGCGAGCCGACTTACGAACGCTACCAGACGGGCGAGCAGTGGCGCTGGCGGCTCGTCGACGAGGCCGAACACATCGTCGCACAGAGTCCGGCGGCCTCCGAGACGGAGGCGGACGCCGCACACGAGACCGATACGTTCGGCGAGCACGCCCGCGACGCCGACGTCGTCGAGATCGACGACGCGGAGTACGAAATCTACCCCGCTCCCGACCGCGAGCTCACGTACGACGAGGACGACAGTCTGCCCGCGACGGCGAGCGAGGGGAGTACACTCGTATCCACGGATGGCGGAACGACGACAGCCGACGGCGAGACCGACGCCGACGCGGATCCGACCGACGGTCCGGACTGGAACTGGCGGCTCGTCACCGAGGATCGCGACGTGATCGCCGCAAGCACCGAACGCCACCGCGACACCGAAACGGCGACCGAGGCGATCGAGCGCGTTCGCGATCAAGCGAGCGAAGCCGATCTCATCGAGTTCGACGAGGCGGCGTTCCAGGTCTACGAAGCGGACTCCGGTGAGTGGCGCTGGCGGCTGATCGACGAGGACGGGAACGTGCTCGCCGACAGCGGCGCGGAACACACCTCGCGCGGCGAGGCCGCCGAGGCGATGATGACGCTCAAAGAACAGGCTCCCGACGCCGAACTCTTAGAGATCGAAACCGCCGCGTTCGAACTCTTCGTCAACGAGGACGACGAGTGGGGCTGGCGGCTGATCGACGAGGCCGGTAAACTCGTCGCCGAGGACCCGGAAACCCATCCGACCCGTGCCGCCGCCCGAGAGGCGATGAACCGCCTGCTCGAGCACCTCGATTCGGACGTGCGGACGATGGACGAGGCCATCTTCCAGACCTACGCATCCGAGGACTGGCACTGGCGATTCGTGCTTCCGTCCGGCGAAACCGTCGCCGTCGCCGGCGACACCGCCGCGACGCGAGACGAACTCGTCGACACGCTTCCCGACGTTCGCGAGTCGGCGGCATCCGCACAGGCCTACACGATCGGCGACGTGACGGTCCAGCTCTACGAGAACGGCGACTGGAGCTTCCGGCTGCTCGATCGCGACCGCAACGAAATCGCCGACGCGACGGGTACCTACGCGAAGCGCGAGGCCGTGCTTGCGACCGTCGACACGCTCACGGCCAACGCCGCCGATGCGCCGATCTTTACGATCGAGGACGCGGCGATCCGACTCACCGACGAGGACGGCTGGTCCTGGGAGCTGGTCGACCGCGAGCGCACCGTCTTCGCGAGTTCGACCGACACCGCGTCGAGTCGGGACGAGCTTTACTCCCAGGTCGAGACGGTGCGCCAGCTCGCGCCGATGGCCGGCCGCGTCGACTTCGACGTCGCGTCGTTCGAACTCGTCGCGGACGAGGACGACCGCTGGCAGTGGCGGCTGATCGACGAGGACGGGCGCACGGTTGCGACCGGCTCCGAAATGCACGAATCGAGCGAGTTGGCGCGCGAGGCGCTCGAGAACGTACGCGAGCTGATCGAGGCGGCGAGCATCCTCGAGATCGACAGCGTTTCCTTCGAGTTGCACACGGCGGACGACGAAGACGGAGAAACGGACGGGTGGGTCTGGCGGCTGGTCGACGAGTTCGGGTCGACGATGGCCGAGAGCACCCAGACCTACGAGTCTCGGACCGACGCTCGCGAGGCGATGAACGACGTGAAAGCGGAGGCTCCGGAGGGCTGGATCACCTTCACGGAGTAGCGAGCGAGAGCGACGCGGGGAAGAATCGGTCGGTGCGGACGGATCGGGCCGCTTTTTATCGATGCAATCGGATGGTCGATCGTGAGCGATTACGATACCGTTTCGGCTGATGTCGAACACGAGGAGGAGATCCCGGCGGACCATCCCAGATACCAGGATCTACTCACTCGCCACCGGATCGAAACCGGCATCGAGAAGGGCATCACCCACCTCCAGGGGATGCACGCCGAGGGTCGTGGCAGCGCCTTCGATTACCTGCTCGGCGAGGAGACGATTCCGAGCGCCGATGGGGCAGAGCGGGCGGCGGCCGCACACCTCCTGCTCGCCGACCAGCCCGTCCTCTCGATCAACGGGAACGTCGCCGCGCTCGTCCCCGAGGAGATGGTCGACCTCGCGTCGGCGGTCGACGCCGATCTCGAGGTGAACCTCTTCAATCGAACCCCGGAGCGAGTCGAGGCCATCGCCGAGCACCTGCGCGAGCACGGGGCTGACGAGGTGAAAGGACTGACGGCGGACGCTCGCATCCCGAAGCTCGACCACCAGCGCGCGAAGGTGGACGCCGACGGTATCCACGCTGCTGACGTGGTTCTCGTTCCCCTCGAAGACGGCGACCGCGCGGAAGCCCTGCAGGAGATGGACAAAACCGAGATCGTGATCGACCTCAACCCCCTCTCGCGCTCGCCCCAGGTCGCGGCGGTGCCGATCGTCGACAACATCATCAGAGCCGTGCCGAACATGACCGAGCACGCGCGTGACCTGGCAGACGCTGACGAGGCCGAACTCCGGTCGATCGTCGACGAGTTCGACCGCGAACAGGCACTCGAGGACGCCGAAGCTCGCATTCGAAACGGGCTCTGACCCGTCGGTTGGATCGGGCTACTCTGGCTGTCTCCGAGACCGGCATCGAGCGGGAGCGAGAATACGACGGACACCGCACGAACGCGAGAAGAGCGCGAAAGTGTCGCCTCAACTGGACATGCAATGGCCAGTCAAACGGTTACAGTCGCGGCCCAAAATGGCACGGGTACCGATGACCGAAATTATCGGGTCCCCGGGAAACTCCGACGAGATACTCACGAGACGAACGCTCGACACCGAGCAGGACGCCCCCGCAACCCAGATCGTTGAAACGATCGCTGAACTCGAAAATACCGGCCCGACTGAGCTCTCGCCGATATACAACTGTATCGACGACCTGATCGCGAACCTCTTTTCATCGCCACCGCCCGGAGAAGCCGACGCAAACATCACGTTCACGTACCGAGGGTACCGGATCCATGTACAACAAAACGGGAGAATGACGATTTTGCAGTCAACATCGTAATTCGGTTCCGCGGGGTTGTTGGTCGAACAATACTGGCTCCAGCAGGCGTCACCATGCGAATCACGGGAGACGGTATCGGTGACAGTCACCACAACGATTATTATTGGAAATGATGAACGGTTTCTGGGATTCAACCGATGACGAACGACCAGCCCTCACGCGGAGTCGAGACCGGCGAAGATCGAGACAGCGCCACAGCGGACGGTATCGACCGACAGGCGACGCGGCGCGGCTCGCTCAGTCGCCGGTCGCTACTGGCCCAGACCGGTATCGCTGCCGGAGCGCTCGCGGCCGGTCCGGCGGCGATCCCGGCGGCCGCCGACACGCAGCAAGTTACCGACGTTCCGGGATTCAGCTGCGACAAGCGCCACTTCCGGTGCGGACAGCAGGTCACCGCGGCGGGCGGCATGGTCTCGAGCGTCGATCCGATCGCCTCGGGCGTTGCAGCGACGATCCTCCGGGAGGGCGGGAACGCGGTCGACGCGGCCATCGCGCTGCAGTACGTACTGACTGTCACGCAGCCACATGGATCAGGAATCGGCGGCGGCGGATTCATGGTCATCTACGACGCGGCGGACGACGAGTTCAGCGTCGTCAACAGTCGCGAGCGCGCGCCACACGGCGCGACATCGGACATGTTCCTCGACGAGGACGGCGATCCGATCCCGTTCGACACGCGGATTCAGATGGGAGAGGCAGTCGGCGTGCCGGGGACCGTGTCGGGGCTCGAGACGGCGCGCGAACGACACGGCTCGCGCCCGCGCCAGCGGCTGATCACGCCCGCGATCAAGTTGGCGTGGAACGGGTTTTCCATAGACGAGTTCCTGGCGGCGCAGATCCAGTCGAACTGGGAGAAGTTCAACGACGCGGCGCGGGAGGCCTACTCGGACGAGAACGGAGAGCCGCTTTCGGCGGGCGACACGTACGTCAATAAGGATCTAGCGGAGACGCTCCTCTGGATCAAGCACCTCGGTACGGCGGGCTTCTACAGTGGCCCCGTCGCGGCCGATCTCGCGGCGACGGTGCAGGAAGCGGGCGGGAGTATGACGACGGACGACCTCGCCGCGTACGACGCCGTGGTCGACGACCCGGTGCGAGCGGAGTGGGGCGACGTGGAGATCGTCGGCCAGCCCCTCCCGAGTTCGGGGCCAAGCGCGGTGATCATGATACTCAAACTGCTCGAAGAACTCGATTTCGAGGCGTACGACCGGGATTCACCCGAGGCGTACCATCTCGTCGCCGAGGCGATACGGTTGGCCTGGGCCGATCGGAACGAGTACATGGGCGATCCGGAGTTCGTCGACGTTCCGATCGACGGACTACTCGACGACGACTACCTGTCGGGGCGCGCCGCGCAGGTGTCGATCGGGGAGACGCTCGCGGACTACGGGGCCGGCGAGTGCGTCGAACCCGGCGTTCCGCCGGGAGCGGGAGACCAGCCCGCCGCACCCGCCTCCCCCTATTTCCCGGGGTCGACGACGCACTTCTCGGTCGTCGACGCGGACGGAAACGCCGTCTCGTACACGTCGACGATCGAGCAGTTCATGGGCTCCGGGATGATGGTGCCGGGTCGGGGATTCATGCTCAACAACGAACTGACGGACTTCGATGCCGTCCCCGGCGGCCCGAACGAGGTCGAGCCCTGGAAGCGGCCGCTGAGCAGCATGAGTCCGACGATGGTGGTCCGCGACGGCGTCCCCGAGTTCACCGTCGGCTCGCCGGGCGGGTGGACGATCGTCTCCGCGACGGTGCAGACGATCCTGCACCGCTACGTCTACGGGCTCGACCCGCTCGAGTCGATCACCGAGCCGACGATCTACACCGGCGAGTGTCTCGACATCTCGTGGGACGCGGGCGTGCCGGATCACGTCCGCGAGACGACCGCGGACTGGGGACAGGTCTGGGAGAACTCGTCCGAGGCGCTGGGGAACGTCCAGGCGATCGATATCGACGCCGATAGCGACGACCTGACGGGCGCGGCCGATCCGAACCGCAACGGGCAGGCGGTCGGGCTCGTGGAGATGGGGCCCTGGAATGGCGCTGCGGGTGGGAAGGACGAAGGCGGGAAGCCGGAGTAGCGACTGCCCGTCCGAACAGGCGCCCGCGTTCTGCGCTCTTTTCGGTGCTGTCTGCTCCGCATTCCATCTCCCCTCCGTATCCTACACTCTCCCCCACCGTCTCCTCTACTCTTCCCCGCCCCACACCTCACACTCCGCTCCACCCACCCCGCGCACCGACCGCCGTGCGAACATCGTTCAAGAACGCATAAATCCGTCCGTTGATTCCACTGAGACAAGCCATGGAGACGTACGATCTGATCACGCGAAACGCCGAGGAAGTCGTGACCGACGAGGAGGTGCGCGAACTCGCCGCAGACCCCGACGGAAAGCGCGCCTACGTCGGCTACGAGCCCTCGGGCGTGCTCCACCTCGGGCACCTGCTCACCGCGAACAAACTCATCGACCTCCAGGAGGCCGGCATGGAGGTCGTCATCCTCCTCGCCGACGTTCACGCCTACTTGAACGGGAAGGGCACCTTCGAGGAGATCCGCGAGACCGCAGAGCAAATGAAAGCCCAGTTCGTCGCCTACGGGCTCGACGAGGACAACACCGAGTTCGTCTACGGCTCCGCGTTCCAACTCGACGAGGAGTACACCCTCGACCTGCACGAACTCGAACTCTCGACGACGCTCAACCGCTCCCAGCGCGCGATGGCCGAGATTCAGGGCGGCGAGACCGCGAAAGTGAGCCACGTCGTCTACCCGCTGATGCAGACGCTCGACATCGAGTACCTCGACTTAGACCTCGCCGTCGGCGGCTTAGACCAGCGCAAGGTCCACATGCTCGCCCGCGAGGAACTGCCCGAACTCGGCTACGACGTGCGACCGGCCCTGCACACCCCCATCGTCGCCGACCTCACCAGCGGCGAGGGCAAGATGTCCTCGAGCGACGGCGTGACCATCTCGATGGAGGACTCGACCGACGATCTCGAAGAGAAGGTGAACTCGGCGTTCTGCCCGCCGACGCGCGATCCCGAGGGCGACCTCGAGAACCCCGTGCTCGAACTGTTCGAGTACCACGTCTTCCCGCGGTTCGACGAAATCGTCGTCGAGCGCCCCGACGAGTACGGCGGCGACCTGACCTACGACGACTACGAGTCGCTGGCCGCCGATCTCGAATCCGGCGAACTCCACCCCGCCGACGCGAAGGGGACGCTCGCGACGTACCTCGACGAACTCATCGCGCCGGGCCGCGAGAAGCTTCGCGAAATCCGGAACTGAAACCCGCTGCTAACACCGTTTCGCGCGCACCCGCTGTCGATCCCGCCGATTGAAGTACAAGCGCCACCCGCTTGCGTTCATGAACGAAACGCGACGCGCAATCGTCGACGCCCTCGCCGACGGCCCCGTCTCCGGTCCCGAACTGGCGGACTCGCTCGCCGTCTCGCGGGCCGCCGTCTGGAAGCACGTCGACGCCCTCCGCGAGGCCGGCTTCGACATCGAGAGCGGCCCGTCCGGCTACGAACTCGTCGACGTCGACGCCTACAGCGGCCCGGCCGTCGAGTTCGGTCTCGACGCGCCGTTCACCGTCGAGTTCCACGACGCGGTCGAGAGCACGAACGCGGTGGCGCGAGAGCGGGCGACCGACGGCGCGTCGGATCTGGTCGTCCTCGCTGACGAACAGACCGGCGGCCGCGGTCGTCTGGACCGCGAGTGGTCTTCGCCGTCGGGTGGTATCTGGCTGAGTATCGTCACCCGGCCGTCGATTACGCCGGCTCGGGCTCCGCTCTACACACTCGCGGCCGCGGTCGCGACAGCCCGAACGGCTCGCGAGGCCGGCGTCGACGCGCGGATCAAGTGGCCGAACGATGTCGTCGTCCCCGCCGGAGAAAACGGCGACTACCGAAAGCTCGCGGGCATCCTCACCGAGATGGAGGGGGAGACGGACCGCGTCGCGTGGCTCACCGTCGGCATCGGCGTCAACGCGAACATAGACGCCGACACCCTCCCGGCGGGAGCCACGGCGGTTCGCGACGAGGCTGCCGACGTGGATCGACGGCGATTCGTCCAGCGACTCCTGGAAGCGTTCGACGACGCCAGAACCGATCTCGAAGCGGTCGTGCCGGCCTGGCGCGAACTCGCGCTGACGCTCGGCCAGCGCGTGCGGGTCGAGCGCCCGGCGGGCGAAGTCGTCGGCGAAGCGATCGACATCACGGCGGCGGGGGCGCTCGTCATCGAAACGGACGCCGGAGAAGAACGGACGACGGTGACGGTCTCGGCGGGCGACTGCGAGCACCTCCGTCCCGTCTAAGGTCTGGGGTCCTCGTTACTCGACGATAGCGCGCGATTCGTTCGGTTGCTCCGGAACGTCGGACGGGTCGACCTGTACCGTCAGCACGGGAACGGGGGCCTGCCGGACGACGCGTTCGGTGACGCTACCGAGCAGTAGCCGGTCGATACCGCCGCGCCCGTGGGTTCCCATCACGATCAGGTCGCAATCCTCGGTCGCCGCCTGCTCGACGATGACGCGACTCGGCGACCCCTCGAAGATCGCCGTTTCGACCTCGATATCGTCGGGTGCGAGTTCTTCGACGCGATCGACGGCCGTCTCTCCCTCGCCGCGCAGTGCGTTGTTGATCCCTTCCCAGGCAGTTTCCATCGGCAGTCCCCCGTAGCCACTGATGTTGACGACGTAGAGCGCTCTGATCGTCGCGTCGTGCGTGCGTGCGAGGTCGAACGCGTACTCGAGCGCGCGCTCGACCTCGGGCGAGCCGTCGGTCGGAACGAGGATGCAGTCGTACATTGGTTGTGTTACACAATGGCACGGATGCTATAAGAACGTTTTCGTGACCATCGTGACCGTCAATCCGTCTTACGTCGGAACAGGACTCACCCGTCGGGCTCCGGAGCCGCGATGACTTCGCGGACGTCGTCGACGCCCGCCCGACGAACGACGGCACGGACGAGTTCGCGCGCGCCGTCGAGATTGGCCGATCCGCCGTCGAGGACGAGCAGTCGGGCCTCCCGTCCCGGTTCGATCACGCCGTAATCGAGGCCGGCGAGTTCGGCCCCGTTGATCGTCGCCATCCGCAGAATTTCGGTCGCGGAGAGTTCCGAAAGTTTGGCCAGAAACTCCATCTCCCGGAACATCGACGGCGAGTTCAGCATGACGTTGTCGGTGCCGAGCGCGAGCGTCGTTCGCTCGGCGAGTTCGGCGTAGGGGGAGAGTCCGACGCCGGTGACGAGGTTCGAGCGCGGGCAGACCGCGACGGGGACGTTCCGGTCGTCGATGCGCTCCAGGTGGTCCGGTTCGGGATGGACCATGTGAACGAGGAAGTCCGGTTCGAGATCGAGCGCGGGGTCGATGTCGCTCGCGTCGACCTCGCCGGCGTGGATACCGAAGGGTTTGCCCGCCTCGCGGGTCGCCTGGCGTTCCTTACCGAACTCGGCGTCGTTGGCCCCGCTCGCGCCGAAGCCGTCGCCCGCGTCCATCGCGTCGACGGAGCCGCGGGCGAACGAAAGCGCGTCGACAGCGCCGTCCGCGGCGGCGACAGCCGCTTCGAGCATCTCCACGCCGGCAACGTCGCCCTCGCGGAAGTCGAGACAGGCCGCGGTGCCGCTCCGATGCATGAACTCGAGCGAGGTCGCCATCGCCGCGACGAGTTCGTCCCGCGAGGCGGCCCGGAGCAATCGGTGTTTCAGCCCGTCCGGCGGCGCGACGAGTTCCTCGAGCGAGAGGCCGCCGCCGGCCTCCTTGGCAATTGAGTCGCCGATGTGGGTGTGGGCGTTGACGAACGCCGGGAGGATGATGTCGTCGGAGTCGACCGACTCCTCTTCGATCGCCTCGATCCGTCCCTCGTCGTCGATAACGACGCGACCCTCGACCGGAGTGAACTCGCGGCCGCGAAGGATGATCCCTGTACGTTCCATACGCGTGTGTTCGCGGGCAGTTCCATCAACGGTTCGCCTCGGGACCGTCGCTACGCCTGGTCCGTGAACTGATCGAGCGTCGCGTCGAGTCCGTTTCGCACCTCGCTGACCAGCGCGCCGTCGATATCCAGCCCGAGGACCGAAACCGCCGCGTGGCCGACCGCTTCCCGAACCGTCGACGGCGAGTACACGCCGAGTCGCCACTGGGAGTACTGGGCACCGCGCAGCGCCTCGACCAGCGGCGACTGCTGCCCGAGCCGCCGCATATCCCCGTTTACCATCACGCGCGAGGAGGACTCGGTCATCGACGGCCGGCTCGGCACGTCGAGAATCACGTGTTCCGGATCGACACCCGCTCGGTCGGCGATCTCTCGCTCGAACTCGCGGATCGACTCGTGGTCGGCCTCGATGACGCCGCCGGGAACGTCGTCGATCTCCGCCCAGACGGCCCGCTTGAACAGGTCGCGCTCGTCGAGTCGGCAAGAGAACTCGCTGGTGGCCGCACACGAGCGCAGGGCGACGATCAGGTCGTAGTCGTCCATGCGCTGGAGCGCCGCGGCGTCGGTGTCGGTCGTTGGCGTGTCGAGCAACCGTTCGGCCGCGCGGCGAAGCATCGCCTTGCCGATTCGGGCCACGCTGTGGCTGTAGACGGTCGGGTTCATCAGCGCACGGGCGACGAGCAGGCTCTCTGCGGTCTGGACGTTGCCCTCGTCGAGAACGAGTTCGTCGTCGACGAAGACGAGTTCGCGGATCAGTCGACCGTGGTCGATGGTGCCGTAGGGGACGCCGGTGTGGTGGGCGTCGCGCACGAGGTAGTCCATGCGATCGACGTCGAGTTCGCCGGAGACGAGTTGGCCGAAGCGGCCGTCGCCGGCGACGAGGTCGGCGATCGTGTCGGGATCGAGGTCGTGGCCGCGGAGTACGTCGCCGACTGCGCCGTCGGTAAGGAGATCGTGGACGTCGTCGTGGTAGCGGCCGGTACGGCGGTGGGTCAGCGATTCGAGGTTGTGGCTGAACGGACCGTGACCGACGTCGTGGAGGAGGGCCGCGGCCTGGACGCGCTGGCTCTGTACGCCCTCGATGCCGAGGTGGTCGAGGGCTTCGCAGGCGATGTGGTAGACGCCGAGGCTGTGCTCGAAACGAGTGTGGTTTGCGGAGGGGTAGACGAGCGAGACCGTGCCGAGTTGGGAGATGCGCCGCAGTCGTTGCACTGCCGGCGTATCGACGAGATCGCGGGCGACGCCGTCCACGGCGATGTGATCGTGGACGCTGTCCTTGATGATCTTCATAGCCGTCATTCCGGCGCTATGGTAGAAAAACTGTCGCGACAACCGGGAAATGAGATTGAAACGGGCGTGGAGGGGCGCGTACGGGGCAGCGGAATGGATTACAGCGGCTAGTTCCTACAGTTCTACAGGAGGTATCGCAGCGCGAGGAGTCCGAGCAACGCGAGCGGAGTGAGGATGTCGGTGACGAGAATCCCGCCCGCGTTCGCGGGATTGAGATTCCCCCGCTCGCGGATATCGCGGATGTGGACGGACGCGGCACCGAGCAGAAAGATCGAGATGCCGATCGCGGTTGCAATCCAGAACTCGCCGCGATAGACCACACAGAGGAGACCAAGGATCCCGAACGCGAGGTTCGCGAACGCGATTTCGGTCTGGAACGGATTGCCGGCCGGCCAGCCGATGAGTGCAGCGACCATGTCGGCTTTGAAGTAGTGGCCGAGAAACGCCCAGATTCCCTGGAGCCCGACCGTGACGACCAGAAACGAGAGCAAGAACGCGTCGACGGGAGCCATGTTCCAGACGGTACTCAGGGCGAGTGCAAGTACGATCGCACCAGCGGGAAACGCAAGCGGTTGGATGTAGTCCTGAACTCGATAGTCGCGGTCCTGTTCTACTGGTTTCTGATCGCCGCTCCCGGAAGCCGCATCATCGGACGGAGATCGAGTCGAATGTGCAGTCATCGTGTGGTTCACCGTACACGTGTTGTCCTACCGTACGCCTCACACGGAGATAAAGCAGTTACCGGCTGCCGCTGAGTGTCGCGCCGAGAGACACATTCCGGCCGTTCCGGACACACGAAAGACGGCGACAAATCGGACGGACACAGCACGGTCGTTCATCGAGGTCGTCGTGCAATCTCCGCCGACGAGTTCGTAACTATCCCTCGGGCCGCATCAGTGCGTACACACCAACAGTTTCTCGTCGGTCCGTGCGAGACAGAACGGCCGCTCTACCGGCGTCTCGAACGACGCCGTTTGCTCCTCGGTGACGAACAGTCGATCGAACTCGCGTTCGCAGGCCGGACACAGCAACCCCTCGCGGTTTTCGAGCGTTCGGGTCGTGCCGGAGTCCTTCAAGAGCTTCAGTTTCGTCCGGTAGTCGTGGATGCTAAAGCCGCCCGCGAGTTCAATTGTCGAACCCTGTTGTGTACGCGTCCGGTCCTGCTCGCCCGCTCCGTTTTGTGGCCCCGTCATGGCGACAGTACTGTACCGACTCGCGTCCTCGCACATAACGATTCTCGCCGGCGCGTCGCGGTCCTGCGAGAGCGAACTCGATCGACACGAGTACAAAAGCTCCCGTCGCTTGACGTGTGTGCGTTTACCCGTCTCGCCGCCGGAGTACTCATACCCATTCATGACCGAACTTACGATTCCGCGGGACGCCAGCACCGAGGAAGCGTCTCGACTCGTCGAGGAACACGTTACGGTCGGTGACTCCGTCGAAGTTCGAGAGGCCGATCGGACGGGGGCTGATGACGTCTCGGCCACGGGAGAGGTGACCGGCATCGAACCCGGCTACCTCGAACTCGACGGCCGGTCGCCCGGTGAGGGAAGTCCCCGGTACGATCAGATTCGGACCGTGATCAGGATCGAGGCTGGGACTGAGACCGAGACGGACGCTGGGACTCCCACTGACACTGGTGCTCACTCTGGCGCTGATACCGATACTGATACTGATACTGATACCGATTCCAATACTTGATCGACGCGTCCCCAGTACCGTCCGTGAGGCGATTCTCTCACTATCCGAACCGTCTCTACTGGCGGTATAGAGCTATATCCGCCCGTAGCACCTGTTCTCAACTGGTGGTGAACTCCATGGTAGAAGCGTACGTCCTGCTTATGACCGCCGCCGGAACCGCCCGCCCCGTCCTCGCGTCGCTCCGCGAACTCGACGCGGTCACTCGGGCGAGTATCATCGCCGGCGAGTTCGACATCATCGCCGAAGTCGAAGCCGACTCGAATCAGGAACTCCTGTCGCTGGTCACCGAGCAGATTCAGTCCGACGAGAACGTGGGCCGAACGCGAACCTGCATCGTTCTCGAATAGGCGGATTTCGACGGGCTACCGAACAGCACTTTCGTTCTTCGGACCGTGTGACGCCGTATGTCGGCCGACGAAACGACGATTCCATGGCGTTCGCCCACGCTACAGGCGATTCTCGTCAGTACGCTCGTCCTGCCGCTTGGCGTCCCGCTGCTCAGTCCAGTGCTCCCCGCCATTCGAGACTCGTTCGGGATTACGGACGCCCGGACGAGCCTCCTCATCACGGCGTACTTCGTGCCGGGAATCGTGCTGTCGCCCGTCATCGGCATGCTCGCCGACCAGGTCGGTCGCAAGCGAGTCATGATCCCGAGCCTGCTCGCGTTCGGCGTCACCGGCGTCCTCGCCGCGTTCGTGAACTCGTTTTCGATCGTGCTCGCACTTCGCTTGCTGCAGGGGACCGCCTCGGCCGGCGTGTTCATCCTGACGGTGACGTTCATCAGCGACGTCTTCGACGGCGTCCAGCGAAACGCCGTCCTCGGTGTCAACGCCGCCGCGTTGTTTGCGGGTGCGGCGATCTATCCGTTCGTCGGCGGTGCGCTCGGCTCGATCGACTGGCACGTTCCGTTTTTGGTGTACGCGGTCGCGATTCCGGCCGGTCTCTTCGCGATTCGGGCACTCGAAGAGCCGCCAACCGGCGAGCCGCGGACCGGCCTGCGATACCTTCGCGGGGCAGTCGACGCCTTACCCGCCGGCGAGGCGAGCGCCCTCTACGGCGCGACCTTCCTGCTCGAATCGGTCGCGTTCGGGACGATTTTGACCGCGCTCCCGTTCATCCTGACGGCCGACTTCGACGCATCGTCGGTCGTCATCGGTGCCGTGCTAACGATTCAAACGATCGCGTCGGCCGCCGTCGCGCTGAAGAACGGCGACCTCGCCAAACGCTGGTCGAACCACCGGCTGGTGGCGTGTAGCTTCCTCTGTTACGGTATCGGGTTGCTCGTCGTCTGGGTGGGACAGTCGGTACGCTTGCTCACCGTCGGTGCCGTCGTCGTCGGCGTGGGGTTTGGACTCGCGCTTCCGTCGATCGACGCCGCGATCGGCCGGATCGCCCTCCCGGAATACCGGGCCGGCGCGCTGAGCATTCGAAATGCAACGACCTTCCTCGGTCGCTCCGCCGGCCCCGTCGTCTACACCGGGTTGACGGTGCTCGCCAGTTACGCCGCACTCATCGCTCTCTCGGGAATCGCCATGCTCCTCCTCGGAATCGGCGCACTCCTGGTTACGAGTTCGGAGCCGCGAGTGCAGTCCTCCGAGAGTCCCCGCTCCCAGTGACGGGCACGCGCCCGCGTTCCGTTACAGCGCTGAACGCCCCGTTCTCGTCGCGCGAGCCACAACTCAGCCGAGAGTCACCCACTCGCCGCGCTCGTCGCTCTCCTCGATCGCCGCCAGGACCCGCTGGGCGGCCAGTCCGTCGTCGAAGTTCGGCGCGAACGATCGCCCGTCTGCGACCGCGCTCAGGAACTCGTAGTTCTCGTGGACGAACGTGTGCTCCCAGCCGAGGACGTGGCCCGGCGGCCACCAGTGGTCGAGGTACGGATCGTCCTCGTCGGTCACGAGAATCGTCTCGTAGCCCCGGTCGCCGTCGCGCAGGACCTCGAGTTCGTTCAGTCGCTCGAGGGAGAAGCGCAGGCTCCCCTCGGAGCCGTGAATCTCGATCGTGTGGTCGTTCTTGTGCCCCGTCGCGTACCGGGTTGCTTCGAGCGCCCCCATCGCGCCGTTTGTGAACTCGAGTTGGGCGGAGTAGGCGTCGTCGACGGTGACGGGTCTCGTTTCGTCGCCGTCGTCGACGGGGCGCTCGTCGATGAACGTCTGTAAGTGCCCGCTGAGGCGTTCGATGTCGCCGGCGAGGTCGTCGCCGCCGACGAGGAATCGCACGAGGTCGACCGTGTGCGCGCCCAGATCGCCCAGTACGCCGGCACCCGCGAGATCTTCGTCGAGTCGCCACTCCCAGGGTGCCTCGGGATCGACGAGCCAGTCCTGGAGGTAGCGACCACGAACGTGACGGATTTCGCCGAGTTCACCCGCGTCGAGCAGCCCCTTCGCGTACTGGATGGCGGGCACGAACCGGTAGTTGAAGGCGGCGCCGGCGGGCACGTCGTCGCCGGCGTCGGCCGCCGCCTCGGCCATCCGTTCTGCCTCTTCGAGCGTCGGCGCGAGGGGTTTCTCGCAGAAGACGGGCGTGCCGGCTTCGAGCGCGGCGATCGAGGGCTCGGGGTGGACGTGGTTCGGGCCGAGGTTGTAGAAGACGTCGACGTCGTCGACGACGGCTTCCCAGTCCGTCGAGATCGAGTCGAATCCGAGTCGGTCGGCGGCCTCGCGCAGCGTCTCTTCGTTGCGGCCGACCAGGACGGAGCGCTCGATCGACGGCGCGTCCGGGAAGAACATCGGCAGCCGCGCCATGGCGTTTGCGTGTGCTTTGCCCATGAATCGATAGCCGAGAACGCCGACGTCGAGGGTCATGGTTACCCTTTCAGCGGTGTCCGGGTTAGATGTTTGTATCGCAGAAGCGCGCCGGCGTACCGAGGCGGATCGTCACGTCGCGCTCGCAGCCGATTCGTCGCCGACGAAACCGGATCTCACCGGTTCAGTCGTCACAGCGATCGCCGGCGGAACCGTCCCGACCGGGGGCCGGCTTCGGATCGGTGATCGACGCCGTCTTCCCGATCGTCAACGTCGCCGTCTCCTCGCCGACCGAGAGTTCGTACTCGCCGGCCTCGACGACCGTCGGCTTCCAGCCGGGCACGTCACCGGGGACGACCTCGAGCGCCGAGAGATCGAGTTCAACTGCGACGGTCTCGCTCTCGCCGGCCGCGACGTGAACTCGTTCGAAGCCGAGCAGCCGGCGGTGGGGCTGGAGGACCGACCCGTAGGATTCGGTGTTGTACACCTCGACGATGTGCTCGCCGTCCATCTCGCCCGCGTTTTCGACGGTGACCTGAGCTGTAATCGTCGGATTTGATGCGGGGTTCTCGATGGTCGACGACGACAGTGTCAGATCGGCGTACGACCAGTCGGTGTAGGAGAGCCCGTGGCCGAACTCGAACTGGACCGTCTGCGCGCCCGCGTCGACGGATTGTCGGGGCGGATAGTCGTCGTAGCACTGGGGGACGTGGCCGACGTTGGCCTCCCACGTGAACGGGAGTCTCCCCGACGGGTTGTAGTCGCCGAACAGCGCGTCGGCGATCGCGACGCCGGCGTCACTGCCGGGTTGACCGGCGAACAGGACGCCGTCGAGGCGGTCGAACGTCTCCGCGGTCCCGCGCGGACTGCCGGCGAGGACGACGCCGATGAGCGGAACGTCGTCACCGGTCGCCGCGTCGACGAGCGCTACGAGTTCGCGCTGGGCCTCGGGGAAGCGCATCTTGTCGCGATCGCCGAAGCCCTCGTTGTGCGGGCCTTCGCCGAGGACGACGACGACCGCATCTGTAGCGGACGCCGCCTCGCGGATTGCGCGCTCCTGCTCGTCGGTCACGTCGAAAAAGCCGTTGTCGAAGTTCTCGTAGATGCTCTCGTAGGGCGCGGCCTCGAATTCGGTCGGGACGTGCGTCAGTCGGTCGCCGAGTCGCTCTTTCATCGCACCCTCGACAGTTGTCTGGCGCGGGCGCGGGCCGTCCGCGGTCAGGTCGCCGTCTTCGACGCCCTGCCAGCCGAGCGTCCAGCCGCCGTGTTGCATCAGGAACCGGTTCGGCGTTCCGTCCTCGACTCCCGGTCCGGTCAGCAACACCCGTTCGGTCCCCTCGAGCGGCAGTACATCGCCCTCGTTCTTGAGGAGCACCAGCGATTCCTTCGCCAGTTTCGCGGACACGTCCCGTGCGCCGCCGACGAGGGGGCCGATCCGATCCTCCGGAACGAGCGGCCGCTCGAACAGTCCGAGCTCCCGCTTGAGTTCGAGGATGCGACGCACCGACTCGTCGATGCGGTCCTCGGGGATCTCGCCGCTCTCGACGAGGTCGACCGCCGTCTCGATGAACTCGGCCGGCGACACCTCGCCGCCGCACATGTGCATGTCGACGCCGGCCGTGATGCCCTCCTTGACCGCCCGTCGCCACCCCTCGTCCGTGTTCGGACGGTACTCGTGATTGGTGAGCAAGCGGAGGAAGTCGTCCCAGTCGCTGACGATCACGCCGTCGAATTCGTATCGCTCGCGCAACACCGTCGTCAGGAGCCATTCGGAGACGTGTGCCGGTTTCCCGTTGACCGCGCCGCTGTTGACCATCACCGTCTTGGCTTCCTCGAGCGCCCGCGCGTACGCCGGTAACTGCCTGGTCCGGAGGTCTCGCATCGACGTACGAGCGTGTGCACGGTCGCTACCCGTGTTCGGCGTTCCGTAGCCGGCGAAGTGTTTGACCGTCGCCGCGACGCGACCGTTTCGTTCGAACCCGCGCGCACGTGCCCTGGCCAACTTCCCGAGAAGCATCGGATCTTCGCTGTGCCCTTCGAAGTACCGACCCCAGCGCATGTCCCGCAGGACGTCGACCGTCGGTCCGAAGTTCCAGTGACCGCCCATCGCCGCGATCTCCGACCCGGTCTGGACCGCTGCCGCTTCGACCAGGTCGATGTCGCGCGTCGCACCCATGTTGAGCCGCTGGGGAAAACTCGTACAGCCGTCGAGCAGGCCGTTCCCGTGGAGCGCATCGCCGCCCCAGAGGAACGGAACGCCGTGCTCCGTCTGCTCGATGGCGTACCGCTGTAACCCGTTCAGTCCCGCGACGAACTCCTCGCCGTCGAACGTCGGCCCCGACGCGCCGCCGCTGAGGATCGACCCGACGTGCAGGTCCGTAAACAGGGCTCCGACCGTCTCGGGTTCGTCGTGCGTTTCGAACGGATCGTCCGGGTCGAACCCTTCGCCCGCTTCGCCGAGTGCAACCTGGGTCATCTGTCCGACCTTCTGTCTGACCGTCATCGACTCGAGAAGACGCCCGATATCGTCCGTCGTCTCCGGATCGGCGTCCGTCTTCGACTCACCCGCACCGACCACGGCACTGTTCGCGCCGGTTCCGATTGCCATCGCGCTCGTCGCCTTGACGAACGTCCGTCGTGATGCACCACTGCCACTGCGATCGAATGCTCGTTCCGGTGGCATGCTCGGAGACGGCAACTCTCTCCCGAATAACTATTTCCGGACTATCGGCGCTGTATCAGTAGCGTTCTTCGAGCAATAGCAACGTATTTCGGGAATTACCAACCCTAACTAAAGCGGCGTCTGGGCTACCAGTCGAACACCGACGGGTCGATCCCAGTTACAATCGAAGGGAACGGACGACACACGGCACACAGCACCCGGCAACGGACTCGTCTGCGTGTTTCGACTCTCGTGCGAGTTCAGCTGTCGGCGCGACTTACTCGAACTCGCCGCGGAAGGCGATCTCGTCGACCGGCTTGCGGTCGCTCGGCTGTTCGCGCTCCTGGTAGTCCTCGGGAAGCGTCTCGACCGGTGCCCGCTCGCCGACGGCGAACATCGCTTCGACGGCGAACTCCTCGGGTACGTCGAGTTCGGTCGCGGCGCGTTCGTAGTCGAAGCCGGCCATGCCGTGGACGGCGAGGTCGCGGCGCGCGCCT
This sequence comes from Natrialba aegyptia DSM 13077, assembly GCF_000337535.1. Taxonomy (GTDB): domain Archaea; phylum Halobacteriota; class Halobacteria; order Halobacteriales; family Natrialbaceae; genus Natrialba; species Natrialba aegyptia. The sequence continues at coordinate 263,816 of NZ_AOIP01000031.1, forward strand.
TCGAGCGCGAGGTTCTGCCAGGCGGCACCGGTGTCGAAGGAGTGGACCGGCGCGGGTTCGCCGTTGTGGTCGAAGGTCGTCTTCGAGACGATGACGGCGAGAACGGCGGCGTCGCTCGCCCAGGCTCGGTTGCCCTCGCTCAGCAGGTCGACGAACGTGTCCCACTCGTCGTCCTCGCGGGTGGCGTAGACGAATCGCCAGTGCTGGTTGTTGAACGCGGAGGGGGCCCAGCGGGCGGCCTCGAACAGCGGGAGGAACTCCGATTCGTCGAGCGACTCGCCGGTCATCGCGCGCGGCGACCAGCGGTTGACGAACAGCGGGTCGATCTCGTGATCCGGATCGCGGTATTCGGCGACTTCGTCGTCGAGTTCGTGAGAGACTGAAAGAGACTCTTGCATCGATTCGACCTTGGAACGCCACACACGTATACATTTCCTGATATACGGGTTACCAGGTGACGACCGTGTCGTCGGTTCGTGGTTCCATCCCGCATACGCGCTTCGATACCCGAGGTCCGAAGACGGCTCCCTCGGAAACCCGCCGTCCACACGTTTGCCAATTGAGGCACGTATATGCGTCCCCTCCGCCAGTGTTCCGTATGGAGTTACCCCCCTTCGAACTAGAGCGATGGCTCGACGAGTACGAATCCGATGCCGACGTGATGCTCGCCGAAAGCGGCGTTCGAAGCCTTCCCGCCGATCGGTTCGACCTCGACGTGGGTGAACTCGGCTACGTCATCCCGACCGACGGATCGCCGGCGTTCCGCGCCGAGATCGCCGAGCGCTACGGACGCGACGCCGAGGAAGTCGTCCTCACCTGCGGCACGCAGGAGGCGGACTACCTCACGTTCATGGCGCTCTTGGACGAGGGGGATCACAGCGTCGTCGTCTCGCCGACCTACCAGTCGCTCGCGAGCGTGCCGGCCGCCGTCGGCGACGTGACCGAAGTCCGAACCGAGCCGCCGAACTGGGACCTCTCCGTCGACGCAGTCGCGGACGCGATACGCCCCGATACCCGGCTCGTCGTCCTCACGAATCCGAGCAATCCGACCGGCAAGTACCTCGGACCGGAGACGTTGCAGGCGCTGTACGACCTCGTCGAGGAGAACGACGCACATCTCCTGGTCGACGAGGTGTACCGGATGCTCGCCGACGATCCGCATCCCCCGGCCGCGGCGCTCGGGCCGCGAGCGATCTCGACCGCCGGCGTCTCGAAATCCTACGGCCTCGCCGGCGCGCGTCTCGGCTGGGTCGTCGCGAACACTGAACTCGCGGACGCGGTCCGAAAGTGGAAGGACTACACGACGATTTCGCCCCCGATTCTGGGACAGCACATCGCTCAGCAGGCACTCGGCGCGGCGGAGGACGACATCCTCGATGCGAACCGCGCCCACGCGAACGCCAACCGGGACCGCGTCGCCGAGTTCGTCTCCCGCTACGATCTAGAGTGGTTCGAACCGACGGGCGTCAACGGGTTCCCGACCGTTCCGGACGGGTTCGAGAACGGAACCGAGTTCTGCCGGTCGCTGTTCGAGGCCGAGCACGTCGTCCTCGCCCCCGGCGACGTCTTCGGCTACCCCGGTCGATTCCGAATCGGCTTCGGCCTCCACACCGACGAACTCGAGGCGGGACTCGAGCGGGTCGGACGGCACATCGAAACCCACGGCTGACGAGTCGTGCACACGTCGGATTCGCGTCGTGCTGGGGCCGCCGCGGTCACCGCCGAGGAACAGCTGAGGAACAGCTGAGGAACAGCCGAGAAATAGCCGGAAAACGCCGTGAAACCGCCGGCTCAGTCGTCGGCGGGCGTCGGCGCGCCGCGCTCGATATCGAGTTCACCCGCGTCGAGGGCGGCTTCGACGTTGCGCGCGGCCTCGACCATGTTCGCCATCTTGCCGTAGGCGACCTCGCGGGGCAGCAGTTTCACGCCGCAGTCCGGCGAGACGACCAGTTGTTCCGGCGGGACGACCTCCAGTCCCTTCTTGATATTCTCCTCGATCTGCTCGACCGACTCGACCTCGGCGACGTGGGCGTCGGTGACGCCGAGTGCAAGATCCTTCGTGAACGCGGGATCTTTGAAGACGTCGAGCTGTTCGTAGTCGCCGTTCGCGAGTTCGAGGTCGAACTCGTCGACGGGGAACTCGAGAATTTCGGGGTAGATGCGCGAGTAATCGCCGTAACAGACGTGCAGGCCGATCCGGACCTCCTCCGGGATGTCGGCGACGATACGCTCTAGGGCTTCGCCGACGATGGCGTGATCGTCCGGCGTCGTCGCGAGCGCCGGCTCGTCGATCTGGATGTAGCGCGCGCCGGCTTCGACGAGCTTTTCGATCTCTTCGTTCACGAGGTCCGCCAGATCGTAGGCGAGTTCCTCGTCGTCGTCGTAGGCCTCGTTGAACGACCAGTTGGCGAGGGTGTACGGACCGGTGATCGGAACCTTCACCGGACGGTCGCTTGCCGCCGCGGTGAACTCGTACTCGTCGACCAGCCAAGAATCGTCGTACTCGACTTCCGAGACGACGGAGGGCTTGTCGAAGTAGTTGTGTCCCCAGACCTTGACCGGGCCGTTGAACTCGTAGCCCTCGATCCGGTGGGCGAAGAACTCGACCATCTCGTTCCGGCGCATCTCGCCGTCGACGACGGCATCGAGACCCGCGCGCTCGTGTTCGGCGGTGATGAGTCGGGCGGCGTCGTCCTTAGCTTCCTGCCAGTCCTCGGCGTCGAACTCGTGGTCGTCGTCCTGGTAGAGTTCTTTCGCGCGGTTGAGCCACTTGGGCTTTGGATAGCTGCCGACGACGGTCGTCAGCAGGAAGTGGTCGGTGTCGTGGTCGTCCGGTCGGAACTGGTCTTTGTTTTCGTTGACGGGCGTGTCTGGGCTCATGCGGCTTTCACCTCGGCGAGTTCGGCGGCTTCGGCAAGGGCGGCGAGTTTCTCCTCGAATTTGGCGTAGGGAAGGTAGAACGTCTCGGTGTTCGTCGTCAGGTAGACCGTCTCGAACGCGGAGACGGGCAGTTGGTCGTAGATCCAGTCGACGCGCTCGCGGATCGCTTCGGGGTCCTCGACGAGCGTGTTCTGGCCGTCGACCAGCCCGAGAGAAATGTCGTCGGTCGTGTCGTACTCCTGGATGTTGTACAGATTGTCCTCCCGGTTCGCGACGAAGTCGAAGCCGACTGCATCGATATCGGCGTCGAGGAGGTGGGCGTAGACCTTCTCCTCGAGTGCGCCCCAGTAGGGTTGAACGACGACGTCGGCGTCGACCGCGCCGGCAACCCGATCGATCGCCTGGCTCGCGCGCTCGTCGACCCCGTCTTCGGGTGCGTGTTCGACCAGCGAGGGTTCGAGCAGAAACAGCGTCTCGTGCTCGGGAAAGGCCGACGCCTCGGCTTCGAGGAAGTCCGCGATCGCATCCAGGAACGCGGCCTCGTCGCCGTAGTGTTCGTCGGTCGCCAGATCGGCGAGCGAGTAGGGGCCGGGCAGGACGGCCTGCAGGTCGTCGCCGTCCGCGAGTTCAGCGGCCGTTTCGAGTTCGGTTGCCACGTCGCCGGAGAAGTCCAGGTCGTCGGTGACGACGGGTTCGCGGTAGAAGTTGTTGTTGTCGTAGTAGCGGACGATGCCGCGGGTTTCGACGGCGTCGTGGACGGCGAGGGGGTGGGCGAGCATGTCGTCCCAGCGGAGTTGGCCCTCGACGGTGCGGTCGAGGTCCGCGTCTTGCTGTCCCTCGACCACCTCTTTGCGAGCGTCCTCGTAGGTGGCGGCGATCTCGCCGCTTTCGTCACCGCTGATGAGGTCGTGCTTCTGGTGGCCCTTGAGATCCGAGAGGTCGTCTTTCGCCCAATCCGGGAGCGGAAAGAGCCCCGGTGTGGTCGAAACGTACTCAGTCATCGTGATGCTGGATAGGCTATACCGACGCTTAATATTTTCCATCCACATTAATACACGGTAGTAATTGTCCGGATGCACGTGGGGGAGTTTACATGGGTGACGAGACGGGCAGGGACGGGGTGGCTGGTAACGAGGTGAGAGAAGAAAGAGATTCAGACGAATTCAAGTAGCAGTACTCCACACCCGACGATGAGCGCTGCGCCGAACGCGCCGGCGAACGGCACGTCCTCGTTTGCTGCATCGACACCCTGCGTGAGGATATACACACTCCAGAGGACGACGGTAAGCGGGAGAACCACGTTGATGAGCGTCGACGATGTCTGTGAGAGGAACTCGGTTCCGGTTGCGAGTTCAGCGGGTTCGAGGTTCGTAAACGTATTCGTCGTGGCTCCCTCAGCGGTGACGAGTGCGAGGGTCACCAACTGTGCGATCGCGTTTGGGGCGTACGACCAGCAGGCAACTGCGAAGGTCGCCACGATGTTTCCGTTCTTCCAGAGCGCGCCACTCAGAACGTAGAGCACGGCGGCGACGATGAACAGTCGACTGCCGAGGTTGATGACGATGGTGAACAATACGTGGATGACGGCTTCGAACAGGACGAACGGATCGGATGCGTACTGCCAGCGTGTTCCGATCAAGGCGATGACGGAACTTGCCACAATGATGCTCGTCAGGAGAGATAGGGCAAAGACGCCCAGCGCAAGCGGCAGCGGGTCGTCAGTTTCGGCGAAGTATTGACCGGGAAACAGGAGGGGTGTTCTCGGTGGCACGGGTTCCAATCGTTAGTGACACGACAAGTGAATTTCGAATGACTACAACCTGTAACCAATCTCATATATTATAGTTTCGGTGTTTAGAGGATGACCCGACTCGGAACAGTAGTGCCATCCAGTGGCGATCCGGGCGGTCGGCTACTGGAGTAATGTGAGAACCGTCAGCGTCTCGAAGGGGAACGACTCGTCGGCGATCGCAACGGCGCTGAATCCCGCTTCGCCCGCGTGCTCGACCACCTCGTCGACGCCGGTGAGGCTGCTGACGAGCAGGTAGACGACACCGTCCGGGTCGAGTACCCGTCCGACCGAGGCGAGAAACGGATCGATGACAGCCCGGCCGTCCTCCCCGCCCGAGAGCGCGTATTCCATCCAGTCGTCCCACTCGTTGTCGGGGTCCGTCGGCAGGTACGGCGGGTTGAACAACACGGCGTCGAACGCGCCGTCGGCGAACGGCGAGACGAGGTCGGCTCGGACCGCCTCGACGCCCTCGCGTCGCGCCTGTCCCACGGCGTGGGGGTTCAGATCCGATGCGATTACGCGCGCGTTGGTCTCGTCGGCGACGCGGCTGGCAACGTACCCCGATCCGGTCCCGACCTCGAGCACGGTCGTGTCGGGTCGATCCCGCGTCCGCTTCCCGAGGTGATCACACGCCGATTCAGCGAGGAGTTCGGAATCCTCGGCGGGCTGATAGACGTCAGTTTCGACGCCTCGTTGGTCTTTCAAATCCATGGTCACTGCTCCTCCGGCGAGGTCATCTGATACTCCCGCGATGCCGTGTCGGTCGTATTCGCCGTGTTATCGCCGCTTTCGCCTTCGCCGATCCGAACGGCGGTCTGTTCGCGACTCGAGAGTTCGCGCTGGGGGTACGGAATCCCGATGTCTTCGTCGTCGAAGGCTTGCTTGATGGCGTTGATTGCGGCCGTCTGTGCCTGCCAGCGGCGTCTGGCACTCGGCTTGTCGATCCAGAAGCGAACGCCGAGGACGATCGACGAGTCGCCGAATCGCTTGGTGACGACCTGCGGGCCGGGTGCAGAGAGGGTCAACTCGAGTTCGTCGACGGTCGATTCGGCGAGTTCGGTGGCGCGTTCGATGTCGGTTTCGTAGTCGACGCCGACCTCGACCTCGATGCGGAGGCGGCCGCGTCGCGAGCGGTTCGTCACCGTCCCCGCGGAGATGACGTCGTTAGGGATCATGATGTACTCGCCGTCGAACGACCGAATGCGGGTGTTGACGATGGAGATATCGGTGACGATCCCTTCCTCGTTCTCGACTTCGATCCAGTCGCCGATCTCGAAGGGGCGGGCGAACATCAGGACGAATCCGGCCAGGACGGTCCCGAGGGTCTGTCTGGCGGCCATACCGACGACGATGCCGAGGAAGCCGGCACCGACGAGGAGGCTGCCGAGATCGTCGACCCAGACGCCGAGGATCACGATGAGCGCGATCGACCAGACGATCACCTGCGTGAGTCGGCGGGTGATCTCCCGCTGGTGGTCGGTCACGGCCGAAGCGGAGTCGAGGACCTCCTCCAGGACGCGTCTGAGAAACCGGACGACGATGAACGTGCTGACGAGGAGGATAAACGACACGATGAGCTGTGCGACGACTTCGCCGCCGATATCGAGTTCGCTGTAGAGTCTGTGGACCTCGCTCGTCTGGCCCCAGACGCCGAGGACGACCGATAGCGACAACACACAGGTCCCTGTCAGGACGACGGTTGACGCAATATCCCCGTAGAGCGGCCGACTCCGCTCGCAGATCCACTGCTGGAGTCGCCGGTAGGAGAGTAACACGGACAGCAACAGGCCGGCCGCGACGACCGTCACGAGGACCTTGAGTTCGGTCGCCTCGAACGTGTCCGCGAGCCAGTCGAATCCAGGCCCCGATCCGATTCCGAGAAGCCCCACATCTACAACCATAGGATGCTCGTCTCTGATCCTCTCGTCACCGAAGGTTTGAGTATCCGTCGGTCAGTTCGTTTCGCGCCCGATTCGGACACAACTCGTGACTATCCGTTCGGCCTACTCGTCCCCGCCCTCGGGCGCGCCAACGTCGCTCGCGAGTTCGGCGAGCGCCGCGAACTCGGCGGGTGCCATCGCGTCGGCGCGTTTTTGCAGCAGGTCCTCGTCGGCCGCGTCGACGACCGCCTCGGGGGCGTCGAGTCCGGAGATGTGGGCCGTGTTCCGGATCGCGTTTCGAATCGTCTTTCGGCGCTGGGTGAACAGCGCCTTGACGAACCGGAGGAAGAAGTCCTCGTCGGCGACTTCGTAGTCGGGCTCACGGGGACACAATCGCACGACTGCACTTTGGACCGCCGGCGGCGGCGAGAACGCCTCCTTCGGAATCGACTCGACGAGTTCGGCGTCGGCGTAGTGTTGAGTCGATACCGAGAGTCGACCGTACTCGGACGTGCCGGGCTCGGCCACCATCCGTTCGGCGAACTCCTGTTGGAACATCAAAACGAGCGGCCGTCCCTCCGGAAGCAAGCGAAACGTGATCTCGCTCGAGACGCCGTAGGGCAGATTCGACACCGACGCCGTGAACTCGGGGAGGTCGACCTCGAGCGCGTCGCCTTCGATCACGGTCAGTCGCCCGGCGTCGATCTCGTCGCTGAACTCGGTGCGGAGGAAGGATGCGAGTTCGCTGTCGCGTTCGACGACGGTGACCCGGTCGGTTTCGGTGCCGAGTTCGAGGAGGCGGTCGGTGAGTGCGCCGGTGCCGCCGCCGATTTCGAGGAGGTGGCTGGTGTCGATGGTGTCGGGGGCGGTCTCGGTGTCGGGGGCGGTCTCGGTCTCGGGAGCGGTCGTGGTTTCAGTGGGAGTTGTGTCGGCCTCGGTACCGGTGGTTTTCTCGGGATCACAGTCCGTCAGATAGGTTGGCAGTCGGTCGAGGACGCGGTCGTCGACGAGAAAGTGTTGATCGCGGTCCGGATCGCCGCGGACGCCTGCGCGGGCGATCAGTCCGTCTGGATCTCTCATTGCTGGCGCTATGGGGAGAGATGGTGTAAACGCACCGTCTCGAGGTCGGGTCGGTTTCCGTTCGCCGATGTGATCGGCAGTGAGAATGAATCCTCGTTGTTTTACCCTCCCGCGAAAATGTAGGTGTATGAGTTTGGATGTGGAGGATGAGCCGATCGAAATTTTACTCGTTGAGCCCAGTCCTGGTGACACTCGGCTCTTCACGGAATCGTTCAAGGACGCGAGCCTGACGAACAGCGTGCATACGGTTTCGGACGGAGAAGAGGCATTGGATTTCGTTCATCAGCGCAATGCCTACAGCGACAAGCCACAACCCGATCTTATTCTACTCGAACCGCAATTACCCGGGACGAGCGGGTTCGATGTTTTGTCGGAACTGAAAAACGAGGAGGCGTTGTGCGACATTCCGGTCGTCGTTCTGACGAGTTCAGATGTGGGGGAGAAGATCGTCAAGTCACACGATCTCGACGCGGAACACTATCTCCAGAAGCCGGTCGAGTCGGACGACTTCATCGAGTTCGTTCAGTCGGTCGAGAATTTCTGGTTGACAATCGTACAGCAGACGACGCCGACGCAGGAGCAGGGGTGAGATGACGTCCCGAGAGGTTGCTTTCAGGGTGAGAGAGGGTGAGTGGGGAAGGTGAAGGGTGGAGAGGTCGTCAGTGGTTCGTCAATGGTCCTGTTCCTGTTCGTGGCGACCGACGAACGTCTGGTATTTGAGGTCCTCGTCGCGCAGTTCCTGGATGATGCGTTCGACGATGATCTCGTCGGGGTCGTGGAGGCCGGAGACGCGTTCTGAAAGTTCTTCGAAGCTCTCGAAGGGTTTGCGCTTTCGTTCGTCGAGGATGCCGTTGCGGAGTTTCTTCCCGATCCCGGGCAACAGGTTGAGTTGGTGGAGTCGGAGCGTAATCGGTTGGGCGTCGTTGTAGAAATCGACGAAGCGCTGTTCGTCTTCCTCGACGAGGTCGGCGACGACGTATTCGAGTTCGGACTGTGCGCCGGAGGAGAGGGCATCGTACTCGACGCGGTTGGCTTCGGTGACGATATCGCGTTCGGCCGGGGGTTCGATGGCGACTTCGCTGCCGATGGTGAGGCGTTCGTCCTCGTCGAAGGCGACTTCGTAGAGGCGAAAGTCAGTGGTGTCGAGTGCGTACCCGGCGGGTGACTTCGCGTACTGCGGTCGGCCGTCATCGGAGAGCCCGTGTGCGAGGTAGTCCAACACGACTGCGCGCCGAACGTCCGTCCCGTCGCTATCGACTTCGCTCATTGTCATGTGATACGGGGACGGCGTACTTAAAGAGTCGGCCCGCTTTCAGGCGTATTGTGCGACGACATTCAGAATGTCGTCGAGTTCGTCTCCGGACAGCGAGTATCGTTGCTGTGCGTACACCGATCGGAGTTCGTCCCGGTTGCGCGGGAGGAGGTTGGCGATTTTGTACGCCGTGGCTTCGTCGACTTTCTCCAGGTCCTGGAGGTCGTCGACGAGGGTCTGTGCCTCCTCTGGTTCGAGGACGGTGAACTGGTTGACGTGGTCGATCGCCCGAGCGAGTTCGTAGGGCAGTTCGCGGTCCTCGTCCAGTGCGCGGTCGGCTTCGATGTCGGCGAGCAGCTCCTTCGTTTCCGAAACCGTCAGGAACTCCTCGTCGACGATCTCTTTGAAGATCGTCATTGTACGTGTACGTTGTACCGACGGTTCAGACGCGCTCTTCGGAGCGATCCTGGGCGCGCATGTGCGCTGCGGTGACGATGAGCGTCTTGTTCTTGCCACCGTCGTTGATCTCGACTTTGAAGGCGTCGCCCTGCGTCCCGACGACTTCGCCGGTGTGACCGTCGAAGCGCGGGTGGAAACGACCCTTGTGGATGCTTGGGTCGATCTTCAGGTGGACTTTCTCGCCGACCTCGTAGTCCTGAATCGCTCGCTGTGGCGGCGACGCACCGCGGTCTCGCGGATCGTTGGATAATTTGTTCCGGGTTCCCTGACGAGGGCCATTAGATTTCGGCATAGTCGTACGACCGTCTTGACCGGTGATGGTTATAAAACGCACGTCTTCCGCTCCGCTCGGTCGTCACTGACACGGGCCACCGATGGCGGCGCGAACCGGTCGTCACCGGCGCGGGTCCGCAACAATAATCCGCGCAGGCAACACGTACCGCAGTATGGATACCGACGACGATCAGTTCCGGATCGAAACGCGGTCGATTCACGCCGGCCAGGACCCCGACGAGGAGACGGGCGCGCTGATGACGCCCATCCACGCGAACTCGACGTACGAGCAGGACGCGCCCGGCGACCACCGGGGCTACGAGTACTCCCGGACCGGCAACCCGACGCGAACCGATCTCGAAGCCAACCTCGCGAGCCTCGAAAACGCCGAGTACGGCCGCGCGTTCGCGAGCGGAATGGCCTCGATCAACACCGTCCTCAACCTGCTTTCGGCGGGCGACCACGTCGTGACGGGCAACGACGTCTACGGTGGTACCCACCGCATCTTCACGCAGGTGTACGAGGACTACGACATCGAGTTCAGCTTCGTCGATATGACTGACCTGGACGCGATCGACGCTGCGTTCCGGGACGAGACGGAACTACTGTGGCTCGAGACGCCGACGAACCCGCTCCTGTCGATCGTCGATATCGAGGGCGCGGCCGAGATCGCCCACGACCACGACGCGCTCTGTGCGATCGACAACACCTTCGCCACGCCGTATCTCCAGCAGCCGCTCGACCTCGGGGCGGATATCGTTTCGCACTCGCTGACCAAGTATCTCGGCGGCCACTCGGACGTGGTCGGCGGCGCGCTGCTGACCGACGACGAAGCACTCGACGAGCGCTTTGGCTTCTACCAGAACTCCGTGGGCGCGACGCCCGGCCCCTTCGAATCGTTCCTCGTCCTCCGAGGGACCAAGACGCTCCCCGTCCGGATGGAACGCCACTGCGAGAACGCCCGTGCCGTCGCCGAGTGGCTCGACGAGCAGCCGGCTGTCGAACGCGTCTACTACCCGGGTCTCGAATCCCATCCCGGCCACGAAATCGCCAGCGAACAGATGCGCGACTTCGGCGGCATGCTGAGCTTCGAACTCGACGCGAGCTTAGAGGAGACGAGCGAAGTCGTCTCGAACACCGAGGTGTTCACGCTCGCGGAGAGCTTAGGCGGCGTCGAGAGCCTGATCGAACAGCCCGCCCCGATGACCCACGCCACCATTCCGCGCGAGGAGCGCATCGAGGCCGGACTCACTGATGGACTCGTCCGCGTTTCGGTCGGAATCGAACACGTCGACGATCTGATCGCCGATCTCGACCAGGCGATCGAGTCGGCGCTCCGATAACTCGCGGTCGACGCAGGTGCATTCGCCTCAGGTCGCGTTTCGAGTCGCGATATGTGACCGCAGGATCGTCTCGAATCCATCGAGATAGCCAGCCAGATCAACGCTTTCGAGTGACTTCTCGAACCGCGCTGCGTCGGCACACTCCACGCGCCACTGATCGAGGAAATACTCTTCGACGGTCGAGCTCTCGATTGCGCGAACGACCGCGCGGAGCGCGTCGGGATTCGGATCGGTACCGAGAGCCCGCAGTTCGGTCGCGGGGACGACGTTCGTTTCGACGGCGCGAACGACGACACCGGAGCTGTAGTCGCCCTCGCCCAGTTCGCGTTTCCAGGTGGCCAACCAGTTGCCGATCCGGGCCATCCGCTGGGTTCTGTCGAGGGCCTGCCGGAGCGCAGACAACTCCTGGACATCGAACGCCGGCGCGTTCGCGAGATCGGTGTCGGCGTGGACGAACACCATCATGTTGTAGGCATCGTACCGCCAGAGTTCGTGTTCCGAGACGAGTTCAGGGCTGTGGTTTGTGAGGGCGGAGTACTCGATCGCGGCGAGAACCTGGCGCACGTCGAAACGGAGTTGCTCGCTGAACTCGTGTGCGCGCGGGCTGTCATCGTATACCCCCCGAAAGCAATTCCAGACATCGATTCCGAACCGGACGATATCTCCGTCGACATCGGGGTGGGACGGGTCCGCGTGCTGGTGATCGAAGGGGACGTTCGCCAGTTCGGCGAACGTTTCGCGGTCGCCGTGGCGTTCGGCGACGTCGTCTGCGACGGTGATGAACAGCGTCGAGAGGAGTTTTGCGATCCGAACCTGTCGCGTCCGATCGGTGTCGACACAGGAGAGCCGAAAGGCCGGGAAAGCGTTGTAGAGCCAGTCCCACTGTGCTTGGTCACGATCTGCGACGACGTCGTCGTATCGCTCGAGTAACTCGGAAAGGGAGTCGGGAAGCGACTGCCGAGCGACGTCGATGGGGTCAGTTTCGATATCGAGTGTCGGGAACTCGTGGTCGTCGTCACGGTCGGGTTTGGTTCCGATGGCAGCTGTGTAGCGCTCGCCGTCCTGATCGCCCATGGTATCTCCACTAAGAATACCCGTAAATTGGTTGTGTTTCTGTCGTTTCGTTCGCCGCCCCGACCCCGTATCCATATCATCTGGGAGCGAGTAGTTCCGCGAACGATGACGAACGATCCCGGGTTGCATGCACTCCCGAGCACGGTCGAGTTCGGCGGACGCGAACTGACGATTACCCCTGCGGTCGTCGAGACCGAACGCGGGTTGGTCCTGTTCGATGTCGGTCCTGCCGATTCCGGGGCTGTGAACGCGCTCGAAACGCATTTGCGGTCGCTCGAGTACGATCTGGCGGATATCTGGCTGGTCGTCCTCACGCACCACGACGGGGACCACGCCGGCGCGCTCGCGACGCTGCTCGACCGAACCGATGCGGTCGTTGCGGCCCACCGCGAGGAAGTCCCCTACATCACCGGTGATCGGGCTCCGATCAAGAGCAGCGGCGACCGGTATCCACCGGTTACGGTCGACATCGCGCTCTCTGACGGCGTCCGGATCCCGACGCTCGCCGGGCCGATGGACGTGCTCGAGACGCCAGGTCACACGCCCGGCCACATCTCGCTTTACTTCCCCGAAAGCGCATTGCTCGTTGCCGGTGACGCCCTCGTCGCAGACCGCGAGGCTCCCCTTTCGGGTCCCAAGCCGCGGTTCACGGCCGACATGGACCGGGCGCTCGAGTCAGTCGCTGAACTCGGGACACTCGAAATCGACCACACGCTGTGCTATCACGGCGGCTACGTCGAACGGGGTGCCGAACGCATTCGAGAAATCGCAGCTGCGGCGCGCGAGTAGTCAGTAGTCGCTGCTACAGCGCTGCACTTCGTTACTCCGTGACGACGTGGCCCTCGAGATAGTTCCGAGCCGTGTCGTTCGTCGCGGGCGTTCGCTTGCGAAACGTCAGTACTCGATCCCCGTCCTCGCGACGGTCGTCCTCGATGTCTATCTCGAGTCCCTGGCCGCGAAGGTGGGCGAGAAGGACGTCGATCGTCTCGGTACTGGCACGAACCGTGTGGCGCTCACCCACCGTCCCGCCCGCATCGATCGTCGTGATGGTTTCTCGCATCGATAGCAGTATCGCCTCCCCGAGTTCGTGTGCGCGTTTCCGGGCGGCCTCGTCCGACTCGTCCCGCTCGACGGTCTGGAACCCCTCCCGGATGAGTCGTCGGAACATGAACGGCCGCCCGTAATCGAACGGCAGCGAGAACGCGTACGCGAGGTCAGATTTCGTCGACGCCGAGGTCGTGTACTTCAACTGGGTCCGCCCGTCGGGCGATTTCATCACGACGCCCTCGCGGTGCTCGGCATCCAAATTGCGGATACACGCATCGACCGTCTCGGCCGCATCGTCGACCGCGACGAACTCGAACAGCGGCGTCTGCGGGATTTCGAAGCGCTCGTAGCGCGTCCGCCGTTCCTGGACCGGTAGCGGGTCACCCGTTTCGCGGTCGCGCCAGTCGAACGCGCGAAACGCGATGGAGTCGACGCCCGGGTAATTGTGTGCGGTGTAGGGGTTTTCGGGGCCGATCATCTCGCCACAGACCATCGCCATCGGGTACGCATCGAACAGGTCGGCGAGATCGACCAGTCGGTCGAGCATTCGCGTCGTGAACGGACAGACCATCCCGCTCCTGGAGAACGCGAGCACGTCGCCGTCGATTCGTGCGACGCGGACGTTATAGCCGTTTAACTTCTCTTCGACTGCGATCCGATCGTACTCGTCGAACTGCGTCGGAACTCCGCTCGAGAGGACGAGCGCTCGCGGCACCTTCGGAAACCCGCGGACGATTTCGCCGTCGATCAACACCGTCCCGCGTTCGATCCCGCGACGGGCATCCGGGAGGTGACGGTACTCCCAGCCGTCGTAGTTTCGCTCCTCGAGGTGCGGTTCGAGGCCCTCGAAGGCGGCTTCACCGATCCCGAGCGCTCGATGATACTGAGACGCGAACTCGTCCATCGGTACTGCTACGTGGCGAACCCAAATAGAAGCGTGCGAACCGTTCGGATCGGCCGAACTACCACTGTGGTAGAAAATCACTCACGAACGACGGCGTCGAACCGGCGACCCGTTGCAGTTCTCTTTTCACCCTCGTTTCGTTCGTTCCCGCTCCACCTCTCCAGAAGCGACGAGTTCAGGTGGTGTCGATGAGAGTGTGACCAGCGTCCGACGAAAGACTGATTAGAGGAACCGGAACGTCTCCAGATTCTTCGGTGCGAAGGTCCGCATGTTGTAGTCGTGGTAGAGCGCCGAGGAGAGATCCTGTGCCGACCGTTCGTCGCCGTGGACACACAGCACCTTCTCGGGGCGCGGATTCATCGTCTTGACGAAGTTCTCGAGCCCCGCGCGGTCGGCGTGGCCGGAGAACCCGTCAACGGTGTCGACGTCCATGTTCAGCGTGAGCGTCCCGCGACTGTTGTCAGAGCCCATCGCGCCGACTTCGCTGGTCGGGATCTCGTCCCAGCCGTTCTGGATGCGTCGGCCGAGCGTTCCCTGTGCCTGGTAGCCGACGAAGACGAGCGTCGAATCCGGATCGGGACCGATGTGGCCGAGCCAGGACATGATCGGCCCGCCGGTGACCATCCCCGACGTCGAGAGGATGATACAGGAGTCGCCGTCGGCGACGTCCTGGCGCTCCTCCTCGCCGCCGTCGATGTGGTTGAACTCGTCGGCGAGGAAGGGATTCTCGTCGTCGTGGAAGATGCGGTCCCGAAGATCGTCTCGCAGGTATTCGGGATAGGTCGTGTGGATCGCCGTCGCCTCCCAGATCATGCCGTCGAGGTGGACCGGCATGGAGGGGATGTCGCCCTCGCGCATGGCCTCTTCGAGGACGAGCATGAGCTCCTGGGACCGGCCCACCGCGAAGGCGGGGATGACGACCTTGCCGCCCTGCTCGTAGGTCTCGTTGATGACCTCCTTGAGTTTCTCCTCGGAGTCCGCCTGGTCGGTCTGGTAGTCGTTCCGACCGCCGTAGGTCGACTCGAGGACGAGCGTTTCGACGCGCGGGAAGTCGTTGACCGCGCCGTTGAACAGGCGGGTGTCCTCGTAGTGAATGTCGCCGGAGAACGCGACGTTGTACAGTCCGTCGCCGATGTGGAAGTGCGAGACGGCGGAGCCGAGAATGTGGCCGGCGTTGTGCAGCGTGAGTTTGATGTCCGGCGCGATGTCGGTCACGTCTCCGTATTCGAGAGGGATACAGTGTTTGATCGCCTCGCGAACCATCTCGGAGTCGTACGGCGGCGTGCGCCCCTCTTTTGCGGCGACATCGAGGTAGTCGAGAGTGAGCAGCCCCATCATATCCCGCGTGGGTTCGGTACAGTAGATCGGGCCGTCGTAGCCGTACTTGAACAACAGCGGGATGAACGCGGAGTGGTCGAGGTGGGCGTGCGTGAGCACGACTGCGTCGATCGTCTCCGGACCAGCGCCGAACGCCTCGGGCGCGTGCAGGTACGGTACCTCGCCTTCCGCACCCGGCTTGTCACCGCAGTCGACGAGGATGCGCGTCTCCGGCGTCGAGAGAATAAAGGACGCGCGACCGACCTCGCGACAGCAACCGAGCGTCGAGATGCGGACGTACTCGTCGTCGGACATCTCCTCGCGGTGGATCTGTCGGCCGACCTTCTCTAAGATGTCCCGGCGCTCGTCGCGCTCCTGCTTGAGGAAGCTTCGAACGTTCGAGACCGTCGAGGACTCGATCGGCGGCGTCCGAACGACCTCGGGCGTCCAGCCGACGTTTTTCGTAATGTCGCGCAACGTCGACCCGTGGCGGCCGATCACCATCCCCGGCTTTTCGGCCTCGATGACGACCTCGCCGGTATCGGCGTGGAAGTCGAGATCCGTGACGCCCGCGTCCTCCGGGATAACCTGCATGATCTCCTCGCGGGCCTCGTCCGGCCGCGAGAGGACGCTCGGGTCCGGTCGAACGGTGATCCGCTTGCGAAGCTTGCTCGCAAGCTTCCGGATGAGATCACCCTGCTGGGCGAACTTCTTCGGATCGCGCGTATAGACGACCAGTTCCGGTCCTTCGTACTTCACCGAGGAGACCGAGATATCACTCGGTAACTCGCTCGTGATCTCTGCTTGCAAATCGTCGAGTTGCTGCTCTACAGTACTCATAATCGCCAGATGTGGCTTGCGTGAACTCGTCGCCCGGGAGTATGAGCCGGGAAATCGCTGTCACAGCCGTCCGATCCACCCCACGCCACTGTCGAACTCGTGTGGGTGAGTAGTGAGACCGATACCGACAGAGACGTCGACGACGGAACCGCCGACACCGCCGCCGTCGATACCGACACCACGGTCCGCTCCCGTGAGACAACGCAGTCTGCGTCGTATCTCGGATCATTCGCTGTGACATCGTCCCATGACGAACATACTCCCAGGTCGGTTATCCTGGTCACTGCGGGAAGATTCCAGGGAGAACCCGCTTACCCGAGGCTATTCTTTGCGTGGTATAAAAGCCTTCGCAAAATCCAGGATGACGCCACCCGTAGTGGGCGTATGCGCCTGACACCGGCCCGCGTCGCCGACGAACGAGACTGGATTCGCACCCGCGCCGATACCGTCGTCCCGCTCATCAACGACATCCGCGACGACCTCGGTACCCACTTTGACACCGATGTCGATCACGTCACGACGGCCCAGTACCAGCAGGCCGTCGACACCGTCTTCGCCGACGGCGACCTCGCTGTCAACGTCGCCGCCATGGTCGCACTGCTTCGTGAACTCGACGTTCAGGACGACTACCCCGGCTTCGTCGTCGACGAACTCCTCGGTCGCGAACTCGCTGCAACCATCGCCGGCACGCAGCCCTTGCGGACGCTCGGCGAGGCGACCTTCCACTACGCGGATATTCACGTTCACGGCGACCCGGACCAAAACGCGGGCCTCGACGACCTCGACGCTGCCCTCGCGGCCGGCTTTCAGGAGCGGCTCCCCGGTTGGGACTGGACCGACCGTGAGAGCCCGTTTCGCGTCGAGTGAGGCGACTTACTCGCTCGAGTTCGTCTCGCCGTCCGAGTCGGACCCCTCGTCCGTCTCCGATTCCGCGTCCGTCGTCGATTCGTTCTCGCCGCCGCTTTCGCCGTCGTTCCCGCTCTCGCCGTCCGAGTCGCCATCGGACGCGGACTCGTTTCCAGTCCCGTTCGCGCCCTGTCCCTGGGCCTGCTGGAGGACGAGTTCGTATTCCGAGCCGGGAAGCAGCGCGTCAACCTCCTCGGCGCGGAGCAACTCGACGAGGCGGTCGTCGGGGCCGTCGACGAGGAACGCGCCCTGTTCGGCGACGGCCGCCTCGAGCGAGACGTCGTCGTCTTCGAGCATCGCCGACTCGAACTCGGCGGAGCGTTCCTGAAACAGCTCGGTTTGTCGCTCTTCGTACATCGTCGCCAGCTCCTGTCGGGTCGCGTCCTCGCCGGCTTCGTCCCTGACCTCCTGCTCGAGCGCTACGAGGTCCTCTCGGGCGGGCTGAACGGAGGCGGTGATTCCGTCGGCCGGATCGATAGCAGGCTCCACGTCGGTTTCGAGTTCGAACTCGTCGCCGCCGTCGGACTCGTTTTGTAGCATATCGAACTGGCTACAGCCCGCGAGCGATGTCGTCGCGCCGACGCCGGTCAGTTGCAGGACACGGCGTCGCGTTGTGAAATCGGTCACGGGTCAGTAATGGGCGAACGAACGGAAGAACCCCTCGCAACTGTCCGGCGTTGTGCGGGTGCCGCTCGGTTGAACTGCACCTAGCGCTCGCCTCGGAGTCGGTCGCGGCGCTTTTATCCGCCGCTTCGCTAGATATCGGCAGTGACCCACAGCCAGCAGGACCAGGAGTTACACGCTGTGACGCTCGAACAGCCCACGCTCGCGGCCGCTTGCGACGCCATCGCGGACGGAATCGACCGCGAGGCGCTCGTGACGGTCTTCGGTCGCTGCACCGTCGAATACGACGGCCGGGCCTCGAGCACGCTCGACGCCGGCGACCGCCACGTCATGCTCAAACCGGACGGTGCGGCGCTCGTCCACACCGACGAGGGCCAACAGCCGGTCAACTGGCAGCCGCCGGGCTGCGACCACGAGGTCTTCTGCGAGCGGCGAGACGCCGATGCCGACCGGAGCGACGCCGCCGAGACTGCGGGAGGGACAGCGACGGAGACGGAGACGGAAACCGAGACAGAAACGACGGAGACGCTCACCCTCGAAAGCGTCCGTTCCACGCCCGGCGAACGCCTCCTCGTGCGCTTTCGGAACGTCCTGCAGGTGTCCGCGTTTTCGGGCACCGACGAAACCGAACTCGCCCTCTCTGGAACGGAAGAGGATCTCCGCCAGCGGCTCCTCGACGAGCCCGACCTCCTCGAGCCCGGGTTCACGCCGCTTGCGACCGAGCGCGATACGGCCGCCGGTGCGATCGACATCTACGGCGAGGACGACGCGGGCCGCACGGTCGTCGTCGAACTCAAGCGCCGCCGCGTCGGTCCCGATGCGGTGAGCCAACTCCGCCGGTACGTCGACGCGTTGGGCCGAGACCTCCACGCCGATGCCACCGTCCGGGGCATTCTCGTCGCCCCGTCCGTTACCGACCGCGCCAAGCGACTGCTGACCGAGCACGGACTCGAGTTCATCTCGCTGGAGCCGACCGCCGCGTAGTGCCACAGCCGTGACTCGGGTTCGTGTCCCGTGTCCTGTATCCCGAACTCGTGACCTGAACCCGTGATCCGCCGCCTCGACTCACACGGGAATCTGTTCAGACCGGGTACGTCCCTTCGAGCGTCGTCGTCTCGATGACGCGACCCGCCGCCGCTGATTCGAGGGCGTCGGCGTCCGCCTCCGGCCCGAGGTCGAGCGGCGACTCGAGCGCGAAGAGCCTAAACCGGTAGGTGTGTTCCCGGTCGGGCGGGTTCGGCCCGCCGTAGCCGCGCTCGCCGAAGTCGTTCGTTCCTTCCCTGACATCGGTGTCGGGGTTCCAGTCCTCCGGAATCGACTCCCGATCGGGCGGGATATTCCAGACGATCCAGTGGTCCCAGACCTTGCCCGCGGGGTCGACCGCGTCCGGATCGTCCACGACGAGCGCGAGGGCCTCGGCCTCGTCGGGGACGCCCCCGAACTCGAGCGGCGGGTTAACGTTCGATTCGCCGTAGCCGTACTGCTCGGGGATCCGGTCGCCGTCCGCGAACGCTGAACTCGTAAGCGTGAGCGTTGTCATCCTGATCACCGCCTGCCTCGCGTGTACAGGCCCGTAGGCGGTCCTTCGACGGCGTCCGGGAAAACGTTACAGGGGCGGTTGGCGGAACGACGGGACGGACGACGGCGGGAGCGGTCGCCTGCCATTGCTACGTCGAGTTCTAACCGTCCGCGCCCGTCCGTTCGAGACATGACTCTTCAATCGTGGTTCCAGTCGAGCGGGGACGGTGACGGAGAGGCCCCGGCCGAGCCCGTCGATGTCGAGCCGTCGGCCGAGACGAGTTGGGTGTTCCGCCTCGGTCGCGCGCTCTTCGGCGGCATTCTCGCGTTTAACGCGCTCGACAACCTCTGGAATCTGGACGAACGGATCGCGTACGCCGAGGCCAAGAACACGCCGATGCCCGAGTACGCGGTGCCGGCCACGAGCGGTGGGTTGCTCCTCGGCGGCATCGGCATCGCGCTGTGGCGACGACCGTCCGCGGCCGCGGCGCTGATCGCCGGCTTTCTGGTCAGCGTCACCCCGGTGATGCACGACTTCTGGAACCTCGACGATCCCGAGGAGAAACAACAGCAACTGATCCACTTCCTCAAAAACACGGCGCTGTTCGGGGCGGCGCTCGCGTTCCTCAGGTTCGGCCGCCGGAACGGCTCATCCAGCTAATCGTTTCCCACCATCCGCGGAAGCCGGACGGTGAGCGATAGCTTCATTTGGCGTAAACCGTATTGCATGTTGATTCAATAACTAATCCGTTTTCAGGTGTCAGATATACACCAATACCGCCAGCCGATCTCTTACCCTGCTCCTCGCAACTCATCTTCGGCCAGGAATGTTCTGTTGGACTATCATTATCCACTGCTATGGAGATTATTGTCGGGTCCCCAGTAAACGATTCAGTGTCCTCCTCAGACTCTTCGTCTTCTAAGTTAAATTCCTGCTGATAAAGCACGTTTTCCCTTTCGTTTTTAACGGTCACAGAGATCGTATGCGCCATATCTTCCCTATTATAAACTTCCGCTTCATGTGCGAGTTCCCTTGAACTGGGTGTACTATTTGAACTAAGTACACCTGTACATCCAGCGGACGTAATAGTCGATGCTATTCCACTTGTTATAAGGAGTTTTCGACGAGTCATGGAGGCTTGCATACTAAATAATGATTGGTCATAGCTATATAATAGTCGCCAACGTATCGGCGTATCCACAATCGATTTGGAACGGCGCACTCATCGTCACCGCATGGCACAGCCGCTGACGATTCGTCGCTACCAAGCCGGTGACGGGCCGCGAGTTCAGGCTGTCCACGAGGCGGCCATGCGGGCTGCCGGCGCGTACGTCGAGGGCGTTCCGGACGACGATCTCGAGACGATACCGGAGACGTACCTCGACATGGCGGGGACGTTTCTCGTCGGCACGGTCGACGGACGGATCGTTGCCACGGGTGCCTTGCGCCCCGTCTCGGAGGCGACCATCGCTGCGAAATACAGCGCCACGTCGCCGGACTCGACGGTCGAACTGACTCGGCTACGCGTCGCGCCCGACCACCAGCGATGTGGCTACGGCGGTCGCCTCTGCGATGAACTCGAGCGCCGAGCGCGAACGCGCGGAGCGACGGCCATCGTTCTCGATACGCTGTCGATCCAGTCCGCCGCGCAAGGACTGTACGAGACGCAGGGATTCGAACTCGTCCACCGCGAACCGATCGAGCAGTCCGCCGAGGAGGTCGATCTCCTCGTCTATCGAAAAGAACTCGTCGAGAGCGGATAGGTGGGTCGGAGGATAGACCGTCGCTCACTCTTCGAGTAGCCGCTGGAGGCGATCGAGTTCAGTGAGCGCGTCGACGGGGGTGAGGTGACCGACGTCAAGGGCGCGGAGTTCGGCGGCGATGTCGGCGGGGAGTTCGCCGCCGTCGGCGTACTGATCCTGTTGCTGGGCGCCCGAGGGGACCGAGGATGCTGGTTGGTCGACGAGTTCGCGCGAGCGGTCGACGACGGCCTCGGGGACGCCGGCGGCGGTCGCGACTTCGACGCCGTAGGAGCCGGTCGCCGCGCCGGGTTCGATCTCGTGATGGAAGACGACCTCGCCGTCGGTCTGGTCGACCGCGAAGTGGAGGGTGAACGCGGCGGGGAGGTCGTCGGCGAGTTCGGTCAGCGGGTGGTGGTGGGTCGCGAAGAGGGTGGTTGCGCCGACCTCGTCGTGGAGGTGTTCGGTGATCGCCTGCGCGATGGCGAGGCCGTCGGCGGTCGAGGTGCCGCGGCCGACCTCGTCGAGCAGGACGAGCGAGCGTTCGTCGGCGTCCCGGAGGATGGTCGCGAGTTCGTCCATCTCGACCATGAACGTCGAGCGCCCGCCGGCGATGTCGTCGCTCGCGCCGACGCGGGTGAAGATGCGGTCGACGGGTGTGAGCCGCGCTGCTCTCGCGGGGACGAAACTGCCGACTTGCGCGAGCAGGACGATCTGGGCGACCTGGCGCATGTACGTCGATTTCCCGGACATGTTCGGTCCCGTGATTACCGCCAGTCGCCGCTCGGGGGAGAGACGAGCCCCGTTCGGGACGAACGATTCCTGGGTTCGTTCGACGACGGGGTGGCGGCCGCCCTCGATATCGATTTCGAGGCCGCCGTCGGCCGCCTCGCGGTCGAGGATTTCCGGCCGGCAGTAGTCGTACTGGGCGGCGACGGTCGCGAGCGAGACGAGGGCGTCGAGGATCGCGAGCGCGTCGGCCAGTCGCTGGACGCGTTCGACTTCGTCGGCGACGGTACGGCGAACGTCGCAGAAGAGTTCGTACTCGCGTTCGTCCGCGCGTTCCTCCGCGCCGACGATTTCGTCCTCGCGCTCCTTGAGTTCGGGCGTGACGAACCGTTCGGAGTTTTTCAGGGTTTGGCGGCGCTGGTAGTTTTCGGGCACCGCATCGAGGTTGGGGTTCGTCACCTCGATGTAGTAGCCGTGGACGGAGTTGTAGCCGACCTTGAGCGAGTCGACGCCGGTGCGCTCGCGCTCGCGAGCCTCCAGGTCGTCGATCCACTGCTTGCCGTCACGGGCGGTGCCGCGGAGGTCGTCCAAGTCCGCATCGTAGCCCTCGGCGACGATGCCGCCCTCGGTGATCTCGATCGGCGGATCGGCGACGACGGCGTCGTCGATCAGATTCCGCACGTCGGCAAGCGGATCGAGTTCGTCGCGGAGGGCGGTCAGCCGGTCGCAGTCGGCGTCGGCCAGTTGATCGCGGAGTTCGGGGACGACGGCGAGGGTGTCCCGAAGCGACCGCAAGTCCCGCGCGTTCGCTCGCTCGCGGGAGATGCGCCCGATCAGCCGTTCGAGGTCGTACACGTCGCGAAGCAGTTCGTGGCAGTGCTCGCGCGTCTGAACGGAGCCGGTCAGCTCTTCGACGGCGTCGTGGCGCGCCTCGATTCGGCGGGGTTCGAGCAGCGGTCGGCGGAGCCAGTCCCGGAGTTTGCGGCCGCCGAGCGCGCAGGCGGTCTCGTCGAGGACGCCGACGAGCGTGGCGTCCTCGCGGCCCCGGACGGCCCGCGGCTCGAAGAGTTCGAGGCTGCGAAGGGCGACGGCATCGAGCAGGAGATACTCGCGGGGATCGTAGCGCGTGAGGTGGGTGAGGTACTCGAGGCGGTCGCCCTCGTTTTTGCCGGCCGCGACCGGCGAGTGCTCCGCGTCGTCGCGCTCCGTCCCGTCGCCGCGCTCGCCCTCGTGTTCGCCGCCGCGGGCGTACTCCGCGTAGGCGAGCAGGGCTCCGCAGGCTCGGATCTCGGCGTCGCTCGCGAGTAACGCGTCCGGATCGCCGAAGTAGCTCGAGACGGTCTCGCCCGCACGGTCGCGGTCGAACGCGCGCTCGTCGAACGGCGTCACCATGCATTCCTCCGGCAGCACGTCGGCCGGCGCGTCCGGTCCGACGACCGCCTCCGCGGGCCCAAAGCGGCTGACTTCGTCCGCGATGGCCTCGTCCGAAGCTGAACTCGTGGCGAGGAAGTCGCCGGTCGAGACGTCGAGGAGGGCGAGCGCGAGTTCGTCGGCGGCGGGTCGCGTGTCGGTGCCGCGGCCGCGGGCGATCGCTGCGACGAAGTTGTTGTCGTCGCTCGCGAGCAGTTCGTCTTCGGTGAGCGTGCCGGGCGTGACGATTCGCGTGACCGCGCGTTCGACGACGCCGGAGGTTTCGCCGGGTTCCTCGACCTGATCCGCGACGGCGACGCGGTAGCCGGCCTCCAGTAGCTCTTCGATGTACGATTCGGCGTTGTCGATCGGGATGCCGGCCATCGGGTACTCGCCGGTGGAGTCCTCGCGGCTGGTCAGCGCGATTTCGAGCAGCCGCGCGCTGCGTTCGGCGGCCCCGCAGAAGGTCTCGTAGAAGTCGCCGACCTGAAAGAGGACGATCGCCTCGTCGTAACGGGCACAGAGATCGTGGTACTGACGCATCATCGGCGTCAGCTCGTCGCGTTTCTCGGCCATCGCGTCGGGCGGGCCAAGCGCCGGGTCCATACTGTGAGGTCGGCCGCCGGACGCTGAAATAGCTTGCTGGACGCGTCGATCTCTTCCCCTCGGCGATCAGCCATCGGTGTCCCCGGTGTCAGCCTTCCCGGTGTCACACTCTCGGGTCGCCGTCTCGAAGTACCGATCTGCGTGCGCCTCACAGCCGGGATTGAACGGGGCGTCACAGTTCGGACAGCGATACGCACACGCGAGATACGCCGGGACGGTAAACGCGGAGTCACAGGCCCCACAGCGGACTGACGGCTCGTTGAATCGATTTCGTGGCCAGGGAATCGCCTCGTGGTCTTCGACGGCCGCGTGGCACCGAAAACAGGGGTAGTACGCGTCGCAGCAGTCGAATCGGAACGAGACGATATCGCGGTCGGTGTGGTAGTGTCCACACCGCGTTTCGGGACCGACATCGACGCCGCGGACGGGGAGCGAAGACACGAGTTCAGTCGAGCGAACGGCCGGGCAGCACTTCGAAATTGTGGTTCGTGGTCCGAGAGCGGCCTCCGGGAGCCGGATCCGGGGGCTGGATTCTGGATTGAGGTGGGTCGAGAGATTCTGGGTCCGGGTGTCTTGGGAGCGAGTGTAGTGACGTAGCAGTCGCTACTCGGCAGCGTGGGCGGCCGTCAGGTACCGGGTTAGCATCGGCTCCCGACTGCCGGGGGTTACTCGAACACGGTCGTATCGCCTCGCCGGTATCGGTCGAGGCGCCGATAGCCCTGGACGACGCCGTCCGTATCGAGGTCGATCTCGTACCGACCGAGCACGTCCTGCGTGTCCGGGACCGCCGAGCGCTCGACGACTTCGACGACGGCACACCAGCCCTCGTCGGTCGGCGAGATTTCGCTGACTCCGTCGAACTCGTGGCCGATGAGTTCGCCGGCGGTCGAGACGACGGTTCGGCGGATCGCGAGGATGCCCTCGATCTGGTCGGTGTCGACATCCGATTCGGTATCGGCGTCGAGTTCGTCGGTATCGACGGCGTCGGGGTCGGTTGTTTCGTCGCTGGCCATCTCAGAGGTGGGTTGTGAGGTGTCGGTTTGGTTCGATTGTGCTTGTTCGTCTTCCTGTTCCTGTTCCTGTTCCTCGGCTGCGTCGTCGGCCTCGCTCACGGTGGGATCGCTCTCGTCGTGCTGGAAGCAAAAGCCGTCGTCCTGGGCCGGCCGCGAGCAGCGCTCGCCGTCCGCGGTGAGCGCCTTGCACTGGGTCGTCGCGTTCGCTGTCTCGGCGTTGGCCATTGGTCTCAGAGTGTGTCGGTAATCCGTTCTCGGAGCGTCGACACGTCGTCTATCTCCGTGCCGGCGAGCTTCGAGCCGAGAACGTCCGTGAAGACATCTGCCAGTAACTCATCGTCGAGGGTGTGACCGCCGTCCGTCCGTTGCTGTGCCGACTCGGTACCGGCCTGGGTTCCGAAGACAGCGATCCCTTTCGCCGCCGTAATCGCCGCTCGCGTCCCGACGACGAACGGCAGTTCCTCGCGCAACGTGCGCGTCGTCTCGACGACGGTCCCGATCGCTTCCGGATCGAGTGCGCCGCGCTCGTCGTTGTTCGAGTCACCGGAGTCGCTCGGCTCTGCGTCGTCGCGAGTATCCGCCACGTCCACGTGCGTGCGGACGATCTCGCGCTCGGTTTCCGCGTCGTAGTGGCCGACGTGGACGCCGACGACGCGATCGAGCAGCGCATCCTGTTGGCGGTGGACGCCGGCGTACTCCGCATCGTTCGACGTGAGGATCGCCCGGAACTCGGGATGCACGTCGATCGTTCTCTCCCGCCCGCGCTTGCCCGGCCGTTCCAGGACGCCCTCCTCGAAGACCGAGAGCAAGACGTTGTGGGCGGCGGGATCGCTTCGGGAGAACTCGTTGTAGACGAGCGTGGCACCCTCCCGTACCGCCGCCGAGAGCGGGTTGTCGACCCAGCGGTCGCGAACGATCTGCGTCTTCTTGCTCACGCCGCTGACGAACTCGTCGCGTTCCTCGTAGCGTTCGCCGCCGGCGTAGGTTCCGACGAGCGTCGCCGTATCGACGGCCTCGTCGCCGTTGATGTGGACGACCGGTCGGCCGCGCGCTGCGGCCGCCGAAAGTGCGAGTGCGGTCTTTCCACAGCCCGTCGGCCCGATCAGGTGTACGGGTTGATCGGCGGCGAGCCAGCCGGTGATCCGTTCGCGAAGCGACTCGACGGCGTCGGTTTCGACGAACGGCTCGGGAGCGACGGTCTCAGGGGATTCGAGATGGCCGCCGCCCTCGTCACCGGTCGATTCGCTCGTCGCGGCTGTGCCGGCCTCGTCGTGATTGCCGTTTCGCGATGCCTTCCGCGCCAGTTCCTTTCGCGCTCGCCGTCGCTTTTTCTGTTCTCGATCGCCGCGAATCTTCCTGCCGCGGACCTTGCGCTTTCGCGAGGTGTCCTCGGCCATCGTCGATTACTCGGTGGCCGATTGCGGCGACGATTCGGGCCGCGGCTCGACCTCGAGTTCTTCGAGATCCTCGAGATCGCCGTCCGCGGTCGCTTGCTCAATTTTTGCGATCTCCTCCGCGTAGTGGAGGAACGTGTCGACGGAGGCGACGACGACGCGGGCCTCGACGGTGAGGAGTTCGATCCCGACGACGGAGACGCGCGCCCAGACGTCGATGACGACGCCCTTGTCGAGAACGCGGTCCAGTACCTCCGCGAGACTCGAGGAGTTTGGCCGCTGTTGTGGTTGTGCCATTACGTCTCCGGGTTCACTCCGATTTCCTAACACGGCTTGCTTTGCGACTGCAAGCCGACTCGGCTGGTCCGGTTCCCGAGTTCAGGTGACAACGAGGCTGCGATTGCAAGCACCACGGTAAGGCAAGCGGCTGTCGAACTACCCGTGACGATTACGATCACGTTCTCTATGAGACCCGTGCTACCGACCGAGCAGCGATCCACGACCGCCCTGCAGCCGGAGTGACCCAGAATGAGCAACAGCAACCGGTACGTCTACGGTATCGTCAACACCGCCGACACGGGAAACATCGAGTTCGAGACTGACGCCGTCGCCGGTGCGGACCGCGTCTACACCGTCACCCACCGACGGCTCGGGGCCGTCGTCTCGAACATCGACACCACGGACCCCGAAGAGACCGACGAGGACGCCCAACGCCACGACGACGTCCTTCGGGAGATCATGGACTACGACGGCGGCAAAACCATCGTCCCGATGCAGTTCGGCATGGCCTTCGAGAACGACCGCACGCTGAAGAACGTCCTCCGCGGCGCTCGGCCGGCGTTTCGACGGGCGATGAGCGACATCGAGGGCCGGATCGAACTCGGGCTCAAACTCGTCACCCAGGAGGACGGCTCGGTCGACCGCGACGAGGTCGAGGACGCCGTCAGCGACGAACTCGACCCGATCGCGGCCCAAGCGGTCCAGAACGATCGCTTCAGCGACCGACTCGTGTTGAACCGATCGTACCTCGTCGACGAGGACGAACGAGAGTCTTTCGACGAGGCGATTTCCCGGCTCGAGGACCGCTACGGCGACGAGCTTCTCGTCCAGTACACCGGTCCGTTCGCACCGTATAGCTTCGTCAACGTCGAAATCGGGGCCCAATCCCAGTGATCGCATGTTCGTTCTCGACGACCTTCTGTTCCGGCCGCTCATCGGCATCGTCGACACGCTGCACTCGCTCGCGCTGCAGGAACTGTACGACGTGGAGGCACTCGAGGACGAGCGCAAGGAAAACCGGCTGCTGTACGAACTCGGCGAACGATCCGAGGAGGAATACCTGGACCGAAAGGAAACGATCGAAGCCGAACTCGAACTCGCCCGAGAGGTCCGCGAACAATTCGCGAGCGGCCGCGTCGAGGTGAAACGCTGATGACCCGAGACGACCCACACGATAGGAACGATCCGCACGACGGAACCGATCGCAACGACGGAGACGACCCGGCTGAGCGGCGGGCTCAGGAAACGGGGTGGCTCGCGACGGTACGGGCACTGCTCGATCGCCTGGATCGGAGTCCGAACTCGAACACGCTGTCACCCGCGGGACGAGGCGGGCACAATCGGTCCGTATTCGACTACAGTATCTCGATACGGACGGGTGACGACCTGCTCGACGATTCCCGGTTTGGGGAGTCCTTCGCCGACGAATGGGTCGACAGACTTCGGCAGGACGAACGCGGTGAGACGGATTCGGATCGGACGTGGGACCGTGATCCGGACCACGATCGGGCGGGCCGTCCGCGAACGCGACGAAGTCGGGCGTCATCCTCGACGGGGCCGCCATCGAATCCGTCGGCCCGCTCGTCTTCCGCGGCGGACACCCCGTCAGCTTCGCGGGCCGACCCCCACCACATCACCACCCGCACCCACGACGACGAACTCCTCGTCATCGCCGACATCTCCGGTACCGACACCGACGTCGACGCCGACGATGTCACCGTCGGCTTCAGCGACACCGCGCTGGTCGTCGCGGTCGCCGGCACCGAACTCGACCGCATCGACGTTCCCTGGGCCGACCCGACCGGACAGGCGGCGATCAACAACGGCGTCTTGACCGTTCGAGTTCAGCCTGCGGACCCTCAAGAGGAGGCGACGGAGACGAGTTCGGACGGCGATACGGATACTGAGACGGAACCCGAGGGTGATCGATGAGCGACGCCGCTTCCGCCGACTTCGACCTCGGCACGATACTCGACGACGCCGAAGACGCGCTCGATGAACTCGAGCACACGCTGGAGACTGCCGGCGACGGGGGCGAAGGTGGAGACAGCGACGACAGTGCCGACACCGGCCTCGACAGCCTCGACGACGAAACGCTGTCCGCACTCGTCGACGACGTCGAGACGCTCAGCAAACTCGCCACCGCGGTCGCGGACCTCCTCGAAACGCTCGACCTGTCGGACCTCCCGGAGGCCGTCGACGCCGACGAGTTCATCGCGGCGATCGACGCGGGCGAGATTCCAACCGCTCTGGCCGACGACGACACCGGCGTCGGCGATGTCGTCGATTTCACCCACCTCTTCCGGGCCATCGACCTGCTCGACGCCTGGGACGCGACGGACATCGGCGAAATCTGGGAGACGAAACGCGAACTCGAGGAGTTGACCGACGATGGCGGTGACGGTGACGATGACCTCCTCGATGGACTGGACCTGGGCGGCGATGACGGCGGTGATGACGATCTCCTCGACGTCGATGCCGATCCAGCGGAACTCCTCGGCGATATCGACGTGATGGACGATCCCGAGGCCTACCAGGTCGCGATTCAGCAAACCGCGATGGAGGGCATCGATAGCTTTCGCGAGGCCCTGCTCGAAACCCACGCCAAATTCGCGACGCTCCACGAGTTCAACCGCGAGAAGATGCGCCGCCAGGACACGAGTGTGAACTCGCGGAATCCGACGGCGGCGTCGACGATGCCGGCGGCGCGCGCGGACGTCGCAAGCGGCGTCAATCACTCGACGGTGCCACAGCAGGTTCGACTCTCGACGGCTCCGAGCCGAAAGCGGATCTACGGGAAGCGATTCGAGCGCGAACGGAAGAAGCGCCAGCAGCAGAACCAGCAGGAGACCGGAGGTGACGGCGGAGACTGATCGGACAGCGCTACTAGCGGTCGATAGCGGACCCCGAACGGAGAGACAGGCTGCGATCGAACATCGAAAACCGAGCCCGCGAGCGATTCACGACGCGACTGCCACTGATCGAACCTACCATGACCCAGAATCAGAACCAGACACCACCCTCGACCCGTCGGCAACAGCGCGAGTTGGACGGACACTGGCGACGCCCGCACGGAGGTGAGTCGGATGGTCGATAGCGTCCAGCCGAGCCGCCAGCAAACCGATCTCGCCGAAGTCATCGAGATGCTCCTCGACAAGGGTATCGTCATCAACGCCGACATCGCCGTCTCGATCGGCGACACCCAACTGCTCGGAATCCAGCTTCGGGCCGCGATCGCCTCCTTCGAAACCGCGGCGAAGTACGGCCTCGAGTTCCCCGAGGGGACCGACATGCAACGCGTCGCCGAGGCGGTCGGCGATCCCGAACTCGCGTCGCCGGATCAGGAACGGCCGAATCCGGCGATCGATCCGACTCGCGGCGTCAACGTGACCGCCGAGAACGAAGACGAGGACGAAAGCGAGGACAAGAACGGGGCCAATGCCGACGAAGCACCGGACGCCGACAACGATGCCGAGACGGAGAAAGCCGAGGCGAGCGAGAGCGAAACGACAGCGACCGAAACAGAAACGGAAACGGAAACGGAGACTGAGGCGGAGGCGGATTCGCCATGAGCACGATCGACGTCGGCGACGGCGACGACGCGCGCCAGGGACTGGTCACGCTCGTCATCACCGTCGTCGAACTCCTGATCGACGCGCTCGAGCGCGAGGCGGTCAGGCGCATGGAATCCGGAAACCTCTCCGACGAGGAAATCGACCGTCTCGGACAGCAACTCGCGACGATCGAAGCCGAGATCGAACAACTCAAAGCCGACGAGGGAATCGAGGACGGCGTCGACGACCTTCGCGGCGATCTGGACGGGCTCGTTTCCGACGCGATCGAACAACTCGATGCCGACTCGACGCCGCGCCACGCTCCCGGCTACTCCGTATTCGGCGGTGAGAACTCGTGACGACGGACGAACAACGCCGCGACGTGTCGGCGAACGCAGCGGAGACGCCCGACATCGAAACGGGTCGCTACCTCTACTGCGTCGTCCAGGCCGACGACGACGCCACGCTCGACACGACCGGTATCGACGGCGAATCCGTCTCCGTCGTCACCGAAGACGGCATCGGTGCCGTCGTCCACGACTGCGACAGCCTCTACGATTCGGCCGACCTCACGCAGATCCAACACTGGCTCGTCCGCCACCAGACCGTCGTCGATGCGGCCGGTCAGACGTTCGGCACGCCGGTCCCGTTCCAGTTCGACACCATCCTCCGCGGCGACGACACCCGCCTGCGCGAGTGGCTTCGCGAGGAATCAGCGACGCTGCGGCCCGTGCTCTCCGAACTCGCCGATCACTGGGAGTACCGCATCGAAGTCGTCGAGTTCGACACGCCGGACGACCGAACGCTGGTCGAACAGGACGACCGCCTGGCTGAACTCGACGAACAGATAGCCGACGCGAGCGAGGGTCAGGCGTTCTTGCTCGAAAAGCAGTTCGAACAGCGATTGACGGAGTTGCGAACGGCGCGTCGTGAAACGATGGCGGCCGAGTTGGAGGCGGATCTGGCAGAGACGGTTCGCGAGGTGCATACGCTCGAGCGATCGCCAGCGTCGGATATTGCGGACGTCGCGAGAGCCGAGGACGAGACCAGGACCGAAGACGGCGACGATGTCGAAACGCTCTGTCGGCTCACCGTGCTCGCACGCGAGGACGACGAGGATGCGGTCGGTTCGATACTCGACGGCGTTGCGGCCGAGGACGGACTCGAAGTCAGGTTTACCGGGCCGTGGCCGCCGTATACGTTCGCACCGGAACTGGGAACCGACCCGGACGGTCAGAACGGCGATCCAACTGGTGCTGGAACCGATACGAACCCGCTATGATCGCACTGCAGCATGCACCGATTCGAGAGGTGAAACCCGTATGAAGCCGCAAAAGGATGACGAAGCGCTGGTTGATCTCCTCGACGTGATTCTCAGAGACGGCGTGATCTTGCGCGCCGACGTCATCATCTCGGTCGCGGAGATCCCCCTCGTCGGGCTCAAACTCACGGCGGCGCTCGCCGGGATGGAGACGATGACCGAGTATGGCCTCTTCGAGGAGTGGGATGCAAGACATCGGCTCCGGGCGACGGAAGACCACACCGGAATCGACGGCGCGGACGGGACGAGAACGACCGCCCCCTCAGTACCCGGACCGCGACCCAGCGAAACGATAGATGGGCGAATCGAGGGGGCAAGCAATGCGGGGACGCCAGAGCCAGATAGCGACGGTTCCGATTGAGAGTTCGGCTCTGGCACGGGGCCAGACGAGGGCACAACCTGATAGTGTGCGCATCGAAACCGCACGTAAACAGCCGTTTAGAAGTGTATTGCCCGAGTACTATCGACGGTCTCCGTCCGTCGCCCCTCGCGGGGCGACCGGTCAGGCAAACTTCGGGCGTTCGGTCGTGAGTTCGACGTCTCCCGAGACGGTTTCTTCGTCGCATTCCTCGTCGTAAACGTACTGCCCGGTCGACCCGCAGAGCGTACACTCGTACGTCTCGGAGAGTTCGTTGATCATTTCTCCGTCCTCGAAGTAGACGCGGCTCTGGGTGATCTGCAAGAACTGTGGGGTCTCACAGTTTGTACAGGTGATCATATCCGTCGGATCACGTGCACCGGTTGTAGTTATCCGGCTTGTAACCGCTTGCCACGGTGTGCTATCGGGTTCTTACTCCCGCGGTGGACGATGGCCGAGAGCGTGTCACTGTCGGTGCAGCCGTGCGAGACGGCAGCCGAGAAGAAACCGCCGTAAACCGAGCATAACCGCACGACTGGGTCGAGTTCAGTGCGGGGGAGTCGGGACACTGTAACTGTCGAAAAACGATCGGTTAGCCACCGGTATCGAACCGTTAGTCATCGGCTTCTCCCGCAGGTAGCATCGGAAGTGACGACGCTCGAATCGAGCCGGCAAACGGCGTGTCACGTTTCCGTTGGGAACCGCCCAGTACAGCGTCGTGTAGCGCTTCGTTTCGTGCGGTCAAGACGCGACCAGAGAAGTCGTTCACGGTCGTCGCTCCGGTAGCAACCGAAACTCTTCACACACTGACCGCACTGTATTGTGCGTCCGATGCCCGCCGACTTTCAGCGGCTACCAGAGCGGCCCGCAGACTCGAGTTCGACCGGGATTCGGTCGCCGGTCCGAGCAGCCTCGTACGCCGCGTCGGTCAGCGCCGTCACGCGGAGGGCATCGCGAGCCGTCGCAGGGGGCTCGGTTCCGTCGCGAATACTGTCGACGAACGCGCCGGCGCGGGTCCGTTCCTGCCGGTGATCGATGTAGGGAACGTGTTCGCTTGCGTCCGTGTCGATCTCGAAGACCTCGCGGGAGCCCCACTGCGTTCCCTCGAGATAGAGCGCTCCTTGGTCGTCCCAGCAGTGGATGTGCTCGCGGGTCGACGGCAGGTCGCCGTGGAGCGAGACGGTTCCAGTCGCACCGTTTTCGAACCGAACGTCGAGGTGCGCACGGCGGTCGACCCGCTGCTCGTCGTCGTAGAAGTCCATACTCGCCGCGACGGAGGCGGGTTCGAGACCGGTCGTCCAGAGGATGCCATCGAGCAGGTGGCTACCGGTGTCGAAGAGAAACCCGCCGCCAGACAGGTCGGGATCGAGCCGCCACGTTCCGGCCGAATCCGCTATCCAGTCCTGCGTAATCGACGCCGTAACCCACCGCGGCGGGTCGGTCGCAAACCGCTCTCGCGCACGCTGGAACGCGGTCTGGAGGTGGCGCTGGTAGCCGACCATCAGCGTTCGATCCGTCCGGTCGACCCTGTCTACGAGTTCGCGTGCGCGGTCCAGGTCGGTCGTGAGCGGCTTGTCGCAGTAGACGTGCAGGTCGCGATCGAGCGCGGCGACGACCTGGTCGTAGTGAAGCGTATGCGGCGTCCCGACGAGGACGGCGTCGAGTTCACAGTCGGGATCGTCGAGCATCGTCTCGTACGCGGTGTACCTGGTGGTGGGTGGAACGCTGAACTCGGTGCCGACCGTCGCGAGGCGGTCCGTGTCCAGATCACAGACTGCGTGGACGGTGGCGTCCGCGTGGCGGTGGAACTGCCCGCCGACGGTCGTGCCGATGTAGCCGAGACCGACGATACCGATGCGGATCGGCGCGTCCGAACTCGGGGCTGGCGCGTGAGCACACATGGAACGAGGGACGATCCGCGGAAGCATGTCTTTGGCGGCGCTGGCGACCGTAAACACTCGCCTAGACGATCGTAGGCGGTGACAACTAACCGTGGCCCCCGCTTGTCGGCTCGAACAGCGGGTGCGTAGTGCGCCGGTACATCCGCAGTAGCGCCATCCTGTCGCTAGTTTGACGCCACTACGGGCGGGCAATTCGGTCCATAACAAAGGGGGACACCTGCAATTGTTCCACGTGCGGGGATACACGCCCCGCCGGGTACGCGCTTGGCCCAGACACGACGCGCTGATCGCCGATTGCGTGCGTTCGTGCCCGGATCGCTCGGAAGTGGACTCGCCCCCGCTTCGAGTTAGCTCATGTCTCTCACACCAGGGTGGGCTCCCGCCCCCGCCCAGGTTATGTGTGGGTGTGTCTCACCCCATTCCCCTGTCTTCGACCTGCCGCTCAGAACTCCGTAATGACCGGAATGCCGACCGTCTCGTAGTCGTCCATCGAGGCGAGCGTGTTGGGTACGTCCTCGAGCGACAGCGTTTCACCGATGATCTTGCTCGGATCGAGCGTTCCCTCGCCGATCAGTTTGAACAGTTCCTGGTAGCGAACGAGCGGCATGCCGTGGGAGCCGTGGACGTCGAGTTCTTTCATCGTTATCGCGTCGACGGGCAGTTCGATCTCGCCCTCCTCCTCGCCGGTCGTCAGGCCGACCTGGACGTGGGTCCCCCTCGTTCCCAGACTGGCGACGGAGTTCCGGCAGGTTTCGGCGATGCCGAGCG
Organism: Natrialba aegyptia DSM 13077; assembly: GCF_000337535.1. Lineage (GTDB taxonomy): Archaea > Halobacteriota > Halobacteria > Halobacteriales > Natrialbaceae > Natrialba > Natrialba aegyptia. Next base: position 298,078 of record NZ_AOIP01000031.1, read on the forward strand.
CGTCGATCGAGACGTCGGCACCGCCGTCGGCGAGCGATCTGACCGCCCGCGCCGGATGCTCCACCTCGGTCGAGTTCACCGTCGCGGACGCGCCGAGTTCGCGGGCGCGCTCGAGTTTGTCGTCGCGAACGTCGACCGCGATCGGATGCGCGCCCAGCGCGTCGGCGATGTGGATCGCCGAGAGGCCGACGCCGCCGCAGCCGTGGACGGCGACCCAGTCGCCGGGCCGGAGCTCTGCGCGGTCGGCGAGCGCGTGGTAGGCGGTCATGAACCGACAGCCGAGTCCGGCCATCTCGGTGAACTCGACGTCGTCGGGGAGTTTCACGCAGTTGAAGTCGGCCTCTCGAACGGGGAAGGCTTCGGCGAACGCGCCCGGTGCAGCGCCAGAAAGTCCGAGCGGGACGACGGTCTCGCAGTTGTTCGCCCGTCCCTCGCGGCAGTGAGAACAGGTTCCGTCGCCGAGGTGAAAGGGGACGGCGACCCGGTCGCCCTCCTGGAGCGTCTCGACGTTCTCGCCGACGGCCGAGACGATCCCCGCGGGCTCGTGCCCGAGGATCTGTCCCTCCGGAACCGACGCCCCGACCCAACTCCAGTCGCCCTGCCAGGCGTGCCAGTCGCTGCGACAGATGCCGCAGGCTTCGGTTTCGACGATAGCCTGATCGGGCTCCGGCTCCGGCTCCGGAACGTCCTCGATCTCGAGCGGTTCACCGTGTGTTTCGAGTACGGCAGCTCGCATGGTCCGGAGTTTTCTGATGGGCATATAAAAATATGATAGATAGGCGTGATACTGCCGCTATTCCGTCCCGGTGTCACGGCTGTCCGTTCGTCTCCGAGTCCCGGAAGCAACGACGGGCCAGCAATTATACCGCTCACCGGTGTAGCCGGGGGCGAGTGGCCCCGATGTCCGTGACCTGTGCAAACTGCGGCGAGGCCGACCTTCCGGTGCGCCGGTATCACGTCTATCTCACAACCGACGAGGTCGTCGAAGTCGATCTCTGCGAAGGCTGTCGCCACAAGTTCGTCACCGCACCCTGGGTCGAAGCCGTCGTGTGAACTGCTCCGGACCGATACGGACCGATCCGGACCGATCCGGACTGTTGGACGCCCGTTCCGGCGCAGTTGTGCCCCGTCCTGTCCTGGGTTCCGCGGAAAATCGTCCCGGTAGACTGTCTGAACCGACGTGAACCACAACACCTACGGTCGCCGTGCCGAACTCGTCTCTATGCTCGACGTTGGCGAAGACGCCCCCGCGTTCGAACTCTCCAATCAGTCCGGTGAGTCCGTCAAGCGGTCGGATTTCGATGGCCAGCGACTCGTCGTGTACTTCTATCCGCGCGCGAATACCGAAGGCTGTACCACCGAAGCCTGCGAGTTCAACGAGACGTTGTCGGCGTTCGACGACCACGACGTTGCGGTGGTCGGTATCAGCGACGACCCGGTTTCGGATCTGGCCGCCTTCGCGGACGAGTACGATCTTTCGTTCGATCTCCTCTCGGATGAGGACGGCGCGGTCGCGACGCAGTATGACTCCTACGGCGAGAAGCAAATGTTCGGCAACACGTTCGATGGCGTCTTTCGGAATACGTACGTCGTCGGACCTGACGGGACTGTTGAGGCGGTCTACGAGAACGTGAGTCCGGACGGACACGCCGAGACGGTGCTCGAGGATATCGCTAGTACCAACTGAAACGGTTTATAGGCTGATCGCCCAACCGTCGAGCGATCAAGTGTGCACTGACTTTCAGTGGCTACTAGAGGCCGCGGTGTACGTGAGCGGGGCCCGTTGCGTGCCCACCCTCTATCGCTCACTCGTCGTCACTTTCTCGCGCGGAGCACTCACTCTCTGGCCGCACACTTATCCACCGCGGGACGAAGGTGCTCGTATGAGTGTGATGGGCGAGTTCACCGTCGATTCTACCGATTTTGCGCTTCATCACGCGCTGTCGTCTGCGCCGAGCATCGTCATCGAGATCGAGCGCCTCGTCGCCACGACGCAGCATCGGCTCATGCCGTACTTCTGGGTCACCGGCGAGGAGCAAGAGCGGTTCGAACGGGCGTTCAGCGACGACCCGACCATCAGGCACGCGATGAGGGTCGATCGCGTCGACGACGCCGTCCTCTACCGCGCGGAATGGACGGAGAACATCGAGACGATCATCTACGCGTACGTCGAGATCGGCGCGACGATCCTCGAAGCGACGGGAACGAACGAATCCTGGGACCTGACGATGCGCTTCGACGACGAAAAGACGGTCTCGGCGTTTCACGAGTTCTGCCGAGAGAACGATGTCGAGTTCGAACTCGACCGACTCTACGAACAGAATCAGCCGATGGCGAGTTCACAGTACGGCTTAACGCCGATACAGCGGGAAACACTCGTAACCGCCTACGAGGAGGGACTCTTCGACGTTCCACAGCGGACGACCATGACCGAACTGGCGGAGCAGTTGGGGATCACACAGCAGGCGCTGTCCAAGCGCCTCCATCACGCGGAGAAGAACCTTATCGGTAACGTCTTGACGGTCGGACAGGTCGGCGAGGGTGATGACGCCGATTCCGGGTAACTACACTTAAATGACGATATATACAACCCCACCACTCTTTTCGCTAAGTCAAATATGAACACGTAATATGAGCGAACTCCGATCCGATCACGGAGACGTTGAAACGGTGTTTACGATGCTCGCAGACGACCGGTGTCGGTACGTTCTCCGGTGTCTTACCGAGCACGAGACGCCGATTTCGCTCGCTGAGCTGGCTACCGAGGTAGCCATCCGAGAACACGGGATAAGACCGGCCGACATTCCGGCGGCCGACACGAAACAGATCCACGTCACGCTGTATCACAAGTACGTCCCGAAACTGGCAGCGGCCGGCTTCGTCACCTACGACTCGGATCGAAACCGCGTCGACACGGTCGAGTCGTTCGACGCGGATATTCCAGCCATACTCGAGGCTGTCTCGCGCGCGACCGACGCTTAACGCACCCGCTCGGTACGACTGCCGACGTATACGCGACGGCGACCGTCCCACTGCACCGGTTGTCGAAGTGAAAATCCGCGTCGGCGGTGGCGGTCGGGTCGCGTTACTGGAACGTCCGTCCCAGTTGCTCCTCTTCCTGACCCGGTTCCGCCTGCTGGAACTGCTGTTCGATATCCTCGTAGCGCTCGCGCGTCTCGGGCGTCACGCTCGGCTGGACTTCATCGAGCGCGTGCTCGAAGTGCTCCTTGCTGATACGAACGTTCCCGACCGAATCGTCGATGTCCTCCGGCTCGACCGAGTTGATGAACTCGCGGCTGGCGGCCATCGAGGCTTCGCGGCAGACGGCTTCGATGTCGGCACCGACGTACCCTTCCGTCTCTTCGGCGAGCCAGTCGAGTTCAACGGCGTCGGCGAGCGGTTTGTCGCGCGTGTGGACCTCGAAGATGCGCTCGCGGGCCGCTTCGTCGGGGACGGGGACGTGGACGTGCCGGTCGAGACGTCCCGGCCGCAAGAGCGCCGAGTCGATGAGGTCCGGTCGGTTCGTCGTTGCGATGACGACGACGTCTTCGAGTTCTTCGAGGCCATCGAGTTCGGTCAGCAGTTGGGAGACGACGCGTTCGCCGACGCCGGAGTCGCCCTGTCGCTGGCCGCGTTCACCGGCGATGGAGTCGATTTCGTCGAAGAAGATCACGGTCGGAGCGTTCGACCGGGCCTTTTCGAAGATCTCGCGGACGCCCCGCTCGGATTCGCCGACGTACTTGTTCAGGAGTTCGGGGCCTTTGATCGAGATGAAGTTCGACTGGGCCTCGTTGGCGACGGCCTTTGCGAGCAGGGTTTTCCCGGTTCCGGGCGGGCCGTACATGAGGACGCCCTTCGCGGCCTGCATGTCCATCTGCTCGAAGACCTGCGGGTAGTCGAGGGGCCACTGGATCGTCTCGCGCAGGCGCTCTTTGGTGTTTTCGAGCCCGCCGACGTCGTTCCAGGTCACGTCGGGGACTTCGACGAAGACCTCGCGCATCGCCGAGGGCTGGATGCCCTTGAGCGCCTCCTTGAAGTCGCCTTCGGTGACCTGGAGCGTCTCGAGGACTTCGGCGTCGATCTCCTGTTCTTCGAGATCGAGGTCCGGCCGGATGCGCCGCAGCGCGTTCATCGCGCTCTCGCGGGTGAGCGACTCGATGTCGGCACCGACGAAGCCGTGGGTGTTCTCGGCGTAGCGGTCGAGGTCGATCTCGTCTTCTAAGGGCATCCCGCGGGTGTGGACCTGCAGGATCTCCTTGCGGCCGTCCTTGTCCGGGACGCCGATCTCGATCTCGCGGTCGAAGCGCCCGCCGCGTCGAAGCGCGGGATCGATGTCGTCGAGCCGGTTGGTCGCCGCGATGACGGTGACCCGGCCGCGCTCTTCGAGGCCGTCCATGAGCGAGAGGAGCTGTGCGACCACGCGCCGCTCGACGTCGCCGCCGGCTTCCTCGCGTTTGGCGGCGATGGAGTCGAGTTCGTCGATGAAGATGATGGCGGGGGAGTTCTCCTCCGCGTCTTCGAAGACTTCGCGGAGTTGCTCCTCGGACTCGCCGTAGTACTTCGACATGATCTCCGGGCCGGAGATGGTCTGGAAGTGGGCGTCGATTTCGTTGGCGACGGCTTTGGCCATGAGCGTCTTGCCGGTGCCCGGCGGGCCGTGGAGCAGGACGCCCTTCGGCGGTTCGATCCCGAGTTGCTGGAACAGCTCGGGGTGGCGCATCGGGAGTTCGATCATCTCCCGGACCTGGTCGAGTTCGTCGTCAAGGCCGCCGATGTCCTCGTAGGTGACGTTCGGGATGCCCTCGGAACCGGGCTCGCCGCCGGAGCTGACCTGTTCGGCCGGCGTCTCGGAGATGTCGATGGTCGTCGAGTCGGTGATGACGACGGTGCCCGAGGGCGAGGTGCTCGCGATCTTGAGCGGGACCGACTGGCCGGAGCTGGCCATCGGCCCGAACGAGAGCGAGAAGGGGACCGTCTGCCCCTCGGTGACGGCCTGGCCGCTCAGTTTATCGCGGACGAGTGGGCCGATGTCACCGCGGATGCGGAGGTTCTGCGGGAGTGCAACGGTGACAGAGGTTGCGGGATTGACGTCGGCGGGTTCGACCGAGACTCGGTCGTCGATACCGACATCGGCCTCCTGTCGAAGGCGGCCGTCGATTCGGACGATTCCCCGGCCCTCGTCTTCGGGATAGCCCGGCCAGACGCGAGCGACGGCCTGACTATCGTCGCTTCCCTCGATGAGGATGTAATCCCCGTTCTCGAGGTCCAGTTCGCGCATCGAGACGCGGTCGATGGCGGCCAGTCCGCGCCCTGCATCCTTCTGCTTGAGTGGTTTGACAGTGAGTTTCATCGGTCGCCCTCCACTTCGATAGTGAGCACCCCGTTTTTGATAAACGTATGCGCGTCGTCTGCACCGTCGGGGAGGTCAATCTCGTACTGTTCGCCGTCGATGACGGCGAGGACCGTGCTATCGACGACATCGACCGAGGCGTCGGCCGACGCCGCTCCGAAGTCGACGGCAAAGACCACGGCGTCGTCGTACTCGTATCGACGGGCGACCTGCTTTTCGCTGTTGGTAAATTGGTCGAGGTTCATTCGTTGACTAACCCAACGTAACCGCTACACCTATATAAGCATTGTTCCAATAAACCCGGGTACGTGAGGGTGATCACGGAAAGACCGTTGTTCGTAGTTCACACCGTTTCGACCCGCGAGAGGAAGCCGGTGACTTTTCCCGGTTCGCGCTCTCAGATCCGCGCATGATCGACGACGAGAACGACGAGCGGCCGGTTCTCGACAACCACCTCCACCTCGATCCGGACGCCCACCGCGGCATCGACGCCGTCCGAGACTTCGCCCGACTCGGCGGCACGCACCTCCTCGTGGTGAACAAACCCTCCTGGCACCTCGGCGTCGAGGCCGACACCGGCGAGGACTTCCGTCCCGTCTTCGAGCGCACCGTCGACATCGTCTCGGACGCCTCGGCTGAACTCCCCGGTCGCGCCTGGCCCGTCCTCGGCGTTCACCCCGGTCTGATCTCGCGACTGGTCGACGACCGCGGCTACAGTCCGGACGAAGCCCGCGAAATCATGCAAGGCGGGCTCGACGTGGCCGCCGAGTTCGTCGCGCGCGGTGAGGCCCTCGCGCTGAAATCCGGACGGCCGCACTACGACGTCTCCGAGGCCGTCTGGGACGCCTCGAACGCCGTCATGTGTCACGCCTTCGAGCGCGGCAGTGAACTCGACTGCGCGGTCCAGCTCCACGCGGAGGCGACCGAGGACATGACCGCGGTCGCGGAGTGGGCCGAAGACCGCGGGCTGCCCGCGCACAAGGTCGTGAAACACTACGCCGCCGGCCGGTTGGATGGGCCGACGCCGAGCGTCATGAGCGACAAGGACCGGCTCGAGCGCGCGGCCGAGCGCGCAGTCGAGCACGGCGCGCCGTTTCTGATGGAAACGGACTACGTCGACGACCCCGACCGTCCCGGAGCCGTCCTCGGACCGAAGACCGTCCCTCGCCGCGTCCGATGGCTACTCGAAGCGGGCCACGAGCAAGCGGTGCACACGGCACACGTCGACACACCTGCACTCGTTTACGGGATCGATACGGAAGGAACGCTCGAGCGGGCATAAACGCCGCTGCAGCGGTTCTGTCGCGACGACGTACAGGTAGAGAAAGGCATTTCAAGCGGCCGGTGTAGGTGTCTGTATGAGCAATCCCCCGACCGAGTACTACTCGGAGGAACGCTGGCAGAACTGGATCGATCGCATCAAAGACGAAGAGATCGATCCCGAGGACGAGTCATCGGCGCGACTCCTGCTCAATCTGCAGGATGATACGGCAATCGCCGTCGCGAAGATCGTCGCCGCCTACGACGACGGGGACCTCGGAGAAGAGGAAGCGCTCGAAGAGATCAACGACGTCCGCGAAATCGTCCTGAGCGAGGTCGACATCGAAGACGAGGAGAAACTGATCCTCGTCGACGGCGTCCAGACGAGCCTCGTCTGCGTCTTCTTCGCCGCCGAAGAGTTCATCGCAAACGGCCCCGCCGAAGACGGGAGCGTCGGCGACTACCTCGGCGCTGCTGCCGATGCCGAAGCCGAGGAAGACTTAGACGCCGCGCTCGGCTACGCCGCCCAGGCCGGCACCCTCATCATCGACGACGCTGAACTCGACATGACCGTCGCGGAGGACCTCGAGTACGGCCTCGTCACGGAGTGGATCAACGGTCTCGACAGCCTCCAGAGTGCGATGAGCGATCCCGAAGTCGTCGAAGAAGACGAATAACGCCGCGCTCGAAGCGAGTTTTCTGTTTCCGACATTCCAGGTCCGCTGGCCGAGTTCAGTTCGGCGAGCGCACCGAGTCCGCCGGGAGGGAAGTGCGGGTGTCAACACTGGCCGGCAGTCCGTCAATCGTCGAATCTTCGAACGACAATACCATATAGCTCGCTGTATAGTGTGGGGGTATGACAGCAGTCGGTATCGACGCCATCGAGATCTGGACCGGGAATCTCAAACTCGACTTGCCCGGGACGTTCGCGCCGGAAAAGGGCGAAGACCCCGAGAAGTACACGAAGGGACTCGGTCTGAACGCGAGTTCGTTTCCCGACAGTTACGAGGACATCGTCACGATGGGCGCGAACGCGGCCCATCGCCTGATGGAACGCAAGGGTCTCGAACCCGACGATATCGGCCGAATCGACGTTGCAACCGAGAGTTCGTTCGACAACTCGAAGCCGGTTTCGACGTACGTCGCTGGCTGTCTCGAAGACGTCTACGACGGCGATTTCCACCACGCGAACAAGGGCGAGCGGAAATTTGCCTGTATCGCGGGAACCCAGAGTCTGGACGACGCGTACAACTGGATCAGCGCGGGCCGAAACCGCGGCCGCGGCGCGCTCGTCATCGCGACGGACACCGCGCTGTACGCCCGCGGCGACGCCGGGGAGGCGACCCAGGGTGCAGGTGCGATCGCGATGTACATCGACGAGGACCCGGATCTGATCGAACTCTCCGCAGAACAGGGCTACGGCTCGGCCGACGAGACGGACTTTCTCAAGCCGAACCAGCAGTTCCCCTCCGTCGACGGGAAGCGCTCGGTGCAGGTGTATCTCGCCCGGATGCGCGAAGCCCTGGAAGACTACGAGAGCGCCGCGGGCGACGTCCATCCCGAGGACATCACCTTTGCGCCGTTCCACACGCCGTTCCCCGGCATGGTCCGCAAGGCCGCCTTGCTCGCCTACCGCCACGTCATCCGCGATACGAGCATCGAGGACGATCTGGCCGGCGAAATCGGTCGTCAGCCCCGTCCCGAGGCGTTCGATACCGACGATGACTATCGCGAGGCCCTGCGGGAGTACATGGACGAACTCAAGGAAACCGACCGCTACCAGGAGTGGTACGCGGAGATGATCGACCCGACGCTATCGATCTCCCGCGAGGTCGGCAACTGGTATACGGGTTCCGTTCACGTCGCCCGCGCGAGCGCGCTCAAGTCCGCACTCGAGGACGGCCGCGACCTGACCGGCGAAACGCTGCTCATCGGCTCGTACGGAAGCGGTGCGCAGGCCGAAATCCACACCGAAACCGTCCAGGACGGCTGGGAGGACGAGATCGAGGCGCTGAACGTGGACGAACAGCTTGCAGCCCGCTACGACCTGACCTGGGCGGATTACGAGGACGTTCACGACGCCCACAACCACGAGATGGACGTCGACGTCGAAGAGTTCACGACGCCCGACGAGGAGTTCGTCTTTGACGGCTGGGGCCGGATGGGCGAACGGCAGTATCGCTACGTCGAGTAACGAGGCGACTGACGAACGACGTACGACGAGCGACGAACGACGTACGACGAGCGTTCGACGACTGCTTTTGGCGGCATAATCCGAACTCGTTCGGGTGAGAGGCGGCGCGTACAGCCGTCTGCAGGGATCGAAGGCGAAACGCACTACCCGGTGGGGTGACTAGGTCGGCTAACGGCGAAAGCCCCGACCGATCATGGACCCACTCTCACTCCTCGGCGTCGACGTGGCCCTGTTGTTCGTTATCGGCCTGCTGGCCGGCGGACACTGTATCGGTATGTGCGGCCCGCTCGTGACGATCTATGCGAGCCGGATGGACGGAAACGGGAGTGAGAGCGGACGACAGTCGCGGGGGGCGACCAGTACGGACGGCGGACGCGCGTCCACTGCCGCCGGCAGCGCCCGCCCGAGCGGACACCTTACGATGTACGAAGTGCGCCAGCACGCGCTGTTCAATCTCGGACGAACGGCGAGTTACACGCTGCTCGGGGGACTCTTTGGTACGCTCGGCGGCATCCTGTTCGTGACGACGGCCCAACTCACGTCGCTCGTCGAGTTCGCCCGCGGCGGGGTCGGCCTGCTCGTTGGCGCGTTCGTCATGGTGACGGGACTCTACTACCTGCTCGGGCGGAGTACCGGCGGCGTCAGTCTGCCGGGCGGCGAGCGGCTCGTCGGCTGGCTGACGGGGTACGTCGATCGCCTGGCGAACGGGCCGGGCATCGTCGGCCTCGGCGCGTTACACGGCCTGCTGCCGTGTCCCATCCTCTACCCGGCGTTTCTGTACGCCTTCGCGACGGGATCGCCGACGCGGGGAGCGCTGGCCCTCGCCGCGCTGGGGCTGGGAACGGTCCCGGCCGTCTTCGCCTACGGGACCGTCATCGAGGCCGTCGACGTCGCCCACCGCCGGCGGGTACACCGCCTCCTCGGGGCGGCCTTCATCGTCCTCGGCTACGTCTTGCTCGCACACGGGTTGATGAGTCTGGGAATCCACGTTCCACACCCCGGATTGCCGTTCTACGACGGCTTCGACGTGGCGGGTATCGAAGCGGGCGGCCACGAGAACCACTGAGCGGACGATTCGATAGGTATGACGGAGACACCGAACTCTCACTCCGCGGTCGACGGCGATGCCGATAGCGGCTGTACCCTCTGTGATCTGCCGGTCGACGGCAGCGGCGTCGTCGCCGACGGCAACGCGTTCTGTTGTGTCGGTTGTCGCAACGTCTACGACGCGCTCGGCGACGTAGCGGACGTGGATGCAGCCGACGTTCGAAACGCGCGAGCGGCGGACGAGGCCCAAGACGGGACATCGCGGGACGTGCCGCCCGACCACGAAACCACGTTCCTCGAAGTCGACGGAATGTACTGTGCGACCTGCGAGGCGTTCATCGAGTCGGTCGCCGCGGAGACCGACGGCGTCAGCCACGCGAGTTCGAGTTACGTGACCGACACGGCGCGGATCGACCACGATCCGGACACCGTCTCGGTCGAGGACCTCAAAGCGGAGATCAGCAAACTCGGGTACAGCGCCTACGACCGCGCGGACGCGTTCAGCCGGCGGCGGGCCGACAACTGGCAGATGGCCCGCGTCGGCGTCGGCGTCCTCATGGGGATGATGGTGATGTTGCAGTACATCGTCATCATCTACCCGACCTACTTCGGCGGGCTGTTCTACGACGAGCGGACGACCGAGTTCTTCACGCAGACGCTCTCGAGCGAACTCGCGACCCCGTTTTACGTCGTCATCGCCGCACTCACGACGATCGTCCTTGCCGTGACCGGCAAACCGATCCTGCAGGGGGCCTACGTCGCCGTCAAGACGCGGTCGCCGAACATGGACCTGCTCGTCGCGATCGCGGCCGTTAGCGCGTACCTCTACAGCACGCTCTCGATCGCGACCGGCGGCGCTCACATCTACTACGACGTGACCGTCGCCATCGTCGTCATCGTCACCGTCGGCGGCTACTACGAGTCGACGATCAAACGCCAGGCGACCGAGCGCCTCTCGGATCTGACCGCCGTGCAGGTCGAGGAGGCCCGCCGCGTCGGCGACCAGGGCGACACCGAACCGATTTCCGTCGACGAACTCGACCCCGGCGACCGCGTGCTGGTCCGCACCGGCGAGCGCGTGCCAATCGACGGCACCGTCGTCGACGGCCGCGCCGCGGTCGACGAGGCCGTCGTCACCGGCGAATCGCTGCCCGTGACGAAAGAATCCGGCGACGAGGTCGTCGGCGGTTCCGTCGTCTCCGAAGGCTCGTTGACCGTCCGCGTCGGCGAGGACGCCACCAGCACCCTCGACCGGATCAGCGAACTCGTCTGGGACCTCCAGAGCGGCACCCACGGCATCCAGAAACTCGCCGACAAACTGGCGACGATCTTCGTCCCGTTCGTGCTCGTCCTCGCCGCCGTCGCCGCGGCCGCCCACCTCGCGCTCGGTGCCGATGTCACCGAAGCCCTGCTCACCGGGCTGACGGTCCTGATCGTCTCCTGTCCGTGCGCGCTCGGCCTCGCGACGCCACTCGCCGTCGCCGCCGGTATCCGGGACGCGCTCGAGCGTTCGATCGTCGTGTTCGACGACAGCGTCTTCGAACGCATCCGCAACGCGGACACCGTCGTCTTCGACAAGACCGGCACGCTCACGACCGGGGACATGACCGTCGTCGACACCGACCTTCCGGACGACCTGCTCGAACAGGCCGCCGCGCTCGAGGAGCGATCCGCCCACCCGGTCGGAAAAGCCATCGCCGCGGCGACACCGGTTGCAGACGGCGGTACGGTCGAGCCCGGGGCGTCGGCGGAAGGCAACGTGGCCGACGCAGGTGACGCGACTGCCGGCGACCCGATCGGTGACGACGAAAACGCGCCCGACCGCGTCGACACGTTCGACTCCCACCGCAACGGCGTCTCCGGCACCGTCGACGGCGACGAGTTCATCGTCGGCCATCCCGACCTCTTCCGGGACCGGGGCTGGGACGTGCCGACCGAACTCGCCGACCAAATCGGGGCTGCGCGCGAAACCGGACGCGTCCCCGTCGCCGTCGGCCGCAACGGCACCGCCTCGGGCGTCATCGTCGTCGGCGACGAACTCCGGGAGAACTGGGACGAGACGCTGACGGCGATCTCGGAGAGCGGCTCCGACATCGTCGTGCTTACCGGCGACGACGCGCGGGCTGCGACGCAGTTCCGCGAGCACGACGCAGTCGGTCAGGTTTTCGCCGGCGTCCCGCCCGAAGGGAAGGCCGAAACCGTCGATCGGCTCAAGCAGACCGGCCGAACCGTCATGATCGGCGACGGCACCAACGACGCCCCCGCGCTCGCGAGTTCGGATCTCGGCATCGCGCTCGGCGGCGGCACGGCGATGGCGGCCGACGCGGCCGACGTGGCGCTCGTCGACGACGACCTCTCGTCGGTCGAGACGGTCTTCGAACTCGCGCGGGCGACGGATCGGCGCGTAAAAGGAAACATCGGCTGGGCGTTCTGTTACAACGCGGTCGCGATTCCGCTCGCGGTGACGGGGCTACTCAACCCGCTGTTCGCCGCGCTCGCGATGGGCGCGAGCAGTCTCCTCGTCGTCACGAACTCCTCGCGGTCGTTGCTTTCGGAGTGATCGCGCTGCCCGATTGCGGGCCGTCGTTTCATCAATATAATACGTTCGGAGTGCGTACCGGCCCGTATTCATGGCCGATCGTCCGCCGTCAGGGGAGTGGTTTGCCAAGCGACCGGGGCTAACCGTCCTCGCTATCGTCGCCGCCGTTCTCGGACTTCTCGTTATTCTGCCCTATCTCCAGTACGTCCTCCTGGGGGTCGTGCTCGCGTACGTTCTCGTTCCGGCACAGCGCTGGCTCGAACAGTACGTGAGCGCGCTCATCGCGGCCCTCTCGCTCGTCGCGGTCACGATCCTCGCACTCTTGCTGCCGTTGGCGTACGTCCTCGCCGTCGCGTTCCGCGAGGCGCTCAACCTCGTCGACGTGATCCAGGACGGAAACGGCAACCTCGATGTCACGATCATCGAATCGCAACTCGAAAACGTGGGCTACTCGGTCGATCTCGTCGAGTTCTACCAGACCTATCAGGACCCGATCGCGACGGGACTGCAAGGGCTGGCCATGAGCGCGGTCGAGATCGCCGGCGGCGCACCGGGACTCTTCATCGGCCTCACCGTGACCGTGTTCGTCCTCTTTGCCCTGCTGCGCGACGGCGGCGAATTCGTCGTCTGGATGCAACGCGTGGTCCCCATCGAGGACGACCTGCTCGCGGAACTGCTCGCTGAACTCGACCAGCTCATGTGGGCTTCGGTCGTCGGGAACGTCGCCGTCGCGATTATTCAGGCGGTCCTGCTCGGGATTGGTCTCGCCGTCCTCGGCGTTCCGGCGGTCGTCCTCCTCTCGGTCGTCACGTTCATCTTCGCGTTACTCCCGCTCATCGGAGCCTTCGGCGTTTGGGTCCCGGTTTCGATCGGACTACTTGCCACCGGCCAATTCGTTTCGGCCGCGATCCTCATCGTCTACGGCTCGATTGTCAGCGCCTCGGACACCTACATCCGTCCCGCACTCATCGGCCGCACGAGCGCGTTCAACTCGGCGATTATCGTCGTCGGCATCTTCGGCGGCCTCGTCGTCTTCGGGGCCGTCGGCCTCTTTATCGGTCCCGTCGTCCTCGGCGGGGCGAAGATCACCCTCGATCTCTTCGCCCGCGAACGCGCCGACGCCCCGCAACCGGTTACCGGCACCGCTACCCCCGGTGCCGACAGTGCGGTTCAGACCGAACCCGAAACCGGACTCGCCGGCGAGCAACCCCCCGAGAGTGAACTCGACGTGGACGAAGGTGGCGATACCGAGACGAACGCGGATGAGACCGCGGCCGGCGTCGACGGCGACGAAGCGACGGAACGTGAGTACGACGGCTCTCCCGACGAGAGCGACGAGAGCGACGAGACCGATGGGGCCGATGAGACTGGCGAAACCGGCGATACCAACGAGACCGACGGAACTGACAGAACTGACAGAACTGACGAGAATCTCGATACCAACGACGAGACTGCAACCGATACCGACTCCGAACTCGACCGGTAGCCAGTCGTGGCCGACTGTCTCGCACCGAAACACGCTGCCCGCCCACGCGGAACGGGTGCGTTAATTAGCCCCTGGCCGCAACGAACTGCTATCGTGTCCCGAATGCCATCCTGTAATCGAGAGGGGGATCGAGAGAGATCGCGACAGCGACAGGACACCCATCGCACCACAGCCAGCACCCGAATCCGGAGCCAAATCACCGGGAGGAGGGTATGAACGGGGCAGAAACACGCGCCTCCGGGAGTCCGTACGCCCCCCACACGGCCGACGAGCGCGATGCGATGCTCGAGGCGGTCGATGCCGACTCTATCGCGGACCTGTTCGACATTCCCGATACCGTCCGATTTGCGGACGAGTTCGGTATCGACGCCCGGACCGAGCGCGAGACGAGACGACTCGTGCGCTCGATTCTCGGACGCAACGAGAATCTAACGGAACTGCTCGGGCGTGGCCACTACGGCTACTACGTGCCCTCGCTGGTCGATCACCTCGCGGACCGCTCCGAATTTCTCACCTCTTACACGCAGTACCAGCCCGAAATCTCGCAGGGGTTTCTGCAGGCGCTGTTCGAGTACCAGTCGCTGCTGGTCGAACTGACGGGACTCAAAATCGCCAACTGCTCGATGTACGACGCGGCGACCGCCCTCGGCGAAGCCGCGACGCTTGCGGATCGCGTCCGCGAGACGAGCGGCCACCGCGTCCTCGTGCCGGACCTCCTGCGCGAGGAGCGCCGGAGCACCCTCGAGAACTACGTCGCCGGCACCGATCTGGTCGTGGAGGCGTACCCAACCACAGACGGCGCTATCGACGCCGACGAACTCGCCGACGCGGTCGACGAAGATGTCGTCATGCTCTACGCCGAAAACCCGACTGTCCGCGGGACAATCGAGGAACGCCTCGACGCCGCGAGCGAACTCGCGACCGACGCTGACGCGCTGTTCGTCCTCGGTTCCGACCCGGTCGCGCTCTCCCTGCTCCAACGACCCGCCGACGTGGGAGCCGACGTAGTCATCGGCGACGCGAGCGTTCTCGGTCTGCCGACGAGTTACGGCATGGGCCTCGGGCTGTTCGCCTGTCGCGAGGACTACCTGCGGCAGGTCCCCGGCCGCCTGGTCGGCGTCAGCGAGGATGCAACCGATCGGCGGGCGTTCACGCTCACCCTGCAGACCCGCGAACAGCACATCCGCCGCGAACGCGCGACGAGCAACATCTGTACGAACCAGGCCTGGGTCGCCCTTCGAACCGCGATGCACGCCGCCGCACTCGGCCCCGACGGAATGGTCGACCTCGCGAAACGCGGCGTCACCCGCGCCGAAACTCTCGCCGAGCGACTCGACGAACTCGTCGGCGTGTCGGCTCCGGTCCACGATCGCCACCACATCCGCGAGTTCGTCGCGCACGTCGATCAGCCCGCGCCGGCGATCGCCGAGGACCTCGAAACGCGTGGCTTCGCGGTCCACGTCGTCGGCGAGCACGAACTCCAGTGTTGTGTCGCCGGCGTTCCGGACGCCGAACTCGACGCGTTCGTCGCGGCGTTTTCGGAGGTGGTTCGATGAGCGACGGAGACGAGTTGGCGTCCGACGCCGAACAGGTCCGCTACGACCAGGCCCGCTACGTCAACGACGGCCAGTACGAACCCCTGCTCTCGGAGAAAGACCGGACGCGCGTCGAGATCGGCGACGACTCGCCGCTTCCCGACGACCTCACGCGAGACGAACTCGAACTGCCCGCCCTCTCCGAACCCGAACTCGCCCGCCACTACACGCGCCTTTCGCAGATGATCTACGGGATCGACAGCGGTCCCTACCCGCTCGGCTCGTGTACGATGAAGTACAACCCGAAATTCACCGAAGACGTGGCGGCGCTGCCGGGCGCGAGCGTCCACCCCGATCGCTCGGCGGCGTCGGTGCAGGGCACGCTCGAACTCCTCTCTCGTCTGCAGGACTACCTCGGCCGAATCGGCGGCATGGACGCCGTGACGCTCCAGCCGCCAGCCGGCGCAGCGGGCGAGTTCGTCGGCATCCGCGTCGCCGCGGCCTACCACGAACACAACGGCGAGGGCCACCGCGACGAGGTCATCGTTCCCGAGAGCGCCCACGGGACCAACTTCGCCAGCGCCGCCCTCGGCGGCTACGACGTGGTGTCGCTGCCCAGCGACGACGAGGGACGGGTCGATCTCGACGCGCTCGACGCCGCCCTCTCGGAGCACACGGCGGCACTGATGCTCACCAACCCGAACACGCTCGGCCTGTTCGAGCGCGACATCGAGAAAATCGCCGACATGGTCCACGACGCCGGCGGCCTGCTCTACTACGACGGCGCGAACCTGAACGCCCTGCTCGGGCGCGCCCGCCCCGGAGACATGGGCTTCGACATCATGCACTACAACGTTCACAAGACGTTCGCGACGCCCCACGGCGGCGGCGGTCCGGGCGCGGGCCCCGTCGGCGTCGTGGACGAACTCGCGCCGTTCCTGCCCGCACCGCGGGTGCGAGCGGCCGACGACGCACGTACAGGAGACAGAGACGGTGGCAGTGCCGGTACTGGTGCCAGTACCAGCGAGCAGCGCTACGAACTGTTCGATCCCGAACACACCATCGGCAAGGTCCACGGGTTTCAGGGCAACTGGCTCGTCCTCGTAAAGGCCTTCGCCTACATCGCCAGACTCGGCGACGAGGGACTCGCAGATGCAAGCGCGAAGGCAGTGCTCAACGCGAACTACCTCGCGAGCCAGATCGAGTTCGGCGTTCCGTACGGCCCGTTCCACCACGAGTTCGTCGCGAGCGCGGGCGAGCAGGACGCGGCCGACGTGGCAAAGCGGATGCTCGACTACGGGGTGCATCCGCCGACGACGAAGTGGCCCGAAATCGTCCCCGAGGCGCTGATGACCGAACCGACGGAGGTCGAGAACAAGGACACGCTCGATCGGTTGGCAGCGGCGTTCAACGCTGTCGCGCGGGAGGACGACGAAACGCTTGCCGACGCGCCGGAGCGGACGACCGCGCGGCGGATCGACCAGACCAGCGCGGCGCGAAGCCCGCGCCTATCCTGGCACGAACTCGCTGGCGACGACTGAGAGCCACGAACGGACGCGATCGCGTCCCGCTGTCAGTCGCGGTTTCGCTCCCACTCCGAACGGGAGATGCTGTACCGGATGCTGTCTCGCGGCTCGTCGTCGATGATGATATCGTTGCGGATCCGTCCCTCTTTTTGGCCGCCGAATCGCTCGACGTACTTCTCGATGGCGCGGCGGGACTTCTCGTTCGCGGGATCGTGTGCGACCGTGACCACTTCGAGGTCGAGGCGGTCGAAGGCGAGTTCGAGCATCCGGGCGGCGCGCTCGCCGGAGTAGCCCCGGCCCCAGAACGGTTTCCGGAGCCACGCACCGAAGACCGCGAGCCGGCGGTCCCAGTCGGGGTGGATACCGGCGAAGCCGGCGAGTTCGTCGGCGCGGTCGCCTTCCGTCGGTCGGAGGGCGTAGGTGGCCGCCGCGCCGTCTTCGAACTGCTCGCCGCAGTGCTCGACCCAGTCGGACGCCTCCTTGGGGTGCTGGTGAGGATCCCAGGTGACGTACTTCGTGATCTCGTCGATGCCGGGTGCGCCGGCGTGAACGTATTCGTACAGTTCGTAGGCGTCGAACTCGTCCGGGTGGAGCCGCTCGTACCGGAGTCGTTCGCTTTCCATCTCCGTCGGGAAGAGTGACATGTTCCTACACCCACAGTGTGTAGCGGGGACGATAAACGTGTTCGAGGCGTGGAACCGACGCTCACACCACCGAAACAGACTTCAACGGGATCGGGTACGCGACAAGGCGAGTGTCGAACGGCGACCGACTCAGCGATCCGCTCTGCGGTCCGACAGCCCCGTCTTGAGATGCTCCACCAGCGCCGGGTGCAACGGGCCGTTCGAGCCGAGCAGCGCCGTGCGGTCGTCGGCCTCGAGTTCAAAGACGAACGGGTCGCCGCGTTCGTCGGTGATCGTCGCGCCGGCAGCTCGTGCGATGACGAGGCCGGCAGCGATGTCCCAGGGGTGGGTGTCGTGTTCCCAGGTCGCGTCGGCGCTGCCGCTCGCCAGGTAGCAGAGATTGAGCGCGGCCGACCCGAGACGACGGACGCCGCGAGATTCCTGGTAGAAGTGCGAGAGGAAGGTGCCGTCGGGGTCGTACCCCGAGATGAGCATGCTCTCGTCGAGGCGCTCGCGGTCCGTCGTCTCGATCGGATCGCCGTCTCGTCGGGCACCGACCTCGGCGATTGCGCTGAACAGTTCGTCCGTTTCGGGGACGTAGACGACGCCCATCACCGGCGTTCCACAATCGAGCAGCGCGATCGAAACCGAGTAGTTCGGATTGCCGTGTGCGAAGTTCCCGGTTCCGTCGAGCGGATCGATAACCCAGGTGTAGCCGTCGGCACGGTTTCGCCGCGGTTGCTCTTCGGAGACGATGCCGTGCTCGGGGAACTCGTTGTCGATAACGGTCGTGATGATCCGATTCGCCTGGTGGTCGGCCTCGGTGACGATATCCGATTTGTCGCTTTTGACGGTGATGGAATCGACCTGGCCGTGGAGTTCGCGCAGCGGCTCGCCGGCGGCCTCGGCAGCCTCTGTTGCAACCGTGCGGGCGTATTCGAGGGTCGTCCGGTCGTCACGTCCCGTCGACGGAACAGCGGGCGAATCGGAACGGCTTCCCGTCTCACCGGCATCCGCCGCTGAACTCGACTTCGCTGGGTCCGCTTTTGCTTCCGATGCCGTTTCCAGTTCCATCGGTGTCGCCGACGAGATCGCTCCAGCGTGCAATCCCGATCCGAGAGCGCGGTCCGTCTCCGAACGCGGTGTCGACGGCTGATCGTCGACGGCGCGAATTCCCCAGCCGAGTTTCTTCGCGATTGCGGTGAAGAAGTGGTCGTCGTAACTCGTTCGGACGACGTGCGCGAGCCTGTCAGCACCCGTCAACAGGACGCTTTCACCCGTTTCGAGGCGGGTGTGCGTCCGCCCGCCGTCGACCAGCAACGTCGCGGGGCCGCGGGTGACGATTCGGAGTTCGGTCGAGGGCGAGACGACGATCGGCCGAACGCCCAACTGGTGGGTGTGCAACGGGACGAGTTGCAGCGTGTGGTTGTCGACCGGGTAGTGGATCGGGCCGTTCGCGGACAGCGAAATCCCGGTCGACCCGGTCGGCGTCGAGACCGCGAGTCCCGTTCCCTCGAACTCGCCGATGTACTCGTCATCGGCGTAGACATCGAGTTGCGTCACCTTGCTGTCGACGGGGTTTTCCGGCGGAACGTGCTCGATAGTCACGTCGTTGATTCCCGTCGCATCGACGTTCGAGCCGGTGACGGCGACCTGTTGGCGGCTGTCGACCTTCGCACGTCCCCGAACGACTTCGTCGAGGGCGGCCTTGAGATCCTCGGGTTCGACGCGGGCCAGAAAGGAGAGGGTACCCGTATTGACTCCGAGTTGGGGAACGTTCCGCGGTGCAAAGGTCTTGATCCCCTCCAGAAAGGTGCCATCACCGCCGATCGTGATCCCGAGTGTCGCCCGGTTCGAATCGTATCGATCGCCGATCTCGTCGCCGACGTCGACCGTCGACAGCGCGATGTCACGCGCTGTGGTCCACGACTCGAGTCCGGCGACGACATCGTCACTGTCAGGACTGACGATCGCAATAATCTCGTCCGTCGTCGCGAGCCTGCGTCCTTGCATCGGGAGGTCCAGCGGAAACTGGTAGGTGTTCGGTTCGTGCTGACAGGTGGCGATTTCCGGTACTGGTACTGGTACTGGTACTAGTACTGGTGACTAGACATCCACACTCGAGTCGACAGCAGTTCCGTTGTCGCCAATCTGGACAAATCCGTAGTCACAGTCCGGACAGTGCCACTTGACTTTCTCACCGAGGTGCATCGTCGTACTCGCCGCGCGGTAGAACGTCCGTTCGTCGCCACAGTTTGGACACTCGTGGTCGAGTTCCATCGTCATACGCGGCGATTGCACACGGACCAAATTGAACGTACTGGTTCCCGATCGTACCTCCGAATTACCGCTCGGCCAGCAATTAAGTAATCTCCCTTCATCGGTTCGGCCATGTCGATCTACACCGGCCGCGGCGACGACGGCAAAACCGATCTCCGGGATATGACCCGCGTCTCGAAGACCAGCCCCCGAATCGAGGCCTACGGTACCGTCGACGAACTCAACGCCCTGCTCGGCACGATTCGACCCACCGGCCACGCCGACATCGACGATCAACTCCGCACCGTGCAGAACCACCTCCACATCGTCCAGGCCGACTTTGCGAATCCCGACCCCGATGAAGACGACCCGGCGATCACCGCCGCCCACGTCGACACCGTCGAAGACTGGATCGACTCGTTCGACGCTGAACTCGAGCCGTTGACCGCCTTTATCCTCCCCTCCGGGAGCAACCCCGGCGCGCAGTTACACCACGCTCGAACCGTCTGTC
This sequence comes from Natrialba aegyptia DSM 13077, assembly GCF_000337535.1. Taxonomy (GTDB): domain Archaea; phylum Halobacteriota; class Halobacteria; order Halobacteriales; family Natrialbaceae; genus Natrialba; species Natrialba aegyptia. The sequence goes on from NZ_AOIP01000031.1 coordinate 318,408, forward strand.
GCCGAGCCGAGCGACGAGCAGTTGCACTGGCCAGCGAAGAGGAGATCAACGAGCAAGCGGTGCAGTACCTCAACCGACTCTCCGACGGCCTGTTCACGTTCGCCCGCGTCGTCAACGCTCGGGAGGGTGAACCGGAGGAAACGCCGGAATACTAATCGTCTGGAGCAGCGAGAGAACGCTCCATGCGTGTCGGTATCGGTGTCGGTATCGGTTGCACGACAAAGCGGTTTGTAGCGTCGTCGACCGGACGGCTGGGAATCGCCAGAACGACAGCGGATACAGGGTATCGGCCTCGAACGTGAAAGGAAGTCTTAAGTCGAACGCACGGATACGACCCTATGCGGGTTGGTGATCTAGTCCGGTTATGATACCTCCTTCACACGGAGGAAGTCGGCAGTTCAAATCTGCCCCAACCCACTCGGATTCCTACTCTTGGCAAATTACGGGACGACGGAGAGGCGCTTGTATAACCCCTCAGACACCCGAGACGCGAATTCACCAAGTTCACTATGGCCGCCCTCCACCGTGGCGCGATTACACCCTAAGGAGGGGCTGCTTCTGACAAAAGGTTACTCGTCTCTCTCGTCAGCGCGCGTCAGATCTCGAGTTAGAGTTGACTCCCTGATATTCACTTGCTCATGAGGCATTCTCACTTGCCGCTCACTGCGATTCGCCATGGTACCCACTGCCCCTGATGCAGAACTCGCTCTCACGGAATTCTCATTCGTCTGATGAGATTCTGGACCTGACGCAGAGACGCGAATTCACTCGAACTTGGCGGACTCGGGGCAACCAAAAATGAGAATCGCTACTGCGAGATCAGAGCGTAGGGTTCGTAACCCTACTCGTCGGCGTCCTTCCTCTCCTTAACCTTCCCGGAGACGACGGAGTACCCCTCCTGCGTGAAGCGGTACTTGCTCGGGTCGGAGTAGGGATGGAGGACCACTCGACCGACAGCCCTGTTCACTTCGTCTTTGACCTCGTTGAAGTCGTACGGGTTGTCGACTTCGTCGAGGAGGTCGCGGGTGATCCCTTCCCGGTCGCAGATCTGGTCCACGAGCGTGTGGAGCGCGCTGGTGTCACCGTACGGAGCCGCGTTTCGAGTGTCGCGGCCCGGATCGTATTCGGTGTCCAGCATGATGGGGTTCGTCCCCCCTTGGAACTCCTTCACGAGGTAGCCGTCCTCGGTCAGGTCGTTCAGGAGCCGGGTGTAGTCGAGCGAAGTGAGGACCCGGTCCTTGTCGTCGATGACGTCCTCGACGTCGTCCGCTTCCTCCACGTCGTCGAGGAGGTCTGGACGGTTGAATGTCTGTGGCCCGTGAACGTGGGCGATGGTCAGTACTACTCGTCGTCGTGCCGCGGTGAGATCGTCCCACGGCGTGTGTTCGATGTCGTCTGCGGGAGGTTCCGAAATGGAACTCATTGTATTGTTGAGACTCTACGCCTGAGTGGAGGGTAAGGTATAAGACTAGGGCTGCCGAAAATTCGACTACGCCCCGACACCTGCCCACCACAAGGGCCCCGTGCCCCTCGACGCTAGAGTAATAGGGTGGCTGACGGGCGAAACGACTCGTCCCCCACTCCAGCCTGGCAGCATCGGTGGGGAACTGGGTCATTCTCTCGCTGATTTCCTTGTAGTAGGCTGGGGATTCCAGCGTCTAGTCACGACAACGTGCGTATATGACTTAAGTGTTATCCCACCTACTTCCGGAGATGGGTACCTCCGAGTATGTATTGGCACTCTTGCAGAAAGGTATGATTATGGAGGCAGAGGAGAGACGGAAGAGAAGATCACTGGAATAGGCGTTATACCCGCTATAGAAACTATAAGACGTTTACTTCTAGTTTAATTCGGCTCCTCTCAAATGAGGCATAGAACTGATATCGATCCAGATTATGATCTACTCCAGGTATAGAATCCAGTTCTGCGAAGAGCTTATGGTTGTACAGTTTGAGTATGTGAGCAAGATATGGAAACCACAGCCAAATTAGAATACGGACCGTTGGAAGTCGAGATTCACGCCTTTGACGACGAGAACTACCAGAAAGAGGTCCTCGATCTAATTCAGTTCATCGAAGATAACCAGGAGTCGTTGGAAGAATTAGAGGGGGGAGACGAGGATGCAAAAATGGAACGTCCCAAAGTTGAGGGAACGTCCCTGGAGGAGTTTACTGAAAACGGAAACGAAGACGACGAGGAAATCGAACAGGAATCTGGTCCCTTTAGCGACATTTCTTCTAAACTGAGGGTGCCCGAGATCGAGTTAGAGAGATGGTTTTACATCGATTCAGATCGAGATGAACCACCAGTTATCTATCTCGATGAGATAGGGAATATTGGAGAGCGGAAAACCGATCGACAGAGGGTCGCTTCACTTGCGCTTCTGTATATCTGGCACGAATGCTACGAAGTCGACCGCGTAAAGTCATCGGCTCTGAAGGATGCTCTCGAACTTTCAGACATCTCATCTAGTGGGATGGGGAACATGTATCAGGGTGATGGTGATCGCTACTTCGATCGCAGAGGGCGAGGCCCATCTGCTACTGTCGGACTAACCCCACCTGGGAGAAGACAGGCAAGGAAAGTCCTAAGGAGATTTGTTCAAGACGAAGAGTCTGATTGAGGGTTCCTATTGCCAGAGCGAGTAGGACGCGATTTGAGAGACGAAATATTGGCACTACAGGGTCTCCGATGCTTTCCGCTGCCCTCAGGTCGGGATTCGCTCTACGTGCATTCTCGAACCGTAGAAAGCAACTCGACGATTAGCGTCCTCCCGACCCGGCTCGAATCAGGAGAATAGCGACTGCAAGGAGTAGCGCCAGTACGGGCGCAGGACTGATTGCGTGTACGGTCAACTCGATTCCTGCGCTGAACGCAACGGTCATGTCGTACCCCGGGTTAGTCATGTTCCGGGTCATCGCAAGCACGATGAACGCTGCAGGGAGGAGTCCAATGAGTGTGATGATTGCGCGAGCGTCGTCAAATGCCTGTACGAAACTCATAGTTGATAGTACTAAGTGTCAGATAATAATTCATTCTCTCGAATAGATTCAATCTATCTCGAGTCCATCGTACAGGTGGTAATGATAGTCGGCAAGAAAGTATTTGCACCTGCACTGACCTGTTGATGATATGCCAAAGTCAAAATATCGATTTGGGGAGGTCGAAACCACGGAGGGGATTCCGCCGATGGACGCCATCGCGGAGGAGATTGATGGAATCTACGGATACGAGGGGGAGCAGCGGGGTGTTTCTGTTGAATCGTCTGAAGACGAGTACGTAGTTGGCGATGACTACATCTTCGCTCGGTTTGTTCAGGAGGTCACCGAGGAGCGACGGGAGATCGAAGAAGGGGAAGTCGTGATTGGCGAGGGTAACATCGCTCGGATTATGCGCTTCCTCCTTACTCGAGACGGTGACTATGCGTACGAGTCCACTTCTGGCGTCTATGATGATGACGCCCTCGAGTATTTCATCGGGGAGGATTCATTCGAGATCGGCTTCGAGTGTAACCGCTACAACCGATTCACGCGAGAGCAGATGTGGGACTTCTACGATGGCGCATTCCGTGTTCGAGGTCTGAAACTCGAAGAGATCGCCGAACTCGATAGGGATGGAGCAGACGTTGACTCGAACGTCGAGGAGCATGTCGAGGACGCTGGTGAAGATACGATCAGGGCCGAGTTCAGCACGGGCTCTCGGGATAATAATCTCAAATCGCCCGATATCGTCGATGGATTCGCGCAGCAGTCCGAGATTGACTATATCCGTATGAAGGATTCGGAGGGGCAGATCAACGAGGCGTATCAGAGCGGTCGATACGTCTACAGTTACCCTGCGGATCTTAGTCTGGAGGAGCAGGCAGAACGGACGAGGCAGGTGCTTTCGGACGTGAAGTCTGGACTCGTTCAGGAAGACGAGGATTAGTGACAATCTCGTGAGCGGCACTCAGCCGCTCGTCACGCCAATTAGTTAGCGATCAGACCATTCCCTCAGTGAATTCCGTCGACTCGCAGAGAACGGAAAAGAGCCCGCTTAGAATCGCAGTGGAAATGAGGGGGTCGTCTCGAGTCAGATATTCTCGAGATATCCCTTCCGAAGTTCGCGCTTCTCCGTCTCTGAACGGGCGTCGTAGTGTTTATCCAAGACGTCGACGCTGACATTGACTCGGTCAGCGGTGATCTCCTTCAGGACGTCTGCGTTCAGATGAGCGGTGATCGCACTCCGCCGAATCGGATGGGGACTGACGCTCGACGGGCACTTACTGGCGTGGTCGAATGTACTCGCCTCACACTCCTCCATATCTCGGTCATGGGGGCACTCGCTGGTATAATGGCAGGGTCGAGTTAGGGTATAGATGTGCTTCTGGATCTGGGACTTGAAGATACGACCACTCTTCGTCGTGAATAGCGGCTCGCGGCCATGGTCGTCCTCGACTCGACAGCGTTTCATCTGAATATAGTCGTCGAGTACTTCGCAGACCTCTGCTTTCAGATTGACCTCGCGCTCCCCGCTCTTCTTATTCTTGAGGCGAGTGCCCTGCTTGGGGCGATGGCGAACCCCGAGATATTGCTCATCGGGATGGTAGTCGTCGAGATCGAGCGAGTGAACGCTCCCAGTACGCATGCCAGTGTGCCAGACCACGTAGAATAGGGCATGACGGAGCGTCGCGTATTCGAACTTCATCAGGTAGTCGAGTATCTCATCGGCCGTCTCTGCGTCGATAGCGATGTCTCGGGCGTTCTCACCGGGATCGATATCCGGCATCATCACGCTCTCCGCTGTCCCCTTCTCGACGAAATCGAGTTTCTCACAGAAGCGTAAGAAGACTCGAAAGGTGCTGAGTTGGTTCGAGAGCGTGACTGAATTGACGTCTCCCTCGTCTCGACGGTAGACCTTGTACTCATAGATACGCCTCCCGGTCATCTCGCTCATATCGTCGAACTCGTACTCGTCGCACCACTCGAGGAAGCGCTTGAGATGGTACTTGTGATTTCTGTCGTCGACTTGGTGACCTCGGGTTTGCGGTCTTTCAGGTAGAGGTTGATCGCTTCATCTGGCGCGATTGATTCAGGCATGGTTTGATCTCCGAATCGCGCCACAGCGGGGCTCTCCGACTGAATCACGGGGGAATTCGGCAGTTCAAATCTGCCCCAACCCACTCGCTCCCTGAGTGATATCGTCGTCTCTGGTCACTACGCAATTGACTGTCCCGCTAGATCTTTGATTGCTGGGTGCTGTCCCAGCGGTCCTAACGCCACCAGATAATCCACAAAGTGCCGTCCAGCCTCACTCCTGCCTCGCACAATATTCAGCAAACTGCCCAAAACGACCGTTTCAGACAGTTTCGCTGACGGTCTCGATAGTAAACTAAATGGTTAAATATCCGTGCCGCTAATAGTTAACCAGATGGTTGACCAACGAACAGCGGCGGATTTGGACGCGATCTTCCAGGCGTTGTCCCATCCGACTCGGCGGGCCCTGATTGAGGACCTTGCCACCGGACCGGCGAGTGTCACTGAACTCGCAGAGCCCCATGACATCTCCCTGGCTGCCGTTTCGAAGCACCTGCAGGTACTCGAAGACGCGGGATTGATCGAGGTCGAACAGGACGGACGCGTCCGGCAGTGCCAGTTGGAGGCGGCTCCACTGAGCGTCGCGTTCGGCTGGCTGACGCAGTACCGCGTCTTCTGGGACGACCGGCTGGACGCGTTGGCTGACCATCTGGAGAACGAGGGCCAATGACAGACGAGAAGACGACAGCAACCGAGTTCGAACCGAGCGAGTACGACATGACGATCCGGCGGACGTTCGACGCCCCGCGCGAGCGCGTGTTCGAAGCGTGGACCGACCCCGAACGGGTCGAACAGTGGTGGGGGCCAGCCGAGTTCACCGTCCCCTACTGCGAACTGGATGTCAGACCGGATGGGGAATTCAGAATCGACATGGAGGGCCCTGACGGCACTATCTATCCCGGTACGGGGGTGTATCACGTCGTCGATGAGCCAGAGCGGCTCGAGGTCACCAGCCGGGCGCTCGAGGACGAAGACGGCACCCCGCAACTCGAAGTGTATCAAACGGTCACGTTCGCCGAGCGCGGTGAGCAGACCGAACTGACGATCCGGGCGGAAGTGATCCGGGCGAGCGAAGCGGTGGCTGACTCGCTCGAAGGAATGGAACTGGGGTGGAGCCAGAGCCTCGACAAACTCGAGGGGTTCATCGCCGACGAGTCGGCCGTTCCGTCGACAGGCGACTAACCGCTTCCAATCGCGTCACCGCTGTGCGAGATCCGGTCGCGGTCCGTGCAGCAGCAGACGGCGTGGCACGCGATCAGCGGGTCCGACTGTATGGCACCGCCACCGGGTCCCGAGTCGACTCCGGACGACACTCTCAAGAGCGTCGTTCTTTTGCAACCCCTGCGAAGCAGCCCTGTCCGTGACAGCGGACCACCGTTCCGAAACTGCAACCCAGCGGAACCACGACGAATGCTTAAGGCCGCCTATGTTCTTGGTATCATATGGCATACCAACTTCGCTGCGACAGTTGCGAACTCGATCGGGAATGTCGCGACTGGATCGAAGCCAGCGAGGTCGCCAGCGAACACGAAGCGGAATACGGTGACCACTGGGTGAGTATCTACGACGTTCCAGCGGCCTGAGACGAAATGCGTCGATAGCAGTCGCAGTTGTCGGTGTCGGCAGACTGCCACGGCCGTGAATTCCGAACGTCACTCGAGCGGTTCGGCCGCCTCGCGTTCGAGTAGTGGCGTCGCGTTCGCTTCGGGGAGCGTCACAATGTCATCGCTGACAAGCGTATATTCCCGGTCGTCGACGCCGAGGATAGAGCCGATGTCCTGCGTGATTTTGACCGTCATGCGGTCGACTTGCGATTCGGAGGTCGCCTCGTCCGTGTCCGCTTTCGCTTCGGAGGGCGAACGGGATCGTATTCCGTCGTAGTCGTCGCCCGTACCGCCCTCAGTACTACCACCCTCACGGTGTTGCTCGGGTATCCCGGTATCGGTCACTTCCCCTGGACCTTCGGTTGTCTCCGTCGCTGCTGCACTCGAGTTCACCTGCGGGGCGGACTCGGCGTGAGCCGTGTTGGCGGTGTCGGTTGTCTCGGCCGTCTCAACTGTGTCGGCCCCGGCACTCGAGGTGGCACTAGCAGCGTCACCGCCCATCACGTCCGCAGGGGAGACGCCCGCGGCGTCGGCGGGTTCCGAGTCGGGAGTGGCTGGCGTGGACTGCGAAGTCGGCGGCTGCTGCGTGTGGGGTGCGTTTTGTGAGTGCTGCTCGGACTGAGACTCGGGGACCTGGTCGTCTCCCCGGTTCGCTTCGCGGCGTTGCACGGGGTCTTCCGATGCGGGTTCTTGCGGTGGTGTCGGTGGGGCGGGCGAATTGGAGCGCTGGCGCTGGTCCTGGTCCTGACCCTGATCTTGACCGGCTTCTCTCGAGGTAGCGCTATCGGTATCGGTGGCCGTGTCCTGGGCCTGGGTACTGCCCTCAAGCACGTCGAGCACGCGTGCTTTGTTCCCCTTAATTCGGTCGACGAGATCGTCGAAGAGGGCGGCCTCTTCGGCGGTTAGCCCCTCGTCGTCCGCCGCCATGCCGGCCGCGGCGAGACTCGCTTGCTTGACGAGTTTTCCCATCCGGCGCTCGTAGATCGCTTCGACCACGTCGTTTGCGGTCTCGATTTCGTCCGTGAGCCGACCCACTTCGGGCGACGAAAAGGGGTCATCGGCGCGCTCGGCCGCGCGCTCGCGTTCGGCCTCGAGTTCGGCGATGTACTCGCCGACCTCCTGGTAGAACGAGGGGCGAAGGTTCTGGAGGCTGTCTTTCTTTCGCTCCTTGCTCTGGACCGAGCGTAGTTCGTTCAGGTTCATTCTTTCTCCTTTTCAGCCCGACCGCGTGCCATCAGGAAGACGGCAACGTACTCTGGGAGTGACTGGTCACCCTCGGAGACCGTAAAGCTATCTCCTCCGAGTTCGACCGTCCCGCCGTCGGTGACGTCGACGGCGATCTCCTGGCCCACGAACGTCTCGGGGACGGCGTCGACCAGCGGGTCGAACGCGTCGAGTTCATCGCGCTGGAGGCGAACCGTTTGCAGTCCGCTGCCGCCGTGGAGCGTGCCGGGCAGTCGGATGAGGCGGTTCGTGTCGGTCGTCACCGGTTCGTCGATCGGGGCGTTGTCCCGTTCGACGGCTTTCGAGGCGAATCGCTCCGCCAACTGCGCGACGGCGGTGTGGACGGTGACGTTGCCCGATTCGAGTTGCTCGCGGTTGTTCCGGGCGGCGTTTATCGTCGCCTGTGCCTTCCCCTCGCCGATACCGTCGAACTCCTGGAGGCGCTCGAGTGCGGCGTCTGCTTCGAGTTCGAGGAGGTCGTCGACAAAGGCCATGAAGTGATCGTGAGTTCGCTTTCCCCAGCCGCCCTCGACGCGGAGCGTTCGTCGCTCCGTCGGCGTCTTTCGACCGAGTCCGGCGACGGTTTCGGTTTCGATCAGTTCGTCGAAGTCGAGGCCGATCCCGCGAACGTAGTCGACGATTTCGCGGCGGTGCTCCCGGTCGAGGTGGCGGACGTTGTCGTCGCGGACGTGGACGTGGTAGCCGCGACCGCCCGAAAAGACGAGTTCCAGTTCTTCGAAGCCAAAGTCGTTTTCGAGAAAGTCGAGGAGCCGAAACAGGGCGTCCTTACACGTCGCGAGCATCTCGGCGTAGGTGTCCTCTCCGAGGGTGACGTTCGGCAGGTGGTCCGCGTCGAGGTCGAAGACGAGATCGGCGGACTGCCAGTCTTTCTCGCTCATCGAACTCGCGCTCGGATCGCGAAAGCGGCCCGCGGAGAAGTAGACGTGTCGCGGGCGCTTGCGGACGAGGAACTCGGAGAGGTCGCCGAGTTCGAGCAGTGATCGGTGGCGGACCATCGTCGTGCCGGGGCTTTCGGTCCAGGGGATAAAGCCCCACTCGCGTTCGTTCGCGGCGGGCGGTGGCGTTAGCTCCGTCCGTCGATAGTAGTCTCGAAATCGCCCCCGAAGATAGGCCCTCGTTCGCTCCTCCATGCGCTTGCGCTACTCGTCGTGGCGCGGGTATAATTGTATTGGACTGTCCGTGCGGGTGACCGTCGGTCCCAGACCACACTACCGGCGCATCAGGTCGGAGATCCGGTCCGCGATCCCGTCGCCGGAGCCGAGTTTCAGGTAGTAGGCGTCGCCGCTGTCCTCGTAGTAGTTGTCGATCCGACGTTTGATCTCGAAGCCGAGATGCTCGTAGAACTGCAGGGCGTTCTCGTTGCTCGTCCGGGCGTGACAGGTGATCGTCTCGTGGTCGTCGGCAACCCGGGCAACGAGGCGTTTTCCAAGGCCCTCTCCGCGGTGGGCCGGCGAAACTGCAAGAAAGAGAATGTAGCCGTCGCGCCGAACGGCGGCAAAACCGACGAGTTCGTTGTCGAGGACGTAGCAGTGAACGGTCGATCGGCGGTAGGCGTCAGTAAAGAAATCCCGCCGCTGCTTGAGGACGTCCTCCTGCTGGTTGATCTGCTCTTTGAGCTGCCAGGCCTGCTCGACGAACTCGTCGTTCCCTGGCGTAACGACGCGCCTGTCGATGTTGACGCTCACTACCACTGCCTTACATCGTCGCCAATATAATTCCACCGGCAACGAGGTCCCCGACCGAGATACTGTCGACCGGGTGACTATCAATCGCAGTACTGCGGGCTACTGCAGGACCCGCCGCGGACAACGGGGGTTCGAGGCCGACCGCTCGCTGACTCTCGTCCGAAAGTACCGGTGCTACGTCGGCGGAAGCGACGGACATACGACGGTGGTACGCAAACGTCGAGACGAGACGATGGGCTTCGAACTGCGCGATCACACTGCCGACGTTGCGGTCGCGGCGACGGGTGGGTCACTCGAAGCGGTCTTCGCCGCCGTCGCCGACGGCCTGGCGGCCTGCTCGACTGACGAGATCCCCGACGCAGGCGAGCGGTTTTCGCTCACCGTCGCCGCCGAGAGCCGCGAGGCACTGCTGTTCGACTACCTCGACGAACTCATCTATCTGCGGGACGTGCGCGCCGAACTCCCGGTCGACCACCGCGTCGAGTCGATCACCGGGCCGAGAGTCGAGGCAGCCGACAGCGACGCCGATGGCGACGATCCGACAGCCGATCCTCCGTGGGAATTGACCGCAACCGCCCGCGGCGTCCCGCTTACTGAACTCGACGCCCGGGAGGTGAAAGCCGTCACCTACTCCGAGATGCGACTCGAGAACGTCGCCGACGGGTGGGAGGCGTACGTCGTCTTCGACATTTGATCACACGGGTCGAGACTCGCATACCGAGCAACTCGAGAGACGAACACCTTTCATCGTCGGGGTCCGACTTCGCGTATGAGCAACACCACGTTCGAGGCCGGCGACATCACGCTCGAGCAGGTGCGCGAGTTCGTCTGGGAGATCCCTCAGGAGGGAGATATGCGCGCGCCCGCGAGAGTGCTCGCGAGCGAAGCCCTCCTCGAGGAGATTCGGGAGGACAAGACGCTCGAGCAGATCACGAACACGACTCACCTGCCGGGGATCACGAACTACGCGATTTGCATGCCCGACGGTCACCAGGGCTACGGGTTCCCGGTCGGTGGGGTCGGTGCACTCGACGCCGAGAACGGCTGTATTTCGCCGGGAGCGGTCGGCTACGACATCAATTGCGGCGTCAGGATGATGCGGACGAATCTGACCTACGACGAACTTCAGGGACGGGAAGAAGAACTCGTCGACTCCCTCTTTGCGAACATCCCGTCGGGGCTCGGCGGCGGCGGCGTCGTCGAAGCCGGCGTCGACACCGTCGAGGAGATACTCGAACGGGGCGTCGACTGGGCGCTCGAGAACGGTCACGCCGTCGAGGACGACCTGCTCCACTGCGAGGACGAGGGAATGCGTGAGGGCGCGGACCCGGGGAAGGTGAGCCAGAAGGCCAAAGACCGCGGGAAGAACCAGATCGGTTCGCTCGGCTCGGGCAACCACTTCCTCGAAGTCCAGCGCGTCACGGACGTCTTCGACGACGAGGTGGGTGAGGCCTACGGCCTTGAAACGGACCAGATCGTCGTCCTGATCCACTGCGGTTCGCGCGGCTTGGGCCACCAGACCTGCAACGACTACCTCCGGAAGATCGAGCAGCAACACCAGGGACTGCTGAATCAGTTGCCGGACAAAGAACTCGCGGCCGCACCCGCCGGCTCCCAACTCGCCGAAGACTACTACGGCGCGATGAACGCCGCGATCAACTTCGCGTGGGTCAACCGCCAACTCATCATGCACCGCACGCGGCGGGTCTTCGAGCGCGTCTTCGACCGCTCGTGGGAGGCCATGGACATGCACCTGCTGTACGACGTAGCCCACAACATCGCGAAGAAGGAAACGCACACCGTGGGGGGAGACGAACGCGAACTCTACGTCCACCGGAAGGGTGCCACGCGGGCGTTCCCCGCCGGCCACCCCGAAGTGCCCGCCGCGTATCGCGATGTCGGTCAGCCCGTCATCATCCCCGGCAGCATGGGAGCCGGCAGCTACGTCCTTCGAGGCGGCGAACACTCGATGGACCTCACCTTCGGCTCCACGGCCCACGGTGCGGGACGGCTGATGAGCCGTACCCAGGCCAAAAACGAGTTCTGGGGCGGCGACGTACAGGACGAACTCGAGGACCAGCAACAGATCTACGTGAAGGCCCAGTCCGGCGCGACGGTTGCCGAGGAAGCACCCGGCGTCTACAAGGACGTCGACGAGGTGGTTCGCGTCTCGGACGCGTTGGGTATCGGCGACAAGGTGGCGCGGACGTTCCCGGTGTGTAACATCAAGGGGTAATAACCGACTTCGATCGGAGTTCGAGAGGCCTATTTCAGTCGGAACGGGTTCTCGTCGTCGTCCTCACTGGCATCCCCGCTCGTCTCTGCGGTCTCGCTCTCGTACGGCTTGCGGGCGGTGATCGTCACCGTCGCCTCGGGATTGTCCTCGTCGGACCAGGGGCTGTCGTAGGCCGAGAGTTCGAGATCGGTCACGTCCCAACCGGCGGCTTCGATGCGTTCGACGAGTTCGCGCTGGTCGGAGAGCATGTCGTCGTCCATGGTCGGTGTTCGTGCGGGGGCGGTGTAGGTTTTCGGCCGGCGGGGGTTTTTTCGGCTGGCAGGGTTCTCGGTCGACGGAATGGAGTGGTGGACGAGTCACCACGGCCGTCCGTCGGTGGAACTGGAACGAGGGCGTACGAGGTCGCGTTAGTCGTCGGTCTGTAACTCGTCGACGCGGCGGACGAGTTGGTCGATCGTTCGCTCCTGCTGGCTCGTCGCCTCGACGATTCGCTCCGTCGCCGTCTCGCTTCGCTCCGAGCGGTCCCGGACCGTCTCGATCGTCGAGGTGAGTTCTTCGACGCTAGCAGTCTGGTCGTCGATCACGCGGGCGACCTCCGAGATACCGTGGGCGGCCTCGTCGACGGAGTCGGCAATTGCCTCGAGTTCGGTGATGACGGCGTCGATCTGGGTTTCGGCGTGGTCGATCCGGTCGTGGGAGCGGGAGACGGCGTCGGTCGTCGCGGTGAACTGGGCCTGCAACTCGTCGAGGTTCGCCGTGATTTCCTCGGTGTGGTCCTGCGTCTCGTTGGCGAGGGTTTTGACGTGGTCCGCGACGACGGCGAATCCGTCGCCGCTGTCGCCGGCGCGCGCGGCTTCGATGTTGGCGTTGAGCGCGAGGAGGTTCGTCTCGTCGGCGACGTCCGAGATGACCTCGACGACGGAGCCGATGTCGTCCATCTTGGCCGTGAGTGCGTCGATGTTTGCGGCGAGTTCGTCGCCGATTTCGACGACGTCTTCGGTCGCCTCGCGTGCATCCGCGCCGGCATCGAGTCCGTGTTCGACGGCGTCTTTGGCGGCCTGGGCGGCGGTGTCGACCTCTTCTGCCTGGGCGGCGACTTCCTCCATGCCGGCCGCGAACGTCTGCATCTCGCTTGCGGAGTCCTCGAGTAAGCGATGCTGTTCGGCGACGTTGTCCGCGATATCGTCGGCGGCCGCGCTCGCGTCGTCGACGGAGGCTTGCAGCTCGGTCGCCTGTTCGCTCACGCGGCCGGTGAGCGTTTCGAGGCTGGCGGCCATCTCGTTGAGGTCGTCGACGACGGCCACGAGTTCGGAATCGAGCAACTGGAACGAGTCGCGTCGCCGTGCGCGGGCGGTGAGGTCGCCGTGGCTGATTTCGGTTGCGGTCGTCTGGAGTTCGCGGACGAGCGCCGTCGTGGCGTCGCGCTCGGCGACGATGTCGGTTCGGTCGACGACGACTTCGATGACGCCGAGAAGGTCGCCGTCGCTTCCCCCGTCGGTGCCGTACAGCGGTGTCGCCGAGAAGTCGATGTGTTTCTCGTCGCCGTGGCGGTCGACCATGGTGCTGGTGTCGCCGTACCGGCGTTGCTCGGGGTCGCGCAGTTCGACGCCGAACCGTTCGTGGGCCCGCTCGGGGGCCTGTAACACCTTGTCCGCGAGCGTATCCCCCCGGCGGCCGTCAGGGTAGAACAGTTCCGACGCGTAGTCGTGGCCGAGCGCATCGGCTCGGTCGACGCCGGTCAACTCGGCCAGCGCCGCGTTCCACTCGACGACCGTTCCCTCGGCGTCCAGAATGAACGTGGGAATGCCGGTTCCATCGAACAGTTGCTGATAGCCGGCCCGGCGAATGACCGGCGCAGCAGCGCCCTCGAACCCGCCGACGGACTCCTCCTCGCGGTCGTCTTCGGTCGGTCGATTGGAGACCCGTGTAGCTGTCGACTCGGCGTCTCGAGACTCGTCTGAAATCTTACTGTCCATTGGTCACTACCCGCACGGTTAGACGGAACGTAGTTAAAGTCGACGGCAACAGAATGTTTAGTTGACAGTATCGGGGTAATGGAAATCAGTTACTGGATGTCGAAATACCCGGCGCGTTTAAGCGGATTCGACCACAACACAAAGCTATGCTCACCGACGAGTTCGGGCGCGAGGTGACCGGGGTCCGCGTCTCGCTCACCGATCGGTGTAACTTCGACTGCGTCTACTGTCACAACGAGGGTCTCGGCGACACACGGGGGCCGATGGATCCGCAGGACGACGAGATGGAGACGGACGACATCGTTCGCTTTCTCGAGGTCGCCGCCGAGTTCGACGTCGATGCGGTCAAGTTCACCGGCGGCGAGCCGATGCTCCGACAGGACTTAGCCGAAATCATCGAGCGCACGCCCGACGGGATGGAGGTTTCGCTGACGACCAACGGGACGTTCCTCCCCGACCGCGCCGATGAACTCGTCGACGCGGGGCTCGATCGCGTCAACGTCTCGCAGGATGCGCTCGATCCCGAGGATTTCGCGGCCGTGACCCAGAGCGGGGCCTACGAACGAGTGCTCGAGGGGGTCGAGGCAGCGCTCGATGCGGGGCTGGACCCGGTCAAACTCAACATGGTCGTCTTCGAGCAGACGGCGGGGTACGTGCCGGAGATGGTCGACCACGTCGCGCGAAACGACGGCCTGCAGCTCCAGTTGATCGAGTACATGCCCGAGTTGACCGGCCGACCCGAGTGGAACATCGACATCCAGCGCGTTCACGACTGGCTCGCCGAGCAAGCCGTCGAGATCGAACATCGGGAGATGCACGATCGAAAGCGCTACTGGGTGAGTCACGACGAGGCTCCCGAATCCGGCCGCGGCATGGTCGAAATCGTCGATCCCGTCGAGAATCCGACCTTCTGTGCGAACTGCCATCGCGTCCGCGTCACCCACGAAGGTTATCTCAAGGGCTGTCTCAACCGAAACGACGACCTCCGGTCGATGGGCGACATGACGAAACAAGAGATTCGCGAGACGTTCCGCGAAACCGTCGCGAACCGCGTCCCCTACTACGGCGAGTACATGGTGCAAAACGGCGACGGCGAGTGGGAAGTCAACGACGAGTACATCGAGGGCTACGCCGGCACCTGATCGTCACACTGCAGCGGAGTGATGTGACGATGGCACTGACGGTGACACTGAACTCGTCTCCGCGACGGGAAATCCCTATTCTCTCACATCCCGATTCGTCCGGAGTGGCTACCATCTACCGTGGCGGTCGCTTTTGCTTTCGTTTCCGACCGGGACTCCTGGATCGCTTCGTTCCGAGACTGACAATGATGAGCGTGACTGCGACCAGCAGCAGGACGATCGCCGAGGCTGGCAGGTTGCCCGTCCCGGCGGTGTACACCGCGTAGCCGATGGTTCCCGACAGCAGTCCGACCAGCAGGCTCGATCCGAGTTGGACGAGTTCGAGGCGGATGGTCCGAGTGTCGCGGCCGAGTTGGGTGCCGAGTGTGAGCCCGCTGTGACCGAGATCCCAGGCGAGGACGGTCGCGACCGTGCCGACGACGAGGGGTTCGACGAGGGGTGATCGGGCGCCGGCGACGATGAGGCCGACGAGGAGGACGAGTGCACCGATATCGATCGTCCGTGGGTGTGCCCAGTACAGTCCGGCGGCAAGGACGGCGACGCCGAGTGCGGTGACGCCGACGGCCGGGGTGGTGATGCCGGATGCGAGTGCGGCCATAACCGTTGTGACGAGTGCGGCGGCGAGCGCACACCCGCTCGAGAACAGCGTCGGTTTGCGCGTGAGGGTGACGGGACCGGCCGCTCCATCGCGGTCGTAGTCCCGCGACTCGGCCCGGTCTTGATCTTGGCCCTGGTCCTCGTTCTGCACCTGCTTGCGCTCGCCGGGGCCCGTTGTTCCGTCGGCTGTCGCTCGGTGCCGTGGCTGTGACTGTGGCTCCGATTCCGCGCGGGGACCGGTTCCCCTGCTGGCGCGTCGCTCCTGTTCTCGACCGTTCTGTTCCGGTGGCGGCGTCATCGAGAACCACCCGCAGCGTGGCGCGCGAAGACCGCGTCGATCGATTCGTCAGGTCCCCAGTCGACGACCGAAATCCCCGCCTGTTCGAGGTCGAACCGACGGACGCGTCGGGCGACGGCCGCGAGGCGATGGCCGACCGTTCGTTCCGCGGTCGGGTCCGGGCTCACGACCGTCACGGCGTGGCCGCCGGCGTCGAGTCGCCGGGCGATATCGGCCGCCATCGCATCGCACAGCGGCGAGAGGAGGACGATCTGCGTTTCGGCCGAGAGTCGGCGCTGAATCGTCCGAAACTGCGAGAACCAGCGACTGTTCTGGTCCGGCGGGAGCGTCTCGAACTGCGGATGCGTCGCGAGCAACTCCTGAAACTGGATCTCGTGGTCCCGGCCGGACGCCGGCGCGAGCCAGCATGGCTCCGTCCGTCGCCGTCCAGTTCTCGAACTTACCTGTTCGCGATCGGTCGGGCCGAGTCCGGCGAGCCCGACGGTATCGCCCCCATCGAGGAGCGAGGCGGCGATTCGACCCGCCGCAGTTACCGATCGATCGACCGCGTGCGCCCGATCCGGTGCCGGGGCGAGATACGACTGTCGCCGCGCATCGACGAGGACGACGACGCGAGCGGCCCGCTCCTCGTGGAACTGGAGCGTCGCGAGTTCGCCCGTCTTCGCGCGACGATTCCAGTCGATACGAGAGAGCGAGTCGTTCGGCCGATACTCCCGCACCGAGTGGAAGGTCGTTCCCGTTCCGCCCTCCGCCGTCGTCAGCCGCCCGGCAAAGGCGGCTGCGGTCGTCCGAAGCGGGACCGGCGCAGCCGTCGGCCGGAGTTCAGGTTCGCAGGTGACGGTCGTCTCCGTGCCGACGAGGTACTCGCGTTCCGTCGAACGCGAGAGGTCACGCACGATCGCGAGCGCGGGATCGAACCGGTGGTTTCCACGTTGGACGGTCACCGTATACTCGAGCGTGGCCGACTCGCCCGGCCGAAGTGCGGTCCCGAGCCGGCTCGAACCGTCCGTCACGGCGAGGCCCGCCGGAATGCCGTCGACGAACCGAAGGTCCGGGACGAAGCCCGAACCCGCGTTCGTAAGCGTGACGGTAACGTCGACGTCATCGCCGGGGTCAGGCGCGTCGTCTTCGATTGTACGCTCGAGTTCGAGTTCGAGTTCGGGCGGCTCGAGCGCCCGGGCGAAGCCGGCGTAGCCGATACCGATGACGCCGATGAGGACGACGCCGGCCGATTCGACGAGCGCGCCGATACCGACGGCGAGGAGAGCGACGACGCCGATACCGAGCCAGTAGTCGGTCGATCTGGTCCGTGCGTCTTGGAGGCCGTCGACGGATTCCGTCGTCGTCCGGCGCGGGGTTGGCGTCGAGTCGTCGGTCGTTCCGCGCTGGGAGTCGTATTCCGGGAGCGCAACGGTCTCGGTCTCGCCGGGGCTCGTTCCCGGAGCTGCGGAGTCAGCTTCAGTGTCGCTCCCAGCCCGGTCGTAACCGACCGACGCGATCGCGGCGGCGGTGTGTCGAACGCCCCGCTGGAAGGCAGTTTCCCCGTCGGTGATGCGCTGCAGTCGCGATCGAAGCGACCGCTTCGGCCGGTCGACCGAGTCCGAGAGGAACGCGGCGGCGATCGGATCGCCGGTCCAGGTCCCCGCTTCGATGCGGTCGGTCGCGGCCGCCACGGTGTCACCCTCGAACCGCGTGAGGACGGCCACGGCCGCCGCCCGGAGCCCGTCGACCGTCCGCCGCCCACGGGTCGTATACTCGGCGGTCGCTTGCCGAAAGTCAGCGACTGAACTCGAGAGCGACTGACCGGGAACGGGAACGTTGACTCGTCGTTCGGGCGCTGCCTCGGCGCTGTTCGGCCGGTCGCGCCGATTGGATCGCCGCCCGAGTGATCGGAGACCAACCAGGAGTGCGATCAGTGCGACGACACCGATCGCACTGTCGGTGAGGCTGAGCTCGAGAGTCCCGGTTGCGACGGCGAGACCGCACCCGAGTGCGAGAAAGCCGAGCAGCAGCGGGATTCGTCGGACGTTCACCGATTCTCACCGCCGTTCGGTCGTTCGGAGCGGTCCGAGTGCCCTTGCCCTGCTTGGTCCGATCCACGCTGTCCGGAAGTGTCCGGCCGGTCGGCGTCCGTCGCTGCCGACCGCTCCGAATCGGCGGCTGCCGACGCCGCCGTGTCGCCGTATTCGCGTTCGATCCGCCGAAGGATCGTGACCGCCCGGTCTTCGAGTTCGGGCGTCGACTCCGTCGAGCCGTATCGAACGTCCTCGAAGAGCCGGGTAAGTTCGTCGACGTGCTCGCGAGTCAGGCCGGCGTCGACGGCGGCGCTTGCGAACTCGCGCGGCGTGCTCGAGTCGGGGCGGTCGACATCGAGCGGCCGGGTCATCTCGCGCCAGGCGCGGTAGATTTCGTTGTCGAGGTCGGTCGACTCGTCGATTCGGTCGGCGGCGCGGCCGGCGGCGGTACCGACCGCAGCAGCGTCTGCGCTTCGGGTCGCATCCTCGTCCTGCACCGTGGCTGTTGCCGTGCCGTCGTCCGTCCCGGATCCGCGGGAGAGCAACACGCCGCCGACGAAAATCGTCGTAATGATAGCAAGCGCGGCAAATAACGGATTGGTCGGGAACACGTCGCTGGCCTCGCCGTCACCGCTTCCCGGAGCGGCGGGGGTCCCCGAGCCGGCGCTCCGATTCAGCATTTCGGCGGGACCGCTCGCCATATCGAACTCGAGAAAGGAGAGGAGGAGAATTCCGCCGAGTGCGGCGAGGAGGGCAACGGCGATCAACGAGACGGCCTCGCGTCGGTTGGCGAGGAGATACCAGACGAGTGCGATCACGACGATGATGAGGAGCGCGTAGAAGAGGTACTCGAGAAACGGCGGCACGCCGCCACCGCTCGGGACGTCGTTCGGGGAACCCGGTTGGTCGACGATACCCTCGGTGCCGGTTCCGGCACCGCTTCCGGCGGAGCTGCCGCCCGAGCCGCCGGTATCGATCGGCGTATCGATCGTCGCCGCTGCGAGTGCAATCGCGACGATACCGCCGAGTGCGGCGGCGACTCGGACGAGGAGGTCGTTTCGGGACACCAGTTTCGGGGACGTTGTGTCGCATCAGTAATAAGTGGGTCCATCGACCGCGGGATCGGTTCACAGGGAGGTCGGACCCCGATAGAACGTCGTCCGGCGGATAACGCGGGGCACACTCGCCTGCGTAACCGAGCGGTTGCCGGTGCCTTTCGTTGCCCTTAAGTACCAGACGGGGGTACGTTCGATTGCGATACGTGTAGGGGAGCAGTCCCCGAGTCCGAACGGGCGATGATAGAGACACGGTGTCGTGGTAGCCAAGCGGCCCAAGGCGCATGGTTGCTAACCATGTGGCGTCAAGCCTCCGGGGTTCAAATCCCCGCCACGACGTCGGATACCCGAGACTGGCACTCTTCGCCAGTCGATTGCACCGCTGCAGACCAGACACAGATACACGACATATGAGCGCGGAAGAACCCCAAGAGCAAGAGGACGAAGACCTTCAGTACTTCGTCCGTATCGGTCAAACCGACCTTGACGGGACGAAGTCCGTCGAGCGCTCGCTCTCGGAGATGAACGGGATCGGTCGCCGAACCGCCCGACTCATCGCCGAGAAAGCGGGCGTCGATCGAACGGCAACGTTCGGCCGACTCGACGACGACGTCATCGACGAGGTCGTTTCACTCGTAGAGAACTACGCCGACGAAGTCCCCGACTGGCTCAACAACCGCCAGCACGACTTCTACACCGGCGAAACAACCCACGAGATCGGCAACGATCTCCAGCTGAGTCGTCAACACGACATCAACCGGATGAAGATGATCGACTCCTACAAAGGCACGCGCCACAAGCGCGGCCAGAAGGTTCGCGGTCAGCGTACCAAGTCCACCGGTCGAACGGAGGGCACCATCGGAGTCAACGTCGAAGAGATCCGCGAAGAAGCGGCCGAAGAAGCCGCCGAAGAGGAGGGGGAGGACTAATGCCACTCGGCACCGACACCAAGCAGTACGAGACGCCGAATCACCCCTACCAGGGTGAACGCATCACCACCGAACACTCCCTGCTCGACCGCTACGGCCTGAAAAACAAAGAGGAACTCTGGCGCGCGCAGTCCCAGCTTCGCTCCTACCGGCGCGAGGCCCGCGACCTGCTCGGCCAGGCCCAGGGCGACGAAGCCGTTATCCGTCGCTCCGAGGAATTCCTCGGACGGCTCAAACGCGTCGGCATTCTGGACGAGGCGGACGAACTCGGTGACGTCCTCTCGCTCGAAATCGAGGACGTCCTCGAACGTCGCCTCCAGACGGTCGTCTACCGCAAGGGACTCGCAAACACGACCCAGCAGGCGCGACAGTTCGTCTCCCACGGCCACATCGTCGTCGGAGACCAGCGCCAGCGAATCCCATCGTACGTCGTCGACGTCGACGAGGAAGACCTCGTTGCCTTCGACGAGAACAGTCCACTCGCGGACGAACTCCACCCGGAGCGGGCGGAGGGTCAGTAACATGAGTCAGGACGACGAAAAGTGGGGCGTAGCCCACGTGCACGCATCGTTTAACAACACCATCATGACCGTGACGGACCTCACGGGCTCGGAGACCATCACCAAGTCCTCCGGCGGGACGGCCGTCAAGCAAAACCGCGACGAGGCCTCGCCCTACGCCGCGATGCAGATGGCCGAATCCGTCGCCGAGGAAGTCAAGGCCGCCGGTATCACGGGCCTGCACGTTCGCGTTCGCGGCCCCGGTGGCAACCTCCAGAAGTCCCCCGGTCCCGGCGCGCAGGCGACGATCCGTGCGCTCGCCCGCTCGGGCATCGAGATCGGGCGCATCGAGGACGTCACGCCGATCCCACACGACGGATCGCGCGCACCGAAAGGCAAGGGCGGCTACTAGACCATGAGTGTAGCGTACGACGTCGAGTTCGTCGAACGCGAGGACCGAGACGCCCGGTTCCTCGTCCGCGGCATCACGCCCGCGTTTGCCAACGGCATCCGTCGCGCGATGCTCGCCGACGTGCCGACGATGGCGATCGACACCGTTCGGTTCGTGGAGAACTCGTCGGTCATGTTCGACGAGCAACTCGCACTTCGGCTCGGGCTCGTCCCGCTTTCGACCCCGCCCGAAGGCGAGTTCGGTGAGGACGATACCGTCACGCTCTCGATCGACGTCGAAGGGCCAGCGACCGCCTACTCGGGCGATCTCATCTCGAGCGACGAACTCGTCCAGCCCGCAGACGAGAACGTGCCGATCATCGACCTCAAAGACGATCAGCGTCTCGAGGCCGAGGCAGACGCCGTTCTCGACCGCGGCAAGGACCACGCCAAACACCAGGGCGGTGTCGCAGTCGGCTACCGCCACCTGCAGCGTGTCGCCGCCGTCGAGGATCTCCCCGAGTTCGAAGACTCCGAGAGTCGGATCGTCCGCGGCGTGATCGAGGACGACGGCGAACTCGTTCCCACGAGCGAGTTCGACCACGACCTCTCGAACCGCTATCCGGGCAAGGACGTGACCGTCGAGGACGTGCCGAACGCCTTCGTCTTCCACGTCGAGACCGACGGCTCGTTCACGGTCGAAGACCTGGTCACCCGCGCCGCCGAGACCATCGAATCTCGCGCGACTGAACTCGAAGACGCAGTACAGCTATAGAGCAAATGATCCGACGCCCCCGATCCAACCGATACGAACGCGGACCGGCTGTCAGCGCCGCGAGCGACGAGACTGGCACCGGCTCGCGTATTCAAGCTGGAATCGAAAGGGGTTTGAAGGGGCGACGGATAGACGAGAGTGCGAGCAGGGATAGCCAAGTCAGGCCAACGGCGCAGCGTTCAGGGCGCTGTCTCGTAGGAGTCCGCAGGTTCAAATCCTGCTCCCTGCATCAGTTCTCGTCCGTCGACCGGTGTGTTGACGATCGCGATGCCAATGGCGATTACGATCGCTATCGTCATCGTCACCGTCACCGCAATCCCGGTCGACGATCTCTCGTATCGGAACTCGATTCCACTCGACACAGTACTCAATTCTGTGTCGATCTCGCAGATTTGGAGGAAACCAATGAGTAGCAAGACCAATCCGAGGCTCAACGATCTTATCGCCGAGCTGAAGTCGACGTCCCGAAAAGCGGACGCCGACGTCTGGCAGGACATTGCGGATCGTCTCGAAAAGCCCCGGCGCACCCACGCAGAGGTAAACCTGGGCCGTATCGAACGATACGCACGCGAAGAAGAGACCGTCGTCGTTCCCGGCAAGGTGCTGGGATCGGGCGCACTACAGAAGAACGTGACCGTCGCCGCCGTCGATTTCTCCTCGTCCGCAGAGACGAAGATCGACCAGGTCGGCGAGTCAGTACCGCTCGAGCACGTGCTCGAAGAAAACCCAGACGGCTCCGACGTACGGGTGATTCGATGAGTGCAAGTATCGCAGAGTTCGACGCAGATATCGTCGTCGACGCCCGCGACTGTATTCTCGGTCGTATCGCCAGCCAGGTCGCCCAGCGCGCCCTGGACGGCGACCGCGTCGCGATCGTCAACGCCGAAGACGCCGTGATCACCGGCGACAAGGAAGATATCTTCGGCACCTACCGCAAGCGGCTCCAGCTCAGCTCCGATAGCGGGCCGTACTACCCGAAACGGCCGGACACGATCTTCAAGCGCTCCGTTCGCGGCATGCTTCCGTACAAGAAGCCCCGCGGTCGCGAAGCGCTCGACAACGTCCGCGTCTACGTCGGCAATCCCTACGAAGACGATGACGAACTCGAGGCCGACATCCTCGAAGGAACGTCGCTGGACCGACTTTCGAACATTCGCTTCGTCCACCTGGGCGAAGTCTCAGACCAACTCGGTGCTAACGTTACATGGTAACCAATACGAGTGGCAAGAAGAAGACGGCCGTCGCCCGCGCAACCGTTCGCGAGGGCGAGGGTCGCGTCCGTATCAACTCGAAGCCAGTCGAACTGGTCGAACCCGAGATGTCCCGGCTCAAGATGCTAGAGCCGTTCCGCATCGCAGGCGACGACCTGCGTGACGGCGTGGACATCGAAGTCCACGTCGAGGGTGGCGGTATCAGCGGCCAGGCAGACGCCGTCCGCACCGCCATCGCACGCGGCATCGTCCAGCACGCGAACGACGCCGAACTCCGCGATGCGTTCATGGAGTTCGATCGCTCGCTGCTGGTCAACGACGTTCGACAGTCCGAACCAAAGAAGTGGGGCGGCCCGGGCGCTCGGGCGCGCTACCAGAAGTCCTACCGCTAAGGTGATTCAAGCATGATGGTACCGGTTCGGTGTTTCACCTGTGGCACGGTCGTCGGCGAACACTGGGAGGAGTTCGACGAACGAGCAAACGAGGGCGACGAGGACCCCGAGAAGGTCCTCGACGAACTCGGAGTCGACCGCTACTGCTGTCGGCGGATGCTCGTCAGTCACACTGACCTGGTTGACGTCGTCTCCCCCTATCAGTAACCATGCAACAACAGCACCACAATCGTTACGAGAAAGCCCGTATCCTCGGTGCGCGAGCGCTGCAGGTCTCCTACGGCGCGCCGGTGTTGATCGAGACCGAGCAGACCGAGCCGATCCTGATCGCCGCGGAGGAGTACGATGCCGGTGTCTTGCCGTTTACCGTCAAGCGAGGCGAGTAACCAATGACGCTCATCACCGACGTTCGACTCCGACGCGTGCTCGACTCGCGGGGCAATCCGACGGTCGAGGCGGACGTGCTCACCGAGAGCGGTGGGTTCGGTCGCGCTGCAGCGCCAAGCGGTGCCAGTACCGGCGAGTACGAAGCCGTCGAGCGACCGCCCGGCGAGGCAATCGCCGCTGCCCGTGAACACGCCGTTCCGCGGCTCGTGGGAGAGGCGTACGCCGGCAACCAGCGCGAGGTCGATGCACTGTTGCACGCCGCAGATGGCACTGACGACTTCTCGAAACTCGGCGCAAACAGCGCTGTCGCCATCTCGATGGCTGCTGCAAAGGCCGGGGCCGACGTGCTCGGTGCACCGCTGTTCCAGCATCTGGGTGGCACCTTCCGCGGCGAGAACTTCCCGATTCCACTCGGCAACGTCGTCGGCGGTGGCGAACACGCCGCCGACGCAACGGATATCCAGGAGTTCCTCGCGGCACCCGTCGGCGCACCGAGCGTCGAAGACGCCGTCTTCGCGAACGCAGCCGTCCACGCCGCTATCGCCGACCTACTCGCAGAACGCGATCACCCCTGCGGCAAGGGCGACGAAGGCGCGTGGGCCCCCTCGATCGACGATGAGGAGGCGTTCGAGATCGTCGACGAAGCGGTCTCGGCCGTCGAAGACGAAGTCGGTTTCGAGATCGGATTCGGGCTCGACGTCGCCGGCGCGGAGCTGTACGACGCCGACTCCGGAACCTACGAGTTCAGCGATACTACTCGCGACACGGACGAACAGATCGCGTACATCGCCGACCTCGTCGAAGAGTACGACCTCGTGTACGTCGAGGACCCGCTCGACGAGGACGACTACGAGGCCTTTGCCGACCTGACCGATCGAGTCGGCGACCAGACGCTGATCTGCGGCGACGATCTGTTCGTCACCAACACGGATCGCCTCCGCGAGGGAATCGAGCAGGACGCAGCCAACAGTATCCTGATCAAGCCGAACCAGATCGGCACGCTGACCGACGCCTTCGACGCGATCGAACTCGCGACCGCAAACGGCTACGATTCGGTCGTCTCGCACCGCTCGGGCGAAACGGAGGACACGACGATCGCACACCTCGCCGTCGCGACCGACGCTCCCTTCATCAAGACGGGTGCCGTCGGCGGCGAGCGAACCGCAAAGCTCAACGAGCTCATCAGAATCGCAGACGACGCGACATGACAGATAACGATACGACCCAGGAAGGGCTCGACGCTGCCGAAGAGGAGATCGAGGAGGAGCCAGCCGAGGGCGCTGGTCCCGCCGCAGATCCCGACGAGGAGGTCGAGCCAGTTGACGAA
This sequence comes from Natrialba aegyptia DSM 13077, assembly GCF_000337535.1. Taxonomy (GTDB): domain Archaea; phylum Halobacteriota; class Halobacteria; order Halobacteriales; family Natrialbaceae; genus Natrialba; species Natrialba aegyptia. The sequence continues at coordinate 343,248 of NZ_AOIP01000031.1, forward strand.
CAGTCCGCCACCGCCGAGGCCGACGAGGCCGACGCCGCGGCAGAACCAACCGACGAGGAGGAAGCATCCGGCCCGACCCTCGACGACGACGTGATGTCCGACGAGGAGGCCGACCTGCTCATCCCCGTCGAGGACTACCTCGGCGCTGGCGTCCACATCGGGACCCAGCAAAAGACCAACGACATGGAGCGGTTCATCCACCGCGTCCGGACCGACGGACTCTACGTCCTCGACGTTTCGAAGACCGACAGCCGTATCCGCACGGCTGCGGACTTCCTCTCGAACTACAACCCGGAGCAGATCCTGGTCACGTCGAGCCGCCAGTACGGGCGCTTCCCGGCGGAGAAGTTCGCCGAAGCCGTGGGCGCTCGTGCTCGCACCGGCCGCTTCATCCCGGGCACGCTGACGAATCCGAAGTACGACGGCTACATCGAACCCGACGTTGTCGTTGTCACTGACCCGATCGGCGACGCCCAGGCCGTCAAGGAGGCCATCACGGTCGGTATTCCAGTCATCGCGATGTGTGACTCGAACAACCAAGTCAGCAACGTCGACCTCGTCGTTCCGACGAACAACAAGGGTCGAAAGGCCCTTTCGGTCGTCTACTGGCTGCTCGCAAACGAGGTTCTCGACCGCCGCGGTGCCGAGCCGTCCTACTCGCTCGAGGACTTCGAAAGCGGCGTCTAGATTCGGTTTTCGAATCGAACTGTTCCGTCTCAGTTTCCTTGCTTCTCACGCAGGTCGCGTCGAGTGTCTGTCTTCGAGCGAAGAAGTTAGGTGTGGCCCCCGACGAGTTCAGGTATACAGATGTCAGACTGGCTGTTTACCGCGGAAGAAGAGCGGCTTTCACCGGCCGTCGTGTTCGCAACGGCGGGGTTGATCGCGGTTTTCGCGCTGGGACTGGTCTATCGCGGGCTGGCGGTCGTGCTGTTCTGAGCACCCGGCAGTCGCAATTGCCGATCACGGACTGAGCCGGCAAGTGGCTGTACGCCAGTGATAGCGCCGAGATTCCACGAGTTCAGTTCGGTTACTGGGCGGGCTCCGTCTCGCGAAGACACTGCTCGTAGACGGTTCGAAGTCGAGAACCCATCGTCTCGACAGTGTAGTCCGTGAATGTCGTGCGGCCGTCGGCTGACTCGCCGGTTTCGAGGAGGGCTGCCAAGTGCGTTCGGAGGGCGGCGTCGTCGGAGGTGACGGCTGCGTTCGACACGTCTGTGAGGACTTCGCTTACTTCGCTTATTTCAATTATTTAGCTTTTTTCGTTCCAGAGCGCTTCCAGAGGCATAGCGGGCACGACAGAGACGACAGCGGTAGTCGCCAGTACTATGCCATCGCTTCGTCGAGCAGTTCCCCGATCAGAGCGGCCGCATCGTCGGCGCTCTCACCGAACACGTACGTCGCCGGTTCGATACCGAACGCGCCGCTGTGATAGGCGACTCGCGGCACGCCGCCTCGTTCCTCGAACCGCGTTCGGAGGTGCTCGCCGCGGTCCTCGTACTCCGCGCTGAACTCGAGCGGATCGAGTTCCATCTCGCGGGCAGCCTCGAGGATCGCATCGTCGGTCGCGATATTGATCGCGCCGCGAACGGCCGGGTCGATCGCACCCGCGGCGAGGACGGCGGTCGCGACGTGTTTCGACGCGCCGAACTCGGGATGTGCAGGGATTTCGATGCGCCCGCCCATGGCGTAGATACGTCCGGGGATGGCGGCGACATCGGTTTCGTCGCGCGCGTTCGGAAGCGCCATTCCGACGTTCGTGCCGACGTTCGGAATGCAGTCGACCATTCCCGGCGTTGCGGCGAGCGTTCGGGCGGCCGTTCGGACGGTTGCGAGCACGTCCCGCTCGGCGCTGACCTCGGGATCGAGGCCACGCACGCAGAGATCGCAGCCGAGGCCCCGGAGCGCGGGCATTTCCTCCTCGTGGAGTTCACAGATCGGGCCCCGGTCCTCGAGACTGCGGACGAGCGAGAGGAGTTCGGCGAGGGCGTCGTAGTCGTCCATCTCGCCGCTCGCGAGGCCGTCGGCGATGCGCTCGACCGTGGCGACGGTTTCCGGGTCGTCACGAAAGCGGTCGTCGCCGCCGCTCTCGCCGCTTACGTACTTGCTGACTGCGGCCTGGGTAACGCCGAGGTCGGCGGCGATTTCCTGTTGGGTCATCCCGCGCTCGGCGAGTTCGGCGGCGAGCATCGCCCGCACCGTCGGGAGGAATCGATCGACGACGAGTTCGCTGGGGAGCACGAGAGACATACGCCGGCGTTCGAACGACACCGGCTTAAGTCCGACTACAGGCGGCGACGTAGGGCTCGAACGATCTCGAGAGGATAGGTATTAATCGCCGTCGTACGAACGGCCGGATATGACAGTCTCGAGCGCCCCCGGGAAGGTCTATCTCTTCGGGGAGCACGCGGTCGTCTACGGCGAACCCGCCGTCCCGTGTGCGATCGAGGTGCGAGCACGGGTCGGCGTCGAACGCCGGGACGACAGCAAACTGCGAGTTCACGCCGAGGATCTCAGTCTGGACGGCTTTACGGTCGAGTACGGCGGCGGGGCCGACGAGCGGCCCGACGTCAACGCATCGGAGTCGCTGCTCATGGCCGCGACGCAGTACGTCGACAGCGCGATCGAGCAGGTTCGCGAGGTTACCGGCGAGGATGAAGTCGGCTTCGACGTGACGATCGAGAGCGACATCCCGCTCGGGGCGGGACTCGGCTCCTCCGCGGCGGTCGTCGTCGCGGCGATCGACGCCGGCACCCGCGCGCTCGGGACGACGCTCGAGCCGGCCGAGCTCGCCGAGCGCGCCTACCGAACCGAACACGAGGTCCAGGACGGCCAAGCGTCACGCGCGGACACGTTCTGTTCGGCGACGGGCGGCGCAGTCCGCGTCGAGGGCGACGACTGCCGATCGATCGACGCCCCCGATCTCCCCCTCGTGATCGGCTTCGACGGCGGCGCCGGCGAGACGGGTGAACTCGTTTCCGGCGTGCGCACCCTCCGCGAGGAGTACGAGTTCGCCGCGGACACGATCGGAGCGATCGGCGACATCGTTAGAAACGGAGAGGAGGCCCTCGCCGACGGCGACACCGCTGAACTCGGGCGACTCATGAACTTCAACCACGGGCTGCTCTCGGCGCTCGGCGTGTCCTCGCGCTCGCTCGAGACGATGGTCTGGGCGGCCCGCGACGCCGGGGCCCACGGCGCGAAGTTGACGGGTGCCGGCGGCGGCGGCTGTATCGTCGCCCTGGACCCGACCGAGGAAACCGAGACGGCCCTGTCGTTCACCCCGGGTTGCGAGGACGCCTTCCGCGCCGAACTCGCCGAGGAGGGGGTGCGCCGGATCGAATGATCGTCCTGAAACTCGGCGGCAGCGCGATCACCGACAAAGATCGGCCGGAAACGCTCGACGGGCAGTCGCTCGCAGCGGCGGCGGACGCGGTCGCGAGCGCGTTCGATTCGAACGGAGACAGCGCGGGCGACGAACTCGTCATCGTTCACGGCGGCGGCAGCTTCGGCCACCACAACGCGAGCGAACACGGCGTGACCACGACTGCGGGAAGCCGCGATCCGGCCGCCGTCCACGACATCCACGGCGCGATGACGACGCTGAACGAGTTCGTCCTGAGCCGCCTCCTCGAGCGCGACGTGCCGGCGGTGCCGGTGCATCCCTTCTCTGCGGCCCACCGCGATGCCGACGGCGAACTCGTGCTTCCGAGCGGGCAGGTCGAGGCGCTCGTCGGGGAGGGGTTCGTTCCGGTCCTCCACGGCGACCTCGTTGCCCACGTCGGCGAAGGCACGACCGTCGTCAGCGGCGACGAACTCGTCGCTGAACTCGCTTGCAGTCTCGATGCGGATCGGATCGGCCTCTGTTCGACGGTCCCCGGCGTTCTCGACGACGCGGATACGGTCGTCCCCGAAATCGGATCGTTCGACGCCGTCGCGGACGTGCTCGGCGAGAGCGAGTCGACCGACGTGACCGGTGGAATGGCCGCGAAGGTACGGGCGCTTCTCGAACTCGACGCCGAGGCGTCGATCTTCGGACTCGAGGGAATCGAGCGATTCCTCGCGGGTGAAAACCCGGGAACGACGGTTCAGTAAGGCTGTTCTGACCCGTCTTCTCGCCCCGATACCGGTGATGTGTAACCCACTGTGTTTTTAACACCCGGGCGTGTAGATGGGGATAGCGAAACCCGCGGGCAAGTGCGTCTCGGTGTGATTGGCCGGAGAACGCCGGCTAATCACGGGTTGCCGAGCGCATAGCGGGATGGCCGACGTGCTGTAAGACGCCGGGGCCGGATGAATCGAAGTCCGCGGACTGTTTCGATGAGAGTCATACGGACTTTCAGTGCTACGAACTATGGAAATCGAAATCGCAACAATTGGCGGCTACGAAGAAGTCGGACGGCAGATGACTGCCGTTCGCGCCGGTGACGACGTCGTTATCTTCGACATGGGACTGAACCTCTCGCAGGTTCTGATCCACGACAACGTCGAAACCGAGCGGATGCACAGTCTCGACCTGATCGACATGGGCGCAATCCCGGACGATCGGGTCATGAGCGACCTCGAAGGCGACGTTCAGGCCATCGTACCCACCCACGGCCACCTGGACCACATCGGTGCCATCTCGAAGTTGGCCCACCGGTACGACGCGCCGATCGTCGCCACGCCGTTTACGATCGAACTGGTCAAACAGCAGATCGAGAGCGAACAGAAATTCGGCGTTGAGAACGACCTGATCAAGATGGATCCGGGCGAGACGATGTCGATCGGCGACTCCGGCAAGGTCGATCTCGAGTTCGTCAACGTCACGCACTCGATCATCGACGCGATCAACCCGGTGCTTCACACGCCCGAAGGCGCGGTCGTCTACGGGCTGGACAAGCGCATGGACCACACGCCGGTGCTCGGCGATCCGATCGACATGGAACGGTTCCGCGAAATCGGTCGCGAGGGAGAAGGCGTTCTCTGTTACATCGAGGACTGTACGAACGCTGGCCGGAAGGGACGAACGCCCTCCGAGAACGTTGCGCGTGAACACCTTCGGGATACCCTCTACAGCATGGAGGACTACGACGGCGGGATCGTCGCGACGACGTTCTCGAGTCACATCGCCCGCGTGAAGAGCCTCGTCGAGTTCGCCGACGATATCGGTCGCCAGCCGGTCCTGCTCGGACGCTCGATGGAGAAGTACTCCGGCACCGCGGAGCGACTCGACTTCGTCGACTTCCCGACCGATCTGGGAATGTTCGGGCACCGCAAGTCCGTCGACCGCACCTTCAAGCGAATCATGAACGAGGGCAAGGAGAACTTCCTCCCCGTCGTCACCGGCCACCAGGGAGAGCCACGCGCGATGCTGACGCGAATGGCCCGCGGCGAGACGCCGTACGAACTGGACAACGGTGACAAGGTCGTCTTCTCGGCTCGCGTTATTCCGGAGCCGACCAACGAGGGCCAGCGCTACCAGGCCGAGAAGTTGCTCGGCATGCAGGGTGCCCGCATCTACGACGACATCCACGTCTCCGGCCACATGAACCAGGAAGGCCACTATCAGATGCTCGAGGCGCTCCAGCCGCAGAACATCATCCCTGCCCACCAGGACCTAGAGCACCTGGCAAAGTACATCGACCTCGCCGAGAACCAGGGATACCAGCTCGGTCGGGACCTCCACGCGACGCGCAACGGGAACCTTATCCAGCTTGTCGAGTGATATGACAACCCCCAAGGCACGTGAGGAGGCGGTACTCGAAGCGGTTCGAGAGCGCCGCGAACTGGTTAACGACGCGATTCCCGAGGAGTTGCCGATCCAGCGGCCAGAACGGCTCTACGAGGCCTCGCGATACCTCCTCGACGCGGGCGGGAAACGGTTGCGACCGACCGTCTTGCTCGCAACGGCCGAAGCGCTCGCGGATGTCGAGCCGTTGACGACTGATTATCGGACGTTCCCGACGCTGACCGGCGAGCCGATCGATCTCATGGACGCCGCCGTCAGCGTCGAGGTCATCCAGTCGTTTACGCTGATCCACGACGACATCATGGACGACGACGACCTCCGACGGGGCGTCCCCGCCGTCCACCGTGAGTACGACCTCGAGACGGCGATTCTGGCCGGCGACACGCTCTACTCGAAAGCCTTCGAGATCATGCTCGAGACGGGCGCGGACCCGTCCCGAATGGTCGACGCGCTCGACGTGCTCGCGACGACCTGTACGAAGATCTGCGAGGGCCAGGCGCTCGACGTAACCTTCGAAGAGCGCGACGCTATCGTCCCCGAGGAGTACCTCGAAATGGTCGAACAGAAGACCGCCGTCCTCTACGCCGCTTCCGCGTGTCTCCCGGCCATCCTCCAGGGTGCAGACCAGGAGACGATCGATGCCCTCTACGGCTACGGGCTCGACATCGGCCGCGCCTTCCAGATCCAGGACGACGTGCTCGATCTCACCGTCCCGAGCGACAAACTCGGCAAACAGCGCGGTAGCGACCTCGTCGAGGAGAAACAGACGCTCATCACCGTCCACGCCCGCGATCAGGGCGTCGCTATCGAGGACCTCGTCGACACCGAGGACGTCGACGCCGTCACCGAAGCCGAAATCGACGACGCCGTCGCCGAACTCGAGGCCGCCGGCTCGATCGACTACGCTAACACCACGGCACGCGACCTCGTCGATCAGGGGAAACGGCGACTCGAGGTTCTGCCGAACAACGAGGCCCGCGAGTTACTCTGTCAGCTCGCGGATTACCTGATCGAACGCGGCTACTGAACCGCCCGACCGGATCCGCGGCTTTTCGAACCGTCGGTACGCGACGATCAGCCGGCGGCGTAGATCGCGTAGTTGAGGGCGAACGCGAACGAGACCCAGCCGAGGTACGGCACGAGTAGCCCGGCCGCCAGCCGATCGAGGCGAGCGAACGCGACGAGCGTGCCGACCACCGCGATCCAGAGGGCGCCGATGACGACGAGGCCGAGGTCGGGTCGCCGGAGCCCGAAGAACACCGGCGTCCAGGCGAGATTCAACGCGAATTGGACGACGAAGGCCCCGAGCGCGAGGCCGAGGTCCCGACGGCGGTCGGACCCGAGTTCGCGGGTGCGGCGCCACGCGAGAAACAGGGCCACTCCCATCAGCGTGAACAGGAGCGTCCAGACGATCGGAAAGGCGATCTCCGGCGGATAGAACCACGGCCGATCAATCCAGCCCGTGTCGGAGCCGATGAACACCGCCGGTGACGCGCCGAGCGCGTTCACCCCCAGGACGAGTCCGAGCGCGACGAGGCCGTCCCGTATCGACGACGTTCCGGGTCGAGACATCGTGTCCATAGTTCTCGTTCGTCACGGACACGGGTAGCAGTTCCCCCGGATATTGAGCGGCCGCCAGTCGGCGGATCGACGATCCGCGGAACCGACGGCCGGTCCGACGGACCGACACCGCGAGGGTTTTGGTCCGGGCACCAATACCCCCGAGTAATGAACGACGATCTCCGCGAGCGCGTCGAGCGCGAAGCCGAGAAACACGCGCTGTTAAACGCCGTCAAACACGAAAGCGACGCCAACGTCGGTGCCGTGATGGGGCCGCTCATGGGCGACAACCCCGAGTTCAGAGCGCACGCAGACGACATCCCCGGCGTCATCGGCGGCGTCATCGGCCGGGTCAACGATCTCGCGTACGACGACAAACGCGAGCGCCTCGAAGAACTCGCGCCGGATGAACTCGCCGAACTCGAGGCGGAAGACGAGGAAGACGAACACGATCTGCCGTCCCTTCCTAACGTGGACGACGTTGACGAAGTCCGCATGCGGTGTGCGCCGAATCCGAACGGGCCCTGGCACGTCGGCCACGCGCGAATGCCGGCGGTCATCGGCACGTACCGCGATCGCTACGACGGCTGGTTCTGCGTCCGGTTCGACGACACGGACCCCGAGACGAAACGACCGGACCTCGACGCCTACGACGCGATTCTCGACGATCTCGACTACCTCGGGTTCGAACCCGACGACGTGTATCGAGCCAGCGACCGGCTCGAGACGTACTACCAGCACGCTCGCGACCTGATCGACATGGGCGGTGCCTACACCTGCTCCTGTTCGGGAGAGGCCTTCTCCGAACTGAAGAACGCGGGTGAGGCCTGTCCGCACCGCGACAAGGACGCCGACACCGTCCACGGGGAGTTCGAGGACATGGTCGCCGGCGAGTACGAGAGCGGCGAGATGGTGCTCCGGGTCAAAACCGATATCGAGCACAAAAACCCCGCCCTTCGCGACTGGGTCGCGTTCCGGATGATCGACACGCCACACCCCCGCGAGGAGGCAAGCGAGTACCGATGCTGGCCGATGCTCGACTTCCAGTCCGGAATCGACGATCACCTGCTCGGAATCACTCACATCATCCGTGGGATCGACCTGCAGGACTCCGCGAAACGCCAGCAGTTCGTCTACGACTACTTCGACTGGGAGTACCCCGAAGTCATCCACTGGGGCCACGTTCAGGTCGACGCCTACGACGTGAAGATGAGCACCTCGACGATTTCCGAACTGATCGACGAGGGCGAACTCGACGGCTGGGACGACCCGCGCGCGCCGACGCTCAAAAGCCTCCGCCGCCGGGGCATTCGCGGCGAGGCCATCGTCGACGCGATGGTCGAACTCGGCACCTCGACGAGCGACGTCGACCTCGCGATGAGCGCCATCTACGCGACCAACCGCGACCTCATCGACGACGAAACCGACCGTCGGTTCCTCGTCCGCAACGGCACTGAACTCGCACTCGGCGGCGAGCCGCCCGCAGAAGCCACTCCGCCGCTCCATCCGGATCACGAAGAGCGCGGCGTCCGAGAAATCCCCGTCGGCGACGCCGTCCTGCTCGAACCGGCTGACATCCCCGACGACGGAACGCGCGTCTGGCTCAAGGGACTCGGCTGCGTCGAGGCCACCGCGGACGGACTCGAGTTCACCGGCGCGGATATCGACGCGGTCCGCGAGGAGGGTGTCGATGTCGTCCACTGGGTCCCGGCGGCCGAGAGCGTCCCGGTTCGACTGCGAACGATTACGGGTGACGTGTCCGGGCAAGCGGAACCCGGCGTTGCTGAACTCGAATCGGACGAGATGGTGCAGTTCGAACGGGTTGGGTTCGCCCGAATCGATCACCGCGATGGCGACGAAACGGTAGCGTACTACACGCACGACTGATGTGACCGGACGGGTCACGATTCTCATCGAGACTGCGCCGGGGCGCTGGTGGATCGGAACGCCGGTCGAGCGCAGCTATCGACGAAAATGGTATCGCTTCGGTTGGGACGATCGTTCGGCGAGTTCGGGTGCAGGTACGGGTGCGACGGGAGCGTTATTCGTCGCTCTCGTTGCCGTTCCCCATGCTTTCGTTGCCGTTTTCGCTCTCGTTACCGTTCTCCATGCTTTCGTTGCCGTTCTCGGTTTCGTTACCGTTGCCGGTCTCGTTACCGTTTCCACCGCCGTTGCCGCCCGAACCCTGCTGTAAGTCGATCGTTCCGCGCATCTGGTTCTCGTGTGGGCGGCAGACGTATTCGGCCATCTCGCTCGTGACTTCCTCGATCTCGAGGGTCTGCGTTTCGCCTTCCTCGTTCATCTGCTCGGTGGAGAGGTCGTTGACGACCTCGTCGTTCTCGTCGACGATTTCGAGATTGTGATTGGCTCCGTCGCCGTTCTCCCAGGTGATCTCGTAGGACTCGCCTTCGAAGAGGACCAGCGAGGGGTTGGTCTCCCCCTCGATCGGGCTCGGCGAATTCCCTTCCCAACCGCTTGTCACACCGGTGAGTTCGATTTCGCTGACTCCTTCCCACTCGCTGACATCTGTGCCGCCGTTTCCGCCACCATTGCCGCCGCCGTTTCCGCCGCCGTTGCCGCCACCGTTTCCACCGCCGCCGCCGTTATCCGCACAACCCGCGAGAAGACCGGCCGCACCGACGGCACCGGATATCTTGAGGACCGTCCGCCGCGTCGTGGAATCGTTTTCTACCATGTCTCGCCCTACAACACCCACAAGTGTTAAATCAAATCCGGCACACTGATGACTATCTCAGTTTTTTAGACCATATATGGTTGTATTTTTGGACGTTCAATCACGTCTCGAAGAGTCTCAGAAACGACCGTCTGTCACTCACAGAACGACAACCGCGATGAGAAAGCCACAGAGAATCGACACCGTCAACAACACCTGGATCGCCGTCGAGGCCAGAATACCGACTGTCGCGTAGATCGCTGATTGCGTGCTCCGGTCTAGATCCCCGACTCGCAGATACTCCACGGCGAAGACAGTACCGAATAACCCGAGCAGTAAGCCGAGCGGACCAGTCACAACCATCAACACGACCCCGACCACAGCAGCGAGCCCGGTCGTCACCCAGGAGGCACCGCCCGCTCGCGCTGCGATCGACCCCGCAAAGAGTTCGACAAACAGCGTCACCAGTCCAAGGATCGTGAGGACGGCAAGCGCAATCGGTCCCGGCGCTGTGAATCCGGAGAGCCACCAGTAGAGATACACGCCAGACAGTGAGAGCGCCCCTCCCGGGACGAGCGGCATCACCGTTCCAAGGACACCGCCGAGGAGCACCGCGACCGCAAGCACGAGTCCCGCATCTACCATACGACACCCAACGGCAGCGAACGGCAAAGCCGTACCGCCATCAGTACTGTTACGGTTGCCGCGTGACCATCTCGTGACATGACAGCACAGACGGCCGATCCGCGCGGCGCGATCATCATCGGTGCCTCCTCCGGTATCGGTGCCGCCCTCGCGCGTGAACTCGCCGCCGACGGCTACGAAATCGGGCTGGCCGCACGACGGACGGACCGCCTCAAAGACCTCGGCGCGTCGCTCCCGACGAAAGCGTACGTCGCAACGATGGACGTCACAGAACCGGACGCTGCCCGCGACCGGTTTCGGTCGCTTGCCGACGCGATGAACTCGGTCGATCTCGTCGTCATCAGCGCCGGAGTTGGCGATACGAATTACGACCTCGACTGGGAAACCGAACGCCGGACGATCGATGTCAACGTACGCGGGTTCACCGCGCTCGCGACGGCCGCGATGGACCATTTCGAGCGCCGGTCGCCCACTCCGGGCGACTCGGACGGCCATCTCGTCGGCATTTCCTCCGTCGCCGCTCACTTCGGTAACGGTGGGACACAGGCCTATAACGCCTCGAAAGCGTACGTCTCGCGCTATCTCGAGGGGTTGCGAAGCCGACAGGCCGGTGCCGACACGAACGTGACGATCACGACTATCGAACCCGGGTTCGTCGACACTGAACTCTCTTACGGCTCGTTCTGGCAGAGTTCACCGGAGACGGCGGCGAGTCAAATCGCGGCTGCGATCCGTGCCGAGCGCGAGCACGCCTACGTGACGCGCCGCTGGCGGCTGGTCGCGTGGGCGTTACGGGCCCTCCCCGAATCGGTGCTCAGACGACTGTTCGCCTGAGTCGCTACTCGGTAGTGAACCGATCTCGGACCTCCAGCGCCGCCGCCGATCCGTATTCGTCCACCAGCGGCTGGAACGCCTCGCCGAGTGCCCGCATGCACTGCCCCGCTGAGTGGAACTCGAGCCGATCCGCAACCGTCGCCCAATCCGTTCCCTGAAGCACCCGCAAGACGAGCAGCCGCTCTTCGCGCGCGGAGAGATCGACAGCGTCCGGCTTCGTGAGGAAGTACCGACCCGCGAGTTCACGGAAGGGACCGGGATCGACATCGAACAGGCCGGGGCCGTAGGCCGCCCCGGCGACGATCCGCCACTCGTGATCGCTGAACTCGAGCGGCGGCGCGGCCTCGTCGGGGGTGCTCCGCAGTACTTCGCGGGCCACGTCGGGGTCCAAATCCGCGAGTGAATCGGTACAGAGCGCGGGGAATCGGCGGGCGAATCGCTCGGCGTGGCGGTCGTAAAGTGCACGGCCTGCGTCGCTCGTCGGATCGAGCATGAGCGCCGAGTACTCCCCGCTCGCGTCGTTGCGCGTCGTCGAGACGTGCAGTGTTCGAAAGCCGTTCTCGCGCCAGAACGACAGCAGGCCCGGCGTCGCGCCGAAGCCGGTGCCGAGCCAGTCAACGGTCGAACCGAACTCGCCGCGCACGCGTTCGAGCAGGCGCGATCCGAGGCCGCGAGCGCGCACCTCGTGGTGGGTCGCGATACGAACGACGCGCACGCCGGCCGGTTCGCCGGCCGCTTCGTCGCGAAGTTGGCTCGTGAGCACGTCCGGGAGCATGTTCCCGCGGATGCGCCCGCCCTCGTACACCATCGCTCGCGCCTCGGCGTCGAGGTCTCCCTCGCGGGCGAGCAGCGCGACGCTTACGACGTGGCCGCCGTGAACCAGCGCGCGGGCCTCGAGATTCGGCGCATCGAGCAGTCTGGCCAGGTCGTTCGGCTCGGTGCGGTAGTGGGCCAGGACGAGGAGTCCGAAGGCCTCCCGGAGCAAGCGTTCGTCTGCGAGCAGCTCGTCGGGGTCGAGCCGACGATACTCGACAGAATCAGGGGTCGCGTCGGCGACGAGCGGAGCCACGGGCGGCCGAGCGTCGAGCAGTAGCGCGCGGAAGGCCCACACCTCGACCGGATCGCCCGCTGCGTAGCGGATCGGGTCGGTAAGCGTCCGCTCGGTCACGTCGTGGTCGCTCTCGGCAAGGCGGTCGCGAAACCGCACGGAAAAGCCCCGCCCCGCCCCCTCGTAGCCGTGGATCGTCGTCGCGAACGCGATGCGGTCGGCGGCGAGGAACGACTCGAGCGTCGATACCGGAAGCGCGGCGGCTTCGTCGACGATGACGACGTCCGCCGCCTCGCACTCGCTCGCCGCAGCGGACGGGTCACGGAATCGGACGCGCCCGCCTGAACTCGTCTCGATCTCGCGAGGGACGCCCTGAGAATCCGCAGCGACGGACGCCTCGGCGTCGAGTTCAGCGACGAGTTCGTCGGCGCGGTCGAACAGTTCGGTCGCGTTAGCAACTGACGGCGCGGTGACGAGTACCGATTCACCTGCAAGCGCGAAGCAGCCGGCGGCCAGTCCCGCGGCGCTCGATTTGCCGCGGCCGCGGTCGGCGTCGAGGACGACGGCTCGGCCGGGTTCGGCGAGCGATTCGAGGGCGGCGAGCCCCTCGACCTGGTCACCGGTGAGACAGGCCTCGTAGGCGGCCGCTGGAAACGCGGCGTCGGGTGGGATACCTGCGGCGGGCGCAGTGTCCGGGGTCGATAGGATCGGCGCGGGGTTCGTCAGGCCATTTGCGACGAGTTCGTCCTCGGCGAGCGCCGCAGGCTCGGCGCTGCCCGTGTCCCCGTCGTCACTGAACTCGACGACTGCAATGCCGCGGTGCTCCCGGATCGTCTCGACCAGTCGGCGTCTGAACCGGCCGGTCACGTCGTCGATCGTGAAAGGCGGAACAGCCAGCGACTCGTCGAAGCCGTTTCGCCGATCGGACCACGTCTCGGCTGCAGGCGTGAGCAGGATCAGCAGACCGCCGCCGTCGACGGCACCGACGACCTGGCCGAGCGCATTCGGCTGCAGATCTTCGTGTGCGTCGACGATCACCACCTGCCGGGTCGTTCCGAGGAGTCTTCCCGCATGTGGCTGTTCGATCTGCTCGCAGCGAAGCCGATCCTCGGGGCCGACGAGCGTTGTGTCAGTGATGCCGACCGGCAGCGTCGAGAGGATCGCCTCGAGACAGGCATAGCCCCGCTCGCGGTCGCCGCCGAGGACGAGCGCCCGCCGCTCGTTCGTCTCCCGAGCCTCGCGGGAAAGTGAACTCGCGAGGGTGCCGACGTTCATACTCGCGGTTAGGACGCGGACCCGTAATACTGTGTGACTTCGCGCCCGGGCCGACTGTGCGTCGAGGTCACAACCGCCCAGCGTTTTGAACACGCTTTTAAGGGGGGCAACGCTACTGACGTAGTACACCCTACGCGGGGTTGATGATGCTCCTAGCCTTACAGGACCTCCGCCGGGCATCGCCCGGCCTGGGGTCTGGTTTCCGGAGCCGGAGTCGATGCCGAAACCCAAAATCGAACCCGGGACCGGAGTTCGAACCGGATCCTCGAGGGCAGGGGAGCGCGAGCCCACGCGTAGGAGAGGTGAACAACCAATGTCAGTCTACGTCACAACCGACATCCCAGCCGACCTCGCAGATGACGCCCTTGAGGCGCTCGAGGTCGCACGAGACACGGGCCGAGTAAAGAAAGGAACCAACGAAACCACCAAGGCGATCGAGCGCGGCAACGCCGATCTCGTCTACGTCGCCGAGGACGTCTCCCCCGAAGAAATCGTCATGCATCTCCCTGAACTCGCAGACGAGAAGGGTATTCCTGTCGTCTTCATCGAGACGCAGGACGACGTCGGCCACGCTGCCGGTCTCGAGGTCGGCTCGGCCGCCGCAGCGATCGTCGACACGGGCGAGGCCGAAGGCGACGTCGAAGACATCGCCGACAAGGTCGAGGACCTCGACTGAGGTGATCAGAGATGAGTGCTGAAGAGGAAGAAAGCGGCTCCACGCCCGCCGAGGTCATCGAGATCGTCGGCAAGACCGGCATGCACGGTGAAGCCATGCAGGTCAAGTGCCGGATCAAGGAGGGCGAGAACCAGGGACGCATCATTACCCGTAACTGTCTCGGGCCGGTCCGCGAAGGGGACGTGCTCCAACTTCGCGAGACCGCCCGCGAGGCGGACTCCATCGGAGGACAGTAACCAATGGTCGAGAAACGAACCTGCGACTACACAGGCGAAGAAATCGAACCCGGCACGGGCATCATGTACGTCAAGACCGACGGCACCGTGCTCCACTTCGTCGACTCGAAGGCAGAGAAGAACTACAAACTCGGTCGCGAACCGCGCGATCTCGAGTGGACCGAGGAAGGTCGTGCCGGTAAGGGCCCGGCCGACGCCGACACGCCCGCCGGCGAGGAGGCCGACCAGGACGAAGTCGTCGAAGCCAGCGAAGACGAGGACCTCGAGACCGAGTCCGAAGTCGCCGAGGATGACGAAGCGGACGTTCCCGCCGGGGACGAAACCGTCGACGAGACCGAAGCTGACGAAGCCGAGGAGAGTGAAGCCTGATGGGCGACCACGAACGCACCTTCGTGATGGTCAAGCCCGACGCCTTCGCGCGCGGACTCGTGGGCGAGGTCATCTCTCGACTCGAGGACCGCGGGCTGAAGCTCGTCGGTATCAAGGTCGAAAACATGCCTCGCGACCGGGCGGAAGAACACTACAGCGAACACGAAGACAAACCGTTCTACGACGACCTCGTCGACTTTATTACCGGCGGTCCGGTCGTCCCGATGGTCTGGGAAGGCCAGGACGCAACCCGACAGGTCCGCCAGATGATCGGCGAAACCGACCCGCTCGAAGCCGCGCCGGGAACGATTCGTGGCGACTACGCACTCGACCTCGGCCGCAACGTCGTCCACGCGGCCGACCACGAGGACGAGGGCGCAAACGAACGCGAGATTTCGATCCACTTCGACGACGCCGAACTGATCGACTACGATCAGCACGACGCTACGTGGCTCTACGAATAACGACGACGGCGACCCGTTCGAGTTCAGACGCAGTTTCAGAACTCGGCTGATTTTCGCGGCAACGCGGGTCCTTCGTCGATCAGGAACTATCAACGATCAACGCTGGTGAACATAGCCATCGGATCCGGGTTATGAGTCTAGCGGTCACCTGCGGGGGAAAGAGCGGTTCTACTCGGGGCGTTCGAACAGGAATTTAGTCCAACGTATGGTACAGGTAGACGTAACATCTAATGTGCCGGCTGCAGTATAGGCTCGTGGTGGTTTCGAATGGTAATATACGGTAGGTGGTCTGTGGATGCGTGAAACGAAGCGGGAGTCGACACAACGGGCGGTCGAAGCGACGCCATCGCTCGACCGCGTGTTCGACCTGCTGTCAAACCGGCGGCGGCGATACGCGCTGTATACGCTGTACGAGCAGTCGGACGATGTCGCAACGATCGACGAACTAACGGATTGCATCTGTGCGTTCGACCGACAGTTCGCACCGTCGGAGACGACAGCCACCGATGACTTGCAACAGCTCGTTCGAACAGAGCTGCAACACGTCCACCTTCCAAAGCTAGAGGATGCAGGTGTCCTTGAACAGGACCAGCGTACCGAGACGGTTCGTTACTGGTCTCAACCCACGTTGGAGGAGTGGCTCGAACACGCGTATCACAAAGAACAGCGATCGTAGTTGCGGGCGGCCTCACCCGGGAGATCCAGCGCCAGCACTGAACCGCTGAACGCTGCTGAAAGTTTTAACACGATACTCGGTGTCAACGCAACTGGACTCGGACGCAACAGTACGCGGACGAGAACTGTGCGCTATGATACCCCCTCATTCCGGTACGCGTTGGAATGAACTGCTATCATACACAGGTGTTATCCATGACTGATCACGAACTCCCCCCACTACCGTACGATTACGATGCACTGGAACCGTCGATTTCCGAGCAGGTCCTCACCTGGCACCACGACACGCACCACCAGGGTTACGTCAACGGCCTGAATTCGGCGGAAGAAGAACTCGAACAGAACCGCGAGGACGGCGATTTCGAGTCGACGCCCGCAGCGATGGAGAACGTGACCCACAACGGCTGTGGGCATTATCTGCACACGCTGTTCTGGGAGAACATGTCCCCGAATGGCGGTGGCGAGCCGGAAGGCGATCTCGCCACCCGCATCGAAGAGGACTTCGGGTCCTACGAAGCCTGGAAGGGCGAGTTCGAAGCCGCCGCGGGCGCTGCCGGCGGCTGGGCGCTACTGGTGTACGATCCGGTTGCGAAGCAACTGCGCAACCTGAAAGTCGATCGCCACGACCTCCACGCGCTCTGGGGTTCCCATCCGATCCTTGCACTGGACGTCTGGGAACACTCCTACTACTACGATTACGGTCCGGACCGTGGCAGTTTCATCGACGCGTTCTTCGACGTCATCAACTGGGAGTCGGTCGAAGACGAGTATCAGACGTGTCTTGATCAGTTCGAATAATCGCTGAACCGCCCAGCGACGGCGACGATTCCGACTTCTTTCGGCGACGTGACCCAGCGGTAGTCCGCTGTTTCGGCGCGAACTGGAGCCGGCCGGGTCAGGCCATGCAAGCGTAGTCCGAGAGCGAACGATTTAGGCGTCCGAGCGCGGTACCTTCGAGTATCATGCCCGTTTCGAAATCCGAGTTCGACAGCCTCCCTCCGTGTGACTTCTACACCCCCGCGGAACTGCTCGAAGCGGACCAGATGTACACCGTCTACGAAATCGCCCGCATGCTCCAGGGGCTCGAACCCGACGCGGAGATCGAACAGGAGACCGAATCCATCCTGCTCGACTGGGCCATCCCGTGGATCATGACCAACGCGTCCGAACTCGTGGTCGCCGAGCCCCGAAGCGACGACGAACCCGGCTACTACGGGCTGAAAACGGACGAGTAGATGATTCTCCTCGTCGTCGGGACCGACCGGGTCGACGCCGGCAAGACCACGTTCTCGGTCGGCCTGCTCGAACGAACCGGTGTCCGCGGCTACAAACCGCGCGCCGGCAACGACTTCTGGTTCGACCACGACGACTGTCGGCGCGCACTCGCCGAGGGTCGACTCTACGGCAAGGACGCGTATCGACTCGCAAGGGCGGAGGAACGCGGTCGCACGCCCGAACGGCTCAATCCAGTCCACCGCCTCTGGCGACCGACGCCCGGCGGCGGAACCGGGCTCTTCGGCCAGCGCGACCGCGAGTTCATCGTCGACCGTCTCGGACGGGGTGAGGACGCGACGTTCGTGCGCAACGCAACCGCCGACGTGCCGCCGGCGGTCGTCGAGGCGCTGCCGCTTGAGGATGCGATTCCCGTCGAGAGCGTCGACGAGTTCAACGACCTCGCCGAACGGCGCTACGTCCCGGCGTTCGCCGAACTCGCGGACGAACTCGAGGCCGCGGAGGTCGCCGTCGTCGAGTCTTACAGCGACATCGCCCAGCCGCTGCAGTCGCTCGATCCGGCGGCGGTCACCGCGGTTGCGGCCGTCGAACCGGGTCGCGCGCGGATCTACCCGGGCGATCGGTACTGTCGCGCCTGCGAAATAGCGAGTTCGAGTCCGAGAGACGGCGCGCTCGAAAAGCGGGTGCCGGACGTCCTCGAGTATCTCGACCCGATCGACCGGGTGCGACTCCCGCCGCTCGGGAGCGACGACCGGCGCGATCCTGCCCGAATCGAGGACGCGTACGCGGCGGCCTACGACGCGTTGCTCGCTGCGGCTCGGCGCGCGGGAACGCCGGACTAAGCGACTGCACCGTCCCGTTCGCTCGCCTACTGATGTCGAGGAAGCGAACGATGCGCTTAAAACCACGCAGTGGAACAACCAGGTAATGAAACGCCGACCGTTCGTTACGGCACTCGGTGGGGGACTCACGGCCGGACTCGCGGGCTGTCTCACGCGAGACGACACCGACGAGGAAAACGGGGGCGAAACGACCGACCCCGAACCCGACGACCCGGATCTCGAGGGCACGCTCGAGGTCGTCACCTACGAGTCGATGCTCGACGGCGAAACCCCCGCAGGACCGTGGCTCAAAGACGAGTTCGAATCGACCTATCCCGACGCTGAACTCGAGTGGACGCTCCTGCCGGACCAGGGAATCAACCACTACATCTCGCGGGCGTCCCGGGGTGGGACGATCGATCCCGACGTGTATCTCGGTCTGAACGTCGACGACCTGGTGACCGTCGACGACAACTTAGACGACGGCGGCCTCTTTCGCGAACTCAATCTCGACCGGATCGAGCGGTCGGATCGCATCCGCGATGGACTCGATATGGGAGACCCACACGGCCGCGTCCTCGCGTACGACACCGGCTACATCAGTCTCGTCTATGACGAAACCGCTGTCGACGAACCCGAGACGTTCGAAGACCTCCTCGATCCGGCCTACGAGGACGCGCTGATCGCCCAGAACGCCCAGACCTCCGACCCCGGCCAGGCATTTCTGCTGTGGACGATCGACGCCTTCGGCGAGGACGGCTACCTCGAGTACTGGGCGGACCTCGCGGACAACGGCGTTCGCGTGCTCGACGACTGGACCGAGTCCTACTACGGAGCGTACATGAACGAGGAGCGTCCGATGATCGTCTCGTACTCGACCGATCAGGTGTTCGCCTCGGCGGAGGGGAACGACCTCAGTCGACACCAGACTGCCTTCTTGAACGACCAGGGGTACGCGAATCCCGAAGGGATGGCGATCTTCGAGGGCGCGGACGAAGTCGACCTCGCCTACGAGTTCGTCGACTTCGCGCTCTCGAATGCGGCCCAGGCGGAGATCGCCGAGCGAAACGTCCAGTTCCCCGCGGTCGCGGACGAACACGTCGATCTGGACGACGAGTTCGATCAGTACGCCCACGAACCGCCGGAGGCGGTGACGATCGGCTACGAGGACCTTCGTGGCAACCTCGACGGGTGGGTCGACGACTGGGCGCGCGACTTCGCGAGTCAGTAGGTGGTCTGCGTGGGGTTTCGGGAACTGTTGGACCGATCGTCACGGGAGTCGGTGAACTCGGCGGAGTCAGCGGAGTCAGCAGCGGTGGTGGAGTCTGCGGATTCAGCGAGTTCAGCCGACCGGTCGACCGACGAACACCCCGCGACGAAGGGGCCACCAGACTCCGCGAGCCCGCTCAGTTCGCGGGTTCGAACCTGGCTCGAACGGCACGCGCTCGCGCTGACTGCGCTCTGTACGGCGGCGGTCCTCGTCGTGATGCTGTACGTGCCGACGGGGATCGTCTTCGTGAACGCCGTCCTCGAGAACGGACGGCCGACGCTCGCCCACATCGCCGGGGTTCTCACGGACCCGTTCTACGTCGGCGTGCTGGCCGACGTGTTCGCGGACCCGCTCGCGATCGGAGCGCACCTTCGGTCGCTTACGGGCTGGGTCAGCGCGATTTCGGTGTCGCTGACGGTCGCGTTCAGCGTTCCGATTCCAGCTGTAGACGTTACGGTCCCGATCCCCTGGTTCGCGCTTTCGGTCCCGCCCGTGCGGCAGGGACTGTTCGGATTCACGGCCGTTCAGGCGGCGCTTTCGACGGTCGCGAGCGTCGCGATCGGCCTTCCCGCGGCGTACATCCTTGCGAACTACGAGTTCTACGGGCGGCGGACGCTGCGCTCGCTGACGATTCTGCCGTTCGTCCTGCCGGGGATCATGGTCGCGGTCGGCTTCTACGCGATGTTCGGTCGGACGGGCACGCTGAACTCGGTGCTCGGCGCGGCGGGAATCGGTCCGTTCGCGTTCATCGAGACCAGTCCGCTCGCGGTCGTGATCCTGGCGCACGCGTTCTACAACGCGCCGCTGGTCGCGCGGGTTACCGTCGCCGCCTGGGAGTCCGTCGACGTTCGGGCCGTCGAAACCGCCCGCAGTCTCGGGGCGAGCAAGCGCCGCGCGTTCCGCGACATCGTCGTCCCGCAACTCGCGCCGGCCGTTCTCACGGGCGCGCTCCTGACGTTCATCTTTACGTTCATGACGTTTCCCATCGTGCTCGCACTCGGCGGGTTGCAACTGGCGACCGTCGAGGTCTGGATCTACGACCGGATTCAGAACCTCGATTACGCCGACGCCGCGACGCTCGCCGTCCTGGAGACGCTGCTCTCGCTCGGGCTCACCTACGCGTATTTGCGGTACGAGTCGGCCCGGTCGGGACTCTCGCAGGCGGCGTCCGCACCGCCGACCGAGCCCTTATTCCCCGATCTGCGGACGGCGCTGTCGCCGCGCCGGCTCGCGATCGCCGGCTACGGCCTCCTCGCGCTCGTCCTCTTCGTCGGCCCGATCGCGAGTCTGGTCGTCGGGAGCGTGACCGATGGCGGCGGGTTCACCCTTCGCAACTACGCGTTCCTGCTGGAGCGCCAACTCGCCGGCGAGCAGTACCAGGCGTTACCCTGGCCCGCGATCCGGAACTCGATTTTGTTCGGTCTCGCGACGCTCGCCATCGCAGTGCCGATGGGCGTCGTGATCTCGGTGCTGACCGTCCGTGCGGGCCGAAGCGGCACGCTCGTGGACACGCTCGCGATGCTTCCCCTCGCCGTCAGCGGCGTGGTGTTCGGTATCGGCCTCCTGCAGGGGCTCGTCTTCGGCCTCCCGCTGCCCGGCGGCTGGCGACTCCAGGTGACGGGACCGATCGCAATTATCGTCGCCCACGCCGTCGCGGCCTACCCGTTCGTCACCCGAAACGTCTCGCCGTTGCTCGTGAACCTGAACTCGGCGATGGTCGAATCCGCGCGCGCACTCGGCGCATCGCGA
Organism: Natrialba aegyptia DSM 13077; assembly: GCF_000337535.1. Classification (GTDB taxonomy): domain Archaea; phylum Halobacteriota; class Halobacteria; order Halobacteriales; family Natrialbaceae; genus Natrialba; species Natrialba aegyptia. Next base: position 364,505 of record NZ_AOIP01000031.1, read on the forward strand.
TTCCGGGCGCTCCTCGATATCGAACTCCCGCTCGTCGCGAGCGGTATCGTCGCGGGCGCGGCGTTCGCCTTCGCCATCTCGATCGGCGAGTTCTCTTCGACGGTGATTTTGGCGTCCGGGAACGGCAGTTACACCATGCCCGTCGCCGTCGAACGCTATCTCGGCCGACGCTCCGGTCCGGCGATCGCGATGGGGACGCTTCTGTTAGCCGTGACGGCGGCGAGTTTCGTCGTCATCGACCGCGTCGGCGGGAGGTACGAACTGTGACGACGCTTCGGCTGTCCGGCGTCTCGAAGCGATACGGCGGGAGCGGGGGGAGCGCTGACACCGCTGCCGATGCGGGGGCGAAGGCGGAGGCGGGGACCGTTGCGCTGCAGGACGTCGACCTGACCGTGAACGACGGCGAGTTCTTCACGCTCGTCGGGCCGTCGGGCTGTGGCAAGACGACGACGCTGCGGATCATCGCGGGATTCGAGGAGCCCACGGCCGGCAGCGTCACCTTCGACGGGGAGTCGATGGCCGGCGTGCCGCCGGAGCGGCGAAACGTCGGCGTCGTCTTCCAGAGTTACGCCCTCTTTCCGCACATGACCGTCGCCGAGAACGTCGGCTACGGGCTGCGATTCCGAACCCCGCCGGCGGGGACGACGGTCGACGAACGCGTTACCGAACTGCTCGAACTCGTCGATCTCGCGGGGTACGGCGACCGCTCCCCCGACCAACTCTCGGGCGGTCAGCGCCAGCGGGTCGCGCTCGCTCGGGCACTCGCGCCCGCACCCGACCTGCTCCTGCTCGACGAACCCATGAGCGCGCTCGACGCCAGACTTCGGGAGACCCTGCGCCGACAACTCGCGCGGATTCAGACCGAACTCGACATTACGACGGTCTACGTCACCCACGACCAGGCCGAAGCGCTCGCGATTTCGGATCGACTCGCAGTCATGCGAAACGGCCGCGTCGAGCAGGTCGGGCGGCCACAGCGTCTCTATCGCGAACCCGAAACCCGGTTCGTCGCCGAGTTCGTCGGCGATAACAACGTCTTCGAGGGCGCGGTCGTCGACCGCATCGGAACCGGAGACGAAGGGGAAGGGCGAGCATCGGTCGCCGTTCCCGACGGAACGCGCGGGACGGCCGCCACGTTCGAACTCGCGGGCGTTCCCCCGAACGCGACGCGACTGGGGTTCTGCGTTCGGCCGGGCGAACTATCCCAGACTGCCTCGCAGAACCGCTTTCAAGTATCCGTGGAGACGACCGAGTTCCTCGGCGAGAGCGTGCGCGTCCACGGACGGTGGAACAAGATGCCGATCGTCTTACGGCTCCCGGCGGTTCCCGAAACCGGCACCGACATCACGGTCGGGTTCGATCCCGGTGATGCGCACCTTTTCGAGGCCGACTGAGAACGAGTTCGGCTGCCACCGCACTCACACCTGTCGTGCCATCCGCCCCGCGAGTTCGACGTGTTCGAACGGATCGGTCGTCACGCTCGGCCCGTGGCCGGCGTGTAACGCTTCGAGGTCCCCGTCGATCCACTCGCGAACGCGATCGATACTTTCGATCAGCGCCTCGCGATTCCCTTCCTCGAGATCCGTCCGGCCGAAACTCCCGTTCTGGAAGATCAGATCGCCCGCAAAGAGGATGCCCGGGTCCGCAGCGTAGAAACAGAGGTGGTCGTCCTTGTGGCCGGGCGTATGAAGCGCGGTGAACTCGTGATCGCCGAGTTCGACGGTTCCTTCGTCCGCGATGGCGTGGTCCACACCGTCGATGGTCGTATCGTACCCCCAGGTATCGACATCGAAGGTGCTCGTGACGGTATCGAGATTCCCGACGTGGTCGGGGTGAGTATGCGTGAGGACGACCGCATCGAGTCCGTCGACTCGGGAGCGGACCATCTCCACGACATCGAAGTTCGCCCCGGCATCGATCAGTACCGTTCGATCACCGGTGACGAGAAAGACGTTGCTCGTAAACGCCTGCACATCCTGTGCGAGGTTGACGACCATACGCGGGATACACCACCGAGGGGTTTGTGCGTATCGACAGGGACCGCATCGGCGAGTTCTGCTTGCGCGGTGATACGAACTCGTACTGTACGGTCCGATATTCACAAGCATTTTTAGCTCCGGCACGTAGTGACGGACGAATGAATCGGCCGGTTTCCGTCGGATTCGTCGTTATCATCGTTCTCTCCGTTATCAGTGTCAGCGGCGGCCTCGCGATGACTGGACTCCCGGCCGGACCCGTCGGAACCGGTACCGCTTCGGACACGACAGCCACCTCGCAGTTCGAGGGCTTCGACTACCAGAGTCAGATCCAGAGCCAGAGCCAGAGCCAGAACCAGATGTCCGGTTCGACAGCGACAGCACCCCAATCACAGCAGCATCAGTTCAACTCCCGGAACTTCGACGACACGACGTTCGAGGTTACGGTCCACGAAAACGGCAGCGCAACCTGGACGTTTCGCTACGAACAACAGCTCGAAGAGAGTTCGGATACCGAGAACGAGACCGGAACCGAAAATGAAAGCGAAAGCGAGACCGCTACCCGCGAAAACTTCGAAACGTTCGCCGACGAGTTCGAATCCGAGGAAACCGAGTTCTACCAGCGGTTCGTCAATCGATCGAACTCGCTAGTCGAAACGGGAACCACTGTCACCGATCGGGAAATGGACGCCTCGAATTTCGAGCGGCGGGCGTTCGTCCGGGACCAGATCAACCCGACGGGCGTCGTTGAACTCTCGTTTACCTGGCACGGGTTCGCTGCAGCCGATAACGGCACGCTCGTTGTCGGTGACGTCTTCCAGGGGATGAACATCATGGAGGACCAATCGCTCGTTATCCGCTCTGCCGATGGGCTGACCGTCCAGGAGGCCGAGCCCGAACCCGAGTATGTCGTCAACGGCTCACCGTCGTCGGGGACGTCCGTTCGCTGGAGCGGGGAACGAGAGTTCTATCCGGGCCAGCCGCGTGTCGTCTTCGACCAAGAGGGGCCCGGAGGCGGGGCTGGCACCTCGAACACCGGCTTTCTCGAGGGCGTTTTCGAGGACGGCACGGACGCGTTTGCCTCCCCGCTGGTCGTTCTCGTCCTCGCACTCGTTCTCACGCTCGTCGTCGGCTTCGGGCTCGGCCTTGCCAGCGTCCGATATCGGTCCCAAGATGATGGGATAGCCGGCGTGATCCCCTTTGTCGGGCGTGATAACACCGCCAGCTCACCGTCTACGGTGAACTCGCAGTCGGGGCCACAATCACGGTCACACGCCAACACAGCGACCCGATCCGAGACGCCTGCGGCCGGCGAGCAGAACTCGGAGAGACAATCAGCGGGTGGTGTGGGTGCCACGGAACCCGATACAGAGGCGGACCCGAACGCCACGCCGGTGGGACTCACGGAGGAGGAACTGCTCACCGACGAGGATCGCGTCGTCAAACTCATCCAGGAGAACGGTGGTCGCATGAAGCAGGTCAACATCGTCGACGAGACGGGATGGTCCAAATCAAAGGTAAGTATGCTCCTCTCCGAGATGGAAGACGACGGAACGATAAGCAAACTGCGTGTCGGGCGAGAGAACATTATCAGCCTCGATGGCTTCGAACCGGAGGCGACGAAGTCGCCGTTCGAGGAGTGAGCGACCGGCGTGAGACTGTGAGACATTCCTAATTCGAAACGGAATGCTTAAACATCGTACTGCGCTACGTCAGGATGCACTCGCGACGAACCGCGACGTGCTCCGATAGTGTAGTCCGGCCAATCATATTGCCCTCTCGAGGCAATGACCGGGGTTCGAATCCCCGTCGGAGCATCCCGACGCAGTTGCTTGGTTTTCCGTTACCGGTAGAGTAGTAGTGTAGTACAGTTCGACAGCCACACATCGGTCGAGTAACTGCGGAATCGCTTTCCGTTATGCCGTTCTGTGACAGCGTATGACAGCGCTTGCCGACCGCGAATGGCGGCTCATTACGGACGAGGTCCGCGACGGCCCGACCCAGATGGCTCTCGAGGAGATCGCTGCCCGGACGGCGATCGAAGACGGCGTTCGAACGGTGCGCGTTTACTCGTGGGAACCCAGCACGCTCTCGCTCGGATACCGACAGGAGGCGGAAACGGTCGACTGGGAGTTCTGCGAGCGCAACGGAATCGACGTGACTCGTCGGCAGACCGGCGGCGGCGGCATCTATCACGACCGGCACGCTGATATTTCCTATACGATCGTCGCGCCGGCTGACGAGGTCCCGGGGGACCTGATGGACTGCTACGCGCTGTTTTGCGAGCCGATCCTCGACGCCTTCGAGCGAATGGGCGTCGACGCCGATTTCGCCGGCACCGAGCAGTCGTCGATTTACAAACCGTCGTGCTATCTGCGAGATATCAATCCGGCACACGACATCGTCGCCCCAGCGAGCGACACCACACGGGCGCGAAAGATCAGCGGCAACGCCCAGTACCGCCAGCGCGACGTCGTCATCCAGCACGGGTCGCTGAGCTACGACCGCGAGCCCACCCGGCACGTCGGTGCGTTCGATACCGAACTCGAGACGGAGACGTTCACCGACCGGGTGACGAGTATCCGCCAAGAGAGTGGTATCGATCGCGAGGAGGCAGTCGAGACGCTTTCCGCAGCGCTCGGTGACTGGTGTGACGCCGCAAACGGCGGGTGGCGCAAGGGCGAACTCGAGGACGCTCGCGAACTCGCAGCGCGGAAGTACGGAGCCGACGCCTGGATTCGAAATCGGCAAGTTCCAGACGCGCCAGAGCGCTGAACGCGCCGATGAATCACCCGATACGGACCGCTTTCCAGACGGTTGCCTGCAGAGTTCAGCTGCGATCGTCGGACCCGGGGACGTGCTCCGAGACACAACCGGGCTTCGGTCGAGCCATCCGCCACTCGAGTCGCAACTCGAAAATCTTCGATCGCTGACTCCCGAGCGATGGCCCCGTCCGCACTGGTCCGGTATACATATCACGGACCGGTACTGACGAGAATCCATGACCATGAAGGTCGGCGCACACGTTTCGATCTCCGGCTCGCGCGTCTCCTCCGACGACGAAACACCGCCGTACGACGACGTTCGCAATGCCGTCCACCGACAGCTCGCCTTCGGTGGGAACTGCGGCCAGATCTTTACGACCTCGCCGCAGGTCTGGCAACAGCCAGAAATCAGCGACGAGGCTGCCGACGGATTCCGGGCGGAAAGCGACGACCGACTCGAGGGGCCGTGGGTCATCCACTCGGCCTACCTCGTCAACCTCTGTACCCCCAAGGACGACCTCCGCCGGAAATCGAAAGAGAGCATGCAGGCTGAACTCGACGCCGCTTCCCGATTGGGAATTCCGTACGTCAACGTCCACCTCGGTGCCCACACCGGAGCCGGCGTCGAGGGTGGCCTGGACAACGCCGCGAGCCTCATCGACGAACTCGACGTTCCCGACGGCGTGCGGATCCTCATCGAGTCCGACGCCGGCAGCGGTACCAAACTCGGCGGCGAGTTCGCTCATCTCGCGGGCATCATCGACCGGACCGAGACGGACATCGGCATCTGTATCGATACCGCCCACACGCTCGTCGCGGGGAACGATCTCACGACGCCCGAAGCCGTGGACGAAACGGTCTCCCGGTTCGACGACGAGGTCGGTCTCGAGTACCTGCAGTACATCCACCTGAACGACTCGAAGCACGACGTTGGCACGCACAAGGACGAGCACGCCCTCATCGGGGAGGGCTATATCGGCGAAGACGGGATGCGGGCGATCGTTAACCACCCCGACCTGCGCGACCTGCCCTTCGCGCTCGAAACTCCGACGGAGGACGGCCGCGGCTTCGCCTGGAACATCCAGAAAGTAAAAGAACTGCGCGACGACTGATACTGCCGGACAAAACTATTCGCACGTCGATCGCACTCGAACGGTCGTCGCCACAAGCGACGATCCGTGAGATGCGATCGAGTGTTCGCTGACTGTTATCCGACAGTGTGAGCCACGTTCCCGGCCCCGTCGCCGAAATCGACCTGCTTTTACCCCCGAGCGGCCTACCGGGGCTCGTGCGCGAGTTCTCCGAAGACTACCTGCGACGGACCCGGGCCGGCATGTGGGACGATTCCCGGGCGGCGCTTTCCCCGCTCGAACTCGACTCGCGCGAGCGGATCCTCGACGTCGGCTGTGGTACGGGGGAACTGAGCCGCGTTCTCGCGGCGGAGTCGCCTGGTGCGGTGATCGGCTGTGACGCCGATTCCGAACTGCTGCGGGCTGCCGGCGAGTTCGTTCCGGCGGTCGCTGGGGACGCCCATCGGTTGCCGTTCCCCGACGACGCCTTCGATCTCGTCGTCTGTCAGGCGCTGTTGATCAATCTGCCCGATCCCGCAGCTGCGCTCGATGAGTTCGCCCGCGTCTCGACGGACCTCGTCGCGGCCGTCGAACCGAACAACGAGGCCGTCGAGATCGAATCGAGCGTCCGTGCGGAGGGCGCACTCGAGCGACGCGCCAGGGACGCCTACCTCGACGGGATCGACACTGACGTTGCGCTCGGTGCCGACGCCCGCGAGGCCTTCGACGACGCGGCACTCGAGGTTCTCGAGACGCGCCGATACGATCACGTTCGGACGATCGAACCACCCTATAGCGACGGTGCAGTGCGTGCTGCGCGTCGGAAGGCGACTGGAGCGGGGTTAGCCGATGACCGGGAAACGATGCTCGATGGACCGTTGACGGCGGCGGAATACGACGAATTGCGAAGCGAATGGCGGTCGATGGGGCGGGACGTGATCGACCAGATGGAAGAGAGAGAGTATCGCCGAGCGGAAGCCGTCCCGTTCTTCGTGACGGTTGGACGGCTCTCCAACGGTGCCGACACCCGCACCCACAATCGGGGCTGAGACCGCGACCGCGATCCTGACCGTCACCGGGGCAGCAGCATCCGGAGCCCACCGCCGACAACGCCGCCAAGCACGCCGTCGGCGACGGTCAAGAGCGAGAAAAGGAGTGCAAGCAGGACGATACTCGCGAATCCGAGCCCCGAAACCATCGGACTCACGGGGCCGATCGAACCGAACACCAGCAGCGGCGGCTCGTTGTACAATCCAAGGACGGCACCGAGCGTTCCCGTCACCGTTCCTGCAGCAATGCCAACGAGTGAACTCGCGAGTATCGCGTGAATGAGTCCAGAGACGATCCGTCCGGTGGCGTATGCGGCGACGAATCCGGCGACGACGCCGCCACCGAGGTGGCCGAGCAACGGCACCAACAGCGCGGTGAGGTCGACGAGAACGCCGGCGATGACGGCTGCGAGCAGGATCTGTACGTCGAGTTCAGCGCGGAACGCCGAAGCCGTGGCGATGGACGAGTCGTCTTCACTCATGGTCGGTGTTTCCTACTCATCGTCGGTGGTCGTCACCGCCCTCGCAGTGTGGCGATTCGTGATCGATTCGGCGTGCACGCTCCGGATCACGGGGCGAGGATCCCGGTCGTTTCTTCGGTTGTTTCCCGGAGGAACTCGGTGCTGTTGGTGGCTGTTTCCTCGATGTGGTCGCCCGTCTCGTTGCCCGTCTCTTCGAGGTGCTCGCCGGTGCCCACGACCGTTTCGTTGATGTGATCTCCGGTTTCGGTTATCGTCTCTTCGAGGTGCGCACCGGTTTCTGCGAGGGATTCTTCGAGTTGTTCGTCCGTTTCGTTCGGGTTCTCGGCGATCGTCTGCGTTACGTCGGAAGTGGTGTTCTCGGTGTGGTCGAGCGTTCCCTCGACTGTTTCTTCGGTGTGATCGAGTGTGTTTTCGGTCGTTTCTTCGGTGTGGTTGAGGGTGCTCTCGACCGTTTCCTCGGTGTGATTGAGCGTGTCCGCTGCCGTCTCTTCGGTGTGGTTGAGCGTTTCGTTGGCGGGGCCGGTGACCGGATCGGTTTCGGTGTCGTTCTGGTCGTCGTTCTCGTGTTCGTTTTCGGTCTCGTCTTCACCCTCGTCTCCACTCTCGTCCTCGCCTTCGTTTTCGCCGGTGTCGTTCCCGTCACCGTCGTCTGACCCGGTTTCCTCGTCATCGGTCGGCGTATCGTCCCCGTCGTTCGATTCGTCTTCTTTGTCCGAGTCGTCGGTATCGTCTCCGGAATCGTTCCGGTTGTCAGTATCTCGGTCGTTGTCATCAGGCCGGGATTCGTCACTTTCGTCGTCGCTCTCGTTGGAGTCGTTGGAGTCGTCGCTCTCGTTGGAGTCGTTGGAGTCGTTCGAGGAGTTAGTGTCGTCGGTACCGTTCGAGTCGTCGTCCTGCTCGAGGGACCCGAGATCGAGTTCACCGAATCCGTCGGCTCCGGGCGTCTCGTTGTCCGGTCCGACTTCGATCGAGTAGCCGTTGACCGACAGGCCCTGCGTCGTAATCGACGTAGCGGTGATCGTCAGATTCGTCTCCTCGGTAGGGAGACAGTCGCCGGCCGCGGAGAGGTTGTCTAGCGCCTCGCTCTGGTGTTCGGTACGGAGCAGCATCGTTGCATCCGGCCGGGTCTGTTCGAGTTCGACGCGTCTGTTCTCGCCGAGGTAGACGGTGGTGTTGTCGTAACTCCCGTTCCGAACGAGGAGTTCGTTGGTGCCGGAGGTGAGTTGCTGGGCGCAAACGGTTGCGTCCTCGATCGATCCCAGTTCCACCGTGACGGTGCCGTCGTTCGTCTCCTGGGCGGCCACGGGAAGGGTACCGATTCCCGAGATGACGCTGGCGAGGACGACGAGTGCGACGACGAGGAGGGACGTCGTTCGAGTCATAGCATGTCAGCTCACGTCTCAGTGTTCTCTCGCGATGATCGTCTCGCGGGTTCGGTGCTCGGTGGCGCGTGTTGTGCCGCGGCGATGGCTCTCACTCATCGGTCGTTTCCGTGTTCTGCGGACCCGGACCCGGACCCGGTCTCGGTCGCGGCCGCGAGACGGTCACGGAGTCTGCGTACGATCGGACCGACGATAGCCCGGAGGCGCTTGCGAGCGCCCGCGACAGCGTTGTCGACGGGGCTCGGTTCAGTGACGCGATCGGGGACGCGGTCCTCGTCGGGTTTCCACGCGAGACAGAGGTTACCGCCGAGGATGCCGAATAGGAGCCCGAACAGTAATCCGCCGAGTGAACCGACCAGCGAGAGAATCGACAGGGCGATGCCAATGACGCCGATCACGTCGGAGTGGGCCGGTTTGTACAGCGCGAAGACGCCCGTCAGGAACACCAACACGCCGAACGCGACGCCGATGGCGAGAAAGCCGGTCAGCTCGCCGCCGACGAAGAGAAGGTCCGGCAGGATTTGCATCGGGACCCAGGTGATGATGATCCCGGCCAGACATAACAGGAGCCCACCCAGGAACGGTCGCCGGAGTCGCCAGGCGGTAAATCGATCCCAGCGCCGTTTGATCCGTCCAGTCGTATTCGTGGAGTCGTCGTAGCTAGATTTGGTTGCCATGAGTGATCACGTCTCTTCGTCCGTGTACTCGACATCGACATCGAGACCGGGCAGGCTGATCTCGTTCGACGCGAGATACACCATTTCGATCTCGACATCTTCTTGCACCATTCCGGGCGCGTCACCGCTTACGTCGGTGAGCAGCCCCTCTTCGGGTTCGGCGTTCTCCCCGGCTGCCTGCTGGAACTGCTGGTTCGGATCGTCGCTGTACTGGTCGTTGATCACCTGGCCGTTGAACGTCGCCTCCTCCGCGCTCAGTCCGGTCAACTTGATGTACTGTTCGTCCGCTTCGACGGTTTCATCCGTGGTAAAGGAGATCTCGATCGTCCCGTCAATCCCGGGCAGGTTATCGACGGACTGCTCTTTCGTCAGCACCAGGCCGTCGATTTCGACGCCTCGCTGTTCGACGACGACGACGGGCGTCGCCTGTGCCTCGCTACTCTCCCCGACGCCGGGGTAGAGGAGGAACTCGTCGGATCTGATCTCGTCGGCCTCGACGGTAAAGCCGCCGGCGGCCAACGGCGCGGCGTAGGCCGTCCCCGATGACAGCACGATGATCGCGACGAACGCAACGGCGAGAAACGACGCACCCGTGCCGGTCAGCAGCCGTTTCTTGTTGTACATGTTAGGCACCTCCTCCGGTGCTGTTCGGCCCCCCTTCGCCGTCGAGCAGGGACCGTCCCGTGCCGTCGTTTACAGTTCGCCCGAGTTGCCGGTGGTTGTTGGGTGTCACAAGCACACACCCAACATGATTTGTAATCATTTTTCCTCCTCGTATACGGTGTCATTTATATTCCGGGCGCAATAGGCCACAGTACTGTTCGTCTCGATACTGCCAGTGTGAGTGGTTCTGTCGGCGTTTTGACTACTGTTCGAAGACCGAGACAGTCAGCACGGGACACGTATAAAGACACGCGGAAACGCGGGAGAAATACTATCGGCCACACCGGTGCGTGTCGGGGTGTGCAACCGAAATCGTTCAGTACTACTGATATAGTCTCGTTCTACAACGAGACCGCGTGGGAGTATCGGTTTTTCTGGAGTGAGGTCAACCTGCACTACGGCTTCTACGACGACGCGCACACGAGCCATCGGGAAGCCATGACGAACTCGAACAGCGTCTACGCCGACAAACTCGACGCCGACGAGACGGATACGATACTGGACATCGGGACCGGGCGCGGCGGATTGCCGATCCACATCGCGGCCGAACGCGACGCCGACGTTCACGGCATCGATATCGACCCGTCTCACGTTCGCGACGCTCGGGCGAACGCTCGCGAACGCGACGTGGCGGCATCGACCGCGTTCAGCGTCGGTACCTATCACGACATTCCGTACCCCGACGACACGTTCGACGCGATCTCCGGTATCGAAACGGTCTGTCACTCCGCGCAAAAGGACCGCGTACTCGAGGAAATCCGCCGCGTCCTCGCGCCGGGCGGACGCGTGCTGCTCTCCGACGGCTACATGAGCCGAACGGCGCTGACGGCACCGGAAAAAGAGACGGTCCGAACGGTACTCGACGGGTGGGCCGTTCCCGAACTCGCACACGTCAGCGAGTTCAGAACTGAACTCGAAGCGGCCGGCTTTACGAACGTGACGTTCGACGACCACTACGACCGGATTATGCCGTCGTCACGCCGTCAACGGTGGCTCTCGCGCGCAGTCACGCCGCTTCTCAAGGCTGCTTCCGCGCTGGGTGTAAAAAGTGATTCGTCGGTCAAACAGGGGGTAACGCTTTACCACCAGTACGACGTTCTCGACCGCGGACTCGCAGTGCACGGTGACTTCACTGCGGAGTTGCCGGCGTGATGGCGGTGGTCTCGCCGATGCAAACCCGTCCAGTTCGGTACGGAAACCGCCGGCCGATGAGTGGTGTCCGTTCCGCTTCCAGTCCCGCGTTCGAGTCGTATTCGAAACCCTGGATGTCACCAACTCTGTCAGACGATACCAAGAAGTATGTTCACAGTGAGGTGATTCTCACGAGATGAGATACGCAAAGTGCATCGTTATCCCGGACAACGAGGGGTTACACCCCGTCGATCAGCAGATTGCAGATCATCCCGATATCGCGCGTGAACTCCTCCACAACGTCAATCTCCTCGCCGACGATACGATCGTCACGCTCTATCAACTGTCCGGTGATGCAGCGGCGCTCGAGTCGATTCTGACGGATTCAACGATGGTTCGCATGTACCATCTTTCGGAGGCGGACGACGCGATCCACGCCTACATCCACGTCGAAGCCCACGACAGGCTCGTCGGGCTCTTGAGCATGTTCCGCGAGTTCGAGTTCATCTTCGATACGCCCCTGGAGTACACGCGACGCGGGGGATTGCGCGTGACGATGATCGGCGACGTGGGGAGCTTTCAGCAGGCGATTCCGGACGTTCCCGACGGGATTCGGATCAAACTCCTCAAGACGGGGACCTACGAGCCGAACACGGATCGGCTGTTTTCACAGCTCACCGAGCGACAGCAGGAGATTCTCGAGACCGCAGTCGATATGGGCTACTACAACGTGCCGCGCGAGGTGACTCACGCGGATATCGGCGACGAACTCGGCTGTACTGGCGGAACGGTTGGGGGGCACCTGCGAAAGATCGAGGCGAAACTGCTGGCTCAGATCGTTCCGTGATGGCTGAACTCGACGCGACGCGGCGTCAACGCTCTCACTCACTCACTCTCACTCTCTCTCAGAACGTAAAGAGGTCGACACCGCCGGTGACGCCGACGACCTGTCCGGTGACGTAATCGGCCTGCTCCGAGCAGAGGTACGCGATCAGGTTCGCGACGTCTTCCTCCCGGCCGAGTCGTCGCATCGGGGTTGCCTCGGCGATTCGAGCGAAGTGTTCGTCGACCTGTTCGAGCTGCTCGAGGGGCAGATCTGCGAGCGCGCCGACGACGATACTCGGGGCGACGACATTACTCGTAATACCGTGCTGTGCGCCCTCTAAGGCAAGCGTCTTGCCGAAGCCGATCAGCGCCGACTTCGTCGCCGAGTACGACGCCTGTCCGAAGCCGCCGTGCCAGCCGGCGACCGAGGACATGGTGACGATGCGGCCCCATCCGCGCTCTTTCATCCCCGGATAGACGGCGCGGGTGACGTTGTAGGTTCCCGTCAGGTTGACCGCCACGTCGCGGTCCCAGATCTCGTCGTCGAAGTCCTCGACCTTGTCGCGGGCGTCGACCAGTCCCGCGTTGTTGATCAGCACGTCGATCCCGCCAGTGTCCTCGTCGACCGCCGAAATCGTCTCCGCGACCGCGTCGCGATCGGTCAGGTCGCACTCGAGCGTGCGCGCCGTCCCGCCGGCGTCTTCGATGTCGTCGACGACGGTCTGCGCCGCGTCGGTGTCGACGTCCAGCGCGATCACCTCTGCCCCTTCCGCGGCGAGTGTTTCGCAGTCGACGCTGCCGATGCGTCCGCCCGCTCCCGTCACGAGAGCGGTCTTCTCGTCCAGTCCGAAATCCATACGGTGAGCACCACCGGCAACGACGAAGGGCGTTTTTCGACGGATCGCAGGCGATTTATATCAGTGGAGAGGCCGGTACCGAGCAGTCGATCGGCTACGGATCCTCGCACGACTATCCGACCGCGGCCGTGTCCCGCTTCGGTCTTCAACGACCGCGTATCCCAGCGAGTACGCTTTAGCAACGCAGGGGTGATAGCGTGACCGAATGTCCCGAGACGCGACACCCTGGACGGCGGCGTACGAACGGTTCGGCATCCCCGAATCGCTCGAACCCTATCCCGACGAACCGGTTCATCAGTTCCTGTACGACGCTGCAGAGGAGCATCCAGCGCAGGGAATCGTCCAGTTAGGCCAACGATTCCCCTACCCCGACATCCGCGAGGACGTCGACCGACTGGCGACGGCGCTGCGCCAGCGCGGCATCGAGAAGGGTCACAGAGTCGCAACGATCCTCCCGACATCCGTCCAGTTCGTCGTCGCCACCAACGCCATCTCGCGGGCCGGCGGCGTCCACATCCCGAACGACTTCCTCGACGCCGAGGACGACCTCGTCTACCGACTCGAGCAAGGCGATCCCGACGTACTGATCGGCCACGACAAACACCTCGATCTCATCCGGTCGCTCCAAACTGAACTCGAACTCGAGCACGTGCTCCTCACGTCGCTCGAGGACTACTCGGCGGACCCGCCGGACGAGGGCGAGCGAGAGACGATCGACGGAGCCGAATGGCTCCGCCCGGTCATCGACGCGACGGAACCGGACCCGCCCACCGTCGAGTTCAGCGTCGAAACGGACGTGCACACGCTGTTGTTTACGGGCGGGACGACCGGCTTGCCGAAGGGGTGTCTGCTGACCCACCGGAATCTGGTGGCGAACGCGCTCCAGGGCGTCGCCGTGCAGTCCCAGTTAGCAGCGGCGATGCGCGGCAGCGAGGCGGCCGTGATGGCGCTGCCGATGTATCACGCCTACGGCTACTCGATCACGAACAGCCTGCTCGAACTCGGCCTCGACATGCTGGTCGTTCCCGACGCCAGGGATACGGTGCAGATGCGCGACCTGGTCGAGCGCCACGAACCGCTGCTCATGCTCGGCGTGCCGACCCAGTTCATGGAATTGGTCGACGAGGAGGTCGCCTCCTCGGTCGTCGGCATCTCCGGCTCCGCTCCCCTCGCGGTCGAGACGAAGTCGCAGTTCGAACGCGAGGCCGGCGGCGTGTCCCAGGGCTACGGCCTCTCGGAGATGTCCCCGATCACCCACTTCGACGTACACGGGCTCTACGAACTCCTCGCCGGCGGTGAGAGCGAGGACGGGTTGGACCATCCGACCATCGGAATTCCGGTCCCCGATACGAGCGTCAAACTCCGCGATATCGACTCCGGCGAGGCGATTCCGATCGACCGCGCCGTCGACGACGAACTCGAGGGCGAACTCCTCGTGAAGGGGCCACAACGGATGGCCGGATATCTCGACGAGGAGAGAGACCCGTTCGACGAGGAGGGATACGTCGCCACGGGAGACATCGCGAAAGTCGACGCAAGCGGTCGATTCTACGTCGTCGACCGCATCAAGAACATGATCAACGTCTCGGGGTTGAAGGTCTACTCCGAGGAAGTCGACGAGATCCTCTACGGTCTCGAGGGCGTCGAACGACCGGCCACGGTCGGCGTCCCCGATCCGGAGCGGCCGGGCAGCGAGCGCGTCCACATCTTCATCGAATCGGAACCGGATGCGGACGTAACCGAACAGGACGTTCGCGACCATCTCGAGGGTACGGTGCCACGACAGGCCCTCCCGTCGACGGTGACGTTCGTCGAGTCGATCCCGCTCACTGATATCGGAAAGACGGACAAGCAGGCGCTTCGGGAGGGCACAGCAGCCGAAGCAGACACCTGAGTCGTTTCAAGTCGATCTGCTGTCCCGGTTTCCCGACACAACCCAGGACCGGGTCGTGGATGTGCCGAAACTGATTGCCAGCAGTCCGTCTCAGCGACTGCTCTCGATTCGTGCTGAACTCGAGTCGAGTTCAGTAATCGGTTTGTCGCACGATGCAGCTGCCAGGGTGAATATCATATATCTTTAATATACACAGAATGATTCTATAGATGACAAAATTACAAGTCGACGAACCGTTTACCTGAGGCAAAAGGATCATAGGTAGAAATGTGGTTGGCCGGGTTATGGGCGAACGAATCCATAGTATCGATTCGATGCGGATAATTGCGATGCTGTTCGTTGTCGCCATTCACACAGATCTATTCAGGAATATTACTATATATGGAAATATGATAAATTTCGCAATCGACAGCTCGGCGAGATTCGCAGTCCCGTTTTTCTTCGTGACGTCGGGGTACTTTTTCGCCCGGAAGACGGCGAATCGCGATCCCGTCAGCTACTTCGTGAAACGAGCGACAACGATCGCCTCGATTTATGTGTTCGGGCTGTTGCTTTCCGCACCGGTTTTTCTCGCGGGAACCGCCGCGCGCGCCGGGATCCACGATCAGGCTGTCACGGCCAGCGTCGTCGGCAAGTTGGCCGAGTTCACGTCGCCGGTGGCGTTGTTCTACTACGGCAATTCCGTGTCGGAAATCCTGTGGTTTCTCCCGGCGCTCCTGGTTTCGCTCGGATTGATCTGTCTGTTCGTGCTCGCGGACAAAACGTCGTACCTGTTGCCGATCTCGGTCTCGTTCCACGTCGTCGGGCTGCTCGGGGCGAGCTACACGATGTTCGTGGACGTGCCGTTCGAGATCAGGGATGCGTTGTTCTTCGGGTTCTTTTATACGAGTCTCGGGTATTACATCGCCTCGCGGGACTGGCAGCCGGCCCCCGAGTGGAGCAGGCGCTATCTCGGAGCGACCGTCCTCTTCAGCGCGCTCCACGTCGGCGAACGCTACGTCCTGGGGTACGTCGTGGGCGACGAGACGTTCGCACACGGCGTCTACACAGCCAGTTACTCGGTCGTCACCGTACTGGTCACGCTCTCGCTGTTCGCGTTTCTCCTCTCGCGACCGTCCCTCGGGCGGTCGACCTCGTTACCGTCGTGGGGAAAGTACGCCGTCGGCGTCTACGTCGTCCACCCTGCGGTGTTGTTCGCACTGGAAACGATCGGCGAACTGCTCGTCGCAAACGGGTACGAGATCGAATCGTCGCTATGGTGGCATCTCGTGTTGACGCCGGCGACGTTCTTCGGAGCCCTGTTCGTCTACCTCCTCGCGACCAAACACGGGGTCGTCGAGGTCGGCGGGAGCCACCTGCCGGGGACGGACCGGCTTTGGAAGTACGATCTCCGACACCCGTCCGGCGACAGTCGCTCCCGAAACAACTGACCGCTCGCCGACCGTCGCACGGACCGTTATAAATGTCCGCGCATTCCACGGATCACACTGTTCGTCGGGTGTTCCCTATTCACTACCAGCGGGACTCATCCGCGCGGTGAGCCCGAATCGATACCCATGACCGACACCGACCTGATTCAGGACATCGACGAATCGCTCGAGCAATCCGACGACGAACTCGAAGACGATCTCCCGGAACTGCTCGGCCGAATGGAGGGCCAGACCGAGGATCTCGTCCGCGAGCACCCAGAGACGTTCGGCCGCGTGGTAGCGCGGATGGAGACGATGGACATCGCGTCGTTCGTCTCCGAGAACCCCGAGACCGCGGATCAGTTCCAGGAACTGCTCTGGGCCGGCATGAACGTCCTCGTCGAGAGTTCACCCGAGGTGAAAGAGAGCATCGACGACGACATCACCGTCACCTTCGAGGCCGACGACTGCCCGATGGCTGGCCACCTCGAGGTCGACGGAACCGAGCAGACGATGACCGGCGGGGCGGGCACGCTCGACGACCCGATGCTCGAGATCACCGGCCCGGCGGACACGCTCGTCGGGCTCATCGTCGGCCGTGTCGATCCGATTCAGGGGTTCATGCAACAGCAGTACCAGATGGACGGCCCGGTCCACAAGGGCACCCGCCTCGCACCGATCATGAACTCGCTGTCTGACCAGGTTCCCGCATCCGCGGAGTCATAAATGCGCCTGACCGACGACCAGACGACGTTTCGCGACGACCTCCGAACGTACCTCGAGACCGAAATCGAGCCGATCGTCGACGAGGCGGATCGCAACGGGCCGATGACCCGAGACGAACTCGTGGGCTACCTCGAGGATCTGGAAGAACTCGGGATCGGCTTTACACCGGATACGGTCCACCGATACTTCGGGGATGTCTGGCGGTTCGTCATCGCCTCGGAGGAGATCAGCCGCGTCTGGCCGAGTTTGAACGTCGCCCTGCAGATGTCGTTTCCGGCGCTGTTCGTCCGGTTTGCGGCCGACGAGACGCGACAGGCGATGCTCCCGAAACTCGAAGAGAATCGGTGTATCGGCTGTCTTGCGGTGACCGAACCCGAAGGCGGCAGCGATACGGCCCACCCGAACACCGTCGCGCGCAAGGACGGCGAGGAGTTCGTGCTGAACGGCGAGAAAGTCTGGGTCGGAAACGCCCAGATCGCCGACGTCGCGCTTGTTATCGCTCGCGACGCCTCCGAGGACGTCCAGGACATGTTCCTGGTCGACCGGGCAAACGCCGACTTCGAGACCGAGGAGATGAACAAACTGGGCTGGAAGGGCGTCCCGAACGGCCGCATGGTCTTCGACGACGTTCGCGTTCCGGTCGAGAACCGCTTTTCGACGATCTTCGGCGACGCCATCGCCGACGGCTACGACATCTCCGAAATCGTCCCGTTCCCGGAGAGCGTCAGTCAGCTCTTCTTCGAGCACAAGCCGTTGAACGTGATGTTCTCGTTCATGCGGACGGGAATGGCATTCATGGCCGTCGGGATCATGCAGGCCGCGTTCGACGACGCGCTCGCCTACGCCCAAGAACGGGAGACGTTCGGCGACCCGATCGCGCAGCACCAGTTGGTGCAGGAGAAACTCTACGACGTTCGGGCGGCGATCGAAGCCTCGAGAGGCATCTCGCGGCGCGCCGCCGAAGCGCTCGTCGATGGCGACTCCGACGCCCGACTGCTCTCGTCGCTCGCAAAGGGCTACGCCTGCGAGCAGTCGATCGAAGCGACGAGCGACGCGCTCCAGGTTCTCGGTGCCGCGGGGCTCGATCTCGAAAACCGGATGGAGCGGTACTACCGCGACGCCCGGGTAATGACGATCCCGGACGGAACGACCGAGATCCAGAAGCTCATCGTCGGCAAGGAACTGACCGGAATGAGCGCGTACTGATACTGCCGGACAAAAGTCAGTGAACACTCGATCGCGTCTCACGGATCGTCGCTTGTGGCGACGACCGTTCGAATGCGACCGACGTGNCACTCGATCGCGTCTCACGGATCGTCGCTTGTGGCGACGACCGTTCGAATGCGACCGACGTGTGAATAGTTTTGTCCGGCAGTATGATCGTCGTCAATCCCCCGTCACCGCCCGCGGTCGTCATCGGGGCGGACGACGATTTGGTCGCTCACTCGCTTGATCCGGCTGACGGGGATTCGCAGCCGGTCGTCGTCGGTGCGAGGCGTGATCGACGAGGGGGAGTGGTCGCCGGGATCGACGACGAGATCGCGGAGCGCGCCGGACTTGGGTTCGATCGTAATGGTGTGGAGCGTGCCGAACGCGGTGCCGTCGGTTCCGACGATGGTCTTTCCGCCGAGATCCTGTGCGAATAGTTCGTCCATACCTTCTCGGGCCCACATCCCGATAGTAAACGATTGCGGTCGTGGGCCGGCACTCGCGGCGGTCCGACGGTCGAAGCCGTCCGGCAAGCTATCGAACCAGTGCGGGCGACTCTGTGTGAGAATCGCCGATCGACACGTTTTGGGCCGATCCGGAACCGGACTGCACCGTATAAACGACCCCGGATACGCGGAACAATACTGAGGCGCGGTACCGTCGAACACGATAGCAGGGTATGGCAGATGGAGACACCAGTGCCGGTCACGACGCCGGATCGAGTTCTAACGCCGATACGACCGCCCCGACCGCCTCGACCGACGCTGTGGAGCCGCCGTATCGCATCGTCCTGAACTCGATCGACGAGTGGCTCGCGTCCCTCGAGTTCAGCGTACGGGAGATCGAGGCCGCCGTCGCGGGCGGTCTCGCGGGTGGATTTCAGGCGGCGCTGGTGCTCCAGCTGTACGATACTGACGCGATCAGACGGGTCGGCGGGGGCTTCGGCTCGCCGACGTTAGACGGCGGTTGGATCGCGATGTTCGCGCTGGGCGTGCTGTTCGCGCTTCCGTTTAGCCTGGTCGTCTCGCGGTCGATCGATTCGTTCGTCGGGACGGTGATGGCGCTCTCGAGCCGTAACGAGCCCCTGCGGCGGCTCCTCACGCCGCTTCTCAAGCGATCCGCACTCGCGACGACGACGTTCGCGCTCGGGAACGGATACGGGATCGTCGTGGGTGCGGTCGGTGTCCTGTTTCTCGTCCCGGGCTGGCTCCCGGTCGCGATGGGCGTCTCGACGCCGTTTTCGAACGCCACGGTCGCCGGCGTCGTCGGCGTCCTCGCGTGGGCGATTTACGGGGGGACGATCGGGCTGGTGTACGGGCTGATTCTCGAGTCCTAAACGCACGAGGCGCGTCTCCGGCTCAGAAGATGAATCGCGTGTCGACGTCGGCGGCAATCTCCGCGAGATCGACCGCCGCGTCGGAGTACTGCAGGATCTTCTGCATGTCGCCGTCGATCTCGAACTCGCCGGACATCAGCATGTTGATGACGTCGCCCTCGCCGCGGACGAGGTCAGTCCAGGTGTCGTAGTCGCCGATGAGCCGAAAGCCGTGCTCTCGGTCGTCGAGGTCGAGCATCGTGTCCACCGATTCGCACTCGCCGTCGTAGAGTTCGAGATACGCGTAGATCGTGCCGTCGTCGGCCACGTTCTCCTCGAGTTGGGTTATCAGTTCGTCGAGGATGGTCGGCAGTTCCGTCCGGAGCGCCGGCCAGGTACGGTCGGGAAGCCCCGCCATCGTCGTTTCCCGAACCTCGGCGGTAACGCGCTCCTCGATCGAACCGTTGCGGGACTCGATACGCTCGCGATCAGCTGCCGGCGCTTTCTCGAGAATCGCTTCGAATCGGTCGTCGGAGAGCGCGGAGAGGTCGTTCTCGACCGCCTCGACGAGTTCGGACGGGAGGTCGGCGACCGTCGTGGAGTCGAGCGGAACGGCCTCGATCTGGAAGACGAACGAGCCGTCGAAGTCGACGCCCCAGCCGGCCGAGTGGTCGGCGTAGGCGTCGTTTTCGTCGATCGCCGCGCGGTACTGCTCGAGCCACGGCTCCGTCGGGAAGTACTGTTCGATCGGTCGGCGTTGTTGCGTGCTCATCTGGGTTTCCGGGCCACGGTGGACCCGATCTAGAACTGTGCTCATTGTGAACTCTTGTTGTGATTTCTCCGGGGATGCGAGGGGGTTTATCACGGACGGTTTCCGGAGCTGTCGTTCGCTGCTTTCATTGCGAGTCTCGCACCTGGGAGACCATATATACCCCCTCGGATCCCCGGACGAACGCTGAAGCGATCGTCTGCAGTGCGTACACGCATGGTTGACTGGTTTCCGTCCGAAGAATGGCTCGAGAGCTACCGCAGGAACCTCGCCGAAGACGACGCGTACGCGGCGGCGAGCGAGGGCTGGGGCGTCGAGTTCGACGGCGACTTTTGCTTCGTCCTGACGCACCTTCCCCTCGAAGAGACGACGCTCGGCGACCTTCCCGACGCGTTGACAGCCGAGCTATTCGACCGGATCGACGCGCTCTCCGCCGACGAGTTCGATCGGTTACGGGAGACGGCGACGCCGGCGTTCGACGAGCGATTCGCCGCCGTCGACGGAACGGGCGAGAGCGAGGGTGCGGATGAAGAGGAAAACGAACGAGTTCGATTCCGACGGGCGCTCTCGACCGTCGCGCTCGCCGACGTGCCGACCGTCGTCTGGCCGGCGCTCGAGACGCATATCCGGGGCGACCTCGAGTCGCTGCTCGCACAACTGGAGGCGTACGTCGTCGACGGATCGACGGTGTACGCCCATCTCTCGCTCGAAGACGGCGACTGCGAGCGAGCGGAACTCGTCGCCGACCCGTCGGCCCGGGACCCGGGATTCGAACTCGAAGCGCCCTACGAGACCTGGACCGAACTCGTCGCGGGTGCCGACGTGATCGAGTCGGTGATGTCGAACGAGATGGAACTCGACGGGGACGTGACGCGAGTGCTTCACTACGGGGATGCGGCGGCGGCGATGGGCGATGTCGCCGGCGAGACCGACGCGCGATACCTGTTCTGAGGTGCTCTAAGCGGTGGGCCGTGGCGTATCACGCTGTCGTGTGTCCCGTCCGGGCTCTTCGTCCGCACAGCCCTCACCGCACGAGTGACAGCCCTCGCCCAGTCGAGCGAGGCGGAAGAGCCGCAGACGGGCGACTTCAACTCCCGCGTATTCGAGCGGGTACGCTCATTGACAACTGCGGCGAAGCGTTCCTGTGCCACAAGATACCACACAATCAGGATTCCAGGCCGAACGGATCGATACCTCGAGTAAGTGGTACGACCTCTTCCAGAAAGGGGTCGAACTCGGGACGTGGAACGTCGAAAAACTGTTCGACGAGGTCGGCTTCGAGGAGGACCGAGAGATCTGGTCGTCGCTCGAACCCGGCGAGCAAAAGCAGATCCGATACCTGTTGTCGGGCTTTCTCGACGGCGAGTTCGCCGTCGGCGAAGACGCGAGTCACCACCTCCAGCGCATCGCGGGCGCGCCGTGTTTCGACGACAACGAGGAGATGGAGATGTACATGACGATGTTCACCCTGACCGAGCACAAGCACACGCAGTTCCTCGACGTGTACATGCACGAGGTGATGGGCGAGCAGGACGTGTTCGCCGACCTCAACCCGAAGCGCGGCGGCGCTCGGATTCCGATCGTCCAGGCGACCGGCCTCGGCGAAATCTTCGATCGGCAGGGCCAACTCACGGCCAGGGCCGCCCACTCGAGGGATCCGGTGGACATCGCGAAGGCGCTGACGGTCTACCACATGATCGTCGAGGGGCTGCTCGCCCGCGGCGGCTTCTACTCGATCAACAAACTCTCACAGAACGCGCCGCTGCCGCTTTTGAACCACGGGTTCAAGTTCATCAGCACCGACGAGGGCCGACACATGACCCACGGCGTCGAAGCGCTCTCCGAACTGATCGCGAAGGAACGCGCCGGAGAACCCGAGTTCCAGGGTGTCAGCCAGGCGATCGTCGACGTGCTGTACGAGAACGTCCCGGCGGTCGCGGACTTCGGCTACATGTTCACGGACGCCGTCGACGATCCCCTCGAAATCAACTTTAACGACCTCCTGTTGCGGGTCGGCCACCTCATCGACGGCCAGTTCAACGAAGCGCTCGATCTCGACATGGACCACCGGACCGTCGTCGGCCGCGTCGCCGACCGCCACCAGGAGTGTCTCGAGAAAGACATCGACGACGCGGTTCGGACGTATCGCGACCTGTACCAGCGAAAGCGCGGCGTCGAAGCCGCGGCTGACGGAGGACGATAACATGACGGACGACACGAACCCGACGAACGCGACTGAAACGCCAGCCGACACCGCCACCGCGACCGACGCGGACACCGAACTCACCGAACTAACTGAACTCGCGCGCGGAGCCGAGTTCACCGCTACGGAGGAGGAGGTTGCTGAGGCGATCGAGGACGCCGCCGCCGAACTCGGTCAGAGCGCCGACGAGGTCCGCGAAAACGTCGCCTACATCATGGATTCGACGTTCGAGGACGAGGGCGTCAGCACCTCGTTCAACGAGAGTATCAGCGGCACCAGTCTCGAACACGACGAGGTGGGGACCGGCGATCCGCGCCTGGAGGCGCTGGAACTGTACAAGCTCCGCCAGCGGATCTAACCGGAGATGTACGAGATCACGTTTCGCTTCGAGGACGGGACGGAGACGATCCAGGTCGCCCCCGACGAGTTCGTCCTCGACGCGGCCGAGCGGGCCGGCCTCGAACTGCCCCACTCCTGTCGGAACGGCATGTGCACCTCGTGTGCCGGCGAACTGCTCGCGGGGGACCTCGACGGTAACGGGACGGCGCTCACGCCGGACCAGGAGGCCGACGGCTACGTGCTGCTGTGTTGTTCGTCCCCGCGAGCGGACTGCGAGATCCGGGTTGGTGAGCGCGTCCAGAACGAACTACTCGGTCTCGACGCGCTCTAACCCGTCTTTTGCTTTTCGAGAGATCGGATCGATGTGGTGCAGTGACACGGTCGACCGCCGTTTAAAGGTACCCGCGTTTCCGAGGGATCACGCTGACGAGCAGGAGCGACGATGGCTCGTCTATAGATGCATGTGATTCCCACACAGCCACCACGAACCGAACGCTGGGCGATCACCGCGCTCGAACCGGCACCGATCCGCGGCCGCCGCGCGCCGGAGGGCCGGTGATCGCCGATGCAGGAGCAGTTTTACGACCGGGCGCGCTACGAGGTGAGCGACGCCGTCCGCGAGCGCCACCGGGCCGCGGCCGAGACGGTCGTCTCGCGCGAGCGGTACGGGCACCTGATCGACGGCGAGTGGATCGACGCCGCGGCGGGCGAGGACGGCGTCGCCATCGACGCGACCACGGGCGCTGAACTCGCGACCGTACAGAGCGGCACCCCCGAGGACGTAGACCGGGCCGTCGAGGCCGCACGGGCAGCCGTCGAAGGAAGCTGGGGACAGCTCACGCCCCGACAACGGGCCGACCGCCTCGGGGAGATCGCGGACCGGCTTGCAGACCGGACGACGGACATCGCGAAACTCGACAGTCTCGAGACCGGGAAGCCGAACCTCCACGCGCTGTTCGTCGACTGCGAGGTGCTGGTCGAACAGTTCCGTCACTTCGCGGCGCTCGCGCGCTCGACCGACGACGGGCGCGTCGTGCCGACCGGCGACGAAAAACGCGTCTTCACGCACCGGGAGCCATACGGCGTCGTCGGCGCAATCTCCGCGTGGAACTTCCCAGCGATGTTCGTCGCGTGGAAGCTCGGTCCGGCGCTTGCGGCCGGCAACGCGGTCGTCTTCAAGCCCTCCGAGCGAGCCACGCTTTCCTCGCTCGCGGTCGCGCGAATCTGCGACCGGGTGCTGCCGCCGGGGACGGTCAACGTCGTCACCGGCACCGGCGAGGCGGTCGGGGAAGCGATGACCTCCCACGGGGGCATCGACAAACTGAGTCTGACCGGCTCGCGCGCGGCGGGCGTCGCAACCCTCGAGAACGCCGCACAGACGATCACGCCGACCTCGCTCGAACTCGGCGGCAAGAGTCCCAACATCGTCTTCCCCGACGCCGATCTCGAACAGGCGATCGAGGGGACGCTCGTGAGCATCTTCTTCAACTCCGGTCAGCAGTGTACCGCCGGCTCGCGGCTGTACCTCCACGAAGACATCGCCGCCGAGTTCATCGAACGCCTTCGCGATGCCGTCGACGGCCTCACCGTCGGCGATCCGCTCGCCCCCGCGACGGACGTCGGACCGATGATCGACCACGCCCACCGGGAGCGCGTTCGCGATTTCGTCGAGACGGCCGTCGCCGAGGGCGCAACGCTGGCCGCCGGCGGGACCGACGGGATCGAGGGTGAACTCGAGGGAGCGCCCTTCGTCCGGCCGACGGTGCTGACCGACGTCGGCGACGACGACCGCATCGGCTGCGAGGAGGTGTTCGGCCCCGTACTCTCCGTTTTCGAGTGGCGCGACCGCGAGGACGTCCTTCGCCGGGCGAACGACACGTCCTACGGCCTCGCCGCGGGCGTCTGGACCGAAGACCTCCGAACCGCCCACGAGTTCGCCGCCGAACTCGAGGCGGGGACGGTCTGGATCAACACCTACAACGACCTCTTCGATCCGGCACCCCACGGCGGCTACAAGGAAAGCGGGACGGGACGTGAACTCGCCGAAGAGGCGCTCGCGGAGTACTCGCAGGTGAAGACGGTGAAAGTGAATCTGGGCGGCGTTCCGAAGATGGGTTGACCGAGCGTAGCGGTCGGCGACCTGCCTCGGATGATGCGGTTACGATGCGTCGATAGCCCCGGCCATTACATAATTATAAATAATTAATTTTATGGGTGCGGGCCTCGTGTGACCGGCTATGAAAGCAGTCGTGTTCCAGGGCGTGGACGAACCGCTCGCGGTTGAGAACGTCGATCGGCCGGAGTGCGAGGCGGACGGCGTCGTCGTCGAGACCGAAGCCTGCGGCATCTGTCGCAGCGACTGGCACGCCTGGCAGGGCGACTGGGACTGGATCGGACTGGTTCCGACGCCGGGATTGATATTCGGCCACGAACCCGTCGGTCGCGTCGTCGAGGTCGGCGAGAACGTCGACCGCGTCAGCGAGGGCGACCGCGTGACGAATCCGTTCAACCTGAGCGACGGGACGTGTCCCCACTGTCGAGCGGGACGGGCGAACATCTGCGAGCGGTCCGTGCCGATGGGATTCGTCCCGTTCCAGCAGGGTGCCTTCGCCGAGGAGTACCCGGTTCGAAACGCCGACCAGAACCTCGTTCAGGTACCCGACGCGGTCGACCCCGCGGAGGTCGCGGGACTCGGCTGCCGGTTCGCCACCGCCTTCCACGGCGTCGTTCACCGCGTGGACGTCACCGCCGGCGACTGGGTTGCGGTCCACGGCTGCGGCGGCGTCGGACTCTCCGCGATCCACGTCGCGAGCGCGCTCGGCGCGAACGTGATCGCCGTCGACATCGCCGCCGACAAACTCGCCATGGCCGAGGAAGTCGGTGCCGTCGAGACCGTCGATGCGACGGCCGTCGACGACGTTCCGCAGGCCGTGAAAGCCTACACCGAGCGAAGTCGCGGCGTCGCCGTCTCGGTCGACGCGCTCGGCGTCGCGGAGACGGTTCAGAACTCGGTGAACTCGCTCGGGAAGGGCGGCCAGCACCTCCAGATCGGGATGACGACGTCTGACGAGGCCGGCGAAATCGCTGTGCCGATCGATACGATGGTCACCGACGAACGCGAGTTCTACGGCTCGTACGGTATGCCGCCGAACGAGTACGACGAAATCTTCCGGATGATGACGGCCGGGACGATCGATCCGGGAACGATCGTCACGGAAACCTGTTCGCTCGAGGACGTGCCCGACGTGATGGACCGCCTCGGCGAGTACGACACCCTGGGCATCCCGGTCTGTACCGAGTTCTAGATCGCGGACCGCCGGCGTACCGACGGACGAACGGCCGTCGAAGCGAGGCGATGGTGCGACCGAACCGCGAACCAACGCTGGTTGACCTGCTCCCGCGCCTAAAGACGCGGGAATCCCACCACGGGAATCAGACGGCGCGATATCTCCTACCGCCGTCCGTGTGTGGCGATTCGAATCGGGAATATAATCACAGCCACAGTCCCAGTCACGAACCTTCCCGCGTTCACGCTGCAGTGAACCGGCCGGCGATTACTGTCGGCAGACGGTCGGTTTCAGAACGTCATACAGAGAGACGTTCGGTCGCCGGTCCGGAGAATTGTAACGGTTTCTGGTTACGATCTCCCCATAGCTATTTGCACACCGGATGATAACGATATATCGATGTCGATACAACGCCGAGCGTTCATCGCGACAGTCGGGGGTGGCCTCGCCGTCGGCAGTGCGGGCTGTCTCGGGAACGGTGGATCGGACGAAGGCGACGGTATGCCGGACGTGAGCGGCACGTCGCTCACACTTACCACGACAACCAGCACCGAAGATTCTGGACTGCTCACCGAACTCAACCCGCCGTTCGAGGAGCACTACGGGGTTACGGTCGAGGCGGTTCCACAGGGGACCGGAAACGCCATCGAGACGGCGCGCCGCGGCGATTCCGACGTGGTGATGGTCCATGCCCGCTCGCTCGAGGACGAGTTCATGGAGGACGGTTACGGCGTGAACCGGCGCGATCTGATGTTCAACGATTTCGTCGTCGTCGGGCCGTCCGACGATCCGGCCGAAATCAACGGCAGCGAGTCGGTCGTCGAGGCGTTCGAAGCGATCGCCGACACCGATTCGACGTTCGTGTCCCGCGGCGATAATTCGGGGACGTACACGAAAGAACAGGAACTCTGGGGCGAAACGTCGCTCGGGGAGCCCTCGGGCGAGTGGTATCGCAGTATCGGATCCGGCATGGGTGATGCGTTGAACCAGGCGAACCTGGATGGGACCTATACGCTGTCGGACAGAGGGACCTTCCTCTCGATGCGCAGTGATCTCGATCTCGAGATTCACGTGCAGGGGCCGATCGAGGGCGGGCCGGAACTGCTCTCGAACCCGTACGGGATCGTCGCGGTCAATCCCGAGATCCACGACAACGTCGAGTACACGCTGGCGATGGCGTACATCGGCTACGTGACGAGCCCCGAGGCGCAGTCGATCATCGAGGAGTATACGGCAAACGGCGAGCAGTTGTTCTACCCCGATGCGTTAAGCGAGGACCCGAACTTCCAGCAATACGTCCCCGAGGGGTGGCAAAGCGACGACGAGACGTAATCGACGTGGTGATAACGCGTGACCGAACAATGAGACGACAACCGAGGACGAATTCGGTGATCCGACCGTGAGTATTACCCGGACGAGCGCCGCATCGATGGCCGGCTGTAGCGACTGCCTCGTTCGACTGTCTCACTTCCACTTGGGGACGATCGCCCCGCTCCAGTCCGAGTTCCCCTTCGAGTGGATCTACATCAGGAGCATCATCGAGGTCTCGCTCTACGTCAGTCTCGTCGCCGTCGCCCTGAGTACCCTCCTGAGCATCCCCGTCGCGCTCGTGCTCGGCTTTACCGAGTTCCGCGGCAAGGGCTTTCTGCGGTCGGTCATCACGACCGGAATGGGCTTTCCGAGCGTCGTCGTGGGGCTTTCCGTCCTGTTTCTCGTCTCCAATCAGGGGCCGCTCGGCCCGCTCGATCTGATCTTCACGACCGAGGCGATGATCCTGTCCCAGCTGGTCCTCGCGACGCCGGTCATCATGGGCGTGAGCCTCGCCGCCGTCTCGAGCGTCGACCAGCAGGTCCGTGATGCGGCCTTCGCGATGGGCGGGACGCGCCTCGATGTCGCGCTCGTCACGATCAAAGAGGCCCGGTACGGTCTCGTCACCGCCGTCCTCGCCGGATTCGGCCGGGCGATCAGCGAGATCGGCAGCGTCCTCATCGTGGGCGGCAACATCGTCGGATCGGACGGCGAGTCCTACACGCGGACGCTCACGACGGCGATCCGCGTCGAGGCCCGGAACGGCCAGTTCGATACGGCATTTCTCCTCGGCGCGATTCTCGTGGTCCTCGTCTTGCTCGTCAACGCGCTCGTGATCCGCCTCGGGGGCACCAACGGAGGGTACCGATGACGATGGACGACCCTGCAACGGCCACAAAAGACGCGAGTTCAACTCGGCCGACGGATGCGCCACCGTCCACAACGCCGACGCTCCGGGCCGTCGACATCCAGCACGGCTACGGCTCCGAAACCGTCCTCGAGAGTGTCTCGCTGTCGATCGACGCCGGCGAGGTCGTCGCGATCATCGGCCCGTCCGGCGTCGGCAAGACGACGCTCTTGCGTCTCCTTGCGCTGTTCGAGCAGCCCCGCGACGGGACACTGGAGTACGACGGGACCGACGTCTGGGAAATCACGACCCAACAGCGCCTCGCCTTCCGCCGGCGGATCGGCATGGTGTTCCAGGACGCCAGCCTCTTCGACGCGAGCGTGCGACGCAACGCCGAGTACGGCCTGCACGTCCGCCAGTCCTGGATCGACCGCCTTCGCCGCGAGTTCGCCGACCTCGTCGGGCTGCGCGACGGCACCGGCGAGGCGATCGAGGCGCTCGACGTGGTCGGCCTCTCGGACGAACTCGACCGGCACGCGAGTTCGCTCTCGGGTGGAGAGGCCCAGCGCGTCGCGTTTGCACGGGCGCTGGCGTTCGATCCCGACGTGCTCTTGCTCGACGAACCCACGTCGGATCTCGACCCGCGGAATACGGCGGTCATCGAGGATGCGGTCCGCGAGGCGAGCGAGCGCGGGATCGGCGTGGCGATCGCGACGCACGACATGAACCAGGCTCGGCGCGTCGCCGACCGGGTTGCGGTGTTGCTCGGCGACGGGATCATCGAGGTCGGCGAGACGAAGACGATGTTCGAAGACCCGGAGGACCCGCGGACGCGAAAGTTCATCGACGGGGAGTTGATTTACTGATGGCTCCGTATTGTCTTCGTATGCCACTTACTCCCGTGCGACGGGGGTCACCGTGACCGTCGAAAAGCGGTACCGAACCGAACTCGCCATCGACGGCGTGACGATCGACCGCCGGGACGTCGAGATGCTCGAAGCCATCGACCGTCACGGCTCGATGCACGCCGCCGCCGACGCGCTCGGGCGCTCGTACGCCCGCCTCCAGCGTCGCATCGTCGAACTCGAGGACGCGGTCGGCGCGGTCACAGAGCGCCGCCGCGGCGGTGCGGACGGCGGCGGAACCGAACTCACGCCCGCGGCGGTCGACCTCCTCCAGCAGTTCGAACGCCACCAGACCGAACTCGACGGCGTCGCCCGCGTCACCGAATCCGTGTTTCCGGGGGCCCTGGTCGACCGAACTGGTGAACTCGGGACGGTCGAGACGCCGATCGGTCGGATCGTCGCCCTCGTTCCCGACGACGCGACGACGGT
Source organism: Natrialba aegyptia DSM 13077 (assembly GCF_000337535.1). GTDB lineage: Archaea > Halobacteriota > Halobacteria > Halobacteriales > Natrialbaceae > Natrialba > Natrialba aegyptia. The sequence goes on from NZ_AOIP01000031.1 coordinate 394,022, forward strand.
CGAGGTCGGCGTCCGCTCGGACGCGGTCGTGCTGTCCGATCCATCGACAGTCGACGCGACAGCGACCGACGATCCGTTGGCGTCCGACGCGTCGACAGCCGATAGCGATGCCACAGACGGCAGCGACCCACGGCGGACGAGCCTTCGAAATCAGTTTACGGGAACCGTCACGGCGATCGACGCCGCCGACGCCATCGCCAGAGTCACGCTCGACCTCGGCGACGAGGGCGACAAGGGCAACGAGGGCAACGAAGATGACGAGGGCGACGACAGCGGTGATGGCGACAGCGGTGACGAGTTCACCCTCCAAACGGTCATCACGCGGACGAGCCTGCAGCGACTCGAACTCGAACCCGGCGTGGCGGTGCGTGCGTCGTTCAAGGCGACGGCGGCGCGGGCGATACCGGCGGCACAGAACCGGGAGTAACGGAACGCAGTTGCCCGTTGTCAGACGACGTCGCCGCGAACCGTTACGCCGTCCTGTTGCTCGCGCCAGGCGTGGAGGTCGTGGGCGGCCTCGGTCGCCTCCTCCTCGTCCAGTCCGAGCATCCCCAGGGCCGCCGAAAGCGTCGGCAACGCGAGTTCGCTCTCGCGGAGTTTTCGGAAGGCCTCGTCGCTTTTCGTGCCCTCGGCCCAGAGGCAGACGCCGCGGGGGTCGAGCAGTTGCGTGTAGTCGCCACGGCGTTTCGCGCCGCGGAGGCGCTGGGTGACGTTGTCCTCGAAGGAGGCGTTGCAGACTTCGAGGTGGATCGGTTCGTCCTCGTCGCCGAGCAGGTGGGCGGCGAGACACCGTTCGGGAGCGGCGTGGCCGTTCGCGTTCGCTCGCAGGAGGTCGGGATGGTCGTCGGCCCAGTCGGCGCGGACGGATTTGCCGACGCCGGCGATGCCGTGGGAGTCGCGAAATCGGGCGTCCGGGTCGGCTCCGGCGTCGCTGGCGGCCGCGCTGCCGTCGCGCAACAAGATGTCCTTCGTCAGGTAGACATCGAGGCGCTCGACCGGATCGAGGCCGAGCGCGACGTCGCCGAAGGCCCAGACTTCGCGGACGGGCACCGGCAACTGCTCGCGTTCGACGGTGTCGACGAGTTCTTCGAGCCGGGCGACCGCGTCGGCGCGGTCAAATCCACTCATTGTGGGTGAGTGGGGTCTCGAGTCGCAAAACGGTTTCTCGTTTTCAGTGTCGGTTTCGGTGTCGGTTTCGATTTCGGGTTCAGTTTCGATGTCGTTCCCATTCCCGCTCCCGCTCTTACCCCCAGCGGCGCTTCAAACCCGCTTCGACCGATCGGTCGTCACGTACACCGTCTTCCGAACCGTCGCGTGCACCGTCCCGTCCGCGTCGACGAGGTCGACGGTGTAGTGGCGATCGATCGAGTCCGTCTCCGAATCCGCGAGTTCGGCGCGGACCGCGGCCAGTTCCTCGTCGCTGATCGTAAACCGCGCGTACAGCGTCTCCTGTCCCGGCTTCTTGAATCGAATGTCGGCCTCCTTGTCCCAGACGGTGAACTCGTCGCCGAGATTCTTGAGGAGCATCATCATGTAGAACGGGTCGGTCGCGGCGTATATGCTGCCGCCGAAGGTCGTCCCGACGTAGTTTCGCGTCCGCCAGGTGTGCGGGAGTTTGATCCGAACCTCCTGCCAGTCAGGCGCGACGTACGTGACGCGGCCGCCGGTGCGGCGGTAGGCCGGAAAGAGATTGAATCCGATCCGGTAGAGTCGTGCGCGAAGCGAGTCGAACATACGCTCCCTCGGTCGAGTACCCTCAAAGCCGTTGGTAAACCCCGTGTTCGTGTCCGCGCGTTGTCGCTGCCTCCACCCGTCGACACCGTTGGACACCGGCGCGAATCGTGTCATGAGAGCAGGTTTTTATCCGATCATATCGAATGCCAAGATATGCGACACCGCGTCTTCAACGACGACGGCGACACTGAACTCGTGTTCGTCATGGGCTGGGGCAACCGCTGGACCCACGAGAACGTCAGTTGGCTCATCGGGAAGCTGACCGACGCCGGCTATCGAGTTCACGCGTTCGAACTCCCGACGAACATCGAGGACTTCAAAGCGGACTGGCTCGAGCCGATCGCGGAGTACGTCCTCGAGTTCGAGGAGTACCAGCTGTTGGCCCACAGTTCGGGTGCGCTCGTCGCCCAGGCGTTAGACGGCGCGGACGACCACGTCTACCTGAGTCCGTGGTGGGGCTACGGCGCGGACTATCCCGACGCCCTTCTCGATCTGGTCTCGAAAGTCCCGACGACGCTCCCCTGTCTGCCCGTCGGCGACATGGACCGCGATGCCCTCGGCGAGCGGGCAACCGACCACCAGCTCGCGACGACCCCGCAGTGGGTCTCGCCCGCGTTCGTCCGCGAGACGCGCCACGCCCAGCAGGACCTGCTCACGATCGACCACGACGCGGTCGTCTTCTGCTCGCTTCGAGACCCGGTTATCAGCCTCCGCCCGATCGGCGAGCGCGTCCCCGCGGAACACGTCGTCCTCTACGACGGCGGCCACGAACTCTTTTCCTCGGCGACGCGGGAGCGCTACATTGACCTCCTGCTCGACGCCCTCGAAGACGGGGCTGCAGCTATCGAAGCGCGGTCGATCGTGCCGGCCTGAGGGGGTTTCCGCACTGTTCGCTGCTCGAAGACGGTTTCCCGACGAGCGCGACCGAGGCGACGAAAGGCCGAAATTGTGGAGACGAAAGACCGGCCACAACCACGGAGACGAAACCGACATACGCGTTCGACCGCAACCTCTCCGCGATGGACTGCAATCGGTGTGACCAGGAGGCGGTCATGCACGCCGCCTACTCCGGCTCTCACCTCTGTGCCGATCACTTCCGCGAATCCGTCGCCAAACGAGTTCGCCGTCGCATCCGACGCGACGATCTCGTCCCCCAGGACGCAACCCCCGAAAACCCCCAAACCTGGGTTATCGGCCTCTCCGGCGGCAAAGACAGCGTCGTCCTCACACAGCTCCTCCACGACACGTTCGACGACGACCCGCGCATCGAACTCGTCGGCCTGACGATTCACGAAGGCATCGAGGGCTACCGCGACAAGAGCGTCGACGCCTGCGTCGAACTCACCGACGACCTCGGCATTCGCCACGAACTCGTCTCCTACGCGGAGGAGTTCGGCGTCCGGATGGACGATGTCGTCGAGGACGACCCCGAGAACATGGCCGCCTGCGCCTACTGCGGCGTCTTCCGCCGGGACCTCCTCTCGACGTACGCCGATGAACTCGAGGCCGACCTGCTGTTGACGGGGCACAACTTGGACGACGAGGCCCAGACGGCGTTAATGAATTTCCTCGAAGGCGACGTCGAACAGATCGCCAAACACTTCGATGCGAGTCTCGGCCCGCTCTCGAAACGCGAGGACCAGAGCGAGTTCGTTCCGCGAGCCAAACCGCTTCGCGACGTTCCCGAGAAGGAGGTCGCCCTCTACGCCCATCTCGAGGATCTCCCGGCACACATCACGGAGTGTCCGCACGCGAGCGAAGCCTACCGCGGCGAGATCCAGCAGTTACTATACGAGCTAGAGGAGAACCATCCCGGGACGCGACATTCGATCATCTCGGGCTACGAGGAGGTCGCGGAGATTGCGGCGGACGAGTTCAGCGGCGACGATGGTGCGGACCTTCAGGAGTGTGTCGAGTGTGGGTCGACGACGACGCGTGAGGTCTGTCGGAAGTGTTCGTTGCTCGACGCGCTCGTCTGAGACGGTCTACTGTACCGATTTCCCGGCGCACTCGGCGTACACGGAGGACGGTCGTAGGTGCGCCGGGGCTGACGGCAGTCCGTGTGAGCGAATCGGCGTACCGGTGTCGTCGCTGCGTGTACGTTTCACCCGCGTCGCTGTATGCAATGTGTACGACAGTTGCTGCTGTGTCATACATGGCCGACGCTCACTGATGTATTTAAAACCGAAACTGCACTCGATCGCCTGAAAAGCGACGAGTTTACCGGATAACGTCGACGCCGTTCTGTTTCTCGAGTTCGCTTCGGCCGCCGTCGCTCTGCGCGCCGAATCCCTGTTTGCGTCCGGATTCGACGTTGTTGCTCGCGTCGAAGTCGGCATCGTTGAGCCCTTCGATGCTGGCGCGGGACTTGTCGGCCTGCTTTTGCGTCGTCGGACCGAGGACCTGGGCGCTCTGGACGCCGGTCATGATCGCCATGACGCGGACCTTACCCTTGTAGTTCTCCTGAATGCGGGCACCCCAGATGACGTTCGCGGAGGCCTCGAGGCGCTCCGTGATGTTGTCTGCGATCCCTTCTGCCTCTTTGAGTGTGAGGTCCGGACCACCCGTGATGTGGACGAGTCCACCGGATGCACCGCGGTAGTCGACGTCCAGCAGCGGGTGGTTCATCGCGTCCTTGACGACCTCGTCGGTCTTGTTCTTGTCCTGGGTTTCGCCGACGAGCATGACGGCGACGCCGCCCTGGTTCATGATCGTGGACATGTCCGCGTAGTCCAGGTTGATCAGGGACGGCTGTGTGATCGTCTCCGAGATACCCTTGACGGTCTCGGCGATGATCTGGTCCATCACGGAGAACGCCTTGCCGATCGGCAGGTTCGGGACGTAATCGAGCAGCCGGTTGTTGTCCAGCACGATAATGGAGTCGGCCTGCTCGCGGAGTTTCTCGAGACCTTCCTCGGCTTTGACCGTGCGGGCGCGCTCGACGTTAAATGGCGTCGAGACCATCCCGACGACGATCGCACCCTGCTCTTTGGCGATCTTCGAGACGACGGGGGCGGCACCCGTGCCGGTGCCACCGCCCATCCCCGCGGTCACGAAGACGAGGTCTGCGTCACCGAGGACTTCCTTGATCGTACTCTGGGCCATCTCGGTCGCCCGTTCGCCCATCGACGGATCGCCACCGGCACCGAGCCCGTTCGTGAGCGACTTGCCGACGAGGATCTTCGTGTCGGCCTCGATCATCTTCAGGTGCTGTTTGTCCGTGTTGATCGCGACCGTGTCGGCACCGTCGACACCGATGTTATACAGCCGATTGATGGTGTTGTTCCCCGCACCACCGCAGCCGACGATGACGATCCGGGGCTCGCCGAACTCGTCTTCGTCCATCGATGCGTCCATCTCACGGGCTTCCTGTTCCGCGTTGTCGAGGGCGTCCTGAACAATATCCTGCATCGTTACACCTTGGCCCAGTTGTGTTTACCGGCCTGTTCGCCGTGGCCGTCGTACTGTTCGTTGATCATTTCCCGGACCGCCGACCGGATCGCCTCGCTCCGGTTTGGGAACTCGCCCGAGTCGACCAACTGCTCTACTTCGTCGATCTGCTGTTTCGGGATACGCAGTGTCACACGCTCCATTGTTGTATTCCCCGTTGGGTAAGACGGTGGCGCGCCCCTGTCAGACACGACGTGTCTTACACCGGAGACGCCCGACATCGGGCAGTTTCCGCCGTTTTGCATCCGGTGTAAGACGGCCGTCTTACGCGAATAAACGGAATACTGTCTTGCATAATAAAACTACCGACGAGCCGGACGATCACTGTCTTACGACAGTCACTGATCTGGCGTCTACGGCTACCTCGACTCCAGTACGTCCGCTGCTGGCGTCCGTCGTCCACAGCCCGGACAGAACGACCAATCGGATCTGAACTCATCGCCGCACTCACAGAACAATCGCCGTGAGGACTTCTCACCGCAGTTCGGGCAGTAAACGTGCTCGTCGTCAACGGGCTCGCCACACTGTCCACACGTCGTTTGCATCGATTCCGATCGCGCCTGTTCCTGGTCGGCCTGTTGTGGTGCGGGCTGCCCGCCGCCGTTTCGACTCGAGTTCGCTCGTGAACCCTGTACCGAATCGGCCGGTTGATTATTTGGTCGTCTGACATGGTCTTCAGATGACGCCCGTTCGGACTCGCGCGTCTCCGACTGCTCGTCAGCCGACTGGAACGCCTGCCCTGCAAGCGAGACGGTGACATTGATGTCCTGTGTCTCACGGTCGCGGACATGTCTATCGCGTCGTCCGTCGCCGGCGTATGACGGCTCCTGTGGACCCGTCTGGCCGACAGGGTGCTGTCCGACGAGCGACGCAACCTGCTTGGCTACGAGTTCATCGACGCGTTCGCGGACGAGTTCGTCGAGCGTCTGATCGAGTGCTGAACTCGCCGGTGCGGCATCAGTTGTCGCGTTCCGCTCCGCGCGGGTATCGGAGACTGGTCCCTCGTGACCGAGATACGAACGGAGTGCCTGGCGCATTGCCTCGCTCTTCGAAAGATCGAGGGCCTCGAGTTCGTCGACGAGGGCGTCATCGGCGCGGAACGTGATCTTACTCATAGCCCGATATACAGGACTATTGATGAGCTACCTATATCAATCATGCTGTTACGTGCTACCAAACTCATTCCAGCAGCTGAAATAATAACCCTTATGTTCCGTTCGGCGACTACGTGTGAGTGTACCCGCCCTTAGCTCAGACTGGTAGAGCAGTCGACTGTAGATCGACTTGTCCCCCGTTCAAATCGGGGAGGGCGGACTCGGATTCTCGCTGAACTGAATTCGAAACCGGTAGTGGTGTTTACGCCGGTTTTCGGGCATCTACTCCCGTTTCTTGTTCGTAGAAGCGACCGGCAAATCTGGAGTGGAGTTCGTTTCCAGTCGGGGCCACCGCCTGCTGTCGAATTTTGTAGTGGAGATTTGGAGTGATCTGTGTGACGATCGTCCGGCGGGCGGTAGACAACACACAGCGATCCCGTTTCAGAACTCGCAGCAGAACGGGGCTGTATCGCGTTTTCGGTATCGATGAGATCATGCGTCGATGGAGCGGTGGGAGAAGTTGGGAGATCGGCGTCCAGCCGATCCGGCTTGCGTTGGCCGAGCGTATCGGAGAGGGGCCAGCAACCGGCGAAGCCGTGCGGTAGTGGTAGGTGTGGTGTTGGGGCTACCGCAGGCAGTTAGACAACACGCAGTGCGAGGATAAATGGCCGTGTCGATGGCAACCTACGTCGATCGTCCTTCGAGATCGAAGGGGGGCCACGCCCGCCGTCCAGTGACGGCAAGCACGCAAACGCCGGCCGTCGGCTTTTGCGTCGTGTGGTGATACCGCGCGTATGAGCGAGGATCGTTCAGAGCCGGATCGTGATCGCGCCCAGGATCGTGCCGAACAGCGAAAGTCCCAGCGAGCGGACACCACCGAGTCGATTCTCGAAGATGTCAACCGCCATCTCGGCGAGATGGAGTACCCGATTACGGGCGAAGAAATCGCGTCGGAGTACGGCAGCGAACCGATCGATATGCCGAACGAGACGGAGTCGCTCGGGAGCGTCTTCGACCGACTGGCCAACGAAGAGTTCGACAGCCAGGAGGAAGCGCGGGAGGCGATTTACGGAGAGATTACAGGCGAGGCGGGGAGCCCGAACGAAGCGAATCCGGAGCGTGATCTCTCGCGCCTAGACGAGGAAAAACAGGGGTCGCTCGGCGAAAGCGGGAGCGATTCGCTTTAAGGGCTGACCAGCCCGATTCGGGTCCCGGAGCGTGATAGCAGAACCGATTTACGTCAGCGTCGTCTGGTTTCGCGTATGGATTACGAGTCGAGTCTCGACCGAGCAATGGACGATGTCCCCGACATCGGGGGCGACGAGCAGCGGTTACAGATTCCGGATGCGAAAACGCAGAAAGACGGCGCGTTTACGCGGTTTACGAACCTGGGCGAGATCGCCGATGTGCTCTCGCGCGAGGACGAACACCTGCACCGATTCATCCAGCGCGAGATGGGGACAAGCGGCAAACTCGAGGACGGCCGTGGTCGGTACAACGGGACGTTCTCGGAGCAGGACTTTAACGCCGCCGTCGAGGCCTACGTCGACGAATACGTTCTCTGTTCGGAGTGTGGCCTGCCGGACACTCGTCTCGTGCGCGAGGATCGGACGCCGATGTTGCGCTGTGACGCCTGCGGGGCGTTCCGCCCCGTCACCAAGCGCTCGGCGAGCACCCAACAGCAACAACAGCAGGAAGCTGTCGAAGAGGGCAAGACCTACACCGTCGAGATCACTGGCACCGGGCGCAAGGGCGACGGCGTCGCAGAAAAAGGCGAGTACACGATTTTCGTCCCCGGCGCACAGGAAGGCGACGTGGTCGACATCTACATCAAGAACATTTCGGGTAACCTCGCGTTCGCTCGACTCGACTGACGCCCGTCCCTGCTTCCGTTCGATTACCGCCTCGTTCCGTTCAGTTCGTTTTCACCAGTGCTGACTGCCACCAGGACGGCCTCGCCGAAACCGCGACCATAAAGTCAACTTGGGCTAGTCACACGAGCGTGGGAGTCTCGTTCGATCTCTTCGACACGCTCGTCACCGCCGACTATCCGACCGATCCAGCCGCCGCCATCGCAACCGAACTCGAGAGCCGCGGCGTCTCGGTTCCCGACGATTGGGCCGACGCCTATACCGAAGCGCACGTCGATGCACCTGCGGGCGCAGAGATTCCCCTCCCGGCGCACGTTTCTCGCGCGCTCGCGAGCCGCGGCGTCGAGTTCAGCGGCAACGTTCCCAGACGGGCGGTCGTTTCGGCGTTCGATCCCGCTGTCGAGACCAGACCGGGCGCGCGAGAGGCGATCGAGGCCGCTCGCTCCCGGGGCCGGGGTCAGGGCCACGCCGTCGCCCTCTGTTCGAACTGTAGCGTCCCCGAACTCGTCGGGCGGACGCTCGTTCGATCGGAGTTCACACGCGAGGACTTCGACGCGATCGTCACGAGCGTCGGCTGTGGCTGGCGCAAGCCGGCACCCGAAATATTCGAGGTGACGGCGGACGAACTCGGCGTCGAGCCGTCCGAGCTCGTCCACGTCGGCGACGACCCGCGAACGGACGGCGGCGTCGAAGCCGTCGGCGGAACGGCGCTGCTTCTCGACGCCGATGCGGAACCGACCGCCCGAACGCGTCTCCCGAACCTCGGCGCGCTCGCGGATCGGCTCGACGCGCTGGAGGTGAGCTGAACTCGTGTCACGGGTGTCGGCGTGGTCAGCGTGGTGTCCCGTCACGAACACGGAGGACGGCCCATGGAACTGCTGACGGTCGTCGTCCTCGTCGTCGCAGTCGGACTCGACTGGCTCATCGGCGAGCCACCGAACTCGATGCATCCCGTCGCCTGGCTCGGCCGTCTCGTCGGTGCACTCGATCGCGAGTGGAGCGAGAACGAGCGGCGACAGCGTCTCGTCGGGGTCGCAATCGCACTCCTTGTTCCGCTCGTCCCCGCGGGCGTCGCCGGTGGTTTTGTCTTCGGTTCCGCGACGATCTCCCCGTTACTCGGGGTCGCAATCGCCGCACTCGTCCTCTTTATGACGATGAGCCTGCGATCGCTGCTCGCGCTGACCGACGAGGTCGTGGACGCGACCGCAGGGGACGCGACGGATCTCGAGACGGCTCGTAATCGAGTTCGGGGACTCGTCGGACGGGACGTGTCGTCGTTATCGCCGGCCGAGATTCGTAGTGCGGCGGTCGAGAGCGCAGCCGAAAACCTCGCCGACGGCGTCGTGGCGACGGTACTCCCGTTCGCGGTGCTCGCTCCCGTCTCGCTCCCGGGAGCCGCGGCGGTTGCCGCCTGGGTCAAGGGCGTCAACACGCTGGATTCGATGCTCGGGTATCCGTCGAAACCGATCGGCACCGCGAGTGCGCGCCTCGACGACATCGTGATGTGGGTTCCCGCCCGCGTGACGGCGGCGGCGCTCGCACTCGCTACCGCGGACCCGCTCGCGCTCCGCCGCGCCACCGCGTGGGCTCGCGCTCCGCCGTCGCCGAACTCGGGCTGGCCGATGGCGACGCTCGCCTGCGCGCTCTCCGTACGGCTCACGAAACCGGGCGTGTACGACCTCAATCCGCCGGCAGCGCTGCCGACTCCCGAGGACGGTGCGCGAGCGACGACAGTCGTCGGGGCGGCAGCAGCCGTCGCGATCCTGTTCGCGATCGTCGCGTCGGTCGGAGTCGCTTCGCTCGCTGCTGCGTCCGGCGTCGCGGATGGACCGATGGACGGCGCGTTGAACTCGTCACTCGAATTCCTTGCCGTGGGGGTGGGTCAATGGTCGTAAGCGTCAAACGCTGGGGCCGCGCGATTCGCGGCGCGCTCGGCTTCCTGACGCGGCTCCCGGTCGGCCACCACGACGGCGACTGGGACGCGTTCCGCTCGACGCCGGCCGCCTTTCCGCTCGTCGGACTCGCCGCGGGAGCGGTCGCTGCGCTCCCGTTACTCGCGGCCGATGTATTGGCTCCGCCGACCGTCGCGTTCGGCTATCTCCTCGCCGTATACGCGGTGATGGGGATCAACCACCTCGATGGTGTTGCCGATCTCGGCGACGCGCTCGTAGTCCACGGTGATTCCGACCGCCGCCGCGAGGTCCTGAAGGATACGACGACGGGTGTTGGTGCGATTCTCGCGGTGGCGATCACCGTCGCCGGGCTCGCACTCGCGGGGCTCGGTCTCGCCTCACTGCCGGTCCTGACGGCGGTGACGGTCGCAATCGGAGCCGAAGTCGGCGCGAAGTTCGGCATGGCGTCGATGGCCTGCTTCGGCCGCGCACCCTACGAGGGAATGGGCCGGCAGTTCACCGAGGCCGCGAGTTCAGGATCGTGGCTCGTCCCGGCGGCGGTCGTCCTTTCGGCGGCGACGATCGGCTGGCCGCATCCGGCGACGGTCGCCGTCTGCGGCGGAATCGGGGGCGTCAGCCTCCCCTGGTACTGGGCGAACCGTCACCTCGGCGGGATCAACGGCGATATCTTCGGTGCGGCGAACGAGCTGGGGCGCGTCGCCGGCGTGCACGCGGGGGTGATCGCGTGGACGCTCTTGTGATGTGCGGCGGGAAGGGAACGCGCCTCGAGAGCGACCGCGAAAAGCCGCTGTACCCGATCGACGGCGTTGCGATGGTCGACCGCGTCGTGACCGCGCTCGCGCGGAGCCGCATCGACGCGATTTACGCGGCGGTGTCGCCGAACGCGCCGGAGACTCGCGACCATCTCCGTGCTTGCGACGGGCCCGTTACGACGATTAACACCGCCGGCGACGGCTACGTCGCCGACCTCCTGGCGATTCTCGACCGACCGGCCGTAACGACGCCGATACTCACCGTCGCCGCCGACCTCCCGCTTCTGGACGCTGCGGTCGTCGAGCAGGTACTTACGGTCTACGACGACCGCGGCCACGCGGGCTCGCTGACCGTCTGCGTCCCCGAGACCTGTAAACGACGACTCGGCACCAGCATCGATTCCCGGCTCGACACGGCCACCTCGCCCGACGAACTCGTGCCGACCGGTGTCAACGTCGTCGACGCCACAGCGAACGACTCCACCACCGAATCCATGACCTACGTAACCGACGATCCACGACTCGCGATCAACGTGAACCGCCGCGAAGACGCTCGCATTGCGACCGAACGCATCCGTCGTTCGACCGATCGATAACAACCAGTACCAATGACACGCATCATCCTCCCCGCCGGAACGACCGAAACGGCGCTCGTCGACGGCATCAGCGCCGCCGGGGCAGCGCCGGAGCTCATGGCGCACACGCCGTCCGCAGACGTTGAGATCCTCGAGTTCGGCGCGCCTGCGCGCTCGCCCGTAACACCAGTTAGCCCGAGCGGCTGTCCGACGCCCGCCGCCGTCACGCGGGCCGTCCGCGAGGTCGTCGGCTTCGACGTCACGGTTGTCGACGCCGGCCTCGCGAAGCCGACGAGTTCGCCGACGGTGGACCTCGGCGTCGCGCCGGGGACGGACATCCGCGAATCGGCGGCCGTCCCCGACGCGGCCGCGATTTTCGACCGCGCGCACGGCTACGGCGCGAGCCTGCCGGCCGGCGAGAGCGAACTCGTGATCGGCGAGACGATTCCCGGCGGGACGACGACGGCCCTCGGCGTACTCACCGCGCTGGGCGAGCCGACGACCGTCTCGTCGTCGCTACCCGAGAACCCGGTCGAGCGCAAGCGCCGCGTCGTCTCCGAGAGTCTCGCAGCGAGCGACATCGAACCCGGCGACTGCGCGTCGGACCCGTTCGCGGCGATTCGAGCCGTCGGCGACCCGGTCCAGCCGACCGTCGCGGGCGTCGCGGCCGGCGCGCTCGAGTCGGGAGCCGACGTGACGCTCGCGGGCGGCACCCAGATGGTCGCCGTCGCCGCCGTCCTCCGCCACGCCGGCGTCGACGCCGCGCTCGAAATCGCGACGACCTCGTTCGTCGCGGCCGAACAGGGTCCGCGCCTTCGGGAGGCGTGTGCTGAACTCGACTGCGACCTCACGGTCACCGATCCGGGCTTCGACGACCACGAGCGCGCACACGTCGCGATGGAGCGCTACTGCGCCGGCGAAGCGAAGGAAGGCGTCGCAATGGGTGGTGCGCTCTCGCTCGTTCCGCCCGGCGAGATGGCAACGGTCAGAGAGCAGTTTGAACTCGTCTGTGCACGGCTCGGAATCGACGCCGACGGCGACGGGGTCGGAGACCCGAGCCAGATGGAAACGGGGGACGAGGATGGATCCTGAGTCGATCCGCGGTGGGAGCCGTGTCCACCACGGCGGCGACCCCGATCCGGACATTCTCGATTTCTCGGCGAACACCAATCCGTCGACACCCGCAGGGGTCGACGACGTGTACGCCGACGCACTCGAGGCCTCCCGCCGATACCCCGACGACGACTACGCTGACTTCCGGGCTGCCGCAGCCGCGTTCGTCGGCTGCGATCCCGACCGAGTAATCCCGACGCCGGGCGGCCTGGCCGCGATTCGACTGGCGATGGAACTCGAACTCGAGCCCGGCGACGAGGCGCTGGTCCCCTACCCCAGTTTCGGCGAGTACGCCCGCGAGGTCCGATTACAGGGTGCGACGCCGCGGTTCGTCCGGTACGACGACTGCTGTGATCTGCGCCAGGTGGCGCTTGAAAATTGTTCGCTCGCGGTCGTCTGCACGCCGAACAACCCGACCGGCGACGTGGTCGATCCGGACGATCTGGCCGCCTTCGCCGCTCGCTGTGCGGAAGCCGGGACGACCCTCCTCGTCGACGAGGCGTTCCTCGGATTCACCGAGCGTCCGTCGGCGGCCACGCTCGATCGGGAACACGTCATCGTTGCGCGCTCGCTCACCAAACTGTTTGGGCTGCCCGGACTCCGCGCCGGCTTCGCCGTCGCCACCGGCGAGCGCCGTCGCGCACTCGAGACGGCCCGTCGCGCGTGGTCGCTCGGCACGCCGGCCGCACGCGTCGGCGCATACTGCCTGCGTCAGGACGAGTTCATCCGCGCGACTCGTGCGCGCGTCGCCAGCGAGCGCGAGCGGGTTCGCGAGACGCTCGACGCTGAACTCGGATTCGACGTGCGCGATTCCGATGCGCCGTACCTGCTGTGTGACGTCGGTGACCGCGACGTTGGGGACGTGCTCGCGTCGGCGCGAGAGCGCGGCGTCGCCGTCCGCGACGCGCGGACCTTTCGGACCCTCGAGTCGCACGTACGGGTTGCGATCAAGGACCGGGACTCGAACGATCGGTTGCTCGCTGTGCTCGGTGCCAGTGTCGGTGACGCCGACGACGGTGGTGACCCTAGCTGATGTCGGGGCGGGAGTGCGCGTACGAGGCCGTTCGGCGCGACGGGGTACTCAGGGTTCGCCGACCCGGGACGGAGTGGCTTTCGAGCGGCTGGAACGGCGGTCGCTGGACGAGCGACTGCGCGTACAACCTCTCGGTTCCCGACGGGTGGGGGCAACGGGATCTCGGGACGTACATCGTCGGCCGACTCGACCGGGCGGGAGTCGGCGTTCGTGAACGCGATTGCGGCGATGGCCGGTTCGGGGAGAGCGAGGAGAAAGCGAACAGCGACGGCGGGGATGCACGACGACGACGGCTACCCGGACCGGCCCTGCTCACCGGCGTCGACATCGACGACGCCCGCGGCGCGCGCTGTGGTTCCGTCACCGCGTACGCGACCGCCGGCATCTCGAACCCCGCAGCCCTCCCGATGGACCCGAGCGGCGGGTCGCTTCCCGCTCGCGAATCCGCGGCTGAACTCGACTCGACCGTCACCACCGAGGAGAATCCCGATGCTGACGCCAGCACCGACGCCGACAGTTCGGAACCGGGGACCGGTACCGTAAACGTCATCGTCGGGACGACTCGTGAACTCGCACCCGGCGCGTTGACGAACCTCCTCGCGGTTGCGGCGGAAGCCAAAACCGCGACGCTGCTCGCCGAAACCGGGTTTCCGGGGACGACAACCGATGCGGTCGTCGTCGGTCACGATCCGGCCGGCCGTCGCGCCGAGTTCAGCGGCAGCGCGACTGCGGTCGGTGCAGCGACGCGGGCCTGCGTTCGCGAGGCGGTTCGCGCCTCGTTGCGAGCGCACTACCGAGACGCCGAGTTCGGGCTCCCGTCATCGGTCGAGGCGGCGGCCTACGGGGTCTCGACGGAGGTCGAGGCGACGGTTTTTCGACCGGCGACTGGTGCCGGCGTCGATGCCGATCCAGAACGGCCCGCATCGCCGGACGACGGTGCTTAACCGATTGGAGGTCAAAGCACCCGATAATGGGTGCAGAGGACGACCCGACGGCGATCCGATCGATTGCCGTCTCGCCGGCGGACGTTGTCGACGCCTACGCCTATACCCGGGAGAATCCCGGCGAGGCCGTCCTGCGAATCACGCCGCCGTTTCACGGCCGCATGCGGGCCCGGATTCACGTCTACCGGCGCGATGACGCCGAACTGACCGGGGCGGTTCACGTCGATCCCGCTGCCGTTCTCGACAGCGAGGCGCGTGCGGCGTACCCGCAGTTCCGGCCGAAAGACGGCGAACAGCCCGCCGATTCGGGCGATTCGTCACTCACACCGGACCAGCGGCGCAAACGCCACGCTGCGGCCGTCGAGACGTGGCGAGAGCGCGCACGCGAGTCGCTGACCGAGACAGTTTCGATCGAAACCGAACACGGCCGTCGGCAGGTCGATCTCAAGTCGCTCGGCTGACGGCGTCGATACCGCTGTCCGCAGTCGGTTTTGGTTTCAACTGATATCCGGTCCCATCTCCGGCTGAATCTCCCGTAGTGAGGGGCTCCACCGACCACTTTCACTTTCACCCCGGACGGGTCGGATTGACGTACTGTCAGTCTAACTGAGTGGTATGACACTGATCGTCGACCGAAGTGGTGGCTCCATCGGAACCGGAAGCGAGAGCGAAACGGCGACGGCTCCACAGCGTGAACGGATCGAGGTTACTGAACTCGATGCAGCGAGCATCGGCGAGTTCGTCCAGGCCCGGGTGGATGTCGACACGGATCAGGTGTCGCTCGAGCACCGCGGCGCGCGGACGTACCTCGTGCTGGAGTAGCGCCTCGTGTGGTGGCAACTGCGGAATGGCGAACTGTTGTAATGGCGAACTGGCGCGGCGTGGTGACGTGGCGACACGGCGTCGGTAGCCGGTGCCAATCAGTCGCCCTCACCCTTCTCGATCGGCGCGCGGATGAGGTTCCCCCATTCAGTCCAGGACCCGTCGTAGTTGTGCACGTCCTCGTAATCGAGGAGTTCGTGGAGGGTAAACCACGCGATCGCGGAGCGCTCGCCGACGCGACAGTACGTGACGACGGATTCGTCCCCGTCGATTCCCGAGTCGGCGTACATCGCTTCGAGTTCATCCGGCTCCTTGAATCGGCCGTCGTCGCGCAGGTTCGTCTTCACGGGAACGTTCGAGGCCCCGGGGATGTGCCCGCCGCGTTGGGCGGTCTCCTGGAGTCCTTCGGGGGCGATGGTCTCGCCGGAGAACTCCGCGGGTGAGCGAACGTCGACCATCGGGATGCCGGCCTCGCGGGCCTTGTCGACGTCGTCTTTGTAGGCGCGGATACTTTCGAATGGGCCCTTCGCAGCGTACTCGACGGCATCGAAATCGGGTACCTCGTCGGTCAGCGGATAGTCTTCGTTCACCCAGTAGTCCTTCCCGCCGTCGAGGACGCGCGCGTCGTCGTGGCCGTAGTATTTGAACTCCCAGTAGGCGAAGAGGGCGAACCAGTTCGGAATGTGGCCGTCGCCGTAGAAGACGACCGTCGAGTCCTCGCCGATGCCGCGTTCGCCGACCGTCTCCTCGAAGTCCGCCTTTTTCAGAATGTCTCGCTGATCCGGATCGGAGAGGTCGTCGTCCCACTGGAGGCCGATCGCACCGGGAATGTGACCCTCGTCGTACCGCGAGGGAAAGTCACCCTCTTCCGGAGATTCGGGACTGTTGACTTCCACGAGGCGATAGTCCGGATCGTCAGCCTGGAACTCGTCTAAGTGGTCTTCGACCCAGTCCGCCGAAACCAGCACGTCGGTGTCGTATTCGGACATGCACCCGCGACTCCGACGAGCAACGGCAAAAGCGTAACACGGATCGGGCCGACACGTTCGAAATCGAACCGGTAAGGCTACCAAACTCGAGTCACGACCACCTTGTATGCGACTCGCACGGATCGACACTGCATCCGGGCCCGTGACAGGCCGATACGAGAACGGCGTCGTCCACGCCGACGACGACACCCACGAGGTCGGTGTCGACGGCGAACTGCTCCCTCCCTGTGAACCGACGGCGCTGTACTGCGTCGGCCGCAACTACGCCGAGACGCTCGACCAGATGGAATACGAGCGCCCCGAGGAACCCGACTTCTTTATCAAACCGCCGGCGTCGCTGCTGGCCCACGAGGCGCCGATTCCCTACCCCGAGTTCACCGGCGAGTTGACCTACGCCGGCGAACTCGCGGCCGTCATCGACGAGCACTGTCACGACATCGGCGAAGACGAGGTCGCCGACGTCGTCCGTGGCTACACGATCATGAACGACGTGGACGCCCTCGACCAGCAGGGTCGCACCGCGCGGAAGGCCTTCGACGGCTCCGGCCCGCTCGGCCCGTGGCTCGAAACTGAACTCGACGCGACGGCGACGGAGATCGAGATGTACACAGACGTTGCGGGCGAGCGCCGCCAGGAGGCGACGACTGATCTGATGCTGTTTGGAGTCGCCGAGATCGTCTCCTATCTCTCGAACCGGTTCACCCTTCGCCCCGGCGACGTGATCGCGTTCGGCAGTCCGGCCAATCCCGGCCTGGTCGAGCCCGGAGACACCGTTGAAATCACCTACGAGGGCGTCGGGACGCTGCGGAATACGGTCGTCGAACCGACGGAGTGAGTAGAGCGCGACCGACGAGAGATCAGCGAGAGATCGGCGAAAGAGCGGCGGGTGCGGGTGCGGATACGGGTACGATGCGGATACGGGTACCAGTACGAATACGAATGCGGGCGTGGCGCAGGTATGGGTACGGGTAGAAAGGCACTTCAGGCCGAACACCTTCCGCCGACACGTGAGCGCTGACTCCCGCCGCGTCGAGGTTCACCCCGGCCGCGAGGCCGTCGTCGAGTTCGATCCGGAACTCACGTTCGAGTGCGTCGACGACTGCACCTGGTGCTGTCACCACGGCGTCTTGCTGTACGACCGGGACTTACTCGAACTCGCTCAGCGGGCGAACCTCGCGGAGACGACCACCGATTTTCGGGGCGAGAAGTTCGTCACGCGCGAGGAGAAAGCGCGGGACGAACACGTCGCTGAAGACGGTCACGCCTGCGCGTTTCTTCGGGAAGACGGACTCTGCTCGCTGCACTTAGAGGAAGACTGGAAACCGACGCGGTGTTCGGTCTTTCCGCTCGGCGTCTGGCTCGAAGGGGGCGACCTTCACGTCGATATTCGGGAGTCGGCACACGACCACTGTGAAGGGCTGAACGTCAGCGAACGCCGCGTGATCGACAATCTTGAGGCGTTCCTGCCGGAGTTGTTGTGGGATCTCGACGATCCGGACTCGGATCGAGAACTCTAACGCACCTGACTAATAATCCGCGAATGGCCCACTTTTTGCCACCCGCCGAGTGACACGTGATACCACGTCTTTCCGATAGTTTAAACGGCTGCCCCACGTAGGGAAGGTGTGACAGAAGACTCCGGGCGACGGAATCTCCGTATGCCCAACAACGATGAAGTATTCGCCGTCGTCACCGAACACCTCGGCGGTAACCACGTCCAACTCCGCTGTGAAGACGGCGAGGAACGTCTCGGCCGTATTCCCGGTCGGATGAAATACCGGACCTGGATCGAACAGGACGACATCGTCGTCGCCGAACCCTGGGACTGGCAGGACGAGAAGGCCACGATCGAGTGGCGCTACACCAGCCAGGACGCCGACCAGCTCCGCCGCGAAGGCCACATCGACTGATTTTACTCTCGCTCGCGTGCTGACGCCCGCGTAACCGAGCCGCGCTTCTCACGCCGACCCGCCTGCGAACGCCTCGACGATTCCCTCACAGAATGCGTCGAGATCGTCCGGGTTTCGGCTCGTCACGAGCCCCTGGTCAGTGACGAGTTCGGCGTCGATCCACTCGCCGCCCGCGTTACGGATATCCGTCTGCAGACTCGGATAGGAGGTGAGCGTCCGGCCGTCGACGACACCCGCCTCGACGAGCAACCAGGGGCCGTGACAGATTACGCCGGCCCGTTTTCCGGCTTCGACGTGCTCGCGGAGAAGGGATACCGCATCCTCGTCGAGCCGGAGCGTATCCGCGCCGACGGTGCCGCCGGGGACGATGAGTGCATCGTAGTCGTCGGCGCTGACTTCGTCGAACCGTTTGTCGACCTCGTAGGTCTCGCTCTCCTCGAGATCGTTGTTGACGCTCTGGGCCTCGCCGGTCTCGCTCCCGAGCACGTCGACGGTCGCGCCGGCGTCGGCGACCGTCTGCTTCGGCTCGGTGAACTCGATTTCCTCGGTCCCTGCTGGCGCGATGAAGATTCCGACCGTCGTGCCGTCGAGTGACTGCTCGTCGGTACTCATACTCATGCGCTGAACTCGTGGGAGCACGTGGAAAACGATTGCACCTACGCTTGCAACCGGAGCGTTCACGACGGATACTGAGACACGGTTGTGGGACCGTTGCCGTTACTTCCAGCCGAAGAGTCGCTTGAGGAGTGAGCGGCCGCTCGGTCGTTCTGCGAGAACCACCGAGCAGTCGACTTCGTTGACGACATCGAAGTGGAGCGATCCCGTGAGCAGCCGCGAGAGGAGTCCACGCTCCGTTGCGCCGATGAGGAGCATCGAATGCTCTTTCGATTGGCGACAGATCGCGCGTTCGACGTCGCCCGAATCGTCAACCACGAGTTCGGCGTCCTGCAAGTTGTGGTCGACCGCCCAGTCCGAGAGGAACTGTTCCCCGGTCTGGCGCTCGTCGGGGGTATCGACGACGTGCAGGAGCGTCACCTCGGCGTCCGCCGTTTCGCGGAACGTTTGGGCGACTTCGGCACTCAGGTCCGAGTCCGGCCCGCCGGCGGTCGGCAGGAGGATTCTGGACGGGTCCAGTCCGCGGTCTTTCAGGACGAGGAAGTCGCAGGGGAGCTGTCTCGTCAGTTCGCTGAGCGGCCGTTCTGCGCGCGCCGCGCCCCAGAGTTCGTTGACGCCCCAGCCGATCACGACGAGGTCGCTGCGTTTGCTGTCGGCCAGGTTGAAGATTTCCTCGAACGAGCGGTGCGTGACGATCGTCGAGTACTCGAACTCGACGTCGTAGTCGTCGATCTCATCGCCGACATCTCGCAGTAACGCTTCGGATTCGGACACGATCTGATCGCGCTGTCGTCCGCCGCTGGACTGATCCGGGATTTGCACGATGTGGACCACGTGTACGATCGCGGATTCGCGTTGTGCTGCGAGCGTTGCGGCGAGGTCGATGAGCCGCGATTCGGTGCGCGGGTTCGCGATCGGAACGAGGACCCGGTAGCCCTCTTCGTCGTCTTCTGTTCGCTCGGCTGTGTCGATCAGGGGAACGTACGACCGACCGACGAAGCCACCGAACACCCACTCTTTGAACGAGAGCCGGCGTTTGATACCCTCGAAACGGGCCGATTTGAGGCGCTCCTCGCTCGTCTGGAAGTAATTGACGACGGTGACGAGGAGAATCCCGCCGATGGTGTTGCCGAGCAGGACTGGCAGGACGAAGTGGATCAGCCCGACGAAAAAGGAGAGCTCGCCGGCGAAGACCGCGTAGGACATCTCGGTGAACGAGGTGACGACGTGAAACAGGTTCCCGATCGGGATCGCCAGGAACGCCATGTAGACGACGACGAGCCGAGAGATCGTATCGCGGGAGGCGAACGTGACCCAGACGACGCCGGCGACGATCAGCCCCGCGAAGGCTGCCTTGAAGAACAGATCGAACCAGGGCGTTTCGACGCCGTGCGTGCCGAGGTACATCGCGGCGTCGGCCGCGTCGTCCTCGAAGACGCCGCCCCACGCGAGCGCCGCCGCGCCGATGGTGGCCCCGATGAAGTTCCCGATGAGGACGATCGTCCAGTGCCGAAAGAGCGCCGGAATGCTCGCGAGGCGCTCGAGCGTGAGCGCCACCGGCGGAAGCGTGTTTTCGGTGTAGAGCTGGTAGCCGCCGATGATGATGTAGATGAACCCGAGCGGGTACAACAGCGCGCTCAGTATCGGATGGCCGTCCGTCGAGCCGTACAGCGAGGCGTACAACAGGAACGTGATCGTGATCGCGAATCCCGCGGCGATCCCGCTGAAGAGCAGTTCGCGGTTTCCGGACGTGACCTCCTCGTCCGCGGCGGCGACGATTCGCTGGAAGACCTCGTCCGCAGAGAAGCGATCGCGAACGACCGACCCGACTGCAGGCGCGCCGCTTCGAGAGCGTTCGACGGCGTCCCGCACCGCATCCTGACGTTCCGCAGTGGTCACCTCGGGCACCGTGTGATCCGTTTCGCGGTCCGCGTCCGACTCAGTCGACTCGCGGTCGCGCCGGATGTCCTCGTCTCGCGTCCCGTCCTCGTTACCAGGGGGTGGCGTGTGTTCGTGTTCAGAGGTATCCATTACTAGACCGAGTCTCCCAGACGAACTAAGGCATTGGTATTTCGCTCAACGGAACCGGGATGCACATTCTTCACGCTACTTCCGGTACCCATCGTATGCGCTCCCCGGCCGGGTCCACAGCCATCGTCGTCGGAGCCGGTGTGGGCGGTCTCTCGACCGCCTGTTACCTCGCCGATGCCGGCGTGTCAGTTCACGTTGTCGAGCAAAACGACCAACTCGGCGGCCGTGCGAGTCGGCTCGAACGCGACGGGTTCCGATTCGATATGGGGCCGTCCTGGTACCTGATGCCCGACGTCTTCGAACGGTTCTTCGCCGCCTTCGACCGAACGCCCTCCGAGTACTACGACCTCACCCACCTCGATCCGCACTATCGGATCTTCTTCAAAGACGGGGACCAGGTAGACGTGACGCCCGACAGAGAGCGAACGAAACAACTCTTCGAGTCCTACGAAACGGGTGCCGGCGACGCGCTCGAACGCTATCTCGAGACCGCTCGCCACCACTACGAGATCGGCATGGAACACTTCGTCTACGAGGATCGGCCGCGACTTCGGGATTACATCGATCCCGATGTTGCCCAGCACGCGCGTGGTCTCTCACTTCTCGGATCGATGCAGGGCCACGTCGAGGACTATTTCGACCATCCAAAACTGCAGCAACTCATGCAGTACACGCTCGTCTTTCTCGGCGGGTCACCATCGAACACGCCCGCGATCTACAACCTGATGAGCCACGTCGATTTCAACCTCGGCGTCTGGTATCCCGACGGCGGCATCGGTACCGTCATCGACGCACTCGTCGACCTCGCTCGCGAACTCGGCGTCGAGTTCAGTACGGGCCGTCCGGTGACACGGATCAAGGGTCGGGAAGGTGCCTTCCTCGTCGAGACGCCCGACGGGCCGTTGCGGTCGGACCTGGTCGTCAGCAACGCCGATTACGCCCATACCGAGCAGGAGCTGCTCGCACCCGAACAGCGACAGTACGAGTCCGAGTACTGGGAGTCGCGAACCTACGCCCCGTCCGCGTTTCTCCTCTATCTGGGCGTCGAAGGGGACGTTCCCGAACTCGCACATCACTCGCTCGTTCTGCCGCTAGGGTGGGAAGAGCACTTCGAGCAGATTTTTGAGGAGCCGCAGTGGCCCGACGACCCCGCGTATTACGTCTGCGTCCCGTCGCAGACGGACGAGGCGGTCGCACCAGCGGGCCACAGCGCGCTGTTCGTCCTCGTCCCGATCGCACCCGGACTCGAGGACACGCCGGAACTCCGCGAGCAGTATCGCGAGGCGATTCTCGCCGATCTCGCCGCACACACCGGGCTGGACGTTCGCGAACGGATCGTCTTCGAGAAACGCTTTTGCGTTTCCGACTTTGCCGCCCGCTACAACAGCTACGATGGGACTGCCCTCGGACTGGCGCACACGCTCCGACAGACCGCCCTCCTGCGCCCGCCACACCGTTCGAAGGCCGTCGACGGACTCTACTTCACGGGCGCGGACACGACGCCCGGTATCGGCGTCCCGATGTGTCTCATCAGCGGCGAACTAACGGCAGACGCACTGCTCGCGGACTACGGTGACGGCCCTCATCCGCACTGTGACCGATGACCGACTCGAGTTCACCTGGGTGCGGTGATGGCGGGGAGCAAAGCGACGACGGCAGCGATAGCGACGCTGCCGGACCCGCCGTCCGCACCCCTCGGGACGAACGGCCACGCACCGGTGGCAAATCTGAACTCGTCGATTGCCTGTCTCACGTGCTCGTGCTGTCCCGGCCCCGGTTTTGGCTCTACCTCGCGGGGCCGGTTCTGGTGGGCGTCGCCTACGCCGCCGACGCCGTCGGCGAACTGTTCACGCCCGCCGCCGTCGTCCTCTTCGCGTACTTCCTCGTCCCGGCGAACGTCTTTCTCTACGGGATCAACGATATCTACGACCGCGAGATCGACGCTGAAAACCCGAAGAAAGACGCGGACGAGCGCGAGGCCCGCTATCGGGGTCAGCGGTACGTTCCCGTCGTCGTCGGACTCTGTGCAGCACTCCCGCTGCTTTTCGTTCCACTACTCCCGACCGCGGCGTGGCCCTGGCTCGTCGCATTTCTCGTCCTCGGGGCAGCCTACAGTGCCCCACCGATCCGATTCAAGACGACGCCGCCGCTCGATTCGGTTTCGAACGGCCTCTACGTCGCGCCGGGAGCCGCGGCCTACGCCGCCGTCGCCGGAACGCAACCGCCCTTGACCGCCGTCGCCGGCGGCTGGCTGTGGGCGATGGGAATGCACACCTTCTCGGCGATGCCCGATATCGCCCCCGACCGCGAGGCGGGCGTTCGGACGACCGCGACGGTCCTCGGCGAGACGTGGACAGCCGTCTACTGCGGCGCGTGCTGGCTGGCGAGCGCCGCCGCGTTCGGCTCGCTCGACGCTCGTCTCGGTCTCGTCCTGCTCGTCTATCCCGCCCTCATCTCGGTGCTCGCCGCGACCCGAATCGACGTTCGCCGGGCCTACTGGTGGTTCCCCCTGATCAACACGGCCGTCGGTACGGTACTGACGATGGGTGGCCTCTGGAGGCTCCTCCATGGATAGCTCGGAATCCGATCCGAGCGCCGGGAGCGATCGAGACCGGGACCAGGACCGGAATCGAGAGCAAAACCGGGATCGAGATCAGGACCGAAATCGAGGGCAAAACCGGGGTCAAGGGCAAAATCGGGACCGAGGGGATCAGGATGCGAATCGAACCGCACTCGGCCACCGGGGACGACACCGAACGACCGACGACGCCGACGGCACCCGGGCCGCCGTCCAGCGGTGGCTCGAAACCCGCGTCCGCGAGAACCGTTTCACCATCGCGGTCGTCTTCCCCGTCGTCGGCGCGATAACGCTCGTCGCGAGCGATCTCGGGCACCTCCCCGCACCGCTCGCGTACAACCCCCTGCTCTTGCTCGTCGGCACCGCCGTCATGCGCTCGCCGCTGCTCGTCGGCGTGCTCCCGACGCTCGGCCGGCGAGCGCTCGGCTGTCTCGGCGCGCTCACCGCCTTCACCTACGCGATCGAACTCGTCGGCCTGCGGACCGGCTGGCCCTACGGGACGTTCGAGTACGCAATTGAACTCGGGCCGACGCTCGCCGGCGAGGTGCCACTCGCACTGCCGCTGTTCTTCGTTCCGCTGGTGCTCGACGCCTACCTGCTAACGGTGCTGGTACTCGATTCCCGCTCCGAGAATCGGTTCGAGACGCCGCTCGCCAGGCTAGCGGGGGCGATTGCCACGGTACTCGCAATCGATCTCGTCCTCGATCCCGCGGCCGTTGCCATCGGCTTCTGGGAGTTCATCCCGGCGGGTGCGTACTACGGGGTCCCGGTCTCGAATTACGCCGGCTGGCTGCTTTCGGGAGCCGTCGCCGTCGCGCTCGTCGAGTTCGGATTCGATCGCGAGGCCCTCCGCGAGAGGATCCGGTCGTGCGAGTTCATCCTGGACGATCTGGTGAGCTTCGTGCTGTTGTGGGGGTCGATCAACGTGCTCTACGGGAACTGGATCGCCGCGGCCGTCGCCGGCCTCATCTGTCTCGGGTTGGTCGGGACGGATCGGTACGGCGGCGACCTGTTTCGAACGGCGATTCCGCCGACCGATAAGAACTAGCGGTTTCGGGGTTCGCAGCGGCGGGATTCGAAGCGATGGGACGATAGCTGGCACGGGAAGCGGACCTCTTCTACGGGTCGTCTGCTTCGTACCCACCCCAGGGTCCCGCGCGACCGAGCCGAAGCGCGAGCGGCCGCGTCAAACTCGGTGGCGGCAGTCGGCTCAGCGCATCGGCGTTCCTTCGCCGCGACTCGATCCGTGCGAGTCGGTCCCGATCGCAGGGACGGCCGAGACGCGCCGAAAGACCGCTTCCGGATCGCGGTTCCACTGCCAGTGCCACCGCGTCCGCACGAGACACCGGAGCTTACGGGCCGTCGAGAGCGACGGCTCCCTCGAGAGCACGTCGTACCCCTGCGCACGGATACGCGCGTGGTATTCGGCGTAGAGCACCGCCGCCAGCAACACGGGAAACTGGCAATCCGCCGGGAGGTATCGGATACCGGCGACACCCTCCCGATACAACGCCTCCGTTCGCTGGAGTTCGTCCGCAATCACCGCGGCGAACGACTCGTTGAACTCGAGGGCTTCGAGCTGGTCGTTCGAAACGCCGTGTTTCCGGAGGGTCTCCTGCGGGAGATAGATCCGATTGCGTTCGACGATGTCCTCGCGAACGTCTCGCAGAAAGTTGGTTATCTGGAAAGCCTCGCCGAGTTTGACGGCGTGTGGCCGCGCCATCGCTTCCAGTTCCGGTTCCATAATTGCAGTCATCATCACGCCAACCGCTGCCGCCGAACCGCGCATGTACGAGTGGAGTGCGGCGGCGGTCTCGTACCGGGCAGTCGCGACGTCGGTCGCCATCGCGTCGATGAACAGGTCGATTTCCGATTTGGGGATGTCGTACCGTTCCCGAATGTCCTGGAAGGCGGCGAGTACGGGGCCTTCCGGCTCGGTTTCCCCGAGCGCCTGCGCACGGAGCGATTCGAGTTCAGCGCGTTGGGTGGCCGGCGGCACGTCGTCAGCGTCGTCGACGATTTCGTCTCCGAGCCGAAAAAAGGCGTAGAGGACGTAGGTCGCGCGACGAACTCGTCGCGGAAGGAACTTAGTTGCGAGATAGAACGTTTTCCCGGTTCGTCGGTGGAGTTCCTTGCTGGCGGCGATGTGTTTTCGGTGCATTCTTACTCGTGTCGGGTCGGCTGCTCGCCGAAAGGTAGCTGTCGTACTACAGATTCGTATAAAATACCACGCCCTGACTGCGGTCGAGACGAGCGGTGCTTCGGCGGAGAGCTGCTCTGCTTCGAATATTTGGCCGTGCTGACGGTGTGATCGTCCCGGCTAGATGGTCATGCCGAGTGTTGCTGTGATGGGCCGCAGAGTTCGTCCGCGAGCATCGGGATGAACGCGCCGATGTCGGTGACCATGCCGATCGCCTGGGCGCTGCCGCGGTCGAGCAGTTGCGTGACGGTCGCGGGGTTGATGTCGACGCAGACGGTCTTCGTCGTCGAGGGTAGACAGTTGCCGACGGCGACGGAGTGGAGGAGGGTTGCGAGCATGAGCACGATGTCGGCGTCTTGGGCCTGTTCACGGATCGCGTTCTGAGCCTCGATCGAGTCCGTGATCGTATCCGGCAGCGGGCCGTCGTCGCGGATCGACCCGGCGAGCACGTAGGGAACGTCGTTGCTGACGCACTCGTACATCACGCCCTCGTCGACGACGCCGGCGTCGACGGCCTCCGGAATGCTGCCGTGGCGGACGATTTCGCTGATCGTGTAGATGTGGTGCTTGTGCCCCTTTCGCGGGTGTTCGAGGCTCTCGGTGTCGACGCCCAGCGAGGTGCCGTAGAGGTCCCGTTCTAGGTCGTGGACGGCGAACCCGTTGCCGGCGCTGATCGCGTCGACGTACCCCTCTCGAACGAGTTCGGCGAGGGCGTCCCGACCGCCGGAGTGGACGATTGCGGGGCCGCAGACGGCGAGGACAGTGCCGTCGTTCTCGCGGACGTCGCGCATCTCGTCGGCGATCTCCTCGATCAGCGACTCGGAGGGGCGCTCGCTGGAGACGCCGCCTTGCATGAAGCCGAACGAGCCGCCGCCGTTGCGGGGTCGTTCGGGGGGCTCGACCCTGATTCCGGTTTCGCCGGTGACGACGAGGTCGCCTTCTTCGACGGCGTTCAGTACTTTCGTGGTGACGCGAGGGTCGCTCTCGTCGCTCTCGTTCGCGCCGTTTGCGTCGTTTGCGTCGGCTACGCTATCGCCGTCCCGTTCGACGATCAACGCGCAGTCCATCTCGATATCCTCGACCGCCACCCAGTCGCCGTCGACGCGGACGTACGTCGGGTGGTTCGTCGTCGAGTAGAAATCGACCGGGACGACCTGATCGTCCGGCGCGGGTTCTATCGTCGCATCCCGCGGATCGGCGACGGTCGCTCCCTGTTGGTTGAGTTCGTGCAGGATCGCCCGGAGGTCCTCGTGGCTCCCGGCGGTAACCTCCATCCGGCAGTACGTCTCGTCGTGTTTGTGGCGGCCGACCTCGAACTCCTCGACTTCGAACTCGCCGCCCATCTCCATGACGGCACCGAAACAATGGCCCATCGACCCCGAGTCGATAATGTGACCCTCGAGTTCGACGGTCTGGGAAACTGTCATTGGTGTGGGTTGGCGACCGAAGACCGTCAAGGTGTGTGTCTTCGGTCGCCGCTCGCACACCGGGACGGTGCGTCGTCACCGCCTGAAAGCGGGGCGACGGGCGATGGGCGACGGGTCTCGGTTCGTCAGCGTATCCGGTCGGTGAGCCACTCCCGCGGCGGATCCTCGAACGGCCACCGTCCGCATTCCGCCTGCGTGAGCGAGCCGCCCGTCCGCTGTGCGTACTCTCGTTGTTTCTGTCCCAGCCGATAGTGGCAGCTCTCGGGCTGTCGCTTCTCCCAGTAGATCGTCTGCATCGACTCGATTTCGTCCGGCTTCTCCGGAAGCGTTTCGTAATTCGAAACCGACACCGCCTCGTGGGTTTCTTCGACTTCGGTCTTAATCGGCGTCACCGGGCCACCGACCCAGTAGAGGCTCGCGACCGCGAGCAACGCGACGGTGCCGGCGACGATCGATCGTCGTCTCGGGGTCCGTGCCGTTGCGATCACCAGACCAACGCCGATGGAGAGAAAGAGCAACGGGAAGACCAGTTCGATAGCGCCCTGCATCTCGAGGAAGATCTGCAGCGAGTACAGCGAGCCCCCCGCGCCGACCCACCAGTATCGTCGCCAATCGAGAGCGATCCCCCGAACCCACCCGTAAACGCCAATCGGGATCAACAGTGCTCCGTATCCGAGGGATAGTACGAGGTCGAGAAGCCGCCCCGAAACCGTGTACCGTTCGACGCCGTAAATCGGCGCGAGGACCGTTTCTAGGAAGAGCGGGACGGTCGCGTTCGCGGCGACGAACGGGGCGACGACGCCGACCGTCACGAGCGCTCCGCCGGCTATCGTTCGCGCCAGGCCGCGGCTTCTCCCGCGCTGGAACCCGATGGCGAGAACGAGCGCGGCAATCGGCCCGCCGAGCTGCCAGAATCCGGCGCTCGTCGCCGCGGCGGCACCGCTCAGCGCCGGTCGATCCGTCACTGCAAGCAAGAGGCCCGCACCCCCGAACAGCAAGGCGAGGTATTTCGGTCTGAGTCCCGCCGCCGGAAAGCCGTAGAGCGACGGGACGACGAACATCGTCGCACCGGCGACGAAGCTCGCGAACTCGTGCGCCGTTAGCCGGTAGGTGAGCAGGCCGACGAGCGTCACGCCGACGACGACCGAGGCGACGGCGACGCCGATGCTCAACAGGTGTAACACCATCATATTCCCGCCCGACAGGAACGCCAAGACGGTCGTGACGGCGTAGATGAGCGGCGGTTTCAGATCCCAGAAATCGACGTACGGGGTTGCCCCTTGCAGGATGTACCACCCGGCGTGCTGAAACAGCGCCGAGTCGTCGTGTATGCGAAACGGTTCGTGAACGACCTGGACTATCGTAGCAACCGTCACGAGGACGGCCGACCCCGCGAAAAGCAACCCAAGCCAGTGCTGCTCGAACCGATCGGTCCAGCGAGACGGTATACTCGCACGCGATCCGGATCCCATACTCGGTCGGGCTAGTACTATCCGCCTTATCGAATAAGATCGGTGCCGGCACTCTGAGAGCGCCGACGGACGTTTGCGGGCCCGGTGGGAACTCGCGCACTCAGGCGTCACCTCGACACGCGCCAGGAGAGCGCGCTTTCTGCGACGTAGTTACCGGTCATCCAGACGCAGATATCGATCCCGTTTGCGTCCGTTTGCCGGAGATCGATGCCTGCGATCGGGAATTTCACCGAGAGAAGCGGACCAAACCGGACGGAGCGAAAGCCGATCGAAATCCCCGCGACTCTGACGGGTTCGATTGCAGCCACCGGTTCAAGAGCGCGATTCCGCCGACGGTTCCGTTCTCGGCGAAGTCTAGCGGTCGTTGATGACGACCATCGCAGTGATCGAGACTTCCGCTTCGACCGCCTTTGCGGCGAGCGATCCGACGCCCGCGGCGGCTGTCGCTATCGCGACGATGATCGTCTCGCGTACCGCTCCAACGACCCCGACGGAAGCGAACCGGCCGCTTCGCGCTCGATGAGCGAGTTCACCGAACGCGGACGCACATACTCGACCACACTCGGTGCGAAACACAGAACTCGTCAGTGACTCGTCGTTCGGACGGCGCGGTTCGTTGCAATCGCGTCCGTCCGCCGTTTTACGGTGATCAGTGCAGCGAGTAGCTCGAACGATGTCGAGAGCGGGTCAACCGTCGAATCGGACCGATCCGCCCAGACGACGGGCACTTCGACGATGTCGTATCCGAGCACGTCGGCGACCGAAACGAACTCTAAATCCCACGCGAAGCCGCGTTCGTAGCAGTGCCGGCCGATCGATTCCCAGGCGTCCGCACGAACGGCTTTCGCCCCGCACTGGTAATCGCGACACCGCGTCGGGAGGATCCGTCTGGCGACGACCGCGAACAGCGATCCCAGAAACCGGCGACCGACGGCCTGGGGGGCGAGTATCTCCGACGAGGGGTGCCGGCGCGAGCCGATACAGACCTCGGAGTCTCCCGCTCGTATTTCTCGGACGATTTCGTCGAGCGACGAAACGGGGATGGAGCCGTCTGCGTCGGCGAAGACGTAAATGTCGGTGTCGAGAGCGTCGAACCCCGCCGCGATCGCAGCGCCCTTGCCGCGTCGATCCCGCGACGTATTGAGGTCGATCGACGACTCCGAGAGGAGTTCGACGTGCGATTCGGTCGGCTGATCGAGTTCGACCCGAACGGTTTCGGGATTGAGCGCGGTTCGAACGGCCGTGAGATACCGACTCAGCGCGAGCGGATCGGGATCGTATGCCGGGATGACGACGCCGAGAGAGTCAGTCATTTCCTCGAACCCCCTCGCGCCGCCGCTTGCGGGACGCTTCGATCGATCTCGACGCCGAGTTCGCGTGCAGCCACGTCGTACTCTCCTCTCTTTGTCTCTGTTCTCGCTTTCCCTTCGTCAGCCCGTTTCTCGGCGCTCTTACCGTCGAAAATGGATCTGACCTTCGCGGTTGTATCGTTCGCGTCTACTCGATCTCGATTTCGCCGCGCATCGTGTTCGGATGCACTCGGCAGACGTACTCGACGATTTCGTCGGTCGCGTCGAACTCGATGAACTGGTCCTCGCCTCCTTCGGTCGCCTCTTCGGTCTCGTAGTCGTCGACCACTTCGTCGTTCTCGTCGACGAGTTCGATATTGTGGGACGCGCCGTCGCCTTCTTCCCAGCCGATCTCGTACGTTTCGCCGTCCTGGAGGGTGAGCGTCGGATTGTCTTCGTCTGCGATCGCTTCGGGTTCGATTCCGACCCACCCTGAGGTCTGTGCATCGAACTCGATTCGCGTTTCGGGTTCGATGGCTTCGTCGTCTTGTGCGCTTGCAGACGCGGCTCCAAACCCGAGTAGAAGTGCCCCGCCGGTCAGTTGAAGGACTCGCCGCCGTGTCGTGTCTCGTACCATCACCCTCGTCTGGCTACGACGACGTACTTAAACCATTCATCACAATTACTGGACTGAGTCCGTCGTTAGTACTATCGATGAGACGAGACGAAACGCGGCCCGCTACAGCGTGACCGGCGTCCATCGCGAAAGAAAGCACCGACGATGAAACCAACGAAACGGATCGTAGCGTAGCCGCTGCGGGCCGTTCGATAGCCCTACGCGGACGGTAGTAGCCCAGCGCTCCAGTTCGGTCGCGTCTCCGGCACATATCAAATTCCGTTCTGGTACTAACTTATATGGTCGCTTTCATCATAGTCTCTCATATGGCCGGTACATCAACCACTCGCGGACAATCTCGGTGTCGCAACTGCGGCTTCGAAGCGCCCGGTGGTGACGAACAGTGGCTTCGAATCGAGGTTCCGAAGCTCGGTCGAATGACACAGTGCCCGGTCTGTGAGAGCACGGACGTGATCACGAGTCGATAGCGCAAGTCAACGCTTTCTTGCACTCGACGTGGCACGCAACCGGACTGGGGTACTAACCAACGCACTTTTCGGCACGATACAACAGCCGGCATCACAACAGACTCTTTGTCCTCTCTCCCCTTTCTAGATCCATGAGTAACGATTCCAGCCAGGAACAGACATCCGGCTCCGAAACCCGGGCTGACGTCCCCGAAACCGATGCGGAGTGGCGCGCCGAACTCGACGACGAAGAATACCGCGTTCTTCGCGAAGCCGGCACTGAAGCCCCCTTCAGCGGTGAGTACGTTGATCACAAGGCAGACGGCAGCTACGAATGTGCCGGCTGTGGCGCTGCACTCTTCGATGGAGACACGAAGTTTGACTCCGGCTGTGGCTGGCCCAGTTTCTACGATGTTGACGACGATCGAATCGAGACGCGACCGGACAACAGTCACGGAATGCGCCGTACAGAAGTCCTGTGTGCCAACTGCGGGGGCCATCTCGGTCACGTCTTCGAAGACGGACCGGAACCGACCGGCAAGCGATACTGTATCAACTCCGTCGCACTCGACTTCGAAGACGACGATACTGTCGATCACGACTGAGAACGGCGACCACGATCGAAACCGCAACTGAAGGCTGTTCGTAGAACTGATGGAGAGACGGACACAATTCGTCTGCAGACGGTCAGCGCGCACGACGCGAGTGCAGGCAGCATCCTTTTCGAAATTCCTGTCGCACTATCGCCCATGTCCAATGAGCGACCAACCGCGGAAGAACTGCGCCAAGGGCTCACCGTTGAGATCATTCAGGGTGACCAGGATGTCGAATCGGAAGATCGAGAACCGATCATCGGTGAAGTCGGAACCGTCTACGAGGACGATCCCGCCGGTCCGACCGTCGAATTGAAAAGCGGTGTCGTCGGTCACGTGCAGTCGATCGTCCACGACAGGTGAAACGGATAGACGAGAAGAGTAATCAGAACTGGTGACCTCGCTGTTTTAACCTTCCGCTCAGAATACTCCGTAATGACTCCAGACGGCGAGGAGGTCGGCGATCAGATTACCATTTTACTGATCGAACCGAATCCCGGTGATACGCGTCTCTTCACCGAATCCTTCAAAGACGCGAAACTCAAGAACAAACTGTACACCATCAGCGATGGTGACGCTGCCCTTGATTTCATTAATCAACGCGGCGAGTACGCGGCTGAACCACGCCCGGATCTGATCCTCCTCGAGCCGAAGTTACCCGGCAAAAGCGGTATGGACGTGTTGTCTGAACTGAATAACGAGCCTGCGCTCCGGGAGATTCCCGTTGTCGCGCTAATGAGTTCGGAGATCGGCGAAGACATTATCAAGTCACACGGTTTTGATGCGGATCAGTACGTCCAAAAGCCAGTTGAAGCGGAAGACTTCGTCAACTTCGTGCAGGAAATCGAGGACCTGTGGTTTGCAATCGTTCAAGAGCCATCAACGGAGGAGTGAGTCTGCTACTGAAACGCGTTATACGGGTCTCTGAGAGCGATCTGTGATGGTCGAGATCGTTTTACGTGCAGTTAGGGCGGTTCCTGCATCCGGTTCTGTATCCCCTAGGCGGTTTCTACCGATTCCGTTTGATGAGCGCTAGAATCCATCGATTCGTTTGCGAATGACCGCACAGACGACTCCGACAGGAACCGGAATCGAGCACAAGTACAACACGCATCGAACCGCCGAACCCAAACCAGCGTCACGACGTTTTTACGTGCACGGCGGGTATCCCGGTCCATGGTGCGGAACGTCGCCGAATTACTGCCGGAGCTCGAAGAGCAGGATTTCTATCTCCTTTCGGGGGTCGAACAGGGAATGCGCTTCTCCGAGTGGGTACAGCGGGAGAAACTCCCGAAATTCGCCAGCCTGACCGACGAGGAAGTAACGTACCGACTCGAACGGTGTCTCAAACGCGGCCTCGTCGAGAAAAAGACCATCCAGTACGAGGGATATACTCTCCAGTTCGAGGGGTACGACGCCCTCGCACTCCGAGCGCTCGTCGAGCGCGATACGATCTCGGAGTTCGGCTCACCGCTCGGCGTCGGCAAGGAAAGCGACGTGTACGAGGTTCGGTCGTACAAGCCGCTCGCGCTGAAATATCACCGCGAGGGGTATACGAACTTCCGAGAGGTCCACAAGGAACGCGATTACACATCGGACAACGAACACGTCTCCTGGATGTACACCGCTCGAAAGGCCGCCGAACGCGAGCACGACATCCTCGAAGAACTATATCCGGACGTTGCGGTCCCCCAACCAATCGACCAGAATCGCCACGCCATCGTCATGGAAAAGATGGACGGCGTCGAACTCTCGCGAACGAAACTCGAAGCCGACCAGGTTCTGGGCGTCCTCGATCTGCTCATCTCCGAAATCGCTCGCGCGTACGAAACCGGCTACGTCCACGCGGACATGAGCGAGTACAACGTCTTCCTCGACGAGGATGGCGTCACCATCTTCGACTGGCCACAGGCCGTCCCGACCGACCACGAAAACGCCGACGAGTTCCTCCGGCGAGATCTCCGGAACGCCGTGGGGTACTTCCGGCGAAAGTACCCACAGCAGGTTTCGGATGAACTCGACAGCGACGAGGTGGCGGCAGAGATCGCTGCGGGGTCGTTCGAGACGATTCGCGAGTAGTGTCGGCCCTCTCGGCGTTCGGTTCCGGTAGCTGAGACTCGCTTTACTCGATTTGGATAGTGACAGTAGTCACCTGAGTACGGCAATCGGGTCGAAGAGACTGTCGTACGAGTACCGTGTTCGGTCGTTGAAGGGTATGTAGCATCCCGCGCGACGGGATAGCGGGAAGCCGCGTTGAGTTGCATCGCTCGACAGAATACCTGTTGGTGGTCTAGAGGGATGAATGGGATACCGATATGCGAAATCCAGAAACGGGTGAAGGACGGGATGAACGCTGCAGGACAATGCATGTGACTTCCTGGAAACGAAATCGGTGCTACTCGCGACTACCGGGGGCGAGATCGACCTCGTCGAATCCTGCGAGTTCACCCGACTCGGCGCGCTGAACCGCTGTCAATGCGTCGACGTAGCCGGCACCGACGGATTCGGCGGTGTAGGTGTCGTGAACGGTTTCGACCGCCGTCGCTTCGAGCGTCGTAAGCACGTCGATGGGATCGGGCGCTTCCCCGTGAGCCTCGAGAGACGCGTCGACGACGAGCGTCGCACAGCCGGCAGTGACCGGACAGGACATGCTGGTCCCGGACATCGGCCCGTAGTAGCGTTTATCGTCGGGATCGGCGACGTTTAACGGATCCGCGGGGTTGAGCGTGCCCATCACGTCGCCACCCTTGGCGGCGACGCCGGTGCGGTAGATTCCGAGCGGTCCTTCGATCTCGTTTTCGGGGGTGCCATCGTGCAGCGCAGCGAGATTTTCGTAGGCCGCGTGCCGGTCGTAGTTGTCCTGCTCCCAGGAAGCGTCTTGCGGGCGGCCACGTGAGGAAAAGTCCGTCACCGTCTGGTCGGCGTGCGTTGCTCCGACGCCGAGGACGTGCGGGGCCGTGGCGTACTGGTTCAACGTCCCTCGTTCCGGGCCGCTGTTACCGGCTGAGAACACCGGGAGAATGCCGGCCTCGTGGGCGGCCCAGGTAGCGACGTTCGTCGGATCGTCGGGAACGAACGGACGGTCGTCGTCGGCCGGGCCGTACGAGTTCGAGACGACCTGTACGTCGTGTTCCCCCTCGCGCTGACGACGGAGCATGTCGTCGTAGGCGGCGACGATGTAGACGATCAACAGCCCGCCGACGCCACAGGAGTAGACGGTGAGGTCGGCGTCCGGAGCCATGCCGGTGAACTCGCCGTCGCTGGCCGATCCGTCGACGGCGATACTGCCGGCGCAGTGGGTGCCGTGACCGCTGGCTCGCTGTCGAGGAAGCCGACGTCCTACCACCACAGCGGGTCGTCGGTCACGGCGGGGATACCGACGTACTGCAGGTTCGCTCGCAGGGTGTCCTCGAGATCTGGATGCGCACCGTCGATGCCCGAGTCGATGACGACGGTGTGAGCGTTCGACCCGGTGTACGCCGTATCGAGCCCGGTTCCGGCCTGGACCGTTCCGGCCCGCGTATCCGCCCGTGCATCGTCGTTGTGGTACTCGAGTTCGTAGTTCGCGGAAACGTAGCGCACCTCGGACCAACCGGCGACCGTCTCGATTAGCGGTCCGGTGAGTTCGGCGTACGCCATCGGAAGCACGTCGAACTGGCCGACGAGGGCGTCGAGTGAAAGCAACCGGTCTGCGTCGGCGTTGGTTTCGAAGACGACGATCGTCTCCTGTTCGAGGCTACTCTCGAGGTCGAGAGTATCATCGACGAGCGTATCTCCGACGCTAACGAGTCCTCGACGATATTTCCGAGAAACGCGCTTGCGCTCCCGGTGAGTCCGATTTCGCCGACAAAACCGTTGCTCCTACGCCGGTGAGGAATCGCCGTCTCGTTGCGACACTGTCCGTCGATTCGTCCGCGGTCGAGCCTGTCGAGTCTTCTCGTTCCATAAGATACTTCCACTGGAAACAATGACAAATGATATCATGTCTTTTCGGCTAGCTGTTTGGGTTTCATCACGATCACGAGAGCCGACGCGTGCCGGATGGAAAACAGCCAGCAGCGACGACTCTGGCGGCCGATCCTCGACCCGTTTCGTGTATACAACTGTTCGTCTCACACAAACTGCGGTCACACAGTGCTAAAGACGGTCCCAAGAGTGGGAGCGTACGCGTAAGTAACCACAGGATGCAGGTCCTGGTTGATCAGTCGAGTGTGACGTATCTTCCGGCGTTCGTCCCGATTAGCTGGCCGTTATCCAGCGAGCAACGATCCTAGTGCAGTCTATAGCTATCAGGACAAATCTCATGGCAGTAATCAGGATGTCCGAGACAGCACTCGAGTATCAGAAAGATGTGCTCGAAACGATCATCGACGAGGCGGTGTACGTGGGAACGGCCTCCGAAGAAGAGGCCGAACAGCTCCACGATCGGCTGGACGAACTCGAATCGATGCAGTCGATCAACCAACTGTGGTACGATCTCTCTCAAGAGTACGACGTAATCGAGCAAACCTGACGAGGCAACGGGCCTGTTATACTCGAAACGCTTCGAAGCCCTTATACTCGGGAGTTGGATAGAGTATCGTAACTCGCTGGGCCGCGGGCACCAGCGGGCACCTGTCCGGCACGACGCCGCCACAGGACGGAATGTGATCCGCGAGGCAGCGCCCTCGCCGGGTTGAACCATCACCGCCCGCGGTGAATACAATGGCAAAGAGCTTCTATTCCCACATCAAGGACGCGTGGAAGGACCCCGACGACGGTAAACTCGGAGAACTGCAGTGGCAGCGAAAGCAAGAGTGGCGCGACCAGGGCGCAATCGAGCGCATCGAGCGACCGACGCGACTCGACAAGGCTCGTGAACTCGGCTACAAGGCAAAGCAGGGCATCATCATGACCCGCGTGTCGGTTCGCAAAGGGACCGCCCGCAAGCAGCGCTTTACGGCCGGTCGTCGCTCCAAGCGCCAGGGTGTCAACCGCATCGGACGGCGCAAGAACATCCAGCGCATCGGCGAAGAGCGCGTCTCCCGAAAGTATCCCAACATGCGCGTGCTCAACAGCTACTGGGTCGGTGAAGACGGGAGCCAGAAGTGGTTCGAAGTGATCCTCGTCGATCCGAACCACCCCGCGATCGAGAACGACGACGATCTCAACTGGATCTGTGACGACGCTCACACGAACCGTGCTTTCCGCGGCCTCACCAACGCGGGCAAGGACAACCGCGGTCTCAACAACCGCGGCAAGGGTGCCGAGAAGGTCCGTCCGTCGAACACCGGCGGGCAGGGCCGCGCAAAGTAACCGGCACGCACAGACCGCCGCATTCGGCGGCTTCGATTCAGTGCCTGTTGTACCGGTTCTCGATCAGCTCACGCTCTCTCGATCTATTCGGCTACCGGACACAGCCAGACGGAAAGATCGACGCGACGGCCCCAGTATGACGGGCTGAAACTTAACTCGATGCTCGTCGTAGCGGGAAGCATGCCACGCCACGTCCTCGTTCCGGTCGACGACTCGGACCGTTCGACTGACGCGCTCGAGTTCACCTGTCGGGAGTATCCGGATGCGACGATCACGGCGTTACACGTCATCGATCCCGGCGACTTCTACGCGGCGACGGGAATCGAGGGCGGCGCGGTGGCCAATTACGAGGAGATTCAGACCCAGCACGAACAGCGAGCCGATGCGCTCCTCGAGCAGACGCGCGAGGAGGCGGCCGAGTTCGGCTGCGAGATCGAGACGGACCGCGTTGTCGGCGGCATCTCGCGATCGATCGTCACCTACGCGGACGAACACGATGTCGATCACATCACGATCGGGAGCCACGGCCGCACGGGTGCGAGTCGAATCCTGCTGGGAAGCGTCGCGGAGAACGTCGCCCGGCGGTCTTCGGTTCCGGTGACGATCGTTCGATAGCGATCCGGATCACCGATGCACCATGCTGGCTGCACTATCGCCGCTGGTAGCGGCTTCGTCGGGAATACAGGATCGGTGACACGGACGAACGGAGAGACAGATCAACGACAGCACCGCGATCGGAGTCCCGGAGCACCTAGACCGAGGTTAGCGAGCCAACCGGTGCATCCGTCCGACTGCGAGCGCGGCGAATTCCATCCTCGCCGGCGGCAATGAGCGCGAAAACGCCGGCGACCTCCGCTTCGGATGTCTCGACGATATCGAGCAGGAGTTCCTGCGTCTCACCCGAGCGGATGAGGTCGTCGACGACCAGCACCGACTCGCCGGCGTCGATAGCCGCGGCGGGCAGGTAGTAGGTGAGTTCGATGCCCGACTGCAGGCGCTGGCGCGCCTCGATGAACTCCTCGACTGCGGTCTCTTTGCTCTTTTTCGCGTAGGCACACCGCGTGCCGTAGTAACTCGCGAGCGACGCCGCGAGCGTGATTCCGTCCGTCGCAGCGGTCAGGACGACATCCGGCCGATCGAACTCGAAGGCGTTCGCGACGACGGGCGCGACGAGGTCCAGAAACGACTGATCGAAGACGGTGCCGGAGTTGTCGACGTATCCCTCGTCATCGACGCGGATGCGCGCATCGAGTTCGGCGGCGAGGGCCTCGCGGCCGATATCTTCGACGACTTCGCGAGCGCGTTCGGTGCCGGGGAGGACGTGGCCGTTGACGTAGCGATTGAGGTCGCCGGCCGGAAGCCCGGTCGTCTCGGCGAGTTCGTCGTAGGTCCGCGTTTCCTTCAGCATCCGCAGTACGTCGACGGCCCGCAACTGGAGGGCAGCCTTTTCTGCTCTGTTCATACTGGTATGCACGATTCCGTAAGTATGACTATTTCGATAGCAGGCTTGATTCTGATAACCACAAACGTGAATGAGGGGTCACCAGTGACTAAATGGCTACAAGACTCGCTCAGTCGACGGCGATACAACTTCTTGAAGATGTCCGTGCTGGCCGAGTGGGATTGGCGATACCGGTAGGTGTCATAGTGGTCGCTGAATTGTACCTGCTAGAGTTGCTCAAGGGGGCCTGTGTTAAGACGCTATATTTATGTCCCGGTGATAAAACACTATGGAGGCCCAATAATTGTAGAGATTTTAGAGTAAAATAGACTATTGTCAGTAGATAACGCTTAAAAAATATTTTCTTAAGTATTATATTTACATATATTGGGTACCAGAACTATTATTATTGTTGAAACCACATGTTAGCATGGATGAGAAAGAATACGAGTAGACGAGCGATACTTCGGACAACTGGTGTAACACTTACTGCCCTCTCAGCCACGGGACAGGTAGTCGCGAGTGATGATGAGAACCCGCGGAAACAATTTGTGCGAAAAATGGACGAAGCAAGACGAATCGGGAAAGAGGAAGGATTAGATGCGCGGGACAAATATCTCGATAGCTTCGGATTTCCACATACTGAAGGCAAGGTAGAACTACCAAATGACGGCGAGATAGAGGGGATACAGAGTGAAACAACCCGAAGTGACTCGGAAGGAATAGCACAGAATATCGAGGCAAGCAATCAAGAAAAACAACCAGGTTACTGTGTTGATCCGCGTGACTGTGGCGAGGACGCCAATATCGACGTTGAATTCCAGTTGACGTATAATCCAATGGGGGAAGTATTTGATTTTACGTTTTATATGAAATATAGATATGGATGGGAGAGTTCAACTACTAACCACCCAGATGACCCAGATGATTATCCTTTATTGTGGGTGTCCTCGCCCGGATTCGATCAGTACATTGGACCCAGACGGCCGACAGATGTCCTCTCGTTAGCCTGGAACGATCCAGACCGACTGGAACCGTACATGCCACCATGGAAAGGATGCGAATCGATCCCATGTGCGATCGTCGAAGAGGAACCGTACACCAAGTTCGTTAGTGGTAGTTACTCAGGCGAAGGTGTAGGTATCGAGATCGATGGGTACCACATGGCCTACGATAATGGTCCAACTGGTAGTGAGGAAACAGATTGGACACCACCAGCGACGACTGGGATTATGCTTGAAAAAGGACCCGAGTTCGTTGACCATACCCGACTTTCCGCCATATTCACATACGCATGGAAAGGGACACACACAAGTCCAGATATCTCTATCGGATTCCCGCCATCGTTCAACATCTCAGATGATTCGGAGCGCTTCGAATCGTATAACCGCTTCCAGCATACTCGAGGTGAAGATGACACCGAACGGGATACGTTCGAGGTTCGTGTCGACGAAGTACTCTAATTGATCACCGCCACCAGAAGACATATATTTAACAGCCATTTCACCACGCTTATCTATTGTTGCAAAACAACACTAGCAATGAAACGTTCTGTATGCTGTGTAAGACAATCAACTGACCAGCCATGACTGACGATCAAACCTTCTGCCGACGGAAATTTCTCGGGACAGCAATGGCGGCTACGGTTACTGTGACCGCTGGTTGTCTAGACTGGCTCAGCGACGAGGAGTATAAATACGAGAATAAAGCGCGAATCACGATCATCAACTCCCACTACGATACCGAGACGACCACGTTCGAATTCGCGGCTAAAGCGGAGAACGGGACTACAATATACGAAGATACGTGGGAAGTGACGAAGAGCCATTCGTTCACCTCAGATCCCATTCCGGATGAGGTACGCACAATCAACTACTGGACCGATAACGGAGCAGACGGGAACGTGTCGATTCCGGCCGAACCGGAGTGTCCGCCACATCCGAGTGTGTCACGCAAGATCAATCTCTATTATGGAGATCGAAAAAAGATGACTTATCGAGAAGACGTCCCTAGCTGCGACTGATCACTTGAAAACGGACTGCGGACACTGAGACGGATCGGTGACTCTGTCTTTACGCCGTCAAACATCAACTGCAGATTCGGGCCAACAACCCACGGCTCAATCCGAATGATTGGGTTGCTACTCGTCTTGCAGGAAGTCCGGCTCCGTCCGCTTTTCGTCGCGTTCGGCGTCCAGGTGCTCGCGGAACGCGTCGATCTCGACGTTGTACTCCTGATCCTCGAAGCGGTCCCGAACCGAGATGGTCCCGTCTTCCTCCTCGTTGTCGCCGACGATGATCTGGTAGGGGACCCGGTCGTCGTGGGCCGCACGGATCTTCCGCTCGAGCGTCGAATCCCGGTCGTCGACCTCGACGCGGAACTCGTCGAACTCGTTTGCGACCCGGTGGGCGTAGCCGAGGTTGTCGTCCGAGATCGGCAGCACGCGAACCTGCTCGGGCGCGAGCCAGAGCGGGAACTTGCCCTCGTAGTGCTCGATGAGCACCATGAAGAACCGTTCGTAGCTGCCGTAGATACCGCGGTGGATCATCACCGGGCGATGCTCCTCGTTGTCCTCGCCGACGTAGGAGAGATCGAACCGCTCTGGCATGTTGAAGTCCAACTGGACCGTCGGGCCGTCCCAGACGCGCCCGATCGCGTCCTCGAACCCGAAGTCGATCTTCGGCCCGTAGAACGCGCCGTCGCCCGCCTCGATCTCGTAGTCCATCTTCGACTCCTCGAGAACGGACTCGAGCGTCGATTCGGCTCGCTCCCAGATCTCGTCGCTCCCGACGCTCTTCTCGGGCCGCGTCGCCAGCGATACCTCGTAGTCGAGATCGAACGTCTCGAGGACGGTAAATATCATCTCGATGATCCGCTCGACCTCCTCCTCGATCTGATCCGGTCGGACGAACAGGTGGCCGTCGTCGATCGTGAACGCCCAGACCCGCGAAAGCCCCGAGAGTTCACCGCGCTGTTCCTTGCGGTAGACCTTCCCGTTTTCGGCGTACCGGATCGGCAGGTCGCGGTAGCTCCAGGACTGGTCCTGGAAGATGGCGGCGTGGCCGGGACAGTTCATCGGCTTGAGGCCGAACTCGTCGTCGCCGACGTCGAAGACGAACATGTCGTCCTGGTAGTTCTCGTAGTGGCCCGAGCGGTGCCAGAGATCGGTCTTGAAGACGTGTGGCGTCTCGACGTAGTCGTAGCCGGCGTCCTGATTGAGGGTTTCGACGAAGTCCTCGAGTTCTTTCAGGATCGTCTTCCCCGGCGGGTGATACAGGGGGAGGCCGGGACCGGTCACGTCCTGGATCGAGAACAGGTTCATTTCGTTGCCGATCTTGCGGTGGTCCCGCTCTTCGGCTTCTTCCTTTCGCTCGAGGAACGCTTCGAGGTCGCTCTCGTCCTCGAAGGCCGTGCCGTAGATGCGCGTTTGCATCGTGTTTTCCTCGTCGCCGCGCCAGTAGGCACCCGCGATTTCGAGCAGTTTCACCGCACCGATCTCGCCCGTCGAGTCGACGTGCGGGCCGGCACAGAGGTCCTCCCACTCGCCCTGACTGTAGAACGTCACGGTGTCTGCCTCCTCGGCCAACTCCTCGAGCAGTTCGAGTTTGTACGGTTCGTCGGCGAGTCGCTCTTCGGCGTCTTCGATCGAAACCTCCTCGCGTTCGATCTCGTAGTCGTCGTCGATGATGGCCTCCATCTCCGCCTCGAGTTCGGGGAGGTCGTCCTCGTCGATATCGAGGTTGTCGAAGTCGTAGTAAAAGCCCTCGTCCGTCGGTGGGCCGATGGCGAGGTCCACGTCGTCGTAGTGGCGTTCGACCGCCTGGGCGAGACAGTGGGCCGCGGAGTGGCGCATGACGCGGATGAACTCGTCGGACTGGTCCGTGATGATCTCGAGTTCAGCGCCGTCGTAGGCGGGTTCTTCCTTGGCGACGAGGTCGCCGTCGAGTTTGCCGGCGACGGTGTCGCGGCCGAGGCCGGGGCCGATTTCGTAGGCGCAGTCTTCGACGGTTGCGTCGGCGTCGACTGCGAGTTCTGAGCCGTCGGGGAGGACGACTACGATACCTTCTGCGTCGGAGTCTGCTTCTGATTCTGGTTCTGATTCTGACATGGGTGTCGGTGTGGCTACTGTTGGTGCGAGCGCTGTGAAAACGCCGGTGGCGTGTCCGTCGCCGGGTGAACTATCGTCACCGTTTGCTGGCCGAACGACGCCGACACAGCGAACGGTAGGTGAGAGTTAGAAGCGGGCGCGAGCCCGGCGTGTAAAGCGGACACCTACCATCGTGGCTACGGATAGCCCGTACCTGAATAAAAGAATTGTGATGGGGCGTGCACCGATACCAAACGAACTCGTGGTGTGGATGCTCGCTTTCAGGTCAGCCCGGATAGCGGAAGATCAGGCGTCGTCGGGCTGATCCGCGAGTAGCTCGCTCGCGGTCACGAGCGACTCCATTTCGACGTTTGCATCTTCGACGGTCTCCCGACCGCCTTCCTCGCGGTCGACCACGACCAGCGCGCGGTCGACCGTCGCCCCGGCGTCCCGAAGCGCCTCGATAGCGTCGACCAGGCTGGTCCCCGTCGTCACGATATCCTCGAGCACGACGACCTCCTCGCCCTCGTCGAGTTCACCCTCGATCAGGTTCGCCGTACCGTACTCCTTGCGCTGCTTGCGGGCGATGACGTAGGGGACGGAGGCGGCGACGCTCGTCGCGGCCGCGAGCGGGACGGCCCCGAGCGCGACGCCGGCGAGTTTGTCGTCCGGCGTGATCCGGTCGGCGAAGGCGTCGGCGACGGCCGAGAGACAGTCGGGGTCGGTCTCGAAGCGATACTTGTCGACGTAATATTCGCTGGTACCGCCGTGGGCGAGCTCGAACTCGCCGAACTGGACGGCATCGGCCGCGCGGAGTGCATTGATAAGGTCCTGCGTCCCCTGTGCATCCTGCGTGTCCTCCCGCTCGGTAGTCATTGCTCGTAGTGGCGAGACGAACCGAAATAAGCGGTGTGGAAC
Source organism: Natrialba aegyptia DSM 13077 (assembly GCF_000337535.1). Taxonomy (GTDB): domain Archaea; phylum Halobacteriota; class Halobacteria; order Halobacteriales; family Natrialbaceae; genus Natrialba; species Natrialba aegyptia. The sequence goes on from NZ_AOIP01000031.1 coordinate 437,251, forward strand.
GCGACGGCTCTGTCCCGACCTGGCCGATCCTGCTCTTCCGACTAAATTCCGTTCTGTCCGGCTAAATCCCGTTCTACCCGCTATTTTTGCTCTTTGCATCTTCTCATCCCGTCTACCCGAGCCTCTCCTGTGCGCGCAAACACCGACGGTGCTACAGTAGCCACTGCGAGTCACTGCACAGCCGGTGCTACAGTAGCCGCTGCACGTTACTGCACAGCCGATCGCACGACGGCTATGGATCGGTATGGAACTCGGTGCAGTTGTCACTATACCTTTTTCGTGCCGCGGAGAATATGTCAATCGATGACAGCAGATAGGGCTGCCGAGCCCCACCCCGACGTACAGCGGTTCCTCGAACTGTACGACTCCCTCGAGACACCCTCGTTCGACGAGGTACCGGTCGAACGGGCCCGCGCGATGCTCGAAGAGCTCCAAGCGGGCGAGCCGGCTATCGAACTCGAATCGGTGACCGATCGAACGATCGACGGACCGAACGGAGAAATCCCGATCCGGATCTACGAGCCGGGGGCGGGTGAGGACAACCAGCGAGGGCGGGAACGGGACGAAGAACAAGAGCAAGAGCACGAGCACGAGCACCAACGACCCCTCATCCTCTACTTCCACGGCGGCGGCTGGGTCGTCGGCAGCATCGACAGCCACGACAACACCTGCCGCAAACTCGCGGCCGACTCCGGCTACCCCGTCGTCAGCGTCGACTACCGGCTCGCACCCGAACACCCGTTTCCCGCCGGGCTACAGGACTGCTACGCTGCACTCGAGTGGGCCGCCGAGAGCGCACCTGAACTCGGCGCGGACCCGGATCAGATCGTTCTCGCGGGCGACAGCGCCGGCGGCAACCTGGCGGCGGGGACGGCCCTACTCGCGCGCGACCAGGATGGACCGGCCGTCGCGTACCAACTCCTGATCTACCCGGCGACGGGCGATGCCACTGAGACCGATTCGTACGAGGAAAACGGCGAGGGATACTTCCTGACCGCCGACGAGATGGCCTGGTTCCGCGGTCACTACTTCGATCGACCCCTCGACCAGGGCAACGTCTACGCCATGCCGCGGCGAGCGACCGACCTCTCCGGGCTCCCGCCCGCGACGATTATCACCGCCGGGTTCGACCCCCTTCGTGACGACGGCGAAGCGTATGCAACCCGGCTCGAGGATGCTGGCGTCCCCGTCACCCGCTACAACTACGACGATCTGATCCACGGCTTCTTCGGCATGATCACCGAACCAGTGGCTATCGAACGCGCTCACGAAGCCTACGACGACGCCGTGGGCGATCTTCAATCAGCACTGGACACGGACGGCACCGTGTGAGAAGAGGTGTGAACAAGACGCATACCAAGTATATTGGTACGCAAATTTATCCGGCTACCGCACGTCACTTCCGCTGTCTACTACTGTGTCCCACCAAACCTCCCGTGAACCGATCGATATCCTGCTCGTCGAGGATAATCCCGGCGACGTGCGGCTCGCACAGGAGGCGTTCCGGACGGTCGATATCGAGACAACGTTCCACACAGTCACCGACGGTGAAGAAGCCTTGACCGTCCTCCAAGAGCGGTTCGCGTCGGAAGCGTCAGTCCACGTCGACCTCGTTCTCCTCGATTTGAACCTCCCGCGGGTGAGCGGCTTCGAAGTGCTCGAGACCATACAGAACGATCCTGAACTCGCGTCACTGCCGATCCTCGTCCTGACGAGTTCAAAGGCGAGCGAGGACGTGGCACGAAGCTACGATCTGTGTGCCAATGCGTACCTTACCAAGCCGAGCGGACCGGACGAGTTCGCCTCGTTGGGGGCGGCCGTCGAGGCGTTCTGGATGGACGAGGCGATGTTACCGCCTGCCCCATCGGGAGCATCATCGTAAACTGGCGAAAAGCGGAGCGAGCAACAACGGGCAGTGCGGCGGGTTTCGCGAGGAGTTCCGGCACGCGACGAGAGTTCAGGGTCGTTCGGAACTACCAGGGTTCGTTTTTCAGGCCGAGTTTGTACGCGATCATATTCGTCGTGACGTGGAGGACCGGGGTCAGAACGACGATGACGAGGATGACCGCCGGGGAGAACCACTCGCGGAACCAGTCGGGGGCGAGGAGTGCCGTCAGCGGGAGCGAGACGACGACGAAGTCGAGTTGGTCGAGTCCGGGGAACATCGCACCGCGCTGGCGGCCGGTTCGACGCTTGAGGAAGGAGGCGAGGATGTCACCGAGCATTGCTCCGGCAGCGAGTCCGACCGCAGCGAGAGGAGCGAATTCCGGGACCGCAAAGCCGAGGATATCGCTTACGTCTCCAGCCAGAACCGTCAGAACGCCGGCGAGAACGAGTCCGGCGGCGATTCCGGCGGCCGTTCCACGCCAGGTCTTTCCGTCGCCGAGCAGGCGGGAGTCACCCATCGTTCGCCCTCCATCGATCGGCCGACCGCCACCGCCGAGCACCGCTGCATTGTTCGGCACGTACGCCGGTATCATCGCCCAGAACGCGATTATGACTGTCTCGAGTACTGCCATATTCGCCGAGAAGTGTCCGGACGCCTTAACCGGCAGTGATTCGGGTCGCTACTCCCTGTGAAGCAATCTCACAGAAGTTGCTCTCTCGTCTGAGCACCTACGAATGGGCGTTAACTGGCGAGACTGGCCGTCTCTACCGTCTATGCGGTGACCGACCGAAACCACGATCGACGCGAAGTCATATCGGATTTCGAACAGTAACGTCTTATGACAGGCTATCGACTGCTACCGTATGATCCCGCCAATTGCACGCCGGTTCGTCGCGGGGGAGTCTCCTGCCGAGGCGCTCGATCACGTCCGCAAGGCCAATCGACGAAACGTCAAGGTCATCGTCAATCTTCTCGGCGAACACTACGACGACCGTGGCCCGGTACGCGACGACGCCGCAGCGTACCGCTCGCTCGTCACCGATATCGCCGACTCGGACCTCGAAGCCTGTATCTCGGTCAAACCCTCACAGCTCGGTCTCGACCTCGGCGAGGATGTCTTCCGCGAAGAACTCGAGACCATCGTCGGAACCGCAGCCGACCGCGGCGTCTTCGTCTGGATCGACATGGAAGACCACACGACGACCGACGCCACCCTGGATGCATACGAGGAGTTCGCACGGAAATACGGCGGCGAGCGATCCGCATCGGATCGCGACGCCGGCGGCACCGGTGGCGTCGGCGTCTGCGTCCAGGCCAATCTCAAGCGAACACGGGACGATATCGAGCGGCTTGCGGACGTACCCGGCAAAGTCCGCTTCGTCAAGGGAGCCTACGACGAACCCACCGATATCGCCTACACCGACAGCGACCGAGTCAACACGGAGTACGAGGCCCTCCTCGAGTTCGCCTTCGAGCACTTCGACGGCGGCATCGCGGTCGGGAGCCACGATCCGGCGATGATCGAGCGCGCGATCGACCTCCACGAGGAGTACGGCACCGACTTCGAGTTCCAGATGCTCATGGGCGTTCGCGAGGACGCGCAGTACGAACTCGCACGGGAGTACGACATGTGGCAGTACGCTCCCTACGGCAACCGCTGGAAGTCCTACTTCTATCGACGCGTGATGGAACGAAAGGAAAACCTCTGGTTCGCGCTCCGGGCGATCGCCGGCCGATAAAGGGAAGGGCTCATTAGCCCCTAGTGAGACTGTCACGATATGGCTTCGTGGAAGCGGGACTTTGCGAGCGGGCTGATCGTCCTCGGCCCCATCCTCATTACGCTCTACGTCATCTACTGGCTCTACGGCCTCGTCGCCGGGGTCACGCCGACGATCATCCTCGGAGAAGAGGCCCTCATACCGCTGATCCCGGGTGGCGGCAATCAGGCCGCTCGCGAACAGCTCGCACAGTTCCTTCGCGTCGTCGTCACGCTGACCGTCTTCATCGTTCTCACCTTCTCGGTCGGCTACCTCATGCGGACGACAATCGGCGGCCTCGTCGAACGCCTCGTCGACAACGTCGCCAATCGCGTCCCCGTCATGCGCGTCGTCTACAACGCCTCGAAGATGGCCGCCGAAACCGCCTTCGGCGAACAGGAATCGCTGCAAAAACCGGTCAAAATCGAGGTCTGGGAAGGGCTCCGCATGACCGCCTTCAAAACCGGCAAGGTAACCGAAGACGGCAGAGAGATCCTCTTTCTCCCGACATCACCGAACATCACGACCGGCTACGTCGTCGAAGTCCATCCCGAACGCATCACCGAACTCAACGAAGACGTCGAAGACGCACTCACCCGCGTGCTGAGCGCCGGATTTGGCGACGCAGACCGAACCCACGGGATGGACGCCGGCGTCCCGATCGATGTCGTCGACGAGAGCGACGCGAATCCGACGCGACCGAGTGACGACGACGATTGATCGACTGGTTCCCTCGTCCCCTGACCACCAGATCACCACTGACCTGCATACTCACTCTCCGGCACCGACTCGATTCGGTCCGAACTCGGTTTCTCGGCAGCGAAACCGTCCCCTGAACTCGTTCTAATGGCGAGAAGAAGACCTCGTTTCGAGACTGCAACGACGACCGGACGGCCTCAGACGTACTCGAACCAGTCGTCGTACTCGTCCGTCCGTCGTTCGACGACCTCGAAGAATCGGGACTGAATGTCTTCGGTGACGGGGCCGCGGGAGCCGTCGCCGATCGTGACGTTATCGACCTTCCGGATCGGCGTGACCTCGGCCGCAGAGCCGGTGAAGAAGAGTTCATCCGCCGTGTTGAGTTCACCGCGCGAGATCGAGACGTTGTCGTGGACCGTATAGCCCAGATCTTCGGCGAGCGTAATGACCGTATCGCGGGTGATGCCGTCGAGGATCGACTCCGAGAGGCCGGGCGTGTAGAGTTCGCCGTCGCGCACGAGGAAGACGTTCTCGCCGGGGCCTTCGGCGACGTTGCCCTCCTTGTTCAGGACGAGCGCCTCCGCGTAGCCGTTCCGCCGGGCTTCCTCGCCGGCGAGGAGGCTGTTGACGTACAGGCCTGTCGTCTTGGCGTTCGTCGGCACCTGACTCGAGGCGTGTTTGCGCCACGAGGAGATCATCACGTCGATGCCGTTCTGCAGGGCGTCCTCGCCGAGGTACGCGCCCCACGGCCAGGCGGCGATCGCCGTTCGCGTCGGGCAGTCCTCGGGACTCACGCCGAGGGAGTTGTAGCCGTAGAAGGCGACCGGCCGGATGTAACACGAGGAGAGATCCTGGCGCTGGATGAGTTCGAGCGTGGCCTCGGTGAGTTCAGCGGCCGAGTAGTCGATCTCCATCTCGTAGGGCTGTGCCGAGTTGTAAAACCGCTCCAGGTGTTCCTCCCAGCGAAAGAGCGCGGGGCCCTGTTCGGTCTCGTAACAGCGTGCGCCCTCGAAGATCCCGCTCCCGTAGTGGAGGCCGTGCGTGAGTACGTGGACCTGCGCGTCGTCCCAGTCGACGAACTCGCCGTCCATCCATATCGTGTCGACGTCCATCTCGTCGAATGCCATAGTGGTGTGTGTTGCAAGCCACCGTACTAAGTGTTCGCGATTTTCGGAGCGGGATCAGTGACGCGAGACGATGCCGGCGAGCCGAATCCGCGGTGCTCCGCGGAGCAGTTAGGTTCGCTCCCGGAACCGAGTCGCTTCGACGGCGACGGCAACGGAGCCGACGACCGCAATCGCCACAGCACCGAACTGGAGGAGCAACGACAACGGCGAACCGGCGGCTCCGCCGTCGTGGTCGGCGTGCGCGTCGCCCGTCTCGGCAGTCTCGACGCGCGCGTCGTACGTCTCGCTGACGAACTCGTCGTTCGGACTTCCCGTGATACGAACCTCCCAATCGCCCTCGACCGGAAGCGTCTGCACCGTCGCGTAGGTCCCGTCCGCGGTTTCCTCGAGTTCAACGTTGACCGTCCGGTCCCCCTCCGTCGCAGTCGCGAGCAGGCGCACCGGGCCGTCCGAGTCGATCCGTGTGTCGTCAGCCGCCGCTGAACTCGCGAAGGCAACGTCGAAGACGATGGGGTCGCCGGGCCGGACGAGCAGTTGCTGTGAACTGCCCGAATTACCGGTTTCGTTGGCGGTCGCAGTAGCGCCGTCAGCCGTCGGCCCTGCCTGCAGTTCGAGAGCGACACCGTCCGTCACCTCGCGTTCGATCGTCACCAGTTCCGAGCCGCCGGCCCCGTCACTGACGACCGCAGCAGTCGGGGCCGATGTCAACAGCCCGGAGATGAGGAGGACCGCCACGAGAACGGCAACCTCGAAGCGAACGGCGTGGACGAACGTGGCGACGGTAGCGGTATCAGTATCAGTATCAGTATCGGTATCGGCGTCAGTAGCTGCTGCACTGAACTCTCGGCCCGAGTTCTCCGCGAGCCGGGAGAGGAGGACGAATCGGGTGAGACCGCCGAGTCCGAGCGCGAGCAGGATCAGGAGGGACTTCGCGGAGAGCGAGAGTCCGTAGAGGGAATCCGTGAGTGCGGCGAGCGACGGGACGTGCCAACTCGCCAGGACGAGTCCGGTCGCGCCGGCGAGGGTCACGCCGGCGAGTGCGAGCAGGGAGTAACGCCGGATCGCCCCGGCGGCGAGGTCGTTTCTGTCGACCGGCTTCGCCTCGCGAAGCGCGGCCGGGACGACGAGTGCAAGGACGACGAGTCCGCCGACCCAGAGGCCGGCACCGCCGAGGTGGGCGATATCGATGGCGGCGCCCTGTAACCGGTCGATGGCGGTGGCCGAGTGGCTCGTCCAGCCGACGGTCGCACCGACGAAGGCGGCCCCGACTGCGGTGCCGGCGAGCCACCCTCGACGGGGGAGCCGTCCGGTTAGTCCACCGACAAGAACCAGCCCGAGAAGTGCGGTCAATCCGACCTGAACGAGCCACTCACGGCCGAGCGGTGTGGCCAGGAACTGGACCATCGTCTCGAAAGAGAGCGACCCGATCGAAGTCGCCCGTACCAGTCCAAGCGCGAGTACAGAACCGAACAGAACAGCGCCCGCTGTGGCGAGAATTCGGCCGAGTCTGCGGTCGACTGTTCGGAACGACCGAGACGACGACTGGACTCGTGAAACGGCTGGATAGACGGCGACGACGGCCGTAATCGGGGCACCGATGAGACCGACGAGTGCGATCAGCAACAGCCCTTTCGCGCCGGCAGCGATCGGCGAAACATCCTCATCCGGTCCCTCGTCCTCGTGGGCCTCGAGTACCGTATCCCGGTCGAGCGGTTCGTCGCCGACGCTGAAGACGAACGAGCCGCTGACCGTGTGGCCGTCGTCAGCGAGGATCTCCCACTCGACGCTGTACAGCCCCTCGGCGTCGTTCTCGTCGGCCGAACGCTCGATCGGAACGCGGACGAGTTGGGAGTCGTCGGCGTCGATTTCGGCCGCGCCGCTTACGTCCGCGCCGTCGGGGCCGGTGACGGTCGCGTCGGCGACTTGCACGCCGTCGCCCGAGAAGGAGAGGGTTATCTCGTCGGGAACGGCATCGATCCGTTCACCGTTGGCCGGATCGGAATCGCTCAAGTACGCGTGCGCCGCAACTGGCGTCGCAAGGCTCGTGAGTACGAGGGCTGCAACGGCGAGCGCGACGAGTCCCCGCGCCGGTCGCAAACGGGACCACCGGTTGTACTCGAACGATCCGTCGGCGCTCATTCTGACTCGGGAACGTACTGGACGGTGTCGACACCCTCCTCAACGGGGACGTGTTCGATCAGTTCGCGGTTCGCCATATCGATCACCGCAACGGTTCCGTCGGCATCCGCGGGCGTAAAGAAGTAGCCGTCGCCCGAGACGGCCGATCGGTGGAGATGGTGGGCGTCCTCGGGTCGTTCGATGCTCCCGGCGTCAATATGGTCGACGACTGAGAGGTCGTCAAGATCGATGACGGCCGCCTCGGGCGTCATCGTGTTCGCGGTAAAGCCGTACAGCGTGTCGTCGGCCTCGTAGTACTCCAGGGCGTCCGGGCCGCCCTCGACCGTGACGGATCCGATTTCGTCGGTAGTCTCGCTCGTCGCATCGAGAAGGCGAATCTCGTTTTCGCCGATGTTGCCCAGTCGCTCCTCGTCCGGCGTGAGATACAGGCCGCCGCTGAACTCGAGTTCGTCGACGACCTCGTTCGTCTCGGTGTCGACCACGGCGGTCGTCCCGACGCCGCCGGAGCGTTCGAAGTAGGCAAGCCCGGTTTGCGGACTGTACGCCTTGTAGTGGGTGCCGCCCTCGTCGCCGAGTTCGATGGAGTCGACGCGCTCGTAGGCGTCCATGTCGATGACGTGTGCCGCCGCGTCGTTGACGTTCGTCGCGTAGCCCGTCGAACCGAAGTCCTCGTGATAGAGGAGTTTCCCGTGGCCTTCACCGTCGAGGCCGGCCTCGACGGTTTCGACGACCTCGTGGGACGACGTATCGATGACGTAGAACGTTCCCTCGTCGTCGGAGTGGGCCCACATCTCCTCGTCGTTCGGGTGGTACATGTGGGTGCCGCCGGGACCCATCGCGACCTCGGCGACTATTTCGCGGGATGCGGTGTCGATAACCAGGACCTGCGAGAGGGAGTCTTCGATAACGTAGAGGTAGCTCCCGTCGTTCGTCAGCACGGCATCGCCGTAGGTGTAGCCGTCGACCCCGTCCGTAATCTCGTCGACGACCTCGCCCTCGGACGGGTCGATGAGTGCGATCGTTTCCGAGCCGAAGGCGTACGCGAGTCCGGCGCTGCCGTCCTCGGCCGAACCGTTCTCGTCAGTGTCGCCGTTTTCCGCCGGATCGTCCTCGTCCTCGTCACCGCCGAGACAGCCGGCGAGTCCGACGACGAAACTCCCACTTAGTCCCTGTACGAGTCGCCGTCGATCGATGGATGCGTCCATATACTCTCACCTGGGACACGCTATATTATTCGTAGTTATGGTACGTATATCGAAATTGTGGTACATTCCTCGAAAACGAGCGACAGTGCGACCCGGACTGCGCGACGACGCGAACGCAGTTAGCGCGATTCGGGAGACTCCTCGAGCAACCCGTCGACGAGCCGCGTGAACCGATCGACGAAGCGGTCCGGAACCGACGGTTCGACCGCCGACAGGAGTCTGCCCGTCGACTCCGGGTTCGCAAGCACGAGCGTCACGCGATTGCGTTCGTCGTAGGATTTCTCGACGATTGCGTGTTCGACGAGGCGGTCGAGATGGTACTCGAGCGTGCTTCTGGCGATACCGAGCGAGTCGGCAACGGCAACTGGGGAAGCCGGTTCGTGTTCGATCAGATAGACGACGATTTCGCGAGCCGTTTCCCGACGGAACAGCGCCAGCATCGCCCGCTCACGCTCGTCGTACTCCGGCGGATAGTAGTGGGTCCGACCGTAGAACTCGCACCGAACGAGTTCATCTTGGTCCAGGAGTCGCCGGACGTGGTACTGGATCTGTCCCGGCGCGAAGTCGGACGTTCTGACGAGTTCGTTGAAGTGGATACCGGCGTTGTCCTGCACGTGCGTTCTGATTCGGCGTCGCGTATCACTCATAGTGGCTAATGGCTGTGGCGGTCCTGCGTGTACGTCTCTGCTAGCGATCGTGATAACGGGTTGCGGTCGTTCCCGACGGACGGGAACGGGCCGAGTTGCGAGTTGCGAGTTGCAAGTTGCGAGCGGTGAACGGTGAGTTCCGAGTCGACGATCGCACCGAAGCACATACGTGACTCACCATCCGACATAGAGCCGCGCCGATGGACTACACGACCCCGTTCGATATCGGGTGGGTAGATCCCGAGTTCGCACCCGTGTTGCTCGCCATGATCTGCCTTGCGGTCGTCGGAACGACGGCGTTGCTCGGTGTCGGACTCGTCGCCTATCTGCAGCGCCGATCGAGTCGGTATCTGTTGATTACGGTCGTCCTCGGATTGCTCGTCGCGCGGTCGATCATCGGACTCGGGACGGTGTTCGGGCTGGTACCGATGACGATCCACCACCTCGTCGGACACGGGGTTGATTTCTCTATTGCAGCCCTCGTTCTGTATATCGTGTACCGAAGCAGAAGTGCGTCGAGAAATAGATACGCCGGGCCCGGAAGCAGTGATGACGGTATCGAGGGCGAGCACGTGAAGGAGTGAGCGCGTGGTCGACCACGAACGGTCACTCGGGGCCAACGCGGACGAGACGACCGCTACGCGAACCGATCGAGAACCGTCCGCCCCTCGATATACGTAACGTCGTGGTTATCAGCGTAGACGCGGGCGTCGGCCGGCGTGCGCGCCCGCCCGGTCTCGTCGTCTAACATCTCACAGACGACGACAGCGGGCGGCAGGTCGGCCGCCGCCGCGAGCGCGAGGCCGAGTTCAGTGTGGCCCTCGCGCTGTGCCAGCAGCTCCGGGGCACCCTTGAGCAGGTGGACGTGGCCCGGGACGCGGAACTCCGACGCAAAGTCGGTTGTCGCGGGGGTGCCAGCGGCCTCACCGAGTGCGCGGATGGTCCGCGAGCGGTCCGCATCGGTGATGCCGGTGTAGGTGTCGCGGTGGTTGACGGTCAGCGAAAACGACGACCGCTCGTCGTAGCCGAGGTCGTGGTCCCCGGTCGCGGGGTGGTCGACGGCCTCACCGTAGAACGGGAGATCGAACGCCTCGGCAACGTCGTGGCCGAGCGCGACGCAGACGAGGCCCCCGGCGTCGTTGCGCATCCGAGCGACGGCATCCGGTGTGACGGCGTCCGCGTGATAGATAAGATCCGTCTCGCCCTCGCGGTCGGCCGCGTCGTGGACGAGGATCGGCTCGCCCGCGCGGAGCGCCTGCAGCGCGTGGTCGATCGACCCTCGTTCTGAACTCGATCCGGGTGCCGCCTCCGTGCTGGTTTCCGTTCCCTCGTCCGTATTCGGGTCCGTGTTCGGGTGTGCGCCGGCTTGCCGACCCGTCATTGGCGATCACCCACGATGACCGTCACGCGGTCGGCGTCCTCCAGCTCGAGTTCTTCGCGGAGTTTGTCGGGAGCGATGACCTCGAGTTGGTCCTCGTCGTGGTGGGTTCGCTCGGGGGCGATGGTGTGGGCGGTCTCGTACCGTCGACCGTCCGCCGTTTCGATCGTCGCCGAGTAACAGACCGCGGGGCCGTAGGTGCGGTCGTCGTCCTCCCAGCCGTCGATGTGGACGGGCTCGAGCGAGGAGAGTGCGCTGCGGCGGCGGACGCTGTCGTCCCGGAGGTCGACGTTTAGCGTGCCCGGGAACGGCTCGTAGCCGAGGCGGTCCTCGAACTGACGGTTGTAGCCGGGTAGAGAGATGTAGTGCCGGCCCTCGCCCATGCCGCTCGTGACGGTCCCCTCGAGTTCGACTTCCGAGTCGGTCTCGAAGATCCGTCGGTAGTCCTCGTATTCGGCGTGGAGCGCGTGTTCACCGGCGTCGGTGATCCCGACCCATTGTCCGTCACTGACGGTGTCGCGTTGGAGGAGGGCGGCGCTCTCGAGGCGCTGGAGGCGGCGCGAGGCGGTCTGGTTCGACGCGTCGAGCCGGTCGGCGAGATGAGAACAGGAAATTTTGACGTCGCCTTCGAGCCCGCCCTCGAGGGCGAGCAATTTGAGGACGGCGAGTTCGTCGTGGCCGACGGCGGACTCCGCTGTCGTTGACATAGCCGACGCTTTGTCGTCACCAGTCAAAAGCGTATCGAATGTGGAATGCGTAACAGAACTGCTATGGCGTTGTCGAGCGTTTATCGAGCCGGTTAGTCGCCCGTTCCGGTCACCGGATCGCGCGCCCAGAACTCGCTTCCTTTCTTCAATTTCGGCACCCACGTATCGCTCGTCTTCGAGAGCAGCGCGACGCGCGAGGAGGGCACGCCCTTGCACTCGCTGAACTCGGGCAGGTGCGATTTGACGGCGTCGGCGAACTCGAGAACCTCCTCGTGGTCGGGCATCGACGAGCGGTCCAGTCGCCCCTGGGAGTGGCCGACGTGCATGTACGCCTTGAGTTCGATGAAATCGGGGTCGGCCTGCTGGTAGAAGCCGGCGTACCAGTCCGGGTGGTGCATGTTCTCGCCCTTGACGAGCGTCGTCCGGAGGACCGTACGGGTCTCGTCTTTTTCTCGAAGGACGGCCATCGTCTCGAGGAGGCGGTCCCAGGCGTCGTCGTCGACGGCTTTGACGACCTGATCAAACGTGTGGCGCTCGGGAGCGTCGACGCTGACGTACAGTTGCGTGGGATCGCACTCCCGGAGGACCTCGGGCCGGGTGCCGTTCGAGACGAGGAAGGTGGTGATGTCCCGGTCGTGGAAGGCTTCGAGCAGTTCCGGCAGGTACGGATAGAGGGTGGGCTCGCCGTCGAGCGAGATGGCGACGTGGCGGGGTTCCATCGCTTCGTCGAACACCTCGCGCGGCACCTCGTCGTTGCCGCCGAATCCGGACAGGAGCTTTTTTTGCAACTCGATCGAGGCGTCGACGACGGCCTCGGGATCGTCCCACTCGACCTCGTCCATCTCGTAGGCGTGACCCTGGTGGTCCCGCCAGCAGAAGACGCAGCGCTCGTTGCACTTGACCACCGGCGTCATCTGGATGCAGCGGTGGGACTCGATGCCGTAGTAGATGTTCTTGTAGCACCGACCGTCCCCGCGCAGGGCGTTCGCCGTCCAGCCGCAGGTCTGGGCGGCGGTGTGGTTCTCGCTGTGATAGTTCGGGCTCGAGACCTGTGCCGGCCCGCCGGCGGGGTCGCCGTCGTCCCGGTCTCGGTCCCGACCCTGGTCCGGATCGGCGTCGGCTCCCACCTCGACGCCGGCGTCGGCGGAATCGCTCATATTGCAATCGCTTGGACAGGGGCCACCAAAAGACGTGTGGTGTCGTCCGTTACTTCGTCTGCGAATCGACGGATTCCTCCGAACTCGTCGTGGGCGCGTGTGGAAGCTGCCCCGGCTCGGCCGGTTCGTCGTCCTCGTTCGCGATTCCGCGTTCGAAGGTGTACAACACGATGCCGGTGTTTGCCGTCATGATCACGCCGGGCATGGGAGCCGGCGCGAACAGGTACAGCCACACGCCGACGGCGAACGGTGCCGCCGCGATCACCCCCCAGAGCCGCGACCGCGGAACCTCGTTGCGAGCCGCATCCCGGGAGACGTACGCGAAGAGCGCGAGCGTCCCGACGACCCCACCGAGCGCGATCACCACCTCGGCTGCGTCCATACGTGAGTCTTCGACGGCGCACGCAAAAGCGTTCTGCGTAGCGCCCGCCGGCGATCGCCGCCGTTACCGAACTCGTTCGAGCACTGAAAGGGTCCCGTCGGCGTGGGCCGCATCGAGCACCTCGTCGGCCGCCGCCCGCGCCTCCTCGTCCGCGTTCGAAACCGCGAAGCTCCGTCCGACGACCTCGAACGTCGAGACGTCGTTGATCGAATCGCCGACCGCGACGCAGTCGGCGAGGTCGATGCCGACGTGCTCGGCGATCACCTCGACGCCGTCGCCCTTGTTCGGCGCGGCGTCCTTGACGTGGTAGGCGTACCCCGTATCGATCACCTCGAGTTCGGCGTCGGCGGCGAACGCTTCGAGCGGGTCGAGGGGTTGGTCGCGGCTGACGGCGATTTCGGTTTCGCGCCAGCGGTTGATCGTGTCGCCGTCGCCCCACCCGAGGTCGTAGCCGGCGGCGCGATACTGTTCGGCGACGGTCTGGGGGGCGTCGCGGTCGGCGGTAAAGAGCGCGTCCTCGCCGGTGTAGACGACGCCGCCGTTTTCGGCGACGACGAGTTCGGGAACGCCGATGAAGTGACAGAGCGCGATGGGGTAGGGAAAGGCCTTCCCGGTGGCGAGGATGACGGGGGCGTCCCACTCGCGGAGGGGATCGAAGATGCGGGGGTCGATGCCCCAGCCCTCGGGGCGCGTGAGGGTGCCGTCGATGTCTAAGACGAGCGGTGGTGGGGAGGGTGAAGACGGCGATGATGAGGGGGATGCGGATGGCGATGGAGGCATACACGCAGATGGCAGCGCGGGGCCTAAAAACGTCGGGGCAAGCGGGGATAGCCGCCGGATTTCGAGGGCCAGGACGACGAATCGAGTGTGGCGGAGAGCGGCAAACGAAACCTATAGCCCGGCCAGGAAACGAAGTCAACAGGCATGTCGTGGTATATCCTGTTCGTTGCCGGCATATTCGAGATCGCGTGGGCGATCGGACTCCAGTACTCCGACGGATTCTTGAAGCCGCTCCCCACGGCGGGTACCGTCGTCGCACTCGCCATCAGTATGATCCTCCTCGCACGGGCGGTAACGGAACTCCCGATCGGGACGGCCTACGCCGTCTGGACGGGGATCGGAGCCGTCGGGACCGCCACGCTCGGGATCGTTCTCTTCGACGAACCGATGACGCTCGCTCGGGTCGGGTTCATCAGCGTTATCGTCGTCGGAATCGTCGGCCTCCACCTCGTTTCCGGCGGTCACTGACCGGCGAAGAGACGCGCAGTGGCCGTCGATCGGCAATCGCCGTTACTGCTGGGGGACTGGTCGGGATCCCTCAACTGATCGGAACTCGTTGTTGCCAGCAAGAACGGACCGATTCGTTCGACTGAGTTCAATATATGCCGAAATATTGGATGTCCTTCACAATGTTGCCGGCAACCATATTCATCCAGACAGTTTACTCGTTATACTATTCAAAATTGACTTGTCTGGCAATAAGAACTAAGAACGCTGCTCGGCGTTAGCAGCTATGGTGTGGAAGGGACGGCAACTGGTACCGTCAATCATCAGACGAAAGTATGCGTTGAAGTTCGGCGTCGTCTTTCTCGTTCTCGGGCTCTCGATCGGCGGGCTCGGCTTCGCTGCGACGACGTTACTCACGGATAACGTGGAAGCATCTGCGCTCGAAGAGCGACAGAACGCGGCCTACCAGGAAGGGACGGCCATGGAATCCTGGCTCGAACAGAACCGAAACGTCGTTCAGGCCGCTTCCGACGCCCCGGTCGTCGACACGAACGATCCGGAGGCGATTCAATCCTATCTCGAAGAAACGTACTACGACATGCCCGAATCGCGGATGAACGGCCTCTACGTCAATACGACGACCGGCGAGGTCGTCACCGGCGTCGGCGGCGACGCCGATTCCGTAGAGACGCTCGCCTTCCCGGACGCCGACGAACTCGATTCGGGTCTCTCGACGGATACGGTCGCGCAGACGGACCCGTACTCGATGCCGGATCAACTCGGCCGCTCGGCCGATACGTATCCAGTGATTTCCTACTATATCGGCGTCAACGACGGCGAGCACGCGCTCGTGTTCACGTTCGGATTAGCGGACCGATCGACCGGGATGATCACCACTGCGGACTCGGATACCGTCATGACGATCCTCGACGAACAGGGCCGGATCGTCAACGACGACGCCTACATGGGCAATGACGACGGCGAGAACGCGACGTTCCTCACGACCTACGAGGACCAAAGTGGCGTTCTCGAAACGGTCCAGTCGGAAAACCGCGGGTCGCTCCTGGTCAACGAGCCCCCCGGGGAAACGCTTCGGAGCGCCCCCTACAACTTCAACCCTGACGGCTACGTCGTCGGCTACTACACGACCGCCAGCGACTGGACCGTCCTCGTCCACACGACCGAAGCTGAGGCGCTCGGCTTCGCCCACAGCGCGACCCAGTTCGGCCTGTTGATCACCTTCGTCGGCGTCGCACTGATCGGCGTCTTCGGCGTCGTGCTCGGACGCACCACCGCTCGATCGCTCAGCGACCTGTCCGACCGCGCGGCCGCGATCAGGGACGGCGAGTTCGATACGACCGTCGAATCGGATCGCATCGACGAGATCGGCACCCTCTACGAGTCGATCGACGACATGCGCCTCTCGCTCGTCGACCAGATCGAGGAGTCAGATCAGGCCCGCGCAGAGGCAGAGCAGGCCCGCGAAGACTCGGAGCAAGCCAGAGCGCAGGCAGACACGGCGCGAAAAGAAGCCGAGGAAGCAAAAGAGCGCGCCGAACGCGCCCGTCGGGACGCCCAGGCGATGACCGACCACCTGGAACGAACGGCGACCGAGTACTGCGACGTCATGCGCGCCTGTGCCGGCGGCGATCTGACGCGGCGACTCGACCCCGATACCGAGAGCGACCCGATGGCCGAAATCGCCACGACGTTCAACGAGATGTTAGACGACATCGAGCGCACCGTCGCCACCGTCTCCGCGTTCGCCACCGACGTCTCCGACGCGAGCGACGACGTGCAAGCCCGCGCGGCCGAACTCGAGGCGACAAGTGAGACCGTCAGCGACTCCGTCCAGCAGATCACCGGCTACGCGGATCGACAGAACGAGCGCATGGAAACCATCTCCGGCGAAGTCCAGGGCATCTCCGCGAACATCGAAGAGATCGCCGCCACCGCCGACAGCCTCGCAGAAACCTCCCAACACGCGGCCGAGCGCGCAAACGACGGCCGCGAGGCGGCGGCCGACGTGGTCGACGAAATGGAGGACATCGAGCAGCGAACCGAATCCACGCTCCGGGCGATTCGCGAACTCGACGACTCGATGGCTGAAATCGACGAGATTATCGACGTCATCACCGATATCGCCGACCAGACCAACATCCTCGCGCTCAACGCCTCGATCGAGGCGGCCCACGCCAACAACGGCGACGGCGGCCGAAACGCTAACGGCAACGGGTTCGCCGTCGTCGCAAACGAAGTCAAACAACTCGCGGAGGAAACCAAAGACTCCGCCGCCGAGATCAACCAGCTCATCGACACCGTTCAGTCCCAGACCACCGACACCGTCGCGGAGATGGAAGCCATGCGCGAACACGTCGCCGACGGCACCGAAACCGTCGAACAATCCGCCGCCGCTTTCAGCGAAATCGAAGCCGAAGTAACCGAGGCCGACCACGGCGTCCAGGAGATCAGCGACGCCACCGACGGCATCGCCAACTCGACGCAAGAACTCGTCACGATGGTCGACGACGTGACCGAGATCAGCACCGAAACGGCGAGCGAAGCCAGCGCCGTCGCCGGAGCCGTCGAAGAGCAAACCACAGCCATTACGACGGTAAGTCAGAACGCCGACGCCCTCTCGGAGCAATCCGTGAGCCTGCAGGAATCGGTTGCAGCGTTCACGACCGATCGAGAGGCGATCCGCGCGGCGAACGCGGACGACCACGAAACGATCGAGGCGACCGAACCGACGGAACTCCAATACCTTGACGACGAACGCGAGGCAGACGACGCGAGTTCAGCGCCGAAGGCGGATTCGGAGACCGGCGACGAAAGTGGCGAAACTGACGCGCCGAGCGCCACGCCGCGTGATGGCGTCGAAACGGCGGGTGAAACCCCGCCTGCGATAGCGGACCCCGACGATACGTCCGACGACTCCGCTGACGAGGACGGGGCTGCGGACGATGACGAAGAGACCGCAGACGAAACCGGGACGGACCGCTGAGGTGACCGCTCCGGGCCAGTTCTGAACTCGAATCGACTGTTCCGGGTCGAAGAGTCATTCGAAGCCCAGAACGGCAAAAGACAGCGGCGTAGCGGGGCTTGCAATCGAACAGCGTCGCGGAATCGAGCCCGCCGTTGGGTAGACGCGGTGGCGTGACGCGCCTCTGGGTCGCTCCCGACACGCCCGTTGTATTCTGTATCAAACTCTGATACGGTCGTTGTATTCTGTAGCAGAGTACGATCAGGACGGTCCGCAGACGACCGGCGTAGCAGACGTTCCTGAGGAGCGTGGCGCTGACAGCGGCAACTGGACGGGGCGCAGCTGTGGCGGCGGAGAAACGGACGCCATCGGTGTCGACGGCCGAAAATCGTCAGTTCGAGGGAAAAGAAAGGAGAGTTCCGGTCAGAGGTAGCCTGCGTTCGGCAGGAGGCCGGCCAGATAGAGCACACCGATCACGAGCATGAACGCGGCGATGGCCATCGCCGGCGGGTCGACGTGCGTGCCGGAGTGGGAGTAGAACACCCGCTGGGACAGTTCGCCGATGAGGGCGCTGATCACGCCGAACGCGCCGGCGACGAGCAGCACGATCGGGTCGCTTCCGACGGCCGACGCCGCGATTACCGCACCCGTCGATCCTAACAGCGTGATGTGGTGCGTGACGGGAATCTTCTCGACGCCGAGGTTGAGAAACAGCAGGCTCATCGCCGAGATCCCATAGCCCATGAAGATACTCCCCGTCTCGAGCCAGATGAATCCGCCGAGGATACCGCCGACGAGGCCGATGGTGGTGACGCCGGACCACTTGTACTGGTGGGCCAGCCAGGGTTCGGTCGCCAGCCGGCTGGTCGTGGTCCCGCCGTCGGCCGCCATCCGCTTCTCCTCGCGCTCGAACGGCGACATGTCGAGGATGTTCGAGCCGCCGACCTTACCGACTAGCGGATAGCCGAACGCGAGCCGTGCGAGGAAGGCCGTCGCCACGACCGAAAGTGCGATATTGTCGGTGGGGAAGCCGATTCCGTCCATCACCTGGGTGATGAGCATTCCGAGCGCACCGAAGATCGCGCCGACCGCGAGGATGTCGGGTTTGGTTCCGAACGCGTACAGGATGTCCTTGCCGAAGTGGTAGTCCCAGCCGGCGGGTTTCATCTCGGGGTACTTCCGGCCGGCGTAGGCCGTCGCGGCGACGCCGCCAGCGAAGGCGATATGAGGGCCGGTGACCGCGCCGAAGCCGATCACGTCGGTGATCCCGGTCGCGATATCACCCGCTGCGATTCCCTCGAGACCGCCGACTTCCCCTTCGAGGGTGGCGATCCCCTCGCCCAGGAAGACGACGAAGCCCGTGAAGACGAACGAGGGCAGCGCGCCGAGTGCCGCGCCGAACGCGCCGCCGGCGAGGGCGGCGATCAGCAGGACGGCGAACGCCTCGGCTTCCATGCCGATGACCGGAATCTGAAGCACCGTTTCGTACATGGATTACTCCTCACCGTCCCGCGCCCAGTCGCGCGAGCGTTCGACCGCGTCGAGCCAGCGATTGTATCGCGCGTCCGCCGTCTCGGCGTCCATCGTCGTCTCGAAGGTTCGATCGACCTGCCAGTTGTCGCGCAGGCTGTCGGTGTCGTCCCAGTAATCGACGGCGAGGCCGGCCGCGTAGGCCGATCCAAGGGCCGTCGTCTCGTCGACGACCGGGCGGACGATTTCCGAGCCGATGATGTCGGACTGGAGTTGGCAGAGGTAGTTGTTCTTGACCGCGCCGCCGTCGACTTTGAGGCTCGTCATCTCGATGCCCGAGTCGGCCTCCATCGCCTCCGCGACGTCGCGGGTCTGGTAGGCGATCGATTCGAGGGTCGCGCGGACGACGTGTTCCTTGCGGGTGCCGCGGGTCATCCCGACGATGGTCCCGCGTGCGCGTTGGTCCCAGTGAGGCGCACCGAGGCCCGTAAAGGCCGGGACGACGTAGACGCCGTCCGTCGAGTCGACGCTGCGGGCGAGTTCGGCCGTCTCGGAGGGATCGTCGATCAGCGACAGATCCTCGAGCCACTCGATGGCCGCGCCGGTGACGAAGATCGAGCCTTCCAGCGCGTACTGGACGGGTTCGCCGGAGCGCTGGAAGCCGATCGTCGTCAGGAGGCCCTGGTCGGAGGCGACGGCCTCGTTGCCGGTGTTCATCAGGAAGAACGAACCCGTCCCGTAGGTGTTCTTGGCGTCGCCGGCGTCGAAACAGGTCTGTCCGAACAGGGCTGCCTGCTGGTCGCCGAGTGCGCCCGCAATGGGAATCTCGGCTTCGAGGAAGCCGTCGGGATCGGTGGTCCCGTAGGTTTCGTCGTCGCTGGAGGGACGGACCTCGGGCAGCATCGCTTCGGGGATCGAGAACTCTTCTAAGAGGTCGTCGTCCCACTCGAGGTCGTGAATGTTGTACAGCATCGTCCGCGAGGCGTTCGTGACCTCGGTAATGTGATTGCCGGTGAGGTTGTAGATCAGCCAGCTATCGATGGTTCCGAAGAGCACGTCGCCCGCTTGCGCGCGGTCGCGGATGTCTGCAGGGCGGGCGCGCTCCATCTTGATCGGATCGGCCTCGTCGAGGAGCCACTCGGCTTTGGTCGCCGAGAAGTAGGCGTCCGGCTCGAGGCCGGTCTTCCCGCGGATGGTTTCGACCGCACCGTTCTCCTCGAGTTCTTCGACGCGTTCGGTGGTGCGGCGGTCCTGCCAGACGATGGCGTTGTGAACGGGCCGGCCGGAGTCGGCGTCCCAGAGCACGGTGGTTTCGCGCTGGTTGGTGACGCCGATGGCCTCTAACTGTTCGGGCGCGATGCCCGCCTGGCCGAGCGCCTGCGTAATGACGGTTTTCGTGTTTTCCCAGATCTCGATCGGGTCGTGTTCGACCCAGCCGGGTTCCGGATAGATCTGTTCGTGCGTTTCGTATGCATTTGCGACGACCTGGCCACCGTGATCGAAGACGATAAAGCGGGTCCCGGTCGTTCCCTGGTCGACTGCGCCGACGTACGTAGTATCTGTCACTGTAGTCACCCCGATGTTTCACGCGCCGAATTTACTGTCGGTCACGCGTTACTGGTAAACAGTCTCGACGATCATTATAAATGTTACCGAATTCGCGGTCGGACGACTATCAGAAAGGCAGAGCGAATAATCAGAATCTGAGATAATACCGATTGAGATTACGTTTCAACTGCTATAGGACCATATAAGCGACTGTGAGGTGTATTAGTTGTCAACAATCCACACGGACACTGTTTCTTATGGGTGGTCGGTGAGCGTCGATAAAATAAAGGTCGCGGCGACCGAGGTACTCGAACGAAGGGATGGCACACGATACGACGGTCCTCGTCCTCGGGGGTGGCTCGACCGGCTGTGGCATCGCCCGCGATCTGGCGATACGCGGCGTCGACGTGACTCTCGTCGAACGAGGCAATCTGACCGGCGGCACGACCGGCCGCATGCACGGCCTCTTACACAGCGGCGGGCGCTACGCCGTCTCCGATCAGGCGAGCGCGACGGAGTGTATCGAAGAGAACGAAATACTCCGGAATATCGCGAGCCACTGCGTCGAAGAGACCGGCGGCCTGTTCGTCCAGCGACCCGAGGATTCGGACGAGTACTTCCGGGAGAAACTCGCGGGCTGTCGCGACTGCGGAATCCCCGCGACGGTCCTCTCGGGGCGCGAAGCCCGCGAGATCGAACCGTACCTCGCCGAGGACGTGGCGCGCGCGATTCAAGTACCCGACGGCGCGGTCGATCCGTTCCGCCTCTGCGTCGCGAACGCCCTCGACGCCGAGCGCCACGGCGCGCGCGTCGAAACCCACGCCGAAGTCATCGACCTCCTGCGCGAGGGCGACGACATCTACGGCGTCGAGGTCCGCCA
Source organism: Natrialba aegyptia DSM 13077 (assembly GCF_000337535.1). Taxonomy (GTDB): domain Archaea; phylum Halobacteriota; class Halobacteria; order Halobacteriales; family Natrialbaceae; genus Natrialba; species Natrialba aegyptia. The sequence goes on from NZ_AOIP01000031.1 coordinate 458,445, forward strand.
CGACTCCGGACCGGGCAAGCGAACGCACGCGACGCCCGGCACGACCGAGGAAATCACCGCCGAGTACGTCGTCAACGCGACGGGCGCGTGGGCCGGCCGGATCGGCGCGATGGCTGACCTCGATATCGCGGTCCGGCCCTCCAAGGGCGTCATGACCATCATGAACGTCCGCCAGGTCGACACCGTCATCAACCGCTGCCGGCCGAAAGGCGACGCCGACATCATCGTCCCCCACGAGACGACCGCCATTCTCGGCACGACCGACGAGGAGGTCGACGACCCCGACGACTACCCCGAAGAACAGTGGGAAGTCGATCAGATGATAGACACCCTCGCCGAACTCGTTCCCATCATCGAGGACGCGCGGACGATCCGCTCGTTCTGGGGCGTCCGCCCGCTGTACGAACCGCCCGGAACCGGCACCCAGGACCCGACCGACATCACGCGGGACTTCTTCCTGCTCGATCACGACGAGCGCGACGGCGTGGGCGGCATGTCGAGCATCGTCGGCGGCAAGTTTACCACCTACCGCGCGATGGCCGAGGAAATCGCCGATCACGTCTGCGCGAAACTCGGCGTCGACGCCCGGTGTGTCACCGCCGAGGAACCGCTGCCCGGCAGCGAAGATATCGCGGTGCTCGAGGAAGGAATGGACTCGTTCGGCCTGCGCTCGCCGATCGCCCGCCGGAGCAAACAGCGCCTCGGCAGTCGCGCGCCGGACGTACTCGAGACGAACGAAAACGAGGCCAATCCCGTCATCTGCCAGTGCGAGGGCGTCACGCGCGCCGAGATTCAGGACGCGGTCGAGCAGTCCGGCTCCGACCTGAACGCGGTCCGCATCCGAACCCGCGCCTCCATGGGCAACTGCCAGGGCGGCTTTTGCTGTCAGAACATGGCGAACGAACTCCACCCCCGGTACGACGAGCAGACGGTCCGCGACGCGCTCGACGAACTCTTTCAGGAGCGCTGGAAGGGCCAACGCCACGCGCTGTGGGGCGAACAGCTCTCACAGGCAATGTTGAACTACGCGCTCCACGCGACGACGATGAACCGAGACAACGATCCCGCAAACGCACCGGCACAGGTCGACTACGCGCAGTTCGACGGGGGCGCGTAAATGGCGATCACCGACGACGTACTGGTGATCGGCGGCGGACTCGCGGGCGCAACTGCCGCGCTCGCAGCCGCCGAGACGGCACCCGACGCCCGCGTCCGACTCGTCACCGCCAAACAGAGCACGCTCCGTCACGCGAGCGGGTTGATCGACGTGCTCGGCTATGCTCCGGGTAGCGAGGGGCAAGAGCAGGGACAGGGACAAAAACAGAAACCCATCGTCGACCCCTTCGCCGAACTCGACACCCTCCCCACCGGCCATCCCTACGAACGCGTCGGCGGCGAGGCCGTCCGCGACGCGCTCGAGTTCTTCGACGACATCGCCGGCGATGCCTACGCCGGCGGGCACACCGACAAAAACGCGCTCGTCCCGACCCACGGCGGCACGGTCAAACCGACCGCGCGCTATCCGGCCGCGACGGCCGACGGACTGGCGAGCGACGACCGCGACGCGCTCCTCGTCGGCTTCGAGACGCTGCCCGATTTCGAGGCGCCCCTTGCGGCAGCGCACATCGAATCCGCGGGCGCCCCCTTCGACGCGCGCGGGGTGACGCTCTCGTTCCCCGGCATCGTTCGCGACGACGCCAAGGTGACGCGGTACGCACACCTGCTGGATCGGGACGAACGGGTGCAGTCGCCTGGTGGCAGCGTCAACGGTGAAATCGGCGCACGCGAAGCCCTCGCCGCAGCCGTCGAGTCGCATCTCGAGGGCGAACCGCGCGTCGGATTCCCCGCAATTTTAGGCGACGACCGGCCAGCCGCGGTTCGAGAATCGCTCGCCGACGCGCTCGGCGTCGATGTCTTCGAAATCCCGATGGGACCGCCGAGCCTCCCCGGCCTCCGACTGGAGGATCTACTCTACGCTGAACTCGAGGATGCGGGCGTCCGCGTGACCTCGGGCGTGCCGGTCGTCGATTACGAAGCGGCCGACGGTCGGATCGATCACGTCGTCGTCGACCGCAACGGGGCCGAAATCCCCCACGAGGCCGCCCAGTACGTTCTCGCGACGGGCGGCCTGGTCGGGAAGGGAATCGAATCCGGTCGCGAGCGAGTATCCGAACCGCTCTTCGACTGCCACGTTCCCCACGCAAGCGACCGCTACAACTGGTTCGTCGACGACGTCTTCGGCGAACAGCCCTACGCGCGCTTCGGCCTGGCTCCCGATCGCGAACTCCGGCCGCTCGATTCGACCGACGACCCCGAGTTCAGGAATCTGCGCGCGGCGGGTGCCGTGTTGGGCGGCTACGACTACGCGGCCGAGAAATCCGGTGCCGGCGTCTCGCTGGCGACAGGCTACGTCGCCGGGACGCGCGCGGGGGAGGAGAGCGTATGAGAATGAAAGTGATCGCAACAAGCGTTTCGACCGGCGTCGGGACAACCCGGCACACGAGTACGAGTTCAACGGGAGACCGCGGCGATTCTAATTCAGTGAGCTACCGATATGAGTGAAGCAGAGCAACCGATCGACGACGGGGTACCGAGCGACCAATCGAGCGACGATGCGGACGACGAGTTCGAGCCGGTCCAGGTCTTTCCCGAATCCGAGGAGATGGACCTCCGGCCGGGCGCGGACAACTGTTACAAGTGCTCGACCTGCGACACGAACTGTCCCGTCGCCGAGGTCGACGACGAGTTCCCCGGGCCGAAGTTCCAGGGGCCGGAGCAGTGGCGGCTCAAGCGCCAGGACGACCACGACATCGACGAGTCGGTGATGAAGTGCTCGAACTGCATGCGCTGTGACAGTTCCTGCCCCTCGGACGTGCCGCTGTCGCAGATGCACAACACCGCTCGGGGCGAGTACGTCGAGGAGAACATGAGCAAGTTCTCCCGCGAGTACATCCGCAACCGAATGCTCGCGAACTACAGGCGACTCGCCCCGCTGGCGTCGATGTTCCCCCGCACGGCGAACTTCGTGATGGGGCTCTCGGTCACGAAGTGGCTCGGCGAGAAGACACTCGGCGTCACGAGCGAACGCGACTTCCCCGAGTTCGCGACGGAGACGTTCCGAGAGTGGTGGACAAAGCGAGGTGGCGCGCACGTAGAAAGCGAGGACAAGCGCATCGCGTACTTCCACGGCTGCTACTCGAACTACAACACGCCGGAAGTCGCGAAGGCGCTCGTGCGCGTCTACGAACACTTCGGCTACGAGATCATGGTCCCCGACCAGTCCTGTTCGGGCACCCCGATGTTCGCAAACGGCATGCTCGACGACGCCCGCCGCGCCGCCGAAACCAACGTCCGCGAACTCGCGGCGGCCATCGAGGACGGCGCTGACATCATCGCCTCGTGTAGCTCCTGCTCGATGTCCATCCGCCAGGAGTACCCCGAACTGTTCGACTTCGAGGACACCGACACCGTCGCCGAACACACCTGGGACGCCGTCGAGTACCTGCGCGTCCACGAGGATCTAGAAGCCGAACTCGAAGGCACCTCGGTCGGCGACGAGTTCGACGACTTCGCGTATCACGCACCGTGTCATTCACGTAACCAGGGGCTCGATGGACAGACGATCGAAGTGATGGACGCGATTGATGGTATCGAAGCGCACGATGTTGGGGACTCCTGTTCCGGAATCTCCGGGACCTACGGCTGGAAGGAAGAGAACTACGAGACGTCGATGAAGATCGGCGAAGACATGTTCGAGCACATGGCGGCCGCCGAGGCCGAAACCGGGCTGACGGAGTGTCCGACCTGCTCGATGCAGATGGAACACGGGACCGGCTACGAGATCAGACACACGCTCGAAGTACTTGAGGCGGCGCTCGTCGGGAGCTCCGCGCAGTCAGCACCAGCAACGGAGCCGAACTGATGAACTTACAAGAGCGCATCGCTCGCCGACGATCAGCACGCCAGGATCGTTCGATCATCGTCGATCGCGACCACCTGAGCCCCGTCGTTCATCGGCAAGAGCCGGTCGGTCGGGGCCCCGTTCTCGAGCAGTTACTCGACACCCTCGAACCGGCTTTCGACGGCGAACTCCCCTCGCCGGTCGCAGTCGTCGGGCCGGCCGGCGCCGGCACGTCGGCGATCATCACCGCGCTCTTCGATGCGCTCAACGACCGCCTCGGCGAATCGAGCCGCTCGATCGCCACCACCACGCGCGCCGGGAGTACCGGTCCCGTCACCTGGTTCGTCTACGTCGACGGCCGCCGCGTCGAAAGCGCCTTCGCGTTCTACCAGGCCGTCCTCTCGGTCATCTCCGCCGAACCCGTCCCCGAGAGCGGTATCGGAACCGACGACCTCGGGGAGCGTCTGACCTCCCAACTCACACGCCACGACCGGCGCGCCGTCGTCGCCATCGACCACCACGACGAACCCGAAACCCTGTGCTACGACCGCGTCCGCGAACTGCTCGCCCCCGTCAACGATAGCGTCTCGACCATCGCCGTCGGCCAGACCGAACCCGACGGCTGGGACGCCGACGCCGGTTCCACCATCACCATCCCCGCCTATCGCCACCACGAACTCGTCGACGTCATCACCGACCGCGCCTCAACCGGCCTCGCCCCGGGCGTCCTCGATCACGAATCCGTTCGTGAACTCGCCGTTTGGGCCGACGGCAACGCCCACGACGCACTCGCCGCCCTATTCAGTGCTGCAGTCCTTGCCAGTAGCACGGACGCAGACCACATCGAATCCGGTCATCTCGAGCAGGCACAGACAGCCGTCCCCTCCCACGGCGTCCACGTCGACCGTACCCTCGCACTCTCCGAAACCCGCCAACAGGTCCTCGCCCACCTTGTTGATGTCGACCGCGACGGCCGCCCCATCCGCGAAATCGCGGGTGATATCGCCGATCGATCGACGCTCACCGACGGCACCGTCAAACGTTTCCTCTACGAACTCGCCGACCGCGGTGTCATCGAACGCGTCCCCCTCCCAACGACCGGCAGCGGTCGCCGCCCGAGTTCAGTCGAACCGCGATTTCCAACGCTCGTGTTTCGAACGCTCAGTTCGGCTTCGACCGACAGCGACTTAGATACGGACGGGATGAGTGGAGAGAACTCGTAGAACGGAAAAGAGAGCCAGCGACTCGTAGCGAGGTATTCGAATCGAGTTCCCCGTTCCGAGAGAGACAACTGATGGCAGATACCAGATATCCGACAGTGCCCTTTTTTGGCGATGGCCATGAATGTGATTTATACTCGAGGTAGATATGACGATCGAGTTCACGGAAGTAACTACCCCACCGGGGCTGGAAATTCACGATTCGATCGAACAGCGCCACCTCCAGATCGAAACACCAGAGCCAGTATCGATCGAATCGCCGGTTTCCCATACGATCGCAGCCACAGCCCCTGTCTCGCCATCGAATATTGATGCGAATTCGGCTTCTGCTCGTTACGAACCAGCATCCACAGATGATCCTCAGAATTTCTATTTCCCGGTCAACAAGACCTGTACGATCGAAACCGACGAACTCCGGTTCGACCAACCCCATTCAGTAACCATTCACGATGGGGCTGGAAGGACCGAGGAGAATTTCGCCGCCGGAGAGCGAGGGCAACTCGACGACCGAACGCAATACATCGGCCTCAGCGGCCCGATCAAACTCTACTGCCGCATCGAGTCCCCTGGCACAATCGACGTTGGTCTAACTGCCGTCCGCGTCAATCTCGAACGCACAACCGAAATCGAACTCGGAGCCAGATCGTTACACGACAGACCTGCCGGCACGATCACGACGCCGCCCGATATCGACTCGATGGCAACGTCGATTTCCGTGCTCTCGTCGGCGCTCAAAACCACCTCACCAGAACGAACGTGGCCGACGCTCCGCGGACATCCGCCGCTCATCGAACTCGGTGATACTCTTGAAATTCCGGACTCCATCCCGAAATCGACGATTCGCGACGACCTAAGTGGATCGTATTGGGAAACGCTCAGCGCGAGTGAGACGGCCCTTGGATCGATGGATGGGTGTGTGAACGAAAACGAGAGTAGAACGCGGAAGGGCAGTGGTACTACCGAGCCGTCCGGGACACTCACAAACCTCACTACGCCCGAAACGGCTATCACGATTACAACACCACCAACGTATCTCTCCCTCTTTCAGGCCGCACCACTCGCGTTCTTCCTTGGTGCAACGGTCCTGCCGACAACCCATACGAATTCGCCACCGACGCTCCACACGCCACAGTTCGAGTATTCGCTCCCGACGGGCGAGGAATTCGGCGACGAAATCGCTGCTCTTCTCAAGCGATTCTTCTTCCTCGACTGTCTTACCAGAACCGAAGGTATCTTTCAGTACGATCTCCTTGAACGATCATTTTTGGAAGGCGATCTTCCGTTTGATCTCGTATCGGCCTATGAGAAACCGCTCCCTGAGCGGCTCGAATTGTATCTCGAGCCACCAACCGAGCTTATCGAGGAGTACAGTCCACGGTGGCCGCTGACCGCTCACATCCCGCCAGAACCGGAAAGCGTCGAGCTGCTTCCATTTATCGTTAACGAACTCGGAATCGTTCGCCCATCTCGTGGCCGAACTCCCGAAACAGTCCCGTCCCAGCCGTCGGCGGACACCCGTCTCATCCGGTCGGCGAGCAAACCGGATGCGCGACGGCCGTCATCACCATCGTCACCAACATCATCGGTACGGGATGCCTCAGAGTTCGTCGTGCCGACTGTCACCGACGAATCGATCGAGCACGCCTGGTTCGGCAACAACGTTCCCCAAAATGCCTCTAAGGCGACCATTGAAGCGTATCGGAACCAACTGGATCGCGATGCTCGAAACGACTCCATCGAAATCTTGCTCGTCTGCAACGACGCTCGCATGCTCGACGAACACGATTTACTCGATGCGACCTACGGCACTCGCGAGGAACTCCCGTTCGAGATCCACTCCGAGTTCGGCGTCGACACGGAGAAACTCGCCGACCTCTTGACCGACGGTGGGTACGACTTCGTCCATTATATCGGGCATGCGACCGAGGACGGACTGCGGTGTCCCGACGGCGACCTCGACGTTCGAACGCTCGAGTCGGTCGACGTGGGTGTGTTCTTCTTGAACGCCTGCCAGTCCTATCACCAGGCGCTGGCGCTAACTCGCCGTGGTGCGTTCGGCGGTGTGAGCACGTACAGCGACGTTGCAAACGACGACGCGGTCACTGCGGGAGAAACGATGGCGCGCCTGCTCAACCGCGGCTTCCCGCTCCGTGGCGCACTCGAAATCGCTCGGCAGAATACGGGGTTAGGTGACCAGTATCTCATCGTCGGTGATGGCTCAGCCGATATCGCCCAGTCCGAGGGTGGTGCTCCGGCCGTCGTTCAACTCACTAATCGTGAAGATGGGACGGTTGACTTCGCTCTACAGTCGTACTCAACGAAGGAGTATAGATTAGGAACTGCAACGGAATCTAGTCTCCCGACAGTTGCAGACTGGCACCTAAGCCCGGGGTATACACCGTTCTTATCCGTCGATGAGGGCTCGCTCCAGGAATACCTCTCTTGGAATGAGCTCCCTGTGGTCCACGAAAAGGAACTGTTCTGGAACGACGGTGTTGGCGCATTCCATTTCCCGTGACGATATACGAGCCAATACAGCGGTATCTACTCTTCTATATTGGTGTAGTTCTGGCCCTTATCCCGCACTTGCCGAGAATACTTCCCGTTAAAAAGTGAACTCGTCCCGAGTATGTCCCGTTTGACCGGTTAGGGGCCAACCTGCGAGCAAGTCCCCGCAGCTACCGTTCCCGCCTGACTAAGCAACAGCAACAGCGTGAACATCGCGCCGATCATTCGCGGGTGCTGTGCCAGGTAGTCTTTCATTCCGTCTGTGTTCGACATTGCATTCCAATAGATGTAACCAATGGTAATAAAATTATCTTATGATTACATACTCATGATTACAAGAAAATATTACATGACGAAGATAGAGTCAGACAGTACCCATCAGAGGCGGTACGCTAATGAGATACTACTGCCTCTTCGAGGCTACTATGACAGTTATTTAATCATCTCCAGCATTTCTGTTCTCCTCCGTGCGTATTTCACTCCGTATGGTAGCGATCGGAAATTGGAGCTATCAGCCGATTACGCGGGCGTAACGATTTCTCGGTCACACTACAACATCACTGACAGTAAAACGAGTTCAGCAGGCAGCCGCTACGCCATCCGAAAATCGGCTGGTCTATACTACTATGGCGCCGTTTTAGCGCTCACTGCGGCAGTCGTCTCGGTATCGTTGTCCGATGAACCGTCGCCGGTACTTTCGTCATCGGTGGAATCGCCTTCCTCACCGGTCTCGTTTCCGGTCCCGGCGTCGCTTTCGTTACCCGCGTCCGTCTCGTTTCCGTCAGCACCGTCGTCGAACTCGACTTCTTCGAACTCGGTCGTGATCGTGTCGCCGTCGATGACCGCCGTCTCCGGAACGGCCGTGGTCGCTTCGTACGCGCTCGTCTCGTTGCCGTCGGACGTTACGAGCGAGAGCGTGTAATTCTCGTCAAGTGCCTCGACATCGCTGTTCGTGTACCCGTCGTCAACACCGAGTTCATCGTTCGTCGCGTACGGGACGGTCAGTTCGAACGAGCCGCTCTCGTCGACGGTCCCGCGTTGGGTGTAGTTGAACGTGGTGCCGGTGTTAGTCTCGAGTTCGAGCGTCGCGGTCACGACATCGCCCGCTTCGACGGCGTCTGCGCCGACGGTACCGGTGAGCGTTGCGCCTTCGACACGCTCGTAGGTTTTAACGGATGCCGTCTGGCGCTGCCCGATGAGTTCGTACTCCAGGTTCGGCCTCTGTTGGATAACGCTGAGTTCGACCTGCGTCTGCCGACTGTTCAACTGCTGGTTGATCCGGACCTGTGGCGTTCCGTCGTCGCTCATGAGCACCTGATCGGTGTTCGTGTTGATGATCGCGTAACTGATGAACGCGGATTGGTCGTCCGCGTCTTCGTGAACGAGCCGGTAGTGGTCCATTCCGACGGCGTTGTTGAAGTACAGCGACGAGGTCATCGTATCGTCGTAGGGCAGATCTCCGAACCGTTCGGAAACCTCATCTCGATCGATTTGTTCGTTCGCACCGAGATCATCCGGCGTGATGTAGTGGGAGTAGTCGGGCCCGGACCAGGCGGAAATCGCGGAGAACTTTCCAGCGGCCATCCCGTCGTCGATCATGATGTACCGGATTTCCTCGTTGGTCTCGTCTGCGTCGGCGACGATCTGTTCGAGTTCCTCGTTGGACTGGTTACTGACGGATGCACCGGCTGCAATCGCGTCCAGAACCAGCTCGCCGCGCGTTTCGGATTCTGCGGTCAGGAACGCGGCCGAGGACTCGGCGTTTTGCTGGAACGGGTTCGAGTGGGGGATCCGTTCGGCCTGTGTGGTGATCAGGTGGCCGTAGTCCCACCAGGACAGGACGCCATACGATCCGACGGGATAGTCGTAATCACCGTCTCCGGGCGAGTAGCTGCCGTAGTAATCGAGTTCACTGGCGTTGTCCGCGCCGCCCCAGTTGCCGGGGGCCGGCGTGTTTTCGGCGAGCCACTCGTTCGAACTCTCCCAGGTCTGGGCATCGCCGTGTGGCTGTACTCCCTCGGCCTGTTGCCACGCGGTCGACCCTTGTGCCATCGGCGGAAGCAACGGCGCAAACAGCAACAGGACGATCATGACGAGGACGATGACCTGGTAGGTCTCGACCTGACGCAGCGAGTCGATGCTGCCCCGAACATCGAAATTGAATAGACGGGCGATGTCGGCCACGAAGACAGCGTTCACAACGACGACAGCGAGCGTGAGGTAGTACGAGAAGCGAATCTGGGTCGCCGCCATACTGATCAGGAACAGCGACCAGACGACGATCAGCGTATACTCCGCGCGGAACTTGCGGCCGAGGAACGGCCGCGCGATCAGCAAGCCGAGACCGACGAGCATCGTGTAGAACGCCGCGCCGAACTCGTCTCCGACGAATTGGGTGAAGTTATCCGGCGGTTGGGCCTCTTGAATCGTCAGGTCGGTCGCCGTTCCACCGAACGGAATCGCACGACGGGCCGCGTTGGAGACGATATTGTCGAACAGGTTTGGCAGTGCCAGCCACATCACAGCGAAGGTAAGGGCGATGAGAGCCCCAATCGCGGCCGGGTAGTAACGGCGGTCGATGTCGGTGCTGTTCCACTGTCGAGCGAACCAGGCCATGAAGAGACAGCCCCCAGCGACGAGTGCTGCACTCAGGGGCTGCAAGAGCCCAAAGCTCGTCGCGCTCGTACTGAACTGCTCTATCAACAGCGCCGTGATGATTGCGGTGAGACCGAGACTCACGGCGCCGACGAACGCGACGTGATCCGGCGAGATATTCCGAACGTAGTCCAGACAGAGCTGGATCGTAAAGAAGATGGCGAGAATGCCGACGAGGACGACACCGGACGGCCAGACCCAGATATACAGCGAAAGAGCGATCCCGGCAAGGACGCTGTAGATCGTCGGTTGACGCAGCGTTTCCCAGTCACCATCGACGAGCAATTCGTAGATCGGCTGTTCGCGTTCAGCCGAGCGCAACGCTGCCATCAGCGCCAGGATTGCGATCGCCATGAACAGGACTTCCCCGATGTGGTGGTCGAGTTGTCCGACCGTCGACCGCGAGAGGAACTGGCCCGGGATGAGCGCGAGGAGGACAATCGACGTGATGCCGCCGAGTGTGCCACCGAGCCGGCGGCCGATGTAGAACACCGGAATCGCGATGAGCCCGGCCATCACCGGAACCGCGAGCAGAGAGACCGTGTATAGCGTCTCCGGCGACGGGTCGCCGAGGCCAACGATCATCGCCACGGTGACGATCAGTTGATCGAACAGCGTCCCGAACTGCCCGACGTAGCGACCGGTCGGAAACCCAGTCCAGACATCGAACGGCATCGTATTCGGGAAGTTCTCCGACGTCCACTGGATCGTTCGCCAGTGATACCACGAGTCAACTCCAGCGAGGGCGGGCGTCCCGTCCTCGGTGATGAATTCACCGTAGGCCTGGGTGCGTACCCAGATCATGAACAGTATCACGGCCCCGAGGACGGGCACGTGATACCATTCGGACCACGTCTCGAGAACGGATGAGTCCGTCTCGTCCTCGACGTGTTCAGTGTTGGTACTCATTAGGTTCCACCAGACCCAAACAAAGAATAAGTCTTGTTATATACTTGTCTCCGATTGACCAATCCGACCACCCGTCAGTTGGCTTTGATAGGGACTGCTGTCCGTCAGTTCCGGCGCAACCGCAGGACGATCCCGGTTGTCGGGAAATCGGTACAGCAGTCCGTCTGAATCCACAGGAGAAACTGCAACGCAGCAGCGTCCGCGATTCAACCACGATGACCACGTCCGGACTCTCCAGACCAAGAGAAGGAAAAGGCTTATTCGCTATTCAGGGCAATTCTGTGGACAATGAAGGTTTCCGTCGTCATCTGCACGTACGCGATGGAACGTTACGACGTCTTCTCCGAGTGCGTCGACAGCGTTCTCGAACAAACGTACGACCCCCTCGAAATCGTCATCGTCGTCGACGGAAACGACGCCGTCTTCGACCGCGTCGTCGACGAATACGGGGCCCACGACGACATCGTCCTCCACTGTAACGACGACAACCAGGGTATCTCCTACAGTCGCACCCGCGGCGCTGAACTCGCGACCGGCGAGGTCGTCGCGTTCATCGACGACGACGCCGTCGCCGAACCCGACTGGATCGAAGAACTCGCCCGCGTCTACGAGGAAACCGACGCCATCGCCGTCGGCGGCCACGCGAAACCCGACTGGGTGACCGAGAAACCCGAGTTCTTCCCCGAAGAGTTCTACTGGCTCGTCGGCTGTGACGAGCGCGGCATGGGCGAGCACATGGAGGAACTGCGAAACACCTACGGCTCGAACATCTCCTACCGGCGAGACGTCTTCCTGAACGTCGGCGGGTACGACGAAAACACCGGCCGGAAGGGTGACCGGCACATCCAGGCGCACGAAGCGCCGGTCTGCATCCGCATGGCCAACGCGTACGGGAAGGGCGTTATCTACAACACCGACGCCGTCGTCAACCACAAACTGTTCGACTACCGGGGAGACTTTCGCTGGCTGGTGTTCCGATCGTTCTGGCAGGGTTACTCCAAGCGAATCATGGACCTGCTGTTACCCGAAGCCGCGGGGGACAAAAACGACTATCTAAAACAACTTATGCTCGAGTTCGTCCCCTCGCGGCTCCGGGAATTGGGGCGCGAGCCGACGGCCCCGAAGGGCAAGCAACTCGCGACGATTTTCGTGTTCACGGCGGCGGTCGGCTTCGGCTACCTCTACGGCCTCTTGCACTCGGCGGATGAACTCGTGAGCGCAGACGGCACATAGATCCGGCCGACCGGAGGATTCTTTTGTACGCTTACGGGCGTGGTTCGAGTTCAGGCGGCCCGGCACTGTCGCCGGCACCGCCTTCATCTCGTGCGTCCCCGCCGCGGAGTGACGCCAGGTATTCGTGATAGTACCCGAGTCCGCGGACGCCAGTGAGGGTTTGTGAAAATGCACTAAACGCGAGCCGGTCTCGGAGGGGCAAGTCCGAGTCCGGCGATTTGATCCCCGACGGGCGCGGCGGCACGCCGGGCGTGCCGTACCGTTCCGGATAATAGCGCTGTAGTTGACACAGCCCGCGGCCGACGCGACGATCCTTCGAGATCAGCGCGCGAAGCGAGTTCCGGGTGGGATGGAACATCGTCACGTCCGCCGCGACGTGCATCTCGTAACCGGCCTCGTGAACGCGATTGCCGAACTCCTTGTCGCCGCCGGACACGAGTCGGTGGTCGAACAGTCCCACGTCCTCGAAGACCTCGCGCCGAACGAACAGGCAACACGTCGGAACGAACTGCTGGTGTTGGAGATACTGCTCGATGGGAAAACCGGTGTGGTGATCGTAACGAGCCGCGAGCGTCGGGTTCTCGGGCAGCGTGAGGTCGACGGAACAACCCATGTAGTCCGCACCGGTAGCTTTGAACTCCTCGAGCGCCGACTCGAGCCAATCTTCGGGGACCGTCATATCCGCGTCGACGAAGGCGAGGATGTCGCTGTCGGTAGCGCGAACGCCGGTATTCCGGGCGGCGTAGGAGGACTGGATCTCCGCCTCGGTCCCGTGACGGATCGACTCCCCGTCGGCGTAGGCGTCGATCGCCGCCGGCGTCCGATCCGTCGAACCGTTGTCGACGACGACCGCCGTCGCGTCGGTCGCCGCGAGCTGCGGGCGAAGCGATTCGAGCGTCGCCCGAACGCCCTCGGGATCGTTGTAGACGGGGACGATTATCGAAACCATCCTAGGAACGCCCCCGGGTGAGCGCGACGGTTTCACGGAGTGAACTCGTCGTTTGAATCAGCTTGAGTCCGTACTCGAGTATGTAGTAGCTAAGCATTTCGGGGGCGGACACGGCTGTCCCCGAATACCGTCGGTAGAGACGCAGCGGGCTCGGCGGCAGGAATCGAACCGGATGCAAGGGATGAACGTAGTCGCTGAACGCCGGATGATAGTGTCGCAGTTGCGCTCGGCCACGACCGATCCGGCGTGCCTTCGACCGAAGCGCCGCAAACGAGTCGCGGGCCGGATGAGAGACGGTTATCGAACCCGCGTACCCCTGTTTGAAACCAGCCCGGTGGACCCGCTGGCCGAACTCTTTGTCCCCGCCGGAAACGAGTTGCTCGTCGAAGGGACCGATTTCGTCGAAAACCGCGCGACGAACGGCGAGTGCACAGGTTGGCGCAAAGTGCTTTCGCTCGAGATACGTCTCGACGGGAAACGAGAGCGCCCGTTCGTATCGTTCCCAGAGCGATGCCGAGTCCGAATTGGGGACGATTTCGACGTTACACCCGAGATAGTCACAGTCGCGGGACTCCAGTGCGGAGACCATCTCGCTGATCCAGGTCTCTTCGACCCAGATATCCGCATCGATGAAGAGTAGAATCTCACCGGATGCGCGTTCAATTCCCGTGTTCCGGGCGGCATAGGAACTCTGAACGGCAGTTTCCTCGGCGGGAACCACGCGGTCCGGATACGCTGATTCCCATCTGCGAATTACGTCTGGTGTCCTGTCCGTTGAATTATTGTCTACGGGGATAATCTCGTAATTCTCGTACGTCTGCTCGGTAAGCGAATCGAGCGTCGTCTCGATCCCACCGGGGTCATTGTAGACGGGAACGACAGTAGAGACGCGTGGCGCAGGCATGGCTGAGATAGCCCTAGGTTACTACCAGAGGACAATAGTAATTCTGAAGCGTCGGTTCCGTACGGACAGTGCTGTTACTCGTGACTCGGTGGTGAGAGCAGTTAGAGGTATCCGAGATCCTGAAGGTGATCCTCGATATCGGTCGACTCCTCACTCCGATACGCACCGTCCGGAACGAACGTCTCTTCGTCGGTAGCCGTCGTCGACACCCACGGCACTTGCTTGACACAGGGGAGCAAGAATCCCTCCGGATGACCGTACACGGAATACTCGCCGAACGCATTGCCGTGGTCAGCCGTGATAATAACCCTCTCCGCATCGGCGTTCTCGAGCAACACCTCGACCTCGTCGAGGACGAGACGGAGGTTCTTCTCGTACTGCGCCCAGACCTCGTCGTGGTCGGCCTCGTCCGACTCGAGAGACTTCCATCCGTTTGCTTCGGTATCGGTCGGCATCCGTTCCTCCGAGAGCGCATCGGCGATATAGGGGATATGCGGTTGCATGTAGTGGGCGATCACCCGATCGTAGTCGTCCTGCCGAGCGAGTTCAACAGTTCGATCGGTAACGGCACGCGGTGGGACGCCGAGTTCATCCTGGTGGGCGGACTCCCAGAGCAAGTCGAGGTGGCCAAACGCCTCGCGATCGACGGTGTCCCAGTCCGGCCAGCAGAACGGGACGGTTTCGTCCGGCGGATAGTCAGCGGTGACGAAGGTTTCGTGGGTGTGTCCGTTCCCGCTGATGTACGCGGTCTCGGCGATTTCAGCCGCGCGGTCCGCGGTGAACGTCTTCGTAAGCCACTCGTGAGAATGACTTCCGATGGACCAGCGGGAATCGACGGTGTCGATGAACTCGTAGTCCTCGGCGACGGCCTCGAGTACGTCGACGCGACAGGCGTCGAGGATAACCAGCATATCCCAGTCTTCGTCGTACACGTGCGTTCCGAGTTGCCACCGCGACGTAATCGTATACCAGAGCCCCAGATAGAACGTAAAGGCCGCGTGCATACTTCCGCGCAGCGGGTCGGACAGGATCTGTGTTCGATGATCGCGCAACCACGTCGTAAACGAGCTGTCCATCTCTCGTTGAGGGGTTCTTACAGACGACCAAAACGATGCCGGTTCGGGAGAGTGGGACCGAGTGCGGGCCAGCACGGGCGATATCCGCCGACTACCGGTATCCCAGGTCCTTCAAGTGCTCCTCGATATCGACGCGCTCGCCGCGTTCGGTATCCGACTCCACCTGCGGCTCTCGCGTCCCACGGTCCTGTGCGGTGGTTTCTATCCACGGGACCTTCCTTACGATCGGGTGCGGGAACCCCTCCGGATGTCCGTACGCGCTCACTTCGCCGAACTCTTCGCCGTGATCTGCAGTGATCGCGACCCGATCGGCATCGATGTTGGCGATCAACTCCTCGACTTCGTCCAAGACGAGCCGCAGCGTCTCCTTGTACGCAGTATAAACCGCTGGGCGGTCCGCCTCGCCGGACTGTAGTTTTTCGTACCCCTGCCGTTCGAGTTCAGTCGGCTCTCGCCCCTCCGCAAGCGCGGGGCCGAGGTACGGGAGGTGTGGCTGCATGTAGTGAACGATGAGTCGGTCCGGATCGTGCGTTCGGCTGGCGTGGATCGCGTGATCGGTCATCGTCTCGGGAAGGGTCACCCGATACGTATCGTCGAGGTGGTCCTCCCAGACCATCTCGAGCGCTTCGAACGAGTCGGGATCGGCGATATCCCACCGGGTGAAATCGACCGGTGTGGTGTTGTTTACCGGCGGTTCCATGCGTTGCTCGAGTACTCGCCGAGCGTGCGGATTCGACGTGATATACCGCGTGCGTTCGATCTCCGACCGGTAGTCCGTCGAGAACGTCTGTGCAAGCCACTCGGCGGAGTGGCTCCCGACCGACCACTGTTCGTCGACGGCAGTGATGAACTCGTACTCGTCCGCGACTTCGCGGAGCGTATCG
Source organism: Natrialba aegyptia DSM 13077 (assembly GCF_000337535.1). GTDB lineage: Archaea > Halobacteriota > Halobacteria > Halobacteriales > Natrialbaceae > Natrialba > Natrialba aegyptia. The sequence goes on from NZ_AOIP01000031.1 coordinate 474,684, forward strand.
GTCCGACAGGCGTCGAGGACGACGAGGACGTCCCACTCGCGATCGTAGACGTTCGTTCCAACCTGTCGCCGGGACGTAATACCGAACCAGAGCAGCAGATACCACGAATAGAGGACATACAGCGGGGCGCGGGTCGGGCTTTCGCGGAAATGGGCTGCCATCTCTCGCGCCCACGCTCGGAGGTTCGTTCGCATTGAGGGACTGTACGGTGGACGCGAGTGATGAACCAACCGATCTATTCCGAGACGAGCGACGGGAGCGCGAACGGGAGGTTGTCCCGAACGGTGGTCCGGAACTCCTCGGAGAGGCCGAGCAGAACGAGGAAGTAAACCGTCGCGCCGAGGCCGACCAGACCGATGACGATCGGGAGCGAGTTTCCGATCACCAACCGGCCCAGGAGGACGACTGCAGCCATCACGACGGCGGCGAAACACTGTTTACTGATTTCTGCAACGGGGACAGTTACGTCGACGACCTGGGTGGCGTAGTAGTACCCGAGTACCAGCCCCAGTCCGGAAGAGAGCGTCGTCGCCGCTGCCGCACCGTACCAGCCGAACTGCCAGGTGAGGACGACGTTGAGGACGAGGTTCGTGACGACGAAGACGGCGTTAACGGCGAACGTGAGGTCGGGGCGATCGATCGCATCGATCGTGTTCAGGAACTGCCGCATGTAGCCGTACAGCAGTCGAGCGAACGTGAGAACGAGCAGGATGTAATAGCCCGTTTCAAAGCCGGGACCGTAGATCGTCAGAATAACGTCTCCGACCAGGGCGCTTCCGACGAGACCGGGGATAATGAACAATCCCGAATACGCGAGGCTGACGCGCAAGAGGCCGGCGATCTCCCCCCGAGAACCCTCTTCGGAGGAGATCTTACTTATCTCGGGAAAGAGCGTCTGCGAGATCGAGACCCCGAAGATGGCGAACAGCGATGCAAGATTCCACGCGACTTCGTAGACGGCGATCAGACTGTTCGAAACGAAAACGGCGAGGATGATCGTATCCATCGACATAAACGTTCGATTCTTGATCGAACTGAGCCAGGAGAACTGCGCGTAGGACTTGAGCCGAACGAACTCCCGCCGCGTCGGCCTCGTTCGCGGAATCGTCATAAAGTAGGTCCCGAGCGCCGCCGCAACGAGCGCCCCGATGACGTATCCGACAAACGCGCCGACGATCCGGAATCCGGAGAGAACCAGAAGCACCTGAATGAGACTCCGGCAGGTCCACTCGACGGGGGACAGCAGACTGGAAACGTGAACGAGATGTTGCCCATCTAGTACCTTCTGCACAAACGACAGCGCGAGTTGCGAACCGAGCATCGCGACGAGGAACCACGTCGCATCGATGCCGATGAACTCGTTCAGATACGGCCGACAGAGCAAGAGCGCGACGACGATGATCACGTAGAGTCCGAACTGGACGATCGCACCGGAGAGGACGAAGTTCCCCGTCGTGTTTTCGCTGACTCGTTTTTGAATCGCCCTGGGAAGCCCGAGCTTTCCGGCCATGGCGACCCACGCCAGTATTGAGAGCGCAACGACGTACGTCCCGTATTGCTCCTGGCCGAGCGTGCGCGTCAGGACGACCGTCGCAACGTACCCAGAAACGGACATGACGAACCGGGAGATGAAATTCACCATCGACGTCTGTCCGAATCTCATGGGTAGTCTCGTGGCCTCCTCTCTGCTGGCGAGTTTTCGCTATCGCGCTATTAATATCACGTGTTCTATCGAGACAGACCGGTGCCCGATATCAGCCCGGAACGTCTCACGGCAGAATATAACACAATAGCAGCCCGGCTATTCCACTGTCACGCTCTTTGCGAGATTCCGAGGTTTATCGATCGACCGCCCCTGCTGATTCGCGATAGCGTACGCGAACAACTGGAAGTAGACGTTTGCGACGAGCGGCGTTACCGGTCCGAGGGAGGGAACGGAAAACGCCGTATCGAGCGAGTTCGTCTCGACGGAGCCGTCGACGATCCCGATCGCGGGCGCGCCGCGGGTCTGGGCTTCGGCCACGTTGTTCAGCGTCTCCTCGGGGCGCGTTCCCTCGGTCAAGACGGCGAGGATGGGCGTGTCTTCGGTAACGAGTGCGAGCGGACCGTGTTTCAACTCGCCGGCGGCGAATCCCTCGGCGTGATCGTACGCGATTTCTTTCAGTTTCAGGGCCCCTTCCAGCGCGACGGGATAGCCGTGTGCGCGGCTGACAAAGAAGTACGCGCTGGCGTCGACGAACGCCGTGGCGGCTTCCCGAACGTCGCCTGCGTCGTCTAAGACCTGCTGAACTGCGCCCGGAAGCCCGCGGAGATCCGTCAGTACGTCCCGAGCGTCGGCGGCAGACAGCGCGTTTCGCTCCTGGGCGACGAAAACCGAGAGCAGGGCCATCGTCGTTACCTGCGAGGCGAACGTCTTCGTCGCGGCGACGCCGATCTCCGGGCCGGCCCGGATGAAGAGGCTGTCGTCGGCATCCCGCGTGACCGTACTCCCGAGCGTATTCGTGACGGCGAGCGTCCGGATTCCGGTGCCGTTCGCCCGGCGGAGTGCACCGAGGGTGTCGGCCGTCTCGCCGCTCTGGGTGACGGCGACTGTGAGCGTTCGCCGGGGGTCGCCGCCGCCGTCGACGGTGTACTCGCTCGCGAGTTCAGCCGTCGCCCGAACGTCGGCGAACGATTCGGTGAGGTGGGCGGCGTAGTGGGCGGCGTAGAACGACGTGCCGCAGGCGACGAACTGAATTTCGTCGAGCGAGTCGAGGAAGCCGGCCGGGAACGTCAGATCGAGGTCGGCCGTGCCGCGTTCGAGGTCGATTCTCCCCGAGAGCGCCTGTCGGAGAGCAGTTGGTTGTTCGTGAATCTCCTTTAGCATGTAGTGGTCGTAGCCGCCTTTTTCGGCGGCGGCGGCGTCCCACTCGACGGTATCGATCGGTCGGTCGACGACTTCGCCGTCCCGGTACACGGTCGCGTCGCCGTCCGCGAGCACCACGGTGTCCCCGTCCTCGAGATAGGTCACGTCCCGAGTGTGCTCGACGAACGCCGTCACGTCGCTGGCGAGAAACGCCGCGCCGTCGCCGTGGCCGACGACCAGCGGGCTCTCGTGGCGCGTCGCGACGATTCGATCCGAACCGGTACAGACGGCCGCAATCGCGTAGCTTCCCTCCAGTTTCGCGACCGCGGACTCGAGTGCAGCGCGGAGATCACGACCGTCGGCCAGTTCCCGCTCCAGCAGGTGAGGGACGACTTCGGTGTCGGTCTCGCTCGTGAACTCGTGGCCGTCCGCAACGAGCGTCGCCCGCAGCTCCGCGTAGTTCTCGATGATTCCGTTGTGAACGACGGCGATATCGTCGCTCATTCCGGTGTGTGGATGGGCGTTCGTATCGGTCGGCGGGCCGTGAGTCGACCAGCGGGTGTGACCGATGCCGCATGTCGCACCGGCGACGGCCGGCACGCCGAGGTTGCTCACCTCCCCCTCGCGTTTGGTGATGGTCAACCCGTCGTCCCCGAGAAGGGCCATGCCGGCGGAGTCGTAGCCGCGATAGTCGAGGTTTTCGAGCCCGCCGTGGACGATCGGTCCCGCCGGCTCGTCGCCGACGTATCCGACGATTCCACACATGTTATCCCCTCCTAACGACGGCGTCGGGTTCGATGCGACCGCCGACGTGCGCGCCGGCGTCGACGGTAGCGCCGTCGCCGATCACCGTTCCCGGATCCACGGTGACACCGCCCCCGAGGGTCGCATTATCGCCGATGACGCCGCCGAACTCGACGTTTTCGTGCGCCTCGCCGTCGACGACGATCGTACTGTCCCCGCCGGCGATGGTCGAGTTCGCGCCGACGCGTGCGTTCCCCGCGACGACCGCGTCGCGAACGACCGATCCCGCCTCGATGACCGCGTCCGGGAACACGACGGCGTTCGAGACGACCGCGTTCGCCTCGATCGTCACGTTGTCGCCGATCGCCGCGCTCCCCTCGATCGTCGCGTTCGGCCCCAGCGTCACGTCGTCTCCGATGACCGTATCCGGCGCGATCTCGCCGTCGCTTCCGCCCGCTTTCGTCGACGAGTCCGCGGCGCTGAACTCGGTGCCGCCGAGGACGGCGGCGTTGACATCGAGGAGGTCCCAGAGGTAGGACACGTCGAGCCAGGTGTCGTGTTCGCGGATCGCCCGCACGGGCCGGTTCGCGATGATCGTCTCGAGGGTCGTCGTGATCGCGAGTTCACCCTCCTCCGTCGGCGTCTCTCGAACGGCGTCGAAAATCGCGTTCGAAAAGCCGTAGACGCCGGCATTAATGAGCTGGGAGCGGGTCGGTGCGGCGGGCTTTTCGGTGATTTCGACCACCCGATCGCCCTCCAACGAGACGACGCCGTAGTCGCTCGCATGCGCGGATTGCGTTACCGAGAGGACCGGGCGGTCGGCGTCGCGTTCGAGTTCGTCTCGAACGTGTGCGACGAGCGAGGGGTCGACGATCCGGTCGCCGTTGAGAACGAGGAACGGGCCGTCGATCGCCGCATCGGCCTGGAGTACGGCGTGGGCGGTGCCGAGTTGGGTTTCCTGGGCGACGTATTCGATGTCGACATCCCACCGGTCGCCGTCGCCGAAGTAGTTCCTGATCCGTTCCTGGCGGTACCCGACGACCAGCACGATTCGGTCGATACCCGCATCCGCGAGGGCCGACACGACGTAGGCCAGTATCGGCCGGTTCGCCACCGGAACCATGGGCTTCGGTCGCCGGTTCGTCAGCGGATCGAGCCGGCGACCCTCGCCGGCCGCGAGGACGACGGCCGGCACCGTGGCATTGCTCATGCACTCCGTCGTGCGAGAATCCTTGAATAACTGCTGATGGCTCACCGTCATCGGTGAACGATTCGGCGTGCGAGGAGGAGCGCGCAGAGGACGAGTGCGACGGACGTGGTGCACGCGAGCAACGTCCACGCGGTATCGTAGCCGCGAGCGTCGACGAGATACCCGAACGTCGGCGGGGCGACGAGCGCGCCCGAATTGAGCGCGAGTTGGCCGCCCGCCGTGGCGCTTCCGATCCCGTCTCTCGGAACGATCGATCCGATACACGAGTAGTATATGCCGGTAAACCCGAGGATAAACGCGCCGAGAAGGGCGAACAGTAGCAGGGCAGCGAGCGGCGTTTCGGCGAGCGGGATCGCCGCGAAGAGGATCGCCGAGAGGCCCGCCTGTATCGCGAGCAGAGACAGCGTTGCGGTCGTCACCGTGCCGAAGACGTTGTCGGCGATCCACCCGAAGCCGATGCGGCCGACGCTACCGGTCGCCTGCGCGGCGGCGAGGGTGACGCCGGCGAAGACTGAACTCGCCCCGATCCCGTCGGCCACGTAGAGGATCGTGTAGCCGACCGTGGTGAACAGCCCCGCGCCGAGGAAAAATCCCGCGGCGACGAGCACGACGTACTCGGAGTCCCCGAGGTGTGTCCGAAGGGACGTGTCCGAGTCGTCGGTGTTCGATCCGGCGGTATCGTAGCAAACCCGGAAGCCGACGGTGACCGCCGCCGCGACGACACCTGCCCCCAGAAATGCAATCTCCCATCCGACGCGACTCGCACTCAGGGGGACCAACAGCGAGCTGAGACCGCTTCCGGCGGTCACCCCCATCTGTTTGACTCCCATCGAAACGTTGAGCCGCTCCTCCGGAATCGTGTTGAAGACTGCTTTGTTCGTGCCGGGAATGGCCGTCGCGTAGAACGCTCCGAGAACGGCCACGACAGCGAGCAGAACGGGATAAGTGGGGGCGACGATGACGAGGACGGTCGTCGTCCCGAGGCCGATCAAGCCGACGACCAGCACTCGACCCTCTCCGTACCGGTCGATAAGACGCCCGACGGGGACGACGCACGCCGTGTATCCGAGCATCAGTGCGGTCAACACGAATCCGACGGCGGTCGTCGAAAGGCCGAACTGCGTTCGAATAAACGGCGTAACCGCGTAAATAGCGTAGAAACAGACGCTCGCGGCGACCTGCCACGCGAGGATGAGAGCGGTATAGCCTTTCCAATCGCGCGGACGCAACTCGCGGGCGAAGTCCGACCCGAGTTCAGTCGGGACGGTCATCATTCGCCTCGTCGCGGCGAATACGTCGCCGGTCCGTGCGTCCATCGTGGTGTCTCCCATGCCGACCAGAGCCGTTCGGCTACCGGCGAGTGATCGATCTCGGTGCTGGCACAGCGCCGTTTCGTCCGGCTTCGATCGCGAAGACGACGGCGGAGACCGATACCGTGCGTGATCCGCCGGAAGACGGCCGATCGATCGGGGTTCGTGTCAGGGACCAAGACCAAGATGAAGGCCAGGGCCAGGCTCGAGACCATCGAATCTATCACCACAACACGTGCGGCCAGACGAAGGTAAACAACAGCCAGATGATCGCCGTCAGGACCGCGGTCATAATGGCGTTCAAGATGAGTCCCGTCCGCAACATGTGGCGCTGTTTGAGATACCCGCTCCCGAACACGATGGCGTTCGGCGGCGTCGCAACCGGCAGCGCGAACGCGAAACTGGCGGCGATCGTGCCGGCCACCGCGAGAAACAGCGCCGTCGAAAAGTCCGTGAGGCCGAGCGTCGCCGAAAAGACGCTTCCGAGACTGATCAGGATGGGAACGATGATGCTCGTCGTCGCGGCGTTCGACGTCATCTCGGTCAGGAAGACGACGAGCAGGATGACCGCGCCGATAACGAGGACGATCGGTGCCCCGACGAGCGCGCCGAAGAACGTCTCCGCGATCCACCCGGTCGCGCCCGTGTCAGCAAGGCCGTTGGCCAGCGAAATACCGCCGCCGAACAACAGCAGCGTTCCCCAGTCGATATCGACCAGTTCGTCCCACTCCATCGTGTCCGCCAGCACGAGTGCTGGAACCGCGGCGACGCCGACCATCACGTAGTACAACAACCCCTGGTGGCCTTCGACGCCGAAGACGGTCATTCCGTCCCCGCCGAAGAGCGTCGTCAGCCAGGCGGCCGAAAGATACGGCTCGAAGAAATCCCCGAGCCCGCCGAGCACCCACAGCCCGGCCGTCGCGGCGAAGATCGCCGCAACCCGCTTCCCGCGCGGACTGAGCGCTCCTTCCGCGTCGAGTTGCTCCCGAGCGGCCACTCGCGCCTCCGCCACGTCCGATATCTCGGGCGGATAGAGGACGTACGTGAGAAGAGCCCACACGAGCGGCAACGTAACGACGACGACCGGAAGCCCGATGAGGAGCCACTCCGCGAATCCGACTTCGTAGTCGAGGACGGCGTTTAGCTGCCCGACGAGGATCGCGTTCGGCGGCGTCCCGATGATCGTCCCGACGCCGCCGATGCTCGCGGCGTAGGCGGTCCCCAGGAGCATCCCGATCTGAATGTTCGTGAACTCGTCGACCGCCTCCGCCGTCCCGCCGTCCGAGGCCGTTGTGGTCGCGGTGTCGTCCGCGGCCGCCTGCTGAGCTGACGCGAGTTCATCGCGATCGAGGACCTGCGCGAGGACGCCGACTGCGATCGGGGTCATCATCGCGGTCGTTGCGGTGTTCGATACCCACATCGACAGGCCGGCGGTGACGAGCATGACGGCGAGGATGAGCCGGCGGGGCGAACTGCCCATGGTGGCCATCGCGTAGAGCGCGATTCGCCGATCGATGTTGTATTTCTGAATCGCGTTCGCGAGCATGAAGCCCGCCAGGAACAGGAAAATCAGGTGGTCGGCGAATCCCGAGAGTGCGACGTCCATATCGTCGTAGACGCCGGTTCCGGTTAGCAGAACCGGGATCGTCAGTGCGGTAACGGCGAGCGGAAGCGCGCCGGGGACCCAGAGAAAGCCCGCAAAGAACATGGTTGCGATCGCGTACTGGCCCGTCGCCGACAATCCTGCCGGGGATGGCCCAGCGGCGATCAGTACCGTTCCGAGAATCGCGACGAGGAACTGCGCGATCCGGCGTTGAGATCGACTCATGTGGCTGTGTATCATTGATACACACGATGATTAACATTATTGTTCTTAGTTCTTGTTATCCCGCCACATTCTGTGAGGGAATGTTAAAAGTGGGTGACAATAACACGGACCTGCTCGTCGGTAAGGTCCGCGCTGTAGAGTTCGAACAGCGTCCGTCGGCGCGATTGGGAGAGCGAACGATTTCCGCTCTCGAGCATCGAGATGTGGGCTTGCATGAGACCGTCGACCTCCCGTTCGACCGCCCGTTGTTCGTATCCGGCCGCGACTCGAAGCAATCGCCAGGCGAGCGGAGATATTTGATCCGGGTTCAGGCCGTCGGAACCGTTCATACGTGGTGGGATACAAGAAACCCAAAAGGTTCTGTTGGAATACGCCGCCATCAACCGCTGTCTTCCGCTTAAATCCGACCGGTACATTCGAAATGAGAACCGGAGTCGGTGACAGGAGGTTTCCGTCTGGGCACCAGCCGGTCGTGAGATGTTCGAAGCGCTGGCCGGAGAGGTCTCTCAGACAATCACGCTCCGATGCGTCGCTGTTTCTCGAAGACAGGTCGAAGCGATTTGTGGTCTGGCCGTCCCAACGGGCGACCGCGGTCGCTGGGACGACTAACTGCTCCTAGTTTGGTATCTTCAAGAGAGCGTCATAGAACGATTTGCATGGAATTCTTTTCACCCAATCTGGAGCGAACTATCCGTTCACTACACTTGCGAATAGCCCGCTTGAGTTACAATCAGATATAGATGATGTTCGTTGAGTCGTGCTGAATAGAGCGCACAAATTCAGCAGAGCCGGCTGATGCGAGTGATCGGTCGGCTACGTATTCGATGAACCCCCGTCACTCGGGAGCCGTCGGGCCATCGACATTCACTACGAGCGGGCCCGAGCCGACAAAGTTGATGATACTCACCTGCTCTGTCTCGGCGGGATTGAAATCACGGTGGACGATTCCAGGCGGAATCTGCGCGAATAGAGGAGCGGTTCCTTCAAGTCGCTGGTCACCGTCGGGACCGTACTCAAGGACCACGCTCCCTTCGACCAAATAGATGTAGACGTGACGGTCTCCATGGTGGTGCCAGTCGGTTGCTGTGTTTCCGGCGACGCGCGATTGTACCATCACGTTATTCCTGGTCTCGAAGGCCAGTCTTCTGTCAACACCCGGCGTCTCGGCAGCAGATTGGAGATCGTCCGGCGTGACGAACTCGGGACTCGCCGACCCCCCATCAGGGACAAGGCTCCCATCTCTGATCACTGGCGAATTATCGACTATATGTGCCATATGTTAACAAATCAAGTGGCAGCCTGAAAAATCTACCTCTCGGGTAGCTACTGACGCGACATACGGCAGCGAGTTTCCACCTTGTACACTGCTGATGGCTCGTCCTGATGAATACACATTCTCTATTTTGCATGCCGTTCTTGACAGAGATTGAGTAGATGGATGCTCGGTGTGTTACTTGAGTCCCCTGGACTTACCGTTTGTCGGGGAGTCATAGGATGAGTATGCGAACCGTTCTATGACACCCTCATCTTCACATCAATCGTGGCAGTTTCTCACTCGTCATAGATAAGGGAAAAATACATCAAGAAGGTAACGCATATATAGTGTGCTGATGGCGCCCTCCAGAACTGCTTCGAACGACCGTGTTCGCGCCGCATACGAACAGCTCAGAGATTTACTCGCGCAGGGTGACGGCACATTCATCGAAGAGGGGCCGGCTATTCTTCGAGACGCGATTGAAACCGACGGGTTCTTCGACGGCGTTGAGACCGAGCATGCGGAGGACTCCTACACTCGACGGCTGGTCCACCGCGAATCGGACGGACCCGTCATTCGATTCATGGAATGGCCACCGGAATACGCACTTCTGCCTCACGAACACCACGGCCGCCCTTGCTTCGAGGTGCTCGTCGACGGACAGCTCTTCGTCGCCGACATGGAAGCAGAGAAAATTGCCGGTAACGAGTACGACCTGAACGTCGTCGAGAGCACCGTTTGCAATCCGGGCGACGCGGGCATCGTCGACCCGCGGACCGGTTCGGACATTCACGCGGTCTACAGTCCGGTCCGGACGCGGTCGCTGCACGTGTACCCGGACGACAACCACTACGGAATCGGGTACGTGCCGTCGGACGAAGCGAACGACCTGTACAGAAAAGAGCGATTCCAGCTGCGTGAATAGCCGTTTCCGGCCCAGATCCGCGGCTTCCAGTTTTCCCTACGGAGGGGAGGTCACAACAACACCACTACGGGCCTACGACGGGCTGCCCGACTCTCGAATGTCCTCGATTCGACAGCGCTCGCGGCGAAGGTGCATCCCGAAGACATATAGTACTAGGTTCGGACCATTACCCATATGCAAGCAGTCGTACTGGCCGCGGGCAAGGGGACTCGCCTTCGGCCGTTGACCGAGGACAAACCAAAAGTCCTCGTCGAAGTCGACGGGACGCCGCTCATCGAGGACGTCTTCGACAATCTCCTCGACATCGGCGCGACCGAGTTCATCGTCGTCGTCGGCTACCAGAAAGAGCAGATCATCGAACGCTACGGCGACGAGTACGAGGGCGTACCGATCACGTACGCCCACCAGCGCGAGCAGCTCGGACTCGCACACGCCATCCTCCAGGCGGAACCGCACGTCGAGAACGAGTTCATGTTGATGCTCGGCGACAACGTCTTCCGCGGGAACCTCGGCGATGTCGTCAATCGCCAGCAGGAGGATCGTGCTGACGCGGCGTTTCTCGTCGAAGAGGTGCCCTACGAGGAGGCCTCGCGCTACGGCGTGCTCGATACGAACGAGTACGGCGAAATCGTCGAAGTCGTCGAAAAGCCCGACGAGCCGCCGTCGAACCTCGTGATGACCGGCTTCTATACGTTCACACCGGCGATCTTCCACGCCTGCCATCTCGTCCAACCCAGCGACCGCGGCGAGTACGAACTCCCGGACGCCATCGATCTGCTGATCCAGTCCGGGCGGACGATCGACGCGATCCGGATGGACGGCTGGCGGATCGATGTCGGCTATCCCGAGGACCGTGAAATGGCGGAGGAGCGGATACAGGGCAAAGCGCCGTCGGTCACGGATTCTGAGTCGACCTGAATCCGTATCTCGAGTGCAGTATCTCAAGCGCAAAACGACCACGCAGATGTAGCGCCGACTTTCCGCGCTCCTGATCGGTTCGAAACGCACTAACGACACCGCGTAATGAAAGCCGATATGAACGTCCTCGTCACCGGCGGTGCGGGCTTTATCGGCTCTCACATCGGCGAACGACTGTTAGAAACGGGCCACACTGTCACCGCTCTCGACGTGCTCGATCCGTACTACGATCTCGGACTCAAAGAACGGAACATCGAACGATGCCGCGACGCGGGCGGCGACCGCTACGAGTTCATCGAGGGTTCGATCACGAACGACGAACTCGTCCGCGATGTCGTCTCGAGCCAGGACATCGAGTTCATCTACCACCAGGCCGCCCAGGCCGGCGTGCGGACCAGCGTCGAGAATCCGAAAAAACCCCACGAGATCAACACGACGGGGTTGCTCAACCTGTTGCTCGCAGCCGACGAGTACGGCGTCGAACGGGTCGTCAACGCCTCGTCCTCGTCGGTGTACGGCGAGGTCGAGTATCTGCCGTACGACGAGGACCACCAGAACGTGCCCCAGAGCCCCTACGGCGTGACCAAACTCACGGCCGAGCACTACTGTCGCGTCTGGAACGAGGTCTACGACGTCCCGACCGTGAGCCTCCGCTATTTCACCGTGTACGGCCCGCGGATGCGACCGAACATGGCGATCACGAACTTCACCTCCCGCTGTCTCAACGGCGAGCCGCCGGTGATCTACGGAGATGGGAAACAGACCCGCGATTTCACCTACATCGACGATATCGTCGACGCAAATCTCTCCCTTCTCGAGACGAACGCTGCCGACGGCGAGGTCATAAACGTCGGCTCGACCGGGACCATCACGATCGAGGCGCTGGCAACTCACATCGTCGACGAGACCGGCGCGCCCGTCGATCTCGAATACGACGACGCCAAGGAAGCCGACGCGCGCCACACCCACGCGGATGTCTCGAAGGCAACCGATCTGCTCGGTTACGAGCCCACGGTCGACATTAGAGAGGGCGTCTCGCAGTTCGTCGAGTGGTACCGGGCGAACCGCGATTGGTACGAACCGCTCGTCCTGAACTCGTAGCGCAGACTCGATTCCCTTCCCGCCTGCCGAGAACTCGACCTGAGCGCGAATATCCGTTCCCGCGGCCAGTTCTCGCTCCCCCACACCGGATTTCAAATGAATCCGGCGGCCAACGGCCGGGGTGGGGCGTTCAGCCGACCGAGAGGGTGGGCGTCGATACCGACAAGAAACAGCGGTAGCGAGACTGCAGAGCCGCATTCTTGCGGTGGGTCCGCGGAGACCCATCGAATATAACATAACTATTTCTATAGAGGTAATCTAGTAGTAGTACGAACGGTAGAGAAATAGGATAGGTAGCTTACAACGGCAATTTTCGTGAACGTCGATCGGTACCAGCAGTGCGGTTATAATGGATAGATTCACACGAGACTCCCGATCGCGTTCCGGAACCGACCACACGCGAGTTCAAGATTTTGCGAAGCGGATACCGCACACCGGATTTCAGATGATTCGGTCTCAAAATCCGTCCAACGCGGTCAGTCAGTTCGGGACGGATCGATCGCCGCTGTCGTGCACCGTTTCGGTGAACTCTCGGGACGCGGTTGTTCGAGGGGGCAGTTCCGCTTGATCGACCGGGAAACCGAACCGGTCGCGTGACTTCAATACGAAGACGAAGCTATCGCTGCGCGGACAGGTATACTATCACTGCGCAGGGTAACATACCGAGAGTCAAACGACCGGATCCTGATTTTGCGAGCGAACCCATCCCGACTCTCGACCGTTCAATTCATTTGAAATCCGGTGTGGGTGTGTCGTCGAACGGATCACGACAACTGTCATCCGTGATTTCATTTGAAATCCGGTGTCGGTTCGTACTGCACAACTGGCGAAATCACGTTCCGGAGTCAATCATCGAAACGGAATTCATTTGATACGTGGTGTATCACACCCTACGGAGAGCCAAAACGAGGGACGAGTAGCTGAATACGGAAACCGTGGCCGAGATAGGGGGAGCAGGCCGATCTCCGTACAGTGGAAACGAGAAGAAAGAACTAAACGGAAATCATCTGAAAGACGGTGTATGACGCTGTTCGTGGAGGAGGGTGAAACGCTCGGCGAGTTCGCCGCCGAGCACGGTGCCGTAGCTCACTCTCGCTCCGAATCTCGCGACGATCCGCTGTCGGTCCTCGACGAGGAGGACCGGATTTTTGCGAACGAGGATCTCCTTCGCATCGATCACGTGCCCGACCAGAACAAGATCGTCGGGCGAAACAACCAGATCGAGACCGTCGCTCGGCGACTTAAGCCGACGATTTCCGGGGGGACGGGAAAGGGAACGCTCCTGCTCGGCAAATCCGGCTCGGGAAAGACACTGGTCACCCGGTACGTCAGCCGCGAGGTCGTCGGACGGGGCGAGGAAAACGGCGTTCGAATCGGACGGGCCGTCATCGATTGCGCGCAGCGCCGCTCGGAGGTCCAGACCGTGATCCACCTCGCAAAGCGGCTCAACGAGCCCGACGAAACGGGAGTGACGATTCCGCACTCCGGGATCGCGACGGGCGCGTACTACGATCGGCTGTGGCAGGTTATCGACGCGCTGTACGACGCGATAATCGTCGTGTTAGACGAGATCGATCGTCTCGCACCGCCCGACGACGTCCAGAACGTGCCGCCCGAAGAGGCCGACGACAGCAAACTCCTCATGCAACTCTCGCGGGCGGGCGAGGAGAACGACGTCGACGCGAGCATCACGGTCATCGGAATCAGCAACGACCTCAAGTACGGCGACCGCCTCGATACCCGTGTCGAGAGTTCGTTTTCGCCGGACGAAATCGTCTTTCCGGCCTACGATGCGAACCAGCTCGGGGATATTTTGACCAGGCGGCGAGACGCGTACCGCGAGGACGTGTTGACCGACGACGTGATTCCCCTCTGTTCTGCGTTTTCGGCACAGGAACACGGCGACGCGCGGCGGGCGATCGACCTCTTTCGGCTCGCGGGCGAGGTCGCCCGAGACAACGACGCAGCGCGCGTTCGCGAGGAGCACGTTCGGGTGGCGAACGACGACGCCGAGGTGACGCGGATTCAGGACCTCATTCGCGGCTGCCCGACGCAGGCGAAGATCGCGATCGGGGCGCTCGCGACGATGGACGAGTTCAGCGAGCGATCGGCGTTCAAGGCGACGGAGATGTACCGCGTCTACCGGGCGTTCGCGGAGGCGATCGATACGAACGTCCTCGGGAAAAAGCGGATCACGGATCAGCTTCGGGAGTACGAGACCCTGAAGATCATCGATATGACGCGGACGAGCGACGGCTATCGCGAGGGGACTTATCTGCAGCTCTCCTTGCTCGACGATTCGAGTCTCATTTTGCAGACGATCGGGCTCGACGAGCGCTGTGCGCGGATTCCCATCGATTCGCGGATGCGCCGGCGGATCGGCAAAATCATCGAGAGCTAACCGCCGATTGCGCGACGAACTCGGCCGGCGTTCCCCGCCGACCGGCTGAACCGCGCCCGGATCAAAAACGACTAACGCCAGCCCGACATCGCCTAGCGTAGGACTATGCACGTCTCCATCGTCGGCAGCGGGTACGTCGGGACGACGGTCGCCGCTTGCCTCGCGGACCTCGGTCACGAGGTCGTCAACGTCGAAATCGACGAGGGTATCGTCGAGACCATCAACGCCGGCGAAGCCCCGATCCACGAGTCGGGGCTCGCAGAGCGCATCGCGGAGCACGCCGGAACGAACCTGCGCGCGACGACGGACTACGCCGAGGTTCGCGAGACCGACGTGACCTTCCTCTGCCTGCCGACGCCGCAGGCCGACGACGGCAGTCTCGACCTCGCACCGATGCGCGCCGGCGCGGAGTCGCTCGGGCGCGCACTCGCGGGGAAGCCGACCGCCGGCGACGACGAGGACGACCACCTCGTCGTCGTCAAGAGCACCGTCCTCCCCGGCACCACCGAAGACGTCGTCGGACCCGTTCTCGAACGCGAATCCGGTACCGCGATCGGCGACGGAATCGACCTCGCGATGAACCCCGAGTTCTTGCGGATGGGAACGGCCGTTCGAGACTTCCTCGAACCGGACAAAGTCGTCGTCGGCGCGACGAGCGACGCTGCCGCCGCCGCGCTGCGTGAACTCTACGCCCCGATCCTCGAACGCGAGGACACCGACCTCGTCGAAACCGACGTGCGCGAAGCCGAGCTCATCAAGTACGCCAACAACGCCTTCCTCGCGTCGAAAGTCTCGCTGGTCAACGAACTCGGGAACATCGCGAAGGAGTACGGGGCGGACGCCTACGACGTACTGGCCGCCGTCGGTCTCGACGACCGCATCTCGGAACGGTTCATGCGCTCCGGACTCGGCTGGGGCGGCTCGTGCTTCCCGAAGGACGTCGCCGCGCTCCGCGCCGGCGCTCGCGAGCAGGGGTACGATCCGGACCTGCTCGACGCCGTCGTCTCGATCAACGACGAGCAACCGCGGCGACTCGTCTCCCTCCTCGAAGACCACGTCTCGCTCGCGGACGCCCGCGTCGCCGTCCTCGGCCTCTCGTTCAAACCCGGCACCGACGACATCCGAAAATCCCGCGCACTGGACGTGATCGAGACGCTCCGAAACCGCGGCGCAACCGTCGTCGCGTACGATCCGGTCGCGATCGAAAACGTCCGTACGCACCATCCTGAACTCGATACCGATCCCGCCGTCGAGTTCGCCGACTCGCCTCAGGACGCGCTCGCGGACGCCGACGGAGCCGTCGTCGCCACCGACTGGCCCGCGTTCGACGACCTCGAGTTCGACGGGATGGCCCGGAAAATCGTCGTCGACGGCCGGCGGATCGAGGTCGATCCGGATGAACTCGCGGTCTACGAGGGGCTGACCTGGTAGGGCATCGCAGGTGTGAGTACGGGACGGCGACGGTCACTCCGCGGGATGTCCGCTCCGCGAAGTGTGCATATCAGTATCCTTTTGCATACCGGCCAACGAGTGGGTATCGATGGCGGATGACGGATAACGACTCTCGCGTGCACGCAGCCGAGCCCAAGACCATCGACGGGGAGACCCACGGCGAACGCGCCAGCACGACTGTCTCTACCGACGCCGAAGCGCGAGAAATTTCGACGCACGAGGTCTGTGTCCTCGTTCCAACGCTCAATGAAGGAGCGACAATCGGGGACGTAATCGACGACTTCCGTACCCGCGGGTATCCGAACGTCCTCGTCGTCGACGGCGGCTCGACCGACGACACGAAAGCGGTCGCCCGCGACCACGGCGCACGAGTGCTCGTTCAATCCGGCGAGGGGAAGGGGCAGGCCGTCCGCGAGGCCGTCCCCCACATCGACGCACCGTACGTCCTGATGCTCGACGGAGACGGAACCTACGACCCGGCGGACGCCGAGACCATGCTCGAACCCCTCGCTCGAGGGTACGACCACGTCATCGGCAACCGGTTTGCGGACATGGACGACGACGCGATGCGGGCGCTCAACGGCGTCGGCAACCGACTGATCAACCGCTCCTTCCGCGTCATCCACGGCGCGGACTACGACGACATCCTCTCGGGCTACCGGGCGTTTACGACCGACTCGTTCGAACGCCTCTCGCTCGACTCGGACGGCTTTACCATCGAAACTGAACTCGCCGTCGAGTGCGTGAAACACGGCGTCGACACGGCGGTCGTCCCGGTGAGTTACAGTGCCCGCCCGGCCGAATCCGAGACGAATCTGCACCCGATCGCTGACGGCGGGACGATCATCTTGGCGCTGTACTCGCTCGCCAAGACTAACAACCCGCTGTTTTACTTCGGCAGCCTCGGAACTGCCGGCATCGCTGCCGGCGGCGCGATCGCGTCGTACGTCCTCTGGCGGTGGTTCCAGTACGGAGTCGGCCACGAAATCCTCGCGCTCGTCTCCGCGGCGGCGATCCTACTCGGCGTTCAGTTGCTCATGTTCGGCGTCCTCTCGGACATGCTCGTGACGCTTCATCGCGAGCAACGCCGGCGTCTCGAACAAATTACGCGAAACGCGGACGTTCAGGGAGTGGAGTCTGCCCACAGATCAGGACACAGCCACGAGTTCGGAACCGAGACCGAATCGGACGGTGTGACCGACTCGGAGACCGCGGCCGAAACCGGATCCGCAGCGGAGCCCGAGTCCGAGCCCAAACCGGATCCCTCAACCGATCCGACTGACGCCACTGACCACACCGTCACCTCCGAAACGGACCGCCGCGGCGAGTAGGGTGGTCGTCCGCTCGGTGGTTGTGTCCTGCCGCACCGTCGGAGAGAGTACGGGAGTAAGAGGGTGAGAAGGTGAGAACGTGAGAGCGGTGTCCACGGGACTGCCGTCAGAGACACGTCTTGTCGATCCGGATCGACCCAGTCGCTTACACCGCCGCTCTCGGGCGCTCAAAACGGCAACATCGACCGTACTTGCTGGAAGACACCGCCCGAGTGTTCCCGCCGGTACGCCTCGAACGGCTGATGGAGTTCGTTCAGCAACTCCTGTCGCGTGTCGAACGTTCGCGTCTGGACCTCGGCAAGCATCTCGCCCAGGCTCACGTCGTTCCCGTGGGCATCGTAGGGAATTCGTTCGTGACCGAGTGCGGCTTCGACATCGTCTTTCGTGGCCGGAAAGGTGAGATCGGCGGATCTGAGGGCGGCGTCGACGGCGGCGATCCCGAACTCGATGCTTTCCGGTTCGTCGTCGTCTCCGTTCGATGGTGGCCGGACTCCCATACCTCTCAGTAGACTGGCGAAATATAAAAACCGCTACGGACTCCGGATCCGCGCTGGCCGCTAGTATACAGTTCATATTTCCCGTGGCGACACGCATTTGGGTTCCGCGACGGAGTATTGACTGTGACCGAGTATACCACAGTTTCGATCCCGAAGGATCTCGCCGACCGCGTCGACGAGACGATCGAGGGGACGAGCTTTCAGAGTACGAGCGACCTGGTTCGGTTCCTGTTGCGCAGTATCGTTATTCAACACCAGAAACAGGGGAAGCTGACGGAAGCCGAGTTCGAGGAAATCACCGAACAACTTCGGGGGTTGGGGTATCTCGAGTAGCGAGCGATGAGTAAGGGCTGCGAGTGTCGAGTACCGAGTAGTGATAACGTGTAACGGGTTTGCGTTCAGTGCGGCCAATAGGTTTACTGACCTTTGCAGGCCCGAAACCACCAGTGGGACTTTCCGCATCGAGTCGCTAGTTCGAGATGGAGGGTAGATAGATGCCACACGTTCCGAACTTCCCAACGCCGACGGACGGCGACGATGATGAGAACGACAGTGGATCTTCGCCGAATCGACGGGGTATCATCGATCGAATTATCGATGATGGCAACTGGCCGTCACCGACTGGCGACTAAGACTGACGCCACCGATCAATTTTCTTTGATTCGCGTTCCGTGCCGTCTCGTGATACAGCTCGGCCACACGCGGAGACGAATCTTCCATCTTCCGTCAGTAGTGTGTCTCAATCAGTCAACGTCTGTTCCGGCGGACTGGCATCGAGGATCTCGAGGGGTTGGCGCGTGCCGCTTCGATCGAACACGCCGAAGGAGTCTTCGGCGTCCGTCCACGGTGGCACGGCGACGAAGACGACCTGTGCGAGATCATCCCGCCTCGTTACTTCGAGTTCACGAAGCGGATGGGAAACGAATTGGCCCTGGGCCTGTCCGGCCGGCGTGGATAGATCGACGCCGAAGACGGCGTTGATGGCGTTGCCCGGATCTGGAAGGTAGAAGTCCGTAAAGACCGGCGTATCGGGTGGGAGTGTGTCCGCATCGTCACCGGCGAGTTCGCTTGCGGGAGTGACCGAGACGCCGGTGGCCACGCGGTCGGGATCGGCGTCGCTGGCGAGGTCGAGCAACACGTCGACGAGTGCACGCGTGATGTAAACCACAGTCGAGATACGACGAGCGGATAGTTAGATGTATCCCTGGCACGGGCGCGAGGCCGAACCTGTCGGTGAACTCGGAGACGAACGCTGCGAGCGAAACGGGGCACCGCAGTCGATCGGCGGTGGCTGAACCGAGCGCGTCTACAGCGGAAGGAATCGTCGAGCCATCCCGGCGTACAGCCGCGGCGTGCCTCGCCGCGAGTTCAGGAGCGCATTTTCGAGGGCGACTGCTGCAGCGGTGGTCACGCCGGAGCCGTGGCCGACGAGGACGCGCTCGGGTGCGAACCCGCTGAGGGCATCCGTCGGCGGGGAGAGCCGCAACACTGGATGGACGCCGAGGCGTTCGTCGCCGGCGAGGAAGTAGCTGCTCGTCCCGACGGCTTCGGGGACCAGCAGGGTGCCGTTGTCCGGATTGTAGACCGCAACTTCCTGCCAGAATCGGTTGTCCACGACGGTGTGTGCTTCGAGCCCGGTATCGGAGATGTCGTCGGAAAAGCGAGCGACCGGTGCGTCGAGCTCGTCCGTGACGCCGTCGAAGAACTCCGGGAGATAGACCGGCACGTCGTGTCGGTTCGCGAGTTCGGCGGCGTCGCGCGTGTGACGGTCGAGGCAGACGACGACGCCGGCGACCTCGCCGAGGTCGGCGAGCAGCCGATCGACACCCTCGACGTCGACCGGATCGAACACCCAGACATCGTCACCCGAGGGCGTGCGGTCGCCGTCGACGACGAGGGCGTGGCTCGCGCGTTGCATCCGCTCGTCGGGATGGGCGATCCAGCCGACGCCACCGTCGAAGCGGTCGATTTCAACGAACTCGGTTGCGCGCTCGTCGACGCGAAAGGACATGCGAGTTGCTACGTGGGGTCCTCCCATAAACGTGACAGTGGCTGGTGCCGATATGCGACCATCGGCGCCGTCGCACAGCCTGCGTGCCGGCAACGCATCTATGTGCCACTCCTGCGTAGACGGGCGTAGAGACAGATGCTCACCGGACTCTCCTGGCTCGCCCTCGAGGTCAAGGATCTCGACGCAGCGCGCGAGTTCTACACCGACCTGCTCGAGTTGCCGGTGCGGACGGATCGCGAGACGGGCGCGGCGGCATCGGACCCGAAGCCGGACTCGGAATCGAACGCAGAACTCGCCGTTACCGCCGGCGACACGTCCCTCATCCTCCGTCGGCCCGAAAGCGTTCCGCGCGGCGGACTCCACACCCATTATGCGTTCTCGATTCCGGCCGCGGAGTACGACGACTGGTGGACCCGACTGACGGACGCCGGCTACGAACTCGAGGAAGCCCAGTTCGGCCCCGCAACGTCGCTCTACCTCTACGATCCCGACGGAAACTGCGTCGAACTCGGCCAACAGGACGTTGCCGGCCCGGGAATCGACGGCATCTTCGAAGTCGTCCTCGAAGTCGAATCCCTCGACCGCGCTCGGTCGTTCTACACTGCGCTTGGCTTCGAGACGGCCGACACCGGCGAGAACAGAACCCGCGTTCGCCTGGACGGTCCGGTGGCACTCGAGTTGTGGGAACCCCATCTCGGCATCGCAAACGCGAGAGGAGGCGTCCACGTCGATCTCGGATTCGAAACCGAGACACCGCTGGCCGAACTCGAGGCGGTCGCCGATCGGGTGCGGCAGGTCGACCGGAAGACGGACGACGAAGTCGTCGTTCGCGATCCGGACGGTCACGTCGTGACGTTCGTGTCGCCGTAGTTCGCAACCGCAACGCTACTCGGTAAGCGGAAGCACGATGCCGAAGACCCAGGGGGAGAAGAATCCGATCAAGAGGCCGAGTACCTCGGCGTAGAAAAAGAGGGTGTGTTCCCAGCCGGGCAGGCCACCGTAGAAGGCGTTTCCGGCGAGTTCACCGCCGGCACCGAGGGCGAACACGCCGAGGCCGAGCAGGAAGCCGGTTTTGGTCAGACGGGCGTAATCGAGTGAACCGTAACGTCCCATACGCAGTCGTCTCGCTCCAGTACCCTAATCGTTATGAGATGTTGCCGCCAGTGGCTACAATCTGTCAGTACTCACGTCGACGCCGGGCGGCGTGACAAGCAAGAATCCGCGGAAGTGGACCAGGTTGCCGCCGGATTCTCTGACGTCGCGGGCGAATCCGGACGCGAGGTCATTGACGTCGCCCTCGACGCAGAGGACGAGGACGTTTCCCTTCGAAATCGCCTCTAACCACTCGTTCGGCGGCGTCTCTCCGTCGAGGACGCCGAGTACGATGCTTCCTTCGATGTCGAGTTCCTCGTCGATGTGTTCCTCGACCGCCCGGAGATCGAGGTCGAAGTCGCTCATGTGGGCTTCCTGGGAGCGCGATGAGAAAAACGTTCCTCTGCTAGAGAGTGTTCGGATCTCGATCAGTCGCTCGGGAACTCCTTTTGAAACCCGCGGAACTCCGTCCGATGGGCCTCCTCGTCGGATAGAATCGTCACGGCGACGTCTTCTGTCACCGGGTCGTTCGCCTCGGTAGCGGCCTCGTGAAGCGACTGGTAGGTTTCGATCGCGTCCTCTTCGGCCTCGAGTACGCCCTCGATGACTGATTGGACGTCGGTCGTGTCTTCGGGCGGCTGCAGGCCCGACTGGCTCGCCTCGAAGGCCGCCGAGCCGGGCGGTGACTGCTCGAGTTGTTTCAGCCGATTCCCGAGCATTCGGGCGTGTTCGAGTTCTTCTTGGACGTCGGCTTCGAGACTCTCTTTGACCTCTTCGGCGTGGACGCCGTCGAGAACGATCGCGTTGGTCAGGTAGTTCATCACGGTCTCCAATTCGTCGACGTAGGCCTCGGTCAGCAGTTCGGTGATCTCGTCGGTCGTCATACGGATGACCGTTCACCGACGGAGAGTAAAGTAGTGATACCTGCATACGAGACACACGCGAGGCCGGCAGTGATTTATTCGGAAGGAGATATTGCTGTCACCGCTCGCGGTCGAACACCGTCAGGACCGATCGCTGAACTCGACAGCAACGTTCGACATCATTGCCCATTCGTCCTCGATACCGGGTCGAAATTGATGTATGTTACTGGAAAGTAACTCGTTCCTGGGACTAGTGACCAAACGTCCACTGTATGGCGCGCGCCAGCGTTCGGTGCTCCCGTTCGGCACCAGTTGCGGGTCTCCATGCGCCGGTTTGGCAAAACGAGCCGGTTTTGCAAAGTATGGTATTAGGGGCATTATATTGATTAGTGCCGTTGGTTGCTTGCGATTTCTCACTGGCAGATTCCATCATGATCGATCAGCACATCAGGAGACCGGTATCTAGGCACCAGATTTATATAGAACATCCACCCTCGGATTCGGATACAATGTCTCACCAAGACAGCCCATCCTCTGACACCAGTCAGGGGGGTCGAGTTCTTCCAGGGCACGTTAGATTCCACTGACGAAATCGAGTCAGCACGTGTCTTCGATACCACCCTCCGGGATGGTGAACAATCGCCCGGAACATCGTTCTCGTACGACGATAAACGGCAGATCGCCGCGATTCTGGACGACATGGGGACCCACGTCATCGAGGCGGGATTCCCTGTCAACTCCGACGCGGAGTTCGAGGCCGTTCGTGATATTGCTTCTTCGACGTCGACGACCACCTGCGGGTTAGCCCGCGTCGTCGACGACGACATCGACGCGGCGCTCGATTCCGGCGTCGAGATGGTACACACCTTCGTGAGTACCAGCGATGTCCAGATCGAGGATTCGATGCACGCGACGCGAGACGAAGTTGTACAGCGCGCAGTCGAGTCGGTCGAACGCATCACAGACGCAGGTGTCACCTGTATGTTCTCGCCGATGGACGCGACGCGAACCGACGAGACGTTCCTCATCGACGTCGTCGAAGCGGTCACCGAGGCCGGCGTCGACTGGATCAACGTCCCCGACACCTGCGGCGTCGCCACGCCGGGTCGCTTCCGGGACATGATCGCGAAGATCTGCGCCCACACCGACGCCCGGATCGACGTCCACACCCACGACGACTTCGGGCTGGCCACCGCGAACGCGCTGGCCGGCATCGAAGCGGGGGCCGACCAGGCCCAGGTCTCGGTGAACTCGATCGGCGAGCGAGCCGGCAACGCCGCCTACGAGGAGTTCGTCATGAGCGTCGAGTCGCTCTACCAGTCCGATACCGGTATCGACACGACGCGCATCGCCGAACTCTCGCGAGTCGTCGAGGAGAAAAGCGGCATGGCGACGCCCGGCAACAAGCCGGTCGTCGGCGATAACGCCTTCTCCCACGAAAGCGGCATCCACGCCGCCGGCGTGATCGAGAACTCCGATACCTTCGAGCCGGGCGTGATGACCCCCGAGATGGTCGGTGCCGAGCGCCGACTGGTCATGGGCAAGCACACCGGAACGCACTCGGTCCGCGAGCGACTGCAGGAGTGTGGCTACGACCCAACGACAGAGCAGGTACGGGCGGTCACCCGCCGCGTCAAGGACTACGGCGCGGAAAAGCGTCGGGTCACGGTCAGCGATCTGGAACGGTTCGCCGAGGACGCCGATGTCGACCGTCAGCAGGAATCGGACCGGACCGACCAGCAGGATCAGGACCAGGAGCACGAGGAGGTGCGCATCTGAATAATGCCCTCCTCGGTTGCCAGCAGTCGTGAGCACCTGCTGTCGCGTTCGTCCGTGAGAGAGTGCAACGATTACCCCACTCCCAACAGTTATGTCCCTCGGACAGCGTACGTTACCAGCAATGACGTTCCGCGCTGCGCCGTCGTCCCGTCGGTCGGGAGACAGCAGCGCGTTCGCCTCGATTCGTATTGTAGGGGCCTGCTAGCCCCTCACTCAGTACTTCACCACCGTCGACCCCGTTTCGCCGCATCGTTTTCAGAGCGACAAGCCACGCTACAGATGACACCACCGACACCACGGTATCGGTCACAGCGATTCACCCGGTCGAATCGCCGCACGACGGCGGGAGGCAATCGATGAGCGAACGCGCAACATCGGTTACACCACCGGAGGAACAGCACGACGACCAAAACCAAGACCAAAACCCGGACGCACAACAGCCACAGCGCGACACCGAACCCGACGAGTTCAGCGCGCCAGCAGGGGAGACACGAGCGGAACCCGTAACGACGGGTGCCGAATCCGTCGTCCGCGCGCTGGAGAACGCCGGCGTCGAGTACGCCTTCGGCGTCCAGGGCGGGGCGATCATGCCCATCTACGACGCCCTCTACGACTCCGAGATCCGCCACGTGACGATGGCCCACGAGCAGGGTGCGGCCCACGCGGCCGACGCCTACGGCATCGTCTCTGGCGAGCCGGGCGTCTGCCTGGCCACCTCGGGACCGGGCGCGACGAACCTCGTCACCGGCATCGCGGACGCCGACATGGACTCGGATCCGATGCTCGCGCTGACCGGGCAGGTGCCGACCGAACTCGTCGGCAACGATGCCTTCCAGGAGACGGACACGACGGGCGTCACGACGCCGGTCACGAAGGACAACACGTTCGCCGCCGATCCGGACGGCGTCGGCACCGACGTCAGCGAAGCCTTCGCACTCGCCCGCGAGGGACGACCCGGCCCGACGTTGGTCGACCTGCCGAAGGACGTGACGAACGCCGAGACGGACGCCGAGCCAGACGCTCCGGAAACGCCCGATACCTACGAGTTCACCGAGGAGGCCGATCCGGAGATCGTCGCGGCTGCGGCCGAGCAAATCGAGACCGCAAACCGACCCGTCATGCTGCTCGGCGGCGGCGTCATCAAGGGCGAGGCCAGCGAGACCTGCCGCGAGTTCGCGATCGAACACGAGATTCCGGTCGTCACGACGATGCCGGCCATCGGCGCGTTCCCCGAGGATCACGAACTCGCGATGGAGATGGCGGGCATGCACGGCACCGGCTACGCCAACATGGCGATCACCCACTGCGACACGATGATCGCCGTCGGGACGCGCTTCGACGACCGCCTCACGGGCGGTATCGAAACGTTCGCACCGGACGCGGAGATCATCCACGTCGACATCGATCCCGCGGAGATCTCGAAGAACATCCACGCGGACTACCCGCTGGTCGGCGACGCCGACACCGTCGTTTCCCAGCTGGCCCACGCCGTCGAGCGCTCGCCGCAGGCGACGAAGTGGCGCGCCCAGTGCCAGCAGTGGAAGTCCGATTACTCGATGGCCTACGACGCTCCCGAAGACGAGCCGGTTCGCCCCGAGTTCGTCGTCGAAGCCTTGGACGAGGCCACGAGCGATCGCGCGGTCGTCACGACCGGCGTCGGCCAACACCAGATGTGGGCCTGCCAGTACTGGACGTTCACCGAGCCCCGGACGTGGGTCTCGAGTCACGGCCTCGGCGCGATGGGCTACGGGTTGCCCGCCGCCATCGGCGCGCGCCTGGCGGCCGACGACGATCAGGAGGTCGTCTGCATCGACGGCGACGGCTCGTTCCTGATGACCCTACAGGGGCTGTCCGTGGCCGTCCGCGAGAACTTGGACATCACCGTCGCCGTGCTCAACAACGAGTACATCGGCATGGTCCGCCAGTGGCAGGACGCCTTCTTCGAGGGCCGCCACTCGGCCTCGGAATACGGCTGGACGCCCGAGTTCGACACGATCGCCGAGGCCTTCGGCGCGACGGGCTTCCGGATCGACGACTACGACGAGGTCGCGGACACGATCGCCGCGGCGCTATCCGAAGACGGGCCCTCCGTGATCGACGTGCACATCGATCCGCAGGCGAACGTCTATCCGATGGTGCCAAGCGGCGGGGACAACGGTCAGTTCGCGCTGGCGGAGGATCAGCTATGACTGACGGAGACCGACGCCGCGGGCTGGACGGTCCGGCCCCTGACGAACGTCCGACCCCGACGGGTCGGCGCAACGAGCAGGGTATCCGGATCGACCCCGCGGTCGAGGCCACACACGAGCCTCGTCGCACCGTTATCTCGACCCTGGTCGAACACGAACCCGGCGTGCTCTCGGACGTCTCGGGACTGTTCTCGAGACGGCAGTTCAACATCGAGAGCCTGACCGTCGGGCCGACGACCGACGAAGACCGCGCGCGGATCACGCTGGTCGTCGAGGAACCCGACCCCGGCATCGACCAGATCAAGAAGCAACTGCGCAAACTCGTGCCGGTCATCTCCGTGCGCGAACTCGAATCCGACGCGATGCGACGCGAACTCGCGCTCGTGAAGATCGACGCCGACGAGCCGGCCCAGGTGTCGGCCGTCGCGGACATGTACGACGGCAAGACCGTCGACTCCTGTCCCGAAACGGCGACGATCGAGATCACCGGCTCGCGCCAGAAGATCGATGCCGCGATCGAGACCTTCGAGCAGTTCGGTATCCGCGAGATCGACCGCACCGGCACCACGGCGCTCGCCCGCGGCATTCAGAGCACCGCCGCGCCCGCGAGCACGACCGAATCGACCGCCACCGAGGCGAGCCAACCGCAGAACCAATACGCACCAGCAGACGATGACTGACGAATTCACCACCGACATCTACTACGACGACGACGCAGACGTATCGACGCTCGACGACGACACCGTGGCCGTGCTCGGCTACGGCAGCCAGGGCCACGCCCACGCGCTGAACCTCCACGAAAGCGGCGTCGATGTCGTCGTCGGCCTCCGAGAGAACTCGTCTTCGCGCTCCGCCGCCGAAGCGGATGGGCTCACGGTCACGACGCCGGCAGATGCCGTCTCCCAGGCATCCTACGTCTCCGTCCTCGTGCCGGACACCGTCCAGCCGGCGGTCTACGAGAACGCCATCGAACCGAACCTGGAGGAAGGCGATACGCTCCAGTTCGCCCACGGGCTGAACATCCACTACAACCAGATCCAGCCGCCGGAAGGCGTCGACGTGACGATGGTCGCCCCGAAGAGCCCGGGCCACCTCGTCCGCCGGAATTACGAGAACGATGAAGGGACCCCCGGCCTGCTCGCGATTTACCAGAACGAAAGCGGCGACGCCCCAGACCGCGCGCTCGCGTACGCGAAGGGAATCGGCTGTACCCGCGCCGGCGTCATCGAGACGACCTTCCGGGAGGAAGTCGAATCCGACCTCTTCGGCGAACAGGCCGTCCTCTGTGGCGGCGTCACCTCGCTGGTCAAACACGGTTACGAGACGCTCGTCGACGCGGGCTACTCGCCCGAAATCGCCTACTTCGAGTGCCTGAACGAACTCAAGCTGATCGTCGATCTGATGTACGAAGGCGGCCACGCCGAGATGTGGGACTCGGTCTCCGACACCGCCGAGTACGGCGGCCTCTCCCGCGGCGACCGGATCGTCGACGAGACCGTCCGTGAAAACATGGAAGAGACGCTGGAAGAGATCCAGAACGGCGAGTTCACCCGCGAGTGGATTCTCGAGAACCAGTCCGGGCGCCCGAGCTACACGCAGCTTCGCCAGGCCGAGAAGAACCACGAGATCGAGGAGGTCGGCGAACGGCTGCGCGACCTGTTCGCCTGGGCCGAAGAGTCGAACGACAACGAGTCCGCCGAAGCGGCGGAAGCGCCAGCGGACGACTGAGACACGAACGTATTTGCAAACCGATGACCACGACAGAATCCGAGACGACTGCTAACCCGAACCGGAAACGGAACCGAGAGCGGAATCGAGCGGACACCAAAGCGATGGGCGAGGTCAGCCACACGAATCCCTACACCGGGGAGACGGCCGGCCGCCTGTTCAACCGCGGGCCGATCGTCGCGGCCGACGGGGGGCGACCAGCCGCGACCGATCCGGAATCGCGCAGCCGACGCAGCTCCACAGGCGATTCCACGGAGACGATGAGAGATATCTCCCACACGCCGCCGAACGACAGCGACGACGCGAACCGAGTCTTCGAACGCGGTCGAGCAGATGCGGATGCAGACGCGACAGACGCTGACGGGGTCGTAGACGATACATGAGCGATCGCACGCTGTACGACAAGGTCTGGGACCGCCACAAGGTAACGACGCTGCCGACCGGGCAGGACCAACTGTTCGTCGGCCTCCACCTCATCCACGAGGTCACCAGCCCGCAGGCCTTCGGCATGCTCCGCGAGCGCGACCTCGAAGTCGCCTACCCCGACCTCACCCACGCGACCGTCGACCACATCGTCCCCACGGCCGACCAGTCCCGACCCTACGAGGAGGACGCGGCCGAGGAGATGATGAGCGAACTCGAGGCGAACGTCCGCGAAGCCGGCATCGACTTTTCGGATCCGACGACGGGCGACCAGGGCATCGTCCACGTCATCGGACCGGAGCAGGGACTCACCCAGCCCGGCAAGACCATCGTTTGTGGTGACTCCCACACCTCCACCCACGGTGCATTCGGCGCGCTGGCGTTCGGTATCGGGACCTCCCAGATCCGCGACGTGCTCGCGACGGGCACCGTCGCCATGGAGAAACAGAAGGTCCGCAAGATCCAGGTCGACGGCGAACTCGGCGACGGCGTCGAGGCCAAGGACGTGATCCTGGAGATCATCAGCCGCCTCGGCACCGAGGGCGGCGTCGGCTACGTCTACGAGTACGCCGGCGAGGCCATCGAGGACCTCGGCATGGAAGGGCGGATGTCCATCTGTAACATGTCCATCGAGGGCGGCGCTCGCGCAGGCTACGTCAACCCCGACGAAACCACTTACGAGTGGCTCGAAGAGACGGACTACTTCCAGGAGAACCCCGACGAGTTCGAGGCACTCAAACCCTACTGGGAGTCGATCCGGTCCGACGAGGACGCCGAATACGATGACATCGTCCGTATCGACGCCGACGAACTCGAGCCGGTCGTCACCTGGGGGACGACGCCGGGCCAGGGAATCGGTATCACCGACCCGATTCCGGAGGCCGAGGCGCTCCCCGCGGACAAGCAGGATACGGCCCGGCGCGCACAGGAACACATGCGCGTCGAGCCCGGCGAGACGATGGACGGCTACGAGATCGACGTGGCCTTCCTCGGCTCCTGTACGAACGCCCGCTTGCCCGACCTCCGCCGCGCGGCACGGATCGTGGAGGGCCACGAGGTCGCAGACGACGTCCGCGCGATGGTCGTCCCCGGCAGCCAGCGCGTCCAGGAGGCCGCCGAGGAAGAAGGGCTGAAAGACACCTTCGAGGACGCCGGCTTCGAGTGGCGAAACGCCGGCTGTTCGATGTGTCTGGGCATGAACGAAGATCAACTCGAGGGCGACGAAGCCTGTGCCTCCTCCTCGAACCGGAACTTCGTCGGCCGCCAGGGTTCGAAGGACGGCCGCACGGTCCTGATGAACCCGCGGATGGTCGCCGCCGCGGCGATCACCGGCGAGGTAACTGACGTCCGCGATCTGAAGGAGGTGACGACGGTATGACCGGCGCTGATGAGGTCGAAATCCCTGAAGTCGATTCCGCATCCGGGTCCGGGCTGCCGATCCGCGGTAACGACATCGACACCGACCAGATCATTCCCGCACGATTCATGAAGGTCGTCACCTTCGACGGCCTCGGCGAGTTCGCGTTCTTCGACAAGCGATTTACCGAGGATGACGACCTCAAAGACCACCCGTTCAACGAGGACCGATTCCAGGACTCGTCCGTGATGGTCGTGAACTCGAACTTCGGGTGTGGTTCCTCGCGCGAGCACGCCCCCCAGGCGCTGATGCGCTGGGGGATCGACGCGATCATCGGCGAGAGCTTCGCCGAGATCTTCGCGGGCAACTGCCTGGCGCTCGGGATTCCAACCGTCACCGCCGACAGCGAGACGATCCAGGACCTGCAGGACTGGGTCGACGAAAACCCCGACGGAGAGATCAACATCGACATCGAGGACGAGAAAGTCACCTACGACGAGCAGACGATCGACGTGACCGTCGACGACGCCCAGCGCAAGGCCCTCGTCGACGGCGTCTGGGACACGACAGCGCTGATGAAGTCGAACGCCGGTGCCGTTGGCGAAACCGCACGGGACCTTCCCTACGTCGGTGACGCGGCCGGGTCCAGCGCCGACTGACGACCCGACGCACCCACTTTCGCTCATTGTCCCATTGTCCAGTCGACTGATTGACCCCTCACGTTTGCGCTCCTGAACTCGAAGCAGCATCGCGTGCGACCGAGTTCAGAACTCGCGGTTGCAGTGTCTCGTTGAAGACAAGACACTTATAGGATTGATTAAAAGTCGGAATCGCTTACTAATCGATCTCCATGCCCTCTCGATCTGACGCAGGTCCCCATTCCAGAAGGCGGTACCGTCCTCGTCGCCTGTTTCCTTGTCTCATCACTGCTTTGGCAGATTGCCGCCCTCGGCGTGGGAATCCCCCTTACCGACTCGCTCGATCAGAACGGTGAGACCGACGGGGAGATCGGGAGTTGGTCGTTCTTTGCGCCGAACCCGCCGGACGCGTACAGCTGGTATACCGTCGAAGCGACGCTCGAGTCGGGCGAGACTATCGGTGTATTCCCCCGGAGGCACGACGGCGTTCGCCTGGATCGACCGCCCGACGGTACGACGGCCTACCCCTCGACGCTCTGGATGCGATACGGCACGGACGTTCGATACGCCGACGACACGTACTACGAACCCGCGGCCGAGTTCAGCTGCGCGCACGTCGATCGGGCCGTCGACAGGGTGACGATTTCACACGTCGAGCAACCCGTCGGCCCGTCCGGGCCGACGGGCGAACCGGATCGACAGGAGCGGATCGAGTACGCGTGTTGACGCCGTGGTGACTCGCGATGTGTGACGGTATCGATACCCTCTTTTCGTCGCTCCAGAGAGATGTCGACATGACTCACGAGATCGCCGTCATCCCCGGCGACGGAATCGGACAGGAAGTCACCCCCGCCGCGGTCGAGGTGTTGGAGTCGCTCGACCTCGAGTTCAGTTTCACTGAAGCCGAGGCCGGCGACGCGGTCGCAGAAAAGACAGGCGAGGCGCTGCCCGAGGAAACGTACGAACTCGCGGCGTCGGCGGATGCGACGTTGTTCGGTGCGGCCGGCGAGACGGCGGCGGACGTGATCCTTCCGCTGCGCGAGGCGGTCGACTCGTTCGTTAACGTTCGTCCCGCGAAGGCCTATCCGGGAGTCGATGCGGTTCGTCCCGAGACGGATCTGGTCTTTCTGCGGGAGAACACGGAGGGCGTCTACGCGGGTCACGAGGATCGACTGACCGAGGACGTGGCGACGCTGACCCGCGTGACGACGCAGTCGGCCTCGCGGAAACTCGCGGAGTTCGCCTGCGAGTACGTCGACGCCGACGGCTTCACCATCGCGCACAAGGCGAACGTCATGCGCGAGACGGACGGTCTCTTTCGAGATACCGTCGCTACGGTCGCCAAGGAGCACGGCGTTGCAACCGACGAGGTATTGATGGACGCCTTCGCGACGCGGGTCTGTCTCGATCCGACGCAGTTCGATGTCGTCGCGTGTCCGAACCTCGCGGGCGACGTACTCTCGGATCTCGCCGCCGGACTCGTCGGCGGTCTCGGACTTCTTCCGAGCGCGAACATCGGCGAACAGCGCGCGCTGTTCGAACCGGTCCACGGAACCGCGCCCGACATCGCCGGCGAAGGGGTTGCGAACCCGGCTGCGACGATCATCTCAGCTGCGATGCTTCTCGAATACCTCGACTACGACGAGGAAGCCGACGCGGTCCACGCGGCAGTCGAGGCGACGCTCGCGGAGGGGCCGCGAACGCCCGACCTGGGCGGCGACGCCTCGACTGAGGACGTGACGAACGCGATTATCGAGCGATTGTAGGCCGGCAGACCGCATTGTGGTCGTCCGGTTCGATTTGCGGCCGCGGAAGACTATCGAGTGTCTACGTCGACCGTTGTCTGGATATCCCGCGACGATCGGCCGACGTGGACGGTGTTCGATCCATCAGGAACGGTCCACCCGCGATCCTCGTCGTAGTACGCGAAGTCCTCGCGAGCGAGCGAGACGGGTACCGTCGCCGAGTCGCCCGCCCCGAGTTCAACTGACTCGAATCCGGCCAGTTCGCGCTCGGGCGTCGGAACCGGCGCGGCCGATTTGCTGACGTATACCTGGACGACCGCTTTTCCGGCGCGGGTGCCGACGTTTCGGAGGTCGACGGTCACGTCACATCCGTCATCGGTTTCGCTGACGGTCACGTCATCGTATTCGAACGTCGCGTACGATTGGCCGTGGCCGAACGGGAACAGCGGCTCGATGTCGCGGTCGTCGAAGTACCGGTAGCCGACGAAGACGCCCTCCTCGTACTGAGCGACGTCGTCCGTTCCCGGGAACGCCGTCTGGTCGGCCGTCGGATAGTCCGCAGCCGAACGGCCGAACGTCACGGGGAGGCGGCCGCCAGGATCGGCGTCACCGAAGAGGACCGCTGCGAGCGCCTCGCCGTCCGCCTGGCCCGGATACCACGTCTCGAGGACGGCGTCGACCGCGTCGAGCCACGGGAGTTCAACGGGCCCGCTGGTCCGGAGGACGACGACCGTCCGCTCGGCGGCTGCGGCGACGGCGTCGATTAACTCGTTCTGTCGGCCGGGGAGTTCGATCGAGTCTCGATCCGTAAACTCCGTCGCGTCGTCCTGTGCGACGACGATCGCACAGTCGGCGTTCGCGGCGGCTGATACCGCCTTGTCGATGCTCGTCCCCGCTGTACTTGCACTTCCATTCGCGTCCGCCGACTCGGAATCGGCGAAGAACGACGACTCTGCAATCGGGTTGACGCCGCGTTCGAACGATGCGTCGGCGGCCCGCGACTCGATCCCCGCGAGCGGACCGGTTTCCGTGAACGGCGAGACCTCCGAGGAGCCCCCGCCGCCGAGTTTGGCAGCGTCGGCGTTCGGTCCGATCACGGCGACCGAGTCGGATTCCGAGAGGGGAAGCACGCCGTCGTTCGTCAGCAGTACGGTTCCCTCGATCGCGATATCCCGGGCTAGCTCGCGGTGTGCCGGCGTATCGAGTTCACCTGTGCTGTCATCGGAGGGGGAACCGGTCTCGAACTCGGCGACATTCTGGCGGCCGGTCGATTCCAGCACCGAGAGCAATCGCGAGACCTTCTCGTCGAGGATCGATTCGTCGATCTCACCGGACTCGATCGCCTCGCGAAGCGGCTCGCCGAAGTAGGCCGGAACGTCGGGAATCGGCGGGAAGTCACTACTGGTCCCGTTTGGAGGGCTGGGATCATCGTCGAAGCCGTCCGCATCCAGTTCCGGTAGATACTCCGTCAATTCGACGCCCGGCATCTCGAGGTCGAGTCCGGCCCGCGCTGCGTCGACCGTGCTTCGCGTTCCCCACCAGTCCGAGACGACCAGCCCGTCGAAGCCCCATTCGCCTTTCAGCACGTCGGAGAGCAGGCGTTCGTGGTCGCTCATATGAATACCGTTGACGCGGTTGTACGCCGTCATTACCGCATCAACGTCACCCTCCTCGACCGCCGCGCGGAACGCGGGCAGATACAGCTCTCGCAACGCGCGCTCGCTGACGTCGGCGCTGACCTCGTACCGATTCGTCTCCTGGTTGTTCGCCACGTAGTGTTTGACCGTGGCCGAAACGCCCGCAGACTGGATCCCCTCGATGGTTCCGACGCCCATCCGGGCGCTGAGGTGCGGATCTTCGCTGTAGTACTCGAAATTCCGCCCGCCGGCCGGCGTCCGAATAATGTTGACACCCGGACCGAGCAACACGTCCTGGTCGTGCGCTGCGGTCTCGCGTCCGACCGCCGTTCCGAACTCGCGGGCGAGTTCGGGATCCCACGACGCGGCGAGTGCGATCGAGGCCGGAAACGCGGTCGCGCGCTCACCCATCGCGCGCACTCCAAGCGGACCATCGACCAATGTTACCGGCGGTATCCCGAGTCGGTCGTTCCCGGGAACGTAGCCGGTTGCGGTCCCATCCGGGTCAGCCGTGCCGTGGACGAGCCGGATTTTCTCTGCAAGCGTCAGCTCCTCGAGCAGCGCCGTTACATCGGAGCCCATTTCGATCCGCTCTTGGAGCGGCTGACTGAATAGTCATTCGATCGCCTCTCGGTCGGAGACACAAGAGACACTGTACGCACCTGTTCGGGTCCGAACGGCTTCCCTCGGACGTTACACAACGTCGAGAGCGTTCCGCTCAGCACCTGCAAGCTCGACGAGCGCATCGGCTTCGAGTAAATGACACTCGCCGGGGATCACGAGCAGATGCAACGGCTCGCCGAACTCGCGGTCGGCCAACTCGGACATCGTCCCGGCCTCGACGAGCGGGTCCGGACTCCCCGCGCGGGCGATGACGACGCCGACGAGTTCGGGATACGCCGCCGCGAGCAGGTCAGCGCCGACGTCGGCAGTCATGAATTCCTCGTCTTCGTCGTCTCGATTTGCTTTGTCGTCAGAACCTACAGGATTCTGACTGCTGGGTGAACTGTTCCCAACCTTGATATCGAGATAGACGACCGTATGAAGCCCGTCCGCGCGATTCTCGTCGATCGTCTCCGTCACGCTCGCCGGCAAGCCGTCGGCTCCGTGGGCGTAGGGAAACGGCAGCGTCGTCGCCGGTCCGAACCGGTAGTTCTGGAGTCCCGTCAGTGAACTCGT
This sequence comes from Natrialba aegyptia DSM 13077, assembly GCF_000337535.1. Taxonomy (GTDB): domain Archaea; phylum Halobacteriota; class Halobacteria; order Halobacteriales; family Natrialbaceae; genus Natrialba; species Natrialba aegyptia. The sequence goes on from NZ_AOIP01000031.1 coordinate 509,142, forward strand.
GGCCGTCTGTGCCGTTACGCCGTGGATGACTCGGGTTTCGATTCCGCGGTCGTGTGCCCGCAAGCGGAGATCGACGTGCGTCGTCGAGATCATCGTATCGCCGGCCGTCAGAAAGGCTACGTCCTCGCTCTCAGCCGTCTCGAGGATGTCTTCGGGGTGTTGTTCGACGCCGGCGCGGTCGCGGACCTCGATGTCGATGTCGTGGGCCGCTTCGAGTGACGGGACAGTCGTCCCGAGTAACTTGCTCGTGTAGAACTCGGCGTAGACGCGGTCCGCATCCCGCAAGGCGCCCCGTCCCTCGACGGTGATCGACCGCTCGTCGTAGAGTCCGAGTCCGATGAAGGTGAGCATACCAGCTACTGGGCCGTCGCGGTACTTCAGGTGCCGGATTTGTCGCGCCTCTCGCGTCGCGTTGCCGGCGGCTCGCGTGCGCTCACAGCGACAGGTGTGAGGTGGACGAGGGACCACCATCCCCGTCGTCCCCCTCGTCGATCCCACCCTGATGGAGAAACGTCACCTCATCGTCAGTCAAGTACACGTCGCCGCCGTCGACGGCCACCTCGACCGACGGCAACGTCGTGTCGGCGGCCTCCCCGTTATCACAGTACCCGGAGCACGCATCGAACATCGAGCCGTGTTTCGGGCAGATGATCTGCCCGTCGCGCATCGCCGCCCCCATCCCCCGATCGAGTCGCTGGAACTCGTGGGTACACTGATTGACCCAGGCTTCGACGGCAGTGCCATTGCCAGCGCCAGCAGCAGTCCCGCCTCCGTCGCCCTCGGAACTCGTCGTCTCGCCAGCACTTCCAGTCCCAGTACTTCCAACATCCTCACTTCCTCCTCCATCACCCCCAGCATCATCACGGCTACCAGCTACAGCATCAGTACAAGGCACGAGAATTACCTCCTCTTTCTCTCCATGTTGGTCACGAACCGTAAACAACCACGACCGCTCTTCGTAGACCGTGTCGACAGTCGTCAACCGCATTCGAACGCCCATACGCGACTCTCGTGGACCGGAAACGTCAGCGTTACGGCGACCCGTCGGCGACTATACCCATGGAAGTGCCGTGCGTCCGCGTCCCGCTCGAAGACGGCGAAACCACGCGCCGTGAACTCGCGGATGCGGACCTGATCGCCGACGACTACGAGCTCACCGTCGATGACGGCTCACTCTACGTTCCCGTCACTGATCCTGCCGCCGTCTCCGACGAGTTCGAACTCGTCACCCGCGCAGTCGACGAACGCGAGACGCAGACGACACCCGCCGACTTGCTGGGATTCGATCCTACCTACGAACGACTCGGTGAGGCAGTCCTCCTTGACGAGGATGACGGCGACCGTGCACGGGAAATCTCCGATGCGCTTTTTCAGTCCGACCTTCCCGTCGAAACGGTGCTGAACAAGGCCTCGAAGGTCAAAGGCGAAACCCGCGTTCGCGACTGGGACCTCCTCGCCGGCGAGGACACCGAAGTGGTCCACCGCGAATACGGGTCGGAGTTCCGCCTGGATCTCGCCGAGGTCTACTTTTCGCCGCGGCTCGCGACGGAACGCCACCGCGTCGCCGAACAGGTCACAGCAGACGAGCGGACGTTCGACATGTTCGCCGGTGTCGGCCCGTTTGTCGTCCCGTTTGCGAAACGCGGTGCGGAGTGTGTCGGCGTCGACATCAATCCCGACGCAATCGAATACTTGCAGGAGAACGCACGCCGAAACGGGGTGGGGGATCGCGTGACAGCACTCTGTGACGATGTCCGCGCTACTGCAAGCGACTACGAAAACTGGGCCGACCGCATCGTGATGAACCTCCCGCACAGCGCCGACGAGTTCATCGACGCCGCAGTTACGATCGCTGGTGACGAGTGCGTGCTCCACTATTACGATATCCAGCACGAGGACGATCCGTTCGGACCCGGAGAACGCGTTATTCGGCGTGCTGCTGAGCCAGCATACGAAGTCACTGTCGAGACGCGCCACGTCGTCCGGTCCTATGCGCCACACGAACTCAACGTCTGTCTGGACGTGCGACTCGACCGATCGACTGCGCTACGTAACTGATTCGCACGACCGTAACGATTCGCAATCCTTATGGCTGCTTTCGTTCCTACGAATAAACAGACCTTGCGTCGTGACACGGGGCAAGGGATGAATATGCACGCGCCGGTGTAGCTCAGACTGGCAGAGCGAATCCTTCGTAAGGATTAGGTCGAGGGTTCAAATCCCTCCACCGGCTTCTACCGCAGTACTCACAAACCTATCGCAGGGGACGTTGATTCCGTCACCCGGGTGGGTGCTCTACTACACTCGATACTGCAACGAGTTGCAATACTCTGCTTCCCAGAGCCAATACTAATAAGCTGACTACACACCCCTCAACGCATCAGAAAACGAGTTCGGCGGGCAGACGAAGATGTTCGGCCAAGCCACTGTTCCAGGAGAACGGGCAGATATCCTGACCAACTCGCTGACTAACTTGAGGTCGAAGAACCACGCAACCGGTGGCAGGTAGCGGATCTCATTGAACTCGATAGAGACTCTCTACAGTGTCCCTTCTACACTCACAGATAGCCGAGCGCTTCGAGTTGCTCATCGGTATTAGAACCCTCATTTCGGTCCATTAGTGCATCTAAGTCACTCACAGAATATGACTGTCCCTGTCCCACGGCAGTCACCCACGGAACTCGTTTGACAGCGGGGACCGGAGAATAGCCGGGGTGCCCATAGACGCCGAGTTCGCCGAGTCCATTCGCGTGATCAGCGGTGATCGCGATCGTTCCGGATAGATGCGTGAGGAGTGTGTCTACTTCATCAAGGACGGTTAAGAGATTCTGTCCATAGTCGTTCCAGACTTCCGCTCTATCAAATTCGCCGGATTGGAGACCCAACCAAACCTGGTGCGAGTCACCTCTCCAAACGGGGTTCTCTAGTTCGTATTTCCCTTCGCAATGTAAGAACGGAGCGTGCGGGGGGATATAGTGGATGACTAACCGTTCTGCATCGCTTTCTCGGTTCGCTCGAAGGGCCTCAGCGGTCACTTCCGCCGGGTCGCAGTGTTTCTCGTCTTCCTCGACGAAACGCCAGAGTTCGGTCATCTCGTGAAAGCGATTCGGATCAACGCAATCGGAAAATAAGTTTGCAGAGAGATAGTGGATCTTGCTCAGTTCCTGATCGCTGGCGCTCCCGAAGGCCTTTCTAAACCATTCTGAACTCGTACTTGCACAGGAATAAATCGACGTTGTCGTTTCGAACTCGTCATAAACCGGATGCTGTGGGGCAAATTCCGCGAAGAGATCGGCCCGGCACGCATCAAGGATAATCAGTACATCCCACTCCTTCTCAATGGGGCGTTCACCGTAGTTTATCCGCTTTCCAAGTTGGACTAGCGCGCGTTCTACCGCTTTTTCCGCGGTCAATCGACTTCCCGAGAGAGCCCCATGTTTGTCCACGGCATGTTGGTATTGAGAAAGAAAATCCGATAGGGCCATGGTTAGTGACTAGTATTCAAAATACGATCTTTTCAATGTTCTGCCCCACACATAATATATTTGATGGGTGTGGCCAGGAGTACCGCGATTGCGACTCGGCGATCAGAGTCGCGTGAAGACGCAATATCGCAGATTCGATGCCAGGGCTCGCCGGTTGCTGGTTAGGTTGAACTCTGCTATTCGATTCGTCTGCTACAGCTGTCGCTGGGTCGTGTAGCGTTCGAAAGAAAAATCGAAGTGCGGCAAAGGCCGGACTGCGTCCGGTAGTTAGCTACTGCTTAGTTCTGCTTGCGCAGAGCCAGCATGGCAGCGCCGAGGAGTGCGGCGAGAGCGACAGCGACACCGAAGCCGGGCGTTCCGTCACCGTCGCCGTCGGAGCCGTCGTCGCCATCGTCCGAGCCGGAGTCACCGTCATCCGAGCCGGAGTCGCTACCGGAGTCAGATCCGTCGTCCGAGCCGGAGTCGCTACCGGAATCGGATTCGTTACCGTCGTCCGAGCCTTCCTCAGCGAAGGTTGTGGTGCCAGTTTCTTCGTTGTCACCGGCAGTAACACTCCACTCAACGTCACCGGCTTCTTCGGCGGTGAAGTCGAAGCTGTTGCTCCACTCTTCACCAGCGTCGAGCGTGATGTTATCGTTGAACGTGTTTTCGCCGCCGATCACAACGCCGACCTCGATCTCGTCAGAGGCCGAGCCGCCAGTGTTGCTGACGGTCACGTCGAGCGTCCCGTTTTCACCGACAGTAACCTCACTCGGAGCGTCGGTGTCCAGTTCGATGTTTGGTTCCTCAGCATCGACGAGTTCGGAGTCGATTTCGTGTTCAGCGTCGCTGGCAGGGTCCATGACGCGGAGCGTGAACTCAGTTCCTGGTTCGTAGTCACCGAAGTTGTAGGTTGCCGTGAAGGTGCCGTCCTCTTCGACAACAGCCTCTGGCGACTGCGTGAAGTTACCAACCGAGCGAGCCTGGGTGTTCAGTTCGGTACCAGGTGCGACGTTGGTCTCACCGCTCAGTTCAGCGCCGTCGATTGCGGGTGCACTCTCTGCGGAGTCGTCCCACTCGACCGAGCGCTCGCTGATCGAAATCGTGTGTTCGAGGTCGATTTCTTCGTCCTCTTCAAGGAAGAACGCGCTGTCGTCAGCCTCGACGGTCACGTCGAAGCCAGCATCGAGGTCGCTCTCATCGTAGAGGTCCGAGTTTGCGAGGTCGAGTGCGAAGTACAGTGTGCCGTCGTACTCAGCATCGTCTCCACTGTTGAGGAACTCACCGTACTCGGTGAGGTCTGTCGGGTTGGGTTCCTGGTTCGGAACGTCCTCTTCTTCGATCTGGATACTGATGCTGTCTGCCAGCTCGCCATCATCGAGCGCGCCAGAGAGACCGTAGTCCTCAATGGCGACGATGACGCCGTCCTGGTGTGCGAACTCGTTGGTCTCGGTGACCGTCGTTTCGTTGAGGTCGTCAAGATCGCTCAGGCTACCAAGGTCGTCTTCAGGCACGGTGTGGGTCGTGACATCAGACGGACCATCGTACTCTCCAACGTTGAGGAACGCAGTGTCCGTTTCACCCTGGATATCGTCTCCGTCGCTGTTGATGCCCGTACCGATCGAGAGTTCGTATTCGGTAGCTGCAAGCGGTTCGCTGAGTTCGCCCTCAACGTTTTCAGACGTGACCTCAACGTCATCTTCTTCAGCAGACCAGGCGGCGTCTTCGTCGCCCTGGCCGGCGGTGAAGGTGTTGTAGTTGAGGGTAATCTGATCGAGACCGTCGTCAGACGTGTCCTCGATGTGGACGAGCGACTCGAATCCGCTGCTGTCCACGTCGCCAACTTTCAGATACGCTTCGTTGGTGTTTTCGAGCTCAACAGGGATTTCAGCGAGATCGCCCTGTTCGACATTAATGTCAGACTCGACAAGGTCTGCAGCGATCTCTTCGTCAGTGATAGTGATGTTCGCCGTATCTTCGGCGGTCGTGTCACTGGTTTCGATCGAGAACTCGTAGTCGCCAGCCTCGATGTTGCTAAAGTTAGCCTCGAACGCCTCACGGCCGTCGAGAACAATCTCGTCATCGTCAGTGTCGATGTAGACGATGTTGTTGTCAGGATTCGCGTCCTCCAGTTCGGACGCGGAGTCGTAGTCAGAGAAGATGCTTGCGAGGTCGTCAGCATCGAGACCACTTGCACTCACGTTCGTCTGAACGTCACCACGGTCCGAGTCAATCTCGAGTTCCGTCATGGCACTCGAGGACCCTTCGACGTTAGTCACCGTCGAGTCAGCGAACTCGCCAGTGACACCGTGCGTACGAAGTTCGAACGTGACGATGTAGTCATCGCCAGCCGTTCCGGCGTTATTGACAGTGACGTTGTACGTGCCCGTTTCGAGGTTGTCCGTGTTGACCTCAACCTCTCCATCTTCAACGTCGAGGTCACGAAGCCAGTCACCATCATCGTCTTCAAGTTCGACAGTGGCATCGTCGAAAGAAACTGCGCCACTATCGTCCGATTCGGACGATTCCGTGATGATTGCAGTCTGTCCTTGCCAAACAGCGTCTCCGCTGTTAATTTCCGCTTCTCCGCTGTTAACGTCGGAGGAGTCTCCAACGTTGTACGCCGCTGCCGCACCCGCGAAGGATGCAGTCATGGCGACGACAGAGAGAACCATAAGCGCGGCCAGGAACACTGCGCGTCCCTTTTCGCGAACTGAAATTTCGTTTTGTGTCATGTGTTGTCTGTTTTTATTGTTTGTATGTCGATTCGGGGGCGGACCACCACAGCGGCCACACGCGGTCGATACGACCACGCGTTGGAGGCCTGAGATGGACTCCCGGTGTAGGGGTATCTGGTCGATTTTAGACACTGTGTAATAAGTCTTCTAGTGTAATAGGGGGTTCCAGAAAGCAATAGATTCATTTTGGAATAGAATCTCAATAGCTCTCACTACCACGCGGCGCAACATATTAGTAAATCTGTAGCTGAAGACACTCTGCGGGATTACCCACATCACAGGCTGCATATCTACGCAGAATGTGACCGTTGTCCTGTAGAAGCCGCGAGGTAGGGAGGACAGCACCCGGGTAGGGATTGAGTGCTGTTCCTCTTCTCGCCCGCGCTTTCATATCGATCAATAGTCACTCATCTTGACGGGTACCATCACTGGTACCGTCTTTGTGGAGTGCCATCTCACCATCAATCGTGGCAGGACGACACTCAAAGCTGCCAGAACCACGGAAATACTCAAGAATATAGCGTGTATCGCCCATGACCGCGCTATGGTTTGTGAACGCCGATTGAACAATCTCATCTTCAAACTCGTCGTACAATTCCGCGAGAGATAGAGTTATTTACGCGCGCTATGCTGTTCCCGTACTGTGTAGCACCGGTTCGAAAACTTGTCGTGCTTCTGGCGATAGATCACCCACCGTGTTCCTTCCGGCGTTCCTCCGGGACAACCGTCTCGTATTTCTCCAGCTCACGCTTCCCAAGTGCGTGGAGAATCCAATCATATACCGCTCGGGGCATGCTCGTCTGGAGAATGTTCTTTTTCGAGAAGTCAACATCTGCTAAGAGTTTGCGGTTTTCATCAACGAAAACCGCTGCTGCCTGATGTTCGTCACCGTCAAGATAGTAGATCGTAGAAAAGTCGCCGGACTCACCGATGTTTGTAACATCGCTTGTGCGAGTGACCGCGATACGGCAGAGCTCTTGGCGCTCCTCGAAATTGAGTCGGCTAACGTCGACCTATGTTTGAGGTCCAGTTGTGAGAAGATCGTAGACTTCGGTCATAGCAACACCTAGTGCTAGCGATGGTCTACTCCTCCGAACACAACACAGCCAAACACTACCTCTGAAATCCAGTGAAGGTCCATTGACGACATAGAGCTATCTAAAGAGCAGAATAGTAGGGAACTTCCCATAGGTGTCCATGGTTGACAATAACGGATATTCTTTCTCTGAGCCGCCACCATTTGTGAAATACTGCTTGAGTATTGCAGATTATTTAACAGGGATCGTACGTCACGGAACGAGGAAAAGTCTAACTCTCTTTTCAGTTCTGTTCGCGAGCGCGACAGCTGTCGCTGGGTGGTGTAGCGGTTGAAAGAAAAATCGAAGTGCGACAAGGGCCGGACTGAGTCCGGTAGTTAGCTACTGCTTAATTCTGCTTGCGCAGAGCCAGCATGGCAGCGCCGAGGAGTGCGGCGAGTGCGACAGCGACACCGAAGCCGGGCGTTCCGTCATCGTCGCCGTCGGAGTCGTCACCGCCACTATCGTCGGAGCCGGAGTCGCTACCGGAGTCGCTACCGGAGTCGGACTCGTCGTCCGAGCCGGTGTCGCTACCGGAATCGGATTCGTTGCCGCCATCTTCGACGAAGGAGGTGGTGCCAGTTTCTTCGTTGTCACCGGCCACAACGCTCCACTCAACGTCACCAGTCTCTTCGGAGGTGAAGTCGAAGCTGTTGCTCCACTCTTCACCAGCGTCGAGCGTGATGTTCTCGTTGAGCGTGTTTTCGCCGCCGATCACGACGCCGACCTCGATCTCGTCAGAGGCCGAGCCGCCAGTGTTGCTGACGGTCACATCGAGCGTTGCGTCTTCACCGACAGTAACCTCACTCGGTGCGTCGGTGTCGAGTTCGATGTTTGGCAGTTCAGCGTCGTAGAGTTCGGACGTGATCTCGTGTTCAGCGTCGCTGGCTGGGTCCATGACGCGGAGCGTGAACTCCGTCTCAGGTTCGTAGTCGCCGAAGTCGTAGGTTGCCGTGAAGGTACCGTCTTCTTCGACAACAGCGTCGGGCGAGTGCGTGAAGTTACCAACCGAGCGAGCCTGGGTCCGCAGTTCGGTACCAGGTGCAACGTTGGTTTCACCAGTCAGTTCAGCGCCGTCGACTGCGGGTGCACTCTCTGCGGAGTCGTCCCACTCAACCGAGCGCTCGTCGATCGAGATCGTGTGCTCGAGGTCGATTTCTTCGTCCTCTTCGAGGAAGAACGCACTGTCGTTTGCCTGTGCAGTGACATCGAAGCCAGTGCTGAGGTCGTCCTCATCGTAGAGGTCCGTACCTGCGAGGTCGAGCGCGAAGTAGAGCGTACCGTTGTACTCGTTATCCTCTCCGCTGTTGAGGAACTCACCGTACTCAGAGAGATCCCGTGGGTTGGGTTCCTGGTTCGGGATGTCTTCTTCTTCGATCTGGAGACTGATGCTGTCTGCCAGTTCGCCGTCATCGAGCGCGCCAGAGAGGCCGTAGCCTTCGATGGCGACGATGACGCCGTCCTGGTGTGCGAACTCGTTGGTCTCGGTGACAACCGTCTCGTTGAGGTCGTCAAGGTCGTTCAGGCTACCAAGGTCGTCTTCAGGCACGGTGTAGGTCGTGATATCGGATGGGCCCTCGTAGTCCTGGACGTTGAGGAAGGCCGTACCCGTTTCACTCTGGATATCGTCTTCGTCGCTGTTGACGTCCGTACCGAGCGAGAGTTCGTACTCAGTTCCTGCGAGCGGTTCACTGAGGTTGCCCTCGACGTTCAGTGGCGTGACCTCAACGTCCTCTTCTTCAGCGGACCAGGCTTCGCCTTCGTCGCCCTGGCCGGTGATGAAGGTGTTGTAGTTGAGAGTGATCTGGTCGTAGCCGTCGTCGGAGTTGTCTTCTATGTGGACGAGCGACTCGAAGCCGCTGTTGTCCACGTCACCAACCTTCAGGTACGCATCGTTGGTGTTCTCGAGTTCGATCGGGATCTCAGCGAGGTCGCCCTGGCCGACGTTAACGTCGGAGTTGACGAACTCTGCGGAGATTTCCTCGTCAGTGACAGTGATGTTCGCCGTATCTTCGGCGGTCGTGTCACTGGCATCGATCGAGAACTCGTAGTCGCCAGCATCGATACCGCCGAAGTCAGCGGTGAACTCGTCACGGCCATCGAGGACGATCTCGTCATCGTCAGTGTCGATGTAGACGATGCTGTTGTCAGGGTTCGCGTCCTCCAGTTCGGACGCGGAGTCGTACTGCGTGAAGATACTTACGAGGTCGTCAGCGTCGAGACCGCTCGCGCTCACGTTCGTCTGCAAGTCACCACGGTCTGAATCGATCTCGAGCGACGTGTTCGAACTCGAGGAGTTTGCAACGTTGGTCACCGTCGCGTCGTCGAACTCGCCGGTGACACCGTGCGTGCGGAGGTCGAACTCGACACGATAATCAACGCTGGAGGATCCATCGTTATTGACAGTGACGTTGTACGTGCCCGTTTCGAGGTTGTCCGTGTCGACCTCAACCTGGCCGTCTTCAACGTCGAGGTCACGGAGCCAGTCGCCATCGTCGTCTTCAAGTTCGACAGTTGAGTCGTTAAATACAACTGAGTCACTCTCGGCCGACTGAGACGATTCCGTGATGATTGCGGTCTGTCCTTGCCAAACAGCGTCTCCGCTGTTAATTTCCATTTCTCCGCTGTTAACGTCGGAGGAGTCTCCAACGTTGTACGCCGCCGCTGCACCCGCGAAGGATGCAGTCATGGCGACAACGGAGAGTACCATCATTGCGGTCAGGAACAGCGCACGTCCCTTCTCGCTGAAAGTGGTTTCCTTTGTCATGTTATTGTGTTCGTTGTGTGACCAGGCAGCCATCCCAGCGGCCCGATCGCCACGACCAACGTGATCGTGTCGATTGGAGATCTGGAATATGCTCCCGGATAGGGGTAACAGGTGGATTTTGGATAATACGTAATAAGTCTTCTAGTTCTTACTTTCACCAATCGAAATATATTTGAGTTGCCAGTTAGAAATATAGATGCGGGCGATCGACGCCCATGCGCACATCCATCTCGGAATGTGTTGTCTTGGCGCGCGGAGGCCGGGGCACCCGGGTAGGGACTGAGTGTTTTCAGCCTCCCGCGCTTTTCAATTACTTATCGAGCAGCGGCTCATCAATTTCAAGCTGGCCAAGGAGTTATCCACAAGTTGAGATAGAGATCGAAAACCGAACGGGCGACCGTCACGAGCGACACACCAGACAGCGTCGAAGAGATAAACTTCCCCGGAATGATTGAACTCCGGGATTGGTTCATCAACGAGGTAGGAGACCATGACTGAAAGCACACTCAAAATCACGTTCCGACAGGCCGACGAGCACCGGACTGCCGCTCGCGAGCGCCTAGAGGAAGCCGAAGCCGGCGGCAGTAGTGACGAAATCGAGCAGGATGTTTGCCACATCGTCAACTTCGAAGAGTTCGACGACATCGACTGGCTCATGCGCCGGTCGAACCTCGAGCTGATTGAGGCGACCGTCACGCAGCACCTAGAGAGTATCCGCCAAGCAGTTGCGGTCGTCGATCGAGATGATCGGGAAGTGCATCGGAATCTGAAAGAACTTGAGGCACTGGGCGTCGTCGAGTTCGACGAAGGCGGCCAGAGCAAGACGCCGAAGCTACGAGGAGGAGTCGACAACATCGACTTCTCGATCCGGTTCCCGATGGACGGCGACTCGAATGGGACGACTGCTGCAGTGTGAAAAAAGGTTACACTTTGGAGATTTCTAAATTTAGCCGAATTAGATGACGTCGCGATGACGAAGCACGTCAGTCACAACACGGCGAGTCCAGGTGACTCGACGATCGAGCGGTACTTCGTAGCGTGTTGATTCAACGGTGAAGCCAGGTTTCTCAAGATCGACCGCAACCTTACCGGTGAATGTCGGGATATCTCCTGCGGAGAAGGGCCCCCGTTGGAAGTTATATTCGTCCCGATAATTATCTGGAATGAAGTTACGATTGATATACGTCGCGGCGGCGGAGGCTAACCGCGGTGCGTAATCGTGCGGCGTCGGATGGACAGCTTGTCCAACGCCATCAGGGCCCCAATCAGAGCCATAGATGCCGAACGAACTGTGGAGATCAAAGAAAACGTCGGGATCGTGCTCTTCGACGACATCCCAAATTTCTCGGGCAAGCAGTCTGGTCGGATCGGATCCGATTGTCCACGCACGGTTGAGATTTCCGTTATCGCCGGTGTATGTCCGATCCCGGATTGCAGTCTGGTCGGCCTCAGGGATAACAACGAGTTTTCCGGTATCAGGTTGCCACTGAGCGATTTCGTTAGCTGCCATCCAGCCGCTCGGTTCGTCGCCGTGTTGGCCACCAATGACGAACACCGTCGGACCAGATCTGTTCTCTTCAGTTACATATACCGTCGTTTGTTCTGGCGTTCCGTCTCTGATTGTATACTGTTCAATCTCATGAGCCGCAGCACTTTCCGACCCAATAACACTAGTTGAGAAAGCGACAGCACTGGTCTTTATGAGAAACCCTCGCCGAGTCGAGTGATGGGGATTTGCTCCCGATTGCTGTTGTTCCGTATCTTCCATATTTATAGTTCCCTCAAGATACGTTTTAGCACCCCACAGTACGCATTATAACAGTTTCTATCTATGGATCATTATTTAGTAGCTATACTAATATTATAAAAAATAATAACATTTATAGGATACTATTGGATCTAAGGAACTGTTCCTAGAAACGTCCGTGGTCGGTAACGGGGACGTGAACTCCCACATATCTCCTGATCATCCAATATTATGTAAAAATATTAATTAAATATACCATTCTCATATTGAAGATATTATTTAGGAGATACACTAAATACCTATTTAATTTTCTGCATATAAACCAAATCGCTCTTCTGTAGGAGATCGTTGATACTGCTCAACTGTCGCTGTAGAATCGAAGAGAGCAAGGACACCGCGTCAGCGGTGTCCGTTAGGCATGATTCCACTAGATGTGTTTGGGTCGGAATCGGTCGTAGCGGACCTGTTGGCGCAGGTTCGCTGGCGTAACGGTGTTACTTGCCCTCTCTGCCGTTCTGACCTGACGGTCAAGAACGGCAGCTATGGGCACTTTCAGCGCTATCTCTGTAAGAATTGCGACCGCACGTTCAAGGATAAGACCGGCACGATCTTTGCCCATTCAAAGGTTGCGCTCAGGAAGTGGCTGTTCTCGATTTACGCGTTTCTCCGGTTTAGCACGAGTCTTCGCCAACTTCAGCTAGAGATCGATGTTCAGTACAAAACGATCTCCCAGCGCGTCGAGCGCTTCACAAAGGCGCTCGACGCACCGTCACTTGACCTCGTCGGGCCGGTCGAAATCGACGAGGTCTACGTTTCTGCAGGGTTGAAAGGCCGCGAACGCGACCAAGAGTCGCGCTCGCGTGGCCTGTCCACGCGTGGGCGAGGATCAGTATGACCAAGACAAACCGCCAGTGTTCACGATCGTCGATCGTGGTACCGACGATCGGTACGTGATCCCAGCGAAATCCGTCGATGAATCGACGATTCGGCTCCTTCTCGCAAACCGCGAGAAGGAGCCACTAACCATCTACACGGACGGATTTCGTGCCTACGATCCGCTGGCTGAGGACGACGTATTCGCGGTCGAATGCGTCGTCCACGGCGACGGCAAATACGCCGACGAAGACGTTCACGTCAACACCTGCGAGAGCCACGGATCGCTGCTGCGACTGTGGCTCTCGCCTCATCGAGGCATCTCAAAAGACAAGCTCACACAGTATCTCCGAGCGTTCCAACTTCGACGAAAGTTACTCCGGAAACCAAGGTGAGAACCTCTCAAACACGCTGTCAAAGCTACGCTGTGAAATCAACAAAGTGCTACACAAGAGCGTCTCCAAGTAAATCCGCAGGCAATGCAGCGAAACAACGGCGTAGTCGGCGAATCCGCCGCCACCCTGCGGGGCGGCGGATTCGCCTCGACCACCAATAGCACTTTTAGCCAACGTCACTACCTACCCAGTGAAGCGGGAAATTTTGGACATAGAGTATCCGCCGTTTCCCGCTTCAACTCCCTAGTTGTAACGGATCAGCTCGATACTGTCTGGCGATTCACCAGAGCCCACTGAAGGGAGATTTCGGTCGTTCTGGATCTGACAGGAGTTCTGTAGAGATGATTGGTATACTGAAATTGTCTACGGAGAGTATAATTAACCTTGATTGCTCTTTCTGGGAGGGTATGGATGAACACGACAGTAATCCACTCGAAGAGCAATCGTTCCAATCAACTCGTCGTCGCGGGTTCCTGCGCGGTGCTGCGGGTGCGTGCCTCCTTTCGGGGATCGGTACCGGGATAGCCGCTAGTGGGGAAAGTGACGAGGGCGCGGAATCGAGTGCAGGCGAAGAACTGTGGCGAGTCGATTTCGCTAATTCGGAACACCTTCGTGGTCCTTCCTTGTCATCCGTAACGGATGGATCCCTCTTCGTGAGTAACCCCGATGCCGTTCATGCACTGTCCGCATCGACGGGCGACGAAGAGTGGCAATTCGGCGTCGACGACACGAGGTTTCACGATCCGCCGATCGTGGTCGATGGCACCGTCTTTGCTACGACTAACGATCCCTCCGGTCAGGAAGGAGGGGACGGAAAGGGTACCTCGGTGTACGCGCTGGACGCGGACACGGGCGAACAGAAGTGGCAGTTCGACGAGTACGAGGATACAGTTGCACCGATACACGTTGCGGAGAACACCGTCTTCATTCCATCACAATTTTGCGTCTACGCGGTGGACGCGACCACCGGAGAACAACGATGGCAGTTCGAGGTGGGCTACGGCGTAGAAACCAATCCCAGAACGGACTTCTTCGCCGAGACCGCCACCGGCACACTCTACGTCGCTGATGGTGACGGGAACGTGTTCGCCGTGGACGTGGCTACCGGCGAGGAAGAGTGGCGCGCCGACGCAGGCACTCGGGTAACGACCGAGTTGTCGGTGGTCGATGGCACGCTGTTCCTCGGTGCATTCGGCAGCGACATGGAACAGCCGACTAACTCCGAACTCCAGTACTACGTTTCTGCGCTGGACGCAGCCACCGGCGACGAACGTTGGCGATTCACGCTGAATCCGGAGCCCGGTCTCGAAAGCCCGACGCTCGAGTTCGTAACCGTGATCGATGACACGCTCTTTGCCGGGTCGGACGCGTGTGCTGACTATCCCACGTGCGCCAGTCTGTACGCCGTTGACGCGGCTTCAGGCGAAGAAAAGTGGCAATTCGAGGCCGATAATTCGGTCGATACGGTGACCGAGGCGGATGGCACGCTCTTCGTCGGAACTGCGGTTGGGAATGGCGACGACGGCGTCGTTCACGCGGTGGATCCGGAGACGGGTACGGAACTGTGGTGTTTCCTCGCCGGCAATCTGTTGCTCTCACCGATAACCGTCATCGAGGATACCCTCTTCGTCGTCAGCAGAACTGATACGGACTTCGAGGACGCTTATCGGTTGAACGCGCTGGATACGGCCACCGGCGACGAAAAGTGGAACTTCATCGCCGATACCGACGTTGGCGGGCCGAGGTTCGCGGACGGTACCGTCTTCGTTTCAGCCGACCGCGCAACGGTGCACGCGCTGGATGCAGGCGTAGAGCGCTCGAACGAAGACGGTGGAACGGACGACGACTCGAGCGAGGATAGCAGAACGGACGAGAACTCGGGCGGGGACACCGAAGACGAAACGAACTGCTAGGACGGACGTCCGTATCGGAGATCCCGGTTCCCAGTGTACACTCGGCGTCCTCCGGGCCGATATCCGAGCGCGATAGCCAGTCGACTTCGAAATCGCTGTCGCGGCTGTTTTTGGCGTGAGAGGAACTCTCAGCCGGGGAACACAATCGACTGAGGTATCACTACAACCACGATCGGCCGACTCGAGCGCCCAATGGCCGAATACCAGCCAAGGAGGGGCTGAACTAGACGGTGCCCGGCTAGCATAATACTACAAACCAAACACGATCCCAAACACGATCCGAGTGAACTGACGAAACGGCGGTGACGGGATTCGTTACCTGACCGTTCCGTCCCGGATATAAATGAGTTCGTTCGTGAAGAATTGAATCTTTGCTCGCGTACGCCGATCGTTTGCTTGCGATATGGCAGGAAACAACAGCCACACTGCGAGCGGAGACGCATCGACACCGGCGACCCGCGATCGGCGGGCGACGGCGGAAACGGACTCGACGGCGACGACACGGCGATCGCTCCTCGCGGCGACCGGCGCGACGGTCGCGGGGGCGGCGGGACTGTCCGCAACGACGACGACAGCAACGGCAGCGCCCTGGGATATCGACGTCATCGAAATCGACGAGGGACTGTTCGGGTGGAGCGCCGACGGCAGCCTCCCCGTCGCGGACGAACTGTTCGTCTTCATCCACGGCTGGTTCGGTGATTCGACCGCCCGCAGCCAGGCCGACGACGTGCTCCAGTCGATCCAGTCCGGTGGCTTCTCGCCCGACGAAAGCGTCGTCCTCGAGTGGCCCGCGAGCACGGCCAACTACTTCGGCGCGGAGGCGGATACCGAAGACGTGGGCGAAGTCGCCGCCGAACTCGCCGAAGAGTTCTACGACGACGGCGGTGGGAACATCCGTCTCGTCGGCCACTCCCTCGGCGGCCGGTGCGTACTCTGGACGGCGGACAAGCTCAGCGCCGGCTACGAACTCGAAACGGTCGCTCCGCTGGGTGCCGCCGCCGACGGCTCCGAGGTTTGCGGTTCGCCGTGGAACGACGGCCTCGACAACGCCTGCGAGGTCCGCAACTACCACTCCGAAAACGACTCGACGGTCGGCGGTGCCTACGGCGGCATCGGCGATACGGCGCTCGGAACCGAAGGCGCGGGCTGCTCGCCGGCCGCGAACTACACGGATATCGACGTCACCGCAAGCGTCGGCAGCCACCTCGCGTACCTCGGCGACTCGACCGTCGGGTCCGATCTCGCCGATGCAATCTTGAGCGGGAGCTGCGACGGTGCCGACGACGATGACGATAGCGACGATGACGACGGCGGTTGGTGGTGATCGCTATAGACTAGCCACTGTCGTCGGTCGCGGTCGATACTGACCGCGACCAGCGACACACAAGCAGTTACGGGTGCCGCTACGGATCGATTGGGCCGCGCCTACGGTGACAGACGCTGCCGATCTCGCGGGAAGAGGACCGCTTCCCGGATGTTATCGAGTCCGAGAACCGTCATGATCAGGCGCTCGCCACCCAGGCCGAATCCGGCGTGGGGCGGCATGCCGTATTTGAACATCTTCGTGTAGTACTCGAACTGGTCGGGGTCGAGGCCCTGCTGTTCGAACCCTTCGATCAGGTGTTCGTGACGGTGCTCGCGCTGCCCGCCCGAGACGAGTTCCATGCGCGGGTGCATCAGGTCGAAGCCGGTCGAGAGTTCTTCGTCGTCGCCGTGGTCCATGATGTAGAACGGCTTGATCTCGCTCGGCCAGTCGGTGATGAAGTAGTGGCCGCCGACGTCGTCGCCGAGGGCCTTCTCGCCCTCGGTTGGCAGGTCGTCGCCCCAGACGAGCTGTTCGTCGAGTTCGCCCGTGGCGTTGATGCGCTCGATGGCCTCCTCGTAGCTGAGTCGGGGGAAGTCGGCCTCGGGGACCTCGAAGTCGTCGGCGAGACCGAGCGCCTCGAGTTCGTCGCCGCAGTTCTCGGCGACGGCCTCGTAGGCGGCCGTGACGACGCCCTCGGCGACGTCCATGGCGTCGTTCTGGTCGCAGAACGCGCCCTCGAAGTCGATCGACGTAGCCTCGTTTAAGTGCCGCGGCGTGTTGTGCTCTTCGGCGCGGAAGATGGGGCCGATTTCGAAGACGCGCTCGATGTTCGAGCCGGCGATCAGCTGCTTGAACAGCTGTGGCGACTGGTTCATGAACGCCTCCTCGCCGAAGTAGGTGATCGGGAAGAGTTCGGTGCCGCCCTCGGTCCCGGTGGCGACGATCTTCGGCGTGTTGATCTCGGTGCAGTGGAACTCGCGGAACCGCTCGCGGGCGGCGCGCAGGATCTCGGCGCGGATCTCGAAGACGGCCTGAACCTCGTCCTTGCGCAGGTCGAGCGTGCGGTTGTCGAGTCGCGTCGAGAGGTCGGCGTCGACCTTGCCCGAGGGGTCGAGCGGCAGTTCGGGGTCGGCGGCGGAGATGACGTCGACCGATTCGGGAACGACTTCGACGCCCGTCGGGGCGCGCGGTTCCTCCTCGACGGCTCCGGAGACGCTCACGACGCTCTCGCGGGAGACGCCCAGCCCGGTTTCGACGAGGTCGTCGTCCATCTCGTCTTTCTCGAATTTGATCTGGATCTTTCCGGTGGCGTCTCGGAGGATCAGGAAGGCGATTCCGCCGAGGTCACGGATTTCGTGCACCCAGCCGGCGACCGTCGCGTCGTCGCCCGGCTCGGCGTCGGCAGTGTAGGTTCTGTCCTGCATACCACCCGATTCCCGTCGCCGCAACTTAAGCGCAATCGTTCCGACCCGCCGTTCGGCGTGTGGCGGTCGGTGGCGAGAGGTCGCGTCCCCGGTCTCGCCGACGGTTCACGCTCCCGCAGTTACCGTTCGCGGACCGTCATCGGAATTTCGTCCTTCGGGCGCGCGGTGATCGTCGCCATCAGATCGAGTTCGGTGCCCGGAACGAGTTCGAGGTGGTAGTCCTGGTAGATCGTCGCGAGCAGTAGTCGGGCTTCGAGCATCGCGAAGCGATCGCCGATACACCGGCGGGGACCGGCCGCGAACGGGAAGTACGCGAGTTTGGGAAGTGACTGCTTCAGATCGTCGGTCCAGCGCGCCGGCCGGAAGGCGAGCGGATCGTCGTACCACCGCGGATCGCGATGGACGACCCACTGGTGCATGCGGACCGTCGCGCCGGGCTCGATCTCGTAGCCGCCGATGATGTCCGGCTTGGCCGGTTCGCGGACGATGCCCGGCACCGGCGGGTACAGCCGCATCGATTCCTCGACGACCTGTTCCGTGTACGTGAGGTCGTCCAGATCCGCCATCGTCGGCGTGTCGCCGCCGAGCACGTCGTCGAGTTCGTCGACGAGACGCGCCTCGGCCGCCGGGTTCGTCGCGAGGAGGTACGCCGTAAACGTCAGCGAGAGCGCCGTCGTCTCGTGGCCGGCGAGCAGCAGCGTCACGACCTCGTCGCGGATCTGCTCGTCCGAGAGTTTGGTCCCGTCCTCGTCGGTCACCTCGAGTAACTTCGAGATCACGTCCCGGTCGGTCGGGTTCGCCCGCCGCTCCTCGATCATCCGATAGACGACGGCGTCGAGAGACTCCCGTGCGCGCTGAATGCGCCGGCGCGATGGCGTCGGCACCTGCGACGGGAGCATCATGTGCGAAAGACTCTCGGTCGCCAGCATGAACTCGTCGAGCGCCGAGCCGACGGTCTCGACATCGTCGTCGATATCGACGCCGAACAGGGCCCGGGCGACGATCTTCAGCGTGACCTCCATCATGTCCTCGTGGAACGGGCGGGTCTCGCCCTCGTCCCACGTCTCGAGTTTCTCCTCGGTGAACTCGGTCATCATCGAGGCGTACTCCTCGATGCGATCGGGCCTGAACGCGGGCTGGATGAGGTGGCGATTGCGACGCCAGACCGCCCCCTCGCTGTTCAAAATCCCGTTGCCCGTCGCCGGCCCCAGCACGTTCTGGAACCGGTCGCCCTTGACGTAGTGCTGGTTGTTCTGCACGAGCACCTGCTCGATGTAGTCGGGGTGGTTGAGTTGGTAGACGGGGCCGGTCGGGTCCTCCCAGTAGGCGATATCTCCGTACTCGCGAGCCGTCTCCGTCATGAACTCGTAGGGATGGCGGAGAAAGGCGAGTTGATTGCCGACGAGCGGGAGGCCGTCGGGGCCTGGAGGGTGTTCGTCCGTGGCCGCGGATGGTTCGCTGCTCATCTGTATCGTATACAACGGGCTCAACGCGCCTATGCCTGTGGCCGAGCATGCTCGGTGTACTTATGCGTGGGCTGCGATGAGTCACGTATGCGTGGCCACCGACGGACGAGCACGATTCGACGCGATATCCGAGCGGCGGGGACTGACCGCATCCGATACGATCCCGTCTCAGAACCCGTCTTGGAAGCCGGCATCCGATCATATCGGAGGAACTGTCCATGAGATACGCGACAGTGACGCTCTTCTGGAACGACGGTCACCCCAGCCCCAGTGATCGCCCCTTCGGTCGCACCGAGGCGATCTCGATCGAGGCCATTCGGTACCTCAATCCCGTCTCCGAAGACGACGACCGATACGTCGAACTGCTCGAACTCCGGGGCGACCTCGAGCGCGCCCGAACGCTGCTCGAGGCGTCACCGGACGCCATCGAGTTCGACATCGCCGGCGACGGCACGCGCGGCGTCGCCTACGTCCAACGTCGGACCGTCGGCCCCGTCGGCGACCTCCTATCGATCCTGCAGACTCACGAACTCGTCGTCGACTGGCCGCTGTCCGCCGTCGATTCGGGGGATGGGCGCGCCCTCGAACTCACGATCATCGGCACGGATCGGGCGATCCAGCGCGCGGCCGCGGATCTCCCCGACGGCGTCGTCCTCGATGTCCGGCGGCTCGGTGACTACGACCCGAACCCGAATCACGACACCCGATCACGCGGGGCACCCGGTGGATCACCCGTACTCACCGACCGCCAGCGAGAACTCTTCGAACTGGCGTGGAGCGAGGGCTACTACGAGGTCCCCCGACGGACGACACAGCGCGACCTCGCCGACGAACTCGACCTTGCCACGGGAACCGTCGGCGAACACATTCAGCGGATCGAATCGAAGTTAGCTGCTGCGTATGCCCGGCCGAGACGACAGTAAGCCCCATCCCGTCACGTTCAATCAGCCCACTCCGATCCCGTTTTTGCCGTTCGAACCCAACCGTCCCAGTATGTCTGGGATGGCTGAACTCGAGCGACTCGCAGCCGACCTTCGAACCGCGGAAACCGCGGTCGCGTTCACTGGTGCGGGGATCTCAGCGCCTTCGGGCGTGCCGACCTTCCGCGGCGACGACGGCGTCTGGGAGGCGTTCGACGAGGGGCAGTTCACCTACGATCGGTTCCAGCGCGACCCTGCCGGATTTTGGGCGGACCGAGTTGAACTCCACCGTACGATGTTCGACGCGGAGTACGAGCCGAACACGGCCCACGACGCCCTCGCCGAACTGAACCGCGACGGGCATCTCGAGGCGATCGTCACGCAGAATACCGACGGGTTACACGCGAAAGCGGCGACTACCGCTAGGGGAGACGGCAGTGACAGCGACAATAACAGTGACGGCGACGAGCGCACCACCGCCGCCGAGTTCAGCGCGCGCGAGACGATCCTCGAACTCCACGGCAACGCACGACGGGTTCGGTGTTCCGATTGCGGGCGTCGGGAGCCAATGGAGCCGATCGTCGAGCGGGCCGAAGACGGTGAACTCCCGCCGACGTGCGACTGTGGCGGCACCTACAAGCCGGACGTGGTGCTTTTCGGCGAACGACTGCCGGAGACGGTCCTCCAGCGGGCGCGCTCGCTCGCCCGCGAGAGCGACGTGTTTCTGGCCATCGGCTCATCGCTGGTCGTCGAACCGGCGGCGTCGCTGCCGCGGATCGCGGCTTCGAACGAGGCGACGGTGGGGATCATCAATCTCGAGTCGACGCCGGTCGACAGCGTGGCGGACGGCTGTTTGCAGGAGGGCGTGACGACGGCGTTGCCACGGTTGCAGGAGCTGGTCGAGTCGTCGGGGTCTGCACAGGAGTCAGCGTAAGCGACGAAACCGAGGACCGAGTAGCAGTAGTCGGTAATACGGCTTCGTCCTAGACCAGTGAGATCACGATAACGACACTACCGCCACTACCAGCAAGAATACCGACCCCACGTGCTAGTCGCTCACCCCACGAAACGGTCCGTTCGAGCGAGAGCACAACCGCGATGAGCGCCATCCAAACGATATTCATCGAGCCCACGATCACCATGAATGCGAACAGCGCCCAGCAACACCCAACACAGAAGACGCTGAACTGCCAGCTCATCCGGACGGCACCACGGACCCCAGGCCGGTGATGGCCCAGGAGGAACCCGATCGGTGACCGACAATACCGCAGACACCGGTATTTGTATGGTGAAAGCTGGTACCCAGATAAGAGTAGCAACGATCCACCCATCAGGAGCCCGCCGTAGGCGTTCGCGAGGCTGGCAATCGGTACCAGCGCATTGACCACAAGCGGGACGATACCTGTCAACGTCCAAGCGAGTGCGTACGTCCCGATAAACGCCCCGACTCGTGTTGCTTTCCCCGCGGCCGTCGTCCCCTCGAGCGTCTCGGCGTATAGCCGGAAGAGCGGGACCGACGACGGGTACATCATGGCGACCATCATCACCCCCCACATGAGCAGGTACAGGCTGATACCAGTCGCGCCGTTCGAGAGCGCCATCGCCTCCGGTGCTCCCGGGTCGGACATGTGCATTTGCATATCCATCTGTCCGCCAGGCATCGGGAGCCAACGACCGATAACCGCTGCCCACGCGAGCAGCGCGATTAGGTAGGTAACGAGCGCGACAATCGGGATGCGCCGGTAGGTAATTCGATCCCGGAGTGAGTCGCGTGTCCCCATGATTGATCGACTATATCGCTGTCCTACCGCCCTCAGGAGTTCGCCAATTCGAAGTCGCCGAGGTAGGCGTTGTTTCCGGAGACGTCCCACGTGAACTGGTCATCGTAGGAGACGGTGGCCGTGGTTGACTTCCCGGTCTGTACCTCCGTGCTCTTCGTCAGTGGGTGGGGCGAGATCGTACCGACCTCCTCGTTGAATCCGACCGCACCGCTCGCGTCCATTTCGATGGCATCCCCGATCTCGACGGAGAAGTCCGCCCCGTTCCGCGAGAAGCTGATCGGAACGGTTGTAACGTCGGCGGATCGGACGTGCGTGTCAGCGACGGGTGCCCAGATGCCACCGGCGCGGCCGGAGTAGATGTCCTCGAGGGCCTCGCGCTGGTCGTCGGTAGCTGTCTCGTCGACGAATAACACGATGTCCCACTCCGTCTCGGGGGCGAACATGACCCCCTCATCGGTCGAAATGAGCATGCCGACATCTACTCCACTCAGGTCAACATCGCCGTAGTTTCCCTCCTCGATATGCCACGCCAGTGAGACGGTACAGACGTCATCGTCCGGCGGTTCCATCCATACACACTGGCATGCAACATCGCAGTTGCAGGCTTCGACGTAGTCTCCCTTGAGGATCCATTCTCGTGCCATTGACGAACACCGTGTGGTACGCCAGCAAGCACCATGATATAACTATCTAGTGAAACTATACCACCCGGTGAAACCGTTGGATTGACCACCTGTTCGCCTGCAGATGTACCTCGTCAGTAACCATGCGCGTACGGTATCTCGTTATCCCATGCTGACTACGGATTTCGTGACTATCTCTAGATACAGCAATCGTACTACTATCTACATCTACTGTTCGAATTAGGCGTCTGACGCCGCTTCCACCGTCTCGCGAACCGCCTCGACGCCCTCGTCGTGAGCGAGGTCGCCGACGACGATCACGTCCGCGTACTGGGCCATCGAGTGGGCCGACTCGTAGTCGTGGATGCCGCCGCCGTAGAACAGTGTCGCGTCATCGACTGCATCCCCTGCGGCTTCAACGACAGCCTCGTCGCCGAGCATCCCGGAATACTCGACGTAGACGATCTCCTGGCCAAACATCCGTTCCGCGACCTCGGCGTACGCGCCGACATCCTCGGCCGAGAGGTTGCAGTCGGCCTCGGTGTAAGTGGCCACGTCAGCCTCGGGGTTCATCACGATGTACGCCTCGGTTGTCGTCCGGTCCCAGTCGAGGCCGTTGTCGAGGCGAACCCACTCCTTGTGCGCGCCGGTGATCCAGAACGGCGACCCGGCGTTGAAGACGGTCGGGATGAGATACCCCTCGAGCGCCCGATTATCGATGACCACGTCGGGACTCGACGGCTCCTGATAGAGCGGTACGTCGTGTTCGGCACAGGCCTCGACGACGGCTTCCATGTTCTCCTCGGTGATACCCATCGTGCCGCCGACTTCGATCGCGTCGGTGCCGGTCGCACAGAGATCGCCGTAGGTGACACCCTCGGGGAGGTCCTTGTCGGGATCGATCTTGAGAATGTGGTTCCACTCGTCCCAGGGTGGAGCAGTAGTCATACCGCCCCGTTTCCCGAGAGTCGAGAAAAACGCTACGAAACGGTCAAGGCGCGGCGAATGCTGGTACGCGAGACCGTACCGCAGCCGTCCGATACCCGCTATAGTAGTCGCTGCACCCCGACCGACGACTACGGGATCGGCGCGCAACTCGTTGCAGTTGGCCCTATACTCAGATCCCTTGGCTCATCAGGTGACTGCGCAACACGTCCGCCTCCTTGTTCCCCGTCCCCGTATTGAGGATGACGACCGTCTCGTCGCCGCTGAACTCGCCGCGCTCTGCGAGTTCCCACGCGCCACTGGCCGCCGCCGCGGCGGTCGGAATCATCTCGAGCCCTTCGTGCTGGGCGACCTGCGTCGCCGCGTCCAGGATCTCTGTGTCGTCCGTCGCCACTGCGCCGCCGTCGCTCTCGCGGATCGCCTCGAGGACCCACGAACTCGCGCCGGGATCGGGAATTTCGATCCCGCCACAGATCGTATCCGGCGTCTCGACCGGTTCGTGTTCATCCCAATCTTCGTCGTAGGCCTCGACGATCGGCGCACAACCCGCCGACTGAGCCGCGTAGAAGCCGGGGAGTTCATCGGTGAGTCCGAGTTCAGTGAACTCTTGGGCGGCCTTGTACATGGCGACGAGGCCGACGCCCCCGCCGGTGGGGTAACAGATCGCGTCGGGAACCTCCCAGTCCAGCTGTTCGACGAGTTCGTAGTACATCGTCTTCGTGCCCTCGTGGCGGTAGGGGGTGACGAACGTCTGAAGGGGGTACCACTCGTCGTGTTCGGCGAGGCCTTCCTCGAAGGCGGCACCGGCGGCGTCGATCCGGCCGCCCACGACGTTCATGTCGCCGCCGTGGACGTTGACCATCGCCTTGTTCGTAAAGCCGGAGCGCGAGGGCAGATAGATGTGAGAGTCGAGTCCGGCGCGGCCGGCGTAGGCCGAGGCCGACTGGCCGGCGTTGCCCGCGGAGGCCAGAGCCACGTCGGTCGCGCCGTGTCGCAGTGCGGCGGTGACGGCGAGGGTCTGGCCGCGGTCCTTGAACGTCCCCGTCGGATTCCGTCCCTCGTCTTTGATGAGCACGCGTTCGACGCCCATTTCGTCCGCCAGTTTCGGGCAGTCGACGAGCGGCGTCGCGCCCTCGTCCATCGAAACGGCGCCATCGCGGGTGAACGGCAGCAGTTCCTCGTAGCGCCACAGCGACTCGAAGGGACGCGAGGAGAGCGTCTCGCGATCGAGCGCAGCGCCGAGAGCGTCGTAGTCGTAGGTCGGATCGAGGATGCCGTCGCAGTCGGCGTTAGGACACCGGTGGGTCGCCTCGTCGGAGTCGAAACGAGTGCCACAGTCGCGACACTCGAGGCCGGTAAAGGCGGCTGTCGTTTCGATACCGGCGTCCGTCCCCGCGCCGCCGTCCGTGACTGGCTTCCCGTCCGTCCCTGCGTCCGAATCGCGATCGGGGTCCGTCTCAGTCGTCATACCCAAGCGTTCGGCGCGTGAGACTAATGGCTTTCCTGTCCGTCGATGGAAGTGCACAGTGAACTCGCAACCGCTGGATCGGTGTGTAAACGGTGGTGCCGTGTGGTCTACTCGGCAGCCACAAGTACGAAGTACAATGAGAGTAGCGTCAGCGATCGAGTGTCGCGGCGGCGCAACTCAGTTGTCGCCGGTCTTCGACTGCCACTCGTAGTCACGTCGCTTTGCCGACTTGCCGAAGCCACACGAGGAACAAACCTTCTTTTTCGTGTGGTAGGACTTCTCTCCGCAGCGACGACACTTGGTGTGGGTCGTCTTGTTCTTCTTTCCTTGGCTCGGGGTTCCTGCACCAGTCATGGAGTGATCGAAACGACGTTATCGCCGCGTATAATGGTTGTGTCTTCGACCGACTCCGCAGTTGCCGGCTCGGTTTCGTCACTGTCGGCTGCGTTCGTCGCATCCTCGAGGACGAGGTTCATATGCTGATCGTAGCCGCCGAGTTCACCGACGTACTCGTCGCCACTCTTGAGTCGCACCGTAACTCGTTCGCCGAGTGACGCCTCGAGAACGTCAAGCGGTCGTCCACTCATACGAAAGAGCGCAGGTGATGGACACTTAATCGTACCGGTCCGAATCCGTCTCTTTCGCGCTCGAAACACCATTCAGGTAGCGCTGTCGCGGACGATTCTATTTCTGCACCGGTTCGGTCGGAAATATAATGTCGTAGCAACTGAAACGATTTACACACTGATCGTACAGCCGTCGTGCGATCAGGTATTCACTGGCTTTCAGTGGCGACTATAGCAACCGTGTTGTATCTAACTCAAACTGCTATTTCGTATATCGGCGACGAGACTCACCATGAGACGGAGAACGATTTTGCCCGGCGCTGCACCGGAGCATCCATCACGCTCTCCGGTTGCGGGTTGC
This sequence comes from Natrialba aegyptia DSM 13077, assembly GCF_000337535.1. Lineage (GTDB taxonomy): Archaea > Halobacteriota > Halobacteria > Halobacteriales > Natrialbaceae > Natrialba > Natrialba aegyptia. The sequence goes on from NZ_AOIP01000031.1 coordinate 534,975, forward strand.
TGGCGGACTCGTCTCGAGAAGTCGATCGCGGACGACGCCGTCGGCGCGCCCTATCTACCCGATCCAAACCGCTAAGTGGACACTCGTTGAGAGGCCGACTATGGGTGACAAGAAGTTCACGATCCTCGAGTTACACATCGACGGCGATCAGTTCGCACCGGGTGCGGTCAGCAACGCGCTCCCCTTTGGCGAGTCCGAACCAGAGCACGAACCCGGACCCGCGGAGGCAGACGAGGCGAGGGAACGCGAAGAGGCTGCAGCCATCGGAGACGAACCGGACGAGGGCGACGGCGGCTCGAGTTCAGGTGCCGTCGGTGCGCTCGTTGCGCTCGCGTTGCTCGTCGCTGCCGGTGTTGCGGTCAAGAAGTACCGAGGCGACGACGAGGCGGACTCGGAGTACGAGACGGAGACGGAACCCGACATCGTCGTCAACTGAACGCCAACTGAGCGGACCGAGCCGAACGCTTTTGCGCCTGCCACTCGTACCGACTCCCGTGAATCTTTATCGTAGCGCCCGGACCGTCGCCGGCGCATCCGGGACCGGGGACGACGCGATCGACTGGCAGTCCGCGGCCGACGCTGCGAAGGCGGCGACTGACCCCGGTTCGCTTTCGCTGAGTAGCGGCGAGCGCGAGGGCTACGCCCGCGACGTTCGGGAGGCCCGAAGCGCCGTGCAGACGGCCGCCGACGTCGAGTTCGACGTGCCGGAGACCATCGAGATCCAGAACCGCCACCACTGGATCGACGCCAACGTCGCCACCTTCGAGCGCGTGATGGGAACGCTCGAGACCCACACCGAGACGTTCCCCGGCGTCGCCCGCACGATCAACACGGGGACGATGACCGTTCTTCTCGCCTTTCTCGGCCGCAACGTTCTGGGTCAGTACGACCCGCTCTTGCTCGCGGAGACGCCCGCCGACGACCACGCGCTGTACTTCGTTCGGCCGAACATCCTCAACGCCGCCGACGTGCTCGATGTCGATCCGGACCGGTTCCGGCGCTGGATCGCCTTCCACGAGGTGACCCACGCCGCCGAGTTCGGTGCCGCGCCGTGGCTCTCCGACCACCTCGAGGCGCGCATGGAGTCGGGCATCGCCGCCCTCTCGGACGGCTCGTTCGACCGCGACGCGTTCCGCGACCTCGACGCCGCGATGACCGTCGTCGAGGGCTACGCCGAACTCTTGATGGACCACGCCTTCGACGACGAGTACGCGGATCTCCGGCGAAAGCTCGACGCTCGCCGGCAGGGTCGCGGACCGCTGCAGAAACTCTTCCGACGACTCCTCGGTCTCGGCCTCAAACAGCGCCAGTACGAACGCGGCAAGCAGTTCTTCGAGCACGTCATCGCCGTTCGCGACCTCGAGACGGCCAGCCTGGTCTGGGATCGGCCCGAGAACCTGCCGACCCACGATGAACTCGATTCGCCGGGGCTGTGGATCCAGCGGGTCGAACGCTGAGTCGGGCTGTACTCGACTGTCGGGACGCCGGCCGCCGGCTATTGCACGATCCAGTGAAGATACCACAACAGGACGCTTCCGGCTACCAGGCACCCGAGAATCACCGCTCCAGCGGTTAGCAGCGATGCGCCGCCCTGTAACGCCATCGTGCCGCCAGACAGTCCCACTAGCAGGACGAACGCGGCTCCGAGCTGTCTGAGGCGGCGCTGATTCCCCTCGTTCGAATCGGAGCGCGGCCCGCGTCGCCGGCTCATACCTCGTCCGCGGTACTCACGTGCATCGACACGAATTCCCACCCGCGGTCGGTCGTTTCCGTTTCCGTTTCCGTTTCCGTCTCCGCCTCCGCGTCCGTCTCACGCTCGGACGCAGCCTCGCGTTCGGTCCCCGTAGGCGCTCCGTCCGCCTCGGTATCGCCCGTCGCCGAGTTCACGATCAGCGTGCCGCTCCAGCGCGTCTCGAACTGTCGGCGCTTGCCGGTTTCAGTGTCCGTCCACGCCATCGCGACCTCGTCGGCGAACGTCGCACAGGAATCGCGTTCGGTGACGACGAGGTGTGAACTCTCGATCGTCCACTCCGCGGTCGTTTCGGTCTGCTCGCGGAGGGCAGCCCCGATGTCGTCGTGACCGAACAGCGCCTCGCTGATGGCGAACTTGACCGTGGAATCGCTCCGCCGAAAGTACGGCACGAGCGGATCGCCGTCACGAAGCGCGTCGTAGTAGTCTCGGATCGTGGCCTCGGCGCTCGCGGTCATGGTTCGTTTCTCGTTCGTCCTGTCGAAGGCCGGTCTCAAAGGCGCATCGGATGACCGCAGGGTGCCCGCCGCTGGCGCTACCGTCCCGTCGAACTACATAAACCCGCGATCGACCGCGTCCGTTTCGATCAACTCGTCGAGTTCGGCGTGGAGCAACTCGTCGGCTTCTTCGAAGCGGTCTGCGAGGTCGTCGAGTTCGTCCGGGCGGTCGTACTGGTCGTACTCCATCGGACCGAACGCGGGACTCTCCAGGGCGTCCATGACGTCGTCGAAGAGATCCTGGGGTCGCGTCGGCGCGTCCGAGTGCGTCTCGAGAACGGTCTGGAGGCGTTTCGAGACGGTTTCGGCCTGGTCCTCGTCCTCGGGTGGCGACTGGACGGCGAAGCGACCCCCCGACTCTTCTCGGGGCATGAACGAGCCGATTTCGTCGTCGAGATTGCGGGCGACCTGCGTCCCGACGCCGCGGACCTCGTAGGGGTTTTTCGCGTACGTCTTGAGAAAGAAGACGCCGGCGCGGGGATGCGCGAGGTACATGTCTTCGCCGACGCCGCCGGCCCGGTCGCCGGCAACTGCACGCCAGTCTTCGGGGTCGACGTTCCGTTCGGTGACATCCTCGAGTACGTCCTGCCACTCGCGAATCCGCATATCTCACCGTTGGAACGCGAGGCGAATGAACGTATCGGTCCCGGTGAGCGTCGGGGATCAAAAGGAATACAGTGGTTCCGCAGTCAGGGCAGGTAAGATTCGGCATGGACAAGATATCCGCTCGCGGTCGTACGGTCATCGAACTATTTCGCGCGCGGCCGGTCTCGAGTTCACTTCTCTCGGTCGTTCCGCTCGTCCTCGCGGTCGGGCAACTCTGGAATAGTTACGTCAACGACGTGTCTCCGCTCATCGCGGTCGGATTCACGCTCGCGATGCTCGGATTCACCGTCGTCGCACTGGGCCATCACGCAGCCGCGTATCGGCTCTGGCGACTCGAGTCGGGCGTCGAGCGACAGGGGACCGGCTCTCGAGGCCCGTTCTGACGCTGGGTGTTGTGGTTCTGATGGATATCTGGCGACTGAATTGTGACGTGGTGAGTGTGCGGTGAGTGCGGACCCGTCACCGTTCCCGTCCCCGTCCTGAACTCGTACCGTGCCCTCGTTTTCGTCCCCGATCGCGACCGATAGCGTTTTTGATCGTTCGGCCCCTGATAGATAGCCGTGCACGTACGCGGAACTGTCGCGGGTGACGTCGAGGTGCGGACAGTGTCGACGAGCTACGGCGAGAGCGAACTCGCCGAGGTCCCGGTTCGACTCGCCGTCGAAAGCGACCACCTCGACGACGTAACGGCGACCACCTCGCCGTTCGATGCGGCTGAGACGGAGACCGATGGTGGGACGCTCAGCGACGGTGCCGCTCGCGCAGCTGACCCGACCACGATCACCCTCTGGAACAAGTGGACCGAATCCGCCGAACTGCTCGAACCCGGGATGGAACTGCTCGTCACCGACGCCGAGGAAGACGAGTTCAGGGGCGAGCAGCGGTACGCGACGACCGGCGATTCATACGTCGTCGTCGCGCCGAGTTTCCACGTCAACGTGACGGCGATCCGCAGCTGGGTGGAGTGTCCGCGCCTCTACTATCTGAACAAGCTCTCCGGCGTTCCGCTCAACTACCCGGTCGTGAAGGGGACGCTCGTCCACGAGGTCTTCGGTGACCTGCTGCGCGGGCGCGATCTGGAGGAATCCATCGACGCCCGCGTGGAAGAGCGCGGGCTCGAACTCGGGTTGCTCGGCGAGACGGCCGACGCGGTCGCCGAGGACGTTCGAGAGAACGCGACGGCGATCGAGGGCTGGCTCGAGCAGGGTCGCCTGACGGCGGAGAACGAAGAGACGGCTGTGACAGCCGACGACGACTCGGAGGCGGCGTTTACGCCCGCGGAGAGTAGCTGGCGGTCCGAGCAACTGCTCATCAGCGAGACCTTCGGCATCCGCGGGCGCGCCGACGCCGTCCGCCGCGGCGCGCCGGTCGAACTCAAGACCGGCAAGAACCTGAAAAAGGAGCCGCGGTTCAAGGACAAGGTGCAGGCCGCCTGCTACGCGCTCTTGCTCGAGGAACACGGCGGCGACGTCGACACCGGTACCCTCCTCTACACCAAGAATTCGGCACTCGACCGCAACGAGGAGACCGGCGATCTCACCCCCGCAAAGGAGTTCTCGATGGGCGACGGCCTCCTCAAGTTCGTCGTCCGCCTGCGCAACGAACTCGCCGCGATGGAGGTTTCGGGAGACGTACCGACCGGCTACGAGGGCTCGGCCAAGTGCGAGTACTGCTTCGAGCAGGACACCTGCATGGTCGTCTCGGGCCGCCTCGACCAGGAGTCGAAGGCCGGCCAGATCGGCCAGGCGCTCCCCGCCGCGGAACGCGAGTACTTCGAGCGCTTCTACCGCGCCATCGAGGCAGAACGGCGGGCGGTCCACCGCGAGTTCGCCAAACTCTGGGAGCAGGACGCCCAGGAGCGGGCCGACGACGACCGCGCGCTGATCGACCTCGCGTTCCTCGAGAGCACCGAACTCGCGGAAGGCCGCTGGGAACTCCGCGCGCGTCGAACCGGCGGTGCGACATCGAAACTCCGAGAAGGGGACCTGGTGCTCGCGAGCGACGGCCACCCCGTTCGCGGCAGCGCTGAACTCGCCCGCATCGAACGGTTGGACGAGGACGAGATCCTGCTCACGGCGGACGAGCCGGTCGAAGTCACCAGGCTGGACGTCTATCCCTCCGAACTCACGACCGATCGGCTCCTCGCCGCGTTACACGATGCGCTCCTGAAAGGGGACGAGCGCCAGAAGGACGTGCTGTTCGATCGCGCCGAGCCCGAGTTCGAGCCGCTCGAAGAGACGTTCATCCCGAACAACGACGCCCAGGACGAGGCCGTGCGGAAGGCCGTCGGTGCGGACGACTGCGCGCTGATCCACGGGCCGCCCGGCACGGGCAAGACGTACACCATCGCTCGCGCGATCCGCGCGATGGTCGAGCGCGGGGAGCGCGTCCTTCTCTCGGCGTTTACGAACCGCGCGGTCGATAACGCCTTAGAGGCGCTGCTCGACCAGCTTGACGGAGTGATCGAAGAAGAACGGATCGTCCGCGTCGGCTCCGAGAGCGGCGTCCGCGAGGACATGCAACCCTACCGGCTCGATCGAGCGGGTGAACCCGGCGAGCGCGCCGCCACGCTGCAGAACGCACAGGTCGTCGCGGCGACGACTGCGACCTGCGGCTCGCGGGTCATGAAAGAACAGCGTTTCGACGCGGCGCTGGTCGACGAGGCCGCACAGCTCACCGAGCCCGGCACGCACGCGGCGATCAACCTCGCGGATCGGTTCGTTCTGGTCGGCGACCACGAGCAGTTGCCGCCGGTCGTCCAGTCCGAGGGAGGGACACGACGCGTCTCGAGCGGTGCGAACGGCGACGAGCCCCGCGCGGCGGACCTCACCGAATCGCTGTTCGAACGGCTCGTCGATCGCTACCCTGAGGCGGGCGTCATGCTCACCAAGCAGTACCGAATGAACCAGCGCATCCAGGCGTTCGCCTCGCAAGAGTTCTACGACGGCAAGCTCCGCCCTGCGACCGGCGACGTTGCGGGACGGACGCTCGACGATCTCTCGGGCGTCGCCCGCGAAGATCTGCCACCTGAACTCCGGGATGCCGTCACGTTCGTCGATGTCGACGGCGACGGCAGCCGGTACACGGACGGCGAGGAAGCGGCTCGCATCGCGGAGATGGTCGAAGAGTACCGGGCCGCCGGCCTCGACGCTGCGGATATCGGCGTCATTGCGCCGTTTCGCGCGCAGGTCTCGGAGCTGTCGAAGCACGTGCCGGAGGAGGTCGCGGTCGATACGGTCGACCGGTTCCAGGGCTCGAGTCAGGAGGTCATCATCGTCTCCTTCACCGCGACGGATTCGCTCGAGGGACCGATCTTCGAGGACTACCGGCGGATCAACGTCGCGCTGACGCGTCCGAAGCGCGCGCTCGTCCTCGTCGGCGACGCGAACGCGCTCGCGACCGACCCGGTCTACTCGCGGATGCTCGAGTGGGCGCGACGCTGACTGACGTTCCGGCGAAGACGGCCGGTGAACTCAGTCGCAGTCGCAGTGGTCCCGCCCTCGGTTCCCCTCTATCTTTACCGCGGTCGGCAGTGTGGATCTCCTATGCCCGATCGGAGCATCCGGAACCCGGTACCGCGCCAGCGTCGCCCCAGCGCCCGCGCCGTCGTCCAACTCGTCACCGCCATCGCGCTCGTGTCCATCGCGACCGGCGTCCTCGCCATCCTCACGCAGCCAGCGCTTCAGACCGGCGGCCCGCTCGGTGCGCTCCGGTCGGTCGCCGAGTTCAGCGGCACGCTGCTCGGGTTCGCCCTGCTGGTCACCGCCTGGGGGATGCGCCGGGGCTATCGGCTCGCGTACCTGGCCGCGTCGGTCCTCGTCGTCCTCGTGGCCGCCCACGGTATCGTCCAGTCGCGGTTGCTCTCGGTTCCGCTGGTCGTCCTTTCGATCGGCGGGCTCGTCGTCCTGGCCGTCACGAGCGCCCGGTTTACTCGCTCGAGTTCACTGACGCCGACGCAACTCGGCAGCCTCGTCGCGATCGTCGGCGTGTGCTGTTACGGCATCGCCGGCGCGTACACGCTTCGACACGATTTCAGCGAGTTACACACCGTGGTCGATGCGACCTACTTCACCATCGTGACGGTGAGCACGGTCGGCTACGGCGACGTGCACGCGACGAGCGAGGCCGGTCGGCTGTTCGCTATCTCGCTGGTCCTCCTCGGACCGGCGACCGTCGCCGTCGCCGCCGGGAGTCTGTTCGGCCCGATTCTCGAGGCGCACCTTCGGCGGACCGGCCGGCGAGCGGCGGCCCGGGGTCGCTCGACCGCCTCGCGCGAGCGCATCGTCGTTCTCGGGGCCGCCGAACCGGTCGCCGGTGTCGTCGACGAACTCGCGACGCGGGAGTCGTCGGTCCTCGTCGTCACGGCGGATGAGAACGCTGCGCTTCTGGCACGAGAGCGCACGGATGTACAAATCGTCGTCATTACCGACGAGGCGGCGGGCGGGACGCTCGAACGGGCCGGCGCGGATGTCGTTATTTCACCCGAACAGTTGGTGACGAACGCGGCGGTCGACGCGGCGCTCGGAACGGAATCGGACGACGATTACGCCTCGTCGCTCGCGTCGGCGGCTTCCCACAGCGGATAGAGGTCGTCCTGAACCGGTTCCGTGATCGTCTCGTCGCCGAGCTCGAGCGCCGGGCCGGCGTCGGCTGCGGGCTCGCGAACGGTGCCGATCGATTCGGCCTCGATACCCGCCGCCGCGAGTTCGGCGAGGCAGTCCGCGGCCGAGTCCGACGAGACGGTCGCGAGAAGCGCCCCGGAGCCGAAGATGCGGAGCGGGTCGACGCCCGCGGCCGCACACAATTCGGCGGTCTCCTCGCGGACCGGAATCGCGTCCGGATCCACGTCGAGACGGACGCCGGACGCGCGAGCGAGTTCGACGAGCCCGGCGGCGACACCCCCTTCCGTCGGGTCGTGCATCGCCGTCGCGAACTCGCGGACGATACGGGCGTCGGGAACGACGCTGATCTCGTCGAGGAACGACGCGGCGCGGTCGCAAACCGCACCTTCGACGCCGAGTTCAGCGCCGAAGTCCGCCGCGAGAACGGCAGTTCCTTCGACGCCGGCGGCTTTCGTGACGATGACGCGGTCGCCGGGGGACGCGCCGCCGGTCGGGATGAACTCGGCGGCGGCACCCATGGCGGTCAGCGAGACGAGCGGGCGGGTTAACTGATCGACGTACTCGGAGTGGCCGCCGACGATCGATGCGCCGACTTCGCTGGCGGCGGCATCGAGACCGGTCGTGATCGTTTCGATCGGGACGCTCTCGTCGGGAAGCAGGATGACGACGGTGAGCCAGCGCGGGTCCGCGCCCGAGGCGGCGATATCGTTGCAGGCGACGTAGACGCCGAGCGAGCCGACCTGCGACGCCGCGAGGGAGATCGGATCGGAACTGACGACGAGGTCGCCGCCGGGCCAGTCGATGGCGGCGGCGTCCTCGCCGTTTGCGGGGCCCTGCAGGATCGTTTCGTCCGCGTCGGCCCCCGTCCGATCGAAGACGTGTGCGAGCAGCTCGTCCGGAGACACCTTGCCGGGCATGTCACGAACTGGGAGGATCGGGGGTTTGTACCTGTCGCTGTTGACAGTCGAGGGCTGTTGAACGGACGGGGTTCCGACATCCCGGTGAGTGACCGGTGAGTGACCGGTGAGTGACCGGCGACACGGAGCAGGTGCTAGGACGCGTCGTCGGGTGCCAGCACGTCCATCGTCCGCTCGATATCCTCCCGGTCGGCCCCGCGCGGGAAACTGACGGCGACCGAATCGACGCCCTCGACCGCCTCGTACCGGGAAACCTGCTCTCGCACCGTCTCGGGGTTGCCAGCGGCACAGAGGTCGTCCAGAATCGCCTCGTCGACGAGTTCGAGTGCGCGCTCGCGCTCGCCGTTCTGCCAGGCGTCGTGGATGTCGGCGGCTTCGTCGTACCCCTGGCGCTCGAGCGCGTCGCGGTAGAAGGTGCCCATGCCGCCGACGTAGAACGCCGTGTGCTGGCGCGCGAGTTCGCGAGCGCGCTCGGCGTCCTCGAGCGCACAGCACGTGACGCCGGTCGTGACCTGCACGTCGTCGGGGTCGCGGTCACCGAGTTCAGCGCCGCGTTCGATGTCGTCGATACGGTCCGAGATGCCCTCGGGCGTGAGCATGATGCCGTGCCACCCGTCGGCGAACCGACCGGCGAGCTCGACAGCTTTGGGTCCCATACCCGTCACTTCGACGGGCGGAGTGGGGTCCGGCGGCGCAGAGCGCAGTCGAAAGCCCGACAGACTGAACTCGTCGCCGTCGTATTCGACCGGTTCGCCCGCGAGCACTTGCTTGACGATGTCGACGGTTTCTCGCGTTCGCTTGAGCGGGTTGCCGTACGCGACGCCGTGCCAGTTTTCGATCACGACGGGGCCGCTCGGTCCGAGACCGAGACGAAAGCGGCCGTCGGAGACTTCCTGGAGCGTCGCCGCCGTCTGACCGAGTAGTGCGGGTGAGCGCGAGTAGGTGTTGACGATGCTCGTCCCGATGTCGATCGTCTCGGTTCGTTCGGCGATTGCGGTCAGAACCGTCACTGCATCTCGCCCCCAGGTTTCGGGGAGCCAGGCGCAGTCGTACCCACCGGCTTCGGCTGTCTGAGCGTACTCGACGAGCGAATCGACGCTCGGCTGGGCGGCGACCGGCAGGTGAACGTCTCTGTCAGTCATCATTGATCATAGACGAAGGACGGCTTTTTGAGTGTATGGGAACTGCTGACGATAGCGAGCGGGGTTTAGCCAACGCTCGCTCGCAGAACCACGAGCGAAGACACCGCCAGTAGCACCGTCAACCCCTCAGATCTCGCGGTCCTCGCTGATCTGCGGCACGCCTTGGACGGTAATCGTCTCGCCGACGACGTACGACGATGCCGGACTGGCGAGGAACTGGGCGACGTCCGCGATCTCTTCGACGGTACCGATGCGGCGCGCGACCGCCTCGCGGTCGATGTTCTCCGCGGAGACACCCATCTGGCTCTCGACGCCCGGCGTCGCGACAAACCCCGGCGCGATGCAGTTGACGCGCACGTCGTCGTGGGCCCACTCGTAGGAGAGCGTCGTCGTGAGGTTGACGACCGCGGCCTTGGCCGCCCCGTAGGGGCTCATCAGCGGCGAACCGCGCTGGCCGGCCACGCTCGCGAGGTTGATGACCGAGCCACCGCCGTCCTTGAGGTGCTCGGCCGCCGCGTGCGTACAGTTGTACGTGCCGTGGAGGTTGATATCCACGATGGTCTTCCAGCCGTTCGGTGACACGTCGTCGAAGTCGGCCATGAACGACGCGCCGGCGTTGTTCACCAGCACGTCGAGTTCACCGAACTCGTCGACGGTCGCCTCCACGAGTGCCTCGACGGCCTCGCGGTCGGTCACGTCGCATTCGACGGCCAGCGCCTCGCCGGGGCGCTCGCTTTCGGTGATCGCCGCCGCGACCGGGTCGACGTTGCCCTGCTCGCGCGAGCAGAGGACCACGTCGACGCCGTCCGCGGCGAACCGCTCGGCGATCGCCTTCCCGATGCCGGAAGAAGAGCCGGTCACGAGCGCGACGTCGCCGTCGACGCCGAACTGCGTTGTGCTCATACGCGACCACCCGACTGCCGTTGTTTTCCTACCATTGTTAGCAACGATATGTGGTAGGCAGACATTGTTAATAAAAGTAGGCAAACAACCCGCACTGTTAAGTGTTGCCGCCGGGAGTCACGATCACACGGCGGCCCGAGTTCACCGCCGACGGAGCACCTGTGGATGACAGCACCGATTCGCGACACGAGTGCGGACGAGTGGAGAGAGCGACATGAGACGAACCGAGCGACGGGGACGGCACGGGTACGGTCACGGGAGCGGGGAGCACGCCGGGAGATGGGACGATGAGTGACGAAGCCGCCAGTACCGACTCCGGCGTCAACGGACGGCGGGAGAGAACGAACAGGGACTGGCAGGCCGTCTTCTGGGATATCGGCGGCGTCATCCTCGAACTCGAGTCCGTTCGGGCCGCTCACGCGACCGTCATCGAGGAGTTCGTCGAGCGGAATGAACTCGACATGTCGACCGCGGAGGCAGTCGAGACCTGGCGGTCAGCCGTCGGCGAGTTCTTCCGCGAACGCGACGGGACCGAGTTCAGAGCGGCCCGGGACGGCTACGCGAAGGGGTTCGAGGCGGTCGCGGGCGAGTCGCTTGCGACGGGGGAGTGGCGACCGGCATTCGAGGAAACGGTCCGGTCCGCCATCGAACCGGTTCCGGGTGCCGTCGAGGCGATCGAACGACTCGCCGCGCGAGACCTTCACGTCGGCGTCATCAGCGATGTCGACGACGACGCCGGCCGGGAGATGCTCGCCCAGTTCGGCGTCCGCGAGCGGTTCGATTCGATTACGACCTCCGAGGAAGTCGGACGCACCAAACCCGATCCCGAAATCTTCGGGACGGCGCTCGAGAAGGCCGGCGTCGACCCGGATCGGGCGCTGATGATCGGCGACCGGTACGACCACGACGTGAAGGGTGCCGACGAGGCGGGGATGCACGGGGTCGCGTTCGGGGCTGCCGACGGGCCGGCGGTCGCCTACCGGATCGCGTCGCCGCTCGAAGTGCTCGAAATCGTCGCTGAGGAGGCCCCTGGGAAGTGAACATTGTAAGTCTCTTTTCGCGGCGTAACTATTTTCGTTAAGAAGAACGACGGTGGTCGTACCGACAATGTCGAGCGCAACCAGCGATTCGATATCCGCACGCGTACCGGTCGCCGAGAACGACGCTTCGCTTCCCGAAACGACCGCGCGAGCGCCATGAGCGACACCTACTACGAGCGCCTCGTCGACGAGGACGCACTGGTTGCCTACCTCTCCGACCACCTCGAACCCGTCGAGGACTACGAGATCAGCCGCCACCAGGAGGGCCACTCGAACGAAACCCTGTTCGTCACCTGGGGCGATCGCGAACTCGTCATCCGTCGCCCGCCGCCGGGCGAGACCGCGGACACCGCACACGACGTATTGCGCGAGTTCCGCGTGACGGACGCCGTCGCCGACACCGACGTTCCCGTTCCCGAACCCGTGCTCGCCTGCGACGACCACGACGTCATCGGCAGCGACTTCTACGTCATGGAGCACCTCGAGGGGGACGTGCTCCGGGAGGGCGAGCCGACACGATTCGCCGACCCCGAGCACCGCGAGCGGATCGGCGAAGAACTCGTCGACACGCTGGCGTCGATCCACGGCGTCGACTACGAGGCCGTCGGACTCGACGAGTTCGGTCGGCCGGCGGGCTACACCGACCGGCAGGTCGAACGCTGGGGTCAGCAACTCATGTGGGCTTTCGAGGTGACGGCCGACGAGCGCGAGGTGCCCGCCCTCTACGAGGTCGGCTCCTGGCTGCAGGAACACGTACCCGAGTCACACCCCCACACGCTCGTCCACGGCGATTACAAGCTCGATAACGTGGTGTTCGGTCCCGACGAGCCGCCCGAGCTGATCGGCGTCTTCGACTGGGAGATGGCCACGCTCGGCGATCCGCGGGCCGACCTGGGCTGGATGCTCTCTTACTGGCGCGACGCGAAGGACCCCGAGCCGGCGATCCCGGAACTCACCAACCGGTTCATGGAGCGCAAGGGGTACTCGACTCGCCGCGAACTCGTCGCACGCTGGGAGTCACGGACTGGATTCGAGTTCGAACACGAGCGGTTCTACCGCGCGCTGGCGGTCTACAAACTGGCCGGACTCGGCGAGATGTTCTTCCGGCGGTATCTCGAGGGTAACAGCGACGATCCGATGTATCCGCAGATGGAAGACCGCGTTCCGGCGCTCGCCGCGCGCGCACAGCGGATTATCGAGGGCGACGAACCGCTCTAGGGGGTGGCATCGAGCGGTCGCAACGGGGACGACGGCGAATGGCGGCGATCATCCCTGCCACACCATCGTACAACTGTTATCTCGACCATTTTTAGCTTAACGATGGTAACCGCCGTCGGTGGAGTTAAGACGCTCCCAGCCGACGACACAGTCATGTCATTCGACAGCATCGACCGCGTCGCCGTCCTCGGCGCGGGGAACATGGGCCACGGTATCACCGAAGTGACCGCCATGGGCGGCTACGAGGTCACGATGCGCGACATCGAGCAAGAACTCGTCGACGACGGGTACGAGCAGATCGCCTGGAGCCTCGACAAACTCGAGGAGAAAGACCGGCTGGGCGAGTCCGCCGACGCCGTTCTCGACCGGATCGAGACGACCACCGATCTCGAAGCGGCAGTCGCCGACGCCGATCTCGTTATCGAAGCCGCTCCCGAAAACCTCGAGCTGAAACACGACATCTTCAGCGATCTGGAAGCGTTCACGACCGAGGACACGCTGTTGGCGACCAACACCTCGAGCCTGCCGATCACGGACATCGCCGAGGTCCTCGACTCCCCCGAACGGGTCCTCGGCCTGCACTTTTTCAACCCGCCGGTGAAGATGGACCTCGTCGAGGTCATCTACGGGCAGGAGACGACCGACGAGGTCGCGGACGCCGGCTACGAGTGGGTCGAGTCGATCGACAAGACGCCGATCTACGTCCGCAAGGACGTGCGCGGCTTCGTCGTCAACACCATCGTCGGCCCGTTCGGCGGCGAACCCGCGTTCATGGTCTCGGAAGGCGATGCGACCGTTCGCGAGGCCGACGCGACCATGGCCCACGAGCGAGGGTACCCGATGGGGCCGTTCGAACTCGCCGACCTGACCGGCATCGACGTGGGCTATCACGTCCGCAAGGAGGGCGGCAATCCGATCCCACCGATCACCGAAGCGAAGGTCGAGGCCGAAGAACTCGGTCAGAAGACCGGAAAGGGATTCTACGACTACGAAGACGGCGACGGCGCGGACTACCAGCCCGACGACGCGGGCGACTTCGACTGGCTCCGCGTCGAAGCGCGCATGGCAAACCGCGCCGCGTTCCTCGTCGGCGAGGGCATCGCCACGCCCGAGGAGGTCGACACCGGCGTCCAGCTCGGCCTCGGCTTCCCCGAGGGCATCTGCCGCCGCGCCGACAAGCTCGGACTGGACGCCGTCCTCGAGAAACTCGAAACGCTCCACGAAGAGACCGGAGCCGACCGATTCGAACCGCACTCGTATCTCGAAGAACTCGTCTCCGAGGGCAACACCGGCGAGGACGCCGGCGCGGGCTTCTACGAGTACGACGGAGACGACGGCGCGCTCGACTCCTACCACAACATCAACGTCGAACTGGAGGAGGGCGTGCTCGCAATCGAACTCGACCGCCCATCGCGGATGAACGCCATCTCGAACGACCTCCTCGCCGAACTCGACGACCTGCTCTCGACGGTCGACACCGACGACGTGCGCTGTGTCACCGTCGAGGGCGTCGGCGACCGCGCGTTCAGCGCCGGGGCCGACATCACCGGTTTCGGCGGCGCGGACCCGACCGACGTGATGGACGTAACGCCCGCCTTCGAGACGGTCAACGACTTCCCGCGACCCGTCGTGGCCAAGATCGACGGCTACTGTCTCGGTGCCGGCCTCGAACTCGCACTCGCCTGCGACCTGCGACTCGCCACCGAACGGTCCTCCTTCGGCGCTCCCGAGATCGGGCTCGGACTGATCCCCGGCGGCGGCGGCACGCAGCGACTCCTGCGGGTTCTCGGCGAGACTCGCGCGAAAGAACTCGTCTTCCGCGGCAACCACATCGACGCCGAGCGCGCCGAAGAATGGGGGCTGATTAATCGTGCGGTCGACCGCGACGAGTTCAGCGACGCGGTTGCGGACTTCGTCGACGACCTGCGAAACGGCCCGCCGATCGGTCTCAAGGTGGCAAAGAAGGTGATGAACGAGGGCGAGGATGCGAGTCTGGAGGCTGCGCTCGCGATGGAGAGTCAGGGCTTCGGGCTCCTGTTTACGACCGAGGATATGCGCGAGGGGACGGCCGCCTTCGCCGAGGATCGAGAGCCCGAGTTCAGCGGCGAGTAGTGCCCGTCGGCCGTTCGACACTCAGACGGGCTGCTGTACCGATACCGATTTCTCGGCACAACCCAGGACGGGGTCGCAACTTCGCCGGCACTGGCTGACAGCAGTCCGTCTCACTCGGCGCTGTCGTCCTCGCCCAGGTCCTCGTAGATCCGCGGATCGGTTTTGAACTTGAGGACGTTGTGGACCGCCGAGTTTCGGACGTTCGCGATAACGTCGCCGTACTCCGTGTAACAGTCGTGAATCCACCGCGAGACCTGCTCGCGATTGCGGAACATCATCACCGTCTTCCACTGGTACTCGCCGTCGGAAAGGAAGAAAAACAGCGTGTGCTTGTCCCGCTTGATGTGCTCCATCGCATCCCGCCAGCGCTCGGCGAAGTTTTCGGCGTTGAACTTGAACTCGAACAGCGCGAAGATGTAGTACTCCTCGTTGGGGATGATCGCCTCCCGGAAGACGCCTTCGTCGCGCATCCGCCGGATGGACTCGCTGACGGTGACGTGTGACACGTCGATGTCGTACTCCTCCTCGAGTACCGTCGTCAGTTCCCGCGAGGACAGTTGTGGATCGTTCGAGAGTTCACAGAGGATCGCGATGTCGCGGTCTTTGAACTCCCAGTTCGGTGCATCGTCGGGCGTGGATTCGGGTGTCATTTGTAGTCGTCGATCGGTGTCGCCGTAAGTTCGGTTTGCAGTCGTCGGTGAGTACCGGCGCTGAACTCGACTGACCGGCCTACTACCGAGTTCAGTTCGCTGCAACTCGATGCCATCTGCTGTCAGTCGCTGCTCTGCCCCGGTCGTTCGTTCGAGTACTGTGTTTAGTTTCCATTGTAAAGTCAGTTTGGGAATGCACAGCTGACAGTACTGTGGGGTATTAGAGAAGGAATCAGAAATAATATTGGAAATCGATCGATCCTGAATAGGCGGTACTCTGTTCTATAATCCATATAATAGGGATATTTCTGGATGTGTTTATATACACTACATTATTTTGTCCGAATAGCATCAATATAAATATCCTCCTGTCTAGGCCGGATGATAAAGATCAGATAAATTTGTATTACTAGTAAATTATGAACCTGTGAGGCCACCATCAGCGTTCATTATTCTTGTCGGTGCCAACTCGCCGAACCTTCGACGGCGTCGTGCCGGAACGCCCTGATCTATTCTCGTAGCCTCCGCTCCGGAGACCTGCGCGACCACCGCCGCTGAACTCGCCAGCAGTTGTTCGCCGGTGCGACCGTCCGCGGTTCGCAATCGAACGGTTCCCTCGGGCGGAGTTTCGTCGCGTGCGGTCCTCGCTTCGCTGTCGCCACCGGCGCTGAAAGCGTTCTCCTCGTCGGTCGCGACGACGGCGTTCTCGTCGCGGACGCCTCCCGTCCGATTATTCCGCTGTCTCGGTTTTGATGAGGAACTTCATGTCGCCCTCGAAGACGACGGTGTCGTCCTGGTTCGTCATCACCGTATCGAGGACGACGAGACCCGCGTCGTCGCGGCTGCTCACGCCCTTCGTCTCCGTAACCTCGATGTCGAGCGAGAGGGTGTCACCGATGTAGACCGGGTTCGGCAGATCCATGTAATTCATCCCGAGGAAGGCAAATGCCGTGCGCTCGACGATGCCGGTGCGATAGACGAACCCCGTCGCCTGGACGAACGTCATCGGTCCGTGAGCGATACGTCCCTCGAAGGGGCCGTCCTCGGCATAGTCCTTGTTCGTATGCAGTTCCGTCCAGTCACCCGACAGCGCCGAATGCATGACGAAATCGGCTTCCGTGACGGTTCGGCCGACGCTCTCGAACTCCTGGCCCACTTCGAAGTCCTCGAAGTGGTGTGGCTCGTAACTGTATGCCATACGTAGACCTTCTAACCAACCCACAAATAGTTTACCACGTACCTGATTCGGGTGCGACGCGGCGCTAGATTGATCCCGGACCCCTCTGCTGTCGCCGCTCCCGTCTCCGCGCTATCATCGCCACGCAGTGACGCTCGCTCGATTACCGGTGGTCGTAGACCCGTTTGACCTTGCCGACCTCCGTCCGTTCGATGCTCCCGGGGTCGACGAGTTCGAGTTCGTCCGGCGTGAACGAGAGCACGTTTTCGAGCCGCGTGAGTATCCGATCGCGCAACTCGTTTCGGTCGGCCACCGGATCGGTTTCGTGCTCGATCGTGAGCTCCAGTCGATCGAGGTTGTCCTCTCGATAGAGGTCGATCCGGTAGTAGGGGGCGACGGAATCGAACTCGAGGACCACGTCCTCGATCTCGCTCGGATAGAGGTTGACGCCGCGGACGATGAGGAGGTCGTCCGCACGACCGGTGACGTTATCCATGCGAACCATCGTTCGCCCGCAGTCACACTCCTCGGTGGTGAGCGTCGTCAGATCGCCGGTCCGATATCGCAGTACCGGGAGCGCCTCCTTCGAGAGGGTGGTCAGCACGAGTTCACCTTCCTCGCCCTCGGGCAGTGGCTCGCCGGTGGTGGGGTCGACGACTTCGGGGTAGAAGTGGTCTTCCCAGATGTGGAGGCCGTCCTGGGCGTCGTGGCACTCGACCGAGACGCCGGGGCCGATGATCTCCGAGAGGCCGTAGATGTCGATGCCGGTGACGCCGAGCCGGTCTTCGATTTCCTCGCGCATGGGGTCGGTACAGGGTTCGGCACCGAAGATAACGGTCGAGACCGGCAGGTCGGCGACGTCGATTCCCATTTCGGCGGCCGTCTCCGCGAGATACAGCGAGTACGACGGCGTGCAACTGAGCGCGTCGCTCTCTAAGTCTCGCAGGAGTTCGACCTGTCGCTGGGTCTGGCCCCCGCCGATCGGAATGACTGTCGCCTCGAGTTCTTCGATGCCGTAGTGGAGTCCGAGGCCGCCCGTAAAGAGTCCGTAGCCGTAGCCGTTCTGGACGGTATCCCCCGGTTCGACCCCCGCTGCGGCGAGCGATCGGGCGACGACCTCGCTCCAGACGGCCACGTCCTCGTCGGTGTAGGAGACGATTTTCGGCTTCCCGGTCGTCCCGGAGGAAGCGTGAATCCGGCACACGTCCGCGTCGTCGACGGCGAACAGGCCGTCCGGGTACTCCGCCCGAAAGTCTTCTTTCGTCGTGAACGGTAGCTGCTGGATATCATCGACCGTCTGGATATCGTCGGGGGAAACGCCGGCGGCGTCGAGTTCGTCGCGGTAGAACGCCACGTTGTCGTAGGCGTGGCGGACCGTCTCTCGAAGCCGTTCGTTCTGCAGCGCTCGAATCTCCGAACGGGGGGCCGTCTCTGTCTGCGTGTGACTCATCCTCACTCCCCACTCTAGAGTCCCTCGATAAAAATCATGGGGTATGCACACACGGATTGTGGATTGTGGTAACGATCATAGTGCGGGGAGCAAAGTGGGCGAGGGAAGCTGACAGCGGCTCTCTCGCGGGACTAACGAGGACGACCCGGGTCAGCGAGCACGAATCGGGCGCGTATCACCGTCAGGACCTTATAAAACCGCCACAAGCGGGGGTCGATTTTTATAGGGTGGTGAAATCAATTGGTGGTATGTCTCAGGGTGACATATCACAGGGGAGCAGGCGTGACGTTCTTCGAGCACTCACGGCCGGGAGCGTCGTCGGCGTTACCGGACTCGCCGGCTGTATCGGCAGTCCCGACGAGGTCGGCAACGGCGACGACGAAAACTTCGATACCGTCCAGTTCGGCGTCCTCGAGCCGTTCACCGGCGCGTTCACTGATCTCGCCGAAGAACGACACCAGGGAACCGAACTCGCGATCCAGCAGATAAACGAGAGCGACGAGTACGACTTTACGATCGAGTACGACGACTACGACACGCAACTCGACCCGGCGACGGCGACCCAGCGGGCCGATCAGGCGGTCCAATCCGACGGGGCGCAGTTTCTCACCGGCTGCATCTCGAGTTCGTCGGCGCTCGCTATCAACGACTTTGCGCGCGAGAACGAGGTCGTCTACACGCCGGGCGCGGCGGACGTGTCGATCACGGGCGAGGAGTGCAATCAGTACGTGTTCCGGTTCGAGACGAGTACGGCACAGATCGCCGAAGTGATGTCTCAGTGGACCGCCGACGAACTCGGCGATCGGATCGTCTACCACATCGCGGACTACGCGTACGGCGACTCCGTGCTGGAGGAGGTCGAAGCGCGGATGGAGTCGATCAGCGACTCCTACGAGCGCGTCGGCGTGACCCGGTCGGATCAGGGCTCGAACGACTTCGAGGCGTTCATCAGCCAGATTTCGAACGAAAGCGACGAGGCGGACGCGCTCATCGTCGGAATGACAGGATCCGACCTGGCAACCTTCCTCTCGCAGGCGCGCTCGCGCGGCCTCCAGAACGAGATTCCGATCGTCACGACGACCGGCTCGTTCCGGTCGATCCGATCGGGGGCCGGCGACGGGACCTACGACATCTACAGCGGCGTGCGATACGTGCCCGAACTCGAGACGGGAGATAACCAAGAATTCGTCGAGGCCTACGAGAGCGAGTACGACGGCGACGTACCGGATAATTTCTCGCGCGTGGGCTACGAGTCGGTTCGGATGGTCGCAAACGGCATCCGCGAAGCCGGTTCCCGCAATCCGACGACGGTCGCGGAGACGCTGTCCGGCATGGAACACGAAACCATCTTCGGGCCGAACGAGTTCCGCGAGTGCGATCAGCAGGCGTCGAATCCGGTCTGGATGGGCGAGTGCGTCGAACCGGAGTCGGGCGACCTCGCCACGGTCGACCTCCTCGAGGAACTCTCCGGAGCGGACGCAGCGCCCGACTGTGCGGAGACGGGGTGTGACCTGTAGTATGGACCGGCACGATCCATCGACTGTGAGGCCAGATCCAACGCCGCTGTCACGGGTGAACTCGATAACCAATGGCTAGTGAACTCCTGCAACTGCTGGTCGACGGGTTGACGATCGGCGTCGTGTACGTGCTGTTGGCCGCGGGGTTGTCGGTCATCTTCGGCGTGATGAACGTCATCAACTTCGCCCACGGGGAATTGTTCGCGCTGGGTGCGTACTTCGCGTTGGCGCTCATCGCGCCGTTTGGCGGCTCGGCGTTTTTCGTCGCACTGTTCGTCGCACCGCTTCTCGTCGGGATCATCGGGGTCGGAATCGAACGCTTTACTGTGCGGCCGTTGTACGGCCGGAACCCGTTGTATCACATTCTGTTGACGTTCGGCCTCGTGCTGGTCATCAACGATCTGATTTACCTGATCTGGGAACCCGGAAGCGTCACCCTTCCGCTTCCGGAGATGCTCTCGGGGTCGATCGCCGTGCTCGATGTCACCGCCAGCGTGTACAACCTGTTCATCATCGTCCTCGGCGCGCTGATGGCGATCGCCGTCTGGGCGATGTTCGAGTTCACGAAGTACGGGTTGATCGTCCGCGCCGGTGCCCAGGACCGGCAGATGGTCCGGAATCTCGGGATCGATATCGACCGGTACTACTCGCTCGTGTTCGGGATGGGGGCAGCCCTGGCCGCGTTCGCCGGCATCATCCTCGGCGGGTATCAGACGGTCAATCCGACGATGGGGATGTCCGTCATCATCCCGGCGTTCGTCATCGTCGTTCTCGGCGGGCTCGGAAGTTTCAGGGGAGCCGTCGTCGGGGGACTCTTCGTCGGTCTCGTACAGACCGCACTCCGGATGTACGCGCCGATCTTCGAGGGGACGGGTATCTTCCTGCTCATGATCGGCGTGCTCCTCGTTCGGCCACACGGCCTCTTCGGTACCGACGCCGCCGAGGAACACACCGGCGATCTTCTCTCGGGACCGCGCGGCGGCTTTCTCGACTCACAGACCCGCACGCGGCTCGGACTCGCCATGGTCGGCCTGCTGGCACTGGTCCCCCTCGGCGCGGGAACCCTCTACTCCACCTACGCCGTCACGCTCGTGATCGAGATCATCATCTGGGGCCTGTTCGCCCTCAGCCTCGACTTCGTGATGGGGTACACCGGCCTGGTGTCGCTCGGCCACGCCTTATTCTACGGACTCGGTGCCTACACGGTCGCGCTCGGACTGTCCCACGTCAGTCAGTCCGCGTTCGTCGTGATCGGACTCGCGATCGTCCTCTCGGCGGTGATCGCCTGGGGTATCGGCTTCCTCTCGATCCGCGTCTCGGGCGTCTACTTCGCGATGATCACGCTCGGATTCGCCGAATTATTCTACAACATGCTCGGTCAGCTCGATATCACCGGCGGCTCCGACGGCCTGTTCGGCCTCTCCACCTACTACGGTCTCGCCGGCATCGGCGTCGAACTCGACGAGATCGCCGTCTTCCTCGGCCCGGTCGCGATCACCGGCCAGTCACTGTTTTACTACATCGCGCTTTCGGCGCTCGTCGCCTCGTTCCTCCTCACCCGACGGATGCTGAACTCGCCCTTCGGCGCGGTTCTCAAGTCCATCCGCGAGAACGAACAGCGGGCGACGTTCATCGGCTACGAGACGACCGTCTACAAACGGCGGGCGTTCGTCGTCAGCGGCGCGCTGGCCGGGCTCGCCGGCGGACTCTTCACGCTTAACGCGGGCTATGCGACGCCGTCGCTCGTGGATTGGCTCAACTCCGGCGAAGTCATCGTCATGGTCATTCTCGGGGGGATGGGGACACTCTACGGGCCGATCATCGGCTCGGGCATCTTCTTCGGCCTCGAAGAGTTGCTCACCGGCTTTACGGACCGGTGGCGACTGGTCCTCGGGACGATCTTCGTCCTGTTCGTTATCCTCCTCCCGGGCGGGCTGGTCTCGCTTCCGAGCCGGCTCGCGCCGGCCCTGCCCGGGACGCCGGGTCGAGGACCGAACTCGGAGCCGGAGCCAAAGCCGGAATCTAACCCGGATCCGGAACCAGCGACGGACGTCGACGACGCACACACCAGGGGTGACGATTGATGGCACTCGAGTCGAGCGAACCGAGCGAACCGAACGAATCGAACGAATCGACCGATCCAACCGAACCGAGCGACCCGATCGAAACGACCCAGCAACGCACGGACAACCCGCTGCTTCAGACCGAGAATCTGGTCAAGCGATTCGGCCAGTTCACCGCGACGGACCGCATCGACCTGACGATCGAACGCGGCGAGTTCAGGAGCGTCATCGGGCCGAACGGGGCGGGCAAAACGACCCTGTTTAACCTCATCACCGGCGCATTGCCCGTCACCGAAGGCGCGATCTACTTCGACGGCGCGGACATCACGACGCTGTCGCCGTCGGCGCGGGTCCGTCGCGGCATCGGCCGCTCGTTCCAGATCTCGAACGTCTTCGGCGGGCTCACCGTCCGCGAGAACGTCAGGCTGGCAATCCAGTCGGTCGCTCGCGACGAGTATACCGCCGTCGAATCGCTGTTCAAACCGACCGACCGCTACGACGAATTGAACGACCGAACCGAGGCGATCCTCGACCGCATCGGCCTCGCTCACGTCGCCGCCGAACAGGCGAACGCACTCGCCTACGGCGACAAGCGACGGCTCGAAATCGGCGTCGTCCTCGCGACCGATCCCGAACTCGTGCTGTTCGACGAACCGACCGCCGGCATGAGCGTCGAAGAGACCCGGGAGACGATCGACCTGCTCGAAGCGGTCCTCGTCGACCAGACGCTGTTGCTCATCGAACACGATATCGAACTCGTCATGGAACTCTCAGACCGCATCACCGTGTTGAACGGCGGGCAGATACTCGCGGAGGGAACGCCCGCGGAGATCGCCGCGAACCAGGACGTGCAAAACGCCTACCTCGGGGGGATGACCGAATGAGCGCCGACCCGCTCCTGTCGGTCGACTCGGTAGACGCCGGCTACGGCGACACGCAGGTGCTGTGCGACCTCTCGCTCTCGGTCGAGGCGGGCGAAATCGTCTCGCTCGTCGGCCGCAACGGTGCCGGGAAGACGACGACGCTCCGAACGATTATGGGGATTCTCCAGCCGACGAGCGGGCACGTCACGTACGACGGAACCGACATTTCCGCACTCGACGCAACGGAAACCGCTCAGCAGGGTCTCGCACTCGTCCCGGAGGAACGCCGAATCTTCCCCGACCTGACCGTCACGGAAAACCTCGAACTGGCGGCCCACGGCGGCACGGCGGACGGTGACTCACTCTCCGTCGCCGAAGTTCTCGAGATGTTCGAGAACCTGCGAGAGCGTGCCGGAAACGCCGGGTCATCGCTTTCCGGCGGAGAACAACAGATGCTCGCAATCGCCCGTGCGCTCGTCAGCGGCGCGGATGTCGTCCTGCTCGACGAACCGACCGAAGGGCTCGCCCCCTACATCGTTCGGGACGTGATGGACATCGTCGCGGCTCTCAACGACCGCGGAATCACCGTCCTGCTCGTCGAGCAGAACGTCCAGGTTTGTCTCGAACTCGCCGACCGCAACTACCTCGTCGACCAGGGGCAAATCGTCTACGAGGGCACGGCCGCTGAACTCGGGGCCAACGAGGACGTTCTCGACAGATATCTCGGTGTGACCGTCTGAGCCGTCTCTATTTTCCGCCGGGTGGCTGACTGCTGACAGCGACCGACATCACGGTTTGTACACCCGCCCCCGGAACGTTGCAACGCGGTCGTCAGTTTCCTCGGTCGCGTCGGCGACGACGACCTCGTACTCGGCGGTGCGGCCACCGTCGTGAGTCTCCCGAGCCGTTGCGGTGAGAACGGTTCCGACCTCGACGGCCTCCAGGTACGAGACGTTCGTCTCGAGCGCGACCGCGGTCTCGCCGTCGGCGTTCGACGCCGCGGCGAACGCCGCATCGGCGAGCGAGTAGATCGCGCCGCCGTGTGGCGTGCCGTGGAAGTTCGTCAGGTTGTCGGTGATCTCGAGACGCGTTCGTGCGGTGCCCGCCCCGAGTTCGGCGAGTTCGATACCGAGGGTCGCACAGTAGGGGTCGCTCTCGATCTGTCGTCTGATCGCGTTCGCGTTCGCGTCCGCATCCGTCTCTGCGTCTCGCGGTGCCATACGCTGGCACAGCGATGCGGAAACGGAAGTATCTACCGGCGGAGCGCTGATCACCCGAAGAGTTGGCCGAAAAGCGCCGCCTCGCCGCGGCGGAGTCGTTCGAGGAACGCCGACTTGCTAATGTCGAGTTCGTCGGCGACGGCCTCCGAGGACGTTTCGCGCGGAATCGCGAAGTAGCCCATCGCGACCGCGGTGCGGATGCACTCTTCCTGGGCCGGCGTGAGATCCCACCGGTGGCCGGGCGATTCTCTGGCCTCCGCTTCGAGCGGGTAGACCCGTTCGAGGCGGACGCCGACGGTTTCGCCGGCCGCCGCCATGACGCCCTTGAGAACGTCGCGGCCGACGACCGCACCGGTGATCGTCGCCGCGCCGTCGCGGTATCGGAGCGTTTCGATGATGAGGCCGCCGTCGATCAGTTCGTGGACGACGCACGGATGCTTCGACAGGCAGCGGTACCGGTATCGGCCGTCCGTTCGAGAGACGTGCAGGTACAGGAGTCGGTCGTCGGCGTCCAGCGTCTCGACCAGTTCCTCCGACTGTACCGCCGTGAACTGTAGCAGATCGTACCCGTCGCTGCGACGCTGTGGCGGTTTGGCGTCGACCTCGATTCCGGTCGCTCGCGTCGCCGCCGCGAGCGGACAGTCGTCGTTTTGCACGCGGAACTCGACCGCGAGGCACTCGTCAATCATCCCCAGTAGCATGATCTATTATCTGGAATATATTTAAAACCCCCGTATGTGGTGGTCAATTGCTAAGGATATAACCCGCGTCTAGTGTGATACGATGAACATCGACACGGTCAAAGAACGCGCGGGGCCGCGGGAGTTCAGCCCGGCGGACGAACTCCCGAGGGAGTACCGGGAGGCGGCGACCCGGATGATCGAGTTCCACGCCAACAGCGAGATCATGGGGGCGTATCTGGAACGGCCGTTCATCCGGCAAGCGCCGAGTATCGACCGGAAACTGGCCTTTTCCGCGAAGGTGCAAGACGAGATCGGTCACGGACAGTTGCTCTACCGCGCCGCGGAGTCCCTCGGCGTGAAGACGCGCGAGGAGATGCTCGATGACCTCGCCAACGGCGACGGGAAATTCTTGAACTGTTTCCACTATCCGATGGAGAGCTGGGTCGAGACGCCGATGATCGCCTTTTTCGTCGACGGCGCGGCGATGCGCCGGCAGGCGACACTCCGGCGAACGAGCTGGGAGCCGTACGCTCACGCGATGGACAAGGTGTGTTTCGAGGAGGGCTTTCACGTCAAACACGGCGAGGACATCCTCAAGGAACTCATGTCCGGATCGAAGAAAGAACAGCAAATGACCCAGGAGGCCTTCGAGGAGTGGTGGCCCCGCATCATCCAGTTCTTCGGGCCGACCGACGACAAGAGTACCCACCACGATTTCGCCGCCTCGGTGGGGCTAAAACAGCAGTCCAACGACGACCTGCGCAACGCCTTCCTCGATCAGTACATCCCGAAGGCGCGCAAGTACGGGCTCGAGATCCCCGACGAACCCCGGATTCGCGAGCGCGACGACGGCACCTACGCGGTCGAGGAGGACGACCTGAATTGGGACGAGTTCTTCACGATCGCGAAGAACGAGTTCGAGCCCGGACTGGGCCAGATCAACGGGCGAAAGACCGCACAGGAAGCGGTCGACTGGGTCCGCGAAACGATCGAAAACGACGCCTCCGCCGCCGGCGGCCACGCGCCGCAGGCGGCCGACTGAGCATGATCTGGGAAGTCTTTCGCCAGGAGAAGGCGGGCGAGTATCACACCCACTGTGGCAACGTCCACGCGCCGGATCGGGAGATGGCAAAGCAGTTCGCCGCCGTCCAGCACGGCCGGCGCAAACCGACGAACAGCCTCTGGGTCGTGCCCCAGGAGGAAGTCGGCGAGATCGACGGCGAGGACGTGGCCTTCGGCGGCACCACCGACAAGAGCTACCGCTGGGCGACGGCCTACAACACCACCGGAGCCGACGCTCGGGAGGTCGTCGAGTCCGAGGACGAACAGGCGACCGCCGAGAAACAGCGGGGTGACGACTGATGGCGGCCGCACCCGACGAGTTCAGCGGACCGGACGACCTCGAAGAGCGCGAGCGGACGGCGCTCGAAACGCTCTGCAAGCGTCTCGCGGACGACGAGTTCGTCCTGGCAGAGCGCTACACGGAGTGGCAGGTCCGGGCACCGACGCTCGAATCGGATCTCGCGCTCGCGAACAACGCGCAGGACGAACTGGGTCACGCTCGCCTGTGGTACGACGTGCTCGGCGATCTCGGCTTCGGGGAGCGGGAGCTGGTCTACGAGCGCGACCCCGACGACTTCCGGCACAGTACGCTCGTCGAACGCCCCTTCGAGGACGGCAACTGGGCCGATCCCGTTCTCCGGTCGTACCTCTACGACGTCGCCGAGGAACTGCGACTCGAGGCGCTTGCGGACTCCTCGTACCCGAAAATCGCCGACCGCGTCGAGAAGATTCGGAGCGAAGAAAGCTACCACCGCGAACACGCCCAGAACTGGCTCGAGCGCCTCGCCGACGACGAGGAGAGCCGCGAACGCCTGCAGGCGACGCTCGACGAGTTGTTTCCGCATGCACTCACGCTCTTCGAGCCGTGCGCGCCGCCACGCGACGCGAACGAGGCGAGCGGCGACAAGCCGCGAGCAGTCGACCCCGGGATCGAAGCCGATATCGTCGACCTCGGTCTCCGCACCGCGACGCTCGAGGAACTCGGCGAGGAGTGGCTCTCGATCGTCGTTCCGTACCTGGAGTCGCTCGATCTCGCAGTTCCGATCGACGGTGACGACGGCTTCGAAGTGACAGCAGCTGCACTGCCCGACGAGCGCGGCCGCGACGGCACCCACACCGACGCGTGGGCCGAACTCTACGACGAGTTCACCCGCACCTATCGCGAACTCGGTCGCGACGAACCGACCACGATCATGGACGCTCCCGAATGAGAACGAGAACGAGGACGAGAATTCAATGAGTAGCGATATTCAAGACCACGATCCAGCCCCAGACTCGGACTCGGACTCGGACCCAGACCCGGACTTCGACCCCGACGCCGAAACTGGCGCGACGCCCTGTGCGTACACCGACTACCGATCCGGTGAGGCCGACGATAACCTGCCGGCAACCGGCGCGGACGCGGCCGGCCTGGAGGCCGCCGTGTGGGACGCCCTCTACGAAATCGAGGACCCGGAGATGCCGGTTAGTATCGTCGATCTCGGGCTGATCTACGGGGTGTCAGTCGACGACGAGGACGGCGTCGCAACCGTCGACATGACGCTGACGTACTCCGGCTGTCCGGCCCGAGACATGTTGACAGAGGAGGTCGAAGAGGTGGTGGCGGCCGTCGACGGCGTGGAGGAGGCGACGTTGCGTCTCGTCTGGAGCCCGGAGTGGACCGTCGAGTTCGTCACGGAACGGGGCAAAGACGACCTGCGGGAGTTCGGGTTGAGCGTATGAGACGGCTGGATCCGAGCGTCACGACGAGCGGGGACGCGGCGGGTGCGGAGTGTCCCTACTGTGAGTCGACGAACACCGTCCGCGAACATCCCAAGGGCCCGTCGCTGTGCCGGTCGATGCACTACTGCAACGAGTGCGAGCAGCCGTTCGAGAAGTTCGAGTAAGTGGATACAGATAGCGATCCGCCAACCCGTCACGAGTTCCGTCGGCTCAACTATTTTGGTACTTGTTATCGTACCTCTGTCTAAGCCATGGCGACCACCGAAACGCTCGCTCGGGAGGACCTGCGCGCAAAACAACGGCAACGACTCCGCGAAACCGTCGCGTACGCCGCCGAGAACGTCCCGTTCTACCGAAGAAAATTCGACGACGCCGGCGTCTCGCCGTCCGAGATCGACTCGCTCGAGGCTATCGAGAACCTGCCGTTTACGACGAAGGAGGACTTCCGCGCCGAGTATCCCGACGGCCTGTTCGCCGTCGATACTGCCGAGATCCGGCGAATTCACGCCTCTTCCGGAACAACCGGGAAACCCAAGATCGTCGGCTACACCGAGCGGGATCTCGATCGCTGGCACGAGGTCATGGCCCGGTCGCTGGCGGCGGCTGGACTCGACGACACAGATACCGTCCAGAACGCCTACGGCTACGGACTCTTTACGGGCGGTCTCGGCTTTCACGGCGGGGCCGAGGAACTCGGTGCGGCGGTGATTCCGACGAGCAGCGGCAACACCCGACGACAGGTCGAACTCGCGCGCGATTTAGGCAGCGACGCGCTCTGCTGTACGCCCTCCTACGCCCTCTACGTCGCCGAAACGGCCGAAGCGATGGGGATCGATCCGACGAGTCTACCGCTCTCGACGGTGCTCTACGGAGCCGAGCCGTGTACGGAGCCGATGCGCGAGAAAATCGAGGACCGGCTCGGCGTCACCGGCATCGAGAACTACGGCCTCTCGGAGATCATCGGCCCCGGCGTCGCCGCCGAGTGCCGCGCGGCCCAGGACGGCATGCACATCTGGGAGGACCACTTCTACCCCGAAATTATCGATCCCGCGACCGGCGAAGTGCTGCCCGACGGCGAGGACGGTGAACTCGTGTTGACCACCCTCTCGAAGGAGGCGCTCCCGGTACTGCGATATCGAACCGGCGACCTGACCAGTCTCACATACGAGGAGTGTGTCTGCGGCCGGACGATGGCGCGCATGGACGGCGTCACCGGCCGCGCGGACGACCTCCTCATCGTCCGCGGCGTCAATCTCTACCCGAGTCAGATCGAAGCCGTGATCCTCGAGTTCGATGCCGTCGCCCCCTACTACCGGATCGACCTCGATCGGGACGACGGCCTCGACACGCTCGCTCTGACCGTCGAACTCGAGGCGGAGTACGACGGCGACCGCGAGGCGCTCCGCGAGAAGATCCGCGAACGGTTGCACAACGCGCTGTCGTCCACGCCGGACGAACTCGAACTCGTCAAGTACGGCTCGATCGAACGCACAGAGGTCGGCAAGGTCAAACGGGTCTACGACCACCGCTGAGAGCGGCGTGGAACCCGTCGCCGACTGGCACCTTTATTACGGTTCACGTGACAGTGTGGTGCATGGACACCGAAGCCTTCTTCGAGGGGATGCCCTTCGCCTCCCTGCTCGGCATCGACGTCACCGACTGCGCCGACGGCCACGCCGAAGGCGAACTCGAGATGAGCGACGAACTCTCCTGGAACGAGGATCGCTTGATGGCCCACGGCGGCGTCACGTTCACGCTCGCGGACACCGTCGGCGGCGCGGCGCTGGTCTCGCTCGTCGACCAGCCGGTGCCGACGATCGACATTCGGATCGACTACCTCTCGGCCGGCACGGGCGACCTCTACGCCGAAGCGGACGTCGTTCGCTGCGGCAGCGACGTCGGCGTCGTCGACGTCGACGTCTACGCGGCGGACGACGACACGCACATCGCGGACGCACGCGGCGTGTACAAGACGGGATAGCGGAGCGGAGTTTCTCACTCACGAAGCGCCGGCGCGACCTCGTCGCCGAGGCGGCGGACGCAGTCGATCATCGCCTCAGTATCGACGCCCGGGTAGTACGTTCGGAGGATGAAGTGGCTATCGTCGCCGAGCGCGTCCCGGTAGCTCTCGAGTTCAGCGGCGACCTGCTCGGGCGTGCCGAATATCGCCTGTTCTTTCAGCTCCCGCTTGCGCTCCTCGTCGAGTTCGTCGACGGATTCGCCGGAGAAAATCTCCGCGTAGCGCCGCTGCAGGTAGAAGTATCCCTCTCGCATCGCCTCCCAGGCCTCCTCGCGAGAGTCGCCCACCCAGCCGTGCTGGAGCGCGTAGATCGTGAACTCGCCGTCGATGTCTTCCTCGTCGCGAACGCGGCGGATGTCCCGGACGCGCTTGCGGACGCCCTCGATCGAGAGCGACGAGGGGGCACACCAACCGTCGGCGGTGCGGGCGGCCCGGCGAACGGCGGGTTTGGCCGCCCCGCCGAGCATAATCGGGACTGTATCGTCGGCGGGTTTCGGCGTGATCGAGACATCGGCCGGCACGTCGTGAAAGTCCGACTCGTAGTCGAGTTCGCCCGCGCTCCAGGCACCGCGGAGGAAGGGGACGAGGTCGGCGAGTCGCTCGCCGCGCTCCTCGCGCGGGACGCCGAAGATATCGAACTCGTGCGGGTTCGAGCCGATCGCGAGGCCGAGGGTGAGCCGGTCGTCGGCGAGCAGGTCGACCGTGGCCGCGTCTTCGGCTAGCCGGATCGGGTCGTACAGCGGGCCGAGCGCGACGCAGCTGCCGATCTCGAGCCGGTCGGTTTCGGCGGCCATCGCGCCGAGGGTCGGCATCGTTCCGGAGAGGTAGTCGTCCGCGGCGAAGTGGTGTTCGGAGACCCACGCGCTGTCGAGTCCGGCGGCCTCGATCTCGCGGGTCAACGCGAGGATCTCGTCGTAGCGTTCGCTCGCCGTTCGCTCGTCGTCCGGTCGCTGCTGGCCGGTAAACAGTCCGGTTCCGAGTTCCATGCTATCGGTATACAGGTCAGCCGTCTTAATAGTAGTTGAGGCGGTGATTCGTCGGCCTGACGACTGGGGCCCTGGCTCGAAAATCAGACCGGTTCGAGGCCGTGCTCCTCGCGCAGGACGTTGATATACTTCCGGAAGCCGGATTCGAGGTCGTACTCGGGGTCGTAACCGAGGTCCGCCTGGGCCTTGCTCATGTCCAGATTCTGGGTCCAGGGGAGCTCGCCGTCGTCCGAGACGTCGATGTCGGCGTCGGGCATCACCGACTCGACCGCTTCGGCGGCCTCTCGGACGGTGGCGAGGACGCCGCGGACGTTGTAGACGCGCTGGGAGAGTTCGTCCGCGGGCGTGAACGCGGCCTTGCGAAACGCCTGTGCGATGTCTTCGACGTGTTGCCAGTCGACGTACTGATCGCCGTACTCGACGCTGTATGATTCGCCGAGCGCGGGCTTTTCGACGATGTTTGCCAGGAATGCGGAGCCGCCGGTTTCGCGGTAGGGGCCGTAGGCGACGGTCGGCCGGAGCGCGACGTGGTCGAGGCCGTAGTCCTCGTGGTAGACCCGCGCCTGGTGTTCGTTGTACTCCTTGGTCGCGCCGTAGAGCGTGTCGGGATAGACGAGTTCGGTTTCGTCGATCCACTCGGCGTCGTAGTTGTCCGGGGGCGCGTAGGCGGCCGCCGAGGAGGCCCACGCGACGCGTTCGACCTGGTCGTCGAGCGTGCGAGCGGCCTCGAAGACGTTGTTCGTCCCCAAAATGTTGACCTCGCCGGCCGCGCGCGGATTTTCGCGCGCGGTGGTCGTCAGCAGCGCCGCGAGGTGGACGATGTGCGTCGCGCCGGTTTCTTTGACCGCCCGGACGACATCTGTGGGGTCGGCAACGTCGCCGCGCCGCACGGTCACGTCGTCCGCGACGCCGAGTTGTTCGAGGATCGTCGTGTCCGTCGAGAGGTCGTAAGCCACGACATCGTGGCCGTGTTCGAGCAGGTCCCGTGCGACGTAGGACCCGATGAAGCCGGTTCCGCCGGTTACCAGTACGGTCGTTTCGTCTGTCATGTATCGTGGTATGTTGAATGGGTACGTATAGCTTGGTGATTCGTCGGGTAGTGGCCCGTGAGTTGCTATTCGTGGAGTCCCCCGACCGAGTCGTAGAACGAGGAGGACAGGGTCGCGGCCATCTCCGCCTCGCGGTCGATGCGCACGTCGATGACGTGGGGTACGTCGGCCGTCTTCGCTTCCTCGAGGACGCTCTCGAGGGCGGTCGGATCGGTCACGCGCCGACCGACCGCGCCGAAGGCCTCGGCGATTTTCGGAAAGTCCGTGTCGTTGAACTCGACGCCGGCGATGTCACCGTCCTCGCCTTGCATCTGGCGGACCATCCCGAGGCTGGTGTCGTTCAGGATGACGACCGTCGGCGCGACGCCGTACTCGACGGCCGTCTCGACGCTGTTCATCGTCATCGAGAAGCCGCCGTCGCCCGCGACGGCGATAACGTCCGTGTCCTCGCCCGTCGTCAGCGCCGCCGAGACTGCGGCGGGGGTCGCCCAGCCCATGCCGCCGACGCCGCCGCTGCCGAAGTAGGTGCGGACGGCCGGCGTCTGCAGGTAGTTCAGCAGCCAGAATCGGTTGTTTCCGGAGTCGGCGGTGACGATCGTCTCCTCGTCGACGACCGACTGAATCGCCGCGACGGCGCGCTGGGGCGCGATCGGCACCGAGTCGTCGGTGCACGCGGGAGACTCGAACCACTCGCGGGCCGCCGTGGCGCGTTCGATCGCCCACCCTGTGGACGCTTCGCCGGCCTCGGCGACCGCCGCCAGACTCTCGCTCGCGTCGCCGATGAGCCCGACGTCCGCGGGGTAGACCCACCCCGCGTTTCGCGTGTCGATATCGGCGTGAACGATCGTCTGCTCGTCGGGCCGGATGAAAGAGGGTGCCTGCCAGTTGGTGTCCATCGGGTTCAGTCGACAGCCCACGACGAACAGGGTGTCCGCCTCGCTGACGACGCGATTCGCGCCCTCGTGGCCGAACGAGCCGATGACGCCGGCGGCGCGGTCGTTCGTCTCCGGGAACGTCGACTTCCCGAGATAGGACGTCACGACGGCACAGTCGTAGGCGTCGGCGACCGCCGCGAGTTCGTCGTAGGCCTGCGCGGCGTGGACGCCGTTGCCCGCGATGACGACCGGCCGCTCGGCCGCTTCCAGGGCCTCGACGGCCGCGGCCACGTCCGTCGCGGTCGGCGCGGCGTTCCAGGTTCGCGTCTGCGTTCGCGCGTCCCACGTCGCCGGCGTCGGATCGGTCGGAACCTCGTCCGTGATCGCATCGCCGTCGAAGATCACCGCCGTCGGGCCGGGGCGGCCGGCGACGGCGTGTTTGAACGCGAGTTGCGTCGAGCGAACGGTCTCGGTCGGCGTCCGCGGGAACCACCACTCCTTGCTCACGCCGTCGAGGATGTCCGGGAGACTAAACCCGCCGTAATCGCCTCGTGCCTGCTGGTACGGCGCGAGCGTCGAGTACTCGCCGCGCTCGGAGGCCTCGGTGAGGACGACCATCGGCGAGGAAGCCAGCCGCGCCTCCATCTGGCCGATCATCCCGAGGCTCCCGATCCACGGCCCCTGCCCCGTCAGGACGCCGGGACGGCCCGTGAGACGCCCGTACATCTCGGCCATCACGCTCGCCTCCCGCTCGTCGCGCGGCCGCACGAGTTCAACGTCACCGTCGGCGTCCGGGATGTGATCGAGCAGTTCGATGACGCGCCCGCCCGGATAGCCGAAGACGTACTCGACGCCGAGCGAATCGAGCGTGTCGATGAGTTCGGCTGCTGTCGTCGTCATGTGTTTGCGGTGGTTGGAAATGCCGTCTCCGCTGTCTCTGCCGTCTCTGCGGCTCGGCCAGGAGTCCCACGAACGGACGCACTGTCGTCTCGAAGGCGGCTCACGGACCGACCCTGCTCCCGTGCGATCGGATTCTCCAGCGTGTTGCCAGGCGGGATGAACTCGTCCGCGCGGACGAGAAACTCGGCGAGTGTTGGCATGCATGCGCTCTGTCGAGCGCCGGTAACTTTGTTCTACCGGTGCGGTATGTTCACGCAGCTATCGGAGTGTGGTACCATTCCAAATCGTTATGTGATCGGCCGCGCGTGTCCTGCGTATGACGAGTCCGACAATGCCAGCGATACGCGTCGATCACGTCGGAATCGCCGTCGACTCCGTTCCCGACGCCGAAGGGTTGCTCTTCGCGTTCGGCTGCGAGAAAATCCACGAGGAACGAAGCGAGTACGGCGAGTTCACCTGGGCGACGTACGTCCTCGGCGACGCGTCCCGACTCGAACTGATCGCGCCCGACGACGGGACGAACTCGTTTCTGACGGATTTCCTCGAACGGAACGGGCCGGGGCTGCACCACGTCACGCTCGAGGTCGCCGATCTCGAGGCGGCGGTGGAGGCGCTCGATGCGGCCGGCGTGTCGGTCGTCGACCGGCAGACGTTCGAGCACTGGCACGAGGCGTTCGTGACGCCGCAGAATCCGACGGGCGTCCTGTTTCAGTTGATGGAGTACCGGGAGGGGTACGCCGACGATCGCGCGGCCGGAGATCGATTGTTCGTGCACGGTGTGCCGGTACCGGACCGGCGGGACTCGACGCGGTAACGCCGCTACGGGTCGTCGCGGACCGACCGCGGTCCGCCGTGAGCGCACCGCGGGGTGCATTTCACGGGAACAGGTACCATGATTTATTGTACTGTACGAAAAAGGGGCTCGTGATGTACAAGCACGTCGCCCTGCTGGTTCGACAGGAGGGACTGTCTCACGAGGAGTTCGTCGACCACTGGCAGACCACCCACACGCCGATCGCCCGCGAGATCGAGGGCGTCGTCCGGTACCAGCAGGTCCTCCCGACCGACCCCGAGAACGCCGAGTTCGACGGCCTGGCTGAACTCTACTTCGAGGACCTCGAAGACCTCTATGCCGCCCTCGGCAGCGAGGGTTCACGCGACTACGACCCGGACCAGGGCAAAGCCAAGGAGGCCCGCGAGGACGTGAACAACTTCCTCGCCGTCGAAGAGCGACCGCGGTTCATCGGCGAAGAGATCGTCCAGAAAGACGAAGTCGGCGGCGACAGCGTGGAGCGTAGCTCCACGAGCAACCGGACGAAGTCCGGTGACACCGACGGCCTGTACAAACACTCGGCGTTCCTGGTTCGCAAGGAGGGCATGACCCACGACGAGTTCGTCGACTACTGGCAGACCACTCACACGCCGATCGCCCGCGAAATCGAGGGCGTCGTGAAGTACAACACCGTGATCCCGACCGATCCCGAGCACGCCGAGTTCGACGGCGTCGCCGAACTCTACTTCGAGGACCTCGAGAAGCTCTACGACGCGCTCGGCAGCGAGGGATCGCGCGATTACGACCCCGCCCGCGGGAAGGCAAAGGAGGCCCGCGAGGACGTGAACAACTTCCTCGCCGTCGAAGAGCGACCGCGGTTCATCGGCCGGGAACGACTCGTCAAAGCCGACGGGGAACGCGTCGGAACCGGCGGCGGCCGGAGGTGAGCGATGCCCGACTTCGACACCCAGGTCCGCGACGCCCTCCCCGAACTCGAGCACGTCGAGAGCGACGACCTCCGCGAGCGCATCGTCGAGGCGTGGGTCCTGGGCCTCGACCGCGGCGGCTGGCGGGACGTGACGGACATCCCCTACGCCTGGAACATCCACGAGGTCACCAACGTCGAGCACGTCCGCGGCGTCACGCGCATCGCGGTCGATGCCGCCACTCAGCAACGCGAGTTCCACGACGCCGATCCCGATCTCGACACCATCGTCGCGGCCGCCCTCCTGCACGACGTGGGCAAGTGCTACGAGTATCCAGATTTCGTCGACGACGAGTTGCTCGACGACCCGTCCCCCCGCTACGTCAGCGACGAAATCCCGCACTCGATTTCGGGGTACGCCCTCGCCCACGAGGTCGGCTGTCCCCTGTCGGTCCAGCGCGCCATCCCGCACTTCCTGGGCGAAGTACCGACCCGGACGCTCGAAGCTGAACTCGTCAAGAGCGCTAACTCGGCGTCCTCGAACGCGATCACCCAGGCCGCGATGGGGCTCACGCTGCAGGAGTGGGTCGAGGAGTACTCGCAGACGGCCTGAACGCCGACCGGTGACGGATTCGATCGGACAATCGACGGTCGACTAATCGAGTGTTACTGTTCGGTATCCGAACCCCCATCCGCGATGGTTTCCGTCGGCTGTTCCGGGCTCCCGGTGATCCGTCCGAGATCCAGTATCATCCGGATGTCGTCGTCGAGTTCAGCGTACTCGCTCGTCGTCGTCACGAGCGAGACGCCGACGAACACCGCGACGGCGACGATCGTCGCGACCTGTCCGCCGAGGAAGCCGTAGGGGAGCGACAGTCCCAGATACTCAACCCCGTAAGCCAGCAAGATCGTGAGGACGAGTCCCGATCCGCCACCGGCGAGCGCCCCCTCGGCCGTCGCACCGCGCCAGTTGTACGCGATCGCGACGCAGGGGAAGATGACGGCGGCGAAGATCGCCCAGCCGGCGGCCCCGAGCACGAAGATGAGCCCCGGGAACGTGCCGGCGATGACGCCCGCGGCGACGAGCAAGACGCCGGTCGTGACGCGACCCCAGCGCACCTCTTCGGCCTGCGTGAGCTCGGTCCCTCGGTACTCGATGATGTAGTCGTGGACGACGGCGGACGCACCCATGTTGAGGAAGGCGTTGCTCGTCGACATGATCGCGGCCACGACTGCGGTGAGGACGAACGCGACGACGACGTCGGGTGCCCACTCGATCAGCGCGAGCGGTAACGTCGCGTCGGGATTGCCCGGATCGGCGACCGTTCCTTCAAGGACGGCCGCCTGCACGAACGGCGCTGCGACCCAGTAGAGGGTCGTCGCCAGGTACGCCGCGCCGGTGATGAGCGCGCCCCACTTCAGCACCGACACGTTTCGCACCATGTAGAATTTCGTGATCGCGTGGGGCTGGCCCGCGACGGTTGCCTGAATGACGATCACCGAAATGATCAGTCCGATCGCCATTAGCCCGTCACCGCCGAGCAGCGTGAACTCGAAGTACTGCGGGTTGCCGCTTTGAATCGCGTTCGTCATCCCGCTCCAGCCGAGCGTCGAGTTCGTGATCACGTAGTAGGCCGTCAGGATGCCGCCGACGATCATGATCGACCCCTGGACCGCGTCCGACCAGATCGCCGCGAGCATGCCGCCGATGATCGTGTAAAAGCCGACGATCAGCAGGCCAATGACCAGCGCCTGGAAGAAACTGATCGGCAGGATGAGCGCGCCGACGATGCCGAGCGCCGCGTACTGGGCGGCGAGATAGCCCATGCAGCCGAGCAGGACCGCCGCCGCGCCCAAGAGCCGCACCCGCTCGTCCTGAAAGCGGTAGTACATCGCGTCCGGCGCGGTGATCGCGTTACGAACGTCGCCGAGCACGCGCATCTTTCGGCCGAGCAGCCAGTACGAGCCCGTAAAGCCGAAGATGATGAGCCCCCCGACGAGGATGAAGTACTCGAGCCCGACGAGGTAGCCGGTGCCGGTCACGCCGATCATCCCCCACCCGCTCTGAATGGAGGCGAACACGGCCAGGGCGACGACGAGGATGCCCGACCGACGACCGGCGACGAAGTACTCCTCTTCGTTCGTCTGGTATCGCCCGGCCAGGATTCCGATCCCGATCATCAGGGCCGCGAACAGGACGAAAAAGACGACCGCCGTTCGGGAGTAGTAGTCGACACCGAGGTCGCCACCCCACGTCTGGAGCGGCCACCCAAAGACAGTTGCTCCCATCAATCGCTCACCTCTCGAACGTCGCTCTGGGTGAACTCGTCGGCGTCTCGAACGGCCGTCGTCCCCTCCATCCGCATCCCCAGGTACACGGAGACGATGAGGAAGAGCACGATGAGCGTGAGAAACACCTCGACGATCGGCGTCGGAAAGCCGAGCAGGTAACTCATCGCGTCACCCCGTCTTGGTTCTCGCTGTCGCTCCTGCCCTCACTCGCACTCTCACCCGCACTCGCGTGCTCAAACGACCGCCCCTCGAGTTCAATCGGCCGGTCGCTGGTCGTCAACTGACGGACTGGCGGCTGGACGCACTGTCGATCGTGTGCCATACAACACCACACATGGTTTTTCATAATAAACATACCTCAATGTTCCACGGTCGACGACGCGTGACAGAACGCGGATGGTGACTTGATAGTGTACTTATATTTCGCCCGGAGCACGGCTAAACGGTGAAACGCCGACGAACGGGAGTCACCTTGGAGACCCGATCGTTCAAACGGCGACTATCGAAAGCACAGAACGGTTGTCATAAGAGTACTGTTAAGTAATACCACGATAGTCACTACCGTATGTCGACGACCTATAGTCGGCTCTTCGAGCCGATCGAACTCGGTCCGGTGACCGTTCCGAACCGCATCTTCCAGCCGCCACACGGCAACGCGTACGGCCTCGGCCAACAACAGACCGACTTTCGCGCCGAGAAGGCGAGGGGCGGATTCGGCTTGATCGTTCAGGAGTACAGCCAGATCGACGAGACGACCGACGTCACGCCGGTCGATTCGGGATACCTCCACGACGACGAGACGATCCCGCCGCAAAAACGGATGGTCGACGCCGTCCACGCCCACGGCAGCAAACTCTTCGTCGAGTTGTGGCACGGCGGCGCGACCGCCGGCAACTACGGCAGCCGCCAGCCGCCGCTTACGTCGTCACAGCGGCCGACCGGACGAAACTACACGCCGAAAGCGATGGAACGCGAGGACATTCGAACCGTTCTCGACGCGTTCGGCGACGCCGCGGATCGAGCGCGGCGAGCGGGTTACGACGGCATCGAACTCCACGCGGCACACGGCTACCTGATCTCGCAGTTCCTCTCTCCGTTCTACAACGACCGAGACGACGAGTTCGGCGGCTCCCTCGAGAGCCGAATGCGGTTTTTCGAGGACGCCATCGAACGAGTTCGCGACAACGTCAGCGCCGACATGGCCGTCGGCGCTCGCTACACGATCGACGAGCGCGTCGACGGCGGGCTCACCGCCGACGGCGACGGAATCGAGGTGATGCGCCGACTGTCCGACGATCTGGACTTCTGGGACGTGGATATCGGCATCAAGCAGTCGATCGACGACATGATCGGCCCGAGCCGTCGCCACGAGAAAAATTACCAGATGGACTATCTGAAAGCGGCGACTCGAGAACTCGACGTGCCGGTCGGCGGTGCCGGCCGAATCACCGACCCGGACGACGCCGCGGCGCTCCTCGAGGAGAACTACGTCGACATGATCGGAATGGCCCGCCAGTCGATTTCCGATCCCCACTGGCCGCGAAAGGTCAAAGACGGCGATGTCGACCGAATTCGGGAGTGTATCGGCTGCAATATCTGCGTCTCCCAATCGCGACAGGGCATTCCGTTAGTGTGCACGCAGAACCCGACCGTCGGCCGCGAGGGTGACTGGCCGCCCGAAACGTACGAAGACGCCGCCGACCCGAAGGGCGTCCTCGTCGTCGGCGGCGGGCCGGCCGGCATGGAGTTCGCACGCGTCATGGGCGAACGCGGGCACCTGGTCCACCTCAAGGAACGCGACGACCGACTCGGCGGCCGCGTCACCTTCGAAGCCGGACTTCCGGAGCTGGGAGAGTGGAACCGCGTTCGCGACTGGCGGGCGGCGGAACTCGACCGCCTCGAGACCGTCTCGGTCCACACCGGCCCCAGAGCCGAGATGAGCTACGACGACGTGCGGACCTACGGCGCTGAACTCGTCGTCATCGCCACCGGCGCAGAGTGGGACGAAACCGGAACTACGTCGAGTTCACATCAGCCGGTCCCGGGGTGGGAACGCGATCACGTTCTCACCCCCACCGACGCGATCGCGACCGACCTCTCGGGGCAAACGATCGTCATCTTCGACGAAGAGGGGTACAACGTCAGCGCCGGCGTCGCCCAATCGCTCGCCGCCGACAATCGCGTGATATTCGTCACGCCGCGGGCGAGCGCGTTTCAGGAAACGCTTCACACGTTCGAACGGCGGACGATTTTCACCGCGCTGTACGACCTCGGCGTCGAGTTCGTCGCTAACCACACACTCGAGGAAGTGAGGGACGACGAGGTCGTCGCGTCGAACGTCTATTCCGGGGACCGGCGCAGCTACGAGGCCGATGCCGTCGTGTTCACGACGATGCGCGAATCGAACGACGACCTCTATCGATCGCTTAAAGCCGACGCCGAGTCGCTCCGCTCGTCGACCGAAATCGAATCGATTCACGCGGTCGGCGACTGCGTCGCGCCCAGACGGATCGCCGACGCCGTCTACGCCGGCCACGAACTCGCTCGCGAACTCTGATACGGTCTCCTGTAACGATTCACCGGCGCAACCGCGCCCGTCCTGCGGTTGCGGTGGAACTGACTTACAGCAGTCGTATGAACGCTCCCCTCTGTCCAGCCGGCCGACGACGACGGCGCGCGTTCGAATAGCGGGAACAAACCTTTTGACGCTCCCATCTGAGTAGCTACTATGGCACGCCACCCGGATCATCGACCGGTCGAAACCGTCGAGACGGCGTTCGACATTCTCGACGTTCTCAGACACACCACCAGCGCCGGCATCACCGAAATCGCCGACGAACTCGACCTCGCAAAGAGCACCGTCTACCGCCACACGAAAACGCTCGAATCCCGCGGCCTCGTCGTCCGAAACGGCGACACCTACCGCATCAGCACGTGGTTTCTCGACTACGGCATCCACGTCCGAAACCAACACCCGCTGTTCGACGTCGCCACGCCGAAAGTCGATGAACTCGCGGCGGAAACCGACGAGAAGGTCTGGTGCGTCATCGAGGAGAACGGTGTCGGCGTCCACATCTACGGAGCGGAAGGCCGCCACTCAGTCAGAACACACGCGCGGATCGGAAAGCGAACGGCGCTACACCAGTTTGCGGCCGGAAAGGCGATCCTCGCCCACCTTCCTGCGGACCGAGCCGAACGGATCCTCGACGAGTACGACCTCGCCGCACAGACCGCACAGACCATCACCGACCGAGACGAACTTCGCAGCCAGCTCGAAACGATCCGCGAGCGGGGATACGCGCTCAATTACGAGGAATCGGTCTCCGGTGTCCACGCCGTCGGCGCACCGGTGAAAGACGAATCCGGCGACGCCATCGGTGCGATCAGCATCGCCGGGCCGGCGAACCGACTCAGCGGGGAGTTGCTCACCGACGACCTCCCCACGCTCTTGCTCGGCGCGACGAACGAAATCGAGATCAATCTGGCACACTCGTAGTCTAGCCCTCCCGTTCGAGTAGTTCGAACAGCTCTGCGAGGAGGATTACAGTAGTACACTTGTAATTATACGGTGGGAGAACGACCGGTTGCAGAGCGACCGATCAGTCGCGTTTCGATAATCCGGCCGCTGACGAGTTCAGTTTCCGTTATTCGAACACCGAGCCGACGGGGGGTCGAGTGGTAAATCGTTACAGCAGACCGTATCAGAGACCGAGGAACGACTCGGCGTTCTTCCAGAGGAGCTTTCGCTGTAGCTCCTCGTCGAAGTCCAGTTCCGCGAACTGCTCGAGCCACGGTTTCGGTTCGAGCATCGGATAGTCGGTGCCGAACATGACCTTGTCCGAGAGGAGCGTCTTCGCGTAGTGCAGCACCTGGTCGTCGATGTAGCGGGGCATCCACCCCGAGAGATCCATGTAGACGTTGCCCTTCTGCTGGCAGATGGCGAGCTGTTCTTTCTCCCAAGGGTAGGCCGGGTGGGCGATGAGAATCTGCAAGTCGGGGTGGTCGGCCGCCACGTCGTCGATCAGCATCGGGTTCCCGTATTTGATCTTCAGCCCGCGACCGCCCGGCGAACACGCGCCGAGCGTCGAGTTCCCGCCGTGGAAGACGACCGGCGCGCCGAGATCCTCGATCGTCGACCAGAGGTCGTCGTGCTCGGGGGCGGAGGGATCGAACCCCTGGGCGATCTGCTGGAACTTGAACCCCGACAGATCGAGATCCTCGACGCAGCGGATCGCCTCCTCGACGCAGTCGTCCTTGAGCGGATCGACGGAGCCGAAGCCGACGAAGAAATCGCTGAACTCGTCGCGAACGTCGGCGACGTAATCGTTTGGCACGGGCGGGTTGCCGGTATTCGTCTCAGCGTCCCAGCCGAGCAGGATCGCCCTGTCGACGCCGGCTTCGCGGTACTCGGCGCGCATGTTCTCGTAGGTGTCCGTCTCGAGATCCGCACCGAACCGGTCGGCGGCGTCTCGCATCATCTGGCCGCCGGCGTCGTGGAGGAACTCGCTGGTCGGCTGGTGAGCGTGCATATCGATCGCGCGCGGTTCGTCGAGTACCGTCGGTCCGTCCATACGGGTGTCGATGGCACGCTCGTATATGTACGTTCCCACGGGTGACCGCCGAGCGATAGCGACGCGATTGCGCGCCGATTTCGATCGTGAGTATAGTAAGTTTCCAGAGGGGTTTGTGAAATAGTAGCCGATAAAACAGCTATGGGAGAGATTCGTCGGATCGAGTTCACCGAAAACGAACGGAAGTGAAAGAGTGGGATAGATACGCGTTTTCGCGCCTTGAAGGCCGTGTAGCGGCTATCTCGTCTCCCGTCTCAGTGGGGAGAAGTGAGATACCTCACCTTCGATATCCGGTCCGGTTTGTTCACCTTCGCCGGCCGGTATCCGGCGCGAGAAGTACGTCGAGAGCGATATTACAATCAGCGTTCGAAATAGTTTCGTCCCTGATCCGATCAGAACGTGACGGATTCGATTTATACTACTCAACTTGGTATTTTCCCTAACTCCCCGACGAGAGTTCGCGAAGCGACTCGTCGCCGATCTCGTCGATAACGTGTTCGTGAAACGCCTGGAGCGCGGCGCTCTCGTCTTCCGCGAGGACGACGTCGCTCGCCGAGAGCGTCGCCAGTCCGAACGCCCGCGGCGTCGGCGAGTCGAGCAGCGTGCGTTCGACCGCGATATCGCCCGCCTCGAGTTCGGCGACGAACGCCTCGAGTTCGGCGACGTTGAGTTTGTCTTCGAGAATCTCGCGGTAGGTCTCTTCGATGACGGCGAACTCCTCGAGATCCGCGGCGAACCCGAGGAGCATCTCGCTTGAAACCTGCTGTTCGCTGGCGGATTTCTCGTAGCCTTTGTACCGTTTGAGGATCATCAGGGCCCGAGTCGCGTTGATTCGGAAGTACCGCTGGAGGAGGTCGGTGCCGTCGATCGCCGCGCGCAGATTCTCCCGAACCCGGTCGGATTCGAGGTCGTCGATGATCCCCGCCACGTCGACCTTCCGGTTGAGCGGCATCGAGAGCACGAAGCCGTTGTCCGCGACCGCGACGCGGACGTTCGCCGTCGCCTCCTGGGCGCAGTGGTACGCGAGAAGCCGCGAAAAGCCGTCGTTGAACCGGCGGCCGTAGTTCGAGTGCACGTAGTAATGGCGCTCGTACTCCTCGCGGTCGCGTTCGACCTCGACGGCGAGCCGGTCGGGCGTACTCACCGTGTCTGACCCCGCGTACCGGAGCTGGTGATCGAACAGCCGCGCGACGGCCCGCACGCTGTCGTCGTCAAGCGGGAACTCGCGGAGCCACGCCCGGACGCGGGGCGGACCACCCTCCTCGTAGTGGGCGAGCAGTTCGGCCTGGAACGCGAGGATCTCACAGCCGAGATCGTACGAGAGCGGCAATCGTTCCGAGTACCACGAGGGGACCGTCGGCCGGGCGCTGGTCCGATCGACGTAGACTTTCGAGCCGCGCCGGTAGCTGAACTCGAAGTGGTCGCCGCCGAGGACGAACACGTCGCCCTTCTCCAGGGTGTCGAGGTAGTTCTCGTCGAGTTGGCCGACCCACTCGTCGCCGGCGCGGGTGAAGACATCGCAGGTGAACGAATCCGGAATCGTCCCGATGTTGGTCATGTAGATCACCCGTGCCAGGCGACCCCGCTTGCCGATCAGCGGCGTTCCGACGGGGAACTCCTCGTAGTGGTGTTCGCCGTCGGGCGGGTCGTTTTCGTCGCGCCAGACCTTCGCGTAAACGTTTCTGTCCTCCATGCCCGCGTACTCGGCGGTCAGGTAGCGCATGAGCGATTCGAACTCGGCGTCGGAGTAGTTCCGATAGGGGTAGGCTCGCCGGAGGATCTCGGTGATTTCGGCTTCCGGTCGGATCTCGGCGATCGCCATCCCGTAGACGTGCTGGGCCGCCACGTCCTGGGCGTTCTCGGGGATCGACACGGAGTC
Organism: Natrialba aegyptia DSM 13077; assembly: GCF_000337535.1. Taxonomy (GTDB): domain Archaea; phylum Halobacteriota; class Halobacteria; order Halobacteriales; family Natrialbaceae; genus Natrialba; species Natrialba aegyptia. The sequence goes on from NZ_AOIP01000031.1 coordinate 578,458, forward strand.
GACGAACCCCTCCTCGGCCTTCTTCAGCATGACCGCACACTCGAGGAGTTCGTCGCGGTCGAGCGCGATAACGCGGCCCGTAACGGTCTGGCCGACGCGGTGGCCCGCGCGCCCGACGCGCTGGAGGAGCGAGGCGACCGATTTGGGCGAACCGACCTGCACGACGAGGTCGACGTGGGGCATGTCGATCCCCAGTTCGAGGCTCGTCGAGGAAGTCACGACATCGAGTTCACCGCTCTTGAGTCGCCCCTCGATGTCCTGGCGAACGTCCTTCGAGAGGCTGCCGTGGTGACAGCCAGAGTTCGTCTCGTCGTAGGCGTCGAAGGTCTCGCGCAGGTTGTGTAACACGCGCTCCGCGCCGGATCTGGTGTTCGTGAAGACGAGCGTGTTCGTGTGCGCCTGAACGTGTTCGTGGAGCATTCGGTAGAACCGCTCTTGAACGACCTCGCGGGAGGTGTTGATCAGGTCGTCGGTCGGACACTCGAGTTCGATGTCGAACTCGCGGGCGAAGCGGGCGTCGACGATGTCGTAGTTGCGGGGGTCGCTGTCCGGTACCTCGCCCCCCTGGGGGGCGTCCGGCACGTGCGGTTCCTCGCGACCGACCAGAAACTCCGCAACGTCCGAAAGCGGTTCGATGGTCGCGGAGCAGCCGATTCTGGTTAGTTCGCGATCGGTCATCGCCGCGAGTCGTTCGAGGCTGACCGACAGGTGCGTCCCCCGCTTGCCGGCGGCGAGCGAGTGGATCTCGTCGACGATGACGTACTCCACCGTCCGAAGCTTCTCGCGGAACTTCGGCGAGTTCAGCAGGATGGCAAGCGTTTCGGGCGTCGTGTTGAGGATGTGGGGCGTCTCCTCGAGCATCCGCTGGCGCTCGGCCGAGTCGGTGTCGCCGTGGCGGATGGCGTGGCGGATCTCGCCCATCGACTCGCCGTCCCGGTCGGCGACGATCGATTCGATGCCGTCGAGGGGGACCTCGAGATTGCGGTGGATGTCGTTCGCGAGGGACTTGAGCGGCGAGACGTAGAGGCAGTAGACCGAGTTCTCGAGGCCGTCCGCCGTCTCCCGGTCTCGCTTGTACAGCGAGTTCAGTATCGAGAGGAACGACGACATGGTCTTGCCCGACCCCGTCGGCGCGCAGATCAGCGTGTTCGTTCCTTCGTGGACGTTCGGGATCGCGCCCCGCTGTGGCGGCGTGAAGAAGCCACCGTTCTCCGGGACGAACTCGCCGAACTCCTCGAGCCACCACTCCTGGACGGCGGGTTCGAGGAGGTCGAACACCTCGCGGTCTTCGATCGCGGTGGTGTCGGGATCGAACGGAAGAGCGTCGTCGGCGATCGGCAACTCGCGGCGCGCGGTCCCATCCATCACCGTCGTCTGGGGGAGCGGCGTGTAAGAGGGTTTGGTCACCGGGGCGAAAGTGAAGCAGAACGACGATGGACACAACACGTGCGGGATCGGCAGATTGATTGGACTCAGTCGAGAGGGGACAGGCATGCTCGACTCCCTGCTACACACCGGCTCTACGCATCCGAATCTCGTGTGGATTCTGGTCCCGAGTCTGCTCTCGTTCGCGGCCGGACTCGGCCTGGGAGCGCGATCGAACCGGCTGCTCGATCGCGTTCGGTCCGACGATGCGTCTGCATCCGCCGAGTAGTAGCGTCGTCACCGTGTTATAGCGTCGCCACCACGTTATAGCGTCGTCACCACGGTAATTCGCCGCTGCAATCGGTTCCCCGTTTCAGCAGCGCCGTCGTCGCATCGTCCCGCGAACCATCGGCGTCGCCGGAAAGATACCGGTGTCAAGCCGCTCGATCGTCTCGACCGCGAACGCGTCGTGGGAGACGAACCGCTCGACGGTGTCTCGGTTGAGTTGACACCCGCCCGCGAGCCGCTCCCACAGCGGGTTCAACACGTTTTGCCCCGTCGCTCGCCAGCCGTCGGCGCGAACGTGCTCGACGAACCTGAACTCGCCGCCGGGAGCGAGCACGCGTGCGACTTCCTCCAGCGCAACGTCGGGGTCGTGAATCGTACAGAAGACGAGACTGGCGAGGACCGCGTCGAACGCGTCGTCGGAGTAGGGCATCGACTCCGCTCGGGCGTCCCGCAGGTCGACGGCGCAGTCGCTTTCGGCCGCCTGCGCCTCGGCCTGGCGGCGCATGTGCGGGTCCGGTTCGATCGCGTGGAACTCGACCGACTCGTCGGTAGCTGCGACGTACGGGAAGTTCGTCCCCGTCCCAGCGCCGACGTCGAGAACACGACCGTCGAGACCGGCGGTCAGATACCGACGGTGCGGTGCGAAGAGGAGCCGGTCCGGGACGACGTAGTCGTACACTGCGGCGAACAGCGGGCTCGAGATGTCGTTCGACGCGTCAGTAGTCGAAGCGCTCGTGCTGGAAGCCATGGCGTGCGTGAACGACCACGGGACGCCTCATACCAATTGTCCCCGTCAGCGAATCGTGCTCGGAATCCGATCGATAACGTCGGTCGCCACGAGTCCCGGGCCGAACTCGGCCGTCGCGAGTTCGCCGCTCTTGCCGAGGATCCAGGCACCGAGTTCGGCGGCGGTCCGGCGATCCATGCCCTGGCCGAGGAGGGAGGCGGTGATNCCGGCGAGCGTGTCGCCGGTACCGGCGACGGTCAGCGCCGACGTGCCGGTGTCGTTCTCGAGACGTTCGCCGTCGACGACGATCTCGTCGACATCGCCGGTCAGCGTGAGGACGGCACCGGTTTCCTCGGTGAACTGCTCGAGGGACTCGTGACCGTCGTGGATCGGGTCGTCCTCGGCGTCGCTCGGCGTGAGGACGACGTTCGAGAGGTCCGAGTCGAGCGCCGGTTCGATCGCGAGGGCGTCGGCGACGATGGGAACGTCGGTCCGGTCGATAACGTCCCGAATCGCGGCCGTGTCGGCGTCGACGAGCCCGGGACCGATCACCAACGCGTCCGCCCACTCGCAGACGGCGACGGTGTCGTCGACGGCGGTCGAATCGAACCGCTCGCCGTCGTAGGGACTGACGAGCAGGTTCGGGGAGTAGCCGGCGACGATGTCGTAGATCGGCTCGGCGACCAGCGTGCGGACGTGATCGGTACCGGTGCGAAGCGCTGCTTCCCCGACGAGTGCGGGTTGATTCGGATACTCGATGCTCCCGCCGACGACGGCGACGCGACCGTTGTCGGTGTCGTCCGCCTCGGAAACGGTCGAGAGCGTTCGCTGAAGCCGTCCCATACGATCGGTTCAGCGGGCGCGACAGTAGGCATTCGGCAAGCGAGTTCCGGTTGCGACCCGGCGCTATCGGGACCCGCCAGCATCGCGTGGCGCTTATTCGATCGGTGTCTGTCGATTTCGCATATCGGCACCGCAGTCCGGACACGAGCCCGCCGCCGTGGCGGTAACGATGGTTCCGCAGTTGAAACACTCGTACACCGATTCCTCGTCGGGGTTGCGTTCGATATCTTTCATCGTACTGAGTAGTGCTGTGGGCAACGACTGTCCACTAAGGAATATTAGTTATATTAGGATGAGCGTGTCCGTTCACTATCTAGCCCGCCGTGGTGACAAGGGTTCACTATTCAACGGGTGGTGCAGTACTTGCCGGGATTCCGAGTTCGTCGAACAGAACGGTGAGTAGTTTTCGCTGGACGGTTCGGGTGTGTCGATAGAACGCGGATGGAGAGATCGAGAGCATCGTCGCGATCTCCTCGCCGGAGCGTTCGCGCGGCGACTCGAAGTACCCGCTGTAGTAGGCGAACTGGACGACTTCGAGCTGTCTGTCGGACAGCCGATCGAGCAGTTCGGAACGGAGGTCCTGCGGCGTCGTCCGATCGAGCTGGCGTTTCGACCGGAGTTCGACCGACGAGAACGCCGTCGTCACGATATCGACGCTCCCGCCGCCGTCGACGCTGTAGGGAGCGTCGACGACGACGCGGGTGAACTCGGGCGTCGCGGTGACGCTCCTGAGGACGAGGCCGTGATCCGCGAGCTGGACGGCGGCGAACGGTCGCGAGAGTTCGAGCCGGACGGTCCCCTCTCGCTCGTCGCCGTCCGCCCCGGTATCGCCGCCGTCGTCATCGTCGTCATCGGAATCAGCGCCCGCAGGGCGCTCGCTGACGACCTGCGCATCCGCCACCGCGACGAGTTCACTTGCGGCCGTCACGACGGCCGCCGCCGACGCTCCCTCGACGGTGGCAAACACCGTCGCCCCGTTCTCGTGCTGGCGGACGCCGCCGTCGAACGAGATCGTACAATCCGCCCGGCGTGCGAGGCGCGTAAAGACGAAGTTCTCGTCCGCGACCGCGAACTCGAGGCGCGTCGTCGTGTTCGACAGCAGCGCGTGCTTTCGCTCCACGGCCGCGATCGCCGAGGCGATCGTCTCCCCGAGTTCGGCGAGCACCGTCCGCGTCACGTCGTCGAACGCGTCCGGCTGATTCGCGTAGACGGTGACGACGCCGTAGGTGAACTCGTCGTAGGAGAGCGGCACGGCGAGCACCGACTGGTACTCGCGGTCGAGCGCGTCGGTTCGCCACGCCTGGTCGCGCAGGTCGTCGACGACGTTCGAAACGACCGTTTCCTCGCGCGTGACGGCGGTTCTGACGGCCGGTTCGCGGTGGCGGAGGTTCCGTCGGTCGTCCGTGCCGGCCGTCCCGGACGGCTCGTTCGCGTCGGTTGCGTTGGTCACATCGGCCGCGTCGGTCGTGTCGACCGCGTCGGCTACGTCGGCCGCATCGGTCCCATCGGATTCGAGAGCGGGCAACGAAAACGACACGCTATCGAGGTAGTCCCGCCCGCGGTCCGTCCCGCCGTGGGCGCGCGACTCGAGTCGGTCGCCGGCCGAACTCGTCGCGCCGATCCAGGCGAACGAGAACCGATCGGCGGCGGTCAGCCGGTCGCAGACGCCGCGTTCGATCTCCTCGCGGGTCTCGGCCCGGACGAGTTCGTGATCGATCTCCCGGATGAGTTCGTTGAGTCGGTTGAGCCGCGAGAGCTGTTGGTTTCGCCGTTTGAGCTCGCGGTCGCGTTCGCGGAGCGTGCGCTCCCGGTCGACGCGGTCGAACGCGGCTTCGGCCGTCGCCGCCAGCAGGTCGGTCAGTTCGCGACGGATATCGTCGAAGACGCCGACTTCGTCCGAGCCCGCGACGAAGACGCCGTGGTCGCCGAGCGGAACGAACGCGGCGCTTCGGATCTCCGTCGTCGGGTCGGCGAGCAGCGGCGACTCGTGAACGTCCGCCAGGAACCGACTCTCGCCGTCGACGAAGACCTCGCCTGCGATGCTGTCGCCAACCTGCTGGGACGACAGCGGGCCGTGTAACGTTCGCATCGACGCCGACCGGGCGGCGGGGCGGAAGACGTTCGCGTCGGTATCGAACAGGTACACCGCGCTCGCCTCCAGATCGAGGACGTCCGTCGCGTCGTCGACCGCGATATCCGCGATCTCCCGATCCGTCTCGGCGTATAACAGCTCTCGGGCGGTTCGATGGAGCGCCGTCAACGCCTCCTCGCGGCGCTTTCGCATCGTCACGTCGCGACAGCTATAGAGGATCGTCCCGCCCTGAATCGACACCTCGCGGACGTTAACCAGCAGCGTGTGCTCGCGTCCCGCCTTGTCCGTCGCCGTACACTCGATGTTGGTCAGGACGCCCTCCGCGGCGAGTTCGGCGCGGTCGAACAGGTCGGGACCGAGCAGGTCGTCGATCGATCCGAACTCGGAGATCTCCTCGTCCGTGTAGCCGAAGATGAAGTGGACGTTCGGACAGACGTAGGTGAACTCGCCCTCGTCGTCGGTGATGAGGACGGTGTCGGTCATGTTGTTCAACGTGACTCGGTGGAGTTCCTCCGACTCGCGTCGCTCGCGCTCGAGCGCAGCGCGTTCGGTGACGTCCGTCGCCCGGACGAACAGGGACGCGACGGTCCCCGCCTCGTCGGTGACGGGGCGGACCGTCAGCTCGAGCGTCCGCGTCTCGCGGTCCGTCGCCCGCTCGCGCTCGATCGTCACCTCCCGCCGGACGAGCCGTCCGGTCGCCGCCGTCTCGATCGCGCGTCGAATCGCCTCCCGGTCCCCCTCGACGGACTCCCAGAGCGGGAGCGACCAGAACGAACGGCCGCGACTTGCGTCCGCCGTCGCGTTCGGATCCACGCCCGCGGACGCGCCACGGTCGGCGATCGACGTACTGTTCGCCCGGCGAACGGTGCCATCGGGAGCGAGCACCCAGGCGTAGGTCTCCTGGTCGTCGAAAACCGCCTCGAACTGTCGCGCCTTTGCCCGCCGTCGCTCTCGGGTTCGACCGTGTGCGATCGCCCGCTCGATAGCCGTCGTCAGTTTCTCGCGGGTCGTCTCCGCGTCGGTCAGCCGCGGATCGGCGGACTCGGAGCCGGCACCGGTATTAGTATCCGTTTCGGTCCCAGTTCCGGTTTCGGCCTCGGTTTCAGTCCCGGCTTCAGTTCCGGTTTCGGCCCCGGACTCGGAACCCGAGCGCGGAACGTACTCCGTCACACCTGCGGCGATAGCCTCGCTCGCGAGCGCTTCGCTGCCATCCGCCGGCGCGAGAACGACCGGCAGTTCGATATCCGCGTCCGTCTGCCGTTCGCGATGGCGGATCGACGTGAGGAGTTCGAGACCGGTCCCATCCGGTAACTCCCCCGCCGTCACCAGACAGTCGACAGCGACGCTGTCCGATTCGAGTTCGGAACGCGCACCAGCCATCGTCGAGACGCTCCGGCAGTCGTCCACCTCGTCCGGCACGAGAGCGGCCTCGTCGGTACCATCGTCCTCGCTCTCATCGCTGAACTCGGCTTCGCCGTCGAACCCGGCGACGAGGAGTCGCGTCGGTTCGCTATCGTCCATCCGTGCGGAACCCATTCACTGGGAATACGTAACAGGGTCTAGAGAAGGTACCGGTTCCGCCAGTCGCGCCCTCGCAAGACCACGCGCACCCGGACGCATCGCCGTCTCCGAACGAACTCGATACGGGAACCGATACTCGTTCACGGCTCGAGACCGAACGGGGCGTATGTCCACTGCCGTTACCGTCGCGGTCGACGACAGGGAACCGCCCGCGCTCGTCTCGACCGTTCGCGACCACCCCGACGTAACGGGCGTCACGGTCGATCGGCTGTCGGCCGGTGACATCACGATCGGGCCGGTCGGCATCGAGCGCAAGACGCCGCGCGACTACGTCTCAAGCGTCGTGGGACGGTCCGGACCGGATCTGTACGACCAGGTCGAACGGCTCGACGCTGCCGTCACACACGCGTACGTGCTGCTCGAGGGTGACTTCTCGGATTTCGAGTCGCTGCGAACGACCGTCTCTCCGACTGCGATCCGCGGGTCGATGGCGTCTATCACGGCCCGTCACTCGGTCCCGATAATCCCCTGTACCGACCGGCCGCAACTGGTCGACTTTGCCGTTCGACTCGCCCACAAACACACCGACACGGCCTCGACACGGCCGCTCTCTCCGGGCGCCGTTCCAAGCCGACGCGAACCGACGACCAAACGAATGTACGGCTGCATCGACGGCATCGGTCCCGAACTCGCGACCGTGCTCTACGAACGGTATCCGACGGTCGAATCCCTGCTCGAAGCGAGCGTCGAGGATCTGACTCGGATCGACGGTATCGGCGAAACACGAGCGCGAACGGTCGCCGCGGCAGTTCGTGAGTAATCACGTCTCGCGGGACGGCGTGTCCGGTCACGAAATCTCGGTCGGGGCGATGTCGCGCATCGGCTCCCAGCCGTCATCCGGATCGACGCGGCCGTTGAGGGCGGCACCGAGAAGCAGACAGAGTCCGCCGAAGTAGACCCAGGTGAGAACCAGCAGGACGGTCCCGGCGATACCGAACAGTGCGACGCTCTCGGCGGTCGAGACGTAGATGCGAAAGCCGAGCGACAGTACGGTCCAGGAGAGGGCCGCACATAGCGCGCCGGGGAGGATCGCGCGCGGAGACCCCGGCCGGCGGGAAGAGGTAGTACATCGGGAAGAACACGACGAGCAGGAGGAACGCGAGTAGAACGCTGCTTGCGGCCGTTGCTACCGTGCCACCGACGAAAACGGAGAGACTCACATCGACGACGCTATCCAGCGTGACGCCGAGAGCAACCGTCGCCGTGAGCAGCGCGGCGTTGACGGCTGTCACGAGGGGTACCGTCGCCGCGTTGGCGACGGACGACTGGGTTTTTCGTGCGCCGTAGATCTCGGCAAACGCACTGTTTACCGCCCGGAACAGCCGGGCACCGCTCCACAGCAGAATCACGAACGCAAGCGTTCCAGCACGCACGATATTGGTATCAGTGGTCCCCGTAACGAGGAGTGCATCCTGGGTGAGAACGCCCTCGAGTTCAGTTGCCGCCTCGACGGCGCGAAGCAGTGGTTCGAACGTGTCGACGAGACTCATCCCGACGAGCAGCAGGATGAGGAGCGGGATGAGTGCGTTGAACGCGTGATATGCGAGGCGGCGGAGATGACGCTGAGATGGTACTTTCGGGCGACAGCAGCGACGTTTCTGACGAGTGCGAGTGAACTCGCCGTCCGTGTCCGTGTCCGTGAGTCGGCCATACGCTGTCGACAACGAACGATCGGAAGTGAGTACGGTTGTCGGCAGGCGTCCGGTGGACGTTCGTTGACGCGTGAGATCACCGGGAGTCGTCTCGGCCCCGTCGATAAGTGAGATAACAATATTTAACATTTTGTGGCGACTGTGTTATTATATGAGCGTCGTTAGCGTCTCGATGCCCGAAGCGTTACTCGAACGGATCGACCAGTTTTCCGAGGATCACGGCTACTCCGGCCGGAGCGAAGTGCTCCGAGAGGCGAGTCGTAATCTCCTCGGCGAGTTCGAGGACAAGAAACTGGAAGGTCGCGACCTGATGGGCGTCGTGACGGTGGTGTTCGACTACGAGACGACGAGCGTCGAAGAGAAGATGATGCACCTCCGCCACGAACACGAGGATCTCGTCGCTTCGAACTTCCACAGCCACGTCGGTGGCCACCACTGTATGGAACTGTTCGTGCTCGAGGGATCGCTCGATGAGATTTCGACGTTCGTCGGCAAGATTCGAGCGACGAAAGACACGCTCACGATCGATTATTCGGTGCTTCCCGTCGACGATTTCGGGCCGCTGGCCGAGATGAGCTAAGGACGAAACCGCCGTACCGTCTCAGTCACCATTCAGTGGCCGTCTCGGCGGGATCCAGTCTCGTTTTCGAAACCGACCGGCTGAGCCGTCACCGCCGGCGACCGGGCGTTGAACCCCCGTTCCCGAGGCGGGCGAGATCGATCATCGAGACGGATACCTGAACTCGGGTCCACCGATCGAACCCGACGGCACGCCCTCGTTTTTGCGCTGTTTCGTCTTCCCGATGCGATTCTCGACGACGACGGACAGCTGCTTCGCTGACAGTTCGCAGGAGGTGTCGATCGCCCAACTCGACCGCGAACCTCATTGGTGGCATCTATTATTACTCAAACAGCTCTCAGTATTAATAGTTAGTATTTTAGTAGTAGGTATTCATAATCGGAGTATGCAATCGAGCACGATCCGGTTGCCGATCCCAGCGCCTGTTTCGAGTGAGAGCCTTGGTACCGGACACTCACAGCGCGGCGAGAACCTCCTTGAACTCCCGAACGGGTACGACTGCCGTCGATTCCACGGCGACATGCTCGCGGAAATCGGCCGACTGGCCGACGAACGGGACTTGGAGTATCCGGTCGCGAACGAATGATGTGCCACGACCGACCGGTCTCACCTCAGCCGACGACCGTCAATGAGTACGCCGCGACGAAACCCGAAGTTTTACAACCACACTTTCACTACTACAATTCATATTGCATGGGAGGGCGCTCGACGGTGATCGACGGAGAATCGACGACCGCCATCGCGGACTGTACTCTCGGGCGGGGACGAACGACGATCCAGCACTAGCATGCTGCGATCCCTCCTCGCTCGACTCGGCTCGCTGTCGGTGGTGATGGCCGGCGTCTCGCTAATCACGTACGGATTCGTGTTTCTCACGCCGGGTGATCCGGCGCATACGATCCTCAGAGAACAACGCCAGAGTTCACCCTCGGCCGCGGAAGTTGCGGCCTTTCGCGCGGAGCACGGACTCGACGATCCCTTCCTCGTCCAGTACGGTTCGTGGCTCACCGACGCCGTACAGGGCGATTTAGGCACCTCGTATCTGCAGTCCGAACCCGTCACCTCGCTGGTGCTCGCACAGCTTCCGAACACGCTCGAACTCGCGCTGGCGGCGACGGCCGTTTCGGTGCTACTCGCCGTTCCGATGGGCGTGGTAAGCGCCGTCCACCGCGGTACCTGGATCGATCGAACGAGCCAGATCGCCGCGCTGGTCGGTGTCTCGATGCCGAACTTCTGGCTCGGGTACCTGCTCATCCTTGTTTGCTCGCTGTGGCTCGGCCTGACGCCGGTCAGCGGCGCGGGAACGCTCGGCCAGCTCGTCCTCCCGGCGCTCACGCTCGGCACCGGGATGGCGGCGATCGTCACGCGCCTCGTCCGCGCATCGATGCTCGAGGTACTCGACGCCGACTACGTCGATACCGCGCGATCGAAAGGCGTCCGCGAACGGCTCGTGGTGTACAAACACGCGCTCCGGAACGCTCTCGTGCCAGTCGTGACGATCGTGGGACTCCAGTTCGGGACCGTCATCAACGGTGCCGTGGTCGTCGAAGCCGTCTTTCAACGACCGGGTCTCGGCACGCTGCTCGTCGACGCCGTCTTCGCCCGAGATTATCCGATCGTGCAAGGCGTCGTCCTGCTCACGACGTTCGCGTTCGTCGTGACCAATCAACTCGTCGATCTCGCGTACATCGCCCTCGACCCGCGCATCGAACGCAGAGGTGAGCGACCGTGAGTAAATCGACGACTGAACTCGTCCCGTCGAACGTTGGTCTCGGCGGGCTGTACCGGCGGTACCGGCGGTTCGCCTTCCACACGAATACCGCAATCCGCCTCGGAGGCGGGGTCATCGGACTGCTCGTCCTCGTCGCCCTCGTCGGTCCGGTGGTGTCGCCGTACGATCCGACGACGCAGGTGCTCGAGATGCGACTGCGGGGCCCGTCGCTCGCCCATCCGCTCGGTACCGACGCGCTCGGCCGAGACGTGGCGACCCGACTCGCGTACGGGGCCCGCGTCTCGCTCGCACTCGCGCTCGCGGCGACGCTCGTCAGACTCGTCCTCGGGACGACGGTCGGCCTGCTCGCCGCCACGGGTGGCCGACTCGTCGACGTACTGTTGATGCGACTCGTCGACATCCAGCTCGCGTTCCCTGGCCTCGTGCTCGCGCTCGTGATCGCGGGCGTCCTCGGGCCGAGCCTTCGAAACGTCGTCATCGCGCTGTCGATCGTCGGCTGGGCGTCGTACGCACGGGTCGTGAGAGGAACGGTCCTCTCCGTCAAAGAGCGCCCGTTCGTCCAGTCCGCGACGCTCTACGGGACGCCGTGGCACCGACTGGTCAAGCGCCATTTCCTCCCCCACGTCGTGAATCCCGTGATCGTCCTCGCGACGCTCAACCTCGGAACGATCGTCCTCGCGGCTGCCGGGCTTTCCTACCTCGGACTGGGTGCACAGCCCCCGACGGCCGAATGGGGGTCGATGATCGCCGACGGGAGAAACTACATGCGATCGGCCCCGTGGCTCATCACCGCACCCGGCGTCGCGATCATGGCGACCGTCATCGGTTTCAATCTCCTTGGGGACGGATTGCGAGACCGGTTGGACCCCGACCACCTGGACGACCGACAACGGAGGCGAACCTGACGATGGGTGGTCCGCTCGAAATCGACGATCTCCACGTTCGCTTTCGCACCCAGTCCGACACCGTGCACGCCGTCAACGGCGCGTCGTTCGAGATCGGCCCCGGCGAAATCGTCGGTCTGGTCGGCGAAAGCGGCTGCGGCAAGTCGGTCACCGCCCGCTCGATCGTCCGCCTCGAATCTCCCGGTGAGATCGTCGACGGGCGCATTCGCTACGACGGGCAGGACCTGACGACGGCCGACGACCGGACGCTCCGACGGCTCCGCGGCCAAGAACTCGCGATGGTCTTTCAGGACCCGTCGACGACGTTGAACCCGGTTTACCCGATCGGCGAGCAGATCGCCGAGGCCCTTCGAGTTCACCGCGAGCCGGACGCGCAGCCGTTTTTCAAAGAACTCGCGCTCGGGGCGAGTGCCCGACTCCGATCGACGAGCGTGCGCTCGACCGTCCTCGAACTCATGGAGACCGTCGGGATTCCACAGCCCGATCGGCGAGTCGACGACTATCCCCACCAGTTCAGCGGCGGGATGCGTCAACGGGCGATGCTCGCGATCGCGCTCGCTCGGCAGCCGTCCGTCCTGATCGCCGACGAACCGACGACGGCCCTGGATACGACGACGCAGGCGGCGATCCTCGACCGTTTGGCCGAACTCAACGACGAACGCGGGATGGGAATGCTGGTGATCAGCCACGACTTCGATGTCGTCTCGGCGCTGTGTGACCGGATCGTCGTCATGTACGACGGGGTCGTCGTCGAACGGGGGCCGGCCGACGAACTCCGGTCGGATCCTGCACACCCCTACACGAAGGCGTTGCTCGGGTGTCTGCCGCGCCGCACCGAGCCCCGGTCGCGGCTCCCGACGGTCGCGGGGACGCCGCCGGACGGAGCCGCGTCATCGGGGTGTGCGTTCGCCGATCGGTGCCCGTTCGCGACCACCGATTGTCGGACATCGTCACCGTCGACGGTCGCGGTCGGATCGGACCGAACGGTTCGGTGTGACGTGCCGGCTGCCCGCGACGCGCCGATCGAGGCGGTGCGGACCCCCCAGCCGGACACCCGGAGCGACGCGCAACGCGACGCGCCGTCGCTGGCCGTCGACGGCGGCGCGGATACAGCCGCGGCTGCGGCGGCTGCTCCGGACGGCGATTCTGGACGGGACCCGGGCGGCAACTCGGGATCGGGATCGGAGCCGGGACCGGGACCGAGACCGGAACACGCGGCCGAGCCGATCGTCGAACTCGAGGGCGTCACGAAATCCTTCCGACAGTCGGACGCGCTCCTCGATCGACTCCTCGGAACCGACGACCGAGTGCCGGCCGTTACCGGCGTGTCCCTCGACCTTCGACCGGGAGAAACCGTCGGCCTCGTCGGCGAAAGCGGCTGTGGAAAGTCGACGCTCGCCCACCTGGTCGCCGGCCTCGAAACGCCGGACGACGGAACGGTCTGCCTCCGCGGCCAGCGGGTCGGCGGCGTCGACGCGCGGACGAGTTCACAACTGGCCGAGATCGACGTCGTGTTCCAGCACCCGGGCGCGAGTCTCAATCCGAAACGGACGGTGGCACAGTCGATCGGCGAACCGCTCCTCGAAGCGGGGTGGGCGGAGCCGCGGCGGGATGATCGCATCGCGACGGTGCTCTCGCTGGTCGGACTCTCGCCCGCCGTCGCCGATCGGTACCCGCGACAGCTCTCGGGCGGCCAGCGCCAACGCGTCGCGATCGCTCGCGCGCTCGCGCTGGAGCCGTCCGTGCTCGTCCTGGACGAGCCGACGGCCGCACTCGACGTGTCGACGCAGGCGACGATCCTGAATCTGCTCGCCGACCTGCAGGACGACCTCGAACTCGCGTATCTGTTCGTCTCGCACGACCTCGACGTCGTTCGCCACATCGCGGATCGGGTCGCGGTGATGTACTGCGGTGAACTCGTCGAGGTCGGGCCGGCGCGCTCGACGCTCTCGAATCCGGCACATCCATACACGCAAACGCTGCTGGATGCGATCCCGGACGGTCGAACGGGAGCCGACGGCGGGTCGCGATCGGCGACGGGGTCGGGCAGCGATGCGCTCGCAGGAGAACCGCCGAATCTCGCCGCGCCGCCCACGGGCTGTGCCTTCCACCC
>NZ_AOIP01000032.1 GCF_000337535.1 Natrialba aegyptia DSM 13077
CTCGCCGTTGCGGGGTGTCTGGCGAACGATGCAAACAGGGCCGACTTTCGAATCGGTAGCCCGTGGAAACCGAACCGGGACCCGCTCGACGGCGGCAGCACGATCCGCCGGCTCGGAATCACCGAGGGACTGGTCGGCGTCGATTACGACGCGTCGCCCGCGCCCGAACTGGCGACCGACTGGGAGCGACGCGGCGACCGGGAGTGGGAGTTCACGCTTCGAGAGGACGTTACGTTTCACGACGGAGAGGCGTTCGACGCGACGACCGCCGTCGACTCGCTCACCCGAACCGTCGACGCGCCCGCATTCGAGGACGTTCCGATCGACGCCGTCGAGGCGGTCGACGAGACGACCGTCACCGTCACAACCGAAACGCCGTTCGCGCCGTTGCCGGCTCACCTCTCGCGTAACGAGGCGGTGATCCTCAGCCCCCGCGCCGTCGACGACGACGGGTCGGTCACCGAGACGATCAGTACCGGACCGTTCGCCGTCGAATCGTTCAACCCCAACACTGAGATCCTGACCGCCCGCAACGACGACTACTACGGGCAGGTTCCGGCCCTCGAGTCGGTTCGCTACGAGGTCGTCGACGACGATCAGACGCGCCGGATGAAACTCGAGAACGGCGAACTCGAGATGGCGCGAATCCTCCCGCACGAAACGGTCGACGCGCTCGAATCGACCGGCGGGATCGACGTCTACACGCCACCGATTCCGCGAATTCGATTCCTCGCGTTCGATACGGATTCGGAACCGTTCGACGACCGGCGAGTTCGGCAGGCCGTGTCCCTTGCGATAGACAGGAAGACGATCACCGAGTCGCTCCTGGACGGGCTCGTCGAGCCCGCAGTCGGGCCGTTTTCGCCGTCGATCACCGAGTGGGCGAATCCGGATCTGGAGTCGAATCCCTACGATCCGGACCGGGCCCGGACACTGCTCGACGATGCCGGATGGACCGGAACCGCCGGCGAGACCAGGACGCGCGACGGTGTCGAACTGTCCGTCGAATTTCTCACCTTCGACGCCAGAAGCCTTCCCCTGATCGCCGAGGTGATGCAAGATCACCTCGCTGCGGTCGGCATCAGCGTCGACGTGCAAACGCTCGAGTACAGCGCGATGATCGATCGGGTCACTCAGCGGTCGTTCGACGCCTACTTCACGTCGTGGGGAACGCTTTGGTATCCCGATCCGGACCGACTCGCGGAGCTGTACCACTCGACGGCCTCGTCGATACCCCACGGCTATGGGAACGATCGCGTCGATACGCTGCTCGAAGACGCACGAGAACTCGACGAGCGCGGGGCGCGACGGGAACGCTATCGCGAGGTCCAGTCGATCGTCGTCGAAGACGCGCCGATCGTCGTCGTGACCAACGACACGAACGTCATCGCGACCGGGGACGATGTCCGTGGCTACGAACCTCACCCGACGGAATTGCACTACGGGCTCGAGGCGATTTCGATGGACAGCGAGTGAACGCGGGGCATTCGTCTCCTCATTCGGACACGTCGACGGCCACGAGATACAGTTCCTGCTCCGGCTCTTCCCCCCAGAGCACCGGCTCCGACAGCGGTTCGCACTCGACGGCGTCGAATCCCTCCTCCCTGAGAAACGCAGTCAATTCCCCGCGCGGACGACCGTCGTACAGCGGTAGGTCGTCGTGAATCGCCTCGTAGCCCTCGAACGGTTCCGGAAAGTCCCAGTAGCCCTCCACGAGCACGAGACGGCCGCCGGGACGAACGACCCGCTGCCACTCCTGCACCGCCGCCGCGGGCGTCGGAAGCGTCCAGATGAGGTGTCGCGCCGTCACCACGTCGTAGCCGTTCTCGGGAACTGGTAACTGCTCGGCATCTCCGACGCTGAACTCGATCGACAGTCCCGCCCGCTGTGCCTTCTCTCGAGCGCGGCCGAGCATTTCGGGCGAGAGGTCGATTCCCGTCACGTCGTGTCCAGCCGCCGCCAACAGCACCGAGAGCGTCCCCGTCCCGCAGCCGAGATCGAGGACGGATCGGGACCGCTCGCCAACCCACGGACGGAGAACGGACAGCCACGCCTCGCGCTGCTCGTCGGCGTGGACGCCGGAAATGCCGTCGTCGTCGTACGACTCGGCCCGTCCGTTCCAGTACTGTTGGACGACCGCTTTGACCGGTTCGTCGGGTCGCTCCGACCGCGTCATGACCGATCACCGTCAATCGACCGCGGGAGTTGCCCCGTTCGTTTCGGGTGCCGACGACACCGCGCGTATCGAACCATGCTCACGACTCCGTCACGCTCCACTAACTGCATTTCGTCACATACGGCCGAGCGCGAACCGGTTCGGTCGAAACCGCCCCTCCCACACCGCTTCCGTACTGCTCCCCTCACACTGATTCCGTACCGCACCCACCACACGCTCCCGTATTGCCCTCACCCCCTACCGCTCCTGTTGCCGCCTTCACGCTCACCTGTGCCCGCTTGACCGCCCTCACTGCCGACTCCACCGCTCCCCGCCCTACTGCACGCGCCCCAAAAACGACACGAGCGCATCAACGACCGCTACAAACACTTCTTCGCCCTGTTCCGAACTCGCGTTCGTCGCATCACCGACCGCGCCGTTCTCGCTGAACTCGTCGGTGAACTCGTGGAGAACCCCGCCGTCGACCGTGCTCGCCCACGTCGTTGCGTCCCCAGCGACCGGATCATCGACATCATCCGGACAGAGATGAAGGAGAACCGACGTCTCGAGTTCACCGGCGTGTCCGACGTGGTCGTCGAGAGCGCGCATCCATTCCCAGCGGTACGCGGTGAGATCGGTCGCATCCGACTCGGTCACCTCTCGAGCCAGGTGTGAGAGCGTCTCGCCGTTTCCGCCGTGTCCGTTGACGAATACGACCGTGTCGATGCTCGAACAGGACTTCGCCAGCGAGTCGACGATATCGCGGGCGTAGCGGCGAAGCGTCTCCGGCGAGATCGACAGGGTTCCGGGGAAGCGGCCGTGGTAGGGTGCGATTCCGACGGGAATCGGCGGGAGCACGACTGACGTACCGTCCCACTCTCGGTCGGCCGCAGCGGCGATCGCACGGGCGATGATCGTATCGGTTCCGACCGGTGCGTGCGGACCGTGTTGCTCCGTGCTGCCGACGGGAACGAGCGCCGCCGTCGGTGCTTCGTCTTCGATCTCCGGCCACGAACTTGTCTCTAGGTGCATCGGTCTGATTCGTTGAACCGCAATCGGAATACGAGCGACGGTTTCCGATCGCTCATCGTGGAACGGTACCGACCGCGATATACTGATCATAGTTCGGCTCGTCGCCCCAAAGCACCGAATCCATCAGGGGTTCGTACTCGACGGCCTCGAGTCCGTGCTCCGCGAGGAACGCGGCCAACTCCGCGGGCGGACGACCGTCGTACAGCGGCAGGTCGTCGTGAATCGCCTCGTAGCCCTCGAACGGCTCCGGGAAATCCCAGTGGCCCTCGATGAGCGCAATGTGACCGCCGGGACGGACAACTCGCTGCCACTCCCGGATCGCGCTCGCGGGCGTCGGAAGCGTCCAGATGAGATGCCGGCCCGTCACCAGATCGAACTCGTTTTCGGGCTCGTCCAGATCCTCCGCGTCTCCCGCATAGAACTCGGGCGATACCTCGGCCTGACGGGCTTTCTCCTTCGCTCGCTCGAGCATCTCGGTCGAAACATCGACTCCCGTCACGTCGTGGCCGAGTTCAGCGAGCAATAACGAGATGACGCCGGTCCCGCAGCCGAGATCGAGTATCTGCTGTGGGGGCTCACCCGTCAACGTGCGCAGAACCGAGAGCCACGCCTCGCGTTGCTCGGTGTCATGGATGGCGTGGTGGCTGTCGTCGTCGTACGTCTCGGCGCGATCGTTCCAGTACGTTTGCACGTGCGCTTTGATATCCTCCGCGGACGGGTCGGAGCCGGGCATTATCGGGCACCCCGGATTCGCTCGGTGGACATCCCGCCGCGAGTTCCGCGCGAGCGCAACGGTGTGAGATTTGCGTCTGCGCTCCGTCGGTTATCGGCTCCGTCTCCCCCGACATCGGAACTACTGCATCTGCTGTCGGGCCTCACTGCGACATCGTTCCTCCGAGCCGCAGCGGCATCGTCCGTTCGCGCGTTCTGGCGGGCGTCTCCCGGCCGGTTCCGTCCGCCGTCGTCGCCCGTCGTGAGTGAACTCGTCGTTCGAGGCATGTGTTATTAATACTGAAGCCGGTATTATTTATAATTCCGTATACGGTGACCAGCCGTCGTCTCGCCGGTCGTGTTGGGAGCCGCTACGCGGACTTTCGCGACCGTTGCCCAGCGGGCCGATGAATATGCTCGTTTCGATCTCGCCGCTTAGACGGAAGTTCAGAACTAATAAGGTATAAATAATTTCAATATTTCCTAACTTTGAATGGTGGTATCCCATATTTATAAAAGGATATAAGGGACATGGTGGGGTATACTAACATCAGTTGTAGTAAATACTGACTCTATTTCGGCCGAATAGCGGCACTACAAACCCGATGACGATTCACCGGCACGATTCGACCGGTTCCTTTCGTCCGGTATCGCTGATAACTATCATCGAAAACGATGTATATGGCCGGCTGAGCACCTGCAAGGATTTTTTACCGTTCAACTCACACCCCTATGATATGCGACTACACAACAGGGAAGTCCGGCAGGATGTCCGGGAACTCGGCACCCTACTCGGCGACATCCTCGAGGAGCAGACCTCACGCCAGGCCTTCGAAACGGTCGAGTCGTGTCGCCAAGCAGCCATCGATTACCGCGCGGGCGAACTCGACTCAAGAGAGTCACTCATCACCGAACTCGAAGGACTCTCACCCCACCAACAACGGATCGTTGCCCGCGCGTTTACGACGTACTTCGAGCTCATCAATCTGGCCGAGGAGCGCGAACGAGTTCGGTCGATCCGAACCGATTCCCAGGAGGGGGCGCTCGCGGACAGTCTCGAGACGGCGGCGGCTGAACTCGGAGACGAAGATATCGAGACGGTACGGCGGGTTCTCGAGGACGTCCTGATCGAGCCGACGTTTACGGCGCACCCGACGGAAGCGCGGCGGAAAACGGTCAAGTCGAAGCTTCGGACGATTGCGACGGCGCTCGAAACCTTAGACGAACGGTTGCTCACCGACAAGGAGAAACGACAGGTCTGGAAGGATGTCGACTCCGAGGTGACGAGTCTCTGGCAGACGCCGCAGGTTCGAAACCGGCAGCCGGAACCGGAAGACGAGGCGCGAAACGTGCAGTGGTATCTGCAGAATACGCTGTTCGACGTGGTCGGCGAGATCTACGACGAGTTCGCCGACGCGATCGACGAGGAGGTCGCGGGCGATCTCGATATTCCGAAGCTGTTCGAGTTCAGGTCGTGGGCGGGAAGCGATCGCGACGGAAACCCGTACGTGACCCCGGAGGTAACGGCGACGACGCTCGAACGGCAGCGCTCGGTCGTGCTCGAGCGCTACCGCGAGCAACTCAAGCGACTGTCGGGGGTGCTGAGCCAGGACGGCAGTCGGATCGACACCGGACCGGAGTTCCAGGCTGAACTCGAGGCGGACCGAGAGCGGGTGCCGGGGAGTGCCGAGACCGCGGCAGAGCGGTATCCGGGCGAGCCGTACCGCCAGAAGCTCAAGTTGATGCGAGAGCGACTGGATCGCGTCGGCGATGTGCGGCCGGGTGGGTACGACGACGCCGAGGAATTGCGGTCGGATCTGACGGTGATCGCATCGAGCCTCAGGGATAACGGTGCGGAGAGCGTGGTCGATGCCCACGTCGATCCGATTCGCCGACAGGTCGCGACGTTCAGCTTCTCGCTCGCGAGTCTGGACCTGCGCGATCACCAGCAGAAACACACTGACGCGATCGCGGAGGCACTGGAAGCGGAGGGCGTCGATTACCACGGCCTTTCGGAGGACGAGCGCGTCGAGTTGCTGACCGACGCGATCTTGCAGGACGAGCCGGTGATCGACCTGACGGCGACTGCCGACCTCTCGGACGATTCCGCTCGCGTCCTCCGCCTGTTCGACCGGCTCGCGGACTGGCAGACCGAGTACGGCGTCGAGGCGATCGACACCTACTGCATCTCGATGACCGAGGAACCGAGTCACGTCCTCGAAGTCCTGTTCCTGGCCGATCAGTCGGGCGTCATCTCTCTGCCCGAACACTGCGGGATCGATATCGTGCCGCTGCTCGAAACCGAGTACGCGCTCTCGGGCGCACGCCGAATCATGGGTTCGCTTTTCGAAAACGAGGCCTACGCGCAGGCGCTCGAAGCGCGCGGACGCACGCAGGAGATCATGCTCGGCTACTCGGACTCGAACAAGGAAAACGGCTTCCTGGCGGCGAACTGGTCGCTGTACAAGAACCAGCGCCGACTCGGGGAGATCTGCGACGACCACGACGTGACGATGCGGCTGTTCCACGGCCGCGGCGGGTCGATCTCGCGCGGCGGCGGCCCGATGAACGAGGCGTTGCTCGCGCTGCCAAACAGCACCGTGACGGGCCAGGTCAAGTTCACCGAGCAGGGCGAGGCGATCGCCGAGAAGTACGCCAACCCCCGCATCGCCGAGCGCAACATCGAACAGATGCTCAACGCACAGCTTCGGGCGCGTCTCTACGCGGAAGACCAGCCCGAAGAGGAGGTCCGCGAGGAGTGGGTCGACGCCATGGAGACCATGGCCGATGTCGCCCGCCGGGAGTACCGCGACCTGCTCGAGAGCAACGGCTTCGTCCAGTACTTCGAACAGGCGACGCCGATCACCGTCATCGAGGACCTCGACCTGGGATCCCGTCCCGCCTCTCGCTCCGGCGAGCGGACCGTCGAGGATCTGCGGGCGATTCCGTGGGTATTCTCCTGGACTCAATCGCGGTGTATCCTACCCGGCTGGTACGCCATCGCAACCGGGATCGACGCGTACCTCGACGACGGCGGCGACGTGGAAACCCTCCAGGAGATGTACGAGTCGTGGCCGTTCTTCCGGACGACGCTCGACAACGCCGCACTCTCGCTCTCTCGCACCGAACCCGAAATCGCAGCCCAGTACGCTGAACTCGCGGACGAGGATCTCCGCGAGCAGTTCTTCCCGCGACTGCTCGACGAGTACGAGCGAGCGGCCGACCTGATCACGCAAATCGGCCAACGTGAGCAACTGCACACCCGCGACTGGCTGGGCGAAAACCTGGAGCGACGAAACCCCTACGTCGATCCGCTGAACCTGCTCCAGACGTACCTGCTCGATCGCTCGCACCGGACGGACATCGAAGAGCGAACGCTCCGATTGACGGTCAAAGGGATCGCTGCCGGGATGAAAAACACCGGATAACACCGGATAACGGCGCGACTGAGAGTCGGTCGGCTACGCGTTCTGGTCCGGTGCCTCGACCGTCGGGACCGGAACGGACTCGAGGACGCCGTCGACGACCTGCGATTTGTCGACGCCGTTGACGGTCGCGTCCGGCGTCAGTACGAGCCGATGGGCGAGCACCGACCGGGCAACGCGCTTGATGTCGTCCGGTGTGACGTACGACCGTCCGGTAATCGCCGCGTAGGCCCGCGCCGCCTCGAACAACCGCTGTGTGCCACGCGGTGAGACGCCCACCTCGACGCGACCGTCGCTTCGCGTCTCGCGGGCGAGCGCCGCAATGTACTCCAGTAAGTCCTCGTCAACCCGAATCGTTTCCGGAGCCCGACGGAGCTGTTCGACCTGCTCGGGTTCGAGCACCCGTTCGACGGACGGACTCGTCGTCTCCCGATCCGCGCGCCGCCGCAAGAGTTCGACTTCGCCGGCCTCGTCGGGGTATCCCATCGACGTTTTGACGAGGAATCGATCGACCTGGGCTTCCGGAAGCGGGAAGGTCCCCTCCTGTTCGACCGGATTCTGGGTGGCAATCACGATAAAGGGGTCGGGGAGCTGACGGGTTTCGCCGTCGACGGTGACCTGTCCTTCTTCCATGGCCTCGAGCAGCGCAGCCTGGGTCTTCGGCGGGGCGCGATTGATTTCGTCTGCGAGGACGACGTTCGCGAAGATCGGGCCCTTGTTGAACTCGAAGGTGCGTTCGCGTTCGTTGAAGATGTGCGTGCCGGTGACGTCCGCGGGGAGTAAGTCGGGCGTGAACTGGATGCGGGAGAACGAGAGGCCGAGTGCGGTGGCGACGCTGCGGGCGGTCAGCGTCTTGCCGGTGCCGGGAACGTCCTCGACGAGGACGTGGCCGCGACCGACGACCCCGACGAGGATGTCCTCGGGGAAGGATCGGTCGCAGATGACGGCGTCGTCGATCGTCTGGAGGACGGCCGTGCACTCGGTGCTGGCCTGGGTGACGTCCATGAAAGCGTCCTCGGCCGCTCGTGTCAAATGGTTTTCGCTCCTGGTGGCTCTACTGGACCGTGATCGCTGGAACGCGTTCGTGACCGGTTCCTCGACTGGCGTCCCCCGTTCGAGGATCGCCGACGGCGGCCAGCCGATCGGACGTGACCGATCCACAGACTCCGAGAGAGATCGAAACCGGTAAAAACGTTACCCGAGTATCAACGGATGAGCCGAGATAGCCTAGCCCGGCCAAGGCGGCAGATTCGAAATCTGCTGTCCCCACGGACTCGGGAGTTCAAATCTCCCTCTCGGCGTTTTTCGCGAGACGCTACCTCCGAGCGCCGTGTAGCGTGTGCTCGGTCTCGGATGCAACCTGCACTCGTAGCGAGCACGAGCTGTACCGGAACGCCGCTGGACGAGAGAAATGCACGCTTTGCTCGCCGTCATCTGCAGGGGACCCCATTATTCACGTCGGGCTGGTCGATATCCCTGACAATGAGTGTCATAATTCAGGGTGCGATCGGCAGCGGGGTGGGCAGCGACGATGACTGATCCAGGTGACCGGGACGAGCACGACGATCGAGCGGGCAGCGATCGAACCGATCCGGATGAGCCGGATGACTCCGCCGAGAAACGAGATCGAAAGCGAGACTCGGAGGGACCGTCGGCAGACGACACACGGCCGGACGATACACGGCCGGACGACACACAGACTGACGACACACAGACTGACGACACACAGACTGACGAGACTGACCTCGAAACCGGAGAGCTATTCCACCCGCTCGGCGAGAGCGCACAGACCGATTTCAGGGACATGCTCGAGGAGACCGAGTACGACACGGACCTCGGCATGGAGATGGCCAGAGACGCGATGCGGCTCACGAAAGGTGAACTCTCCGAGGAAGCGTTCTACGACCGGTACCACGACGAGGTCGTCGACGAGTTCGGCGAGGACGAACGGCCGATGGCCGAACGAGTCGAGGCGGCCCGCGAGGAGGGACGACTCGACCGGGCGCTGTCGCGGTTCGGCGCGGAAGACGAGTCACGGCGGGAGCTACTCACGAAGATGGGTGCAAGCGCGGGTATTTTCGGGTTCAGCGCGTGGGGGGCTTCGCACGCCGATGAGTCGGATCCGGTGGCCGGAGCGATACAAAACGAGACGGACGAAGATGGAGGAGATGACGGCGACCAAACGCAGTGGGGAATGGTTCTCGACCTCGAAACCTGTGACGGCTGTCTCTCCTGCGTGGTCGCCTGCAACGACGAGCACAACTGGAACGACGGCGCGAACTGGATGTACATCCTCGCCTACGAGGACGGCACCGTCGAATCCCCCGATGCCGACGAGTTCGAGGACACGCGGGATTTCAACTACCTGATCCGCCCCTGTCAACACTGTACCGACGCGCCGTGCGAAAAGGTCTGTCCGACGACGGCCCGCCATACCCGCGAGGACGGTGGCCTCGTTCTGACGGATTACAACGTCTGTATCGGCTGTCGGTACTGCCAGGTTGCCTGTCCCTACGGCGTCAACTACTTCCAGTGGGAGGACCCGGCGTCCGAGGCCCCCTCAGAGGATCTCGGCGAGGACATGATGTACGACGAGCGCGGCCGCTGGGTGAGTGGCCGCGGTCCGCGCGGCGTCATGGAGAAGTGCATCTTCGATCCGGCCCGCCAGGACGGCAATATGGGCGAGGACATGGTCGGCACGACCGCCTGCGAGGAGGCCTGCCCGCCCGGCGCGATCCAGTTCGGGAATATGAACGATCCCGACAGCGATCCCCAGCAGTACATCGAGAACGTTCCGCTCGCGCGAGCGCTCGAACACGACCCCGACGACGAGGAACTGCAGGAAGCCATCGCAATCGTCGAGGGCGAGGAGGAACCGGCGAGCGAGGACGACGAGGACGGCATGACCGAAGAGGACGCGATGCGACTCCTGCGCGGCGAGTACGGCGATAACACTTCGTCGTTCAAACTCCTCGAAGAGTACAACACCGACCCGAACGTCACCTACCTCGGCAACGAACCCGGATCCGAGGCCGAACAGGTCGAGGGCCCGGTCGCCTACGACGATGTCAATCTGGTCGATAACCGGATGAACGAAACCGAAGAGCGCACCTTCGGCGGCCTCGAGTTATAGCGAGCGCCGAATACGGGGCGTTCATAACGCTGCACACGAACGAGTTCACATCCACATGATCAGTCGCGATCGGCTTTTTATCGGAACCCTCTGGATCGGGGTAGCTGCGCTGATGACCGTCCCCCTGTCGCTCGATTCGGGGCTCCCCAGTTCGGCCGGTGAACTCGCACAGGTGTTCGTGATCGTCCTCGCGCTCTTTCTGGCCGGTATCTACCTCCTCGATCCCTGGGGTGTGCTCAGTCGACAGCCGTTTCAGTGACTCGGGAGGGCGGATCGCTGGCTGAACTCGGTGTGTAGCACTCGACCTGTAGCATTTGTCATGGTGCTCTCGAATCGAAGCGCGGCACTCGGTTTACCGTTCACCGATTCGATCGTCCGCTGGATTCAGTCGGCTGCCGGATTCAGTCGTCCGCCGGCGTGAGCGGTTGCTGATCGACTGCGAGCAACCGATCGAGCGCGTCGACCATGGCTTCGACGCTCGCCCGCGTGATGTCCGCTTCACTGCGGGCGACGGTCACGGATCGGTCGTTTCGAACCATGGTTACCTCGACGGTCACGACGGCGTCGGTGCCGCCCGTGACGGCATCGACGTGGTAGGATTCGAGTTCAGCCGTGGCGTTCGATCCGAGCGCGTCGCGGATGGCGGAGACGGCGGCGTCGACGGGGCCGGAGCCGGTGCCGCTGGCGACGCGGTCCTCGCCGTCGACTTCGAGGCGGATGCTCGCGGTGGGAACGGAGCCGCCGCTCGTGGCGGTGAGATCGTGCAGTTCGACGACGCGCTCGCGGTCGTCGCCGGTTACGTCCTCGGCGACGGCGAGGAGGTCGGCGTCGGTGACGCGGCGGCCGCGGTCGCCGAGTTCGGTGACGCGGGTCGCGATTTCGGCGACTTCCTCGTCGCTGGCCTCGACGTCGTGTTCCTCGAGTGCGGCGGCGACGCCGGCGCGGCCGGTGTGCTTGCCGAGGGCCAGGCGTCGCTCGCGGCCGACGGTCTCGGGCGAGTAGGGCTCGTACATCTTGTCGTCTTTGAGGGTGCCGTCGGTGTGGATGCCGCTCTCGTGGGTGAAGGCGTTCTCGCCGATGACGGCCTTGTTCGGCGCGAGTTCAACGCCGGTCGCGCGGGCGGCGCGCTGGGCGAGGTCGTACAGTTCGTCGAGTTCGAGCGTTTCCACGTCGTAGACGTGCGAGAGGGCGATTGCGACCTCCTCCAGGGCGACGTTCCCGGCGCGTTCGCCGAGGCCGTTGACGGTGCAGTGGACGAGGTCCGCGCCGGCCGAGACGGCCGCGAGCGCGTTCGCGACGCCGAGACCGAGGTCGTCGTGAGTGTGGGCGCTGACGGGGCCGAGAGCGGCGAGTCGGGAGACGGCCTCGGTGGTCCGTTCGGGGCCCGTGTGGCCGACGGTGTCGGCGAAACAGAAGCGGTCCGCCCCCGCGTCGAGTGAGGTTTCGGCGAGGTCCTCGAGATAGTCAAGGTCGGCTCGGGAGCCGTCTTCGCCGATGACTTCGACCCAGAGGTCGTGGTCGGTCGCATACTCGACGAGTTCGGCCGTCGTCGCGAGGTTGTCCTCGCGGGAGGTGCCGACCTTGCCTTCGACGTGGCGGTCGCTCGAGGGGACGACGATGTGGACGCCGTCGACGGCGCACTCGAGCGCGAGGTCGATATCGGTCCGCATCCCGCGGCAGAAACTGGTGACGAGGGCGTCGAGGTCGAGGTCGGTGACCCGCGAGATTGCTCGTCGCTCACCCGCGCCGGTGCAGGCGCTGCCGGCTTCGATGACGGCGACGCCGGCGCGTTCGAGTCCCCGGGCGAGGTCGACCTTTTCGTCGGGCGAGAGGGAGACGCCGGGTGCCTGCTCGCCGTCGCGAAGCGTGGTGTCGAGTAGTCGAACGGTTCGGTCCGGGTGAATCGTCTGGTCGGGGGTGAGCGAAGTCATATCAGAATCAGGTGCAGTTTCTGTCGCGGGTTGTAGAGAAGCAGTACCACAGAGCGATGCGGTGTGACTACGTTCGCCGTAGAATTTCGCGTCCAGCCGGGTCGCCCCGACTTCCTCTATCCTCCGACGATGAGACGGAATCTCGTGCCATTGTACCTCGGTCTACCGTGGCACACCCTCTTAAACGCGCCGGTGACGGTACTATCTGCGACTGCCGCGTTCGGGCTACTCGTCCGCGAGCACGAGTTCGTCGCCGGGTTCGACCCCGTCTGCAGCCCCCGCCGGCAGTTCGAGGATCGTGTCCGCTCGCTCGCGGGCGAAGCCGAGCCACGGCCGGAGGCGTTCGACCCGCTGGACGACGCCGTCGACGACCCAGACGACATCGAGCGGCACGAAGACGAACAGCATGTGTACGTCGCGGGTGCTCGCGGAATCGAATCGGAACGCGAGGGCGAACTCGTCGGGGAGCGACCGTCGGAACATGAGCCCGCGCGTCTGGGCGAGCAGCGAGTCCGCGAGTTCGACCTGCGAGGCGAGTACCGTCGCGCCGTCGGCTGTCTCGGCGTCGTGAACGAGGTGCACGGCCGCGAATCGATGCGCAGATGGCAAAAAGACTGCCGGTTTCGGCGGCTCGGAGCGCCGTCTCGCGAGTCGTGGATGTCGTCCCGAGGGTGCGGCAGATTCCGAGTGGTTCCGAGTGGTTCCGAGCGGTTCCGAGCGATTCCGAGAGGCTCCGAGGGGTTCAAACCGATCGACACCGTGGTTCGGGTCGAGGATGGAGCGAACGCCAAACGGCACGTCCGTCGGCGTCGACGACCCCTACGAGTTCGCCGGCGTCTGCGACCATCTCACGGGTGAAGGGCAGTGTCGGTACGCCTTCGACCACTACGAGCACGACCCCGAGTTCGCTCGCGAGCGCGCCGACGAGGACTACGCCTGCCCCGTCGTCGACCCCGAGACGGACGAGACGTGGGCCGACTGTCCGCACTTTCGCTCGCGCAACCGCGACCGCGAGTGCGTCCGCTGCGGGCTCGCCGAGAAGCGCCTGACTCACGACGACGAACGGCCGTTACTCGAGGAACACCACCTGTCCTACAACGATGGCCATCGTCCATCGAGCAATCGGAACGCGACGCGTTCCGAAGACGCCGACGACGGCGAGACGCTCTCTCACGAGATTACGGTCTACCTCTGTCGCTGGTGCCACGCCAAGGTCCACAACTCGTGGGCGCGGATCACCGACGACGCCGCACCCGACCCCGAGGCGATCGCCGAACTCGAAGGACGGCGCGGCCGCGAACGCGACGAGTTCGGATTCGAATCCGCGGCGGAGCGGTACGACCGCGCCGACCGCGAGGAGTAGCCGTCCCGGGCCGATTCGCGCCGCTCACAGCGCGGGCGGCGCTCGCCGGGCCATCGTTTACCCACCGGGAAATCGGATTCGTGCGTATGTCCTCACCATCAGTCCTGCTGTACGGCTCCTACGGGTTCGTCGGAAACCTGGTCGCCCGAGAGGCGATCGACCGCGACCTCGACGTGCTCCTCGCCGGCCGCGACCGCGAGGCGCTCGCGGAGCAGGTCGACGAACTCGAGCGGCCCGGCCGCGTGTTCCCCCTCGAAGATCCGGCCGTCGTCACCGACGCGCTCGACGATGACGATGTCGACTGCGTGTTGAACTGCGCCGGCCCGTTCTCGAACACGGCGGACCCGCTCGTCGAGGGCTGTCTGCGAACCGGCACGGACTACGTCGATATCACCGGCGAAATCCCCGTTATCGAGGGTATCAGAAAGCGGGGCGACGACGCGAGCGACGCCGGCGTCACGCTCCTCCCGGCGGTCGGATTCTCGGCGGTGCCGATGGACTGCCTCGCCGCCCACCTCGCGGAGCGCCTCCCCGACGCCGACGCGCTCGAACTGGGCGTCGACTCGTTTCGCCCGCCGTCGATCGGAACGGTCAGGACGGTCATCGAAGGGATCGAGGACGGCGGTGCGATCTACCGTGACGGCCGGCTCGAACACGTTCCGGCCGCGTGGCGAACGCGGCGCATCGACTTCGGCCGCGGCAAACGCTCCGCGGTGACGATGCCGATGGGCGACGTGTCGACGGCTCACTACACGACCGGGATTCAGAACGTCTCAGTCTACGCGATCGCACCCCGGCCAGCGCGGCTCGCGTTGCAATCCCACCAGTACCTCACGCCGCTGCTCGCCGCGACGCCCGTCCGAGAGGGGATGAAGCAACTCGCGGGGCTGGTCCGCGAGGGGCCCGGCTCGTGGTCGCGAAAGCGCGGTTCGGCGTACCTCTGGGGTGAGGCGCGGGTCGAAGGTGAGGAGGAAGGTGAGGAGGGTGACGACGAGCGCGGGTCCGGAGCCGCGGACGATGCTGACGCCGATACCGAAGACACGAACGGCGGTGAGCGAGCCGTCTCCCGCCTGCAAACGCCGGACCCCTACGTCGTCACCGTCGACGCCGCCGTCGCGGCGACCGAGCGCGTCCTCGACGGTGAGACCGAGGACGGCTTCCGGACGCCGGCCGGCGCGTTCGGACCCGAGTTCGTTCTCGAACTCGAGGGCGTTGCGGGGTTCTTCGACGAGTCGACGCCCGAATCCGACTCGCCAGCGGTCGACGTACCGTCGTGAGCCGCCAGGGAGACCGGGACCGGGTCGACCTTACGGCACGAACACCGGCCGAACGCAGCCGTCTTCCTTGTGCTTGAACAGGTCGTATCCCCGCGGGGATTCCTCGAGTTCGAGTTCGTGGGTCGCCAGGTACGAGGGATCCATCTCGCCCTCGGCCGCGTACTCGAGCAGGTCCGGCACGTACCGCTGGCCGTGTTGCTGGGCCGTGCGCACGGTGAGACCCTTGTTCATGACGATTCCGAGCGGGAACTTATCCATCAGGCCGTAGACTCCCAGGATCGAGAGGGTTCCGCCCTTGCGGCAGGCGACGATGGCCTGACGGAGCGCCTCGCCGCGGTCGGTGTGTAGCTTCAGTTGCTGCTTCGCGCGGTCGTAGGCGTGAGCCGGGCCGGTGCCGTGGGCCTCCATGCCGACCGCGTCGATGCAGGCGTCCGGACCGCGCCCGCCGGTCGTGGCTTTGAGCGCGTCGACGACGCTGTCGACCGCGGTGTAGTCGATCGTCTCCGAGCCCGCCTCCCGCTCGGCGAGTCGCAGCCGCTCCGGGAACCGGTCGATCCCGATCACGCGCTCGGCACCCATGAGGGCGGCGCTCTGCTGGGCCATCAGTCCGACGCCGCCGCAGCCCCAGACGGCGACGGTGTCTCCCTCCTCGATGTCGCAGAAGTCAGCGCCCATGTAGCCCGTCGCCCAGGCATCGGAGGCGAACAGCGCCTGCTCGTCGTCGAGTTCATCGGGCACGTGAAAACAGTTCTCGTCGGCGTGGGGCACTCGGACGTACTCGGCGTGTGACCCCGCGTAGCCGCCGAAGGCGTGCGTGTAGCCGTAGATGCCGGCGGTCGTGTCGCCGAGAACGGGTTCTTGTAGCGCCGCGTTCGGGTTCGTATTGTCACAGAGCGACCAGAGATCATCCTGGCAGTAGCCACAGCTCCCGCAGCCGATGAACGAGGGGACGACGACGCGGTCCCCCTCCTCGACGCCCTCGACCTTGCGGCCGACTTTCGCGACCTCGCCCATGAACTCGTGACCGATCACGTCGCCCTCGCGCATGGTAGGGAGGTAGCCGTCGATGAAGTGCAGGTCCGACCCGCAGGCCGTCGTCATCGTCACTCGCAGGACGACATCGCGCGGGTTGACGAGTTCGGGTTCGGGCACGTCGTCGACGCGCAGATCGTTGACGTCGTGCCAGCACAGTGCGCGCATGCTCATACCAGATCACCCGCTCCGCGAGCGGAGGGGTTGGCCTCGAGCGTCGGGATTTCTCCCGTTTCGGCGAGGCTCTTGAACCGGCGGAGCGTCGTGCCGACGAGTACGTCGGGGGCGACATCGAGCCATCGCATGACCGCAGTGCCGAGTGCACCGCCGGGCGGGTCGTACTGCACTCGAAGCGTCACCTCGGTTCCGCGGTCGCCCGGTGCCGGACGGAACTCGACCGTTCCGTCGTGAGGAATCGGTGCATCCTCTATCGTCTCCCAGTGCAGGTCGTCGTCGGATCGAGTCGCGTCCGACCGGTCCCCGTCGGGCTGCTCCGTATCGGGCCGGTCCGAGACGAGTTGCGTATCCCATTCGATCGTTTGCCCGAGCGGACCGTATACGCGCCAGTTGTATCGGTCTTTGCCCCAGGTGGTCACGTCGGCGAAGTGGCCGACGAGACGCGACAACTGCTCCGGGTCCCGCCAGTACGAGACGAGTTCGTCTGCCGGCTTCCCGACGGTGATCGAGCGTTCGACC
This sequence comes from Natrialba aegyptia DSM 13077, assembly GCF_000337535.1. Classification (GTDB taxonomy): domain Archaea; phylum Halobacteriota; class Halobacteria; order Halobacteriales; family Natrialbaceae; genus Natrialba; species Natrialba aegyptia. The sequence goes on from NZ_AOIP01000032.1 coordinate 16,756, forward strand.
GTGGCGGAGTCAGTTCGCGGTTCGGGGTCTCGGTACTCGTTGCCCGCCGTGTTCACGCCGAGACGGCGGTACAGGTGACTGTGACCGCGCACGCCGCGGGAGACCAATGCCCCGCCGACGAGTGCCGTCGCCGCGCCGCCGAGCGAGCGTTTCCGGAGCCCGCGGACGAGGAGGATGCCGCCGAGCGCGGCGGAGCCGAGTCGGTCCCAGCGTCCGACGTTGCCGGTCGGACCGGATTCGGAACGACTCGAGGGCGTGGCCGGCTCGTCCGCTGTCGCAAGCGAGGCGTCGTTCGGCTGGGCGGTCATGGTTCCACCGTCGGGCCGGTTCTCCGCGCGAAAGCGAGTTCCGTCCCGTCCGGTCGATACGTCCGCCGCTCGTCGCCGACGTGCGCCAGTTTGACTCGTTCCATAGCGTGTCAGTCCGATACGTAATCGGGTGAACCGATCCATTGGTGATTCGGGCTGCAAGTGCAACGCTGGACGCGACGCAGGCGTGAACGTGGCAAACGGGAACGGCAAAACCCACACGGCAAAATCCACCGACGACCGGCGACCGACCGACGCGAGTTCGGCGCGCTATGCGAGAATATCGCCGACGCGGCGCGGCTCGCCCTGGAGGTTCGGCTGCTCGGCGACCATCTGCAGGACCTCGTGATCGGTCACGTCGTAGTAGGACTTCTCGACGGCTTCCTCGATGAGTTCGCGTTCGAGGCGAAACTCGGTGCCTTCGTAGACGACATCGACGCCGTCGTCGTCGAATGCAAGCGTTGTCATGGCCTGGTGTACGCGATGGGGGATGTAAAAGGAACCGAACGCGGCCACGGGCCGACGGTTCCGTCCGGACGGACCGCGATGGTGATACTCCGCTAACAGGCGTCAGACGAACGGCGGACGACGCGCGAGGTTTATTACCGGGCACTCACATTGGGTGAGAGTGTGGCCGGACACAGGGACCCGCTCGACGAACTCGTCGTTCCCGACGGGACGGAAGCCAAGGAAGTCGCCCTCGAAACCGATGGAGACGTACTGATCGGCAGTCGCTCGACCATCGAGTTCGGCGTGCGCGGTCGGAACGTCCTCGCCGGCGAGAGCGTCTCCGTCGACGGCGAGATCGAAGCCGAAGGCGACTGTCGCCTCGACATGTGGTGTGACGTTGCGGAGAACGTCCTCGTCGGCCAAGACGCCTATATCGGCGAGCGAGTGCATATCGAAGGCGAACTCAAAGTCGCCGGCGACCTGGACATCGGCGACGACGTGGACATCGAAGAGGGATTCGAAGCCAACGGCTGGATCGTCATCCGCAACCCCATGCCGACGATCGTCCTCATGTTCGTCTACCTCAAACACCTCCTCTTGATCGGCGAGGAAGACACCGCCCAGCGGCTGATCTCCGAACTCGTCGACGAGGATGCGGACGAAGACGACCCCGACACGGAGCCGCTCGTCATCCCCGGGAACGCAACGGTCGGCGACGACGCCTGGCGCGTCTCGACGCCCGCGACGATCGGCGACGACTGTCGGCTCCACGGCAACGTCCGCGCCGAAACGATCGTCGTCGGGAACGACTGCAATATCTTCGGGAGTCTCCGCGCCCGCGACGACGTAACCGTCGGCGATGGAACGCGCATCCACGGCGACCTGACGACGCGAAACGGCGACGTGACGATCACCGACGACGCGCGCATCCTCGGCGACGTGTCGTGTGCCGATCTCGAACTCGGGCCCGGCGCCGAAATCGACGGCACGATCCGGGCCGATGGCGAAATTACGATGGCGACGGGCGAGCGCGATCTCGAGTAGATTCCATTGTAGCGCCACCGCTTGCTCGTCCCACCCGAACAATCATCGGGCCACAACCTGGATACCAACCCGTGTCCCTCATCGTCGAGTTCGAACTGGAAACGCCGATCCTTCGCACCGCAGCGTCGGCGATCGAAACGTTGCGGATCGAGGAGCTCTACCGGACCGAAACCGGCGAGCCGAAACTGCTCTTCTGGGCGATGGGCGAGGAGTTCGACGCGTTCGAACGCGCACTGGGGGCCGACGACAGCGTCGATCGGTTCGCCGAACTCGAGTCGCTGGCCGAGCGACGCCTGTACAGCGTGGTCCTCTCGGAGGAGGCAACCGCGAAGCTCACCTATCCGGTCGCCGCCGAACACGACATCGGGATTCTGGACATCGTCGTTACAGAAACGACCGTCGTTCGCGCCCGCGTCCCCTCTCGAGAGGCGCTTCGTGCGTATCGCGAGGGCTGTCTCGAGCGAGACATCGGCTTTCTCGTCCGGCGAATATACCAGGAACACCGGACTGAAACCGCACAGTACGATCTGACGGCACACCAACGTGAGGCCCTCCTTACCGCCCTCGAACGCGGCTACTTCGAGGTCCCGCGGACAATCACCCTCTCGGAGGTCGCCGCCGAGCTCGATATCTCGGATCAGGCCCTCTCGGCCCGACTCCGACGCGGACAGGCGAATCTGCTCTGGAATACGCTCGCAGATGCCCTCTCTTAAAAGGTTGGCCAGTCAACGGACGGTCTTTCCCGGCTCCCGTTCGTTAGTTGATCCATGAACCAGACACCTCACAGCACTCACGCCGATGCGACCCAGCCGGCCACGAATGACGACCGGTTCGTCTACCAGGCCGACCCTGAACAACCCTTAAGCGTCGCCGTTATCTCCGCAATTGCGAACCAGGACGGCCGCGACATGATGGAAGTCGCGGACGAACTCGATCCCCTCTACAACGTGATCGACCCAGCGGCGCTCGATTCTCTGTTCGAACCCGAGCCGGGTAACGCGTCGGCCGGCTCGTCTCCCCTCGACCGTGCGGGCGGCAGCGTAACGTTCTCTTACGCCGGCCGCACCGTCACGGTCGATACGACCGGCCGCGTTGAACTCGAAGATACGTAACGAGGACCGCCGTTCAGGTTTGGATTGTTTTCGGTCTGTCGCTTGATTCGCGCTTGCTCTGTCGGTGTTTAGATCTGATTCGCGTTCGGCTCAATAGATCAGTTCGTCGTCGTTCTCGACCATGTACAGCGTCCGTGCGGCGATGTTGACGGCGTGATCGCCGACCCGTTCGAGGTCTCGAATCGTCAACAGGAGACGCGAAACGTCCTGCAGAAGCCGTTCGACCTCGTCGGGCGAATCGAGTTCACGTTCGATGAGGTCGCGGACGACGATTTCGCTCGCGCGCTCGGCGAAGTGATCGAGGTCGTCGTCGCGTTCTGCCAGTTCGCGGCAGCCGTCGGTGTCTTCGCTGTCGTAGGCGAGCATCGCGTCTTCGATCATGTCGAGGGTCATCTCGCCCATCTCCTGCACGTCGACATCGGGGAAGAGGTCGTGTCTGGCGTCGAGGGTGTACTCGCCGAGGTTGACCGCGAGATCGCCGATTCGTTCGAGGTCCGTGATGATCTTGAACGACGCGGCGATAAACCGCAGATCGCTGGCGACGGGTTGCTGGAGGGCCAGCAGTTCGATACACTGCTGTTCGAGGTCGAGGTACTGCTGGTTGACCTCGCTGTCGCCTTCGATGACCTCGCGGGCGAGATCGTTGTCCTTCTGTTCGAGGGCGTCAAGCCCCATCCGAAGGCGTTCCATGACGATCTCGCTCATGTAGAGGATATCCTCGCGAAGCGTTTCGAGTTTCTCCTGGTAGGATTGGCGGGCCATACTGCAGAAAGCACGCTGGTGGTTGATAAAGATTGGTAGCGATGAACTCTCGTCTCGGTTCGTCGCTGCCTGTTCCTCGCCTTAGGGGTGCAACAATACCTTCGTCACGCCCTCCTCCCGCTCGTCGAACCGTTCGTACATCTCGGGGGCATCCTCGAGTTCAACCTCGTGGGAGACGAGAAAGCCCGGTTCGGCCCGGCCGGAGACGATCATGTCGCGGAGCCGTCGGTTGTAGCGCTTGACCGGGCACTGTCCGGTGCCGAACTGGAGGCCTTTTTCGAAGGCGATGCCGAGATCGATGTTGAGTAATCCCTGTTCGTCGACCTGCTCGGGCGGGTCGGGTTCCTCCGAGATGTAGAGGCCGACGATGCCGATCTTGCCGGTCGCTTCGACCGCCTGAATCAGTTGGTTGATCACGAGCGAGGGGTTCTCGCGTTCGTGATCGTAGGGGTGGTCGCCGTCGCGTTCGCTGTCGATCGCCTGGTAGCCGACGGCGTCGACGCCCTTGTCTACCGGGCCGCCGTGGGCGTCGACGATGGCCTCGGCTGCATCCGTCTCCTCGAAGTTGATCGTCGTCGCGTCGCAGTGGTCCTCGGCCAATTCGAGGCGGCTCTCGACTCGATCGACGACGTAGATTTCAGAGGCACCCTTGAGTTTCGCGCTGTAAGCAGCCATGAGGCCGACGGGACCAGCGCCGAAGACGGCGACCGATTCGCCGGGCTGGAGGTCGGCGAGTTCGGTGCCGTGCCAGCCGGTGGGGAACACGTCGGCGAGCATGATGAAGTCCTCTTCGTGGCCCTCCTCGGGTAAGGAGAGGGCGTTGAAGTCGGCGTAGGGGACGCGGACTTTCTCTGCCTGCCCGCCCTGATAGGGGCCCATCTTGACGTAGCCGTAGGCGCCGCCGGGCGTCTCCGCGACGGTTTCACAGTAGTTGTAGTTCCCTTCCTCGCAGTTTTCGCAGAACCCGCAGGCGATATTGAACGGGAGGACGACTCGGTCGCCGGGTTCGAGCGTGTCGACGCCCTCGCCGACCTCGGCGATTTCGCCCATGATCTCGTGGCCGAAGACCATCCCCTCGTCGGCGCCGGCCCGTCCCTCGTACATGTGCAGGTCCGAGCCGCAAATCGCGGTCGTCGTCACGTCGAGTATCGCGTCGTTCGGGTGTTCGAGCGTCGGTTCGTCGATTTCATCGACCGATACGTCGTGGGAGTCGTGGTAGACAACGCCTCTGATTGACATCGGTGACACCTATTGGCCGCGACTTCGACCCTGTCCCTAAAGATTCGCGGTGCACGTGCAACTCGGTGACGAACCGACCGCCCGAGCGCTGAACGCTGAGCGTGGAGCGGAGAGCGTGGAGCGTGGAAAACCGAGTGCGAATCGGAAAGGGAACGAGAGAGAGAGAGAGAGAGAGAGAGAAAAAAACGCCGAAGCGAAGCCCAGAACAGCGAACAACCTGTCGAAGCGGAGCGCCACTATACCCTTCCGAAGCGGAGCGCCGATCGTCGACTACCCGAACTTGCCCGTGATGTAATCCTCGACCCGATCGCTTTCCGGGTTCTCGAAGATTTTCGTCGTGTCGTCGAACTCGACGAGGTTTCCTCCGGTGAGGAAGACGGCGGTCTTGTCGGAGATACGCGCCGCCTGCTGCATGTTGTGGGTGACGATAATCACCGTGTACTCCTCGGCCAGATCCTCGATCAGATCCTCGATCTTCGAGGTTGCGACGGGGTCGAGCGCCGACGCCGGCTCGTCCATCAGGATGACCTCGGGGTCGGGCGCGATCGCCCGCGCGATACACAGGCGCTGTTGTTGGCCGCCCGAGAGATCGAGGCCGCTCGAGTCGAGTTGATCCTCGACCTCGTCGAGCAACGCGGCGCGTTCGAGGGCCGTGTGGACCTTCTCGTCCAAGTTGTCGTCCTGGCCCTGCACCCGGAGCCCGTAGGCGACGTTGTCGTAGATGCTCTTCGGGAACGGGTTCGGCGACTGGAACACCATGCCGATCCGCCGGCGCAACGCAACCGGGTCGACATCGTCGTCGTAGACGTCCTTTTCGCGGAAGAACAACTCCCCGTCGACGCGGGCGATATCGATGAGGTCGTTCATGCGGTTGATCGAGCGCAGGAACGTCGATTTCCCACAGCCCGAGGGCCCGATGAGTGCCGTCACCTGCTGTTCGGGGATCTCCATCGAAATCCCGTTCAGCGCCTGGTCGTCGCCGTAGTACACGTCCAGATCGCGCGACTCGATGATCGTTCGGTCGGGCACCGTCGCCGGATCGTCTCGTGAACTCGTCTCGACGCCGATATCGGTTCCGCGGTCCGCGAGACTATCGGTGCCCGGCGTGGGATTGGGCTGCTGGTCGTCAGTCTGTTCCGTTTCCGAGGACGTCATCTGTTTGTTAGTCATTGTCAGGTTCGCTGTTGATATCGATTCCGGATGATGATCGCGACCGAGTTGATCGTTAGCAGGATCACGAGCAGCGTCACGACGCCAGCCGCAACGACGCCGTACTGGAACTCAGTCTGCGGGTACGACGCCCAGTTGTAGATTTGTAAGGGCATGGCGCTAACCTTGCTGAGAAGGCTGTTCGGGACCCCGAAGACGGTCGTCGGTGCCGCGATCATGATCAGCGGTGCCGTCTCGCCGATTGCGCGACCGAGTGCGAGGATCGTCCCGGTCATGATCCCGGGCATTGCCCGTGGAAGAACGACGTTCCGGATCGTCTGCCACTTCGTCGCGCCCATCCCGTAGGATGCCTGTCGCTGCGAGTCGGGGACCGATCGTATCGCTTCCTGTGCCGAGATGATCACGATCGGCAGGATGAGCAAGGCGACGGTAAACGCCGCGGCCAGCACCGACCCGTAGCCGATGTTAAAGAGCCCCACGAACAGCCCCAGCCCTAACAGACCGTACACAACTGAAGGAACGCCCGCAAGATTGGCGATGTTGAGCTGGATGAACCGCGTGAGGTAGCCGTCACTGGCGTACTCTTCGAGGTAGATCGCAGCCCCGACACCGAGCGGGAAGGTGACGAGCGCGATCATGATCATGATCGCGATGGAGCCGACGAGCGCTGGCAGGAATCCGGCATTGTTCGGGTTCGGATGGGGCGGGTTCGTGAGGAACCCCCAGTCGAGCCAGCCAACCGCGTCGACGGCGACGTTCAGGAGCAACGCCGCGAGCGAGACGATGCCGATGAGCGTCGCCGCCAGTGCGAGCAGCCGGAACGCCACGTCTTTCGTACGGCTGATCTGGCCAAACCCGGAGTCGACCGACGCCTCCTGCGTATCGGCAGCCATTAGCGATACACCTCCCGGTAGCGCGAGGCGACGAGTTCACTGACGAGGTTCATGACGAAGGTGATGACGAACAGGGTGAGCCCGACTGCAAAGAGGCTCTTGTAAGCGGCTCCCTGACCGACGATGTCGCCGGTTCCGATCTGGACCATGGCAGAAGTCATGGGTTGGATCGAATCCAGGAACATCCCCGCCGGATCGGTCAGATCGACCATCCGCGGTGTCTGCCCCGCTGCGATCGCGACGATCATCGTTTCGCCGATCGCCCGCGAGAGAGCGAGGATGAACGACGAGATGATTCCCGAAAGCGCTGCCGGCACGACGACGGATGTCGAGACGGTAAACTTCGTCGCCCCGAGTCCGTAACTGGCCTGTCGAAGCGAGTCCGGGACTGCGCTCATCGCGTCCTCGCTGATCGAGGACACCATCGGGATGATCATGATTCCCACCATGATCGATGCCGAGAGCGCGTTGAACGTCGAGAGCGGTAAGATCGTGTCCAGCGCCGGCGTCACGTAGACGAGCGCGAAGTAGCCGTAGACGACCGTCGGCACGCCAGCCAGCACCTCGAGCGCCGGCTTGAGGTAGGCTCGTCGGCGCTCGGAGGCGTACTCGCTGAGGTAGATCGCGGTCAGCAATCCGATCGGCAGCGCGACCAGCGCCGAGCCGAGGGTAATGATCAACGTGCCCGAAATCAACGGCAACACGCCGAACGCGACCGGGTCGTTCGTCGGACTCCACCGCGTTCCCGTGAGGAACTCGATCGGCGAGACGGTCGCGAAGAAATCGATCGCGTCGATGAGAAGCGTCGCGACGATGGCGACGGTGGTCAGGATCGACAGGAGCGCACACAGCATGAAGAGATAGCGAAATGCCGTGCCGCGCGCGGTTCGGATGCCGTCGTGAGAGAAGTCTGGCTGGCTCATTCGGTCACCTCGGCGATCGCCTCGTCGAGTTTCGATACGTTTTCATCGCGTTGATCCTCGGTGATCGGGACGTACCCGACTTCGGAGACCAGGTCCGTCGCGGCTCGTTCCATATAGAAGCGAGCGAAGTCGCGGACGGCTGGATCTGCGAGCGATTCCTTCGCGACGTAGATGAACAGCGGCCGCGAGAGCGGGGTATACTCACCGGACATCGCCGTCTCGATCGAGGGCTCCACGCAAGCGCCGTCGTCGTCGATCGAGAGCGCCTTGATCGAGTTCGGATTTTCGCTGTAATACGAGAAGCCGAAGTAGCCCATCGCGTATTCCGATCCCTGCACGCCCTGTACGATCGTTCGGTCGCGCTCGGTCGCGTGGTAGTCGCTTCGGTGGTTTTCCTCCTCGCCGATGATTGCCTCGTTGAAGTAATCGAACGTGCCGGAGGTCGTCGCAGCGCCGTACAGTTCGAACTCCTCGTCGGGCCAGTCTTCGTTGATATCGCTCCAGCGCTCGGCTCCACCGGCGCGCCAGATATCGTGGAGTTCGTCGACGGTAAGACAATCGACCCAGTCGGCCTCGGGATTGACGACGACCGTCAACGCGTCCGTCGCGACCTGGAACTCGATCGGCGTAATATCGTTCTCTCCACACTGTTCGATTTCGGCGTCGGCGATCGCCCGACTCGCGTTGTTAATGTCGGTCCGTCCCGCACAGAAGAAGTTCCCGAACCCGCCGCCGGTCCCGGTTTTACTGAGCGAGAGGTTGACGGTCGGGTTTTCCTCGGAGAATGCGGAAGCGATCGCCTCGGTCACGGGAAACACGGTACTGCTTCCCGCGATATTCACTTGATTGCCCTCTTCGGCGAAGACACCGGCACAACCGGCCATTCCGCCGGAGAGAGCAACACTTGCCGCGGCGAGAAAATCACGCCGACCGAGTCCGGTCGGCAAGGACGCCGTGGTATCTCTCGACATCACTGAAGACTCGCCAGCACCTAAATAAGTACTCTACTATGATGGCTATATATCTATATATAATATCCATCCTGAGTTTCCGCAATGAGCTAGATAGCCAGTCTAGTCGTCACCCCCGCCATGCGCCTGGATGACGAACGATTACGAAGTCGTTACGAATCAGTAGTCTCCACGTAGCTTTGAACGTCTATACTGTATTGCTGTCGTCTCGCATACAGACGGAACGGTTCCGGAGTGATCCTCAGTTATATGTATTCAGCCACACTATTCGTTCTGATGGCCATCGTCATCGGTGAATAGTGCGTTTCTGGTCCCAACACGCCCGTTTTATAGTTGGCATTGATCTCTATAGATAGCAGAGTATTTATATTCGAACGCTCAAACACCTCCGGTATGGAAACGCGGAAGGTTCAGGTGACCGGCGGGTCGACGTACACCGTCTCACTGCCCAAGACGTGGGCGACCGAAAACGATGTCGAGGCCGGAACGACAGTCGAGTTCTATCCCGAGGACGATGCGCTCTTGCTCACGCCGGCGAGCGACACCGAGCGCCAGGAAGGAACGCTCGACGTCTCCGATCTCGAAGGCGAACGCCTGACCAGGGCCGTGATGACCATGTACGTCAGCGGGTTCGACCTCATCCGGCTCGAGGCGACCCGGATCACGACCGACCAGCGGCGGGCGATTCGGAACGCCACGCAGAGCCTCGTCGGCGTCGAAGTTTTAGAGGAGACGAACGACAGCGTCGTCATCCAGGATCTGCTCGACTCCGCCGAACTCTCGATCGTCAACGCCGTCTCGCGCATGCGCCTGATCGCGAGTTCGATGCTCGCGGATGCGATCACCGCCCTCGTCGAGAACGACGACGACATCGCACTCGACGTGATCCAGCGCGACGACGACGTCGACCGACTCTGGCTCGTCGTCTCGCGCATCTTCCGGGCGACGCTTCGCTCCCCGCGCGCCGCGGAAGAACTCGGCGTACCCCGCGAGGACTGTTTCGACTACCACTCGAGCGCGCGCCAACTCGAGCGCATCGCCGACCACGCCACCAAGATCAGCAATCTCGCGCTCAAACTCCAGGAGATTCCGGAATCGGTCGCCGAGGCGGTCGTTGCGCTTCACAAGGACGCTGCCGACGTCTTAGAGAAGTCGATGGACGCGCTGGTCGCCGACGACTCCGAAGAAGCGAATCGGCTGGGACACGCCGCCCGCCAGGCCGTCGTCGAAATCGACGAACATACCCGAACGATCGACGACATGCTCCGTGAACTCGATCCCGTCCAGGCCCAGTCGCTCGGGCTGATCGTCGACTCGCTTTCGCGAAGCGCAGACTACGGTGGGAACATCGCCGAGACGGCGTTGCAGAAGGCGGCTCCGCGGCCCTAATCGTAATCGTAACTCTAACCGGTTCTCCGGGCGCCAGCGTTCGTTCTCCGCACTGTTCCGCCGCGGCGGGTTTGACTCGAATTCAATTGAAATCCGGTGTGCAATCCACGATCACGACCAGCGGTCGGAGACGCGACGGGCCAGCGGTCCCGTCTCGGCGTCAATCTGTCGGTGAAACAGGTACTGGGCGAACGCCGGGAACGCCCCGAAGATACCGATGAGTCCGAGTACCGTCATCTGGGAGACGGCATTCGTGGCGATCGCAACCAGTCCGCCCACGCCGAGTAACACCAAGAGGAGGACGGAACCGAGATATATGCGCGACCGGACAGGGGCCGCCGCCTTCTCGTCCGCATCGTACAGGAAGAACTCGTAAAGACAGAGGGTCCCCGCGAGCACGACAATGAACGAGAGGACGGCGGCGAACGGAGCGAGCATACGTACTAGTTAGCAAGGCGCTACTATAAAATAACCGACCCCACCGATCCCTTCGGTAGTGACCGGTGCGGGTGTCGGCGTGAGAGAGGCACCCTGAAAACAAATCGTCGGCGTAGCGAGAGCGGACGGGTGCGACGAGTCACCGCGTATTGGTCCTGCTGTCCCGTCTGCAACCGGTCGCAGTTCTCAGCAGTTGATTCGTTCGTGGCTGCCGACAGGGATCCGACAGGGCCACAGAATAGGCGTCGGATTCGGCCACTGCTGGAGCTACGGAACCAGCGTCGAAGAGGATCGAGTCGGCGTCGATCAGTTATCGAGCAACACGGCGTTGACCTGGCCGGTCTGGCCGGGCCGGGACGTGACGCGGGCCTCACCCTCGGAGGTCGCGATAACGGCACCCTTCGTGATGATGTTTCGGCGGACGTAGTTCGGGTTCGCGTCGTTCTCGACGACGTCCTCGATGTCCGCGGCGACCGTCTCGTCGCCGGTATTGACGCTTGCAACGTCCGTCGCGAGTGCACGCGTCTTCGTGTCGTTACCGCGGACATCGACGGTCCGGAAGCGCGGTTCGCCGACCTGCGTCTCCGTCGGCAGTCGGCCGAGTTCGTCCTTTCGGCGCTTGCGAACGTTCTTCAGTCGACCGCCGGTTCGCTTTCGCGTAGAGCGTCCCTGATCTTGCATACGCGGGAACAATCCCGGCAAATACTTGAATGCACGCTTTCGTACCGGCGAGACTGGTACTGAGTCTCAGTCGTCGGCGACCAGACAGTACGCGTGCCCCGGTTCCTCGAGCGTCGTCTCCTCGTCATCGTCGTAGTAATTCGAAATCACGCCGCGCTCGGCGTAGTAGATCCGCCCGTCGACGGGAACTGGAGCGCTGGTGACCCGCCCGCGGTTTTCGACGCGCCAGCGACGGTCTCCGGTCTCCTTGTCCAGTGCGTACAGGTGCGAATCGTACGAGCCGGCGAGCACCGTTTCGGCCGTGACCGTCAGCGCCCCGATGACGCGCCCGTTGACGTCCGTCGACCACAGTTCCTCGCCGGATTTGGCATCGAGCGCGTAGACGTAGTTGTCGTCGCTTCCCATGTAGACGATATCTTCTTCGACATCGACCGCCGGATTCGACATCACCGACGCTCCCGTCTCGAACACCCACTCCTCCTCGCCGTCCGCCAGATCGAGACAGTAGAAGTTGTTGTCCCAACTGCCAACGTAGCCGTAGCCGTCGTGGGCCGCGACGGTCCCCTTGATCTGGGCACCCTTCCGAAACGCACCATCCGCGGCTTCTTCGCCGTCCGCGTCGGCCTGGTATTGCCAACTGAACTCGAGTTCGGGAAACTCCCAGCAGTAGACGGCACCGTCGTTCGAGCCGGCGAGTATCCGTCCGGCGTCGAGGTCGATCGTCGGCGAGGGATGGGCCTGCCCCCAAATGCGGTCGTCGCTCCAGGTTGGGTCGCCAGTGTTCGGGTCGATCGCCCAGAGCGCACCGCTCGAGGGCGGGGCGAATTCGGAGATGACGTACAGCGTGCCGTCGTGGTAGGCCGGGCTCGAGCCGATCGCGAGCGCGCCGTCGAGTTCGGCGGAGCGGGTGCGCCAGACGGTGTCGCCGCTGTCGGTGTCGAGCGCGTAGAGGTCGCCGTCGTAGCCGCCGATGTAGGCGGTATCACCGACGATGGCGGGGGAGCCGTGGAAGCCGAGTTCGGTCGCGCCGGTTTGAGTCGTCCAGCGGAGTTCGCCCGCGGGCGTGTAGGCGTGAACGCGGCCGGTGTCGCCGGCGAACAGGATCGTCTCGCCGTCGGGCGTCGGGAGGGGGCTAGATTTGGCTGCGGTGTGGCCGACGTAGTTGATCGGGAAGGTCCAGTCGACGTGTACGGCGTCGGGGACGACCTCGTCGGGGTAGTAGCCGAGTCGCCGCAGGTCGTTCTGGAACAGGGAGACGTCTTCGGAGCCGTCGACGAGGCCGCCGAGCGTGTTCGGCAGGTCGACGCAGCCGGCGAGGCCCGTCGCCGCGGCGGTTGCAGTCGCGGTCGCGCCGAGAAAACGGCGTCGCGACGCGTTCGCCTCGCCGTCGGCAGGGGAGGTTCGAGAGCGAGGGCGGGTTCGGGATCGACGAGATCGAGGTCGGTGTGGCGGTTCCATAGCGGGCTCTAGCAACAGCCACGGTCGAGACCGGCTAAATACCGGCGATTTATTGTGCGAGTCGACCGGTGAGTGGTGCCGGGGAGAAAGCAGCGGCGAGGTGACTCCAGGGAGCGGTTTGCATGCTGGGATCGTTTCTTCGCCTGAGTCTTCACTAAACTACCGACCCAGGCACTGGAGAAAAACGTTTAGAAACGACTGCGAATGAATTATTTACCGAATTGTATCAACTCTTGGTTGAGTTTCTCCTTTTCCTCGTAGAAGAGTGCATGGCCACTCTCCTCAAAGCGAACGAGTTCCGTGTTTGCAATTCCATCGTGGAGTTTCTCCGCCGTCAGCTCGAACGGACAAGCCTGATCGTGAACGCCATGACAGATGAGCGTCGGAACAGAGATGTCCGTGAGGTCAGCACGCAGATCCATGTCACCGACCGCTTCGATGGAATCGGCCATGGCTTGCGGCGATGATTCCATGCTCATACTCTGGAACCACTCTTTCAGCGCAGGACTCGGTGCAGAATGAAACATGGAATCGGTGAAGTCACTACTTACCGTTGGTCGGTCGCGGTAGCATCCCTCAGCGAGGTCCGTGAACGCAGCTTTATCGATGCCTTCCGGGAAGTCGGGCTTTTCGGCCAGGAGAGGGCTCGCAGCACCAAGCAAAACAAGTTTTCGTATATATTCTTCGTTATGTCGGTGCATATACCGGGTTACCACCCCGCCGCCCATTGAAAAACCCACAAGTATTACGTCATCGACATCGAGTTCATCGAGAACCGTCTTGAGATCGTCGGCGAACGTATCGAAGTCGTATTCACTCCACGGTTTACTAGATCGTCCGTAGCCACGGAGATCGATACCGATACACCGGATGTCCTCCCTCGGGAGTTGGATGAACTGGTATTCGAACATTCTGTGGTTCAGTGGCCATCCGTGGACAAACACGAACGGAGTACCAGATCCCCAGTCTTGGACGAACAGTTCTACCTCCTCTTCAACTTCTATTCGGGTCATAATGACCAAAGCCAGGGTCAACATGGGTGTCTATAGCTGTTTCGTCCATATCTCCGACTAACAGCGGGTATCTCTATTTTACCATAGCAAGTCGTTAGTTCTCAGAGTCGCTATGAGACGTTCAACATCCATTTTAAGCGCTTCTGTGAGAGTGGGCGACGAGAGCGCGGTGGCAGTCCGAAGAAATCGTTTACTGCGCTCGCAAACACCGTATTGAATCGTGATCGAATCAGCCGATAGCATGGCGTTAGGAGTGACGTCTGACAGTTCAGTTCTCTAATCATCATAGAATCGCTCTGTGATCCGCTCTACGTCCGGCCTAGCACTATTCAACACGGCAGAAGCTATCGCGACCACTATGCGGTATTCGCTTCACGGGAACGAAGAGCACGCGGTCTGTATTCACCTATGGCTTGAACACGCGCCAGACGACGCGGGGGCGCAGTAGTGCGGTCGGTGGTTTCTCCATCATTTGCACGCTGAAGAAGAGTTCCCAGAGTTCGCCGTCGGTGTGGGCCTTCCGAAGAAAGCGAGATAGATACCAGTTCAGGAAATCCGTTCCGCGCGGTTTCGGCCCCTCGGTTTGGGGGAACTGGTGGTCGCTACCGACCGCCAAGTTCCACGCCAGATCCACCGTCTCCTCGATTCGGTCGAAAAATCGAGGCGCGAGATTCGTGTGACTATCCGCCGCGAGCGCGTGTTGGAGCTGGGCGGCTTCGAAGGCCGCAACCGACATGCCCTGGCCGTAGATGGGATTAAAGCTGGCGACCCCATCGCCGATAACGATCAGTCCCTCCGGGAATCGGTCAAGGTCCTCGTATCGGCGGCGAAGGTTGGACGGAAACGGGTAGTGTGCGATATCGTCGGTTCGCCACGGCTGGTCGTCGAGCATCCGCTTCAGGTCGGGAACGGGAAGACTGGCTGCAAAGTTTGCAAAGCCCGCCGGATCGGTCGGGGGAGCATCACCGTGCATCCCCCACAACGTCATCACCCATCGTCCGCCTTCGACGGGGACGAACGTGCCGCCGCGAGGGCGCTGCGGTGAGGGTGTCACGATGATACCGCGGCGGTCGGTAGCAGGACGCTCGACAGTGGTGCTGCTGTAGGCCACGTCGATACGAACCTCGTCAATGGACGGCCGAGTGTACCCGTGCTCGTCCAACCACCGCGGGGTCCGGCTCGTACGGCCGGTGGCATCAACGGTCAGGTCGGTAGTAATCGCCGTCGTCTCCCCGCCTTCATCCTGCACCAGAATGCCCGTTACGCTCGTTGCTGCATCCGTAACGAGGTAGTCAGTGAACTGGCTGTTCGAGCGGAAGTGAACGCCCTCAAGCGCAGCGACCTGCTCGCGTACTACCTGCTCGTACAGTGGCCGGGTCGCACCGTACACGGTGCAGCGCCGGGGACCGTTTGCGAGAAAATCACCTTCCATGTAGAATTTTACGTCACGCGCGGCATCGTGTGACACGCCGCCAGCCGAGAGCAGTTCCTCGCCGAAGCCCGGAAACAGGTCCTCCAGCGTGGCCCGTCCTCCTTCAAGAAGGACATGGATGTGTTGGGATTGGGGAACCCCGCGACGGGCAACTGGCTCGTCGGCCAGCGAATCTCGCTCGACGATCGTGACTTCGGTGAACCCGTCGGCGAGAACTCGAGCCGCGCACAGACCGGCCATTCCGGCCCCGATAACTACGGCATGATCACCACCCTCGAAACTCCGAGTCGGATCGTACCGGGAAACGGTTTCGAGAGTCATCGTGGCTCCCCCTCGGTACGTAGTTCTCGGAGTAGTATGTTAAATGTTACCACATCACTCGCCATTGATGCGTAGACTACTGCTGAACGCAGACGACTATCCCGGACAATCCGCCGAAAACAGTCGGAACCGCACACAGTGTCCACCAGTACAGTTGAACAGATACTGATCGGACAGCACTCCTGTCCAACCGTTTCGAACGGAAGAATTCGCCTTCCAAACGCCGGTGCTCGTCGCTACTCCTGTTGTGCGTCGACGACCGCGACGCTCGCCAGATTCACGATGTCCTTGACCTCGTCGCCGCGCTGGAGGACGTGCACCGGACGGTCCATGCCGACCAGCATCGGACCGATGGCGTCCGCGCCGCCGAGACGCTGGAGGAGTTTGTAGCCGATGTTCCCCGATTCGAGGTTCGGGAAGACGAGCACGTTCGCCGGCTCCTCGAGTTCGGAGAAGCCGTAGGTGCCCTCGAGAATGTCGTCGACGACGGCGGTATCCGCCTGCATCTCGCCGTCGACGGGGAAGTCGACCTCGGGATCGTCCTGCAGCATCGTCGCGGCGCGACGCGGTTTGCGCGTGCCGTCGTTGTCGACGCTGCCGAAGTTCGAGTACGACAGCAGTGCGGCGCGCGGTTCGACGTTGAACCGGCGAGCGAGTTTGCCGGTCTGTTTGGTGACCTCCGCGAGGACCTCCTCGTCGGGAGCCTGATTGACCGTCGCGTCGGCAACGAAGACGACGCGATTCTTGAAGGTGAGCATGTAGACCCCGGCGGCGTAGTCGACATCGTCCGCGGTGCCGATCACCTGCAGCGGCGGCCGCAGCGCCGAGGGGTAGTGATGGGAGAGACCCGTCAAGAGTGCGTCAGCGTCGCCCTGTTCGACCATCACGCTGCCGAAGTAGTTCGAATCGCCCTCGATGAGTTCGCCGGCTTCCGTTCGCGTGATACCCTTGCGTGCGCGGAGTTCGTGCAGGCGGTCGGCGTACGCCTCGTAGTCGCCGACCGAGGGATCCGCGACCTGCGGCGTGAACTCGAGGCCGAGGCTCGATGCGGTCTGGCGGATCTCTGACTCGTCGCCGATGAGAATCGGTGCGGCGATGCCTTGCTCCTGAATCTGGTAGGCCGCCCGGATCATCTTCTCGTTTTCGCCCTCGGCGAGCGCGACCGTCTTGGGGTCGCTCTTTGCCTTGTTGAGGACGACGCGCATCATCTCCCGGGACTTGCCGAGGCGGGCCTCGAGTTCTTCCTCGTAGGCGTCGAGGTCGAAGTCAGTGCGGGCAGCGCCGGACTCGATCGCGGCCTCGGCGACCGTCGGGGCGACCTGGAAGAGCACGCGCGGGTCGACGGGCTTCGGAATGATGTAGTCGGGGCCGTACTGGAGCGGTTCGTCGCCGTAGGCTTTGACGACGGCGTCGGGAACGTCCTGGCGGGCGAGGTCGGCGAGCGCCTCGGCGCAGGCGACTTTCATCTCTTCGTTGATCTCCGTCGCGCGCACGTCGAGTGCGCCCCGGAAGATGAAGGGGAACCCGAGGACGTTGTTGACCTGATTCGGGTAGTCAGAGCGGCCGGTCGCCATGATGACGTCGTCGTCGCGGGCGGCCTTTGCCTCCTCGTAGCCGATTTCGGGATCTGGGTTGGCCATCGCGAAAATGACCGGGTTGCTGGCCATCGACCGGACCATCTCCTGGGAGACGATACCGCCGACCGAGAGGCCGACGAAGACGTCCGCTCCCTCCATCGCGTCCGCGAGATCGCCGCCGGGAATGTCGCGAGCGAACTGGCGTTTGTACTCGTTGACCTCCTGCGCCCGAGTTTCGGTGATGATACCCGAGGAGTCACACATCGTGATGTTCTCGGCGCGACAGCCGAGCGAGACGTAAAACCGGGCCGTCGCGATGGCGCTCGCGCCCGCTCCCGAGAACACGATCTCGAGGTCTTCGAGATCCTTACCCGCAATATCCGCCGCATTGAGCAGTGCAGCACCGGAGATGATCGCCGTCCCGTGCTGATCGTCGTGAAACACCGGAATGTCGATCTCCTCGCGCAGGCGCTCCTCGATCGTGAAACACGACGGTGCCGTGATGTCCTCTAAGTTGATCCCGCCGAAGGTCGGCTCCATCATCTTCACCGCCTCGACGAACTCGTGTGGGTCCGACTCGTCGAGTTCAATGTCGAAGACGTCGATGTCGGCGAAGCGTTTGAACAGGACGCCCTTGCCTTCCATGACGGGCTTTGAGGCCTGTGCACCGATATCACCGAGTCCGAGCACGGCAGAGCCGTTCGAGACGACACCGACGAGGTTCCCTTTTGCCGTGTACGTGTACGCTTGGGTCTCGTCGTCGTCGATCTCTCGGCAGGGCGCAGCAACCCCCGGCGAATACGCGAGCGAGAGGTCTCGCTGCGTGTTCGTCGACTTCGTCGTCGAAATTTCGATCTTCCCCGGCGGATCAGTCTGGTGGTACTCCAGCGCGTCCTCATCAAGTCCCATACCATGGACAGTGTGGGCATTCACTAAAAACAATTCGAAGGCGGATATCGACAATCGTCGAATTACGGGTATCGCTCGTCTCGCTCACCCGTTTCCGGATGCGACCGTTTTATACGGGCCGCGCCAGTGAGGTGGGGTATGGACGTCGCGCTTGGTGGGACGTTCGACCCCGTTCACGACGGCCACCGGCGGCTCTTCGAACGGGCGTTCGAACTCGGAGACGTCACTGTCGGCTTAACCAGCGACGAACTCGCCCCGAAGACACGACATGTAGAGCGAACGGTCCGGTCGTTCGACGACCGACGGGCCGACCTCGAAACCGAACTCGAAGCGATCGCAACCGAGCACGATCGCTCGTTCGAAATCCGACGGCTCGAGGAACCGACCGGCATCGCGACTGAACCTCAGTTCGACTACCTGGTCGTCTCGCCGGAGACCAGATCCGGCGGCGAACGGATCAATGAGATTCGCCGTGAGCGCGGCCACGACCCGCTCGAGGTCGTCGTCGTCCCGCACCTGCGTGCCGACGACGGCGATATCATCTCCAGTACCCGAATTGTCCACGGGGAAATCGACGAACACGGCACCGTTCTCGACGGCGACTAGTCACCGACCGTGTCCGTCGCGGAATCTGCACGGACTGCACTGAACTCGAACCGAATCGAGTGAACTCGGCAGTTCTATCGCCAATGGAAATTACAGGGGGCTACTAATACCGTCTTTCCAGCCATGTATCGTAAACTTACGGTCGGTAACGGTCGGTGGCGTGGTGGTGTGGACAGGCGTCGGTTCTGATCAATCAATCGCGTTACCAGTTGGGCGGTTCGAGACCGGCTGCAGCCAGTCGGTCCTTCCAGCGGGTCTGGATCGAGAGGCGAGAGACATCCGCCGCGTCGGCAACGGCACCCTGCGTTCGGCCATCCCCGGCGACGAGCGAGCCGGCGTAGATACTCGCAGCGAGGACGGCCCGTTTCGAGCGGTCTTCCGGCGGTACGTCGCCGAGGAAGAGTTCAGTAGCACAGGAGCGAGCGTCGCTGGAGAGGTCGAGTCGGTCGGCGATCTGCTCGAGTTCGGTGAGCCAGGTATCGTACTCGATGCGATCGCGGGCGCTGTGCATGGGCGAGGTAGCGCACCACCGGAAATAAATCTGCGGACGTGAGCGTCGGCGAACAGGGGCGGGGTAGTCGGGACGTGGACCGTCGTAGTCGGTGGGTGACTGGAGTATGTGTAATGGAGAATCAGTGTAGTGGCCCTCGGAACGGGTCTGTTTCAGATCGTTGTGAATCCCAATAGCGCGCTACTTGCGCCAAGAGCCAGCTACGAACAGGTCGCCGAATCGGCCGTTCTGCCTGGGTTTCACTAGGAGACAACTACTAAAGCCCGAGAATCGCCAAGTGAGAAACACCGTTGGGTTCCGGTCTCGGTACGGGCTGGACCTGCGTCCCGTCATGAAGGAGCCAACTTGCAAGCTCGTCTGCACCGGCTGTGGTCTCGAGATGCCGTACCGAGACCGATCGTTAGCCGAGCAGGCGGCAGAGCTACACCAACTTCGCGATGCCGAGCACGTGACCTTTATCGTTCCACCGGACTGGTCGCCCGAAGAGCCGGTGAAACATCAGTAGTGGGAAGTCACGAGGTGCCGTCCGGACCGACAGTTACTTACTGGATTCGTGAAAAGCGAAAGGTGCGCGCGGGTAGCCAAGCTAGGCCAACGGCGCAGCGCTTAGGACGCTGTCCCGTAGGGGTCCGCCGGTTCGAATCCGGTCCCGCGCATTCTCCGCGAACAACATCGTGAGCGGAGACTGCGATCAGCGGGTTCGAACCCTGCAAAACGCAGTGAGAGCCCGTCTTGCTCCGATTCGAATCCGGTCCTGCACTGTCTCATCTATTATACTTTCCCGACTCTGTGTATAAATACGAGATATTTGAGTCGGAATAATGTCGGCAGCCTTTTGCCACACGCGCGATAAGACAAGGGTATGCCGGGCACCACGAGCTGGCATACCCTTCTCGAGACCGTCGCGGAGTTACCACCCGATGCGACACTCCTCACGCCACTCTCGCGGGACCCCTTCCGGATAACTGAGACGCAGGAACACCGGCTTTTCGTCGAGTACAAACGCGAATCTGAGACGGTTCCGCTGCAACGCGAACAGTTCGAGACGCTGCTTCAACGAGTTCAGGACGCGGCCGGCGGCTTCAGTCTTGATCGGCTTCCCTCGGAGGCGGAACCCTACGCGACGGTGCTCAGTCTTCATCCGCAGTTTGAACTCGATGACAAGGCTGGAACGCTGACCGAAACCGACACGCCATCCGGCTCTCCGCTCGTCGATACAGATGTCGGCTTCGAGTCCGGTTCGGCTGCCGCCACAAAGCGCACGGAGCGCGAAGAGCCCGAACTCCCCGTCTACGCCGACGCCCTGCTGTTGATCGACGCTCTGGAGCGACACGATCCAACCGCACTCGACGGGATGGAGACGGCGGCGTTGGTCAATCTCTATACGCTCCTCTCGGACGTGCAACGAAACGCCGACGACCTTCGACAGGATGTCAGTGCCGTCTTGCTCGATCGACTCCACCACGATCACCCGGTGAACGGACAATACGGGTCCGTCCAGCGGACTGCCCGCCGAAATCGCTCGCTCAAGGACGACGAGGACGTACTGACCGTCCTGGCGGACGCCGGAATCGACCCCGAGCGCGTCACGAGCGTGGACCCGGCGAAGGTCGACGAGGCGCTCGCGGTGACTGAACTCGCCGAATCCGCGGTGTACGAGATCGAACGCAGCGAGTACGTCCGCAAAGCCGAGGTCGATGAGGAAGAGAAAGAATCGCGACTGCAGGGGCTCAAGGATCAACTCACCGGGACGGACGAGGAAACCGACGAACTGCAGCGAGAAATCGAAGCCCTGGAGGCGCGTATCGACGATCTCACCAGCTTCGATTCCGGTGCGTCGTTTCGCTCTCCATCCGGTGGGGAAACCTGATCACAATCCCTGATCACAACCGCCCGCATAGCGATGACCTTCCCATAGTGACTGCTCCACGATTAAAGCACAGCCTGCTGTGGCAGACATACGTCTGACGCTCCATAACGCTTATTCGCGCGGAAACGGCTTGTATGAGCAATGGCCGGGTTAGACGATGTGTTCGGGCAGCTCTTCTCGAACGCCGATGCCGTCGCTCTCTTTTCACCGAGTAGCTCCGATTACGAACGCTGTCAAACAGCCGACGACCTCGACGTACTCGTCGTCGCCACCACCAACGATGTCGGCGCAGAGACGTTCGTCGAACTCCCCCTCGAGTTCGAGGACGTTGCCGAACGGATCAGCTTCGGCCTCGAGGGGGCGCTCGAGCAGGACGTTATCGAGGACGGCGACGAACTCGTCTGTGCGACGCGCGTCTTCGGGGACGAAATCGACACCATCTCGCGCGTGCGAGCCAACGCGGACGACCGGACCGGGATCTACGACCTCTTCGCGAAGTCGCGGGCCGAACCGACCGTCATCAAAGCCGTCCTCGAACTCGCGATTGAACTCGGCAAGAAGGGTCAGAAGGGCAAGCCGGTGGGAGCACTCTTCGTCGTCGGCGATGCGGGAAAGGTGATGAACAAGTCTCGGCCGCTGTCGTACAACCCCTTCGAGAAGTCACACGTTCACGTCGGCGATCCGATCGTGAACGTCATGTTGAAGGAGTTCTCTCGGCTCGACGGCGCGTTCGTCATCTCCGATGCGGGGAAAATCGTCTCAGCCTATCGGTATCTCGAGCCATCCGCGGAGGGTGTCGACATTCCGAAAGGGCTCGGCGCACGCCACATGGCCGGCGGCGCGATCACGCGCGATACGAACGCGATCACGATCGTGCTGTCGGAAAGCGATGGGCTCGTCCGGGCGTTCAAGGCCGGCGAGCTCATCATGGAGGTCGATCCGGAGGCGTACTGACATGAACTGGCAGACCCTTATCGACGAGCCGGCCGTCATAGCTGCGGCGGTGCTCGTACTCGGGCTGGTCATCGGCTACCTGGTCGGTCGACTCAACAAGGAACTGCTCTCGGCCTCAGGTGTGCCAGAAGCCGTTGAGGGGACGCCGTTCGAGCGCACCGCCCAGTCGATCGGTACCTCGTTGGTCGACATCGTCGCCAGATTGAGTTCGTGGTTCATTTACGGGATCGCCGTTCTGACGGCGATTCATATCGCGCAATTACTCGACACCGAGGCGTTCTGGATTCGCGTCGTCGAGTACATCCCGCAGGTGTTCATCGCCGTCCTCGTGCTCATCTTCGGGTTCATCGTCGCGGACAAGGCGGAGTTAGCCGTCAGTGAGTATCTTCGCAGCGTCAAACTCCCCGAAGCCTCGCTTATTCCTCGGGTCCTCAAGTACTCCGTCCTGTACGTCGCCTTTCTCATCGCACTGGGGCAGATCGGCGTCTACGTCCTGCCACTGCTCATCCTGCTTGCCGTCTACGCACTCGGCCTCGTCTTCGTCGGTTCCGTCGTCTTTAAGGACTTCCTGATCTCGAGTGCCGCAGGGATTTACCTGCTGCTCAACCAGCCCTACGGAATCGGCGATCGGGTCCGTATCGGCGACCAGGCCGGTATCGTCCAGGAAGTCGACCTCTTCGTCACCAAAATCGAAGACAACTCCGAGGAGTACATCATCCCGAACCGGAAGGTCTTCGAAGACGAACTCGTTCGTATCCGGGACTGAGACCACCCGCAAATCGGATACGGATACAGACCGCTTACTCCAGCGAGAGCCCGGGATGCCACCGATCCGCCCCCGCCTCGCGCTTGATCGCATCCATTCTTGCGAGCAAGTGCGTCGCAAGCGTCGCCGTTTCGGCCGCACGGGACTCGCCTTCCGTTCTGAACTCGCCAGTCTGACGGTTCGCGTAGACGGAACAGACCGCACCGGCGCGCAGCCCGTAGATGTTCGCGAGCGTGAAAATCGAACTCGCCTCCATTTCGATGTTCTTGACGTTCGCCTCGACGAGTTCATCGATCAGGTCGTCCGCGCCGGCGGCTTCGAACTCGTCGTAGCCGGGACGGCCCTGGCCGGCGTAGAAGGAGTCGGCGCTCATCGTGATGCCGGTGTGGTAGTCGTAGCCGAGTCGTTCGGCGGCGGCGACGAGTGCGGAGACGACCTCGTAGTCCGCGCTCGCGGGGTAATCCTCGCGGACGTATTCGTCGCTCGTGCCCTCCTGTCGGACCGCGCCGGTGCTGATAACGAGGTCGCCGACGTCCATGTCGGCCTGGATCGCCCCGCAGGAGCCGACCCGAATGAACGTCTCGCAGCCGACGCGGGCCAGTTCCTCGACGGCGATCGCGGCCGACGGGCTGCCGATTCCGGTCGAGGTGACCGAAATGGGCGTGTCCTCGTAGGTGCCGGTCGCGGTCCGGTACTCGCGGTGGTGAGCGCGAATTTCGTGGTCGTCCCAGTGGGCCACGATCTTCTCGAGGCGTTCGGGATTGCCGGGCAGGAGGACGGTATCGGCCACGTCCGCGCCGCTGACCTCGAGATGGTACTGTACGTCTGCGTTCGGGTCTTCGCTGTCGCCGGTCATCGAGTGGCGGCGATTCGCACCGACGCCGTATATAAATGCGGGGCGGCCGTATCGATGGGTATGGCACGCGGAACCCTCACGGACACGTACGTCGCCGCGCTCCAGCACGAGTTCGCCGACGTGCCCGCGGACGCGACGCGAGTCGGCGTCGTCCGCAGTCCGACCTCGTGGTTTCACGCCGCGGTCGACGAGAACGTTCCCGAACTCGGGCCGCCGGCCGACCTGCTCGACGCGATCCGCACCGCCGAAGAGGACCTCAAGATGCGCGGCATTTGCGACGAGGAAGCCCACAACGCCGCGTGGGACCAGGTCGCGTTCGGAGACGCCTACCGCGAGCACCTCGCGACGGCCGACGAGGCGCGGACGGCACTCGCGGCCCTCTCGACGCGGCTCGACGACGGCGAGGACCTGGCGCTCGTCTGCTACGAAAACACCGAGAAAAAACGCTGCCATCGAACGATCCTTCGCGCTGAACTCGAGCGGTAGCGTCGGCGCTCGAGCCACAAGCCGGCTACTCCAGGGTCTCCTCGGTGATCGTATTCGGCAAGAGTTCACCGAGCGTGTACTCGGTTACCTGAATCGCAGTCACATCCGCTTCGTCGTCGGTATTCTCGTCGCTCACGTCTCCTTCGTCGCACCACACCACGAGTTCGTCGTCGCAGAACTCGGCCAGCGTCTGCCGGCACATCCCACAGGGCGTGACGCCGTCTCGTCGGTCGGAACTCACGGCGAGGTGACTGAACTCGCGGTGGCCGTTCTTGACCGCTTCGGCGATGGCGACCTCCTCGGCGTGGAGGCTGTTGCTGAAATTGGCGTTTTCGAGATTGCAGCCGACGAAGACGTCGCCGGCTTCGGTTTCGAGTGCGGCACCGACGCGGTACTCGGAGTAGGGGACGTGGGCGGCTGACTGGGCGTCGCGGGCGGCCGCGACGAGGGCGGTACGGTGATCGGTGGCGACGCTATTGCTGTCGTCGTGCGGAGTCACACCGGATAGTACCGCGAGTGAGCGCAAGAAGGCATCGACCGCTCTTCAGGTCTAGGTCCAGATCCAGTCCAGGGAATGGGATCCACCGTGCTACCCGGCTCATACGGACTGCTGTAAGTCATTTCCGGCGCAACCGCAGGACAGACAGTTGCGCCGGTAAATCGTTACGGCAGACCGTATCAGTCCTCGCCGGACTCGTAGTGGTCGCCGGCGGCGTCCGGCAACCGCGTCCGGCCGACGAGCACGAGGACGACGATGACCGACATGTGCGGGATCGTGCGAATCAGTTCGGTCGGGATCGCGTAGCCGGCCGACTGCAGTGCAGTCTGGAGCGAGTTCAGTCCCGCGAAGAGGAACGAACTCAGAACGGCACCGACGGGGTGGTAGTTCGCGAGGAGGTAGGTCGCGATCGCGATGAACCCGCGGCCGTTGATCGCCGTGTCGCCGCCGCCGGCGAACGTCCCGAGGGTGCCGAGCGCGAAGCCGGCACCGCCGAGGCCGGCGAAGACGCCCGAGAGCAACACCGCAGCGTACCGGACCTTGCGAACGTCGACGCCGGCCGTATCGAGCGCCTTCGGATTCTCGCCGCTGGCGACGACCCAGCGGCCGAAGGTGGTTCTGGAGAGCAGGTACCAGCCCGCGAGCGTGCCGGCCAGCATGAGATAGACCTGCGGTTCCGTATCGAACAGGAGATAGCCGACGATCGGAATTTCCGACAGTCCGGGGACCGTCACGCTTCCAAAGCGCGCGACGCTCGCGGTGTTGGGGCTGCCGAAGACGATCCGCGACGCAAAGGGCGCGAGCCCCAGCGAGATGAGCCAGATCGCGAGACCGGCGATGATCTGGTCGGCCTTGAACTCGATGCAGACGATCGCGAAGATCAGCGCGAACAGGACGCTGACGAGGATGCCGACCAGCAGTCCCCACCACAGGTTCGACACGCCCATCGTCGCGCCGCCGTCGCCCAGCCAGTAGACCGCGATGATCGAGCTAAACGCCGAGACGATGAGCAGGCCCTCGATACCGATGTTGATGACGCCGCTTTTCTCGGCGAAGATGCCGCCGATCGCCGCGAGCGCGATCGGCACGGCGAGCCGGAGCGTCGAGGTCTGCCAGCTCGCGGGAGTCGCCCAGAGGAACGCCAGGACGATGGCGACGGCACTCAGACTCGCCGCGCGCGGGTGTCGACCGATGAACTCGCGCGTGCGGCGGAATCGCTTACGCATCGTCCTCACCCCCGGATTCGTCGGCCACCTTGTTGTTGTCGTCGGGAACGCTTCCCCCGTCGGCTCTGGCGGGTTTCGGTGAGCGAACGTCAACGTACCGCGTCCCGATCATGCGGAAGAACTCCGGCATCGCGACGAAGAGGATGATCAACCCGGAGAGAATGCCGACCAGGTCGGGCGGCACGTTCGTCGCGGAGCCGATTGCGCTCTTGCCGCTATCGAGCATGCCGAACAGGAACGCCGATGCGCCGACGCCCAGCGGATTGCTGCCGGCCAGCACCGAGACGGCGATCCCATCGAACCCGATCGACGGGACGTTCTTGAGCCACCGTCCGTGGACCATCAGCACCCAGAACGCGCCGGCGACGCCGCCGAGTGCGCCCGAAAGCGACATGGTCGCGACGGTCATGCGCTTCTCGTCGACGCCGCCGTAGGCGGCTGCGGCCGGCTGAATGCCGCTCGTGCGGAGTTCGTAGCCGAACGAGGTGCGGGAGAACAGCCAGGCGATGCCGAGCATGAGCACGACGGCGAACCCGAGCGCGAGCAGCGAAAAATCCACCCGTTCGTCGAATCCGATGTACGGAATGGTCGGAACCTCGGCGTACTCCGGGACCGGCGCAGTTTGTGCGGTAGTGCTGTTGTTATCCTGGAACTGCCAGGACAGTAGCGTCGACGTGATACCGACCGCGACGAAGTTGAGCATGATCGTCGTGATCACCTCGTTCGCGTCGGCGTAGGCCTTCAGGGCTCCCGGAATCGCGCCGTAGAGGCCGCCACCGATCGCGCCCGCGAGCACGCCGAGGGGGATGAGAACGAGCATCCCGACCAGGCCGCCAGGAACGATCGATTCCGCGAAGACGACGGTGATGGCCGTCACGAACCCGCCGATAACGAGTTGGCCTTGTGTTCCGATGTTGAGGAGGCCAGCGCGAAACGCCACCGCGACCGACAATCCCGCGAAGATCAGCAGCGTCGTCTGCTGGAGCGTCTTCGCGAGGCTCAAGTTTGTCGGCGACCAGCCACCCTGCAGCGGGTTGCCAAGCGCCCCAAGGAACAGCTCGTAGAAGACCTGCATCGGGTTGTAACAGAACGTCACGCCGGCTATGTCGAGTCCGGACCGACACGAGGCGACGCCGCCCGAGACGAAGACGAACGCACCGCCGACGAGCACCGCTGCGAACAGCGCCGCGACGCTAATGGCGATCCGTTCCATGGCTGACGCCCGGACAAGCCGTTCGAGGAGTCGCCGTATCCGACCGGGCGCATCCGAATCCGAACTCATCGCGACTCACCGCCGTTCGTTCCGACCGTGCCAGCATCGCTGGCACCCTTTCCGGTCTCGTCCACCTGCTGGCCCGCCATGAGTAATCCGAGTTCTTCTTCGGTGATCGCATCCGGGTCGGTGACGTCGATGAACTCGCCTTCGTACATCACGGCCAGCCGATCGGACAGCGCCTGCACCTCGTCGAGCTTCGAGGAAACCAGCACGATCGCGACTCCCTCCCGGCGGAGTTCGAGCAGTCGGTCGTGGATGAACTCGGTCGACCCGATGTCGACCCCGCGGGTGGGATACGTCGCGATAACCAGCGAGGGATCGCGCTCGAACTCGCGGCCGACGATGAACTTCTGTTGGTTCCCGCCGGAGAACGAGCTGGCATCGGCGTCGGCGTCCGGCGGTCGGACGTCGTAGGTGTCGATGAGGTCGTCCGTGTGGTCGCGGACGGCGGTCCAGTCGATGCGGCCGTCGGCTGCGAACTCGGGGGAACGCTGGCTTCCGAGGATGCTGTTTTCGACGAGGTCGAACGGCATGACCAGCCCGCGCTCGTGGCGGTCCTCCGGAATGTAGGACATGCCGGCGTCGATCCGCCGGCGGCGAGACCAGTCGGTGATGTCCGTGCCTTCGTAGGCAATCGTTCCCGCATCGGGCGTTCGGAGGCCGGTGATCGCCTCGATCAGTTCGGCCTGGCCGTTCCCGTCGACGCCCGCGATACCAACGATCTCGCCGGCGCGAACGTCGAGATCGATGCCGGAGACGACATCGACGCCGCGAGCGTCCTCGACGGCGACGTTCCGCGTCGAGAGGACGACCTTACCCGTCGTGACGGGGTCGGCGTCGACCTCGAGAAGCACCTCGCGACCGACCATGCGCTCGGCCAGGTCTTCGCGGTCCGTGCGTTCGGGCGCGACCGTCCCCACGGATTCGCCGTCCCGGAGAATCGTAATCGCGTCGGCTGCGTGGGTCGCCTCCTCGAGTTTGTGCGTGATGAAGATGACCGTCTTTCCCTGGGCAGTGAGTTCGTCGAGCACGTCGTAGAGGTCCTCGACCTCCTGGGGTGTGAGGACGGCCGTCGGTTCGTCGAGAATCAGTACGTCCGTGCCGCGAAACAGCGCTTTGAGAATTTCGACGCGTTGCTGGACGCCGACGCTCAGGTCCTCGACGGTCGCCTCGGGATCGACATCGAACCCGTACCGATCGCAGAGGTCGTCGATCTCGCGGGCGATCTGCTCGCGGTCGACCGCCATGCCGAACCACTTGGTCGGCTCGTTCCCCAGGGCGATGTTCTCGGCGACCGTCATGGAGTCGACCAGCATGAAGTGCTGGTGGATCATCCCGATACCGGCGTCGATGGCATCCTGCGGCGAGCCGAACCCGCGCTCGGTTCCATCGACGACGACACGCCCCGCCTCCGGTTCGTAGAGCCCGTAGAGGACGTTCATCAGCGTCGTCTTCCCCGCGCCGTTCTCGCCGAGCAAGGCGTGAACGCTCCCCCGTTCGACGCGCAAATCGACGTCGTCGTTCGCGACGACGCCGGGGAATCGCTTGGTGATTCCGTCGAGGTGGACGGCGAGATCCGTCCCCGTCTCCCCCGTTCTCGTCCCGCGGTCGGCGGTATCTACCTCCGACCCGGCGGCCAGTTCTGCTCCGTCCGTCGTTCCCGGTCCCGGCTTGGTCATGCGGTTACAGTGCTGTTGGAACGTCGATCTCGCCGTCGATGATCGCCTGTCTGGACTCCTCGACCTGCGTCTTGACTTCCTCGGGAATCTCGTCGCCGATCGTATCGCCGTAGACCGCAGCGACACCGTCTTCTTCAAGCCCCAGGCGCTCCTCGCCGGCCTCGAACTCGTCGTTGACGGCGGACTCGACGGCGGAATACACCGCGTTGTCGACGCGCTTGACCATACTCGCGAGAATCACGTCGGCGAGGTCCTCGTTCGAGACGGACTGGTCGTCGTCGACGCCGATCGCGAACCGCCCCTCGTCTCGCGCCGCCTGGAAGACGCCGATACCGGTTCGGCCGGCCGCGTGGAAGATGATGTCCGCGTCCTCGTTCTGGTACATCGTTCTGGCGGTTTGCTGCCCGCCGCCGGTGTCCTCGAAGCTCCCGACGTACGCCGAGACGACCTCGGCATCATCGTTTGCGTACTCGACGCCGGCTCGGAATCCGGCCTCGAAGGACTCGATCAGTGGCGATTCAGTCGCCCCGACGAAGCCGACCACGTCGGCGTCCGGATTCGTCTCGCCCTCGCCGGCCGCGAACTCGCGATCCGTCAGCAGTCCGGCCAGATGACCGACCTGGAACGATCCTGCGGGCTCGTCGAAGATGTAGCTTCGAACGTTATCCGCCTCGACGACCTCGTCGACGATGATGAAGTTCTGCTCCGGATACGCCGGCGCGTTCTCCCCGAGAGCCTGCGCCTGTGCGTACCCGATACAGTTGACCAGATCGTACTCGCCGGACTCCGCAAACGTGCTCTGTGCGCTGCTAAACTCCCCGTTCGAATCCGGCTCCCGCTTGTCAACCGCGATATTGAACTCGTCCCGCGCCTGGTCGAGTCCTTTCTTTGCCATGTCGTTGAACGAATCGTCGCCGAGGCCACCGACCGCATACACCGTTCCGATCTGAACATCGGCACTCCCCTCGTCACCGAACCCGCCGACACATCCGGCAAGGCCTGCCAACCCAACAGTGCCCACTCCCGTAAGGAACCGCCGTCGATCTCGTGACATACGACCGGCTAGCGTACACAATTGGTTTATACCCGTCGAAATTCCCGCTTAGAGTTCACGATTCGAGACACAGTTCAACAGCCGATCACGACTCACCCCAGACAGTGAGACAATCTCACAAAAGCCGCCGGCGGAATTCCGAGTTCAGCCGTGCGATCGACGCCCCTAGGCGGCGTCCGCGACCGCCGTCTCGATGACCGCTTGCGCCTCGGCGACGAGTTCATCGACGGCCTCGCTTTCGGCGTAGAGGCGGACGTACGGTTCGGTGCCGCTCGGCCGAACGAGGAGCCACGACGCGTCGTCGAACTCGAGGCGGATGCCGTAGTCGGTGTCGACGGTCGTCTCGGGGAACGCCGCGGGCAGTTCGCTCTCGAGCGCCGCCATCACGTCGGCTTTGCGCTGGTCCGGACACTCGACGCTGACCTTCCGGTAGGGTCGTTCGGTAACGGGGGCGCGGAGAGCGTCGGTGTCGCCCGCGGCGGCGACCAGTGCGGCGACGACGGCCGCGCTCGTGACGCCGTCGATCCACCCGCCGAAGGCCGTGTGGATGTGCTTCCAGGGCTCGGCCGCGAAAACGACCTCGGTGAACTCGTCTCCGGCGGCGCGTTCCCGGGCGATGCCCTCGTGAAGCGCCCCCAGACGGACGCGTTCGACGCGCCCGCCTGCGTCCCGAACTCGCTCGTCGATCCGCGCCGAGGCGTTCGGCGTCGTGACGACGACCGGATCGTCGGCGTCGCTCGTGGCCGTATAGTGCGCTGCAACGACGGCCAGGATGGTGTCTTCGTGGATCACGTTGCCGTCGGGATCGAGGACGACCAGCCGGTCCGCGTCGCCGTCGTGTGCCAGCCCGAGGTCGAACGAGCCCTCCGCGAGGAACGCGGTGAACGACGAGAGCGTTTCCGGCGTCGGTTTGCTCTCTCGAGCCGGGAAGTGGCCGTCGACGGTCGCGTTCACGCCGACGACGGTCGCGCCGAGGGCGTCGAGGACCTGCGGCGTCGCGAGCGCGCCGACGCCGTTTCCGCAGTCGACGGCGATCGAAAGACCGGCGAGGGGCGACTCTCCAAACTCGTCGAACTGGTCGCGAACGTACGCAGCGACCGCGGTTCGGTACGGGTCGAGTATCTCGAGTTCGTTCGATCGACCCCACTGATCCCACGCGGATTGCGACGAGCCGGCGTCGATGGCACCCTCGATGCGCTGTTCGGCGTCGCGATCGAACTCGACCCCGTCGGCGAAGAGTTTGATGCCGTTGTCCGTCGGCGGGTTGTGACTCGCGGTGAGCATGACGCCCGTTCGTCCTCGCGAGGCGAAGGCGAGCGCCGGCGTCGGCACCTGGCCGAGACGGCACACGTCCGCGCCGGCACTCTCCAGACCGGCTTCCATCGCCGCTGCCAGTGCCGGTCCCGTTTCGCGTCCGTCGCGGCCGACGACGACCGTCTCGCCGGGTTCGCCGACGGCCTGCCCGACCGAGAGGGCGAGCGACGGCGTGATTTGCTCGACCGGTCCGCGGATGCCCGCGGTCCCGAATAGTGTCATACTGGCCCGTTCCGCGAGCAACTACTTATATGACGTGACACGAGCGCTGCGCGCTGGACCCATCGGAGCAGTCAGGAGACGATTGCACGCCAGCCCGGTTCGTAACAGAGACCGTACGCCGCGGGGAGCGTAACCACCGACAGCGCCGGGACGAACAGGAGCACGCTGAACGGATCCGGCGGCGCGATGATCGACCCGACGATGTATGCGGTACCGATACCGATACCGGCCGTGCCGATCAACCGTTCGCGTCGCGTGGCCGGTTCGCTCCGGTCGGGAAGCCGCCGCCTGTAGACGAGGTACGCAAGGGCGGCGATAGACAGGGTAAAGAAGGTAGCCAATCCAGGTACCTCCGTCCGCTCCGCGAGCGGCAGCATCGGCGCTGACGGCGTAGCTGAGACAGAGTCCAGTCAGCGGGAGCGCGAGGAGGAACACGAATCAGACAAGAACGGGGATCATTGTTTGTAACGTGGATGAAGACCGAAAATAATACTGTTTCGGCCACCGGCCGCGAAGACGTATCCGTCCGTTCCGTACGCCAGCGAACCGCGAGCCGAGTTCGTACGCCCGGTGCGCTAAAATATATTTTAGCTACCACCTATTCCGACGGGGACCCTCGATTCTCACGAGGATAATGCACGGGACAGACTCCGACGGAATCATCACGACAGGCACGACGACGGTCGGCCTCGTCGGCGCGGACGGCGTCGTCCTCGCAGCCGACAGCCGAGCGAGCCTCGGCGGCCGATTCGTCACGAACCGCACGGCCCGGAAGGTCGTCCCCGTCGACGACCGAACGGCGCTCACCTTCGCCGGCAGCGTCGGCGACGCCCAGTCGTTCGTCCGCCGCCTCCGCGCCGAACTCGCGCTGTACGATATGGATCACGAACCCGGCGCGTCGGTCGACACCGCGGCGACGGTCGCCGCCGATCTCATCCGCCGCGACGGAACTCCTCAACTCGAACTCGTTCTGGGCGGGGTCGCTCCCGAATCGACCGTCTACCAGATCGACCCCGCTGGCGGTGTTATGGACGCACCGATCGCCGCCAGCGGGAGCGGGATGCAACTCGCCTACGGCTACCTGGAAGACGCCTACGACCCCGAACAGTCGGTTGCGGAACTCCGAGCCGTCGCCGCGATGGCCGTCCGAAACGCGACCGAGCGCGACACCGCCAGCGGCGACGGCATGACCGTCGCGACGATCACCGCAGACGAACTCGAACGCGAGCAGTACGACGGCATCGAACGCGCCGTTTCCGCCGCTACCAGCCAGCCCACAGACTCGGAGGTGGCCCGATGAACGCGAGTTCACGCCAGCAAGCCTACGACCGCGGGCACACGATTTTCTCTCCTGACGGCCGGCTTTACCAGGTCGAGTACGCCCGGGAGGCGGTCGAGCGCGGCTCGCCGAGCGTCGGCGTCGTGACGAGCGAGGGCGTCGTCCTCGCGGCGCGCAAGCGCGTTCGGTCGCCGCTGCTCGAGCCGGATTCGGTCGAAAAGATCCACCGCGTCGACGATCATCTCGCCGTCGCGACCGCCGGCCACGCCGCCGACGCGCGCCAACTCGTCGACGCGGCCCGCAAGCGCTGTCAGCAGCATCGCCTGCAGTACGGGGAACCGATCACCGTCTCGGTCCTCGCGAGCGACCTCGCGGATCACATCCAGGAGCAGACCCAATCTGGCGGGACGCGACCGTACGGGGCTGCGGTGCTCGTCGGGGGTGTCGATCCAGGCCCGGGCCCGAGTCCGGACCCGAGTCCCAATCCGGATTCCTCCCCCGCCTCCGACAACCGATCCGCCGACGAAATCGAGCCCGAACCCGAGCACGAGTCGGTCACGGACCGGACCGCACAGCCGGCACTCTACGAGGTCGATCCGGGCGGCACGTTCTACGGCTGGCGCGGAACCGCCATCGGCGACGGTACCGCCGAGATCCGATCGTTCCTCGAGACTGAACTCGGTGGCGGCGATTCCAGTGAAACGCAAGCCTTGACCCGGGATCACGGGCTCTCGATCGCTCTCGACGCACTCGCAACCACGGCCGCGGACGACCGCCCGCTCTCACCGACGACGGTCACGGCTCGCGTTCTCGGACCCGAACCGGAATCGGAATCGAGTTCGGGACAGTCGACGCCAGTCGGCGACGACGAACTCGAACGGATACTCGACGCGCTCGAATAACACGACACGGCGTCGTCACGCCACGTTTACCGCTTTCACTTATTCTACCGTTTCTGCCGTTTCCACCGTCTCCGCCGTCTCCGCTGTTGCCCGTTGCGTCTCGATCACGTCCACTCGTTCATCGACGTACAACGCGAGCACCGAGTCGTCGAGTTCAACCACGACGCGGACGGCGAGCGGGTCCTCCGAGAGCACCGTCTCGGCCCACTCGTGGCCGACGTTCCAGATCGGGCGGTCGCGCACGTCCCGGTCGTGATCGTGGTAGAACGAGACGACGGCCGGGTGCGAGAGCAACGAGAGCGCGACGGGCGCACGCAGCGTCATCCCGCAGCGCGAACAGCTGAACTCGGCCTGGACGTGGTCGGTGTGCTCGGCCGGGAGCAGGTCTTCGGTCGCCGGCGAGAGCGTCGCGAGCCGAGCATCGACCGCGCCGCTGCAGTCGGGACAGACGCCGTCGCGCACGAGCGAGAGCCGGTGTCTGTGGTGGCGGTCGAAGGCGGCCGGAAACGCCGCGCCGTGGGAGTCGAGCCCGGCGGGCGGAAAGCCGAGCCGAAGGAGCCGCCGGTCGCAGTGCTCGCAGCGCACCGTCACTCTGTTATCGTTCGCCTGCGCCGTCAGCGCCGCCCGGCTACAGAACGGACAGTCGTCGTCGAGTTCGGTCGGGGGATGATCGACCCGCTGGGTGTACGTTCCGGTGGCGATCGCTCGCGCGATCCGCTCGCCGGCGTAGGTGAGTTCGTAGCCCTCACCGCCGTCCTCGGCACCGGACTCCACCTTTCGGAGGTACGGCCCGACGAGTTCGTCCAGGTGATAGGCGAATCCGGCGGTGGTGTCGACCTCGGAGGCGTCAAAGAGCGCCGAGAAGGTGGGCGTCGAAGGCGTGGATTCAGCGTGGTCTCCGTCGTCGCTCTCGGCGGTGGTGTCCCCGTCGCTGAACTCGAGCATCGTCTCGAGAATCCCCATCCGGATCTCGTTGCCGAGCGCCTGGAAGGCGTCGCTCGGGTCCGAGACGCGGTCGCTGGGCTCGGGGGCGGCGATCGGTAATTCCTCTCCGTCCTCTGCGGACATAGGATACTGTATACTCGGGCTGCGTGGAGAAGTAGCTTCGTTTATCCCCGGTGCTTTTCCTTCTCGAGTACCCGCACGTTCTCGATTCCGGTCTCCGGATACTGGCCGCTCTCGTCCTTCTCGACGGCCTTGACCATATCCCAGACGACGTTGAGGCCGGTCGTGACGCCCTCGAGCGCCTCCATCTCGCAGCCGGTCTTGCCCGTCGTCTCGACCGCCACCGCGAGTTCGACGCGGTTCTCGGCGATCGAGAACTCGGTGTCGACGTTCGTGATCGGGATCTGGTGGCACATCGGGACCGTCTCCCAGGTGTGTTTGACGGCCTGGATCGCGCCGATACGGGCGGTTGCGAGCACGTCTCCTTTGCCGATTTCGTCCTCGCGGATGGCCTCGACGGTCGACTCTTGCAGCCGGATTTCGCCCGCCGCGACGGCCCGGCGCTCGCTGTCGGGCTTGTCGCCGACGTCGACCATCTGCACGTCGCCGTCGTCGGTGGTGTGCGTGAGGTCGCCGGTATCGGCGTCCTCGCCGTCCGCCGGCGGTGAATCGTCAGTCATCGGATCCACCCTCGTTCCAGAGCGCCTTGGGGATTTCCTCGAGAACCTCCGAGGCGAGGAAGCCGAACTCCCGTGACGTAGCCAGGCGTTCGCCGGCGACGCCGTTGACCTGCGCACCGGCGGCGGCCGCGTCGAGCGGATCGGCGTGTTCCATGAGCGCGGCGACGATACCGGTGAGCACGTCGCCCGTCCCGCCGACTTTCATCCCCGCCGTTCCCGAGCGGCTGAGTCGCGTGCGCTCGCCGTCCGTCGCCACGTCGGTCGCGCCCTTCGCGAGGACGACGTGTCCCAGGTCGGCCGCGAAGGCCTCGATCTCGTCCGCGGCTTCCCGCAGGTCGTCAACGTCGGGGCCGCCCATCCCGGCGAGTTCACCGCGGTTGGGCGTACAGATCAGCGTCGCCTCGGTCTCGAGTTCGGGAACGACCGAGAGCGCGTCGGCGTCGACGACCGCGGGGCCGGTGTAGGTTTCGAGGAACTGACGGGTAGCCGCGAGCGTCTCGTCGGCGGTGCCGAGTCCCGGGCCGAGGATCACCACGTCGTCGTAGCGTTCGGCGGTGTCGACGAGGTCGTCGACCTGGTCGGGCGTCAGGCGGTCGCTCTCGTAGGACTGGACGATCAGGTCCTCGGCGTAGCCCTGGATCTCGCCGGCGACGGACTCGGGCGCGGCGACGAAGGAGAGTTCCATGCCGGCCCGGAGCGCGGACTGGGCGGCCAGCGCCGGCGCGCCGGTGTAGGGACCGCCGCCGACGACGAAGGCCCGACCGCCACGGTCGTCGGGCCGCGCGAGGCGCACGTCACCGGGGCCGACGAACCGTTCCGCCGCCGCCGGAATGCCGATGTCGGCGACGGTCACGTCCGCGTCGAGCGCCGAGAGGCCGGGTTTGGCGTCGTGAAAGGTGACGATGCGGTCGGCCTCGACGGCGTTGGCTGCGAGCGGCTTCTCCGAACCGCGATTGCCGTCGTCCGCGCCGACAGCAGCGTTCGCGTCGAATCCGGACGGGACGTCGACCGACACGACGGTCGCGTCGGCCTCGTTGATCGCCCGTGCCGCCGTCGCTTCGGGTTCCCGCAGGTCGCCGCTGATCCCCGTTCCGAGCATCGCGTCGACGACCACGTCGCACTCCGGCACCTCGAACGCCGTGGAATCGGTGACCTCGCGGGCGTCGTCCCCCGCCCGCCGAAGCGCGTCCCAGTTCTCGCGGGCGATTTCGGTCCCGATCGTCTCGGCCCGTCCGAGCAGGAGCGTCCGCACGTCGAACGAATCGAGAAAGCGAGCGGCGACGAACGCGTCCCCGCCGTTGTTGCCGCGGCCGGCGACGATCACAACGCTCGCGTCCGGCTCTGCGACCTCCCGAACGACGCGGGCAACGGCGTTCCCGCTCGACTCCATCAGCTGCTTTCGCGGAACGCCGAGCGCCGCGGCGTTCGCGTCGACGGCGGCCATTCGTTCGCCTGTAATCATGGGCGAGCGTTCGACGGGCCGACCGTTGAAGATTGCGGACGACACCCTCAATATCCCCGATCACCTCTCGTAGACGTGAACGTCTTCTGGCTCGACGAGGACCCGCGGCTCGCGGCGCGCTATCACTGCGATCAGCACGTCAACAAGTTGCTACTCGAGGCCGCACAGGTCCTCTGTACGGCGGCCCGCGAGAACGGGTACGACGCCGAGTTCTGCTACCGGTCGACCCACGTCGACCATCCCGTCACGAAGTGGGCGACGGAATCGCGGGCGAACTGGCTGCGCCTGCGCGAACACGCCGAGGCACTCAACGCCGAGTTCACCGAGCGCTACGAGAAGGACGAAGACCACGCGAGCTGGCAGGTCATCGAGCGGATCGACCCGGACCGAATCGAGTTCCCGTCCGCGGAACCGACGCCGCGGCCGCAGGCGATGCCCGACGAGTACAAGCGTCCCGGCGACCCGGTCGCCGCCTACCGCGCCTACTACGCCGGCGAGAAGGCCGAGTGGGCCGAATGGAAGTATACCGAGGAACCGCCGTGGCTCGCGGCGTCCCTCGCCGAGACGGCCTGATAGATCCCGTACGCCGTCAGTACCGGATCTCGAATCCGTCCTCGCCCTCCGGGTCGTCGAACTCGGCGTCGACAGCCTCGACGTCGGCGGCCGGACTGCCCGTGTGACACCACTCGACCATCGATTCGACGGCGTCTTCGGGACCCTCGAAGACCGCTTCGACGCGGCCGTCGTCGAGGTTCTTCACCCAGCCGTCGATTCCCTTCTCCCTGGCCGTATCGCGCGTATTCGCCCGGTAGTAGACGCCCTGGACCGTTCCCGACACGAAAACGTGCGCTCGCGTTCGCGTTGTGTCTGCCATGTGCGGGCGGTCGATTGCGAGCGGCAAAAATCCCGTCGTCTGCGATTCCCCGCGTCCTACCGTTCATGGTCGCGTTCTCGTTCGTAGCGCCGCGATCCGACGACCATCCAGCCTGCCAGTGCGACCACGGCGACGAAAAAGACGATCCAGGCGACATCGGTTGCAGCGCCGTCGGCCGGCTCGGTGAACTCGACGAGTGCGAGGACGACGAGGAGCCCGGCGACGGCGAGCGCGTTCGTCCCGATGAACGACGCCAGCCCCTCCTCGTCGGTGACGCGGTCCGGATCGTAACCCGCGATCAGTTCGACCCGCCCGAAGTACGTGATCAGGATTCCGAGCGCGCCGACGAACGCGGCACACGCGAGGAGGATGACGGAGCCGGTACTCATACGCAGTTAGTTATTGTAATCCAACAAAAGTGCTTCCACCGCCCGTCCGTAGAGTTGCTACCGCGTTCGAAGACTCTGGGAGGGAGAGTCGTCTCCGGGTCGGAACGGCCACACTGAACTCGAGCAGCGGGGTCAGGCGATTCGACGGGAAACGTGGCGTTCGATCCTGGAACTCACCAGCATCAGCGCGATGCCGATCGGTGCCGTCACGAAAACGAGCCCGACGAGCGGATCGCCCGGACCCCGCTCGGTCTCCGCTCGGTCTCCGCGCGGACCCAGAGGGCGACGATCAACACAGCAATGAGCGGTGGTGTAAGCGCTCGTTTTTGGAGGAGGAACACCGGCAGCCCGCTGAGAACGAAAAACACCGCCACCACCAGCACCTGAACCGGATGTTCGAGCGCGAACAGCGGATAGTCCAGCCGTGTGGCGTACCACGAGAGAAGCACCGCGCCTGCGCCACCGCCGAGCACGAACGCACCAGTCTCCGACGGACGACCACCAGCCATGAGCGTCGCATCGTGACTAGTGCGTATACTGTTTTGGAATGACACTCGGCGACCCCCACCGCGATCAGTCGCCGGTCCGGAGATGATGAAAGACGTACGTCTGAGCGTACCCCGCGTACTCCCCGCCGAACTGCTCACGAAGCGCTCGCGAGGTCTCGGCGTACGAGCCGCGATCGCAGTCGGGATAATACTCCTCGATCGCCGACCGCAGCCAGGTGTCGAGCGGCACCGCCTCGTCGAACTCGAGGGCGAACAGGAGCACGCAGTCGGCCACCTTGTCGCCGACGCCGACGAACTGGCAGAGGAACTCGCGGGCCGCCTCGTACTCGAGTTCACGCGCGTCGGCCGGGTGAGCTTCGCCGTCGGCGACCATCTCCGCGGTGCGGACGACGTAGGGGGCGCGGTAGCCGAGGCCGAGGTCCCGAAGCTCGCTTTCGGTGGCGGTCGCGAGTTGTGCCGGCGCCGGGAACGCGTGGTACGTTTCGCCGTCGAAGGAGACCGCGTCGCCGTACTCCCGGGCGAGCGTCGAGACCATCGAGTGGATGCGGCTGACGCGCATCTGCGCGGAACAGATGAACGAGATCAGGGTTCCAAAGGGCGGGTCCGTGACGAGGCGCATGCCTCGGTGGGCTTCGTAGGCCTCGTCTAACAGCGGATCGTTAGGTGCGGCGTCGACGATCGCTTCGAGGTCGTCGTCCAGGCGGAGGAGGCGGCGCACGGTCGGTTCGGCGTCCGTCGTCGACTCCCATTCGAGCGCGGCGTCGGTCGTCCGCACCCGGATCACCTCGCCGTCGACGACGGTGACGTACCACTCGCCGGGCGCGGGCGTCCCGCCGTACATGTCGCCGTCGCCGCGCCGCCAGAGGTAGGTCTGGCCGCTCTCGAGCGTCCGATACAGATCGAGTCC
Organism: Natrialba aegyptia DSM 13077; assembly: GCF_000337535.1. Lineage (GTDB taxonomy): Archaea > Halobacteriota > Halobacteria > Halobacteriales > Natrialbaceae > Natrialba > Natrialba aegyptia. Next base: position 56,112 of record NZ_AOIP01000032.1, read on the forward strand.
GCCCGCGAGTTCATCGCGGCGGATCGTCCCCGTTTCCATTCGTTCGTCCCTACGGTGGCGTCGGCTTGGGCCTTTCGAACCGGCCGCTTTGCCCGTGGGAGGGAGCCGTGAACTCGCGCTGCGTGTCGCTGAGGCGAACCTTCATACTGCAGGCGATACAATGGCTCTGTATGAACTGCAGGGTTGTCGTCGAGGCCGCGGTGCCGGTATTCGACGTCGAAACAGCAGACGAGGCGATTCGGATCGCCATCTCGAAGACGGGCGAGATGCTGAACCCTGACTTAAATTACGTCGAGATCAACATGAGCGAGCGAACCTCTCCCGAAGGAGAGGAGCTCCCGCCTGCGTTTATCGCCGCCGACGAGGCGCTCGTCGCACTCGAACTCGAGATGACCGTGTTCAACGTCGAGCGAGAGGAACACGCCTCGCGGATCGCCCGCAAGGAGATCGGGCAGCGACTCGAGAACATCCCGCTCGAGGTCGAGCAAGTCGAGGTCATCGAGGAGGAAGACGAGGGGACCGACGAAGACGACGAGACGGATGAAGACGAGATGGCTGATGACGAGTCAACCGACGCTGCTGTGACGGACGACCAAGACGAGGACGCACAATCTGACGACGACGAAATTCTTCCCGAGTTCGAGGATTTAGTCGAGTAAGCGCTGCTTACCGGCTCACTTGCGGGCCCTTCAGTCGAATTGCTGCGTTTTTATCGGATGGGAAACGGAGTCATTTCGGGGTAGTCACGGGTATCGCGAGATCGAGCAGAACGTGGACGGCGGCAGGAGCACGGCGTTCGAACCCTGTGTGGAGACGAGCCAGACGAGTCTGAGCACTCTTACCAGTAGGAGACGATAGTACCTGAAGGATGCTCCGAGTGCTTCAGTCTGCGGTGGCGGCGACTGCTTCCTGTTCGTCCTCGCGCATGTTCATCGTGATTCCGCCGGCGAGTGCAAAAACAGCGGCTTTGTGATCGGTCTTCGATTTGTGGATCGATGTCGGTCGAATACCGAGAGAATCGTACTCCTCCAGGTCGATTTGGCAGTTGTCCCACTCCGCACACTGGTTCGATACTTCCGCGAGAAGGCCGTGAAGGTGAATGAGCTCCTGCTTCTTCATAACCATGCAATGCTATCCACTGCAGGGTTATATTATTATCTTGAGTCGCGTTACCATGCAACCTGTATCAGGGTGAGAGATAGTCAGAAAAAACAACCGTTCGAAGAGGGGGTCTAGTTGCGTGAAACAGTCTCCAAGCTACTGTTAGTTCAGTCATAGACCTCCCATAAATCCGAGTGATATCGTCCACAGCGCCCCTCATTCGAGCTAGTGATTCTGCCTGAAACGGCCTCTCCTATCCGAGTTGCTTCAACGTCTGGAGGTCGCGGTCGGTCCGCATGAACTCGGCGGTCCGCCGGGAGGCATGACAGTTCGGGCAATGAAACATTTCGGTCGATGTCGGTAACTCACCCGGTTCCGTTTGCCAATCCTTCGTACACTCCGGACACAATAGTTGGACGGTCGTCTCGACCATGGCAGGCCATTACACACCACGGGTGAAAAACCTTGTCTCAGCACAGTCGTGTACACCGAAGCAAACGGAGATCGGCAGCGTCGGGGTATTCAGCTAGGATTCGAAACGGCGCTGAACTCGTTATGCCGGTGCTGCCGTGTCCGAGGCTTCGAGGAGTTCCTTGTAGCGGTTTCGGATGGTGACCTCGGAGATGCTTGCAACTTCGCTGACCTCGTTCTGGGTCACCTTCTCGTTGGTCAAGAGCGCCGCAGCGTAGACGCCGGCAGCCGCGAGGCCGACCGGCGACTTGCCGCTGTGGACGCCCTCCTGACGGGCCGACTCGAGCAGTTCGCGGGCCATCCGCTCAGTTTCGTCTGAGAGGTCGAGGTCGCTGACGAATCGCGGGACGTAGTGTTCCGGATCGGCGGGCTTGACCTCCAGGCCGAGTTCACGAATGATGTAGCGGTAGGTCCGCGTGAGTTCCATCTTGTCGACGCGGCTGACGGCCGAAATCTCGTCGAGGCTGCGCGGCGTGCCGGCCTGACGGGCGGCGGCGTACAGCGAGGACGTGGCGACGCCCTCGATCGAGCGGCCGGGAAGCAGGTCCTCCTCGAGCGCGCGTCGGTAGATCACGCTTGCGGTCTCGCGGACGTTCTCGGGGAGGCCGAGCGCGCTTGCCATGCGGTCGATCTCGCCGAGTGCCTGCTTGAGGTTGCGCTCTTTCGAGTCGCGGGTGCGGAAGCGCTCGTTCCAGGTGCGCAGGCGCTGCATCTTCTGGCGCTGGCGGCTCGAGAGGGACTTGCCGTAGGCGTCTTTGTCCTGCCAGCCGATGTTGGTCGAGAGCCCCTGGTCGTGCATCATGTTCGTCGTCGGGGCACCGACGCGGGACTTTTCGTCCTTCTCTGCGGCGTCGAACGCCCGCCACTCCGGACCGCGGTCGATCTCGTCCTCTTCGACGACGAGTCCGCAGTCCTCACAGACGGTCTCGGCATGTTCGTCGTCCGCGATGAGCCGACCACCACACTCCGGACAGCGCTCTCGCTCCTCGGAGCGCGTTGTCTCCTCCGTTTCGGTCTCGGTCTGCTCCTCGGTTCGTTCGTTCGAGTAGGTTCGGATGTTCGTATCTGTCATGGTGTATCGGGTTGGTTACTCGGGGCTCCCGGGTGGGGTAACCAGAAGAAACCCGGTCGCCTTCAGCTAACATAGAGTTAGGCCGTAAGTCATATAAAGCTTTCGCCTTTCTTATAAAGAAACGCGTTTTCTTGTATATGTGTTTCGGATATATGCTTATTAATCGTGTTCCATATCTTGCTCGGATCGGCGGTGATAATCGAGCAATAAATCACACTCGAAGCGACCCTCGCTATCGGACTGTGCAGGTCGGCCCGCGCTAATCACGTACTACGGGTCGAATCTTTTTCGAACTCCGCCGGTAACGAGTTCCTATGACCGTTCGATTCGGCGCGATCACTGTCGATTGGCTCGGCCGGGCAACCGTCTGACTCGAAGGAGAGACGGGGACCGTCATCTACGCCGATCCCGGCCCCGAGACGGATAGCAGAGTCGACGGTCAAGCCCCCCACGACGGCGACCTCATTCTCGTCTCACACGGCGCTCACTACGATCCCGACTCGATCCGCCGTCTCGCCCACGAGAACTCGATCGTCGTCGTCCACGAATCGATCGACGCCGAGACGATCGACCGGGCCGCCGAGCAACCCGACGCTCTCCCCTTCGAAGTCGCTCGTGTCCAGGAAAACGAGTCGTTCATCCTCGGCCCGCTCGACCTCTCGACGACGCCGACCGAGACCGAACCGGACGGCCCCCGCGCCGATGAACGAAGCCAACCCGGTGGCGCGTCCGACGAGGGCTGCGGCTTTCTCGTCACCATCGATGGCATCACGGCGTTCTGGCCCGGCAACACGGAGCCGCTGTCGTCCCACGACGAACTCGCCGTGGATCTCTTCTTGGCTCCAATCGGCGGTGGCCCCACGATGGATCGACACGAGGCTGCCGCCCTGGCGACGCGACTTGACCCGGATCTCGTGCTGCCGGTCCGGTACGAACCGACCGACGCTCGCACCGACGACGAGGCGTTCGTCGTCGACGTTGCTACCCGCGGCATTCCGGTGGTCTTGGACCGGTAGCGTTCGCCCGTACACATGGCGATAGACCCGTACCTATAAGTCACAACTCGCTAATCCTCGCACGTGATACTGTGATGGATATTGACAATCATATATTTCTCCACCGGATGACGATGGCACCCGGGTCCGGATGGCAAGCGGGGCGTGACTCGAGAGGTGAGCCGCGTGGGAACTAACACCGGTTCCGAAACCGACATCGAGGCGGATCTCTCCTACCCGGCCAGCAGTTGGCGAGGTTTTTTCACGAATCACTTCGGCCCGTCGATGCTCTGGGCGCTGATCAGCATCGGCGGCAGCCACATCGTCCTCGCGCCGACGCTCGGGGGGACGTTCGGGCTCTTTGCCATCTGGATGTTCGCACTCATCTACCTCGCAAAGTACGGCGGCTGGGAACTCGGCATCCGCTACAACTACGGCGTCGGCGGCAACCCCGTCGAAGCCTACGATCAGCTCCCCGGCCCGAAAAACTGGATGCAGTGGTTCACCGTCGGCGTCTTTACGATCATCTACACGGGAATCACCGCCGCAGTCGGAATGAGTACGGCCGCGTTCGTCGAAGCATTGACCCCGCTGTCGTTCCAGCAGGCGTTCGTCGTCTTCGTCGGTCTGGCGGGCGTCCTCGTCCTGTTCACCCGCTACAGTCTCCTCGAGAAGATCCTGATCGGCTTTACGGTCGCGCTTGGCGTCCTCATCGTTCTCGGCGTCCTCGTCGGTCCCCCGTCGGGTGAAGTCGTCGCGGCCACGACCTTCACCGCGCCGGATCTCACCGGGCCGCTGTTCATCGGCCTGTTCGCCGCCGCCGCCGGATTCGCGCCGACCGGATTCAGTACCAGCGTCCTCATCGGTAGCTGGAGCACCGCCAAAGGCGAGGGCGCGAGCGAACTCCGGGCCCGAAACCTCGATCCGAACGACGACCGGTATCACGACTACATCCGCGCCTGGATCCGAACCGGTCGCCGCGACTTCAACATCGGCTACGCCTTCAGCTTCACGCTGATCGTTGCGATGGTGATCCTCGCCTCGAACGTCCTCTACCCCACCCCGCCCGAAGACGCCAATCTCGCCGTCACCATCGGGTCGATCCTGAGCGACTCCTTCGGCGAGTGGTCCTACTACGCGATGGTCCTCGGCGCGTTCGCAGCCCTCTACTCGACCGTCATCACGCTGCTCGACGGGGCCGCCCGAGCCACCGGCGACGTCCTTCCGATGGCACTCGACCGACCCGAACTCGATAGCGAGCGGATCCGCAAACTCGTCGTCGTCGGCATCGTCGCCGTCAGCTGCGGCGTCGTCGTCACGCTCGGTACCGTCCCGGTCACCTTCCTCATCTGGATCTCGGCGATCCTCGCGGTCACGGAGATCCTCTTTTACCCCGCAAACTGGTACGTCGTCCGGGAGAACCTCCCCGAACGGTTCCAGCCATCCCGCGCGTGGGTCGCCTACTACGCCGTCAGTCTCGTCGTCGTTCTCGCGTTCGGCATCATGGGCGCGGCATCCGAGTTCGGCTACGTCTGAACTCGGGCCCCGGTTCGCTCTTCTGGACCCGTCTCATCCACCTTTATCTCGGCTGGACGAGAGCAATCGGCCATGGAACGGGAGTACGACAAACTCGTTCGCGATGCCATTCCGGCGATCATCGAAGACAACGGGGAGGTCCCGGTCACCCGGACGGTCTCCGGTGACGAGTACGAATCGTATCTGCGCGACAAACTGCAGGAGGAAGTCGCGGAGTACCTCGCCGACCGAGACGCGGACGAACTGGCGGACATCTTGGAGGTCGTTCACGCGCTCGGGCACGTCGAAGGTCTCTCCCCGCAAGAACTCGCCGAGCGCAGGGAACGAAAGGCGAACTCGCGGGGCGGATTCGAGGACGGCATCGTCCTCGAGCGGGTGAACTGAAGTTCAGCCGCCAGGCACGCAGTTGGTTAGATAACACCCATCGCGTCGAGCCGTTCCGGCAGATACGTATCCGTCACGAAATCGAGGCCGTGAGAGGCCAGCGACTGCTGTTCTGACTTCTTCCCGATCTCGAGTTGTAGCTCGATCTGCTCCTCCCAGTAATCGGTCTGGAAGCGCGGGTCCTCGAGTTCACTTTCCAGGGCGTTGATGTCCGAGTCGCTGAGCGGATCGGTCGGCAGATCGTACTCGACGATGTCGGCGGGCTGGATGCCGATGTAGTCGGCTTCGGGGGTTGCGAGGTACTCGGAGAGGTGGGCCGACTTGATCGAGCCGTAGGCGACGGAGCCGTAGATGCGGTAGGACCAGGGGTCGCCGTCGGTAAAGACCACCACTGGAAGGCCGAGTTCGTCGTGGAAGCGCTTCGTCAGTCGGCGCGTGGCCCGCGCGGGCTGGCCGCCGAGGTGGACGACGATCGCGTCGTACTCCTCGTCGAAGCCGTTCTCGACGAGTCGGTCGCGCATCCCGCCGGTCTCCACGCAGAGGACGAAGTCGGCGTCGTTGTCGAGGAACTCGATCATGTCCGGGTTGTTCGGGATCTGGTACCCGCCCTGGCCCACGTCGAGCTGGCAGTGGATGTCGCGATCGCCGCGTTTGGTTTGCTCGCGGATGTGGAGCGGTCCCATCACCTTCGCACCGGATTCCTCCGGGCGCATGTGAAAGTCCTCGCGGGTGACTCCCGAGACGATCTCTAAGTCCTCGACCAGGCTGTTCGACTCGTCCTGGCTGGTGAACTGCGCGTTGTCGTTGTCCCAGCTTTCCGAGAGGTAGTAGAGTTCACGCAGTGTCGAGGAACGGTCTTCCTCGAGTTGGTCCGCGAGGAACTCGATGGTGTAGACGGCCTTTAAGAGCTTTCTCGCGCCGCGGACGGAGTTCGCCGACCGGGTCGACTCGCGGTCGCCGTAGACCCAGACGTCCTTGTCCTCGTCGTACTCGATGTTGTTCTTCGTCCGCGTCGGGACGGACATGTGCGGGATTTCGCCGAGTTCGAACTGGTCGTAAAACTGCGCGGCGAGATCGATCAACTGTTCTCTGGCCTGCTGGTCGTTGTCTGCGCTCATTGTTTCACCGTGAGTTTCTCGCTTTCGACGCCTTTCACGTCTAGATCGAAGCTCGCGTCATCAGGGGCGACGTACTCTAGGGCGGCCTCGTCGTCGCTGGATACCTCGGCTTCCCACTTGACGAACCACTCGCCGTCCATCTCGACGACGGTCGCGCCGTCCGAGAGGTCGGTCGGCTCGGCCGAGACGATCTCGGTGATTTCGAGGGTCTCGTTCGTTCCCGAGTTGTTCTCGACGACGACGGAGACGGCCTTGCCGTCGCCGTTTGGCTTGACCTCGCGCTCGACGAGGACGTTGTTCATGATGCGGGCGATGGCGTCGTCGATGTTCGGTTCGTCGCGCTCGGTGACCTCGGCGACCTTTTCGGCCATCTCCGGCAGGATGGTGCCGAGGACGTTCTGTTTCTTCCGGCGCTTTTGCATCGACCGGCGCTTGTTGAGGAAGCTCTTCAAGTCGCGAGCGGCCTCGCGGATCGCGAGTTCGATTTCGTCCTCGATTTCGGGGACGTTCGCGACGGCGTCTTTCGACTCGCTCGTGAAGGGGACGTTCGTCGAGGCGACGTGAACCATGATGACGACGGGGCCGTTCGGCAGGCCCGAGCCGCCGGGCTGGTCTAACCCGTAGTTGCGCCAGCCGATAGATTTGACCACGTCGGTCGTGGCGCACGCGCCGCGCTGGTAGACCAGCGGGACGCGGTTTGCAAAGCGCATTACGTTCGCGCTGCCCTCGGCGGGCAGGTCGTCGCCGTAGGCGATGCCGGCCTCGACGATGAAGGGGTCGCCGCCGTGGACCTCGGCGTCTCGCGTCGCCGAAGCGTAGAAGTCGGCGTCGAACTCCTTCTCGAGGCCGGCCTCGATGAGGTCGGCGGAGATGGGCGAGAGACACCGCGTCGGCGGTGCCATGATGTCGGTCGCGCGCATTCCGTCGACGAGATCGCTGGTCGCGTCGCGGTCGCCCTCCAGTTCGCGCACGAGCGGCGGGTCGTCGGGGACGGTCACCATCACGTCCCAGATCGCATCGGTGACGTTCTCGCGAGCCGTGTCGCCGAAGGCGACGTCGTCGTACTCCTCGGTGAGTTCGGCGGCGCGGTCGACGTACTCGCGGAGCGTCCGGTGGGTGAGCCGGTGGCGCGGATCGTCGTCGGTTTCGTCCTCGAAGGTGCCGGCGAGACGGACCGCGAAGGCTTGCACGATTTCGTCGTCCTTGCGGGTGCTCGTGGCGTCGTCGGCGAGATCGTAGAGGTCGGCGACGAGTCGCGACTCGTCCGCGTCGGTTCCGGACGCGTCGGCCCCGGACGCGTCTGCGACGGAGTCGTCGGTCGGTGCGGCGTCGATGAGCGCGAGCCAGACGGCCTCGACGGCGTTCTCGCGGACGGTATCGCCGAAAGTCGTTCCGTGGTCGTCTTCGACGGTGTCGGCGACCGAATCGACGATATCGAGTAGTTCGTGGTGGGCGAGCCGCTCGCGGCTCGCGACCTCGCTCTGGACGGCCTCGGCGAAGGCGGCCGTCGCATCGGGGCCCTTGTTCGCAGTGGCGTCCGTGACGGCCGCTTCGAGATCGATCGCTTCGTGGTTCGCAGGCGGCCGCCAGCGCATCTCCCGGCCGTAGTGGCGGTCGCGGAACGCATCGATCACCGACTCGGCGGTCTTCTTCCCGACGCGGGTGAACTCCTCCTGCAGGAACCCGGAGACCGTCTGGGAGTCCGTCGCGGCGAGCATCTTGATCACGGTGCCGAGTTCGACGCCGTGGGGGTGGGGACGGATCTCCTCGGTCTCCTCCGGTAACTGATCCGTCGCGCGCTCGAACTTGAAGTGTGAACTCGGTTCGCGGAGTTCGAGTCGCGCGTGCGGGTTGACGACCGCGGTGTGCTGGATGTAGTCGTGGAGTTGCTGGCGAGCGCGCATGTTCGCCTCCATCTCGAGTTCGATGCGCGTGCCGTGGGGACGATCCCACGTCGTCGTCTCCTCGACGCTGATCTCGGGTTCGTTGTCGTCGGTATCGACGATGAGTTCGAAGTACTGTGCGTCGCTTGCACCCTCGGTTCGGCTGGTGATCTTCGCGGGCTTGCCGCTCGTCAGTTGCGAGTAGAGGACGGCGGCGGAGATCCCGATCCCCTGCTGGCCGCGGGACTGTTCGCGGGCGTGGAAGCGAGATCCGTAGAGAAGCTTCCCGAAGACCTTCGGCAACGATTCCTTGGTGAGCCCGGGTCCGTTGTCCTCGACGATCAGGCGGTAATAGTCGCCGTCCTCCTGAATCTCGACGTAGATGTCCGGGAGAATACCGGCTTCCTCGGCGGCGTCTAAGGCGTTGTCGACGGCCTCCTTGACGGCCGTCACGAGGCCCCGAGCGCCGCTGTCGAAGCCGAGCATGTGCTTGTTCTTCTCGAAGAACTCGGCGATGGAGATCGCCTGCTGGCTCTCTGCCAGCTCCTCGGCGATCCCCGGCTCATCACCGAGTGTCGACTGGAACGACGTCATCATCACCCTGTACTAACGGGGAGGCTAAAAGGTGTGTGCAACCGGAGTGAAAGTGATGCCGGTCTGTGTGATTTCGGCCGACTGTTCACACGGGCTCAATTTGCTCGCTTGGCAATTCGAACTCGGTCGTCTCCACGGCCGCCAGTACCTGACCATCAGGTTCGTGATGGTGTCTTTCACCTTACAAAGGTTTAACCGCGAGCGAGACTGTATCTTGGACGAGAGGAGCCATGGATTCAGACGACACCGACGAGCACCGGGTCGACGAGGGCACCGGACGACCACACGGAGAGAACGACACCGGTGTCAGCACGGACGGGACGAACTCACGCCCAGCCGACAACAGCGACGACGAACTGCGCGCCACGGCTGCCGAGGAAGTCGACCAGCGCATCGTCGACCTACTCTCGTGGATCCTCGACACCGAAACCCGCGCGAAGATCTACGTCCACCTGCTCGCAAACCCGGCCAGCACCTCCGAAGAAGTCGCCAAAGGGACCGGCCTCTACCCGAGCACCGTCCGCGAAGCCCTCGCAGAACTCCACGCGGAAGACCGCGTCACCCGACAGAAACGAGCCAGCGAGGGTGCGGGCAACAACCCCTACGAATACACCGCCATCCAGCCGAGTGAACTCGTCGGTGGCGTCGTCGACCAGGTCCAGCAGGAACTGAACACGATTTTCACGCTCGATCGCGTCCTCGACCGATCGACCGAGGGCGACGACGAGACTATCGACGATTCCGAACCTGTCACGATCACAGTCGACAATGACGACGAACAGGAGCCAACGGCCCCCGGAGACGAACGGACAAACGAGTCGACCGACGACGACCACGACTACAACCAGAACCACGATCACAACTCCTCCGAGTAAGATGCGTACAGACGCGACTCGCGTCGTCAGCAGAACACCCGCTACGCCTCATTCTCGAGTTCAAGCACGGCCGGCCGCTCGAACTCGCGGTCACGATCGACGGCCCGGACCGTCGTCGTCGGCCAGGTGTCGGTCGTCGTCAGCACGCTGCACTCGTCGGCGGTGACGAGTACGGTGTCTTCGCTTTTCGCGCCCTGGACGGTTGGGTTCCAGGCGTAGGCCATCGGCTCTTCAACCGGTGCCTCGTGGTCCGGCGTGGCGATCCACTCTCGGCCGGCGAAGCCGGCAGCGCCGCCTTGGTGGTGGTGCTCCCACTCGCCCGCGTGACCGACCGCCTCGTAGGCGTGTTGGATCGATTCGAAGACAGCGCCGGCCGTCCCACCGGCGTTGGCCACCTCCTGCGTCGCCGCGAGCGCCGTGGCCTCGACGCGGGCGGCTGCCTCGTGGCGATCCGCGAGCCACGACGGGGGGTCGAATGCGACGGTCCGGGTACAGCTCGCGTGGAGGCCGTCCCGCTGTGCCGTCACCGAGACGAGGACGTAATCGCCGAGGACGGCATCGGTCGGCGTGTAGTGGCGATACTGTTGGGCGCGCGTTGCGCCGCCGACGAGGACGACCGGGGCCTCGATGTCGCGGGCAGACAGCGCAACTCGCAGCGCCGACGCAACCTCGCGCTCGCTGTCGTCGGCGCGCAGTTCCCGACAGACGGATTCGACGGCGGCTGCCGTCTCCTCGCCGAGCCGCCGGTAGCGCTCGCGGTCGCGTTCGGTCAGCGGTTGGCGCAACGGCGTCGGGTCGATTTGCTCCAGGCCGGGAACGTCGATATCGGCAGCAGCGTCCTCCCCGGTCCCGACGCGGGCGACGATCGCATCGGCGAGCGAACCGGCGTACCAGTCGAACTGCTCGACGGAGACTGTATCCGTGTCGAGGTCGGGAAGTTCCTCCGCTGCGATCCGATTCGCTTCGTTGTTCGCCGTGACGACCCGCAGCGCCGTTCCGTCGTAACCCACCGCGGCAACGCCGGTCGGTGCCTCGCGGTCGATGACGCTATCGCCGCCCGTCAGCCAGGCGAACGAGTTCGGTTCGGCGAACCACACCGAGTCGAACTCGTGGGTCTTGAGGTAGGTGTCAAGTCGCTCGCGTTTGTCCATGCGGGGTGCTGGCGTGGCGGGGCCTTGAATGCGGCGGACCCTTTCGGCGGGCGACAGAGACCGCGTCTCGTGTACGAGGAGCGTACGCGGGTGCGAGCATCGACACGTGGAGACGATCGCCCGGAGCGAAGCGATATGCAGAAGGCAGACACTAGAGTAGTCACTGAACGTCAGTCTACACCTACTCGCACAGCTATCGTGCGATTCGTTGGAAACCGTTTCAGTCGTTACTATCGAAACGGAACTCGACGGGTACGTGTTCGGGCGACTTTGACTACGTCCGACTCGGGCAATGTAAGTACGGCTGGTCCTAACTCCCGCTATCCGTGTCGTCCGACAGTCAGACCTCCGACGTGAGACCTCGCTCGCTGATCGCTCGGTTCGGCTTTCGACACCTGCTCGCGGCGACGCTCGCACTCGTTGCGGGGACGATTCTCCTCGGGATCGCTGCGAAGGCGACGGGTTCGGGACTCGCCTGCCAGCAGAACTGGCCGCAGTGCGATGCCGGGCCGTACAACCTGCTGCCGGCGAACCTGCCCAGTTTCTACGAGTGGTTCCACCGGTTCGTCGCCATGTTCGCCGGATTCGCCATCATCGGCTCCGCGATTGCTGCCTGGCGCAGCCCGACTGTCGACCGCCGAGTCGCAGCACTGGTCGTTCTCGGGATGGTTCTTACGCCGGTCCAGGTCTACCTCGGTCGGGCGACCGTCACCCAGTATACGATGGACATCCTCTCCCTGCACTTCTGGACCGCAATCCTGATCTTTACGATGTTCGTCGTCGCGACGACGCTCGTCTGGAAGAACTCACTGTCTACAACCCACGTCCGCGGCGCACTCGGCATCGGGTTGCTCGCCCTCCCGGCACATGTCGCTCTGAGTCCGACCGATCTCGGGATGGTGACCGAGTACACGCCGACGATGCAACTCCTCCAGTACGGCGTGACGCTGACGCTGATCGCCGCAAGCATCGTCGCTACCATGACCGGGCGCTGGCGATACGATGACCGCACGCTAGTCGGACTGCTCACCGGAACGACCGTCCTCGCGCTCGCCGTCGCCTACCTCGGTCGCCGCGCAGTCATGACGTACAGCCCAGTGCTCGATCAGTTCTACGTCGTCCTCGCCACCGCGCTGTTGCTCGCGTTCGCCGCAGGAATCTACCGCAGTGGACAGTAGTCCGCTCCTGTCGCCGTCACTGCGGCACTATTGCCGTTCGACGTCGCCTCTCTCTTATAAATAACTTCGATACCTAACGGAACCCTTCTTGTAAGTCCACGTGAATGTATGCGTGCGAATAATTTAGTAATGAGTCTCATCGCAACCGTCGCCGTCCCCGCAACGGCGTTCCCACTCGGATCGCTTCTCGACACCGCGTCCGCCCCCGAGGCGACGGTTTCTATCGAAACGACGATTCCGACCGGTGACGGTCTCATCCCCTATCTCTGGGTCCCCGCCGCTATCGCCGACACCGTCGTCGCCACGCTCGAGACGCGGTCAGTCGTCACCGACGTCTCCGTCCTCGACGAGTTCATCGAGACGGTCCTCGTGGAAATCGAGTGGACCGACGACAGCAACGGGATTCTCGCCTCGATTCGAGAGAGCGATGCGCTGGTGACGGATGCCGTCGGCACCGCAGATCGCTGGACGTTCCGACTCTGGTTCCCGTCCTACGATGCGCTCTCGCAGTTCTACAGGGACTGTGTCGACTGCGAGATCCCGATCGAACTCGTCCGTCTCCACGAGGCCGTCGGCCCGACCGGCGACGACCGATTCGGGCTGACCCAGCCACAGCGGAGCCTCATCGTCGCCGCCTACGAGGCGGGCTACTTCGACGTGCCACGCGAGACGACGCTCGTCGAACTCGGTGCCGAACTCGGAATTTCCGACTCGGCGGTTTCACAGCGGCTTCGGCGTGGGCTCTCGACGCTCATCGGGTCGACGCTCGCTATCGAGCCACACCAATCGACGCAGTCTCAGTCCTGCCAGCAATCGAGTGTCGACCCGACGCTGCACACTGCCCGGCCGCTGGATGGCGGGTCCGAGTATCGATATGACGAGACAGTGCCGTCCGCCGACGGTGACGGAACCCACGATGGCAGCCAAACCGAACCCGAACCGACTACGGATCGACCCGAAAGCCGAAACGGGACGGACTGAACGCGACTACGGGCGAACTGAACGCCGGCTGCAGGGCCGGAGACGCCGGTCACGGCCAGCCCGCAGCCACAATCGCGGCCGTTATGGGACTCAGTCTCCTTTCTCTATCCGTGCAAACCGTCACCGACAGGACGAGTAACCCGTTCGGACTCAGACCACCGTTCGACCGCACCGGCGCAGACGACCGAACGGCCGTCTTCGGCTACGGTGACGCCAACGCCGATTTCCACGTTATCGGCGACTATCCCGGCGTCCACGGCGGGAAACGAACCGGCGTCCCGTTCACCGAAACCGAGGCCGGTCTCGCAATCCAGACCGCCCTCCGCGACGTCGACCGTGATTTCGCGACGGGGCCACGGGAGCAGCCTGAACTCGACAACTGCTACTGGAGCTATCTGCACATGTGCTGTGTACCGGATGGTCACCGGCCGACCGAACAGGAATACGCGGATCTCGAGCGATACTTCGATGCCGAATTACGGGCGATCAATGCGCACATCCTGCTGCCGGTCGGCGAACGAGCGACCGATCACGTCCTTCGGGAGTACACGACACAGCGCCGGCGCGTCGATCTCGATATGCCGGCGCTTCACGCCAGCGACCTCCGCGGTCGCGGATTCATGGTCATTCCGATCAGGAACCCCGTGGAGTGGGAGGACGGCGATCAGGCGGCGCTCGTGGACAAACTGACCGCCGTTCTCGAGAGCGACTACCGGCAGACCAAAGGCGTCGCGACGCGGGTCGGATAGGCCGTTAGCGGCCGAAATGCTTTCTGATCGTCGCTCGCAGCGGCAATCCGAGTCCGCCGACGACCGGCAGCACGACGAAGGTGACGAGTTCAATCGGTAGCGTCGCGGAGCCGGTAGCCCCGAGAGCGAAGCCACAGAGCGGGGCCAGGACGGGCAGGACGTACAGGTACGAGGGCGTCCAGCCCGGCCCGCGCCTCGTGTGGCCGACGATAACGGTGAACAGGAACGGCATCAGCACCGCGCCGGCGAGCAGCGGGCCGCCGACGAGCGTCGTCGAGATGGCGAGTGCGATCGAGAGCAGGATCGTCTCGTCGATCGACACCGGGTCCCAGGACTCCTCGCGCCAGCCGAGACGCACGGCCAGCAGCGCGAGGAGCACGACGCCGACGAGGCCGGTCAATGCGGCGTACCACTGCACCGGCTCGACCGGCGGCGCGACGAGTTCGGATCTGACGATGAACTCGGTTCCAGTATCGATGCCGTAGCGACCGCTCGTGATGGCCGTCCAGAGGCCGTTCGGATCGGGACCGATAGCGAGCAGGTCTGCCCGGAGCGTTTCGAGTGCGGTTCGGTTGCCGAGCGCGAAGTCGCCGAGGCCGAGCGCGTAGATGAGCACGGAGAGCCAGAGCAGCGTGAGCCCGAATCGTTGGCGACGCCACCAACGGGCGACGGCGTTGTTTCGGAGCCGCCGGAATCGGGTCGTTTGTTCGTCAGCATTCGAGTCTGTGCCCGCGTCCATTTCCGTCCTGGCGTCGGCTCGAGCGGTTTCTGAACGGGTCTCGGTCCCAGTCCCTGAGGACGAGGACCGACGCCGCTTCCGGCGCTGGTTCGCCCCCGTCCCAGTCCCGGTCCCAGTCGACGCCGAACTCGTCGTTCCACCTGACGACTGACGGGTTCCGGTACTTGACCCGCCTGTCTTTGAGCCCGTACTCCCCCCAGTTCGCGATGCGCTCGCCCCCGCATTCTGCGTCGTATTCGAACGCGACGACCCTGAACTCGAACCGGTACTCGACCCGGACGAACGTGCCGAACTCGCTGCGTTCGACGAACTCGCCTGCGACCGCGATGTCGACTGACTCGAGTTCGAGGAACGACCGGTCGAGCGGCCAGTCGTGCTCGAGGAGCCAGTGGACGACGAACGAGTGCTCGAACTCGACGTAGCGCCGGACCGCGAACTGGTGCCAGAACTGCGGTTGCTCGTCGTCCGGTTACTGCGGCGGTTGCCATCGCTGCTACTCGCCCCCGTTTTCGTCTTCGTTCGCTGCGTTCGTTTTTGCTTCGATCCCGTGTTCGTCCGCGACGAGCCACTCCTCGTTTTACCGCTCGAGTTCCCGCTCGATGCAGTCGCTGAACTCGTGTCGTCGGCATCGGTATCAGTATCGGCCCAGATATCGGGCGAGGGAATGCCGCTCGTCCGCTTTGCGACGTAATCCTTGTGTCCGAGCCGGTCGTAGGCCTGGCGCTCGACCGGGTCGCTGAGGATTTCGTAGGCTTTCTTGACGGCGACGAACTGCGCCTGCGCGCGATCGTCGTCGTTCAGATCCGGGTGATAGACGCGGACCTGCTCGCGGTAGGCCTCCTTGAGTTCATCTTGGGAGGCGTCGGCAGAGAGTTCGAGAAGGTCGTAGAAATCCTCAGTCATAAACGATCGAGAGCGTACTGTCTAGAGTGGCGTTATTCGTGAACTGTTATAATATCAGTGTTCTCGTTGTTCGCTTTTTCTTACCAATAGTGTGTTGTTTCAAACATATGCTGGAACGATGCCGAACTACAGGAAGTCGCTCAAAAGGGTCTGGCCTCCGGGTACAGACGCGTCTGCGGGAGACTCACTGCTATCGGATGGGTGGGCTTCGTCCTGCGGACCGGTTTCGTGATGCATATCAGTCGTCTCGGCAACCGCTTCGGGTTCCGATTTCCGCGCTGATTTCGACGGGGATGGTGACGGTGTCTCGTCGTCTTGCCCACCGTCGTCACCGTCGTCACTATCGTCACTATCGTCACTATCGTCACCGTCGTCCACCGCAGGACGGTCCCGGTCAGCGGAGGCGACAGCACCCTCCCACCCGTCGAGACTCGTCTGATCAGCCGTCGCGAACTCGAGGTTGGCCACGCGAACGCCGAGTTTCCGGACGGGTTCCGCGTCGAACTCGGTGAAGAGTTCGCGCGCGATCCGGTCGACGAGTTCGGGGTCGTCGACGGGGCCGGGGAGCGACCGGGCCCTGGTGTTGACGTCGAACGGCGGGAGGACGGCCTTGACGCCGACGGTTCTGTACAGCGCGCCCTCCCGTTGCGCGCGGTCGGCGACGGCTGCGGCGAGTGTTTCGATCTGTTCGTATTTCGGGTCCGGATCGGAGACGGGATCGGCGAAGGCCGATTCGCGGGAGAAGCTCTTCGGATCGCCCTTCGGTTCCACGCGGCGGTCGTCCTCGCCGCGCGCGCGGTCGTACAGTTCGCGGCCGCGTTCGCCGAAGCGGTCGACGAGCGGGTCGGGGTCCGCTGCGGCGACGTCGGCGGCCGTTTCGAGTCCCATCGCTCGGAGTTCACGCGCCGTGACGGGACCGACGCCGTGAAGCAACTCGACGTCGAGCGGGGCCAGAAACTCCCGGACCTCGCCGGGCCGGACGACGGTCAATCCGTCGGGTTTGTCGAAGTCGCTTGCGATCTTGGCGGCGCTCATCGTCGGCGCGACGCCGATGCTAACGTCGATGCCGACCTCGCGTCGAATGCGATCCTTGATGTGGCGAGCGAAGCCGTCCGCGACCTCCCAGGCGGTTCGCTCCGTCACGTCGAGGTAGGCCTCGTCGATGCTCACTTCACGGACGGTCTCCGCGCAGTCGTGGAGGATCGTTCGCACGTCGGCGGCGACGGACTCGTAGTAGTCCATGTCGACGGGGCGGTAGTAGCCGGTCTCCTCGCGTTCGAGTTCGGGATCGTGGTCGTCCGCCTCGGGATCGAGTGTGGCGCGGCGCGGCAGGTGCTCGAGCGCGGTCGAGATCGCCTGTGCGCTTTCGACGCCGAACTCGCGGGCCTCGTAGCTCGCCGTCGCGACGGCCCCGACCGTCTCGCCGGGTTCGTACCCCATGCCGACGACGACGGGCGACTCCTGTAACTCGGGCTCGCGCAGGCGCTCACAGGAGGCGTAAAAGCAGTCGGCGTCGACGTGGAGAACGATGCGGTCGGTCGTCTCCGCGGCCTCGACACCGGGCAGTTGCGGCCCATCAGGCATTCGTGTATTCGTATAGTGGTAGGAGCGGGGAGTTGTGAACGTTGCGTCCGCCGCTGGTTGTTCGTCGGTTGGTTCCGGCTCAGTTGTAACCGCGCCAGCGGTGGCCACACTCGGTACACTTGAAGAATCGCGTCGGCGGCTCGTCGGCCGAGGCCGTCTGCTTCAGTGTGTACCAGGCTTCTTGGTTCCCACACTCGTCACAGACGATGTCGGTCGCCTTCGGTTTGCCCTCGAAATTCGCGTTCTCGTCGGACTCGATGACGTCGTCGTCGGTCTGGGCTTCGGTCGTGACGAACTCGTCTTCGCGCTCGCGGTCCCGCTCGCTCGTCGCACCGCAGTTCGCACAGACCATGCGATCGCCGTCCGCCTTCATCATCGAGCCGCAATCGTCGCAAAACTGCATACCGTCGCGTACGAACGCGCACGGCAAAAGCCCCTCGCCTCCCCGCAGTCCGTCACTCGGCGTTTCGATCAGTCGACTCGTATTCTGGCACCCGCTCCCGACGGGGCGGCACGCGAAAGCATGACCGAACCGCCGAGTTCACGATCCGCGAGTGCGTTCTCGGCCGCAGTCACCGCCTCGTCGGCGTGCTCGCGGTCGGTGACGCCGTAGACGACCGGTCCCCACGAGGACTGGCCGACGCCGGAGAGCACCGGACAGCCCTCGAGTTCTTCGACGAGTTCGCCGGCGGGCGGGCGGAAGACGCCGCCCTGGGCGTCGGCGTACCACGCGCCGTTCTTGTGGCCGATCTCGCGGACGGCTTCGCCGAAGGCTTCGAGTCGGCCGGCGGCGGCCGCGGGCAGTAGTTTCCGGGTGACGACGCCGGCGAGTTCGTCCGCGATCGCGGGGTCGGCGCGTTCGACGACGGCGCGCATGCTGGCGTCCTCGTCCTCGCCGCTGCGGCCGGGTTCGGCGTCGGGAACGACGACGAGAAAGCGCCAGTCGTCGGGCAGGTTGTGGCGGGCGACGACCGGGGGAACGGTCCAGTCGCCCTCCGCCGGCGGGGCGGTCGTGAATCGATTCGTCGGGTGGCCGGCGTCGACGACGAAGCCGCCGTTTTCGAAGGTTGCGACGCCGACGCCGCTGCGACCACCGCGGCCCATGGCGGGTGCGCGGGAACGGATTTGTGGGTCGTAATTGTGATCGTGGTCGGGGTCGGGGTCGAGGTCGTGATCGTGAACTCGAGCCGTCGCCGCGAGGATCGAGAGGGCAAGTTGCGTGCCGCTGCCGAGGCCGACGTGACGGGGGAGTTGCTCGTCGACAGTCAGCGAAACGCCGGGAACGCCGAGGATATCGACGGCGCGGCTCGCGTACCGCCGAACGAGCGGATCGTCGGCGACGACGTCGGTTGCGCGGGTGGCGACGACGGTGACGCGGGGTTCCGCGAGGCCGATACCGATACCGCCGTAGAGGCGCTCGCGGGCGAGCGAGAGGTTCTGAAAGCCGACGTGGAGTCGAGCGCCGGCGCTGACGGTCACCCTGTCCGTGCCCGCCGCTGACGACGATGGCGCTGGCGTTGTGGCCGGGTCGCTCGAGTGCCGCATGGAAGTCGTGTCCGTTGTACGGATGGTTCCGGCAAGGGGGTTTCGACGCTGGCAACGCCTGACGGCAGTTCGAAGCGACGAGAGAGACCGGAGACGGGCGCGGCTGCCGTCGAGCGTTCTGTGGCCGTAAACAGCGCCCAGCGATCTCACTGCCGGTGAGTCGGACTTCGAGAGAAGGACCCCAGATCAGTCGGATCCGCGGCAAACGCGGTCGCTATCGTTTCGGCGATCCATACTCGACGTGAACGGTCGGCGTACTCGGCGATTCGGACGCCGGAACGCCGTTCCAATCGACGACGTGGATGTTCGCCATCTCGCCGGCGAATCGGAACCGCTGGACACCGACGTCGATCGTTCCCTCGGCGACCTTTTCGGAGACGATCGTCGCCTCCGCGACCGGGTCGTCCGCGAGCATCTCGATCTCGCCGTCGACGGCGATCTCGAACGTCGAGGGGACGCCGCGTCCTACGATCGTAACGAGGTTCGGAAGCTGTTCAGCTGATTGTACGCTCGTATCCTGTGATACCGGATCGTCGCGTGCCATGCTTCGATGAGCTAAACGCCGGGATATAAGCTTTCTTCCTCCGGAATCGATCAAAATCCGTGACCATCAGGCGTAGACGACTTCATTCGTCCGATCCGCCGCTTCGCCGTCCGGCGATCCATGCACTCACCGCTGGAAAGAACGTCCGAGAAACGGTGACTTATGGTTCCCTGCCACAAGGTCCGAGCATGAGCAGCGACGAGTTCGACTACGGCAAAGACGAGCGCCTTCGGAGCCGCGAGGTCACCGAAGGTCCTGACAAGGCACCCCACCGAGCGATGTTCCGTGCGATGGGGTTCGACGGCGAGGATCTCTCCTCGCCGATGATCGGCGTTCCGAACCCGGCGGCGGACATCACGCCGTGTAACGTCCACTTGGACGACGTCGCCGAATCAGCCCTCGACGCTGCCGACGAGGCCGGCGGCATGCCCATCGAGTTCGGCACGATCACGATCTCGGACGCGATTTCGATGGGGACCGAGGGGATGAAAGCGTCGCTCATCTCGCGGGAACTCATCGCCGACAGTGTCGAACTCGTCACGTTCGGCGAGCGCATCGACGGGCTCGTCACCGTCGCGGGCTGCGACAAGAACCTGCCCGGAATGATGATGGCCGCGATCCGGACGGACCTTCCCTCCGTCTTCCTCTACGGCGGGTCGATCATGCCGGGCCAGCACGAGGGCCGGGACGTGACCGTCGTCAACGTCTTCGAGGGGGTCGGCACCTACGCCGCCGGCGAGATGGACGCCGATGAACTCGACGGCCTCGAGCGCAACGCCTGCCCCGGCGCGGGCTCGTGCGGCGGGATGTACACCGCGAACACGATGGCTTCCCTCTCGGAGGCCCTCGGCCTCGCACCCCTGGGAAGCGCGTCCCCGCCCGCCGAGGACGAGGAGCGCTACGAGGTCGCCCGCCGCGCGGGTGAACTCGCCGTCGAAGTCGTCGAAGAAGACCGCCGTCCCTCCGATATCCTCACGCGCGAGTCCTTCGAAAACGCCATCGCGCTCCAGACCGCTGTCGGCGGCTCCACGAACGGCGTCCTCCACCTGCTCGCGCTCGCCCGCGAAGCCGGCGTCGACCTCGACATCGAGGACTTCGACGAGATATCGCGCCGGACGCCGAAGATCGCCGACCTCGCGCCCGGCGGCGACCGCGTGATGAACGATCTCCACGAGATCGGCGGCGTGCCGATCGTCATCCGCCGCCTGCTCGACGCCGACCTGTTCCACGGCGACGCGATGACCGTGACCGGGCGGACCGTCGCGGAGGAACTCGACCGACTCGACCTGCCGGCCGACGACGACGTTTCCGCGGACTTCCTCTACCCCGTCGACGATCCCAAGGAGGTCGAGGGCGCAATCAAGATCCTCTCGGGCAACCTCGCCCCCGACGGCGCGGTGCTCAAGGTCACCGGCGACGACGAGTTCTACCACCAGGGGCCGGCTCGGATCTTCGAGGACGAGGAGGCTGCCATGGAGTACGTCCAGGAAGGTCACATCGAGAGCGGCGACGTGATCGTCATTCGTAACGAGGGACCCAAGGGCGGGCCCGGCATGCGCGAGATGCTCGGCGTCACCGCGGCCGTCGTCGGCGCGGGCCACGAGGACGACGTGGCGCTCATCACGGACGGCCGCTTCTCCGGCGGCACCCGCGGCCCGATGATCGGCCACGTCGCCCCCGAGGCGTTCGTCGGCGGCCCCATCGGCCTGCTCGAAGACGGCGACGAGATCACGGTCGACATTCCCGACCGGACGCTCGATGTCGACGTTGAAGAAGATGAACTCGCGACGCGCCGCGAGGAGTGGGACCAGCCGGATCCGGCCTACGACAACGGCGTGTTAGCGAAGTTCGGTCGGGATTTCGGCTCGGCGTCGAACGGAGCGGTGACGAATCCGGGGCTTAAATCAGACCTAGACGGAGCGTAAGCACCGTCTACCGGCCGCTCCCCCTTCTATTTCCTGCACGAGATTTTCCCCGAACTATCACCGAGGGTCGAGTAGATGTACAAGTACTGTCTCGAGTGTGACTGGCAGTTCGATACGGCGGGCGACCACACCGAGGCCGAGATTTCGAAACGCGCAATCGAGCACTTCGTCGAAACGGGACACACTGTCGATTCACTCCGCTTGCCACCGCCAGTCGTGCGCAGAAATTGACGCGGCTGGCTTCCCTCGGTGGGCGTTGTACGTTGTGCACTACCACCGCGGCCGCCCGCTCTCAGCGAGCAGCGATCGGGCGGGTGGCTAACTGCTGATTGCTTACGGCTGACTGCGTACCGCTTACCCGCGACGGTCGAGAATTCGCTCGATAATCAGCCGCGTCGAAAGGAGTTCATCCTCGTGGGCGGGGTCTCGCCCGCTCGCCCGCTCGACCGTACAGTCGATCTCCCGCCGGTCGAGTTCAGCCTGGATCGCCGCCGGGTCGTGGTGTTGGTCGTGGCCGAGGACGATGACGTCCGGGTCGATCCGTTCGATCGGGACGAAGATGTCTTCTTCGTGCCCGAGGAGGGCCTCGTCGACGGGTTCGAGTGCGTCGACGACATCGCGTCGCTGGGCCGCCGAGCAGATCGGCGCTTCCTTGTGATCGACGTTTGCCTTGCGGGCGACGATCACGTACAGTTCCTCGCCCATCGCGGCGGCCTCTTCGAGATAGTGGACGTGACCCGGATGGAGGATATCGAAGGTCCCCTGAGCGATGACCGTTCGAGAACTCGGCTCTGTGTTCGAGCGGCTGTTTCTGTCGGTGTCTCCGTTCGTGTTCGTTCCCCCGTCCGTATCCGTACTCCCGTCCGCGTCTGCGTCCGTATCCGATCGTGAATGTGCTCGCCGCTCGTCCGACTGAGATGCTGAGTCTGTCATACGTCCGTAGCTTGCTCGGCTCGTTGCCGTTTGTCGTGCGTGGTCTGTCGCGGTCGTCCGCCGTCGTTTCGTCGGTGCTCGTCGCCTTCAGCCATCGGCTGTCACCGGAGTTCCTCGTCGATATCCGCCTGCGTGAAATCGAAGAAGTCCTCGGTCTCGGGCAAGTCGACGTCGATCACGTTCAGGGTCGTTCGCTTCCCCTGCGAGTCGAACGCCTTCCAGTCGTGTTGGCGGTACGGCGCGCCGATAATGATGTGGACGCTGCCGCGACCGAAGGTCTGTAGATCCGCACTGCTCGGGCTGATAACGCCGTTCGGGTGGGAGTGAACGCTTCCGAGTGCCTTCACGTCGTTCGGAATTTGGCTCGTCTTGACCGTCGCGCTCACGCTGTTGGATTCGGTCCCCGGCACCACGAGAACGTCCGTGATGACGAGCCCGTCCCGCTCCAACCCCAGTCGTTCCGCTTCGGTTCCCCGCAGGAATCCCATATACTCGTTCGGATGGGACGCCTCCGAAGACTCCATGGCGAACTCGAGGGTTTCCTCGGCAATACCGAGGATCTCGTTCGAGCGAAACAGCGCGTCGAGCAGCCCCATATCACCTCCTGCGGCCTTGCGGTTGCTAAACGTTCCGATGCAGCGGCTCCTCCCGACTCCAGTACGATTCGTTCCCGCTCCACACCCCGAAGACCGTCCGGCAGTCACTCGCCGCCGCTGTTACTACTCGCTACAACCGATAGAACCGATGAACGCCGTCTTCTGCGGCCCTGCTGGCAGTCCGAGGCTGTCGTCGCTGCTTGACAAGGGTTATACGCGGCCGTCACTAACCCGACATTCAAGATGACACGTGAGGCCGCCGGGGTCCCCGGCGACGACGACGGGGATTCCGTCGTCTACGATCTCGATGCTGATTGTACCGCAGACGATGTCGAACGAAACCAGCCCTATCTCGCCGAAATCAACGGCATTGTCGACTACGGCGTCTTCGTCGATCTCTCCGAAAGCGTCTCCGGACTCGTCCACGAGTCCGTTCTCGAAGGCACCTACGCCGTCGGCGACGAACTCGTCGTCGAACTCGAAACCGTCCGGGATAACGGCGATCTTGCCTTCGAACCCGCCGATATCGATGTCGAGGGTGACGAGTATACCGTCGAAGGTATCTCTCACGACTACACGCTGACCGGAACCAACCGCCTCGAGAGTTCGATCGGCGAACAGATCCACGTCGAGGGCGAGGTCGTACAGGTCAAACAGACCGGCGGCCCGACCATCTTCCACATCACCGACGAGTTCGGCGTCGTCCCCTGTGCGGCATTCGAAGAGGCCGGCGTTCGCGCCTATCCGCAGGTCGAAGTCGGCGACGTGGTCCGCGTTACGGGGACGCCCGAACACCGCGAGGGATCGGTCCAGATCGAAGTCGACGGGCTCTCGAAACTCGAGGGAGAAATCGCCGAGGAAGCCCGCGAGCGACTCGATACCGCACTCGAAGAGCGCGCCGAGCCACACGATGTGGACTCGCTGATCGACTGGCCCGCGTTCGAAAAGCTGCGACCGAACCTAGAGGAGGTCGCGACGTTGCTTCGTCGGACGGTACTCGAGGGCCGCCCGATCCGCGTGCGCCACCACGCAGACGGCGACGGGATGTGCGCTGCCGTCCCCGTTCAGATCGCACTCGAGCGGTTCATCGCCGACGTTCACGAGGATGAAAACGCGCCCCAGCACCTCATCAAGCGTCTGCCCGCGAAGGCCCCGTTCTACGAGATGGAAGACGCCACGCGGGACTTGAACTTCGCGCTCGAAGACCGCGAAAAACACGGCCAGCAGCTCCCGCTGCTCCTGATGCTCGATAACGGCTCGACGGCCGAGGACGTGCCGGCCTACGAGGCGCTGACCCACTACGACATTCCGATCGTCGCGATCGATCACCACCACCCCGATCCCGACGCCGTCGGCGACCTCCTCGACGCCCACGTCAACCCCTACCTCCACGACGAGGACTACCGGATCACCACGGGCATGCTCTGCGTCGAACTCGCCCGGATGATCTACCCGGACATCACGGACGAACTCCGCCACGTCCCCGCTGTCGCCGGTCTCTCGGACCGCTCGAAAGCCGACGCGCTGGACGACTACATCGAACTCGCTGCCGACGAAGGCTACGACGAGGATCGGCTGCAAGACGTCAGCGAAGCCCTCGACTACGCCGCCTTCTGGCTGCGCTATAACTCCGGCGACCAACTGATCCAGGACCTGCTCCAGATCGACAGCGACGACGAGCAGCGCCACCGCGAACTCATCTCGTTCTTCGCCAACCGCGCCCGCGAAGAAGTCGACGAACAACTCGACGCCGCCATGTCCCACCTCGAACACGAGGACCTGGACAACGGTGCTCACCTCTACCGGATCGACGTCGAAAACTACGCCCACCGCTTTACCTACCCCGCACCGGGTAAGACCACCGGCGAAATTCACGACCGCAAGATCGAGGAAACCGGCGATCCCGTCATCACGGTCGGCTACGGCCCCGACTTCGCCGTCCTGCGCTCGGACGGCGTCCGCCTCGACATCCCGCAGATGGTCTCCGAACTCGAAGACGAAGTACCGGGCGGCGGCGTCTCCGGCGGCGGCCACCTCGTCGTCGGCTCGATCAAGTTCGTCAAAGGCAAACGCGAGGACGTCATCGACGCGCTGGTCGAGAAGATGGAAGAAGCAGAGATCGACGAGGCGCTCTCGAGCGCAGCGCCGATCGACGACGACTAACTCCGGTCATCCGGCGGTCCGATTTCCTGCGGCTTGTCGTTCAAGAACTCGTCCCAGAATAGCGGCCGTAAAACGCTGATTTCTCTCCTTCTCTCAGTCCGATCCGTGACGGGGCGTGAATCCGCAGTCTACGCACTCGAAGGAGTCGTAGCTGACCGCGAGTTCACCGGCGCAGGATGGACAGCGGTACGTCGTGTCGGTATCGCGTTGGGTGATTGCCATGGTTGGAGTCGAGTGATCAGCACCAATAAGCGCACCTATTATGGAGACTGAATTCTCAAGTGACATTAAAACACATACGTTATTCGCTACCGAGCGGAATGTCGGACGGTCCCACTGGTGGATCGAGTTCGCAAGCCGGGAAGCGCCGAGTCTCTAGAACTGGTACCGTCGCTCGTCGTCCATCGTCGGATACTGGTCCGCGCCGGTCATCTCGTCGAAGGTCATCCCAGAGAGGTACTCGTCGTACGTGACGTCGAAGCCCGAACGCAGGTGGAAATCGAGCGATCCGGTCTCGACGCTCGACTGAAAGAGCATGTGGATCGCGCGCCGAACGAGTTCGTCCGTTTCGTCGGGTTCGAGCGCCGTTTCGAGCATCGCGAGTTCGTTTCGGGTTTCGCGGTCGAGCGAGACGGTGAGGTCGTCGTCGAACGCGCTGTAGGAGTCTTGCATTGCCGCGGAGAGGTCGTCGAGGCTCATAGGGGGTGGAGGTGTGCCCGCTGGAAAATCTTTTCGTGGTGTCGTCGGCAGCGAGTCGGCGGGGGGCCGCGTTACGAACTCGAGTCGACGTTCGCTCGCTCGCCGAGTCGGCGCGTTGCAGCATCGTGAACGCGTTCGAGCACGACGGGGTTGTCANGTCGTCGAGGCTCATAGGGGGTGGAGGTGTGCCCGCTGGAAAATCTTTTCGTGGTGTCGTCGGCAGCGAGTCGGCGGGTGGCCGCGTTACGAACTCGAGTCGACGTTCGCTCGCTCGCCGAGTCGGCGCGTTGCAGCATCGTGAACGCGTTCGAGCACGACGGGGTTGTCGCTCGGCCGGCCGACGCTCACCGCGTCGGCCCCGTATTCGGCGTACTCGCGAACGGTTTCGTCGTCGCGGACGCCGTTGTTGGCGACGACGAACAGGTCCGTCGAGGCGGTGATGTCGGCGATGACCGACTCGGTGTCCATCGCGTCGACGTGGACGAACGCGGCCCCTGCGCGTTCGAGTTCACGAGCGAGCGCCGGCAGTTCGACGCCGGGAACCTCCGCGCGGACTTTCGCGCCGACGGTGACACCGGTGGCTGCGGCCGCCTCGACGTAGCCGGCGAGGCGCTCGCGGTCGGCCAGGAGCGTCTCGCCGCAGCCGACGGCGCAGAGTTCGTCCTGTCTGCAGTGGGCGTTGATCTCGAGGAAGGCGTCGTGGCCGTCGCAGATGCGGGCCGCCTCGACGATCGGGCCCGGCGTCGTACTGCGAACGTTAAACGCGGGCTGGATCGGCGCGTCCGCCAGGGCCTCGAGTTCGCGGTCGATGAAGGCGAGCGGATCGTCCGGGATGAACTCGGTGCGGTCGCGGGCGACGAGTTCTCGCGCCGCTGCTCTGGCGTCTGCGTCGAGGGCGATGCCGCCGAGGAACGCGGCCCCGGCGTATTCGGAGCCAGCGCGTGCCCAGTCGGCGTTCGATTCGCCGCTGAGGCTGGCGAGTGCGAGCGGAGGCGTGAACATCGTGACTCAACTGACGATGTCGATCGCTTCGGCGACCGCACGGATAACTCGTCTGGCATCCGCTTGGGAGTCGATTCGGATGTCCGTCTGAATCGTCGGGCGGTCGAACTCGGCGTCGTCGTCCGTGTCGATCACGTACGCGTCGGCGAACGGATAGGCGGTCGCGAGTCCGGACGTACTCGGTTCTGCGTTGACCGCCTGCATCAACTCGCCGGCCGGCCCGGAGAAGGCGTCGTCGCCGAGGAACGGGGAGACGACGACGACCGTCGTCTGAGCGAGTGCGTCCGCAAACCCGGGCAGCGCGAGCATCGGCCCGATACTCGTCACCGGATTCGACGGGCCGATCACGACGGTATCATCGAGCGCGTCGAGCACGCCCGGCGCTGGCTCCGCCGTGGACGAACCGCGGAACTCGACGGTGTCGACTGACGGCTCGCCCCGACGACCGACCCAGTACTCCTGGAAGTGCATCATTCCCTCCGGCGTGTGGATAAGACTCGCGACGGGATCGTCGCTCATCGGCAGGAGGTCGACGTCGAGTCCGAACGCGTCGGCGAGTCGTGCGGTCGCCTCGCTCAGCGTGTGACCCTGATCGATCAGACTCGTTCGCGTGATGTGGACCGCCCGGTCCCGGTCGCCGATCGTCATGAACTCGGCGACCCCGGAAAAGCGCCGCCAGTTCGCGAGTTCACGCCCGGCGGTCTGTTTCTCCGTCGGAAGGTACTGCGGTCCCTCGGGAAGGTCGGCGGCCGAGGCGATGTCCATCAGCGCCGAATTGGTTCGATGCGTGTCGTCGTCGATGCCCCACCACTGCTCCCGATCGAGGATCCCGCCGCCCTGAAAGAGCAACGTATCGACGTCCGGCGAGACGAACAGTCCGCCGAGTTCGATGTCGTCGCCCGTGTTGGCGACGATCGTCGTCTCCTCCGGTGAGAACGCGACGCCGGCACCGTCCAACAATTTCGGCGTTCCGGTGCCCCCGGAGAGGAAGGTAACCATATCCCAGACTCTCGCCTGTGAGTACTTAATCACTTGTGGCCACGGCCGTGGTACCATTGCTCACGGATCGTACCGACGAGGCGGCGAAGACGGCTATCGATTCCAGGGCGCTTCGTCGGGATCGACCACCCGCTCACCGCGATCGAGTTCGTTGATCTCGCCGAACTCGTCCTCGCCGAGATCGATCTCGCGCGCCGCGTAGTTCTCGCGGATGTGGTCGCCGGTCGCTTTTGGGATCGGGACGACGCCGTCGCGCTGGCAGTGCCAGGCGAGCGCGATCTGGATCGGATCGGAATCGTGGGCGGCCGCGATCTCCTGGAGCGTCTCGCTCTCGGCGAGTTCGCCGCGGGCGATCGGGCAGTACGCGACCGTCTGTATCTCTCGTTCCCGAGCGAGGGAGACGAGTTCGTCCTGCTGGAGCCACGGGTGGAGTTCGATCTGGTGGGCGAGAAGCGGCGAGTCGAGGGTGTCGGCGGCCTCACGGAGGAGGTTCGGGGTGAAGTTGCTCACGCCGACGTGGCGGGTCAGCCCCTGCGTTCGGGCCTCGTCGAACGCGGGGAGGGTATCCGCTGGGTCGTAAGCGCCGGTCGGCCAGTGAACGTACAGCAGGTCGACGGTCTCGACGCCGAGACGGTCGAGGCTCTCGCGGGTCGTCTCGAGAACGTCCTCGCCGGCCAGGTTCGAAGGGTGGACCTTCGTCGCGAGGAAGATCTCGTCGCGGTCGACATCGGTTTGCTCGAGGGCACGACCGACGGCCCGTTCGTTGTCGTACATCTGGGCAGTGTCGACGTGCCGGTAGCCCGTTTCGAGTGCCGTGACGACAGCGTCAGTACAGCTCTCGCCGTCGTGGCCGGACGTGCCGAACCCCGGCTGTGGAAGTTGTATGTGAATGGACACGTTCGACTGTACGCCGAGGTCGTACTCGGGCGTGGGGGAACCGGCAAATGGGAACGAAAACAGAAATGGAAACGAGAACGGGAACGGGAGCGAAAACGAGAACGAGAACGAGAACGGACGTCAGTCGCCGATCCAGTCCGCGAAACTGCCCTCGAGCAGCGTCTCGCGCTGCCGGTCGACGTACCGCCGTTGCATCGTTTCGATCGCCGTCTCGAGATCCGCACCCTCTGTCACCGCCGCGCGAACCTGCTCGCGTTTCCACCGGGCCGGCGTCACCTGCTGACGGACGCGCCGGCGCAGCGGATAAAGGTACTTCGCTGCCTGCTCGTCGGTCAGTCCGCGGGTTGTCAGGCCGTCCTCGGCGTGTGCGAGCAGGTCGTCGTAGAGCGCCAGCGTGTCCGTCGTCTCCTTGCCGTCGTTCGTGATCCAGACCAGGTCGGCATCGAGTCCGTCGCGCATCGCGGCGTAGAAGTTCTCCCGGGCAGTCTGCCAGTCGAGTTCGTGGACGGGGTGCTCGAGCTGGACCAGACTCTCGAGCAGGCCGGCGAAGGCGGCCAGGAAAGAAATGGAGTCTCGAACCGTCGGCTGAGCGGGGATCGGTCTGAACTCGATACGCGCGTTCGCGGCCGAGCGCGTTGGGCCGCCGAAGACGGGGCGCACCCAGCGCCAGTAGGTGCCGTGCTTGCGCCGGAAGTGGGGGAACTGGTCGTCGAAGCGCTCGCCGGCCTCGACGGGCATCGGCACCATCGTGTCGTCGCTGGCGACCCGGTCGATCGCCTCGTCGACCGACTCGAGGTCGTGGGGGAATCGCACCTTCCCCTCGCCCGTGTTCGGATCGTTCAACACGGTCTCGAAGACGCTGATGCGGTGTTCCATCCAGCCGTCGTCGAGGATGTCCGCGGCGGTCGCCCCGTCGTCGTAGAGGTCCGCGGGGAAAAACGGCGAGTTCACGCCGAGCGCGAGCAGCGGGCCGGCGGTCCGGACGGCGTAGTTGAAGTACGCGGGGAGGTCGGGCGCGTGGGGCACCTGGTAGTGGGGCTGGATCGACGTGATGAGGCTCTCGGGCATGACCGTATCGGCCTGCAACGAGACGTGCGGCGCGTCGATGCGCATGCCGGCCGCGTCGGCTCGGTCCGTGTTGGCCATCGCGTGGTAGCGCGCGGAGTCGCTCATGTTCGTCGCCGCACGGATCGACCGCGCGTCGCCGTCCGCACTATCGACGGTGCGCTCGACGCTGTCGGTGAGGTACGTCGTCGCATCCTCGCCTTCCGGCGGAATCGTCCAGAGGCCGTCGCTGACCAGCCGCATCCGGTCGGACTTGGTCACCTTCAGCGCCGTCTTCAAGCGCGCTTTGACCTCGGACTCCTGAGCGGCGAGTCCGTGGGCGTTCAACGGCTGTGGACTCGTCGTCATCTCGGCGTTGTGGAGTCCGAGTTCTTTCTCGAAGCCGATGAGTTCGAGCAGGCGACGGGGCACTCGCCGCAGCGCGCAGTCGTCGTCCTTGATCGCGTAGAACTCGTACTCGAGGCCGACGATCGCCTGGGGGTTGTCGAAGACGCCGTCCTCGACTTCCTCTTTGATTACCTCGGCGTCGGCTTCGGCTCGCTCGCGAAAGCCGTCGGCTTCGACCGACAACACGTCCGCGACCCGCGCCGCGAGGTCCGCTGTTGGCATACCTCCCTGTGCGAGCGCGACCGGTTTAAAGGTCGTCCTCGATGCCGCATGCGCGGATTGCCGTCGCGACCGCTCGGGGGCCGAGACCACGGCGGATACGTTTGAACGCTCTCCGCTAGCAAGTTGAGATTGTCACCGGCAGCCGACCGGTCTCAGAACCGTTTTAGGCACCCCGGCGATAGACACCGCCGATGGAGTTCGCCACGTTCGCCGACCGTGTCGCCGCGATCGACGCCGAATCCGCGGACCTCGAAATCGTCGCCCACGTTCGCGATCTGTTCGAAGACGCCGGCGACGACCTCCCCGTCGTCGCTCGATTCGTCCAGGGCCGCGTCTTTCCCGCCTGGGACTCGACCACGCTCGATATCGGCCCGAACACGTGCTACGAGGCCATCGCCCGCGCGGCGGGGACGAACGTCGCGGCGGACGACGTCGAGGAGCGCCTCGCGGAACGCGGCGAAATCGGCGACGTGGCGGCGAGTTACGACTTCGGCGGCCAGCAGGGACTGGGCGCGTTCACCGGCGGCGGTGGCGATAGCACCGGCAGCGGCGACGACCTCACCGTCCGCGAAGTCGACGACACGCTCACCGAACTCGCGGCCGCCGAGGGCGCGGGCAGCCAGGACCGAAAGGTCGATCTCCTCTTCGGGCTGTTCAACCGCTGTTCGAGTTCAGAAGCACGCTACCTCGCCCGCCTCGTTCTCTCGGAGATGCGCATCGGCGTCGGCGAGGGGACGGTCCGGGACGCGATCGCCGAAGCGTTCGAAGTCCCCGAGGACCGCGTCGAGCGCGCCCTGCAGGTTTCGAACGATTACGGACAGGTCGCGCAAGTTGCCCGCGACGAGGGCGTGTCGGGACTCGACGGTATTGAACTCGAACTCGGCCGGCCGGTTCAGGCGATGCTCGCCCAGGCGGGGACCGTCACGGACGCCCTCGAGGAGTGGGACGAGGCCGGCGTCGAGTGGAAGTACGACGGGGCTCGCATCCAGTTACACCACGATCCGGGCGGCCAGACGCGCGTCTTCTCCCGGAACATGGAGGAAGTGACCGACGCGCTGCCGGAGGTCGTCGAGTTCGCCGCGGAAACGCTCGACGAGCCAGTCATCCTGGACGGCGAAGTCGTCGCGATCGATGAGGACGGGAGCCCGCTACCGTTTCAGGAGGTGCTCAAGCGCTTCCGGCGCAAGCACGACGTGGCGAAGGCTCGCGAGGACGTGTCGGTCCGTCCGGTCTTCTTCGATTGCCTCCACGCTGGGGGCGAGGACCTGCTCGAAGTGCCGCTGACGAGCAGGCACGAGCGCCTCGAGTCGGTGCTCGCCGCGGGGCCGGATCGGGATCAGGACCCCGCCGAAGTCGACGGTCTCTCGCTGCTGTGGCTCACCGACGACCCGGGCGAGATCGAGGCCATCGACGCCGACGCGCTCGCGGCCGGCCACGAGGGCATCATGCTCAAGAACCCCGACTCG
This sequence comes from Natrialba aegyptia DSM 13077, assembly GCF_000337535.1. GTDB lineage: Archaea > Halobacteriota > Halobacteria > Halobacteriales > Natrialbaceae > Natrialba > Natrialba aegyptia. The sequence continues at coordinate 87,869 of NZ_AOIP01000032.1, forward strand.
GCGTACTCGCCGGGTCGGCGCGGAAAGAACTGGCGGAAACGCAAGCCCGACGTGGACACCCTCGACTGCGTCGTCACCGGCGCGGAGTGGGGCGAGGGTCGCCGGGCGACCTTCCTCGGCACGTTCGAACTCTCCGTGCGCGACGGCGACGAACTGGAGACGGTCGGGAAGGTCGCAACCGGGATCACGGACGAGAAACTGGAAGAGCTGACCGAACTACTCGACCCCCACATCGCCGCCGAGGAGGGGCAGAACGTTGAACTCGAACCCGCGGTCGTCTTCGAGGTCGGCTACGAGGAGATTCAGGCCTCGCCGACGTACTCGTCTGGCTATGCGCTTCGGTTCCCGCGATTTGTGGGCGTTCGGTACGACAAAGATCCCGAGGAAGCGGACACGCTCGAGCGCCTCCGGAACCTGCAGTAGGCCGTCAGGACAGCGTCTCGAGCGGCCCGAGTTCGTCGTTTTCCGGGAGTTCAATTTTCCGAATAGTTTTCGGCGACTATCGAATATGCATGACTGTCGCGTGTGAACGCTAGTCACTACCGTTCCGTGCGAGACCGTCGACACAGGTGAGCACCCTTAAGAGCCACGACGAACAGAATTCGCGTATGCAACCGCGCGACCTGTCCGATCACGTCGCCTACGAGGCGGGTCGAGGCATCGAGGAGGTCGCCCGTGAACTCGGGCGCGACCCCTCGGAGTTCGTCAAACTCGCCTCGAACGAGAACCCGCTCGGGCCCTCGCCGGCGGCCGCCGAGGCCATCCGCGAGGCCGCCTCGAACGTCAGTTCGTACCCGAAGTCCGCCCACACCGACCTTACCGACGCCGTCGCCGACCGCTGGGGCGTCTCCCCCGCCCAGGTCTGGCTGGCAAACGGCGGCGACGGCGCGCTCGATTACCTCTCGCGGGCCATGCTCGAACCCGGCGACGACGTCCTCGTCCCGACGCCCGGCTTCGCCTACTACGGGATGAGCGCGCGATTCCACCACGGCGACGTCCGCGAGTACGCGCTCGACCGCGAGGACGAGTTCACCCAGACCGCAGACACCGTCCTCAGCGAATACGAGGGCGAGCGCATCGTCTACCTCACCAGTCCACACAACCCGTCGGGGTCGACGATCGAACTCGCGGAGATCGAACGGCTCGCCGACGAAACCGACGCGGAGACGCTCGTCGTCGTCGACGAGGCCTACGGCGAGTTCGCCGAGACCGACAGCGCCCTCTCGCTCGTCGAGGGGCGGAACGGCTTCGACGCTCGCGACGATATCGCCGTCTTACGGACGTTCTCGAAGGTCTACGGCCTCGCCGGGCTTCGCCTCGGCTATGCCGTCGTCCCCGCGGCGTGGGCCGACGCCTACGCCCGCGTGAACACACCCTTCGCCGCGAGTGAACTCGCCTGTCGGGCCGGCCTCGCCGCCCTCGAAGACGGCGATCACGTCGAGCGAACCGTCGAGACGGTCCGCAAGTCCCGCGCCGCCATGCGCGAGGAAATCGACGCACACGTCTGGGAGAGTGCGGGGAACTTCGTCCTCGTCGACGTGGGTGATGCGACCGCAGTCGCCGACGCGATGCAAGAGCGCGGCGTCATCGTCCGCGATTGTACGAGTTTTGGCCTCCCGGAGTGCATCCGAATCACCTGCGGTACCGAGGCCGAAACCGAGCGCGCGATCGAGACGCTTTCCGACGTGCTCGCGACACTCGACTACGAACCGGAACCGGAACCGGAACCGGAACCGGAATCGGAATCGGAGTCGGAGTCGAAGTCGGAATCAGAGTCGGAACCGGAGGTGGCCGACACGTGAGAATCGCAATCACCGGCACGCCCGGAACGGGGAAGACGACAGCGACCCAGCTGCTCGACTCCCGACTCGGCGAACCCGAAGAAGCGTTCGAACTCGTCCACCTCAATCAGGTGCTCGAGGACGGGGGCCTCTACACCGAGGTCGACGCCAATCGAGAGAGCAAGGTCGCGGACCTCGACGCGCTAGCAGAGTGGCTCGCAGCGCGCGAGGGGGATCGTATCGTCGAATCCCACCTCGCACACCACTTCGACGCCGACCGCGTCGCTGTCCTCCGGTGTGCGCCTGCTGAACTCGAGACGCGCCTGCGCGAGCGCGGGGAAACCGACGCCAAGGCTCGCGAGAACGCAGAGAGCGAAGCGCTGGACGTGATCCTCTCGGAAGCCGTCGACGAACACGGTCTCGAGTCGGTCTACGAAATCGACACCACCGACCGAGCACCCGAGACGGTCGCGGACGAACTCGAGCGCGTCGTAACCGGCGACCGGGAGCCGAGTGCCGGAGACGTTGACTTTATGGGGTATCTGACATGACTCTCGATAGATTCAGACCGTACGTCTCGCGATTTCTGGACCCGTTCGTCACCGGCTTCGACCGCGTCGGTATGACGCCCAATGGGGTGAGCGTCCTCGCGTTCGGCATGGCCGTCCTGGCTGCTGGCGCGTTCTTCCTCGGCGGGCGGGCGGACCCGGTCTGGTATCTCGTCGCTGCGGTTCTCGTCTTCGTCAACGGCTGGCTCGACATCGTCGACGGCGCACTCGCCCGCGAACAGGAGGTCGCCTCCGCGGGCGGCGATCTACTCGATCACGTCCTCGACCGCTACGCCGACATCGTCATCATCGGTGGTCTCGCTGCCGGCATCGGCAACTACCTGCTCGGCTTCCTCGCCGTCACGGGCGTCGTCATGACTTCCTACCTCGGGACCCAGGCCCAGGCCGTCGGCCTCGACCGCGTCTACGGCGGCCTCGTCGGCCGCGCCGACCGCCTCGCGATCATCGGCGTCGTCGGCGTCCTCGCCTTTCCCGTTCCTGGTGACCTCGGCGGACTGACGCTGGTCGGCTGGCTGCTGGTCTTCCTCGCCGTCGTCGGCCACCTGACCGCGCTCCAGCGGTTCTTTTACTCCTGGTCTGCGCTGGATTGAGGCCGTTTTCAGGTATCCGTATTTCGGAGACAAAGCATCTCGTGACGGGTAGTTCGGTTCCAACGAGACCGTTTTCTCTGCGACAGGGCCGCGCCGCATGGTTTATGACTCGCCGGGATATAGGTTCACTCATGGTTCAGTGCGAGATGTGTGGCGCCGAGACGTCGTCTCCGAAGACCATCAAGGTCGAGGGCGCGAAGTTAGACGTGTGCGCGGACTGTACCGACTTCGGAACCGAGGTCAAACAGCCCTCGAGTTCGAACACGTCCACCAAGTACTCGACCGGGTCGTCCTCGAGTTCAGGCGGCCAGTCCGGTGGGTCGGCCTCCAGTGGGACGAGTTCGTCGTCCTCGTCCTCGAGTTCACAGCGCCGGTCGGACATGTTCGACGACATGGATGAACTCGCGCCGGATTACGACGATCTCGTTCGCTCGGCTCGCGAGGAGCAGGGCCTCAGCCAGTCTGATCTGGCGAACGAACTCAACGAGAAGTCGAGTCTCATCCACAAGATCGAGCGGGGTGATACATTGCCGAGCGATCGCGTCCAGTCGAAACTCGAGCGCTTCCTCGACATCGATCTGAGCGCGGAGGGCGGGTCGAGCGAGGACTCCGAGTGGTCCGGTGGCTCTTCTTCGGGCAGTTACACGCTCGGGGATGTCGTCAAGCGGAAGGATTGAGAGCGGATCGCGGATCAGGGATAATAGATAGCGGATCACGGGCCACGGATCACGGATCGCAGCGAGAGCAGGACAGTGAGAGACCGAGTCGGTTACAGCCCGCCGTCTCCCGCGAGTATTGCCGCAAGTCGGTCGTCGACTCGCAAGCTATTTCTTTCGCGGGACGGGCCTCTCTGCTATGTTCGTCCTCGTCAACCTGAAGACGTATCCGTGTGATCCGGTCGCCGTTGCGGAGGCCGTCCGCGACGTAAACGAGACTACCGACGCTCGCTTGGCCGTTGCGCCCCAGGCGGCCCACCTCGAACGCGTCGCCGAGACCGGCGTCGAGACGTGGGCCCAGCACGTCGATCCGATCGACTACGGGAGCAACACGGGACACGCACTCGCCGAGTCCGTCGCCGAGGCGGGCGCGGTCGGGACGCTGATCAACCACTCCGAGCAGCGCATGAAACTCGCAGATATCGACGGCTCCGTTCAGGCAGCACGGCGGGCCGACCTGGAAACCGTCGTCTGCGCGAACAATCCCGCCCAGATCGGTGCTGCAGCAGCACTCGGCCCCGACGCCGTCGCGGTCGAGCCCCCAGAACTCATCGGCACCGGCACGCCGGTCAGTCAGGCCGATCCCGACGTCGTCGAGGACGCCGTCGACGCCGCGGCCGGCGTCGATTCCGAGGTATCCGTGCTCTGCGGTGCCGGCATCAGCACCGGCGACGACGTGGTCGCCGCGGGTGAACTCGGTGCCGAGGGCGTCCTGCTCGCAAGCGGCGTCGCGAAGGCTGACGATCCGACGGCGGCACTCGAAGCGCTCGTCGACCCACTCTAACGCGACCCGACGCAAAGCCGACCCGACACAACGACTACCAGCCCGACGACTTTTCTCTCGCCGCGCCAATGGCTCACATATGACCGACCAGCGACCCGTCGGTGTCGCACTCGAGAACCGGCTCATGAGCCACGGCATCTACGTCACCGCGTTCGAAACGGCGGGAAGCGACGGAAACACGACGGCCGAAACGGCGGATGCAGCTATCGACGATGGCACGCGAATCGAACTCGAATACGAAACCGTCTCGGAGACCCCCGGGATCACGAGCGACGAAGTTGGAGCCGTCCTCCGAACGTTGCTCGCGATCGCCGACGAACGCGAGTGGCAACCCGGTCGACTCGAGGTGACCTCGCTGACACCCGAGGGCGACCGCCGTGGCACCTGGCACGTAGAGCGCGAGTGGTTCGACCGCCTCTCGGCGGACCTCTCGCAGGTCGAGTTCTCCCAGCGCGTTCTCGAGACAATCACCCAGGAGGCCCTTGATTGATCCGAAATACTGACTATCAGGAACGAGTGAGAGTCAGCCCGAGTAGATACGTTAATAATGATTCACACACCAAGGTACCGACGACCGCTGTATGTCCGGAGAACAGGTATTCGTCTCGCACGCTCCCGGTGACCTCGAGCTCGTCCAAGACCTGTTCTCGACGGTCAAGAACTTCCCGTTCGGCGTCCACATCGCCTTAGAAGAGATCGAATCCGGCCGCTCGCGGGCGCGCCTCGAGGGGCGACTCGCCAACAGCGACGTGGTCGTTGCTGTGTTGACCGAGCGGGCGGCGACCAGCCAGTGGATCAATCAAGAGACCGGCTACGCGCTCGCAAAGGGCATTCCCGTCCTCCCGCTGTACGACAGCGAGGAGAATCGCGGCGGCTTCATCACCGACGTCGAAGGAGTCGCGATCGACCGCGAGAATCCGTCGGTGACCATCTTCAACCTGCTCTGTCGGCTCCGCAGTGAACTCGCGCCGCTTGGCGCGCTCTCGGTCCCGAACTGGTACGTCCGATTCCCGTGTACGGTTTCGAACTGCAACCACCCGGTGACACTCGAGATCAAGCGCAGCCAGACGAAACTCTGGAAACTCCACCAACACGGCCAAACGCTCTCGACGACCTGTGCGAACTGCGGGTCGCAGTATTATTTCGATCCGGGAACGATCGGGTACCTCCGTCGGGAGTGAGCAAACCGAAGGGTTTGCGATGGTCGGCGAGTCCGCTACTCGAAGCGAGTGAAACGGCGGGAGAATCGGGACACCAATAGTGGTTCAGGTCCGATGAGCACGTATGGATACCGCAGTTCGGGTTGATGATCAGGGAGTGACCGTCGACCGCGAGACAATCGCGATTGCAGTTGTCGATGTCATCCTGCTCACGGGACTGATCATGTTTGGGCAGTCTCACCACGGGTCACTCGGCGGCCCACTCGCAACGCTCGAACGCGTCGCGCCGTTTTTGATCGGCTGGTTTGCGATGGCGTTGCTGGCAGGTCTCTACACGAGAGTCGCGACTCGATCGCTCGTCGAGACGATTCGAATTACGGCACTGACGTGGATCGCAGCGGCGAACGTCGGGCTTGCGCTTCGTTCCTCGCCCTATTTCGAGGGTGGGTTCCACTGGACGTTCAGCTTCGTGATCACCGGCTTCGGACTGCTCGCACTGGTCAGCTGGCGGCTCGGGTACGTCGCCATGCGCCGAAGCTGAGCTTCCCTTTGGCTCGCCTGCGCCGAGTTCTATCTCATGGATCGAACGATTGTACACAGCGATAGCGATGCATAAGATACGTGAGGTGGTTGTGCATCCGCCTTCAACAGTGACAGCTAAAAACATAGTTTCTGAGAGAGGAATGTGTGCTCGATATCCACCGCTACGGCGATTCTACGACTAGTTATATCATACATATACTCATGTATTTAATGGTGGTGTTTGGTCTATAAGAAACTCATAAGTTATACAAACCCGACGTAGTGAATATGAATTAGAAACCAGTTCAATATCAAGCGATTATGGGAAACACTTATATACTTATTTCGCGTACTATAGAACAGATTATGACTGGATACTACGACCTTGTTCTTGGCCTCATCCCAGTCGCATTGCTCGGGATCACTGCAGCCCTAACGGCCGTTGGCCTTTCGTTGATCGCTGCCGTTCCTATCGGTGCGTTCGCCGCGATGGCGATCATCGGCCACGCAATGTTCATCAATACGCCTGCCGATGTTTCGGACGAAGCGAGATCCGCAAAGCCGCCGCTCAACGCGGACTAGTCGTCTCTTTCCAGTCACCCTCGTTATAGCTTAGCCCGAGTTCGTCGTTGTCGGGGCTCTGTCCTCTCAAGTGAAGGTGCACGCTGGGTCGAAAACGATGCACTGCCGAGTGCGCGATGAGTCGTGCGTCGACCGCTATGGCGTTTGCGGTCGGATTTTGAATCCGTATCGCGTCACCCCTTCCTGGGTGTAGATGCGGCGGATCGTCGTCTCGACGCGATCACCAACAGCGAAGGCATCGGGTGCAGCGTCGGTACCCATTGCAGGGACACTGACTGTGCGAAGCGTGGCTGTCTCCGCGTTCGTGTTTGCGTCTGCAGTTTCGTTTCTGTTGCCGTCTCCGTCTCCATTGCGGTCGTTTGCCGCTGCGTCGAGTGCAACGATCGCCGCTGCGTAGTCGCCGCTCCGGGATTGGTGTGGGGCGAACTCCGGTGGAGCGCCGCCCTGTGAAATCGTCGTGACGGCTTCGACGGTCCCCGTTCCGGCGAGTTCAACTGGCTCGGCGGCATCGAGTGTCCCGCAGTCATTACAGGCACCGGCCGGTGGGAACGAGAGCGCGCCACAGTCGGGACAGCGACCGGCTTCGAGGCGGTACCGCTGGGGGATCGAACGCTGCCAGGAGGGGACGCTGACGTACGCGCCGCCGCCCGATGGCGGGCCGGTCGTGACGACGCCGCGCTGGCGCAAGTACTCGGCGTACGAGAGGGTGGCGTCACCGTCGAGGTCGATTCGCGCTGGCACGTCCCCGGCGGTCTCGAGCGCGAACGCGTCAGCCCCGGCTCCGCTGCCGTAGGAGACGGCGAGGATCGACTCGGTGCCGGCGGCGAGTGCAGCGGCGAGCGAGGCGGGGACGCTCGCGGCACCGAGGTCGCCGAGTTCGTGAACGGTCGCAGCGGCCCGGATAGCGTCGGTGTCGACGCCCGCTGCGCCGGCGGCGCGGTAGGGGAGTTTGCCGTCCGGTGCCTGGACCACCGCTACGTCGGGGTCGCGCTCGCGCTCGAGTTCGGCGACGGCACCGCCGATCGTTTGGGTGAACGCCCGGCGATCGTACTGCGTGACGCCGAGTCCCTGCGTCTCGTCGTCCCCGGTGTTTCGGAAGCGCGTTCCGGGATAGGGTTGGGCGAACTCGGCGCGGTCGGTGATGTGGGCGGGGCCGTCGGGTTCGAGGACGAGCGCCGCGGCACCCGCGCCGGCGGCGTGGTCGAGTTCGCCGTCCGGGTGGCCCATCGGGGCGTCGGCGGTGACGACGAGGGCGGTCGCCTCGGCAGCGTTTGCGTCGATTGCGTCCATGCCGGCCGAGATCGCGCGCGTTCCGGCCCGCGTGCTGCCCGTGAAGACGTGGCGGGTGGCCGACTCGGAGACGGCGAGCATCGCGCCGAGACGGGCGGTCAGGTCCGCCTCGGCGACGGGCGGAGTCGAGGTGGCGAACGCGAGCCAGTCCACCTCGCCACCCGCGAGTTCGGCCGCCTCGAGTGCGCGGGTTGCGGCCTCGTAGCCCATTGTCAGGGCGTCCTCGTCGGCGGCGGGGACGGTCTTTTCGGAGATGCCGGCGGCCCGGAAGTGGCCCCAGGCCTCCTCGAAGGCCGCGGCGGAGATTCGGAATCGAGGGGTGTACGCGCCGACGGCAGTGATGGCGGTCATCGGGCGCTCACCTCCTGTTGCCTCTCAAATACGTGAACGACCGCAGCACCGCCGCTGCCGCCGACGTTGTGCGTGAGTCCGCGCGTCGGGGTTTCGACCTGTCGCTCGCCGGCCTTTCCGGAGAGCTGTTTGAACGCCTCGACGACCTGTCCCGCACCGGTCGCGCCGATGGGGTGACCCTTGGACTTGAGGCCGCCGGAGGTGTTGACCGGGAGGTCGCCGCCGAGTTCGGTCGCGCCGGACTCGATGAGGTCGCCGGCCTCGCCGGGTTCGCAAAAGCCGAGATCCTCGTAGGCGAGCAGTTCGGCGATGGCGAAGCAGTCGTGGACCTCCGCGAAGTCGAGGTCGGCGGGATCGATGTCGGCCATCTCGTAGGCCGTCTCGGCGGCGCGCCGGCTCGCGGGGACGCCGGTGTAGGTGTCGCGCTGGAACAGTCCCACGCTGTCGCTGCCCGCGCCGACGCCGGCGACGCGGATCGGATCGTCAGTGTAGTCGTCGACGACGTCCTCGCTGACGATCAGGGCGCAGGCCGCGCCGTCGGAGGTCGGACAGCAGTGATAGAGGTTGAGCGGGTCCGCGACGACCGGGGCGGACTGGGCGTCCTCGAGCGAACACTCGAATCCGAGCTGGGCGTGGGGATTCTTCGCGCCGTTCGCGTGGTTCTTGACGGCGACCCGCGAGAGCTGTTCGCGGGTGGTGCCGTACTCGTTCATGTGGGCGCTTGCCATCTGGGCGTAGACGCCGGAAAAGGTGGTTCCCGAGAGGCGTTCCCACTCGGTTTCGCCGGAGACGCCGAGCCAGTACTTCGTCGCGTCTGAACTCATGTCGGTCATGACCTCGAAGCCGCCCGCGAGGGCGACATCTGCCATGCCGGATTTGACCGCCTGGACGGCCTGGCGGACGGCGAAGCCGCTCGCCGCACAGGCGTTTTCGACCCGCGTACAGGGAACGCCGTCGAGACCGACGTGTTCGGTTACGGCGGGCCCCGAGAGGCCGAGTTGCCGGCCGCCGACGCCGAGCGTACCGATGAAGGCCTCGTCGATTTCGTCCGCGTCGAACTCGTCCGGAACGCTGTCTACGGCCGCGTCGAACGCCGTTCGAAACAGTGAGCGGTAGCTCTCCTCGGGAAAGGCCCCGTAGGCCGACTGTCCCGCACCGACGAGATAGGCGTCTCGCATACACGAAAACGGTCGTCCCGGTATGAAATAGATTTCGTCAACGGTTCGCACGCGCTGTATCGAGCCGTTGCTCATCTCGGCCCCGCACGTAGGCCGGGCGTTCTCGAGTCGGATCTGCCTACTCGAAGGCGGCATCTTCGTACGGTCTCCGTACCCGCAGGCGACGCCGGTCAACGGCGAGTTTCGCCGCGACGGCGTCGGAACGGTCCCCGTTACCGTCACTGGGTTCAAACCCCTGTTTCCCGTAGGACGAGTTCAGCCTATGTCCCGTGCGGCCGACCTCGTTTCGGTGCTCGAGTCGACCTCGTCGCTCGCGATCGTCTGTCACGACAATCCGGACCCCGATTGTCTGGCCAGCGCTATCGCACTCGAGGCGATCGCCGAGGAGCACGACGTCGACGAGGTGACCATCACGTATGGCGGGGAAATTTCACACCAGCAGAACCGGGCGTTCGTCAATATGCTCGCCGTCGACGTGCAACCGATCGAGGAACTCGACGGCGATATTGACGAATTCACAACCATCGCGTTCGTCGATCACACCGTTCCGGGGAGCAACACGGCGCTTGACCCGGACATCGAACCCGACATCATCGTCGACCACCACCCCGGCGAGGCGGTCGAAGCGCCCTTCGTCGACGTGCGAACCGAATACGGCGCGACGGCCACGATCTTCGTCGAATACCTCGACAGCCTCGATATCGATCTGACCAACCGCCTCGCCTCGGCGCTGCTCTTTGCGGTCCACCGCGAACGCCTCGACTTCGTCCGCGACCCGACCCGCCGCGAGTACGAGGCCGCACTCACCGTCTATCCCGACGCTGAACTCGACGTGCTCGAACAGCTCTACGGTAGCGCGTTCTCGCCGGGGACGCTCGACGCGATCGGTCGAGCGATTGCGACCCGGGATCGCCGTGGCTCCTCGATGATCGCCAGCGTCGGCAAAACCGGCGAGACCGATGCGCTGCCCCAGGCGGCGGACTACCTCCTCAACCTGGAGGGCGTCGACACCGTCCTCGTCTACGGCATCGTCGGCGACGCGATTCGGATCAGCGGCCGGTCGATCGACCCGCGGATCAACATGGGCGAGACGCTCACCGAGGGCTTCGGTGAACTCGGGTCGGTCGGCGGGCATCACGACATGGCCGGCGGCCACATCGGACTCGGTATCTTTGCCGACGAGCAGGGCGACGCGAACGAACTCCTCGCGTTCGTCAGCGGACGGATCGCCCAGCGGTTCTTCGACGCGTTGAACCTGGACGAGTCGTCACCATCGACGTGATCGATTCACTGGATGTCGATCTGGTGTGACTCACTGTCCGGGTCGCGTTTGGGAAGTTCTACCGTCAGGATACCGTTGTTGACCGTCGCATCGGCGTTCTCGGCGTCGACCGGTTCCGGAACCGATACCTGTCGACTGAACGACTGAACCTCGCGCTCGCGGCGAATGTAGACATCGCCGCCCTCGTCTCCCTCATCACTCTCCTCGTCTTCCGTCGCCCGCTTTCGTTCTCCTTGAATGGACAGCGTCTTTCCCGAGAGGCGGATGTCGAGGTCATCGGTCTCGTAGCCGGGCACGTCGACGGTGACAACGAACGCATCACCCTCGTCGGTCATGTCGAGGCTCGTCGCTGAGCTCCCCATCGAGAGGTCGAACCGGCTTCGATCCTCCATCCCCGACTCCCACGAGCGTGCGGCCGTCTCGAGCTGGCGATTGAGTCTGTCGAGCAGTTCATCGATGCCATCGAAGGGACTTGGTCTGTCTGCCATAGTCGCATTCAGCTACGTTCTCAGCGGCGAAAAAGGCCACTTCAGGATCGATTGAGGGTTTCGTATGCGAACATGTGTCATAGAGGTTGTGTCGGTACCGGCAGTATCATTGGCAGGGACGGAGGTTTTGAGTCTGCCGACCCTACCGCGATCGATGACACGCGCACTGTTTGTCGTTAGCGAGGAAGGTTACTGGGGAGAGGAGTGTGTCGAACCGCTGGAAACGCTCTCGAACGCCGGGATCGAGATTACAGTCGCCACGCCGTCCGGCAGTCCGCCAGAAATCGACGACCGCTCGCTCGACCCCGACGAGGTCGGCGAAGAGACCGCCGAACACGTCCGCGATGTCCACGAAAACGACGAACGGCTCAACGATCCGATCCCGACGGCACAGGCCGACGCCGCCGACTACGACACCGTCGTCTTCCCCGGCGGCCACGGAACCGAATGGGACGTCAACCAGGACAGCGATGCCCGCCGACTGCTCCGAAACACCATCGAAGGCGACGGCAAAGCACTCGTCGTCTGTCACGCCCTCGGCCTGCTCGCGTTCGCCCGCGACGGCGACGGCGAGTTCATCGTCGACGGCCGCGACGTGACCGGCTTCCCCAACGAGTGGGAAGCGACCATCGTCGACGAGAACGATCTGATGCCGAGCGGGCGCAAACTTCCCTACTGGGTCGAAGACGAAGTTATCGCCGCCGGCGGCAACTGGGACGCCGAACTCGACCAGGACACGAGCGTCACCGTCGACGGCGACCTGCTCACCGCCCGCGGCCCCGGCTCTTCGAGTGCGGCAGCCGAAACGCTGCTGAGTGAACTCGAACGCTGATCTCGGGTGACCGGGTAGATCGTACGACCGACTAGTTGGCTCCCTTTGATTTCGTGGCTGACACTGGAATCGCCAATGAGAAGGGGCTTTAGGCAGTATCTATTTCATCCATACGATGAGGCGTCGGCGCGCTCTGGCCGCCGTCACTGCACTCGCAGGCACAGCGACTGCTGGGCTCACGAGTTCACAGACGGGAAACGATCGCCTACTCTCCGTGGCGCGCACTCCCGGAGAGGGGGGCGAGGCCAGCACGAGCACGGAACGGCTGCTCCCCGGGACGGTTCACGAAACACCGCTGTATGCGATCGAGAGCCACCGAGACGGGCCGACAGCGATGGTGTTCGGCGGCATCCACGGGGATGAGCGAAGCGGCATTCGAGTCGCCCACGAGGTCGCCGACTGGCACCCCGACGCGGGAACGATCGTCGTCGTCCCCGAAACCAATCGCGTCGCCGTCGAAAACGATACTCGAAGGGGGACCAGTGGCGATCTCAATCGCCAATTCCCCGGCGACGAGTCGCCGACGACATCACTCGCAGCCGGCATCTGGGATGCCGTCGAACGGTACGACCCGGATGTCGTCCTCGACTTGCACCGCTCGCTGGGTATCTACGGCCTCCATCGAGAGTACGTCGGCCAGGTCGTCTTTCACTCGGCCGCCGCCCGTGGCAAGCCACTCGTCGATGCGCTCAACGACGACGCCGTCCCGTGGTACCTGCCGTTCCACCGATTTACCGCCCAGGAAAGCACCGCCGGCGGTCCGTTGCTCTTCCAGAAGGCCGCCCACGAACTCGACGCCGCCACCTACCTCTTTGAAACCACCGAGTTCCTCCTCAACCAGGCGACCAGAACCCAGCAAGCACGGCTCGTCACAGCGCACGTCCTCGCGTTACACGGCTTACTCGAGTTCGAGCAGGCTCCAGCGAACTCGACCCCGTCGAATACGCAAGCGAAGACGGCCGCAGACTCGACCGAGACGAGTTCAGAAACGAGGGCCGACTCATGACCGCTTCGTCCGATCCGAACGCGGAGCCCGTCTCACACCCACAGGAGAGGGAGCTGCGTACAAGCCCCTTCTTGCTCGTCCGACGAGCCCTTACCAGTCCGGTCACGATCGCGACCTACATCCTGCTCGTCGTCCCGTTCGCCCTCGGCTGGCTCAAGACTGAACTCTTCTCACCGCTTGCGCTGCCGGGCTACGTGCTCTACAGCGTCGGCACCGCAATCGGTAACGCCCTCGCTCCCCGATTCGAGTTCTGGGTGTACTGGATTCCGTTCCTCGGAAGCTGTTACGGCCTCGCAGTCAGTGTCGGAGCCGGATGCGAGTGGCTGCGTGTTCGGTCGGTCGGGACCGAGCCGGAGGGCACGAAGTCAGCGGACGAACAACGCCGCCGGCTGTGAGGACGCTTTCGCGGCAGCCGCCTCGAGATCGTCACCAGATCGTCACTGGCACGACCGAGCTATCGTGACGCGAATCAGTCCCTTTTTACGCGGTGGCGGGGAACTGCGACTATGAGCTTCGAGGAAGACGACAGAGTCGTGCTGAACGACAAGCACAGCGAGTTCGACGGTGACACCGGCACCATCACCCAGACGATGGAGTCGATGTTCGGCGATGTAACCTACACCGTGAGCTTCGAGGACGGCCAGGAGACGGGGATTCCGGAGGACGATCTGGAGGCGGCTGCCGAGGAGGACGCAGACACCGACACCGACACAGACGCAGACACCGACAACTAACGCGATACACGGGCAGTATCTGCCTCCCGACGCTCGGCACACGACTGCCTCTCTTGTCGGGTGTAGCCGCTGGCCGTGTGAATACCTCCTTCACGCGCTGTCCCGTTTTGTCACCGACACCGAACCGACGCTGACGGCGATACCGAGACTGCCACTACGATCGGCACCGACACCGACGTCGAATCGAACTCGACTCTGAGGCCCACACTCACACCGAGACCGACGCCGACACCCGCACCCACACCGAAACCGACACCGACACCGATGCCACAGATCCCGCTTCACTACGTCGACATCCGAACGTTCTGCTACGCCACCGAAGACGAAAAGCGCGTCGAGCAAGCCCTGCGTACCTTCCTCCCCGAAGAGTTCGAAATCGATCGTGCCGAAACCGAGGGCCACTACGGCGACCGCATCCTCATCCTCTCGGCGCGCGTCGAAAACGCCGACGACGTTCGCCACGTCCTCTCGCAACTCACCGAACTCGAGTCGTTCGACACCCTGCTCGACGAACTCAACGACCGCGTGACCGAAAACACCGAACTCTTCGTGCGCCTGGACAAGCAGGCCGCCTTCGGGGGAACCGTCCGCGTCGGCGACGGCATCATGTTCCGGGCGAAGGTCGAAGCCTACCCGGCGAAGAAAGAACAGGCTCTGGAGAACGCACGAGACGTTCTCGAACGGCTGCGCGACGAGTCGTCGTAGACCGAGGAACTCCCCTCCTGTCGGTGTCAGGCATCCTTCCAAATAAGCCCCTCAATCGTCGCCCGCAACACGGTCTCGCCACCCTCGTTCTCGCAGTCGACGGCCGACGTGAACTCGTAGCGGTCGTCTCGTTCTGCGACTGTCTCGTATGTTGACCGACACGTGATGTGTTCTCCGGTGTAGACCGGTCGGATGAACTCGATCTCCATCGTCCGCGCCAGTACCTCGTTGTCGCCGCCGATCTTCGTGGGCATGGTCGCCGTCAACAACCCCTGGACCATCACCCGACCGTCTTCATCCGCGTCAGTGTGACGCGGCTGCGCGTCCCCGGAGAGTTCGGCAAACTGCTTGACATCAGCTACCGTGAACGTCCGCTCGAACGTTCGCGTCTCCCCTTCGACTGGTGGGTTCATGCAACCGGACAGTACCGGTCGGGTCGTCGTAACGATGGCGGTCGCTGAACTCGTCGGTCCGCGGCAGTCGTAACGCGCTCGTCGGTCGAGCCGTCGGATCGCAACCGTCACTGAGGAACCCAACATGTTGGTGAAGCAGCTAAGCGATCGACGCCCGTCGATTCCGTATGAACGGGAGCGACGACGTATCTGTTACCGCCGGATACGGAACGTCCGTACATAGACTGACAGCGCTCCCGCGAGACCTCCACGGAAGAAACCCGATCCTGTTCTGGACCGCCACGGGGAACGCCGTTCTGTGTCTGGGTTTTCTCGTCGGGCTCGCGGTAGACCCCAGCGTCGTCAACGGGGAGTCCGCGTGGCTCAAACCGACGAAGTTTGCCGTCTCGATCTGTCTGTTTACCGCGACCCTCGCCTGGCTTACACCGCACCTGACGGTTTCGCGGCGATTCCGACGATCGAGTTCGTGGGCCATCGCGGGTGCGCTGGGCATCGAAATCGTCGCAATCGCCGGCCAAGCCGCTCGTGGCACCCGGTCGCATTTCAACTACGCGACGACGGTCGACACGGCCATCTACGTGACGATGGGCGCGGTGATCGTCGCGATGACGCTGCTGGTCGCGTGGCTGTTCGTTCGCGCGACGCGAAACGGGTTCGACGTTCATCCGGCGTTCGCGCTGGGGATTACACTCGGCGGCGGGCTGTTCGTCGTCGGCGCGTTCGAGGGGCAGGTGATGGGCGTGTTGAATACGAACTCCGTCGGTAGCGGCTACACGCTGCCGGCGGTCGGCTGGACGCTCGCCGGGGATTTTCGGGTGGCACACTTCGCCGGCCTCCACGCGTTGCAGGTGCTTCCGCTAGCAGGCTACGTGGCTGCGCGCGCCGAACAACAGGGCCGGATTACCGCACCCCGAAAGGTCGTCTGGCTCGTCGGGGGCCTCTACGCGGGACTCTTACTCCTGGCGTTTTCGCTGGCGCTTGCGCCGCTGGTCGCGTGACCGAGTCGGTAGGTTCTCGCAGGCAGCGGGTACGTCACGCGGCCTGCAACCGGAACCGGAGACTAATATCGATCGGCGTGTACTAGGCAGTTACACGACGCCCTACGGAAACGGTGGACGATGACACGAGACGGACTAGCCCGCGATGACGGAGCGGATGATTAGCGCGACGTTCCGGATACGACTCTCGGAAGCCCTCTGGGTAGCTCAGCTCTCCACCGCGTTCCCGCAGGCGACGTTCAGGCTCCTCTCGGGATACCGGACCGAAGAGCGGGCGCTGGAACTCGGCGAAACGATCACCGACCGACCGGCGGCCGTCGTCGCGGCGATGGCCGACCATCCCTCGATAGAGATCTCCGAACTGCTGGAATCGGACGCGCGGCGCGCGCTCGTCAAATACGAGACGACCGACACCGCCCTGTACGAGTTCGTCGAACGGTCGTCGCTCACGATCGAGTTCCCGATCACGGTACAAGACGGCTGGTACGAGTTCGATCTCACGGGGACGCGTCAGGAACTGGACCGCGTGCAGGAGCTGCTCGAAGGCGGACCCTACGAGTACGAACTCCTCTCGTTGATTCAGTCGCCGGACGCGGACCGCTTGTTGACGACGCGCCAGCGAGAAGTGATCGAAACGGCGATTCGGATGGGGTATTTCGAGATTCCGCGGACGTGTACCCTCGCTGTGGTGGCGGACGAACTCGGGATCGACAAGTCGACTGCGAGTACGATTTTGCGGCGGGGTGAGGCGCGGATTATCAAATCCTTCGTCAGCGGTCCCGACTGACGGGACTGGCTGAGGGGCGCTGTATCAACACCGCCCGGCGAGCGTTCAGCGGGAGTGGGGTGCTCGTCGATTGTCGGGATTCGCTACGACGGTTTCAGCGCCGAGCGCTGGCGGCGGTGAATTTGACTCCGAAGTTCACTCGAGCGTCGCGTTTGCGGGCCGAGTTGTGGCGGTGGTGATGGTTGTGGTGGGTGTCGGTGTGGGTTCGATGACTGCAGTGGTGAGAGTGATGGTGGTCTCGCACACCGGCCGACAACTCGGCTGGCCGCCGCGACCCGAGTGTAGGTGAACTCGGTTGGCGGTGGCCGCGGCTTACTCGGCGTCGGAATTCGAGTCGGACCGGTTGGGGTCCGGCGGGGCGACGCGACAGCCGCAGGGGCCGGCGACGGCTTCGCCGGGGCCGATCATGGTTCTCCGTGCGATCGGCGTCCCACAGCGGGGACAGCGGGGGAGGCTGACGGTCTCCGGCTCGCCCGTCGTCTCGGTGCCGTTGCTAGCCGTGTCGGGTGCAGTGCCGTTGTCACCCACGTCGCTCGCGGTGCCGTCGCTAGCCGCATCGCTCGCGTCCGCGTCGTCGGTCATACCGATCGGCACCCCGATTCGCTCGTTCGTTCGGCAGAACGCGTTGCTACTGGTCGACTCCGTCGATTCATCAATCGTGCGGGATGTTTATATCCCGTGAGAATGTACGCAAACATGGCTGCAAGCTAACCGCTTGGAAGCCACGTCTCGGATGGTGGCTCATCCGGGACATTTTCATGTCCGTTGTGGCTTCCGTCCTAATTGTTGACTGGTAGTGACTTATATCTACCGCTGGGCGGCGGGAAGGAGCGTTCGTCCGCGAGAGAACTCGTGTCGCTCTCGGCCGAACTCACAGATCGAATCTGACGGCAAAACCACCTCTGTACTGCCGTTCTTGGTTGTGCGATCCGGGCAGGGACACGGGTATTAAACTGCGAAGCCTCCACGATTGAAATCATTATAGAGAGCAAGGAGAATACCCGCGCCTTTAGGCGCGGGATGAATCCGACACTCTGACCAGCAACCCACCGACGACACTTCACCCAGATATTCCACGCACAGTCGTTGATTTTAATAGCTATCTTTTCATAATACGTTATGAAGTCAGTACGATGCTGGAGACGACCCGCACCTACGTCGCACGCATCACGAACCACCAACAGGTTCGTGGCGATCTCGACCAGTGCGGGTTCTCCGCATCCAAACTGTGGAACGTCGGGCGCTACTACATCCAACAACGGTGGGACGAAGACGGTGAGATACCCGGCGAAGCCGAACTGAAATCGGAGTTGAAAGACCACGAACGCTACAGTGACCTGCATTCTCAGTCAAGTCAGCGAGTTCTCGAAGAACTTGCTGAAGCGTTCACTGGCTGGTACAACTCCGACGACGGCAACAACCCACCGGGCTACCGGAAACGTGGCGACCGACACCCACGCTCCACCGTAACGTGGAAACAGCGGGCTATCAAGCACGACGACAAACACGGTCAACTCCGCCTCTCGAAAGGGTTCAACCTGAAAGAGTCGCGGTCTGACTTCATCCTCGCCGAATACGAAACTCGTCCCGACGTACAGGTGGAGAACATCCAGCAGGTTCGTGCCGTCTGGAACGGCGACCATTGGGAACTCCACCTCGTCTGCAAGAAAGAGATTCCCGTCGAGGACGCGCCCGGCGACAAGACGGCGGGCATCGACCTCGGTATCAGTAACTATCTCGCCATCGACCACGAGGATGGCCCCTCTGAGTTGTATCCAGGGAACACGCTGAAAGAGGACAAGCACTACTTCACCCGCGAGGAGTACCAGACCGAGGGAGAGAACGGGCCGTCGAAACGTGCGTTGAAGGCTCGCCGGAAACTCTCCCGGCGCAAAGACCACTTCCTCCACACCCTCTCAAAACACATCGTTGAGCGGTGTGTCGAGGAAGGTGTGAAGAAAATCGCGGTTGGCAATCTCAGCGACATCCGCGAAGATGAGAACGGTGACTCGCGGAACTGGGGTACGTCTGGGAACAAGAAACTCCACGGATGGGAATTTGACCGCTTCGCCCGTCTACTCGAATACAAGGCCGAGGAACACGGTATCCTCGTTGACCGCGTAGACGAGGAGAACACGAGCAAGACGTGTTCGTGTTGCGGGCAAATTCGAGACAGTAATCGCGTGGAGCGTGGTCTGTACGTCTGTTCATCGTGCGAGACGACGATGAACGCGGATGTGAACGGTGCGGTGAATATCCGCAGAAGGATAACTCAGAGTCCCCCGACGGGGGATATGAGTAACGGCTGGTTGGCACAGCCCGGAGTCTTCCTGTTCGACCGCGAGAGCGGGTCGTTCAACACGAGAGAACAGGGAGACTGCAAACCCTAATATCCCAACGCTTGGGATTCCTCCGGCTTTAGCCGGAGGAGGATGTCAACGACGCGATCCAGGGCACTAGCTGTCGTACCGTTCGGTTGCAGCCGCGTTCCTTCTATCTCGTGAGAATGTACCCAACCGTGGCTGCAAACCCCATCAGCTTGGAAGCTACGTCTCGGCTGTCTCAACAGCCGGGACACTGTACGCCGGTTTAGCGGCTTCCGTTCTACTTATTGGACGGTAGCGACTCTGATCTACCGCTGAATAACTAGACGGACGACAATTCCACGTCTCACCGATTGATAACGCAATATCGGCCACCAGGCTTATCCGCTTCCATTCGTACTCGTCTGCGAAATCGCCCGACAGAACAGTGACAACGGCGTGTCCAGAATTTTATTCGGCTCACGAGTCTGGCTAGTAACGCTTAAAACAAAGTGCGCACAATACCCTCCACAATGGCGAGCAACAAGATTCTCGGAATCGACCTCGGTACGACGAACAGCGCGTTCGCCGTCATGGAAGGCGGCGATCCGGAGATCATCGTCAACGCCGAAGGCGAACGGACGACCCCCTCCGTCGTCGCGTTCACCGACGACGACGAGCGGCTCGTCGGCAAACCCGCGAAGAACCAGGCGATCCAGAACCCCGAAAAGACGATCGCCTCGATCAAGCGCCACATCGGCGACGACGATTACACCGTCGATATCGAGGGCGAAGAGTACACCCCCGAGGAAATCTCGGCGATGATCCTCCAGAAGATCAAACGCGACGCCGAAGAGTACCTCGGCGACGATGTCGAGAAGGCCGTCATCACCGTCCCCGCGTACTTCTCCGACCGCCAGCGCCAGGCGACCAAGGACGCCGGCGAAATCGCCGGCTTCGACGTCGAGCGCATCATCAACGAGCCCACCGCCGCCTCGATGGCCTACGGACTCGAAGACGACGCCGACCAGACCGTCCTCGTCTACGACCTCGGTGGCGGGACCTTCGACGTTTCCATTCTCGACCTCGGCGGCGGCGTCTACGAAGTCGTCGCGACGAACGGGGACAACGACCTCGGCGGCGACGACTGGGACGAAGCCATCATCGACTACCTCGCCGACGAGTTCGAGGCCGACCACGGCATCGATCTCCGCGAGGACCGCCAGGCGCTCCAGCGGCTCAAGGACGCCGCCGAGGAGGCCAAGATCGAACTCTCCTCCCGAAAGGAGACGGAGATCAACCTGCCCTTTATCACGGCCACCGACGACGGCCCGATCCACCTCGAAGAATCGCTCACGCGCGCGAAGTTCGAATCCCTGACCCAGGAACTCATCGAGCGCACCGTCGAGCCGACCGAGCAGGCGCTCGAAGACGCCGGCTACGAGAAAGACGACATCGACGAAGTCCTCCTCGTCGGCGGTTCCACGCGGATGCCCCAGGTCGCCGAGAAGGTCGAAGAACTCGCCGGCCAGGAACCCCAGAAGAACGTCAACCCCGACGAAGCCGTCGCGCTCGGCGCGGCCATCCAGGGCGGCGTCCTCGGCGGCGAGGTCGACGACATCGTCCTGCTGGACGTGACGCCGCTCTCGCTGGGTATCGAAGTCAAGGGCGGTCTCTTCGAACGCCTCATCGAGAAGAACACGACCATCCCGACCGAGGAGTCGAAGATCTTCACCACCGCCGCGGACAACCAGACCACGGTCCAGGTCCGAGTCTTCCAGGGCGAACGCGAACTCGCGGAGAAGAACGAACTGCTCGGCGAGTTCCACCTGACCGGCATCCCGCCGGCACCCGCGGGAACGCCACAGATCGAGGTCACCTTCAGTATCGACGAAAACGGTATCGTCAACGTCTCTGCCGAGGACAAGGGCAGCGGCGAAACCGAGGAGATCACCATCGAGGGCGGCGCTGGCCTCTCCGACGCCGAAATCGACGAGATGCAGCAGGAAGCCGAAAAGCACGCCGAAGAAGACGAGAAGAAGCGCCAGCGCATCGAGGCCCGCAACACGGCCGAAGCGACGATTCAGCGGGCCGAAACCCTCCTCGAAGAGAACGAGGAGGCGGTCGACGACGGCCTGCGCGGCGACATCGAGGCGGCTATCGAAGAACTCGAAGCGACGATCGACGACGACGAGGCGACGGCCGAGGACATCGAGGCCGCGACCGAGGACCTGAGCACCGAACTGCAGGAGATCGGCAAGCAGATGTATCAGGAAGCCGGCGCTGGCGGCGCTGGCGGCGCTGGCGGTGCCGGCGCAGCGGGCGGTGCTGGTGCGGCCGGTGCCGGCGGCATGGGTGGCATGGGCGGCGGCCCCAACCCGGGCCCGAGCGGCACTGCCGGCGGTGACGACGAAGAGTTCGTCGACGCCGACTTCGAGGACGTTGACTTCGAAGTCGAGGACGAAGACGACGAGTAACGGTCTCTAACTTGGATTTCGAGCGGTTTTCTTCGTGATACTCTAGCGGCGCGATTGAATCCAACGCGGCTGTCACGGGAGCCGAAATAAACTCTGTTCCCGATCCGCCGACAGCGACGGCGTTGACAGTGACGTGAACTCGGGATAGGGAGACGGACCTCTTTCTCCCTATTTCGCCCACTTCCTGCCGCGTTCTCCCGCTTGTGATCGGTAAACGCGCCGCTCGATTCCCGGGATTCGGCGGGGCGGAAGCGGCGGTTTTCAGTTGTCTTTGCAACCCCAGCCGAACGCCGTCCAGCCGCCATCAGCGGTGAGCACTTCGCCGGTCACGAACGTCTCGTCGGAAGCGAGGAACGCGACGCAGTTTGCGACCTCGTCCGGCGTCCCGAACCGGTCGAGCGGCGTCCGATCCCTGATATCCTGTTGGTCGAATCCGGTATCGTCCTGGGCTTGCTCGACCATCTCGGTCATGATGTATCCCGGTGCGAGAGCGTTTACGTGGATATCGTGTTCCGCCCATTCGACGGCGAGACACCGGGTGAGATTGTTCACACCGCCTTTCGTCGTATTGTAGGGCGTTCGATCCTGTTGTCCCATCTTTCCCATCATGCTCGAAATATTGACGATGTGGCCGCCGTCCCCCTGGTCGATCATTTGGGTGCCCGCCGCCTGTGCACAGAAGAAAACGCCCGTGAGATTCACGTCGACGACCCGCTGCCAGTCCGCGGCCGACATCTCCTCTGCCGGACCGCGGATGTTGATTCCCGCGTTGTTTACCAGCACGTCGAGACGACCGAACCGGTCGACGGTTTCGTCGATCAAATTTTCGACGGACGACTTCTCGCTCACGTCGACTTCGACCGCGTGAGCCGTGCCGTCGTAGTCGTTCTCCTCGAACTCGTCGACGACCCGTTTACAATCAGAAAGCGAGCGCGAGCAGATAACGACGTTATCGCCGGTTTCCGCGAACCGTTCTGCAATCCGTTGTCCGAGCCCTCTCGTCGAACCCGTTACGATCACCGTTCGTGTCTCCGATTGGGGAGCCATACTATCGCTGATGGCCCGACCTATACACTTACGTATTGTGTCTTGTGATCGTGACTATCCAGACAGGAAAGAGTCAGCGGCGGATCGTCTCCCAGCACGGAGTGTCCCGAGTTCAGCCGCCGGGTGTCCGATCAGTTGACGGGGCGTACCGGCCGGAGACGAGACACGGTCGATCGTTTTCGGGGAACGGTCGTTTCAAGTGGCTCAACCGAGTATCGGTAGAACAACGAATGAGCGAGGACTTCTACGACGTACTCGGTGTGAGTCCGGACGCGGACACCGAGGAGATCAAACAGGCGTACCGGAAGAAGGCCACGGAGTACCATCCGGACGTCAGCGACGACCCGGACGCCGAGGAGAAGTTCAAGAAGATCCAGAAGGCAAAACAGGTTCTGACCGACGAGGAAAAGCGTCAGGCCTACGACCGCATGGGCCACGACCGCTACGAACAGGCCGAGAAACACGGCTTCGACGCCAGCGAGGGCGGTATGGGTGGCGGTATGGGCGGCGGCCCGTTCGGCGGCATGGGCGGTGGCGGCATGGGCGGTGGCGGCATGGGTGGCGGCGGTCTCGGCGACATCTTCGAGCAAGTCTTCGGGGGCGGCGGCCGCGGCGGCGGTCGGGGTCGCCGTCGACCGCAGAAGGGCCGCGACCTGCGCACCGAACTCGATATTGAACTCGAGGAGGCCTTCGAGGGCGTCGAGAAGCAGTTCTCCGTCGAGCGCCCCGAGGAGTGCGATGACTGCGGCGGCGAGGGCCACCCGCCGGACGCTGAGTCTCGAACCTGTCCGGAGTGTCAGGGTCGCGGGCAGGTGACGCAGGTCCAGCAGACGCCGCTCGGCCGCGTCCAGCAGACGACGACCTGCCCGCAGTGTGAGGGCGAGGGGACCCTCTACTCGGAAACCTGCGACTCCTGTCGAGGCGAGGGCTACGTCCGCAACGAAGCGACGCTCACCGTCGAGGTGCCGGCTGGCATTCAGGAGGGCCAGACGCTCCGGATGGAGGGTGAGGGTGCGCCCAGTCCCGATGGCGGGCCCCACGGCGACCTGCTGATCGACGTTGCGATCCGCGAGCACGACGAGTTCGAGCGCGACGGGGACGACCTGCGCTACCGGTTGCCGATTTCGTTCCCGCAAGCGACCTTCGGCGACACGATCGAGGTGCCGACGCTCGACGGGGCCGTCGAGTTCGACGTGCCGCGGGGCACCCAGAGCGGGGAGACGTTCCGGATACAGGGCAAGGGGATGCCGCGGCTTCGCCGGCGCGGACAGGGCGATCTCTACGTGAAGGTGCAAGTCGTCACGCCGGACTCGCTCAACGAGGAGCAACGCGAGGCCCTGGAGGCGTTTGCCGAGGCGGGCGGGGACGAAATCGAGGTCAACGAAGGCTTCTTCGAGCGGATCAAGCGCGCGTTCTGAGCGGCGACTCGGCGCTCGCTCGGCCGCTCGTTTCGGCGCGCTTTTTTCATCGCGGGACCCAGTGACGGGTATGACCGAGCGTGTCGCGACAGTCGACGAGTTGTTCGGCAGGGATCGCCGCGGTGACCGGACGGTCCTCGTCGACGGAACGGGCCGCGAGTTCGACGCACACTGGCTGTGTACGACGACCTGGAAGGCCGGCAACTTCCTGCGACACGCGGGCGTTCACGAGGGGACGACCGTCGGCGTCGTCGGCAGCGGCCCGCTCGCCCTGCTCGCGTGTTTCGGGACGACGCTACTCGGCGGCAAGACGCACTTCGAGCCGCCGGCCGACCTCGGCGACGCGGACGACCTGCAGGCGCTGGTCGCACCCGTCGACGATATCGAGGCAGGACGCTACGACCTGCCGCGGGGAACCGGCAAACTCGGATACGGCGACGAGCCGACCACACCGGGTGTCAGGCACTTCGATGCCGGCCTCTGGAGCGAGAACCCGTCGTTTCCGCCGCAGATGCTCGATCCAGACACGGCGCTACTGACCGACGGCAAACGGACGGTGAGCCACGCGAGTGCGATCGAGACTGCTCGAGCGGTCATCGACGAGTTCGAACTCGAGGCGGGCAAGCGCGTCGTCGTCCGCGAGTCGCTCGCCGACCCGCGAGTCGCGGTCGCGGGCGTCCTCGCACCGCTGCTCGCGAAGGCCGTGGTCGTCCTTCCGGCGGACGGGGACCCGCCCGAATTGGCCCCTGCAGACGAGCGTGGGGCGGTCGCCGTCTCACGGACGACACGACCGGAACGCATACAACTCGATCCGACTGCGATATCGCTCTTGTAACGCGTCACACCGCGGCGCGAACGAATAATAATTCGGACAGAATCATTTAACTGTACGTTCGTCCATACGTGACGTATGGCAGATGTTGCTATCGTCGGCGGGGGTCCCGCCGGTCTAAGCGCCGCCCTTTTCACTGCAAAGAACGGTCTCGAGACGGTCATTTTCGACACCGACGACACGTGGATGCACAAGGCCCACCTGTTCAACTACCTCGGCGTCCGCAGTCTCAGCGGGGACGAGTTCCTCGAAATCGCCCGCGGACAGGTCGAGGACCGCGGTGGCTCGATCAACGGCGACGAACCGGTCGTCGGCATCGAACAGACGGACAACGGGTTCCACATCGAAACCGAGGCCGACGAGTACGAGGCGACCTACGTCGTGCTCGCGACCGGCGCGGATCGATCGCTCGCCGAAGAACTCGACCTCGCGTTCGACGACGAGGACACCGTCGACGTCGACCTCGACATGGAGACGAGCGTCGACGACCTGTACGCGACTGGTGCGATGGTGCGCGCCGAGGAGTGGCAGGCCGTCATCGCGGCCGGCGACGGTGGCTCGGCGGCGCTCGACATCCTCAGCAAGGAGAAAGGCGAACACTTCCACGACTTCGATACGCCCGCCGACGTGCCGTCGCTCAGCGAGTGAGCGGCCGTTACCGCCACTCCACGGCCTGCACGTTCGGGCCTCGCGACTAACTCCCTGCTCGGTGGACGAACGCATATGGAGTTCACCGACTTCGAGGACGTGTTCGTCCACAAACTCGCCCAACAGTACTACATCGAACAGGAACTCGTCGGCACGCTCGACGAGATGGCGATCAACGCGACCAACGACCGATTGAGCGACGGGTTCGCCGATCACCGCGACGAAACCCGAACCCAGGTCGGGCGGATCGAAGACGTGTTCGCGGCGCTCGACCGACCCGCGGAGGCCAGAGACGCCCCCGTCCTCGACGCGCTCGAGGAGGAACGGACCGAACTCGAACAGGCCATCACGGACGACGACCTGCTGAATATGGTCTACCTGAACGCGGGGATGATGACCGAACGCATCGAGATGACCGCCTACGAAGGGCTATCGATGATGGCGGACCGACTCGAGTACGACAGGGCGGTCACCGCCCCGATCGAATCGAACTACGACGAGGAGAAATCGGCGTACCGCGAGCTCGAGACGATGGCGACGGCCTCGGAACTGAAATCGCTGTGGGATCGGCTGACTCCGTCGTAACCGATCGGATCGAACCGCCGTTTCTCACCGCAGTCCTCCGCCGGTCGACCCGTCGACTACAAGAGACCGCGCGCCGAACTCCCCGTGTGCAACTCGAGTGCGTCTTCTTCGGCCCGTTCCGCGACGCCGTCGGCACGAAAACCGTCCACTACGAGACGACCGCCGAAGCCGTCGGCGACCTCCTTCGCGAACTCGAAGCCGAGTTCAGCGAACTCGACGGCGAACTCGTTGCCGCCGACGGCTCGGAACTCGCGGGCGATACCGTCGTGACGCTCGATAAGCGAAACGTGACCCACATCGACGGACTGGACACGCGACTGCGGGAGGACGCCGTGATCCGGCTAGTGCCATCGGTGTACGGTGGCTGACCGCCAACCGGAAAGAAACAACCGGCAACCTGCACGTCAATCAGCGGATGGAACGGCCGAATCCGCCGTGGCTCGGTCCGCAACCGTTCCGTCGTGATTCCAGCCGCGAGCGTCGTAATACTCCGTGAGTGCGTCCTCGAGATCCGGAATCTCGTAGGGAAGTCGATCGTCGTCGCGGTCGAGGCCGCGCCGGTTGTTGAAGTGCCGTTCGCGTTCGACCGTTCGTGCGCCGATGTCGAGAAGCGTCGTGTAGTCGGCGTCGAACAACGCTTCGAGTCGGTCCTCGGTGACGTAATCGCTCCCGAACGCGCAGATAATTCCCGTGTCGCGGAACACGTTGTGATTCTCCATCGCGACGAGCGTCTCGGCCTTGCCGAGGGTGCCCTCGGGATCGAGTTCACCGCTGTACTCGAGGCCTAGCATGCCGGCGTACATGTGATCCGCGCCGCGGTTCGCGACGGCGTAGGAGAGTCCCTGCCCGTGCAGGACGCGCCCGTCGTGGGCGGCGAACTCCATGCCCTTCACGGTGTAATCGTCGACGTTGAGATCGTCGTGACAGCGGGCGACCCCCTCCGCGAGCAGATCGCCGATGCCCTCCCGGTGGGCGATCTGCGCCGTGATCTCCCGCGCGAGTTCAGCGTTGCCGAACTCGTCCTCGCTCGCGAGGTAGGCCGCGACGGTGACGCCCGCGGAGATGGTGTCCATCCCGAGGGTATCGCACAGGTCGTTTGCCTGCATCACGTCGACGATGTCGTCGACGCCCTGCAGCGAACCGAAGGAATAGACGGTTTCGAACTCCGGTCCTTCCGTCTCGACGCCGCGGTCTTCGTCCCGGGTCGGGAGTTTGCAGGCGTAGGCACAGGCCGAGCACGCGCCCTTCTTGTATTTCTTTGCCTCGACCGCATCGCCGCCGATGTGTGCTGCGTTCTCGAACTCGTAGTCCTCGAAGTACCGCGTCGGCAGCGAGAAGTTGTCGTTGATGAACTCCGTGCTGCCGGTCGTCCCCTGGCGGCGCATCAGGTCGTCCGATTGGGCGGCCTCGCGGTGGACAGCCGTCGTCGGGGAACTCGGGATGTCGACCTCGACGGCGTCCTTTGCGTCGCCCTCGAAGGTGACGCACTTGACGTTCTTCGAGCCCAGGACGGCACCGAGTCCGCCGCGACCGAAGGCCCGCGAGTCGAAGGTCATCACCGACGCGAAGCGAACGAGGTTCTCGCCGGCGGGACCGATCGCGATGCAGTGCTCGGGACCGAGACCGTGATGTTCGTCCATGTAGTCCGACGTTTCGGGTACCGTCGCACCCGCGAGTTCAGGAACCGGCTCGAACTCGACGCCGGAATCGGTGACGTGGACGGCGAGCGGCTCGTCGCTCTTCCCGGTGAGTTCGAGGACGCTGATGGCCGTGTCGACGAAGTTGCGCGAGAGGTAGCCGCCGGCGTTGGTCGAGACGAGGCCGTCGGTCAGCGGCGAGAGGCCGGTCATGTTCATGCGGCCGGTAAAGGACATCCTGGACTGCTGGAGCGGGCCGGTCGAGAGGTAAGCGCGGTTTTCTGGGCCAAACGGGTCCGCGTCGAACGGGATGCGTTCGTGGGCGAGGGCGGTCGCCGTCGCCCGCCCGCCGACGGTGTCGGCGAGCAGGTCCTCGATGGACGTCTCGGTGGCCGTTCGCTCGCCGACGTCGACGGTGAGCAGCGGGCCGTTCGCGTGGAGCATAGCGAACAGTTATCCATGAAAGACCTTAGCTGTAAGCCACCGAACTAGTTCGCGTCGCTGTCCTGACGGGTTGTCGCTGCTACTGGAACGCGAGGACACCGGGAACCCAGCCGCGAATATGTAATAATCCTCCTGTTTGTTACTTTAAATATGACTGTGCCACAACACATCAAATGGTGTCACAACTGTCTGATACAAAAATCTCAGTGCGATCCGCTTCTCGAATATCAATATGAACCTGACCACAATCAGTATCAATACTGTTCGAAAAGTCAAATTCCTCGAGTGAGGATCCAGAAATACCGTATTCGATTCTATACGCCCCCGGTTCTGAAGGGAGATCCTCTTCTACGACAAAGGAAGGGACAGTAACATCATCAGAATTTGGCTCTATTCTCATAGATTTATCATAGACTAGGGATTCACTCTCGAATATTTGTATCTCAAAGGAGACCGCTGAAGATGAGAAGTTTCCGACAGCAACTCTAGCAAGTCTTGTCTCTTGGTTGTTCATCACGCATCCCGAAGTAATAGGTATCAGAGACAGACTAGCGAGTGCCGTTCGTCGCTTCATATACTGTATCCTCTTATGTTGAGATATAAATCATTATCCCATATCAGGAATGATCAGCGCGACGCTCAGCGAAACGGTTTCGCTACTGTTCGGACGAAGATATCATCGGTCGATATAAAATCGAATGTCTACAGCGGTCATACGATCCAGCGTTCACCCTCTCGCGTCCGTCTCCGATCGAGTACGCAAGCGACACGACACACCCCGGCGCAGCTGCCTGCCCCCGCTTTTTGGTCCCCGCGAGTGGAGGTCGCGATATGAACGACGAGCGCTGGACCGCCCTCAGAACCCAGTGTGAAACGCTCGACCCCGGCACTGAACTCGAGACGCCGGTCTCGGACCGTCGGTTCAGCGTCGTCCGAACCGCCGGTGATCGGATCGCCGTCCGCTTCGAGGACAGCGGCGAGGAACGCCCGCTCTGGCGCGACCAGTTCGACGTGTTCGTCGACCAACTTGCAAACACCCAGGTCGCCGTCGCCGACCTCCAGCCGAGCGTCGAGCCCTACGCCGTCGTCGTCACGCTCGCCCCCGAGTTCACCGTCGCGGACGACGCGATCGTCTCCGATCCAGAGGCGGCCGTCGCCGGCGAGAGTCCGTTTCTCGTCTCCGCGGTCGAGGCGCGAACCCAGCCCGAACGCGTGCACGACGACGCGCTGTTGCTCGCGGCATTGCTCGACGGTCTCGACGATATCGACGACGCGGCCGATCCCTCGTCCCTCGAGACGGACCCACTGACCGACCTGTACGTCCTCTCCTCGGACGTGCAACGAGGCACGGATCGTCTCCGCGGATCGGCGCGGGACGCACTGCTCGACAGACTGGGCCCGGACCAGGAACTTCACGGCCGGTACGGGACCGTCCGCCGGACGGTTCGCGAACGCCGGCGGCCGCTGGACGAGGAGACGGTGTTCGATGCCCTCGACGAGTACGAGATCCCGCGCGAGTGGGTCCTCGGGATCGATCCGGAGAAACTCGACGTGGTCCTCTCGGTGACCGATCTCACCGCCGAGGAGGTCTACGAGACTCGGGAGAGCGTCTACGTGCAGAAAACGAGCGTCGACGAGGACGAGAAGTACTCGCGACTGCAGGGACTCATCGATCGGGTCGCCGCACTCGAGGGCGAGGAAGGCGAGTCCATTCGCGAGGAGTTAGACGAAATCGAATCGCGGCTCGAGGCCGCGCTCGCGAGCGGGTAGTGGGCAGCTGTTGCCCGCGGTGTCAGTCGTCCCATGCTGTGACGGTGTCCGCAGGCATCGCCCACACCGATCTCGAGTTCGGTCGCCGGTTTGTGTTGGTGGTTGTGAGCAATCGAACGTGATCGAGACGGGGTAGACTCCCACAAACCCTTTTGGCCATCAGTGCCGTACGTCGAATCATGTACGTGCGGGACGCGAAAAACAGGGAAGAGGTCTGGCTGCTCGATCATATCGAGTCGATGGGGCTCGACGACACGGCGTTCCGCTCGCGCGACTACGTCGTCGCCGTGGACGAAGAGTCCGGGGAAAAGGCCGGGTTCGGCCGGATACGAATTCACAAGGATCACAGCGGGACCGAGACGGGCGAGAGCGACGACGGTGACGGTACCGAGACTGGGGCGGCCCGAGAGGGGCCTGCCGAAGTCTGCGAACTAACCAGTATCGGCGTGCTCGAGTCCTGGCGCGGACAGGGCGTCGGCGCTCACGTCGTCGAACGACTGATCGAGTACGCCAGCGACGAGGGGTTCGACACGGTCTACTCGCTGACCGGCGAGAGCGCCTACTTGGCCCAGTTCGGCTTTCGGCGAATCGAGGAATCGCAACTCCCGGCGGTCCTGCAGGAGCGCCTCTCGGAGAAGCGCAACCGAACCGACCCCGATGCCGTCGCACTCGCTATCGATGTCGACCAGTTCCGGATGCCGGACCGCCTTCGAGAGGCGTTCAAACGCGCACCGGAAGGCCGGTCGACGGCCTCGGACGACGACTCCGCCGAGGACTTCGGGATCGATCCCGACTCGGCGACCTACAAGTACGATACCGGACGGTAGTCACGGCTGTCGGTCGAACCCGTGGCGGAACGCGACCCACGCGATCGCGCTCACGCCGAGAATCGGCGGCAGAATCACGAATCCCCACAGCGGATCGAGTCCCCACCAGATCAGGATGACGAGATAGAACAGTCCGATCAGGAGAAACGGCAGCACGTACAGCGCCGCTCGACGCCGATTGCGCGGTTCATCGGTTGTCGATTGTGGCGGAAGCGACGACCCCATATCGGTGATTCAGTCACGGAAGACAAA
This sequence comes from Natrialba aegyptia DSM 13077, assembly GCF_000337535.1. Taxonomy (GTDB): domain Archaea; phylum Halobacteriota; class Halobacteria; order Halobacteriales; family Natrialbaceae; genus Natrialba; species Natrialba aegyptia. Next base: position 118,877 of record NZ_AOIP01000032.1, read on the forward strand.
AACGGATGTGGCGATTATATTGAGAGTCTCGGAATCGATCACGTCCGAGTAAGGACACTCTCGACCGAGCGAACCACCGATCTGATACGGAATGCCACACAGCGATGAACTCAACTATTGAGAACGGGACGAAAACAGATACCAGCACAGCGAGCAATAAAGCAGACACGGAGACAGCCCAAGCTACCCATGGACACTGACGACACCACCCGTGTCTGGCTTGTCGAACGCACCTACTCGGACGACGAACTCAACCTCATCATCCTGGTGTACGCCACGACGGACGGACGCCACTACCACCGTCGAGAACGCGCGCTTCCGAGTTTTACGGGACCGGCTCGCGAGACGAAAGCCGGGCTCTCGGTGACGGCCGACGAACTCGGAACGGTCGATGACCACTCGACGCGAGAGCGCTACGCCGCCGAAGCCACGCGTGTCGCCGAAGAACACGACCCCGCTGACGCTATTTGAAACCGATCTCGTTCGCCACGGCAGGTACTCCGATCCGACTGGCTGACGAGACGCGCAGTCGAACGAACTCGATCACCGACGGTCTCGCACAGTCCGCTCGCTATTCGATGGCAAACAAGGCGCGTTCATCAACCTTCAAGCCCTGTCCGGTCGACGCTATTCATAATGTTCGATCCCGACGAACTCGAGGAGATCCGCGCCGGACGGGACGACTGGCAGGAGACGGAGGTCGACCCGATCCTCGACCGATTCGGTGAACGCCAGGAGACGTTCACGACGGATACGGGCGGTCAAGAGGTCGATCGCCTCTATACGCCCGCCGACGTGGCCGACCTCGATTACCAGGACGATCTCGGCTATCCGGGCGAGCCACCCTATACACGCGGCGTCTACTCGACCGGCTATCGTGGCCGACTGTGGACGATGCGCCAGTACGCCGGCTTCTCGACGCCGGCGGACACCAATGAACGCTATCACTACCTGCTCGATCAGGGCCAGACCGGACTCTCGATGGCCTTCGACCTCCCGACGCAGATGGGCTACGACTCCGACGCGGACATGGCCGCCGGCGAGGTCGGCAAGGCCGGCGTCGCCATCGACTCGCTCGCGGACATGGAGACCGTCTTCGACGGCATCCCGCTGGACGAAGTCTCCACCTCGATGACGATCAACGCGCCCGCGTCCGTCCTGCTCGCGATGTACATCGCCGTCGGCGACCAACAGGGCGTCGACCGCGAGGAGCTTCGGGGTACCATCCAGAACGACCTCCTGAAGGAGTACATCGCCCGCAACACCTACATCTACCCGCCCGAGCCCTCGATGCGGATCATCACGGATATCTTCGAGTTCTGCGCCGAGGAAACCCCGAAGTTCAACACCATCTCCATTTCGGGCTATCACATCCGCGAGGCCGGGTCGACGGCCGCCCAAGAACTCGCCTTCACCCTGGGGAACGGCATCGAGTACGTCGAGGCGGCGATCGACGCCGGCCTGGACGTCGACGAGTTCGCGCCGCAGCTCTCTTTCTTCTTCAACGGGCACAACAACATCTTCGAGGAGGTGGCGAAGTTCCGCGCCGCCCGCCGAATGTGGCACGATATCATGGACGAGCGCTTCGACGCGCAGAACCCCAAATCGAAGCAACTCAAGTTCCACACCCAGACGGCGGGCTCGATGCTGACGGCCCAGCAGATCGAGAACAACGTCGTCCGGGTGGCCTACCAGGCGCTCGCGGCGGTGCTGGGCGGCACCCAGTCACTCCACACCAACGGGAAGGACGAAGCCCTCGCGCTGCCGACCGAGGAGTCCGTCCGGACCGCGCTACGCACCCAGCAGATCCTCGCCCACGAGTCGGGTGCGGCAGATACCATCGACCCGCTCGCCGGCAGCTACTACGTCGAATCGCTGACCGACGACGTCGAGGAATCGGCCTACGAGATTCTGGACGAAGTCGACAGCCGCGGCGGGATGTTAGACGCCGTTGAACAGCAGTGGGTCCAGCGCCAGATCCAGGACACCGCCTTCGACCGCCAGAAGGAAATCGAGGACGACGAGCGGATCATCGTCGGCGTCAACGAGTTCGAGGTCGACGAGGACCCCGAGATGGACGTCCAGGAGGTCACCGAGGAGGACGAACGACGACAGATCGACAACGTCGAGTCCGTCCGCGAGGACCGGGACGGGGAAACCGTCGACGCGGCGCTCGAATCCCTGCGCGAGGCCGCACGAGACGGAGACAACCTCATGCCGTACATCATCGAGGCGGTGAAGGCGTACGCGACGGTCGGGGAAATCTGTAACGTGCTCCGCGACGAGTTCGGGGAATATCAACCCGGCAGTGCGGTGTAGGCAGAAGCCGCTATTAGGCGGGAGTAATCCCCGTTTAGGTATCGTCGTCTCCCCGCCGCGCTCGAACGTGAGCGCCGCGTTTCGGAGCCAATACGCGATTGACCCGCAAATTCGAAGGAACGGTCGCTGTTGTTTATCCAATCACCAGCCGACGCGGTGGTGAGTGCACGATGAGCAAGCACGAGCACGAACGCGATTCTGAACCGACGGGCGAGGACATCGATGAGTACGAGTACGATTCCGACTATCACCGGTCGGACACCACCTCCTGGTTGCCCACACGACGGCGAATGCTCCAGGCGACCGCCGCCGCGGGCGGTCTCACCGCCGTCAGTTCGCTCGGGCTCGCCCAGGACGGCGAGACGATCGAACTCGGCGGCGAGACGAGCGGCTGGCAGGGCGTCGCTCCCAGCGATATCGAGGGCGAAACGAACCCCACGCTCGAACTCGAGGCGGGAACGACCTACGAACTCACGTGGGAAAACCTGGACGGCCTGGCGCACAACGTCGTCATCGTCGACGGCGACGGCGGTGAACTCGAACGCACCGAACTCATGAGCGAAGAGGGCGAGACACAGACGCTCGAGTTCGAGGCGACGAGCGAGATGGCGGAGTACTACTGCGAGCCCCATGCGGGGACGATGCGAGGGGACATCTCGATCGGCGGGAACGGCGGGGCCGACGACGGAACGGAGGAGGAGACGGACGCCGAACCGTTCTTCCAGCCCGGAGCGGAGATCGGCCTGCAGACGATCGGCGAGGGGATGACGGCACCCACGGACTTCGCCGCCGTCGAAGGCGAGGACCGATACTTCGTCGCCGACCAGACGGGCGAGCTCTGGGTCATCGACGGCGATGGCGTTCAGGACGAGCCGTTCATCGACGTGAGCGACCGCCTCGTTGAACTCGGGACGTTCGAGGGGAGTTACGCGGACCCGGATCAGGACTACGACGAGCGGGGACTGCTCGGCGTCGAGTTGCATCCGGAGTTCACCGACAACGGACGATTCTTCCTGCACTACAGCGCGCCGCCGAACGACGAGACGCCAGAGGGCTGGAGCCACGTTGAAGTTGTCGCCGAGTTCCAGGCGAACGACGATCTGACGCAGGGGGAACCGGATTCCGAACGAGTGCTGATGGAGTTCCAGAAGCCCCAGTACAACCACGACGCCGGGCCGATGGCGTTCGGTCCGGACGGTTGCCTGTACGTGCCGATGGGCGACGGCGGCGGGGCGAACGACGATATGGAGGGCCACGTCGAGGACTGGTACGACGAGAACGCCGGCGGAAACGGACAGGACGTAAGCGAGAACCTCCTCGGCGGGATTCATCGAATCGACGTCAACACCGAAGGGGCGGGGGCCGGTGATACTGGTACTGAGACCGATACCGGTGGCGATAGTGAAGACGGTGTCAGTACCGACGACGAAATGGAAACGGACACCGAGTCGGAGACGGCATCGGATTCCGAACTCGGCAACGAAACCGAGACTGAGACGGACGATTACGGGGCCGAGAACGAGACTGAGACGGAGACAGAAACGGAAACGGACGCGGGGACGGAGACCGAGGAGACGGAAACCGACACCGAAACCGACACCGATCCCGGAACCGGCGACAAACCGTACGGCATTCCGGAGGACAATCCCCTCGTCGACGAGGAAGAGGGCCTCGACGAGTACTACGCGTGGGGCTTCCGAAACCCGTTCGGCATCTCGTTCGACAGCGAGGGGCGACTGTTCGCCTCCGACGCCGGACAGGACCTCTACGAGGAGGCAAACATCGTCGAATCCGGCGGCAACTACGGCTGGAACGTCAAGGAGGGAACGCACTGCTTCAGCACGGACACGCCGAGCGATCCGCCGGAAGACTGTCCCGACACGGCCACCGACGAAGCGCCGTACAACGGGCAGGAACTCCAGGACCCGATCGTCGAGTATCCCCACGTCTACGACGGCGAGATGGTCGGGATCACGATCATCGGCGGCCACGTCTACGAGAGCAGCCAGATCGAAGATCTCCAGGGCAAGTACATCTTCGGCGACTGGACCGCCGACCCGTCGCGCCAGGAACCCGCCGGCCGACTGCTCGCGGCGACCGATCCCGACGGCACGACGGGCGGCGACGCTGAAACCGGTGATGAGACGACCGACGAGGGGACCACCGACGATACGACCGACACCGGCACCGAAACCGCAGACGACACCACCGACACCACGGACACTGCGGACAATACGACCGAATCGGCCGACACAACCGGCAACGAAACCGCCGACAACACCACCGCAGAGAACGGAACCGACGGGATGGCCGACTCGAACGAGACGGCCACCGATGAAACCGAGAACGGAACGACCGACGACACCGTTGACAACGGGGCCGCTGACGACGGGACCACCGACAACGGGGCCACCGACGACCAGGCAGTCCCGCGCGACGAACTCTGGGAGATGGAAGAACTCCAGGTCTCGGGCACCGACGACGGCTCGTTCCCCTACTTCGTCCGCCAATTCGGCCAGGACTCCGACGGCAACGTCTACGTCCTCGCCAACCGGGAGGGCGTCCCAGAAGGCGATACCGGCGTCGTCATGGAGTTCGTCGCGCCCGACGAGGGCGAAGAACTCTCGATGCCGGATACCGAGGGTGCGGAGGAACAGGAGACGGACGAAGAAGCGACCGAAGACACGCAGGATGAACCCGTCGAAGAGGGCGAAAACGGCAACGAAACCGCCGAGAACGAGTCCACCGAAACCGACGGCAACGAAACGATCGAGGAGTAACGCGAGTCGGAACCGCTAGCCGCTCGCGAACCGAACACCTTCTTTTGACTGCGCGACAGGTGGTGGGTCGCTCCGCGTTCGAAGTCCCGCCGAACGATTCACACCCAGAAAACTCGAATTGACGCGGCTGTAGGCGGTCGCTAGAGTGCAATCGTCCCGGTAACTGTCAGGGCGTTTCACGTCCACCTCGGAAGCGATCCCCTACAGACGTACAACCGAGCGACGATCGGCCGCGGCGCGATCCGACGGCCATCGCGATCCCCCTCGTGAGACCTGCAGCAACCCTTCGATATTTGCCGTTGCCCGAACACACCTCTGCCATGCACTTCGACCACGCCGGCATCGCCACCGAGAACGCAACTGAACTCGCCGACCGCTACGCCGCCCTGTTCGGCCTCGAAATCGCGCACGAGGAGACGTTCGACGGCATGCGCGTCGTCTTCCTCGACTGCGGAAACGGCTACTTCGAACTCCTCGAACCAACTGATGGGGGGACCATCGCCCAATACATAGAATCGAACGGTGCCGGCATCCACCACCTCGCCCTCGCGACCGACGACATCGACGACGCACTCGACACCGTCCGCACCCACGACGTCACTCTCGTCGACGAGGAGCCGCGCCCCGGTGCCTGGGGCCACACCGTCGCGTTCTTGCACCCGGCGGATACCGGCGGGATTCTGATCGAACTCGTCGAGCACTGAACGACGTAGCCACCGCTCAGCCACAACGTTGGCACTCCCTACTCCATCGCGTTCCGCGTAAAATACGAAATTGACTCGTCGGCCGCGTTACAGTCGGGTGACGTTCGTCGCCCGCGGGCCCTTGTCTGCCTGTTCGATGTCGAACTCGAGTTCTGTACCTTCTTCGAGGTCTGGACCGCCAACGTCCTCCATGTGGAAGAATACGTCGTCGTCCGCGTCCTCAGTTTCGATGAAGCCGTAGCCGCCAGTGTCGTTGAAGAAATCGACAGTTCCTTTCGCCATTGCTTTTCAAGAGAGGAGAGTCACACAGATAAGGGTTCCGTAAGGGCCCGCCTACAGGAGTGATACCCGATCACGGCTGACCGTGGCTGAACTCGTCGTAAACACCGTCATCGGCCGTTATCCGCCTGATGAACGTATGTTCACCTCGAGAAAGGATCTGCTAACGCTGCTCGTGATACGCGAAATCCCGCCGGCCCTGAGGAATCCGTCGCTGACTGATGCGGTCTGCTGTAACGATTCCCTCCGCGACCGCGAACCATCCTGCGGTTGCGCCGCAAATGACTTACAGCAGCCCGTATGAACCGACCGACTCGTCGAGTTCAGCCCGCGGTTACGGACAGGGAGTGACGGGTGTGGCACTCACCTTCTTCGCATGTCAATAGTATCCCGAAAGTCACATATAGGATAGAGATTAAATTACTAAGACGATGGGTAGGAAACTCACTAGCGGTCAGTCTTTTCGAAGTATCGTGGCAGTCGTCATGGCTGTCGTACTGATTACGTCCGGGTGTGTCGGTACCGCTCTGGCGGATACGGACGGTGACGAGGCCGATCCGGCCGACGAGGTGTTCATCAACGACGACGGTGACGCCGTGCTCGTCTACAACGAAACGACCGATGAGGACGAAGCTACCGGCGAGTTCGGACTCGACGTGGGCGAATCGGTTGCGTACGCGTTCATCACCGATGACATGGAGGAGGACATCTCCGCGGCGTTCTCGATGGCGCTCGACGACAGCGGTGTCGATTCGTCCGGCTCGCTCACCACCGATCGTCCGGCCGCCATCGACGACTTCTCGATGGATGTCACCGGCGAGCAGACCGCCGAAACCAACGAGTTCGACGCGACACTCGATATGGCGCTCGATACCACCGAAGCCCCGATGGCCAGCGTCGTTCAGTCGGCCTCCTCGTCCGGAGAGGTCGTCTCGAGCGCCGACGAGTTCGCCACCCGCGGTGACTTCGACGTCGAACACGGCATGCCCATGACCGGTCCCGAAACCGGGCTCGACCTCGAGATTACGGACAGCGACGACGGCTACACGATCGCGGTGAGCCAGCAGCAGAACGTCCCCGCGTTCGAAACGGATGAAATGCGAACGAAAGAGAACGCCGCAGCATCGCTTCAGTCCCAGTTTGACGAGGTCACGCAAGAGACCGGCGGCGACGCGACGGTCACCATCGACGAACACGAGTTCACCGAAAACGACGACGGGAGCGGCCACCTCGATATGGCATACACCGTCGAACTCGAGAACGTAACGGACGGGCTCGAACAGACCATCGCAGACGAACTCGCGAGCGATTCCGAACTCGATCTCGACCAGAGCGATGCCGAACAGGTAGCGTCGGATCTCCTCGCCGCTGAACTCGATACGTTCACGCTCTCGTACACCAACGGCGCGGACGGGATCGAGGGCGACTGGAACGTCGCGTTCAGCGGGTTCGAGTCGGCCGTCCCCGCCCTGCTCGATCTCGCCAATTCCGTCGAGGGAATGGACCAGGAGACCCCTGACTACGAAGCGATGTACGAGGCCCAGCAGGAATCCGATCTGACCCAGACGGCAGAATGGGACGTAAGCTACACCTCGGCGGATGCCGAGCAGGCGACGCTCACCGCCAAGTTCACCTCCGAGACGGAAAACTGGGAGGCCTATACGACGGCTCTCGCCGAGCGCGATATCGAGAACCCAGAGTTCTCACTCGATGCGAGCGCCGAGACCGTCGACGACGAAATCGAGATGGAGATGAGCCTCGATGTCTCACAGGAGGACTTCCTCGAGACCGCGATGACCGGCTTGCTGCAGGACTTCGAGAACGATCCGACCGTCGACGAGAACGCAACCGAGTTCGTCTCGGCGTTCGACGAGGCCGATCTTGAACTCGCGAAGTTCGACCTCGAGATGGACAACGGAACGGTTACGATGGAGACGGGCGCGACGTTCGACGATCTCAGCGCCTTCGAGGATCAACTCAGCGACGCTTACCACAACCTCTCGGTCACGCACGTCTACGGCGACACCGACGAGGAGGCGACGTACGTCTACGCGGCCGGCATGGTCGACGGTGATGCGAGCGAAGACGACGTCCGTGCGGAGTCGATCGTCAACGACGAGACCACCGTTCACATGCCCGGCGAGTGGGACGAAGATCACCCGCGACTCGACATGCAACAGGTCACTGACTATCTCGGCATGGAGTCGACCAAGGCCGATACTGAGGAGGGTGACGACGACGGGATGCCAGGATTCGGCGCTGTCGCCGCTCTCGCTGCGCTCCTCTCGACGATGGCGGTAGCTCGATACCGCAACTAACGACGACGCTTTTTTATAGCGGTTTCCGATTTGGCCCCGCTCGTCTCAGGTAGGTGCCGATCTTCCCGCGCTCACCAACGGCCTCGGCCGCCACGACGGCATCGTGTGGCATCGATCCCAACGGTCACAAATACTTATGCGGATCGTCCAACACACTCAACGCATGAGTTTGTTCGAGCGTCTCGGAGAAAAAGTCGAATCCTTCAAGCAGGAAGCCGAGGCGGCACGGGACGAGGCGGCACCGTATCGGTGTCGTGAGTGCGGGGAACGATTCTACAGCGAGCAGGAGACGTGTCCGTCCTGTGGCAGTACTGAACTCGTTGTTCGTGCGGACGACCGCGAGTCCGACTCGGAATCCGGAACCGAGTCCGAAACCGAGTCCGGATCCAACTCCACGTCCGGGTCCGAAGCCGAAGCCAAATCCGAATCCGAATCTACGGTTGAAGGGCAACACGAAGAACCCGACCAGTAACGGCGATCAATTGGTCAGTTGCGAGTGGCTAGCCGAAATTTTCGATGTGGGCCTCGTCGGCATCGCCGCCGGCGTCGTCGATCGTGTCGGCGACGAGCGTGACGAACTCGGCGAAGCCGAAGGCGTACACCGCTCCCTCGTCGAGGTGGGATTCGATCGCGTCGGCGAGTTCAGCGTCGGCGTCGTCGTCGACGACCGTGACGGTCGTGTTCGCCTCACCGTCGTCCTCGAGTTCGTCGAGCCGATCGATGTGGGCGGGATCGTCGTCCTGGTAGAGCACGACGGCGTCGTGGCCGGCGTTGTGAGCGGCTTCGGCGATCGAGATGGCCGGGCCGATGCCGGGGCCGCCGGCGATGGCGACGACATCGTGCGTTCCCTCGTAGGCGATATTGCCGAACGGCCCCTCGATGTGAATGGTTTCGCCGGGTTCGAGCGCGGCGAGCCAGGGCGAGAGATCGCCGTCGGGGTCGACGCCGACGGTGATTTCGAAGGTGTCGGTGACGGACGACGAAGAGAGCGTGTAGTGGCGCGCAATCGGCTCGTCCGCTTCGTCGGGGTGGGCCCGAACGAGGACGAACTGGCCGGGAAGCGCGTCGAACGTGTCGGGAGTCTCGAGTTCGAGAGCGACGGTTTCGGGGCCGACATCACGTACCGATTCGACGGTGACTTGTGTGCCTTCCATACCGGGACGTTCGGCCGGCGCTCGAAAAGGCGTTCCGTTCCCTGGTTCCCCCGCCGAAACCCCGACCAAACGTACAGATTCTGGGGGCTCTCAAGCGGCTTGAATGTGCTTTCAGAAGCCTTTTTATTGGCAGGGAGCAAGGTTCGCCTTAACATGGCTGAGGACCTCAACTGGGCGGTCGGGGGCGAGGCTGGCGACGGCATCGACTCCACTGGGAAGATTTTTGCCCAGGCGCTTTCCCGAGCCGGACGGCACGTATTCACGTCGAAAGACTTCGCATCGCGAATCCGTGGCGGATACACGGCCTACAAGATCCGCACGTCGGTCGACCAAGTCCAGAGCGTCGTCGACCGCCTCGACATTCTCGTCGCGCTCACCCAGCGCACCATCGACGAGAACCTCGATGAACTCCACGAGGGGAGTGCGATCATCTACGACGGCGAGCGTTCCTGGGAGGCGGACATCCCCGAGGACGCAGCCGCTGTCGACGTTCCGCTGAAATCCCTCGCCGAGGACGCCGGTGGGGCGATCATGCGCAACATCGTCGCGCTCGGTGCCGCGTGTGAGATCACCGGCTTCGACGTCGAGTACCTGGACGAAGCACTCGAAAAACGCTTCGGCGGCAAGGGCTCGAAGATCGTCGAGAACAACAAGGAAGCCGCCCGCCTCGGTCAGGAATACGTTCAAGAGAACTACGACCTGGATCTCGGTTACGACCTCGAGACGACCGACAACGACTACGTGTTGCTCAACGGGAACGAGGCGATCGGGATGGGCGCACTCGCCGCCGGCTGCCGGTTCTACGCCGGGTATCCGATCACGCCCGCAACCTCCATCATGGAGTACCTCACCGGTCGCATCGAGGACTACGGCGGCCACGTCGTCCAGGCCGAGGACGAACTCTCGGCGATCAACATGGCCCTCGGTGCCGCGCGGTCCGGCGCGCGATCGATGACCGCGACATCGGGTGCTGGGATCGACCTCATGACCGAGACGTTCGGGCTGGTCGCGACCAGCGAGACGCCGCTGGTCATCACCGACGTCCAGCGCTCCGGCCCCTCGACCGGGATGCCGACGAAGCAGGAACAGGGCGATCTCAACATGGCGCTGTACGGTGGCCACGGCGAAGTGCCGCGGTTCATCGTCGCGCCGACGACAATCACGGAGTGTTTCTGGAAGACAATCGAGGCGTTTAACCTCGCCGAGAAGTACCAGACGCCGGTGTTCCTCGTCTCCGATCTGGCCATGTCTGTGACCGAACAGACGTTCTCACCGGAGGCCTTCGACATGGATGCAGTCGAGATCGACCGCGGCAAACTCGTCGAAGACGACGAGGTCGACGAATGGCTCGATTCCCAGGGTCGCTTCCGCGCCCACGCCGTCACCGACGACGGTGTCAGTCCGCGCGCGATCCCGGGCACGACCGACGGCGCGCACATGTCCACCGGCCTCGAGCACGACGAACTCGGTCGCCGGACCGAAGACCAGGACGAGCGCGTTCAGCAGGTCGACAAGCGATCCCGAAAGGTCGAGACAGCCAAGGAACGAGAGGAGTGGGACTACCGCGAGTTCGGCGACGCCGACGCCGACAATCTCGTCATCTCCTGGGGATCCAACGAGGGTGCCCTGATCGAAGCCCTCGAGTATCTCGAGGACGACGGTATCGATGTGCGCATCATCTCTGTCCCGTACATCTTCCCGCGACCGGACCTGTCAGACGAGATCGATGCTGCAGACGACACGATCGTCGTCGAGTGTAACGCGACCGGCCAGTTCGCCGACGTGATCGAACACGACGTGCTCACTCGCGTCAAGCGCATCAACAAGTACACCGGCGTCCGCTTCAAGGCGGACGAACTCGCCGACGAAATTGCCGACAAACTCTCCCAGGAGGTGCCAGCACAATGAGCTCCCAATCCGACGTTCGATTCACCGACTTCAAATCCGACAAACAGCCCACGTGGTGTCCCGGCTGCGGCGACTTCGGGACGATGAACGGCATGATGAAAGGCCTCGCCGAGACCGGCAACGACCCCGACAACACGTTCGTGGTCGCCGGGATCGGCTGTTCCGGAAAGATCGGGACCTACATGCACAGCTACGCCTTACACGGGGTCCACGGTCGCGCGCTCCCTGTCGGCACGGGCGTCAAGATGGCCCGACCCGACATCGAGGTCATGGTCGCCGGCGGCGACGGCGACGGCTACTCGATCGGGTCCGGCCACTTCGTCCACGCCGTTCGCCGGAACGTCGACATGTCCTACGTCGTCATGGACAACCGCATCTACGGGCTGACCAAGGGGCAGGCCTCGCCGACCTCGCGCTCGGACTTCGAGACCTCGACGACGCCTGAGGGTCCGAAGCAGCCGCCGGTCAACCCGCTCGCGCTCGCGCTCGCCTCGGGTGCGACCTTCATCGCCCAATCGTTCGCCTCCGACGCACTTCGTCACCAGGAGATCATCCAGGAAGCCATCGAACACGACGGCTTCGGCTTCGTCAACGTCTTCAGCCCCTGCGTCACGTTCAACGACGTCGACACCTACGACTACTTCCGCGACTCGCTGGTCGACCTGCAGGAAGACGAGGACCACGACGCGACGAACTACGAGGACGCGAAAGAAGTCATCCTCGACGCCGACAAGGAGTACCAAGGCATTATGTACCAGGACGAGAACTCGGTGCCATACCACGAACAACACGGCGTCACCGAAGACATGTCCGAGATTCCGGACGGCGCACCCGAAGACGCGATGGACCTCGTTCGCGAGTTCTACTAGCTGACCGGTCGCCGCTTGAGTTCGTTTTCTCGCCGGGTTTCGTGGTTCTCTGTTCGTATTTGCGAGTACGATTGCGAGTGGTCGTCGATCGTCGCCAGTCATTTGAATGTCACTTATTCACACCGTCGATTGATTTTTCGGTACCGCCGCCGCAAGCCGATACATGGAGGTTCGGGAGGCCGTTCCGGACGACGCCGATGCGATTCGAACCACCCACGCGGCGTCGATCACAGAACTCGGCACTGAGAGCTACTCGCAGGAACAAGTCGACGCCTGGGCGGCGGGGTGTGAATCCGCGGACTACACCGCCGCCATCGAGTCTCCGGACCACTATCTCGTCGTCGCCGTCGTCGACGGATCGATTCGCGGGTTCGGGTCGCTCGTCGTCGCCGCTCCGGAGGCGGACGAGGCGACCGCGGACGCCGAAGTAACCGCCGTGTACGTTCATCCGAGCGTCGCCCGCGAGGGCGTCGGGTCCCGGATCTACGAATCGCTGGAACGGCGTGCCGGAGAACGGGACATCACAGCACTCGAACTCACGGCCTCGCAAAACGCCGTCGCGTTCTACCGGTCCCACGGCTACGAACGCATCGGCGCGACCCGACACGAGTTCTCCGGCCACGAATCGACGGGCGTCTACGGGACGGTCGTCGAAATGCGGAAAGAACTGTAGCCCGCTCGTCCACTGTGTGGCTCAGACGGGGTGTTCGGCCGACTCGAGCAGTACTTCGACGTTCGCAGATTCCTCCGCGAGCACCTCCGGATGGGTTCCGAGCAGGACGAGCAGATCGTCCTCGTGTACGAACGAGGTCAGGGTGAGTTCCACGTCGATTTTCTCGCCGTCGTACGTCGACTGTCCGAGAAACGTGTCCACGTCCCGCCCGTCGCCGAGAACGTCGAGGCCGAACGACTCCTCGTGTTCGATCCCCTCGATCTGTCCGGCCTCGCTGTCGACCTCGCCGAGCAATCGCTCGACGAGTTCACCGTTGCTCAGATCCTCGAGCGGGTTGAACGACCGGCCGGCGACTTCGACCGCCGGAATCGAGAGCGTCGTGAACAGCGCCGCCTCCCGTTCGCCGCCCAGAATCGAGACGTCCTTGACGTACGTTGACTGCCAGATTCCCGCCTTGAACTCGCGCTCGATGCCTAGGCCAACCTCGGTCGATTTCTCGATCGATCGTTCCTCGACGGACTCTTCGGCGTATCCCGTCTCTTCGAGTGCATCATCGCTCGGCGCGACGCGGTCGCCGCTGAACTCGAGCGGTCCGTTTCCGAGCGCAAAATCGAGACAGCCGGCCGTCAGCGCGAGCGTCCCCGTCGCGCCTGCAGCGAGCAGCGACCGGCGCGATCGAGTCGAAAGATGATTGTTATCGTGACTGTCACGACGGTTTGAACTGGAAGCCATTACCACAGTGTTCGAAACGAGCACCATAGTCGTTATGGCCTAATCCGGGCGTACAGGCGTCAAGTCAACTGAATAACTCGTTTCGGAGGGTGAACGCGTATTCGAGCGTCGGGCTGTGTTCCCTGTCACGAGTTCACCGGTGGCAACGGCCGACACATCAAGAGTTATCGGGATTGCTCGCGCCCATTCAGTTATGACGGAGTTTGCAACGCGGGTCGAGAACGTGTCTATCAGTGGCATTCGGGAAGTGTTCGAGGCTGCAGGCGATGAGGCGATCAACCTGGGAATCGGACAGCCGGACTTTCCGACGCCCGCGCACGCTCGCCGGGCGGCAGTCGAGGCGATCGAGTCGGGGCAAACGGACGCTTATACGTCGAACAAGGGGATACCACAGCTCCGCGAGGCGATCGCGGCGAAGTACGACCGCGATTACGGCATCGAGGTCGACCCCGGGAACACGATCGCCACGTCGGGCGGCAGCGAGGCGTTGCATCTCGCACTCGAGGCCCACGTCGATCCGAATCAGGAAGTTATCTTCCCCGATCCCGGCTTCGTCTCCTACGACGCGCTGACGCGGATCGCCGGCGGAACGCCGAAGCCGGTGTCGCTGCGGGACGATCTCACGCTCGATCCGGCGGCCGTCGAGGACGCCATCACCGAGGAGACGGCGGTCTTTATCGTCAACAGCCCGGCCAACCCGACGGGGGCCGTCCAGAGCGAGGCGGACATGCGCGAGTTCGCGCGCATCGCGGACGAACACGACGTGCTCTGCATTTCCGACGAGGTCTACGAGCACATCGTCTTCGAGGGAGAACACCACTCGCCGCTGAAATTCGCCGAGACGGACAACGTGGTCGTCGTCAGCGCCTGCTCGAAGACCTACTCGATGACCGGCTGGCGGCTGGGTTGGCTCGTCGGCTCCGGAGACCGGATCGATCGGATGCTGCGCGTCCACCAGTACGCCCAGGCGTGTGCCTCCGCGCCGGCGCAGTTCGCGGCCGAGGCGGCGCTGACGGGGCCGCAGGAGCCGGTCGCGGAGATGGTTGGAGCCTTCGAAGAGCGCCGCGATGTCGTCGTCGACGGCCTCGAAGACGCCGGACTTGAGGTGCCGACGCCGTCGGGAGCGTTCTACGCCATGCCGAAGGTGCCCGAGGGCTGGTGCGACGAGGTGCTCGACCGCGGTGTGGTTGCGGTTCCGGGCGAGGCCTTCGGCTCGAACGGCGAGGGCTACGCGCGACTCTCGTATGCGACCGGGATGGAAGAACTGAAAGCGGCGCTCGAGATCATCGATAGCGCGACGGCTGCGGTTCGCTGAGGCCGCTCGAGAACGCAAGGTTCCTTCCTAGACGAGTTCAGCGACGGCTTCCATCGTCGCGTTCTTATCCGCATCGGACATGCCGGTAGCGAAGCCGATGCGAACCGCGTCGACGCCGTCGATCGCGGCGTACTCTTGAATCCATTCGCGGACCTCCGCGGGGGTGCCGGCTGGCGCGAGTTCGTCGAGCACGTGGTCGGGGAGGGCCGCAGCCATCGCGTCGGTGTCGCGGTTTTCCCAGGCGGTCCGAATGTCGTCGACGACGTCCGCGTAGCCCTGGTCGGCGACCGAGTCGCCGTAGTACGGCCCGTAAGCGCCGAGCATGAACGCGGTCGTGCTGCGGGCGAGTTCGCGCGCCCGGTCGCGGTCCTCCGATGCGACGGCGCGGACGATCGGTGCGACGCGCAGGTCCGCGAGGGTCTTTCCGCCGAGTTCACCACCGCGTTCGAGATCGGAGAGCCGATCCCGGAGTCCGTCCGGGGTGAACAACTGCGGCGTCCAGCCGTCGCCGAAGCGCCCGGCCAGCTCGGTGGCTTTTGGGCCGAGGGTGGCGAGGTCGATCGGTGGCGGGGTTTCGGGGATCTCGTTTTCGTAGTCCAGCCCCGAGATATCGAAGATCTCGCCCTCGTAGGCGGGCGTGCCGTTCTCGTAGACCGCGCGGATGATTTCGATCGTCTCGCGCGTGCGCCGAAGCGGGCGGTCGAAGGTCGCGCCGTGCCAGCGCTCGGTGATCGCGGGTGAACTCGGGCCGAGGCCGAGCCGGAAGCGGCCGTCTGTGGCATCCTGTAGCGTGAGCGCCGTCTGGGCGAGCAGGGCGGGCGAGCGACCGTAGGGGGAGACCACGTCGTTCGAGATGCCGAGTTCGTCGGTGCGGTCCGCGGCGAGGGTCAGTGGCGGGACGACGTTCCAGCCGGTCGTCTCGCCGGTCGAGATACGGTCGAACCCGAGGCGTTCGGCCTGGACGGCGCGCTCGGCGACGCCTTGCGGGCGGTCGTAGTCGCCGAGTCGGACGAGGAGGTCGAGGTCGGCGTTCACGGGTCGTTCCTCCGGATCGATCGCTGCGGGGTCGAATCGTCGCGTGGTATGTGTACGTGCATCACCAACTACCGCGTAACGTACTCACATAAAATTCAGCGTTCCCGACGGGTCGCGGAGATCGGAGCTGTCGGTGCGGAGTCGGTCGTCTGGCCGTTACGTTCGCCCGCCGTCCGCAAGTATCGCCGCTGATGGGGGGAGAAACGTTGATACGCTGTGTCGAGAATGACAGCATATGACACACGATTGTTCGTTTCTCGAGGAACTCGAACTCGGCGACGGGCAGCTTTCGTTTGCGTCGGGACGGCGGGAAACCCACGCTGCGGACTGGGGCGCACAGCAACTCGACGAGGGCGTGATGCCGGATGCGGTCGTCTGGCCCGAGTCGACGGACGACGTCGCCGCCGTCCTGGCTGGCGCGACCGAGCGCGGCGTTCCGGTAACCCCCTACGCCGCGGGGACGGGCCTGGAGGGCAACGCCGTCCCGGCCCACGGCGGGATCAGTCTCGATCTGACGCGGATGGACGACGTGATCGACTACCGGCCCGACGACTTCCAGATCGACGTCGGCCCGGGAATCATCGGCACCGAAGTCGACGAGTTCGTCGCGAGCGACGGCCTCTACTTCCCGCCGCTGCCCTCCTCTGGCGACATCTCGACGATCGGCGGCATGATCGCGACCGACGCGAGCGGCATGCAGACCGTCAAGTACGGCGAGGTCGCCGACTGGGTGCTGGCCCTCGAGGCCGTCCTCGCGGACGGCACCGTGATCCGGACCGGCTCGCGCGCGAGCAAGACCTCGAGCGGCTACAACCTGACCGACCTGCTCGTCGGCAGCGAGGGCACGCTCGCCGTCGTCACTGAAGCCACACTCGAACTCGCCGGGCGACCCCAGCAGAGCCGCGGCGGGCGCGCCATCTTCGAGACGCTCGACGACGCGGCGGCGGCGATCGCCGATACCATCCGGACGGACGTCGACGTGGCGCGGATCGAACTCGTCGACGAGTTGAGTGCCCACATGGCAAACGAGTTCCTCGGCTCCGACCTCCCCGACGCGCCGATGGTCTTCCTCGAGTTCCACGCGAACCACGGTGTCGAGACGGAGATCGACCTCTGTCGGACCATCTTCGAGGACCACGACGTGGCCCGCTTCGAGATGAGTGCCGACGACGCCGAGATGGAGTCGCTGTGGGAGACCCGCCGGGAACTGGCCTACGCCGAAGCGAGCTACGACCCCGATCTCACGCCGATCCACCCCGGCGACGTGACCGTCCCGATTAGCTCCTATCCCGAACTCGTTCGCGAAGCGAAGCGGATCGCCGCCGAGACGGACCTCCTCATCCCCTGCTTCGGTCACGCCGGCGACGGCAACCTCCACTACACCGTCCTCGTCGACATCGACGATCCCAACTTCGTCGAACGCGGGGAACGAGCCTACCGTGAACTCGTGGAGTTGGCCCTCGAGATGGGCGGGACGGCGACGGGCGAACACGGCATCGGCCAGGGAAAACAGGCGTATCTCGAACCTGAGCACGGCGCTGGCGCGGTCGACGCCATGAAACGGGTCAAGCGGGCGCTCGATCCGACGGGAACGCTCAATCCGGGGAAGATCTTTCCCGAGGACGACGCGGAGTGAGGGCGGTTGAACTTGCAAGTCAGCGTGTCATAGAATAGCCCGCATGGATATCTGCGTATTCAGAGTCAGCGATTTCAAGATCGTTATCTCTGTTCTCATGGCAGTCATGCGCTCCACGTCGAACCACCATCGATACTGACGATATATCAGTATCCGTAATGAATTGGAATCTTTCTCGCTGATTCTATAGCTCGTGCACCGGGTGCACGTACTTCTAAACGCGTTACGGTTTGAAACAGTAATCAGATCGACCAAAGCGTGGGGCGTATTCTATGATACGCTCTCTACAGAAAACACATATAATAGCGCGGCGACTGGCGAAGCGACGGATGACACGGTCACTTCGGCGAAGACGCGTGCTCGCCGGCGGCGCTGCTATCCTCTCAACCGCGCTGGCCGGCTGCGGGGGACACGGTCCACACCTGAAGATGCGGGCGGTCTCCGACTCGGTGCTCCTCTCCGACGCGGACGATTCTATCCCCGACAAGCCGACGACCGACACGAACGTAGCTATCGTCGAAACTATCGAAAACGGGACACACAGGGTGAGCTACCCGTCCAGATACCCGCCGATGCGGCCCGCGCAACCGATCGCCGCTTCGAACGTCGAGTCGCCGATCGAGTACAGGGGCGCGTACTACACACTCGCGCTGACGAGGAGGGTCCCCCGGACGCTGCTCGTCGCGGAGTTCAGGATCGGAGCCGCGGAGACGCCCGCCGAGGACGATCCGAACTCGATCGCGTACGGCGATCTGCCGGAGATAGACCGGCGGAAATTCGCCGCCGCGCTGCCGCCGAACTCCGACGGCGAGCGGATCGACGTGTACTACGACAAACGGGACGTCGACCGGTCGGAACTGGTGCCCGAACCCGACCACGAAGCGATCGTCCGGGACGACAACCGGTACTCGATCGAACCGGAGAGCGCCGAGGAGAAACAGGGATACAACTACCACTACGAGGCCGAGCGCGTCGCGTCGACGGACGAGGAGTTCCTGTCTTGGCTCCGCTCGGAGTACCGGGTCGACCTGACCGACCTCTCCGGCGACGAGCGGGAGATCGTCTCCGAAGCGATCGGGGAAAGCAGATACTCGGGGAGCGAAGACGACGAGGCGTTCAATTCGCTCGCCGAACGGTTTCTCTCTCACCCCGCGATCGATCGGGGCGACGAGGACAGCGGAACGTGGTTCGTTCGGTACGACGGCACCGAGTACCTGGCCGAACTGCGATCACCGACACAGTACGAGTGAGCGGATCGCGGCCGGTCAGATCCGGACCGTTTATTGACCCCGTTTAATAGTTTCTGAAAGGTAGAAGTGGGTGAATCCGATAAGATTACTGGCTGAGATACCCGCCATCGACGCCGAGCGCTTCCCCGGTGACGAACGAGGCATCGTCGTCGCACAACCAGACGACGGCGTTTGCGATCTCTTCGGACGTGCCGAGTCGGTTCATCGCGTGGCGGCTCTCGATCTGCTCTCGTGCCTCCGAGCCGCTCGACATTCCGCCTTCCGCGAGTAGCGGGGTATCGATGAACCCGGGACAGACGGCGTTAATGCGGACGCCGGTCTCGCCGTTCTCGAGGGCGGCCGATTTCGTCAGGCCGAGAACACCGTGCTTCGCGGCGGAATACCCGGAGGACGTCGCGAACCCGACCTTTCCGAGGACCGACGAGTTGTTCACGATGACGCCGCCTTCCTCCTGTTCTTGCATCCGGCCGAGTTCGGATCGCATGCAGTTGAACACGCCGACGAGATTCACGTCGATGACGGCCTGCCACTCGTCGGGATCGTACTGATCGACCGTCGTCTGCGCCCCGCCGATGCCGGCGTTGTTGAACGCGTAGTCGAGTCGGCCGAACTCGTCGACGGCGGTTTCGACCATCGAATCCGTCGCGTCCGGATCCGTGACGTCGGCTTCGACGAAGGTGGCGTCTCCACCGTCGTCCTCGATCTGCGCGACGGTCTCTTCGCCCCCCCCTCGGTATCGACGTCGGCGATGACAACGCTCGCACCGCGATCGGCGAACTCGAGCGCGGCCGCGCGTCCGATACCCGATCCGGCTCCCGTGACGAGCGCAACCGCATCACTGAACGAAACCATACGTGTGAGTTCGGACACGAGCGAGAAAGTACTACGGCTACCGGCAGGCTAGTACGCCCTGTAGAGGGAGTACAGCCCGTCATTCAGCAAGATAGTATCCAGTTCGTGACCGTCTCGAATCGCGAGTTCAGATTCGCGGGATGCGGCCGACGCGGGCCGGCACCTCTCGCCGGAGTTGGTCGCAACAGCGAGAAAGTGAAGAAAAAAGAGCGACGGAGAGCCGATCGCTCATCGGCCGGTGGCCCGAACGCAGGCGAGCCCGTGCCCGTGGGACCGTTCCTCCGCCCCCGTCCGGATCGTTAGCCGCCAGGCCGCCGGCGCGGACGACGATTCGGCTGCGGAAAGTCGTTCCACGTCCGTGATCGTGAGCGACCGCGTCGCGAGCCGTCCGAAGAGTTCGACGATGATCGGGAGGGTGACGATTCGCTCGGGATGATCGCCGTCCGCGCCGTCGCCGCCGAGCGCGTAGCCGTCTATCCGGACCGTCCACGAGCGGGATTCCGACTCGGCGTCGACCGACCGCTGCTCGACGCGGTAGGACTCGAGCATATCGACGGCTTGGAACTCCGCGAGCACCGCGTCGAGCGGTTCCGCTTCGACCGCGTCCGCCTGCGCGTCGATCGGGAGGTTGGCGGCGGCCGTCGAGAGCAACGAGAGTTGTTCATCGGGATCGAGTCGCTTCTCGAGTTCGGTTGCGGTGCTCGTGAGCAACTGGAGACAGAGCTCGTCAGGATGCTCGATCGTTTCGGCGATGTCGAGGTACGTGTCCATGATCGCGTTTTCGAGGCCGTCGTGGGGCGACTCCGCGATCGATTCGAAGACGACGCCGGCGACCGTGTGACAGACGTCGATTACCGACTGCGTGTCGCCGGATGCTGGTGGCGAGTTCGGCGCTTCGGCGGGCTGGTCCGGGTCAGCAGTCGCGGCGGGGGAGGCAGTGGCGGCTCGGGACGGCGTCTCGGGGTCGCACTCACAAACGATCACGTCGTAGTACGGCACCTGGGGATCGTACCGTCGTAACACAGTGCGGTACTGTTCTGTCGCCTGCGCCGCCGCTCGGGCGGCCGATCGGCTCTCGAAGTAGAGGTCCGCTGCGGGGACTGGCCGGTGGTGCGTTCGTCCGCAAATGAGGTAGTACCGTCCGGATTCGGAGGCGAGCGAGGCGATATGGCTCCGGATTTCGTGAAGCGTTGTCCCGATCATGCGTCGGATTCACCCCCGCCAAGCCGCGGCAAGCGAGACGCTCTTGCTGCAAACGCGTCGATCGAACCCGGCGCGACGACCGCGAAACTCGCTCTACCGGTCGTTTTCGCGATCATCTCAGAACTCACCGGTGACGATATCGGCGACCGCCTGTCGATCGAACAACTGTTCGTCACCGAACTCGTCGGGGTACAGGCCCTGCGCGGCCATCTCCAGTTGGAAGAGGTAGATAATCGGTCCCTGGTAGAACTCTCCGCCGTAGATGATCCGGTCGTTTTCGACCGCACGGAGGTTGCTCGCGGTGCTGTGCTCGCGCATCGGCTCGACGATGTCCCGTTCGAACGAATCCGCCGTAACGCCCGATTCCTTCCAGATGACGATAACGTCCGGATCGATCTCCAGGAGCATTTCGTAGTCGATCGTCCCGCCGGTTTCGTTGAACCCGCCGATACCGCTGCGTGCGATGGCGTCGCGAGCCCCGAGATCGTCCCACTGTTTGGCTTGCGTTCCCCCGTCGATCGTGTATCCGTAGAACGCCTCCGGTGCGGTGGATTCCGGGGCGAGGATCGCGATTTCGGGCGTCTCGTCGGGGAGTCTGGACTGAACGTCCGAAAGGACCGCATCGTGAAGTTGCGCAAACGCATCGAACCGGTCTCGTTCCTGGAACACCGCCGCGACGCGTTCGAACGCCTCGTACATCGAATAGTACGTGTAATCGTGCCAGTCGTAGCTCCGGGAGTAGATCGTGTTGCCGACGAACGGTGCGACGGTATTTTCGATCTCCGCAACGTCGTCCTCGCTCCACTGGACCTGGTTGATCATGAAGTTCGGATCGATGAGGTGGACGTCCGCACCGAGTTCGTAGAACAGTTCTTTGTCGGTTTTGCCCTGCCAGAGTTCGACGAGGTCGCCTGTCTCGACCGAAACCCCCGGTAGTTCGTCGTAGTAGCGCGTTCCGAATCGGTCAGTCAATCCGATCGCCAACAGCCCATCACTCTGACCCAGCGCGACACCCATATCGGCGTAATCCCCGGTGTAGGAAACCCACGTCTCCGGGACGGAATTGAACTCGACCGTTCCGGCCGGTTCCACCGTCACCGAATACGATCCGCCACTCGATTCGTCCGGTTCGCCCTCTTCGGAGTCGACACAACCCGCCAGCAATCCGCCGCTCATCGCTGTGCCGCCGTATGCGATATACTCCCTACGCGTCAGTCCCGTCCGACCCGTTTCGCTGCGTGGCATACTATTTAGGCTAGCCTAAAATATAATAACTACTTCGCTATTAGGCTGGCCTAAATAAATCGCGTCGATCGGTATCCCCACAGCGGAGGCGGGATTTCGTCGCACGACTCCCGATGCCCACCGACCGATACGCATCCTGTCGCGGCGTCTACGACACGCGGTTGCTTGCGAGACGAAATTGCCGGCGAGTTGGAGTCGCTACCGCACAACGGGGCTGCAACCGGCGAGTTCGTCTTCGGCCGTCACCGCCACTCGTGTGAACCGGCGGTTACGCCGACATCGATGCCGACAGCGTCGTCACAGAGAAGGACACGGCGGGCGACGTATTCGGATCGTGTGAATTGAGTCGTGATTCTAGAAGAAATAAACATGAACGATCTCTTTTAGTTATTACGTATACTCAGCGCCGCTATGGTTCGAAAGACCAATCCGCGGAGGGAGGGAGACACACCCGGCGAACCGCCGAATCGGAACCGTCGAACGGTACTGCAGACGGTGGGAACGGGGTTCGTTGCAGCAACAACGCTTCCTTCCGCGAAGGCCGATGTATCGACGATGGATACAAACGCCGAATCGAACTCATGGCGGCCCGAGTACCATTTTGCACCGTCCACCGGCTGGATGAACGACCCGAACGGCCTGATCTACCACGACGGGGTGTATCACCTGTTTTACCAGGCGGGCGAACGCCGCCGCCGGTGGGATCACGCGACGAGTTCGGATCTCGTCACCTGGACCGAACGCGGGACGAAGATTCCGGACACCGACTCGATCCAGGCGTTCTCCGGCGGAGCCGTCGTCGACTCGCGGAATACTGCCGGATTCGGGACCGACGCGCTCGTCGCTCTGTACACCGGACACCACGATGACGGAACCGAGGATCAACGGCTCGCCTACAGCACCGACGGCGGCGAAACGCTCCGAAAGTACGAGAACAATCCGGTGATCGAGAGCGACACCGGCGAGTTCCGGGATCCGAACCCGTTCTGGTACGAGCCGGATGAGAGCTGGCGACTGGTCGTCAGCCGCGTCGAAGCGACAGACGATCGGCCGGCAGGAATCGAGATCTACCGCTCGCCGAACCTACTCGACTGGACCTACGAAAGCACGTACGTGGACGAAGCCGGTGCCGGCTGGGAGTGTCCGAGCCTCTTCGAACGGCCGGTGGAAGGGGCCGACGAGACAAAATGGGTCCTTCCCGTCTCACCCATCGAACACCGGTCCGTCGAGTACCACATCGGTCACTTCGACGGAACGGCGTTCGTCGGCGAGGAGGTACACAGCGCGGACCACGGGTACGATTTCTACGCGACCCAACAGTGGGGGAACGAACCGGCCGATCGCGACCTGCTACTCACGTGGATGAACAATTGGGAGTACGCGATGGAGGGGCCGGACCCTGGCTGGCGGGGGGCGATGACGGTTCCGCGGACGCTCTCCCTCGAAGCGGACGACAACGGCCTCGCGGTGATCCAACGGCCCGCAGCAGAACTCGCCTGCGCCCGACGGGAACCCGTCGCCGAACTACACTCGGAACCGATTACACCGGGGAGGGACCCGTTGGACGGTACTGAACTCGCGGGCCGGACGCTCGAGATCGAGACGACCATCACTCCCCAGAGTGCGTCCACAGTCGGACTCGCGGTTCGAACCGGGCCGGAGCAAGAAAGCGTGATTAGCTACGATCCAACCGACGGGACGCTCCGATTCGATCGGTCGAACGCGGGCGAGTTCTTCGGATCGAACGACGAGGACAGGACGGTAACGTCGGTCGACCTCCCAGCCACCGACGCACTCGACCTCCGCGTGCTTATCGATCGGTGTTCGGTGGAAATCTTCGCCGCCAACGGTCGTCGAACGATGACGAATCTCGTCTACCCGGACCGGGAAAGCACCGGCGTCTCCCTCTTCGCCGAAGACGGTGTCGCTCGGCTCGAAGAACTCGTTGCCTACACCCTCTCGGCGGGGTAGCGGGCTCGCGAATGGCTGCGTTGAGCGCACGGAACCACCCTCGTCTCGATCTCGGACCCGATCACCGCTCGCGTTCCGTTCGAACGTCGATGCGCGGCCGATCGACTGAACTCGCCGCCTCCGAACGAATAGTTGCCCGTGAAACACTTATGCACTCTCGTGTGGTCGGAGTCACGCGGTGATAGCCATGAGCAGCAGCAACCTACCCGATCCGGAGAACGTACAGGTCGATGAGCTACAGACCCTGATCGAGAATTTACCGGAGGAGAAACGACAGCAATTGCTCTCCCAACTCGACCTCGGAAACGTCGGGGATGTCGGCGGCGGCGATCTCGGACTGTAGATCATCCGGTCACCGAGCTGAGTCCGAAAAATCGACCCAGCACCCGACCGCCACTCAATCTTACCCTACCCTCCACCCCCAACACCCGCTCCTAATTATCCGGACGGAAGCCGCTCGGCCCCTTCAGTCGTGCACTAACACGTCGAGCACGTCCGTCCCCTCGCGTTCGACCGCCGCCGCGACGGCGTCTTCGATCTCCGCCGGCCGCTCGACGAGTTCAGCCCGCGCCCCGTGACTCTCGGCGTTTTGGACGATGTCGACCGGCGGTTCGAAGTCCATGCCGACGAACTCGTGGTCCGCTTCGTCACCGCCGAGCAAGTCGAGCGTGTTGTCCTTGAGGATGCGGTAGTTGCGGTTGTCAGGGATGACTACGGTGAGGTCGAGGTCGTACCTGGCGGCGCTGTAGATCGAGTGGGGGTAGTACAGGTACGAGCCGTCGCCGATGAAGCCGATCACGTTCCGGGGGTCCTCCCGTTGGCTTTCGGCGACGGCAGCGCCGACCGAGGCGGGCAGGCCGTAGCCGAGGCCGCCACCCTTGTTCGAGACGTACTGTTCCGGCGCGAAGTCCCAGCGCGCGAGCATGGCGTACTTCGAGGTGACGCCCTCGTCGACGATGGAGGCGTCCCCGGCCCCGGCCGCGCGTTCCATCGCGTCGACGAGTTCGGCTTTCGACGCGCGGGGATCGTCTTCTGCGTCGCCCGTTCCCATTTCGGCCATCTTGGCGTCGACCATCTCCGTGACTGCACTGACGGCCTCCAGTCGCTCGTCGACGGCGGCCGCTGAGAGTTTCGGTCGGACGCGTTCGATGAGGTCCTGCATGACGAGTCCCGGATCGCCGATGACGGCGGCGTCGGCGTGCTGGTTCTTGCCGAGTTCCCAGGCGTCGTCGCCGACGTGGATGCAGGTCGTCTCGGGATCGACCAGCGCCTCCTCGTGGCGCGTCAGCGTCGTGTTCGTCGAACAGCCGACGAACGCGATGGTGTCCGTATCGAGCAGCATCGAGGCGAGGCCCTCGTCCGGCGGAACGTAGGACACCCACTGGTCGTGATCGGTCGGGAAGTCCACCTCGCTGGCGAGGATTTCGCCGTGGACGCGCGCCCCGGTCGACTCCGCGAGTTCGACCGCCGCGGCGACGGCATCAGCGCCGGAGCGCGCGACGTGGTCCCCGACGACGAGCACCGGGTTCTCGGCCTCGGCCAGCAGGTCGGCGGCGCGTTCGAGCTGGGCCGGATCGCCGCTGCCCGCGTTCGGAATCGGGCCGAGGCGCTCGGGCTCGGCGTCGAGTTCGGCGAGCATCACGTCGAGCGGGAGGCCGAGGAAGACGGGTCCCGTCGGCGGCGTCATCGCGACGCGGGCGGCCCGCCGGAGCATCGTCGGCAGCGCCGTCACGTCGAGCACCTCGTCGGACCACTTGCAGAACTGGTCTGCCATCTCGGCTACGTCGCCCGAAAGGATCGGCTCCTCGTGGCGGAAGTCCGTACTGTGGTTGCCCGCGGTGACGACCAGCGGAGCGCCGGTGACCGACGCGGCGTAGAGGTTGCCGAGGCCGTGGGCCAGCCCGGGCGCGATGTGGAGGTTCGCCACGCCCAGCGGCGTGATCGAGTCGTCGTGGTGGGCGTGATAGCGCCGCGTCTGGGCGTAGCCCGACGCCATCCCGACCGCGATGTCCTCGTGCAGTCCCAGCACGTACTCGAGGTCGCTGCGACCGATCGCGTCCATCACCGGCAGTTCCGTCGTCCCCGGGTTGCCGAAGACGAACTCGACGCCGTAGGATTCGAGAGCGTCGACGAAGAAATCGGCACCAGTATACGCATCCGTCATACTCGTGCGTGGCACGGGACAGCACATCAAACTGTGTGTTCCGGGCGCTGCGACTGTCTCGGTCTGCCAGTGAGAGCCGTCCATCCGGTCAAAAGAAGCCGCCGGTCCAAGCCGATGTGACGCCGGCCGTGGTATTATAGGCCCGTTCGTGGTCCATCGCGTATGGCCCTCGCGAGACGCGGCACCGGGCTCGAGGCGACCGCACGAGCGTTCCTGTCGCAGGTCCATCCCGTGTTCATGTTGCCCCCGCTCGCCGCGTCGCTATTCGGTGCCCTCCTCGCCGGCACCGTCGATCCCACACGCGCAGTCGTCCACATCGTCGCGATGTTCGCCGCGGTCTACACCGCCCACGTCAAGGACGGCTACGTCGACTTTCACATCCGCGGCGAGGACGACGACCACCCGCTGACCGAGCGCGGCTGCCGACTCGCGCTCGCCCTCTCGACGGCCCTGTTCGCCGGCTGTTGCCTCCTCCTGTACGCACTCGTCGGCTGGCTCCCCCTCGCGCTGACGCTCCCGACGTGGGTCATCGCCTACCACCACGCCCCGCAACTGGATATGAACCCCGTGACGGCGACGACCGGCTACCCCCTCGGCATCGCCCTCTCGCTTCTCGGCGGGTTCGCGACGCAGACCGCCGCGATCGCGGCCGTCCCGCTCGGCTTCGCACTCGTCTTCCTCGTCCTCCTCTCCGGCATCAAGGTCATCGACGACGCCCAGGACTACGACTACGACCGATCGATTCAGAAACGCACCGTCGCCGTCCTCGTCGGCCCTGCCCGCGCGTACACCCTCGCCTACGGCCTCATGACGACGGCCCTACTCGTCGTCGTCGCCCTCGCACTCGTCCAGGTCTTTCCGCCGACGGCAGTGCTCGCCGCACTCGCCTTCGCCGCAGTCGCACTCGTCGCTCGGCGAGCCACGCCTGAACTCGCGACGATGTTACTCATTCGGGGCTCGTACGTCTTTCTCGCCGTGCTGGTCGCTGCGGTCTGGTTCGAGCCGCTCACCGGCGTTCTGTGATGGCACCCGCCTGCCGTGCCTACGATGCTGTCGAGACGATTTTGATCACGTCTCCTTCCTCGAGTTCATACTCCTCGCCGACGTCGCGGCCGGATTTGGCGTCGACGGCGTGGAGGTAGCCGTCGCCGATGTCGGAGTGGACGGCGTAGGCGAGGTCGACGGGGGTCGAGCCGTCGGGGAGGAGGAAGGCGTCGGGGAGGATGTTACCGCTGCCGTCGGACCATTTCGAGGCGTCCTCGACCGGGTAGGCGGTGAGGTGATCGAGCAGGTCGTAGACGGCGAAGTTCAGGGCGGCCTGCACGCCGGTGCCGTCCCAGTCGGCCATCGTCTCCGCCAGACCCTCGAGGGCCTCCCGTTGGGCGTCGCTTCCGTCGTCGCCGATTTCGATCGTTTCGTCGCCGGGATCGTACTCGACGAGGCCGTTGTCCGCGGCCCGGCGCAGCGCGAGTTCACCTTCTGCCGTTGTCGGAATCACGGGTTTGTCGAGGTCGAGCAGTTTTTCGACGTTCTCCGCGGGGGCGACGTCGATTTTGTTCGCGGCGACGACGATCGGTTTGGTTCGCTGGCGGATGTCGCGGGCGAGGGCCTCGCGGTGGTCGTCCTCCCACTGGATTGGGTCCTCGGGGTAGTCCAGTTCCCGCAGGACGGTCGCGATTTGTTTCGGCGACGCGCCAAAGCCCGAAAGCATGTCCGCCAGCGCGTCGTCGATGTCGAAGTCGGGCGAGCGGGATTTACGCTCGACGGACTCCCAGTTTCGGTCGACGATGTCCGCGAGCCAGAGGTCCATCTCCTCCTCGACGAAGTCGATGTCCTCCAGGGGATCGTGCTCGCCGATATCGACGGGTTCGCCCTTCTCGTTGGTCCCGCCGGAGGCGTCGACGACGTTGATGATCACGTCCGCGTTCGTGAGTTCGTCGAGGAACTGGTTGCCGAGCCCTTTGCCCTCGTGGGCACCCGGCACGAGCCCGGCCACGTCGAGCAGTTCGATCGGGACGTAGCGCTTGCCGTCTTCGCAGTTGTCGGCGTTACAGCGCTCGTCGCGCTCGAGACAGGGGCAATCGGTGCGAGCGTAGCTCACTCCGCGATTGGCGTCGATAGTTGTGAACGGGTAGTTGGCGACATCCACCTCTGCCATCGTCGCCGCCGTGTAGAACGTGGACTTGCCGGCGTTTGGCTTCCCGGCAAGCGCGATCGAAAGCATAGTCTGGCGTAGCCCCGTCCGCTCAAATTGTCTTTCGGTTCCTGTACGGATGCGGACGGGTACATTCGCTGTGAGGCGGTGCAGCGTCGAGAGTCGGCGGGGGCGCTACCGGTCGACGACCGGTCGGGACGAGTTCGGCGCTGGGAGACCTGCCTTCAGGTGAAGGGGGCAGTCTCACCAAACGCGTCGGAGAAGGAGTGATCATGCAGTACGATACCTTCATCGGTGCGGTCCAGAACCGAGCACAACTCGATTCACGAGAGGCGGCACTGGGCATCTCCCGGGCGACGCTGACGACGCTTTCCGAGCGCGTTCAGCCGGGAGAAGCCGAGAACCTCGCCGCCCAGTTACCCGAAGAACTCGGACGCTTCCTCGAGGAAGTCGACGAGGTCGAACGCTTCGACTTCGACGAGTTCGTTTCGCGCGTCGACGGCCGATCGGATGTCGGCGACGACGATCCGGCGGCGGCCGCGTTTCACGCGCAAGTCGTTATCGACGTCGTCGCGGAGGCGGTAACGGCGGGTGCGCTCGACGACATCCGGGACCAGTTACCGACCGACGAGGGCTACGACGATCTCTTCGAACTCGCCGATCAAGAGGACGGTCCGGCGTAGGGAACCGGTAGTGACCGGCTGGTTTTTCTTCAGTTTCGATTCGCCGACTCGTTCGCAGCGGTCGAGCCCTTAATACGGCAACCTGTACAGCCGGAACGTCTTGGGCCGGTATCGCAACGAGTGTAGTGGTGGGATGATTGGACGGTCGACCGATCGGCGAGTGGCCGCGTCTCGGGGATGGAGGTGGCACTCGACCAGCCGATGAGTGGGATTGGGATCGGACTGGACGTAGTATTTGCTGGGGTCGCACTCGTGGTGACGGTTGTGCTGGGGCTCGTCGCACACGAGTGGACGCACGCACTCGTCCTGTGGGGTAGCCGGATCGAGTTCACGATCTCGTATCTCCCGGGACGAACGGATGGAATCACGGGTGTTCTCGCGAGTTGTCCGTGGGCAGTTGTCCGCCCGCGACCGAACGGAACGGAGCCGCCCTGGGTCTTGCGGGTTGCAGCACTCGCCCCGCTGGCGCTTGCGCTCCCGATCTTCGTGTTCGGTTTCGGCGTTGCACCTGCTCCCGTTGCGCTCGTCGACTCTCCCGTCGGGACGGCAATCGCAATCGGCTGGCTTGCGTGTGCGATACCGAGTCCACAGGATTTCTCGGCCGCGTTCTACGCACATCGGGTTCTCGAGACGAAGGCGTCCACGGCGGAGTCAGTGTCCCGCGCGAAGTGACGGTCGCCGGGTTCGCTGTGGCTCCGTCTCGCTGTCTCTTTGTGACTTTGTGAGGACGATCGAGCGGGTAAAAAGTATGTCTGGTGTGTAGGACGGCGGGCACACAGCCACGAATGCCCGCCGCATCGATTGAGCAGAGTGTTCCACCGGCACTCGCAGTATTCGGTAGCCAATGCGTCGCGGGGTCGGCTTCAACGCCGACAATTGGAGTAACGGTCTGTACACTAATTAATCTAATTGTTGCGTCTAATATCCTGCTTTACCGGATATAAGCGGACAATTGTACGGGATATAATCATATTGTGGGCCAGGTACTGGATATTGGCACCACAGAATCCGATTCAGTGACGATTCGTAGAGAACGATCGGCGTTCGTTGCGAATTCCGCGTCGAATACGGCGCGAATGACCGCTCCCCGAAGCAGGCGTTCCTACGCCGGTACCGTTTCCGGATCCCGATCCCAGTGGCGATGCGCTGCAACTGCATCGACAAACGCCGTGATGAACTCGTCGAGGTCGTCGTTGCGACACGTCACGACACCAGCGTCAGAGACGAGTTCACCGTCGGCCGCGAGTTCGATATCCGGCAGGTCGACCGCCTCGAAGAGTTCCGTTCCGTCGCCAAGGGCGGCGATCGGTTTGTGGTGTTTGAACGCTTCCTCGATGAACTGTTTCGGTTCGCCCTGTTGGGCCAGCGCGTCGACGCTGTCGCTGCCGCCGGGAACGACGATCGCATCGAAGACGACGGAAGTCGCCGTCACGTGATTCTGATCGGCATCGACGGAGTCTCCATCCGTTCCTGACTTCTCTCCGACGACCTTCGAGATGATCTTAGTTCGTGCCCCCGCATCGTCCAGTGCCGACTGAAGCCGTTTGACGTGCTCGTCCTCGAAGCCGTCATCGAGGAGGATCGCAATCTTTCGCGTCTCGATCGACTCCTCCGTCCGGTTTTCCATGCTCAGCGACGGGTCCTCCTCGTCGTGCTCCGAGAGCTCGTCTCCCGGCGATTCGGGCGGTTCGACGCCGATGCCCTTTGCGACTCGGTTTGCGAACTCGTGATCGACGTTATTGAAGAGGTCGTAGACGACGCGCTCGCGGATCTCCATGCGGTCGACCTTGTTGAGCTCGAAGTGAGCGGCCTCGACGATGTGTCGTTTCTCGGGCTCGGTCATGCTGTTCCAGAACAGCCGCGCCTGGTCGAAGTGCTCCTGGAAGCTCTCGCTGCGATTTCGGATCTTCTTCCCGTCGATCCGTTCGGCGTAGTGTTCGTAGCCGCCCTCCTCCTCGGTGGCCTCCTGTGGGTCGTCGCCGTCGATCGAGTTCGGCTTGTAGGTGGCTTTGCCCTCGTTGATCTCCTGGCGCATGAAGCCGGCGCGCTGGTTGTTGTGTCGCTCCGTGATGGGGCGGTTGATCGGGATCTCGTCCCAGTTGGCGCTGTTGAATCGGTTGAGCTGCGTGTCCTGGTAGGAGAACAATCGACCCTGGAGAAGCGGATCGTTCGTAAAGTCGATCCCCGGAACGACGTTGCCCGGGTGGAACGCAACTTGCTCGACTTCGGCGAAGAAGTTGTCCGGCCGTTCGTTCAGCACCATCTTCCCGATCGGCCTGACCGGAACCTCCGTCTCGGGGATGATCTTCGTCGGGTCGAGCAGGTCGAAGTCGAACTGATCCGCGTCGTCCTCCTCGACGATCTGGACGCCGAGTTCCCACTCGGGCTCGTATCCGTCGTCGATGATGTCGTAGAGTCCTTCGCGGTTGAAGTCGGGGTTCTTGCCGGCGATCTTCTGGGTTTCGTCCCAGACGAGCTGGTTCGTCCCGAGCTTCGGCGTCCAGTGGAACTTGACGAACCGCGACTCGCCCTCGTCGTTGACGAATCGGAACGTGTGGACGCCAAAGCCCTGCATCATCCAGTAGGCGCGGGGCAACGCCCGCCCGGAGAGCAGCCACATGAGCATGTGCGTGATCTCCGGTTTGAGCGAGGCGAAGTCCCAGAACGTGTCGTGAGCGGAGGCCGCCTGTGGCACCGCGTCGTCGGGTTCGGGCTTGATGGCGTGCACCAGGTCGGGAAACTCCATCGCATCCTGGATGAAGAACACCGGGATGTTGTTCCCGACGAGGTCCCAGTTCCCGTCCTCGGTGTAGAATTTGGTGGCAAAGCCCCGCACGTCGCGGACCGTATCCGCGGAACCGCGCGAGCCGACGACCGTCGAGAACCGGGTGAACACCGGCGTCTTCTGGCCGGGATCCTGCAGGAAGGACGCCTTCGTAATCTCCGAAATGTCGTCGTACTCGCCCAGATCGGGATCCTCGTAGGGCTGGAAGTAGCCGTGCGCGCCCGTCCCGCGGGCGTGGACGACTCGCTCCGGGATCGACTCGTGGTCGAACTGGGTCATCTTCTCCCGGAAGTGGAAGTCGTCCATGATCGTCGGCCCGCGCTCGCTCGCCTTCAGCGAGTTGTCGGTATCGGTTACCCGTACGCCGTGATCCGTCGTCAGGTACTCTCCCTCCGCATCCTCCCGGACTTCGTCGAGTTGGTCCTGCTTGCTCTCCTCGTCGAGGTCGTCGCCCCGACCGTCGCTCGTCCCGGTCGAATCGTCCGAACCCGAGCCATCCGTCCGGATCGGCGTTGGGCCACTCTGCTCGTCGTCCGGTCGCGTCGCCGTCTCGAACGCGTCCGGATCAGTTGCGTTCTCGTGCGATGAGTCGTCGTCAGTCATGGACAGTACCGCTTCAACGAACGGCTCCCTAATGCCCGTCCAGTCATTTGCTTGCAACGAGCACGTTGCACTCGAGGTGGTGATCAACGGAAACGAGTGCCGGTCGGAGATATCAACAGTCACTCTACCGTCAGAGAGACCGTTGATAACCACACTCCGGACAGCGGAGTTCACCGTCAATGAGGAGCACCCGACTGCGCTCACAGTAGGCACACGGCCCCCCGATCGAGATATCCGCAACCTGTGCCACTGCAACGAGCGTTCGTTGTACCTGCACGAGTTGCTGCTCGGTCTCCGCCAGCCGCTCGGCGATTGTTCTTTCGGGATGCTTCTCACCCTGACGTCGCTCCGAACTCGACTCACCGCTTCCGTCGGTTTCCGGTTCGGTTGGCGATTCGGACTCGGACTTGGATGTAGACTCAGACTCAGACTCAGACTCAGACCCGGACTCAGATGCCCTCACTGACTCCGAGTCGAACGAACGGTGGACTGTCATCACACCTTCTAGGCGTCCACAAGCTAAAACCCGTCTCTCTATCACCCTCACAGTCACTCCCGAAATCGTATCGTTCACCACACGGCAACTGTGGTATGGCAAGGCAACACTTGCCAACAGATAATGTATTATACCCATCCGTTTCGAAGATCGATCCGGTCTCGTAGCCGATCCACTCCCCCCTACTGCGAGACTAGCATTCCAACACGTCTGCAACACGTGCATTTCGTCCGTCAGGGATGACCACCCTGACATCTTCCGCGATTGTTCTCTATAGTGGCGTTCCAAACCTGTACCGATGGGTGAAATCGCAACCGGTCGCCGGTTTCACCTAGCAGCCGGCGCTTTGAACGGTACTAGCTGAGCCGCACCCGTGACTGGCCTCCCGTCGACTCGCTACTCGGAGTGAAATCACCTTTCACCTGCAGAGAGCGCTCTATATCGTCCCAGAGCACCACCACTCTAGCGAGGCAACCCCTCTCTACGGAGGCCACAATATGACCCACGCACTCAGCTGGTTCGAAATCCCCAGTACCGACTTCGACAGAGCTGTCGAGTTCTATTCGACCGTTCTCGATCGCGATATCGACCTGTATTCCCCCGAAGAGGACGAAGCGGAAGCCCCCAGTGGTCGAGCCGGAATGTTCGACAGTGACGAGGGGGAAGTCGGCGGAATGATCATCGAAACCGACGAGTTCACGACCGACAACGGCGCGACGATTACGTACACGCCGACAGATACCGGGCTCGTCGTCTATCTGAACGTTAACGGCGACCTAGACGACGCGATCGACCGCGTTGAATCCGGTGGTGGAGACGTTCTAATCCCGAAAGAACCCATCCCCGAAATGAGCGGACACTACGCCGTAATCACCGATTCCGAAGGAAACCGGGTCGGGTT
This sequence comes from Natrialba aegyptia DSM 13077, assembly GCF_000337535.1. Lineage (GTDB taxonomy): Archaea > Halobacteriota > Halobacteria > Halobacteriales > Natrialbaceae > Natrialba > Natrialba aegyptia. Next base: position 152,907 of record NZ_AOIP01000032.1, read on the forward strand.
GCTATCCGACGAGTAACGCGCGAGAATTTGCGTCAGCGGCGTCATTTTTCTGACTCCAAAATCCGGCTCTCGGACCCCGTTCCCGACCCACACCGGACAAAGAACGAGCGCCTCAGTAACTGCAGTCATCCAGTCGAACTCGTCATCGTGTCCGCCACTGACCCACCGAACGCACTCGGCTCTTTCTATACTCGATCGTTCCGCAATCTATCACTTCCTTTGAGCACTCCCCCGTTCGGGATCACTCCAACACGGTCGTGTGTCTGCGCTTGCTCATCCCGCAGAGACACACTGTACGAACAGAATTCGCCTTAGAGACTTTTCGCCTCATCACTTCCGAGGCCCGAGTTCACTCGGGGGTCCGCCCGTGTCAGATCGGAACGCTGTCACACGAGAACGCTATATCTGCTGGCTGTCTACCAGCACTGAGTGTCATGGACGAAGACGACGAGTCCCGGAAAGTAGCAGCAGTCTGTGAAGCGTGTGGGTCCGCCTACGCTGCTGTCGAACGCGCAAACGGAGATCTGCACCCCGTGGGCCGGCCGGATGGGTGTTGTAGTGACTCCAAACTCCGCATTCTTTCGGACTCCTGCTCTGATGCAGACACCCGTGAGAGTTGGTGATCCGGCGGATTGTATCCAATTCCGTCTTTCGCGCTGCACTTCGGTGACGCGGGGTAGACAACTGAACTCGTCTTGGCGGTCGTCTGCCGGCGAATGAGCGCGACTCCAGTTGTGGGATTGCTCTAAAAACAGCGTACTGCAGAGCGGCGATCCATCTCTGATTGTTCTAGCAGAAGTATACCCAGAATTTGTGATCGGCCGGACACACGGCAGTCGTATAGTCCCCGTAGAGGGCCACGTACCGTCTGACTTCGAGTTCTACATCCTCGTCCGGGACCGAGACCATCGTTTCCTGCTCGCAGTGCGGACAAGAGATAGTCGCTAGCTTTCGGTTTGATGTTGCTGCCATCGTTATTTGTCCATCCTAGTCACCACATGTTCGGTACCATCGTGCCCGGTGTGTCCATGACGACTGTGAGATTTTCTTTGGATTGTGGAGTGGTGCATGACCGTCAACTCGATTTCGGTGCCTAGCGCTACGGATGACCGGAATATATAGTCACGTAGTGATGATCGGTCAGCTACTGACCGCTGTGCAGGCACCGAACGACGGTCACTAGTTGCAGCCAGTGCGCCACCCGTGGATAGTTCACAGGTCAACAGTGGCCCTATTCTCAACGTTCGTAAGCAGGGACAGATTTCCCGAGTAAAGCGTTCCGTAGTGTCAGCTAGGCGGATGATTTACTATACCGGGTGAAAGTAGAGATAATATTGCTATTTGCAGTATTATTTTCTATTTATAATAATATCTCGTATGCACACCTGTAATGAGCCTGCCAGCTCTATATGTGTGGTGATACCGTGCTATTTGTATGGGCAACCAAACAGAGAAAGAGCGAATTCTTGCACAGTGTAGTGAGTGCGAGACCGTCTATACATCTAAGCGGTACCCCGACGGTTCGATCATCCCCATTGGTCGGAAAATGGGGTGTCAGTGTGGCTCTACGTCGTTTATCGAACTAGATAGCGAGCTGAACACGAGTTCATAGCACCTCGGGTTGTCCCTCGACATGCGATCCACTTTGATCAGCAGGGATCTCCGTAGAGAACGCGAGAGAAGCTTCTCCAGGGCTTTTATTCCGAATTGTATCAGAGGGGTTTGAACCACGGTCGCAGCAAAGTTTCTCTCTGATTCAAATCCCCCTCCCGTGTCCAATACTCATCGCTCACGATGTTGTTCGCAGTGAGGATATGGGGTCGGAGGGATTTGAACCCCAATCCGACGAGAGAAGCGCCATACGTCCCGAATATGGCACTCTCGTCGGTGAACCGACTCTGATACCCGAGGGGTGCGCGAGGGAACTCTCCCCGAGGGCCATCACCTGGGTGTTGATCCGGTGGTCAGCTCACGTTCGGCGGTTCAGAGCGATACCAATGACACCGACCGTAACTCCGAAGCAAGCAGTAGAGGACTTCCTCGCGGAACGTGAGGGAGAAGTCAGCAAAGCTAGCCATCGAAACTACAAATACGCACTCAAGGAGCTACTACGGTTCTGCGAGAACCAAGGCATTGAGGAGGTCGGAGAGATCCACGGCTACCATCTGAAACAGTACAAGCTCCGACGGCGAGGACAGGGAATCAAGGAGGTCACGCTGAAAAACAATCTCTCGACCCTCCGGGTATTCCTTCGCTGGTGTGAGCAAGCAGAACTTCTCAAGCGTGGGACTGCCGAACTAGTCCAACTCCCGAAGCTCGATGAAGACGATCGAGTCAGTGACGATACGTTGTCGCAGGATCGAGTAGAAGATATTCTGGACTATTTCTACAAATTCGAGTACGCGCAACGACGGCACGCGATCTTCCAGCTCATGTGGCACGCCTGCCTCCGCATGGGAACAGTCGTTGCTATCGATCTCGAGGACTACCTCTCTACCCAGAAGCAGATTAAGATCCGCCATCGACCGGAGACTGGTACTCCACTGAAAAACGGCATTGAGGCGCAGCGGAAGATCAACATTGACGACTCAATGCGGGAAGTCCTTGATGACTACATCAAAGGTCATCGGCATAATATCGTCGAGGAAAGTGGCCGGGAACCGCTGTTCACCACTCGAAATCAGCGAGTCTCGCATACAGCATTACGGAAGAATATGTATGGGATTACCCGACCGTGCAAAGTCCACGGCGGTTGTCCACACAATCGAACCATTGAGGCGTGTGACGCTGCTGTGAGAAAGAAAGATTCGTCGAAATGCCCTTCCTCAATGAGTCCTCACCCTCTACGACGAGCAGCTATCACGTACCATCTGATACTCACGGACATAAATACGTAAAGACATCTGGAACTTTGATTCGGTTGAGTGCACAGAGAGCAGCATCACGAAGATCGTCAAGCGTCNATACTCACGGACATAAATACGTAAAGACATCTGGAACTTTGATTCGGTTGAGTGCACAGAGAGCAGCATCACGAAGATCGTCAAGCGTCTCGAACAGACGGTTCCCAAGTTCTTGATCGAGTTGTCTCCAGCACTCTTCCGCGGGGTTCAGCTCCGGTGAACCCCGCGGAAGGTAACACAGCTCGATCGGTGTGCCTTCAACGAATTCCTGCACTGCGTTCGCCGTGAAATACGAGGCGTTGTCCAAGACGACGCAGATTTTCTCGCCGAACTCTGTTTGGAGTGCGTCGAGTAACCGAATCGTTGTGTTGCTGTTGAAGTTCTCTGCACACGTCAGAAAGAAGGTCTCACCGCCGTCGCTGACTGCACCGAGCAACTTGATGCTATCCCACGCGCCCGTCACCGGGAGTGACGGGCGCTCTCCTTCCGGAAACCACGCATAGATTAGCGTCGAGAGAACCTGTCGCGTCTGATCGATCGTCAGGATCGTGTATTCGTCGTCCAGGTCGTTGCGCTTTTTTTGAAGCCTTCTTGCCAGGCTTCTTGGGCTCTCTCGTCGGATTTGTAGAACTCCGGCCGGGCTGTCTTCCAGGACAGCCCGGCCTCAGACATCAATCGTCGGACGTGGCGCTCACAGTACTCAACGTCAAATTCCTCGGAGAGATAGTGACGAGCTAGTGGAACAGACCACGCGGGCGCGTCTAGTCCAACTTCTTCGGGTGAGTCGTGAAGTACCTCAACGAACTGGTCGTGCTGTTCATCAGAGAGTTCGGCTGGTCTGCCTTCACGCGGATCGTCGTAGACGACTTGCTCGACCGGCTCATCAGCGAGCCGGTCGAGCCGGCCAACCCAACGAGACAGCCATGGACCGGTGTATCCGTACCGTTCAGCTACCTCTGCCATCGTCGCGTCGTCTTCTTCGAGGTAGTTGATCACCGCCATCAGCCGCTGTGTCGGCTTCTTGTCCTCGACCTCCGCGAGAGCGTCGCGGAGGTCGTCGAGGGTGGCGGCGTCAAGTGTAGCCANCGCCATCAGCCGCTGTGTCGGCTTCTTGTCCTCGACCTCCGCGAGAGCGTCGCGGAGGTCGTCGAGGGTGGCGGCGTCAAGTGTAGCCAGACCATAGAGTTACACTCCAGCCTAAAAAATATTCAGCCGACAGTATGAATCAAGAGTGGCCAAAAGAAAAACTGAGCGAACGGGCTAATGTGACAGTAGATATTTTGGATGAACACTATGACTCAAGAACAGAGCATGAACAGGCAGAGACAAGACGACAATACTTAGACAGCCTCTAACCAATCATTCATTCTGTTTTATATGTACTCATTTGGCCAATAGCCTTATATAATAACAGTAGTATTATACCTATAAATGTCTGATACAAAATTCTATTTTGCTAAATTCGGCATTTCAGGAACGCTTCCAGTTCAAGGGCAATACGATGTAGCTCGATCACATGAAGAGAGGAAACGTGATGTGTTAGAGCAGTACCTGCATCATGATGGTCCTGTTGTTACCTCTGAGAGTGGCAACTGGTATTTCGGACGTATTGACGAGCATAATGGGCTGATATATGGGAAGTTTGGGAAAACCTACTCTGACGAGCCAACCCGCTATGATGAAGAAGAAGGTGATTTTGTCGAGTTAGATGAAGAAACTACTGATGCTGATTATTCGATGTTCATTCTTGACTTTGAGAGACGAATCATCATATTCAGTTCCACCTATAGGGTTAGGAATAGTAACTTCATAACCAATATCCAAGACGGCTACAAGAACATCATAGGAGAAGCATCCGAACTAAGGCTCAGATTGCTTGAGAATGATGCAGACCTACAACACGTTCTTGAAGAGTATCCAATTTATGAAATTGATGCTGAACTCAGACCCACTAATCCTGGACCTGACCCTGCTTTTGAAGAGTTGGATGAATCCATGCAGGAAATGATGGTAGAAAGACTCGGTATTACTGCGGAGCAGTTCAATGGAGACGGTATCAACGTTCATGAAGACTTTATTCAACAAGTAACGAGCATGTCTATGTCTGAGTACGGGGAATCGTGGAGAGTGAAATATGGCGACGATGAGGTGCTTAAGGTAGTATCGTCTGAGTCTGAGCCAGCGACAACACAGATTGATGAGGAGATCGATGGACTTGGTGCGCTCAGAAACTACTCTCAAGAATTATTGCAAAACGCTATAGCATATCTTGACTAATGGTTACCTCTCGATCTTGGAAACGACTTAAAAAATACGGGATCAAAGAGATCCTTCTATCAAAATATCTCATACTACCATTAGTCATCACTATTGGGAGCTATTTTCTGATCTCTGATCTATTTTCCAACCCAGGAATGCGAAATTTTGTTAGTTCAGCCACAGGTGTCTCGCAATCACTTATTGCAGTCACACTTACTGGACTTGCTATTCTTGTCTCCTTTTCTGACAAGAAATTTCTGTCATTCCTAAGGAAGAACGATACTTTTGAGAAATTATTAGCTATATTTGAATATACAGTCACACTTGCTATTATTACATCGTTCTATGGTGTGTTCCTCCAGTCAGTTTCTTTTGAGAAATGGGTTTTCTTTATCTTCTTTTTCTTATTCATTCATCTTTTGGCATCCATAAGCGCCTTAGTATCAACGATCCTCCGGTTCTCAGAAACTAAAGCAAAATATGAAGGACTCAAGGATTTCGATGAGGGGAATATGTCTGAAGAAATGAAGGAAGATCTGGATCACATCAGAGATCAGATTAGTACTGAGAACAGTTCCTCATCAGAGAGTGTATCTGATGACGAGCCTGAGCTGGAAAAAGAGTCTTTATAGCAAACGTTAGACTCCATTGAGTGGGGTAGTTGAAACGATAGAAGTTTCACTTTCACCGACCATCATACAAGAGAACCGCCTTACAGAGCTGAACATCGTAACTGCTACGACTGAAAACTCAGAGAGAGTCTGGGGTGTTCTTTATAAGTAACACCCTCACGTATGCGGGTTAAGGATAAGTCGTTGCGGTAATGGGGTCGGAGGGATTTGAACCCCCGATCGACTGATATCTCCGGTGCGCCTCGGAACTCCAGAGGGTCATCACACGGACACTGATCAGGTGCCCGATCAGTATATCAGTCTGGAGTGTCGTCCCGGGCGCGGTGCCTCTGGAGTCAGTCGCCATCCCTGGCTTGGCCACGACCCCTCGATATCCCGTTGGGGGATAGTGCCTAAAGTGGTTTCGATTCGGACTACAGCCACGGGGCGCGGCCCTCGGTTTCGGTCGTATCGTCGCTCGGATAGGGGCCATCGTCCGCGTCCGACGCTGCATCCGCTTGTTCCTCCTCGTGTTCAACACCGCCGTCCGTCTCAGAGACACCGTGGTGCTTGCGATCTCCCTCGCGGCTGGTAGTATCCCCGCCATCAGAGAGTGGACCGGTGCCGACAGCGGGAACGAACGAGGCAGCCGTTCGCGCCGCCGATGATCCGCCTGATTCCGTTGCGTTCACCGGCAGCGATTCTGACGCAGCCGTCGCCGAGGGAACGGACGGAGTCTCGTCATCCGATCCGCGCTGGTTCGTGATCGTCGAACTCGCCGAGGCAGTCTCGTCGCTATCGAACGGAATATCGATCGCGAAGACGGCCGCAACGACGAGGGCAGCCAGTGGGGCCTGTCCGAAGCCCATCCCGACCAGGGACAGTGGCAACAGCCCGAGTGCAACGGCGCTGCCGAAGCGGAAGCGATCGATGTCCATGTACTCGCGCAGATAGGGGCCGCTGATTGCGATGGCGAGTGCAAATGCAACCCCGGTCACGGCTGCCAACGTGGCGTTGGCCACGAGTGCCGGATCGTTCATGAGTGCAAGCGTGACACCGCTTGGGTCGATACTCGCGACCATCCCTAGACCGATAATAACGCCAGGGCTTGGCAGGTATTCGCCGATCGTTGCGCTTGCCGTCTTCGCTGCGATTGCGAGGATGACGACGGCGGCGAACCGCTCGATAATCGCCTCGTGAAGCAGACTTCCGATTGCGGGAGCGAGCGCAGCCTGGACGGCGGCAAGCAGTATTAGCGGAATACCGACGAGCAAGACGATCGCGACCTGCTCGCGCGGGGTGCCGGTCATCTCGGCGAGCATGACGGCGACGGTGGCACTGCCACCGAAGATCAGCAGGCCGGTCTGGATGGCACTCGAAGGACTATCGATTGCACCGGCGAGGATAAGCGCCGGGAAGACGCCATCGACCAGCGGGAGCATCATCACCAGCGCTAACAGTCGAGCGTCACCCCCTACTAATCGCTCGAGACGAAGGGCAACCGGGTGCTGGGACGTACTCATCGTTCAGGGACGATGGCCATGACCCGAGGCCAGTGGGTGATGTGATAACCGGCTCCGCACGGACTGGACTCCATCACACCAGTTTGCCAGGGCGGACCGATTCGGCCACTGCGCCCGGCGAATGCCTCGTGCTGTGAGTTTGAGTGAAATTGTAAATTTCCCGAACATATTTTTCGCGGCGGAGACGGCGGTCGTCCGGCCAACGGTTCGGGTCTCGCTGGAACTCACAGCGTTCATACACGAGTGGAATACCGGCCCGTCAATAAACGTTGCGTGAGATACGGTTACACAACTCGGCATACTTTTGCCGTCGACGGCCATATCCTGACGAAGGTGCACTAATCTGATCGATCGGTTCCAACTCTCAACCTGACCGGCGTATCGGTGGACGGGACGAGTTCAGCTATCCCGTCAGCGATTCTCACTCCGGTTCCCATCTCGCAACGCTTTTTGCCCGGGCGTTCGGACAGTTTACATGGCGAACGACGTTCCAGAGCACGAGCCGTATTCTTCGAAACTCCAGGTACCAGAAGCGCTTACGTTCGACGACGTCCTCCTTCGACCGAAGGAGAGCCGTGTCGAACCGGACGACGCGGATCTCACGTCGAACGTCTCGAAAACCGTCGAGGTCTCCGTTCCGATCCTGTCGGCGGCGATGGACACCGTCACCGAGAGCGACATGGCCATCGCGATGGCTCGCCACGGCGGCCTCGGCGTCCTTCATCGAAACATGAACGTCGACGAGATGGTCGACGAGATCGAACGCGTCAAGCGCGCCGACGAACTCGTTATTCCCTTCGACTCGGTCGTCACTGCCGACCCGGAAATGTCGGTCCGCGAGGTTGACGACCTGATGGCCCGAGAGGGCGTCGGCGGCGCACCGGTCGTCAACACCAACGGCGAAGTCCTTGGGATCATCTCGAGTACCGACATCCGGCCGCACCTCGAGGTCAACGAGGACGACCCCGTCACGGAGGCGATGACCGACGAGGTCATCACGGCCCCCGAAGACATCGACGCCCGCGAGGCGTTCGACCTGATGTACGAACACAAGATCGAGCGCGTCCCCGTCGTCGACGACGAGAACCTGCTGGTCGGACTCGTCACGATGCAGGGCATTCTCCAGCGCCGCGAGTACAAGGAAGCCGTCCGCGACGAGGACGGCCGCCTCCGCTGTGGCGTCGCCGTCAGCCCGTTCGAACGGGACCGCGCCGAGGCCGCGGACGAGGCCGGCGCGGACGTGCTCTTTATCGACACCGCACACGCGCACAACATGAACGTCATCGACGGCGCTCGCGAGATCAAAGAGCGCGTCGACGCCGATGTCGTCGTCGGCAACGTCGGGACCCGAGAGGCCGCCGCTGAACTCGTCGACTTTGCGGACGGAATCAAGGTCGGCATCGGCCCCGGATCGATCTGTACGACTCGCGTCGTCTCCGGCTCCGGGATGCCACAGATCACGGCCGTCGCCCAGGTAGCCGACGTTGCCAACGAACACGACGTTCCCGTCATTGCGGATGGTGGCATTCGCTATTCCGGCGACGCGATCAAAGCGGTCGCAGCCGGTGCCGACGCCGTCATGCTCGGCTCGTATTTCGCCGGGACCGACGAGGCACCCGGTCGCGTCGTCACGATGAACGGCAAGAAGTACAAACAGTATCGCGGCATGGGTAGCGTCGGTGCGATGAAATCCGGCGACAGCGACCGCTACCTCAAGGAAGAACCCGACGAAGACGACGAGTACGTTCCCGAAGGCGTCGAGGCGGCGACACCGTATAAGGGCTCGCTCCAGTCCGAACTCCACCAGCTCGCAGGCGGAATGCAGTCCGGCATGGGTTACGTCGGTGCAGAGACGATCCCGGCGTTCAAGGAGCGATCAGAGTTCGTCCGCGTCTCTTCGGCAGGGCAGGCGGAGAGCCACGCCCACGACGTGGTGATTACGGACGAAGCACCGAACTACTCGCCGGACGATAGCTAGTCGCTAACTGAGGACGAACGAGTTCCCACACTCGGTGCAGGTGAGTCGAAACTGGCCGTCATCGGTGAGTTCGAGGCCGTGGCCCCGTTCGGTTTCGCACTCCTGGCAGTAGACGAGCGATTCGATCTGGTCCCAGTCGTGTTGTGAGCCCGGGGCACCGAACGCGAAGCCGACGACGGGTTCGTCAGCGTCTTCGGGGTTGTACCCCTGCTGGAAGTCGCCGGGGGCGAATCGGATCACCTCGCCCGCATCGACGGTGGCGGTCCCGTTTTCCGTGTCGAACGCCGCCGTCCCCGACTGGATGTAGAAGACTTCCTCCTGATCGTGGTGGGTGTGAAAGCCGCCCGAGAAGGACTCGCCGGGCTCGAGTTCGAAGTAGTTCATCGCGAAGTCCGACAGACCGAGCGCCTGTGAGATCGGTCGCCGGACGGAGTGGACGGCCATCGGATTCGGCTGGTTTTCGACCTCGTCGATCGTGACGCGTTCCATACGCGGGTGTTCACGGAGATCAACATAAATCCCAGTGGCAAGTTTTCGAGAGACGTGCTGTTGTATACCCGACGACGAAGAGTAACGCCTACAGGTATCGGCTCCAGATGAAGAATTGTGAACCGCCGTACGGTCATCCAGTCTGCTGGTGTGGGTGCCCTCGTTGGACTTTCGGGCTGTATCGAGGGCGTCCAGGAGCATTTCATGGGGAGCGTGCAGGGCGTGATCCCGATGGAGATCCACAGCGAGGCGAGTCGCTCTTATAACATCCAGATTCAGGCATACGAACGGAAAACAAACCGACAGACCTACGATCATAGTTTCGCCGTCACGCCGGGCGAAAACGTCCAGCCGGAGCACCTAAGCGCCGTCAACCAGAGCCTTCAAATCGTAAAACACGGCGAGGAGGATGGCCAGGAGACGGTTCGAGAGGTCTCTATTTCGGGCGAAACTGAGCTGGTTTTGGTCACGATCACCGACGACGATCTGGAGATAGAGGCCCGTTATGACGAGACTGAGACGGGTGTTCCGAATAGCAATAACACGACAAACGAGACAGCTACCAACGAGACACCGAACGAAACGACCAACGAAACGGACGAGTGACGCCGCTGCTCAGGGATACGGGTGAAATTCCCGGTCGAGTCGAGCGTCGAATCCGAGTGTCGCCGGCACGTGCTGCGCTCGCTCGCCGAAAAACGGCTCGCCGGTAAACAGCGGCTGTGCGCCGGGAACGACGACTCTAACGACCTCGAAGCCGGCAGCTTCGACGTCCCGCGTCGTCAGGCGGGCGGCGTAGGGAGTCAGGTCGGCGTCGCACACTCGCTCGATGACTGCCTCGAGTTCAGCGAGGTTCCCTTCGCCTTCACCCTCGCCCTTGCTCTCCTCACGGTTTCCGCTCGAAAGCACCCCGGGATCGGGACCAACGCCGGCGGCCGGCACCGTTTGCTCGACATCGACGAACGAGCGGACCGCCTCGGGGAACGTGCCGTACTCGCCAATCGCACCGGACGCCTCGCTCGCTTCCTCGGGGCCGAGACTTCGCAGTTCCATCCAGTTCTGAAGTGCCTCTTCGAGCGCCGAGACAGCGGCAGCCGTCGCGTCGAGGGCGGCCGCGGAGCCGACGGCGAACGCCGGCCATGCGTCGTTACCGCCGCTGTCGCCACCGTCATCACCGCGGGTTATCGTGCCGACAGCCGCCGGCTCTCGGTGGACGGCGACCGAGACGACCGGGACATCGATATCCTGCGTGACGAGCAGCGGCGTCACGGTGAGCCCCTCGCTTCGTGCGCGCCGCGAGAGGACATCGAACGTCGGGTCCTCGACGGACAACCCGAGCGGTTCGAACGTCGAATACCACGCGAGCATCGTCGCGTCACGTTCGATAACCTCCGTCAACCCCGACAGCAGTGCATCGGTCGTCGAGGACCCGAGCCCGAGCCCGGTCGTAATCGCGGGCACGAGTTCGTCGCCGGGCGGGGGGAACTGCACCGCCGCTGCGGGTAGGTGAACCGAGTCGCCGGTCGCGAGGTTCTCGCCGGGGACCCAGCGACGGGATGCCGTCGCATCGTATTCGGGCGCGTCGGCCGGCCGCACGAGTTCGGTCGGCGACACGGTGGTGTCGAGGTCGTCCTCGCTCGCGTGGACGAACTCGTCGTCCCGGTAGACGCCGGCGCAGTACCGTTCCAGTCCCTCGCCGACGGCTTTCATCAGCGCGGCGTTCCAGTCGTCGGCCACCCCGGCGGCCTGGGTCGGCGCGCTGGCGTCGCTGAACTCGCGCGTCTCCGAACTCGTGGCGAGGTAATAGGGTGCGGGGAACGAGTCGGCCTCGCCGATAGATTCGATGATCCCGACGCGTTCGTCGATTGCTTGCTCCGCGTGTTCGACGGCCGCGTCGAGTTCGAGCGAGTCGTCGTCTCGGGAGAGGGTCCGGTCGCGCTCGCTCGACGCGCAGGCACAACCGGGGACGGGAAGCACTCGGCGTCGGACGTGCGGAAGTTCGATCGCGTGGCCGATCACGGACTGTTCGGCACCCGAAAAGACGCGAACGCACTCCCTGCCCGCGAGGGCACCGGCAAAGCGGGCCGTCGAACGGTCGGTGCGTGGCTGGCCGGCGTTTCTGTCCCGGTCGAGCGCCGCGCCGACGCGCGTTCGGAGGCAGTCGTAACAGCCGACGCCCGGGCCGGCTGCGGGGGCAAACCCGGAGACGGCAGCATCGACTTCCGGGAGCGGGTGGCCACCGATACCACCGATTTCGACGGCGATCCACGGGGTGTCACCGGAGCGAGCCGCCTCGTTCGCCCGCTCGAACGTCCGTGCGCCGGCAACGTCACTGACAATGGCGAATCGAGCGTCGGCCAGGTCCGCCGGGGCGGCGTCCTCGACGGTAACGTCGACATCGTCGAGTGCAGCGACGAGCGCCGCACGAACTGGATCGTCGGCGACGACGTGTACGTGCATACCCGAACCTCACAGGCGGCGGGCAAAAATGTCGTGTTCGAGTCGCTCGCTACTGCTCCGTATCAGACTCCGCGTTAGAGACCGATTCTTGGCGCGTCTCCGCAATGTCGATGACATCTCCCGATTCCCCGCCCATATCCTCGCCTTCCTGAATCGCCTGCGCTTCCTGTTCCATCGCTTCGATATCCATCTCCGTCTCCTCGATTTCGCCGATGATCTCGCTGATATCGTCCAGGCCGATCAGTTCGCGGGTCTCCTCGTCGAATCCGAGGCTCTCGAGTTCAGTGCCGTCTTCCCTGACGTCGCTGCCTGAGAGGTGCTTGCCGTAGCGCCCGAGCATCGAGGAGAGTTCCTGCGGGAGGACGAACGTCGTGGACTCACCCTGGCCGATATCGGCGAGCGTGTCCATGCCTTTGTCGATGACGGCGCGTTCGCCCATGGATTCGGCCGAGCGAGCGCGCAGGACGGTCGAGATGGCGTCACCCTGCGCTTCGAGGATCTGGCTCTGTTTTTCACCCTGTGCGCGGATGATGTTCGACTGTTTGTCCCCTTCGGCCGTCTCGACGGCGCTGCGGCGTTCGCCCTGGGCTTCGAGGATCATGGCGCGGCGTTTGCGCTCGGCGGAGGTCTGTTGTTCCATCGCGCGTTGGACGTCCGGCGACGGATTGACCTCGCGGACTTCGACGGACTCGACACGGATACCCCACTCGTCGGTGGGTTCGTCGAGTTCCTGCCGAATGCGCTCGTTAATCAGTTCGCGGCGGGACAGCGTGTCGTCGAGTTCCATGTCGCCGAGCACGGCGCGCAGGGTGGTCTGGGCGAGATTCGAGACGGCGTTTTTGTAGTCGTCGACTTCGAGGAAGGCCCGGGTCGCGTCCATGACGCGGATGTAGACGACGGCGTCGGCGGTGACGGGTGAGTTGTCCCGGGTGATCGCCTCCTGGCTGGGAACGTCGATCGTCTGTGTTCGCATGTCGAAGGTGTAGACACGCGAGACGAACGGCGGCACGATGTTGAGTCCCGGCTCCAGAAGCTTGCGATACTCGCCGAAAACGGTGAGTGCGGCCCTGTTGTACGCGTCGACGATCTCGACCATCGACCAGACGGTGACCACCACAACTGCGAGGACGAGCGCCCCGGCGATGAGGAGTGGATCGTCGAGTTGCACCTGCAGCGGTAGCTGTAATTGCAGGCTTTGAGACAGGGTACCGTATGACAGTGTCTCCATCAGGAATACTAGGACCGCCGGGCGAATAACTCTTGGTGTCGGGCTGTCAGCACAGCGTCCCGTGTTTGCCCTGGTCCCGAATCGCGTCCATCGTCGACTATCACGTCACCAACAGATTCTGCGCCGCGTTCTCGGTTCCTCACAGCAGGGGTACTTCTGACGCTCCTGTCAGCTACTCGCTCTCGGACACACTCGCATCTTCGCTGCCAGCGCCGTCGTCCGCGCCCGCCTCTGCAGTTGCAGCCGCTCCTGATTCGTCGGCCGCAGTGTCTGTAGCAGTGTCTGCAGCGGCTGCAGTCGACTCACCGGATCCATCCGTGTCTTCACCGCCGGTGTCGCCAGCACCGTCGCTGTCGTCGTTCTCCTCACTGCCGGCACTCTCACCTGCGAGTTCACCGTTCGACACCGTCACCTGCGCATTCTGGATGACTTTGTCGCCCATCTCGTAGCCGGGGGTGTAGACGTCCGCGACCGTTCCCTCGGGCTGTTCGCTGTCGACTTGCATCATCACTTCGTGGCGCTGCGGATCCGTCGCGGTGCCCGGGTCGGGATCGATCTCGGTCACGTTCTCGTCTTCGAGAATGCGATCGAACTCGCGCAGCGTCATTTCGACGCCGTCTCGAAGGCCGTCCACGTCGTCGCTGCCCTCCTCGAGTGCGCGTTTCAGGTTGTCGCGGACGCCGATGAGGCGCTCGACGAGGTCCTCGGTCGCGCGGTCTTTGATCTGGTCCTGGCGTTTCTTCGCGCGCTTCTTGTAGTTCTGGAAGTCGGCCTGTTTGCGCTTGAGTCGTCCCTTCAGATCCTCGATCTCCGCCTCGTACTCCTCGAGTTGCGCTTCGTTCTCCGCCAGCGTCTCCTCGCGCGCCTCGAGTTCGTCCTGCAGGTCGCCGATCGTTTCGGCCTGGGCCTCGACGCGTTCGGTGAGATCCTCGAGTTCGGCGCGCTGGTGGTCGACGGTGGTCGAGAGGTCGCGGGCGTGTTCGACGACGGCGGTGACGGTCTGGGCGAGATCGTCGTCGTAGGCGGTGACGCGGTCGATGAGTTGCTGGACGTCGGACGGTGGGTCTGTGGAGCCGTCCGATTCGACCGATTGGGTCGATTGGGTCGATTCGGATGATGCGGACGTGTCTGCGGTCGTCGCTGACTGGCTCACTTCCGACTCGGTCGTCTCGTCTGCATCGGCTGGGGCGTCGGTCTCGTTCGTTGGCTCTGATTCCGATTCCGATCCCGATTCGGTCGCGTCGGTCGTGTCGTCCGTCCGATCCGACGCGGCGAAAGCGTCCGCCGCGGTCGATTCCGCCGGCGATTCGGCGTCGGATTCCGAGTCCTCGACAGCGGACGCAACGTCGGCGTCGGCCGTCGTCTCGGAGGATTCCTCGTCGGACGGGACACCCTGGGCTGGCGTGTTCGTGCCCTCGTCTTCGCTCATGTTCAGGTCAACGAACAGCGATACTAAAAGGGTTGAGGTAGCCGCTTGCGTCGCCACCGCTGCACCGTACGTCGTCGTACTGCCCGCTGTCGGAGGCAAGAGACCGTCTCGCGGCTGACAATCCCCTCAGTAGTGGGTCGGACGTGAACCGAGGATCACACGGGATCACCAGTCGACTCCTCGCTGAACTCGCGCAAACGACAGTGCGTTATTCGGCGAGCAACGTACGAGTTCGGCGATGGCGATACCGGAGGAATCCCGCGAGAAACGGCGTCATCACGGGGAGGTCTCCCGCGGTCGGCACGCAGTACGTTATCCGATCGTGGAGAACGGTGTCGCCGTCGAGCGCCACGAACTGGTGAGTGTGTCGCCAGGTCTCGAACGGGCCGCGGTCGCCGACCTGAGCGTCGACGAATCTCGCGCGGTCGTCGCTCACCTCGCGGTCGGTGATCGCAACGACCCACTCGCGTTCCGGAAGGAAACCGTAATTGAACGGCTGAATCGTCAGGTGGACTTCCGTCCCGACGCGGAACTCGTCCGGGGCGACCGTTCCGTCCGGCCCGACGACCCGAGACACGCGGCCACCGAGCCATTCGGGTGTCAGTGCCTCTAATCCCTCGATAGCGTCGTAAAACGACCACACGGTCGCGAAATCGGCGGGAACGACGGAGGTGTGTTGGTACGTCGGCATACCACACCTCGTCTCCGCACCCACATTATCCCGCGTGTCGAAGCACCCCTGCTGGCCCGCGTGTCGACTCCGGTCCCCGCGCGACGGCGTCGCCCATCCAACAGTATATGTGTCTCTCTCCCCGACCATCGACCGTGACGCGGACCTCGGACACGCCGCCCGTCGAACTCCACTACGAGGACGGAACGGTTCGGCTTCCGGAACTCGATCCCGCGACCGCCGAGTCGCTCCGACGCACCGTCCCCGACAGCGAACTCGAGCGCGATCCTCGAACGGACGGCTGGCGCGCGCCAGCGTTCCGGTACGCCGCGCTTCGTCGCGGGCTCGCTGCGCTCGAAAGCGACTCCGAAGCGAACTCTGCCGTCGCGATCGATGATCGCGTTCTCGACCTGCCTGCGCTTTCGGCCTCGAGTTCGAGCTCGGACTCAGATTCGGCTTCGGCTTCGGATCCCGTCCTGCACTCGGCCTACGAACTCCGCGCGTACCAGCGCGAGGCGCTCACCGACTGGCTCGACACCGACCGGTGGGCCGACGTGCCAGCCCCGGGCGACGACGGCCCGCTCGCCCGCGCTCGCGCCCCCGCCGGCATCCTCGAACTCCCCACCGGCAGCGGGAAAACCGTCATCGCACTCGCAGCTATCGAACGGCTGGCCGTCCCGACTCTCGTCGTCGTCCCGACGATCGACCTGCTCGAACAGTGGGAACGCGAACTCGAGCGCGAGTTCAACTGTCCGATCGGTCGCTTCGGCGGGGGCGAACAGCGACTGGAACCGATCACGGTATCGACGTACGACTCGGCGTACCTCAAGGCCGATGCGGTCGGCGACCGGTTCGGATTCGTCGTCTTCGACGAGGTCCACCACCTCGGCGGCGAAGGGTACCGCGAAATCGCCCGCCTGCTCGCCGCACCCGCCCGACTCGGGCTCACCGCGACGTTCGAACGGCCGGACGAGGCCCACGAGATCGTCGCCGAAATCGTCGGCCCGCTCGTCCACCGCGTCGCAGTCGACGAACTGGCGGGCGACCACCTGGCCGCCTACGACCTCAAGCGACTCGAGGTGTCGCTCACGCCGGCCGAACGAGCGGCGTACGACGAAAAACAGCAGGTCTTCGCCGACTATCTCGCTCGATCGAATATCCGGATGCAAAGCGGCTCGGACTATCGAGAACTCGTCAAGCGCTCGGGGAACGATCCCGACGCACGGGAGGCGCTGCTCGCCCGCCAGCGCGCCCGCGAGATCGCCCGCGGCAGCGAGGCCAAACTCGACGCGCTGCAGGACATCCTCGACGACCACCGCGACGACCGGATCATCATCTTCACCGCCTACAACGACCTGGCCTACGACGTGAGCGAGCGCTTTCTCGTCCCGACGATCACGCACCAGACCGGGGCGGCGGAGCGACGCGAGATCCTGGACCGTTTTCGCGATGGGACGTACTCCCGGATCGCGACGTCGAACGTGTTAGACGAGGGCGTGGACGTGCCGGACGCCAACGTCGCCGTCGTCCTCTCGGGCAGCGGCAGCGAGCGCGAGTTCACCCAGCGACTGGGGCGGGTACTCAGGCCGAAATCGGGCGGTGAACTCGGGGCGGATGGGGTCGTCGACGCATCCGTATTCGAATCCGAAGACGAGGGCGACACTGAGAAGACGAAAAGGAACGAGGAGAAAGACGAAATCGCCGCGGCCCGCGCCGGACGGGCGATCCTCTACGAGGTCGTGAGCGCGGAAACGTCGGAGGAGAACACCGCCGAACGGCGATCGTAACGGCCCGCGGAGTCGCAATTTAGCTTCGAATCGACCGCTGAGCCCCTATTCAGCGGTGTGTTGTGGGTGCGGTGTTACTCGCCCTCGATGACGATTTCCTGATCGAGCGTCGGTTCGTACCAGAGATCCATGTGCTGAGAGAGCGGTCCTAACACGGCGTACGACGCCGGCCACGGAAACTCCTGCTCCTCCTCGGCAACGGCGTCGAGTTCAATGTGAAGTAGGCGGGAACGGTGTGGATCGGAATCTCCTCGTTTGCCGTTTTACCGTCCAGTTCGAGCGTTTCCTCGTGAAACTACGTCTCCTGTTCATTTCCGACCTTGATTCTGAACTCGTGTGCGTCTCGCGAGCCGTTGTCCACGCCGAACGAATACGGTTCCTGTTCGTCGCTGGAAACGTCATCCGAACAGCCTGCAGCGAGAGCGACCAGCGCGGTTTCGGACGCGGCAAGCAGCGATCGTTAATTCACACTGACATTAACTAGGCAGACAGATATCACTTCTTCGGTAAACGGTTACCCCGAACTAGAGGTGGCAGTGACACAACACCGGCGTCAGTACCGGACCTGCGCTTGACGAGAGGGGTAACTTTCAGCTCCGATACAGCGGAGTGAGGTGGTTGCTCTCGGTTTCCGCGCGAGACGAGCCTACGCAGAGTTCGTCCCAGTACGCTCGTCGATCCCGACTTCGCCCACGAGTTCGGCGTGCGGATACGGCATATCGATTCCCTCGGCGTCGAAGCGTTCCTTGACGGCTTCGACGAACGCGGTTCGCGCGGCCGGCGGTCGATGCTCGATCGGGTCGATCCAGAGGCGGCCGGAAAGAACGACCGACGAATCGCCGAGATCGGTGACTGCCACCGACGGCGCAGGGTCCGTGAGCGCGCCCGGAACGCGCTCGGCTTCGTCGATGATGGCCGCTCGTGCCCGCTCGATGTCATCGTCGTAGCTGATGCCGAACTCGTAGGACACTCGGAGCAAGCCGTTTCGCGTCGAGTTGACGAGCACCGAGTTCGCGAGTTCTGAGTTGGGGACCGTCACGAGTTCGTTGTCGAGCGTTTCGAGGCGCGTGACGCGCAGTTGGATGTCACGGACGATACCCCGGTTGTCGTTCCACTCGATGGTGTCGCCGACGGTGAACGGTTCGTCCTTGACGATGAAGATGCCGGCGACGAAGTTCGCGATCAGGTCCTGGGCCGCGAATCCGACGGCGAGGACGACGGCACCGCCGAGCGCCGAGAGGCCGACGAGAACCATTCCGAAGCCGGCGATGGTGGCGGCGAGTGCGATCGCGCCGAGCAACACGAGCGCGGAGACGATGCTTCGTGCGAGCGAGATGAGTCCCTGATTGAACCCTCTGCGTTCGAGCGCTCGTTCAGTGAGACCGATGACGACGGATTTGCCGAGCCAGTAGAGAACCGCGAACGAGACGAGGAACAGCCCGGCGATCGTCACGCCGTCGATAATCGCCGGTATGACGTCTGTAAGCGTCGGGACGGCTTCGTCCGAAGTCCCCTGCAGTTGGAGTGCGTTCACAGGTCAACGGTGGAACGTCCCCTAAAGATTCTTTCCAAGTTCGTCGGACGAGGTCGCGGCAGCCGCGCCACTTTTGGTATCGTCGCCCGGAACAACACTTAGATGCTGACGAAGGACCTGTTGCGCGTCTCCCGCGCCGGCGGCGGTTTCCATCCGCAGTTCGCGACGCGCGAGCACCGCCCGCTCGCCGCCCGCGTCATCGGCACCTATCAGGGCCACGTCGGCGAGCGGCGGGCGACACTCGAGTCGGCTCTGACGGACCTCGAGCGCGATGCGGACGACTTCAAACTCGTCCGCGGCCTGTCGGCGCTCGTCGAGCGCGAGTCGACGTTCGAAACCGACGCCGCGATCGACCCCGAACGCGCCCGCAAAGCCGTCTTCGAGGCCGCCGAGTCCGTCGGCGTCGTGGATCGGGACGAACGCGCGATGGCGCTCATCCGCGCCGGCGAGTCGCTCTCGCTCTCGGCGGACGAACTCGAGCACGCGCTGTACGCCGACCTCGACGATCGGCAGGTCCTCGTATCGGTCGAGCCCCGCTGGGACCCGGACGGCCTGCTCGCCCAGTACAATCTCTCGCTGGCTCAGACGGCGCTGTTCGACGCGACCGAGGTGCGCGTGCGCTCGAACGATCCGAAGGCGCTGGTGTCGGCGGTAAAGCGGCTGCGGCTGATGTACGAGATTTCCAATCCAGGCGCGGAAGCCGGCGCGACGGGGACCATTGCGAGTAACCGCGAGATCGTCATCACCGGCCCGACGCACCTCTTCCGGGCAACCCGGCGGTACGGCACCCGCTTCGCGCGGCTCCTGCGAACGATCGCGAAGGCCGACGAGTGGCACCTCGAAGCCACCATCGACGACCGCGGCACCGAGCGGACGCTTTCGCTCTCCCACGAAGACCCCGTGGGCGTCCCCGACGCCGAGCCGGTCGCCGACGTGACCTTCGATAGCAGCGTCGAGGCCGACTTCGCCGCCCGCTTCTCACGGGTCGGCCTCGATTGGGATCTCGTGCGCGAACCCGAGCCCCTCGCGACGGGGACGCGGGTGATGATCCCCGACTTCGCGTTCGACTATCGTCCCGCGGGCAGCACCCGTAGGGACCCGTCGAACGCGGGAGACGGAAGCCGCGGGAACTTCCGTGTCTATTTCGAGATCATGGGTTTTTGGACGCCCGAATACGTCGAGAAGAAGCTCTCCCAACTCGAGACCCTGGAGGATGTCGCCCTCCTCGTCGCCGTCGACGAATCGCTCGGCGTCGGCGAGGAAATCGAGACGCGAGACCACCGGGCGATCCCCTATTCGGGTACCGTTCGCCTCAAGGATATCGTCGACGTGCTCCGAGAGTACGAAACGGATCTCGTGCGCGAGAGCGCGGCCGACCTACCGGACGAGTTCACGCCCGACGCAGACGTGATCGAACTCGAAACCCTGGCAGCGCGTTACGGCGTCAGCACGGACGCGCTCGCCGACAAGCGCTATCCGGACCACGAGTTCGTCGGGCGAACGCTCGTCAGGCCCGCGGTGCTCGATGCACTTCGCGGAGAGATCGAGGCAGGCATGGAACTCGCCGAGGTCGAGTCGATACTCGGGGAGCGCGATATTTCGGACGCGAGCGCGGCACTTTCTGCGCTCGGCTATCGGGTCGAGTGGGAGGGGTTACGCGGCGGCACCGTCGTCGAGCGCTGAGGTGAACGGCCGTCGGGTCGCGACTCGACTGTTGCGTGGTCGGGGCCGGTCCCGACCCTCGGTCCAGGCCCGGACTAGCGCCGATCCGATCGAGCGTTCCGGTTTCGTTCCATCCATTACTATAGAAAATAACCGAGAACGGTTAGTATCGTTCGAGTTGAAAGGCGAGTGTGATATACGATCGACGCGACTCTTATGAGTTCCGGGAGATCGATCGCTGGGACGACGGCGTCGGCTGGCTGGCACATCCCGACGAAGGCGGCCGCCGTGCGAGTCACGTGGTCGTCGGTGCCGACGGTATCTGGCTGCTTGATCCCCTCTGGGCACCCGGCGTCGACGATCTGCTCGACGAGTTCACCGCTGACCGCGAGGACAGCGTCGCGGGCGTCGCGATCTGTTCGAACTGGCATACCCGCGATGCGGATCGGTTCGCGCGCCGGTACGACGTGCCGATCTGGGTCCCGGAATGGATGGGGCGCGTCGACGAGCGCACGGCCGAACCGGTACGACACTACGAGGGATCGTTCGACCCATCGATCCGAACCGTTCGGTGCGAGCCGATGCCGCTGTGGAACGAGGTGATTCTGTACTGGGCCGATCACAACACTCTGTACGTCCCCGAATCGATGGGAACCGCCGATCCCTATACCGTCGGCAACGAGCGAATCGGACTCGAACTGGTTCGCCGACTCGACCCGCCCCGCTCGCTTCGTGAACTCGAACCGGATCGGATTCTCGTCGGTCACGGTGCAGGCGTTCTCGACGATGCGACGCGGGCGCTCGAGTTCGCGTTAGCGGGCGGGAGACGGCGGTTTCCGTCGGCGGTACTCGAGAACGGTCCGACGACGGTGCGGGCGCTCTACGGTGCCATCCGCGGCTAAGTCGTTCTTCGGCGGTCAGTCCCTCGTAGCCTCGTAGCCGTGCGAGCGAGGTTCACGAGACCGATCGTACAAAAGACGATACGATTAGAGGTCGCGCTGGCGTCCCTTCGGCACCATCGAGCGCAGTTCGCCGTGGACGTACAGGCCGACGCCGAGCGGTTCGCGCTCGCCCGCGACGGTGTGGGCCGCGATCAGGTAGCCCCAGTCACCCTCCCACGCGAGTTCTTGATCCTCGCCCGCGGCGAAGCGTCGGGCCTGCTCGCGCTCCAGGTCGATCACGCACTCGCTGGCGTGGTGGCCGAAGCGCTGGACGAAGTCCGTCGTCGGCTTCCAGTGCTCCTGGCGGGTTCGCAGACAGGTCATGCCGATGGCCTCGATCTCGAGCGGCGTCGAGGCCTCGCCGCGGTAGATCCAGAGCTTGCCCGCACCCTTCTCCCAGAAGGTGTAATCGTCGAACGTCTCCCGCGGAACGGCGAAGCGATCCGCGAAGAACTCGAGGACCTCCTCGCGGCTGGCGCGGCCCTCGACGGTCCGATCGGCGGCGGTTTCGGGCAGCCGGCCGAACCGCTGGCCGACGTTTTGTTCGAGTTCTCGCTCCGCGTCGTCGGCCCGCTCGTCGGTCGTGTCGTCTCCCATCAGGCTGTCACCTCCAGTTTCGCCACGAAAAAGCCGCCAGTGTCGTTGTGGTGCGGGTAGATCCGCGCGGCCTGCTCGATCGAGGAGTCGAACGTCTCGCCGTCCCACTCGGCGAGGCCGGGCGCGTACTCGAGACCGAGATCGAAGTCGACGACGCGGCAGTCTTCCGTCTCGAGGGCGTGCTGGACGACGGCCTCGTTCTCCTCGGGCGCGAAGGTACACGTCGAGTAGACGACGGTGCCGCCCTCGCGGGTCGCCTGGAGTGCGCGGCGGAGAATGCCCTTCTGAATGCCCGCAACGGAGTTGATGTGGTCCGGCGACCAGTTGTCGAGCGCGTCGGGGTTCTTCCGGATCGTCCCCTCACAGGAGCAGGGCGCGTCGACGAGCGCGCGGTCGAACTCGTCGAACAGGAACCGCTGCAGAGAGTAGTTACGCGCGTCGTCGTTCGTCACGGCGAGGCTGGTCGCGCCGAGGCGTTCGGCGTTGAACCGCAGCGCCGAGATGCGCCCGAGGTTGCTGTCGTTCGCGACGACCGTCCCCCGATCGTCCATCAGCGCGGCGAGCTGAGTCGCTTTCCCACCGGGGGCCGCACAGCAGTCCCAGACGCGGTCGCCGGGCTGGGGATCGAGGACGACCGGCGGGACCGCCGAAACCTCTTCCTGACCGTGCGTGAAGCCGTGAAACGAGGTCCACGTCGATCCCGGCGAGTTCGTCTCGAGGCGAAGCACGCGCGGGTTCCAGTCGGCCTGATCGTAGGCGACGCCGTCCTCCTCGAGGGCGGTCGTCGTGCGTTCGACCGAGGCCTTGATCGTATTGACGCGAACGGCGTTGCCGAGTGGCCGCTCGCAGGCCGCGAGAAACGCCTCGAAGTCGTCGATAATCGGTCGATACCGCTCGAATGACTCCATTAGCACCCGGTTCGAACGCCCGGCGTTTGTGGGTTTCGAAGGCCGTCCCATCGCGTTCGCTTGTCAGAAGTCGGCGTCGTTTTTATGTCGATCCGCCGTGTCTGCCAATCCATGGCACGAATCAGCCTGCAGGGGGACGAAGCGGCGCTCGAGAATCCCACCTTCGTCGAAGGCTTTCCCGGGCTCGGCCTCGTCGGCAAAATCGCGACCGACCATCTCGTGGAGGAACTCGATATGCGCTACTACGCGAGCGTTCACTGCGATGGACTCCCCCGCGTCGGCGTCTACCGAAGCGGCGACCGGACGGCGCGCCCGCCCGTCCGCCTCTACGTCAGCGAGGAACACAATCTGCTCGCTCTCCAGAGCGACGCGCCGATTCGATCGGAAGCGCTCGGTGACGTGGCTCAGTGCATAACGAACTGGATCGTCGACCACGGGGCGACGCCGCTCTACCTCAGCGGCCTTCCGGCCGAACGCGACGACGGCCGACAACCCGACCTCTACGGCATCGCGACCGGCGACGCGGCCGCCCTCCTCGACGACCGCGAAATCGACGTTCCTCCCGAAGACGGCGTGGTTACCGGCCCCACCGGCGCGCTCATCAACCACGCCGCCCAGGCCGACTACGACAGCCTCGGCCTCGTCGTCGAATGCAGTCCGCAGTTCCCCGATCCCGAGGCCGCGAGCGTCCTCCTCGATGACACCATCGCGCCACTCGCCGACCTCTCCGTCGACGTGCACGAACTCGTCGAGCGGGCCGAGGAGATTCGCGAGAAGCGCGAGCAACTCGCACAGCAGATGCAAGCCGCCGGCCAGGAACAGAGTACGCAGGCACAACCGCTTCGAATGTACCAGTAACGATAGATCGGGCGCTCGGTCTCGGACCGAAATCGGGAATTCCGTCCTTCTGACGGCATCAAAACACTTCCCACGTATTTTTTATTCTTGATACCCTTCGACCGGAACAGAGATGACTTCGGCTACGGAGGCCTACGATATTGTGGTCGTCGGCGGGGGGACTGCCGGCTGCTTCGCTGCGACGACCGCCGCCCGAGAAGGGCTCGACGTCGTCCTCCTCGAACGAAAAAGCGAGGAGAATGGGGGATACATCGCCTGCGGCGACGGGATCAAAGGAAAGAGTTCGTTCCCCGACGTCCTCGATCGCGAGCGGCTCAAGGACGAGGCGTTTACGAACCAGGGGATCGAACGCGCCGTCTTCGAGAACCCCGAGACCGAGGAGACGATCGAAATCCCGTTCAACGAGACGGGCGGCGTCGTCGACCGCTGGAAGTACGGCCAGATCCTCCTGGAGGAGACCGCTCGGGCCGGCGTCGACATCCACTACAATACGGTCGTCAACGACGTGGTTCAACCGAACGGCACGGTGCAGGGCGTCACCGCGGTCAGGGACGGCGACCCCCTCGAGTACGGGGCCGAGGTCGTCATCGACGCCGCGGGCGCGCTCTCGGTCCTGCAGGACAAGGCCGACCTCTCCGCCTCGACGTTCGATACGAACGTGAACTACTCGCAGTTCTGCTCGGCCTACCGCGAAGTGCTCGAGATCCCCGAACCGGTCGAGTGGGACGACGCGCTCGTGTTCAAGCCCACCGAGGAACTGGGCTATCTCTGGTACTTCCCGCGCTCGGCGACCGAAATCAACGCCGGCCTGGGCTTCCAGATGACCGAGGAGCCGATGGAACTCGTCGACGTGCTCAAAAACGACATCGCCAATCGCGCCGAGTTCGCAGACGCCACGGTCAAGAACAAACTCGGCGCTGCGCTCCCGACGCGGCGACCCTACGACTCGGCGGTCCACCCCGGCTACGTGGCCGTCGGCGACGCCGCGGGACACGTCAACCCCTGTACCGGCGGCGGAATCCCCGGTGCCGCAAAGGCCGCCCACTGGGCCGCACAGGTCGCCGTCGACGCGATCTCCGACGGCGACGTGAGCGAAGCCGCCCTCTGGGAGTACAA
Source organism: Natrialba aegyptia DSM 13077 (assembly GCF_000337535.1). Lineage (GTDB taxonomy): Archaea > Halobacteriota > Halobacteria > Halobacteriales > Natrialbaceae > Natrialba > Natrialba aegyptia. The sequence continues at coordinate 177,860 of NZ_AOIP01000032.1, forward strand.
CCAACGCGTCCAGACCGACTTCGGCAAGCGCTTCGCCGCGATGGACCTCTACAACATCTTCGGCACCGCCCACGACCTCGGTGAACTCGTCTCTGTCGTCACCGCCATTCCGGGCCAACAACTCGTCGACGCGATCGGCAAGAAGGGGACCGCCGAGATGAGTTTCGGGCTCAAGCTCAAGACGGTCATGAAGACCTTCGGCCACTGGAGAACCCTTTATGAACTCTACAAGGTTCAGGACGCCGCCGGCTCGCTCAAGGACGTGTACGACAGCTATCCCGATAGCCCCGGTCACTTCGACGCCTGGAAGGCAGAACGCGATGCGTTGATGGACCAGGTGTACGATATTACGGGAGCCAGTCCGAAGTACTAACCCGACTCGGTCCGGCGGTTCGCCGCCGGTGTGAGTGTGTCTCTGGTGATCACAGTCCATCCGTAACCCAAACCCATTTTCGCGTTCCGTTCCTTGATTCGGACATGGTTGCTGACAACGGTGAGACGATCGCTCCAGAGACGTGTCCGACCGCAAACGGCATGCCGATGCTCGGACTCGGAACCTGGCAGAACGACGACCCGGAGGACTGTACGGAAAGCGTTCGAACGGCGCTCGAAGCGGGGTATCGCCACATCGACACCGCGCAGGCCTACGACAACGAGGAAGCGGTCGGCGAGGGCATCGCTCGCGCGAACGTCGACCGCGAGGACGTCTTCCTCGCGACCAAGATCTGGATCTCGAACCTCTCCCACGACGACGTGCTCGAGACCGCTCGCGCGAGTATCGACCGCCTCGGCGTCGACTACCTGGACCTGCTGTACATCCACTGGCCGTCCCGAACGTACGACGCCGAGGAGACGCTGTCGGCCTTCTCGGAACTGTACGACGAGGGGCTGATCGAGAACGTCGGCGTCAGCAACTTCCTCCCCGAGCAGGTCGAGACCGCCGTCGACGTCTGCGACGCGCCGATCTTCGCAAACCAGGTCGAACTCCACCCGCTGCTGCCACAGGAGGAGATCCGCGAAACCTGCGAGCAAAACGACGTCGAAGTCGTCGCCTACTCGCCGCTGGCCCGCGGTGACGTGTTCGAACAGCCGACGATTCAGGATATCGCGGCCAAACACGACGCCAGCGAAGCGCAGGTCAGCCTCGCCTGGCTGCGCGAGAAGGGTGTCACCGCGATTCCGAAGGCGACCGGCGACGCACACATTCGGGACAACTGGGGCTCCCTGGCGCTTGAACTCGAGCAGGAAGATATCGACGCGATCGACGCGATCGACGAAACGAGCCGCAAAGTCGATCCCGAGTTCGGTCCCTGGAACTGACAGGCGGGCCTCGCGTTCGGGCCGTCGGATCGAGACGCCGTCCATTTCTACACGTCTAGAGAAGGCTGAAACACAGAAAAGGAGGAAAGTTTACGGTACGTCAGTTTTTTGGCTCACGTATGTCAACCCGTACGCAACGCGGCGGCGGTGGGGGGATCGTCGGCGCGATCAGGGCCGACCTGACCCAGTTACACGGTGCCTGGATGGACCTGGTCTTCCCGCGACAGCGCGGCCGCGGGCACTCCGTCATGGGAAAGTGGCAACCCGAAACGCTTCCGCAGAAAAGTGCCTACTACACCTGGAGCGTGCTCGGAACGATCGGGCTACTCGTCATGTATCCGCTTACCGTTCTCGGCTTTGCAACCCGCTACTACGCGACGAAACTCGACTCGACGCGGACGCGACTCGGCATCGTCGGCGTCACCGGTATCGCCCTCCTCGTCTGGGGGACGCTAACCGTCGTTGCTCACCTGCAACTCCCGATGGACGAAACCGTCGCGATCGCCGCTGCCAGTGCCGTCGCGACCGTCTCGACGGCGCTTGCAGCCGGGTTCTCGAAGGCGGGCGGACGGTTCGTCTCCGTGCTCTTCGCCTATCCGTTCGCGATGACCGCGCTGTTCCTCCCGCCGGTCGTCGCCGCCCTCGTCACCCCCTCGCTCGAGGGCGTCATCCTCGAACCCAGCTACGAGTTCGCCGCCTGGGCGCTCGATAACGTCCTCCACGTCGGCGGCCTCAACGAGTTCCTGCGGTCGAACTACGAACTCGAAGGGGCGGCCTACGCGGCGATGTGGGTCGGGATTTCGTTCCCGCTCGGCTGGTTCTTCGGGAGCGTCGTGGCGCTGGCGAATCTGGTTCGCCCCTCCGAGTGAGTTTCGGCGATTCGAAGAATCGGTACCCGTTTGATTGGCGGTGAACGAACAGTCAGTTTCGATAACGTTAGGCCGATCCGGTCCCGAGAAACGAGTATGGCACTCGACCTGCCGAAGACGATTGGCGCGTTCGTCCTGATCGTCGCCATCGGAACGGCCGCGATGGTGATGATGCCGGTTAGTATGGGCACGGACACAATCTTGATGATGGTCACGCCGTCGATGGCCGTGTTCGGAGCGATCATGCTCGCGATCGGCGTCAAACACGGCGAGTACCGCGCGACGAACTGATACCGACGATTCGCCGTCGCCACGCCTCACTTCTTACCCGCATCGTCCGCAACGGTATCCATCGCGAGCCAGCAGTTCGTCAGCGGATGGTAGCCCGGCTCGACCGCCGTCCCGCGGTTCGGTCCGTCGCGCTCGTGGTCGCGCGCCAACCGCTCGTACCAGTTGCCGTATCGCGGATTGATCAGGTGTGACTCCGCGTACTCCCAGAGACGGTCGTACCACGACAGATAGGCCTCGTCCGCCCGACTCAACAACGCGCTCGCGCCGATCGCCTCCGCGTGCGCCCAGCCGTACTTGTCAGGGACGATCGGCGTCCCGTCCGCCTCGACCGTGTAATAGAGCCCGCCGAACTCGTCGTCCCAGCCGAGTTCAACTGCGGCGTCGAACAGTTCGCGTGCGCGCGCCAGGAGCCAGTCGGCCGAGTGGTGGTCCCCGAGGAGTGCGAGGAGTTTCGCCCACTCGGCGTGGTGTCCGGGCTGGTAGCCCGGCGGACGGAACTGATGGCGCGGATTATCGGCGTTGTGCGACCAGTCCGGGCCCCAGGATTCGGTGTAGTGTTCCCAGAGGAGTCCGTCGTGGTCGTGCGTCCGCGTGAGTTGTCGGGTGAACCGGTCGGCGACCGTGTACGCGCGGTCCAGATAGCGCTCGTCGTCGGTCGCCTCGTAGGCTGCGAGCAGGGCCTCGCAGGCGTGCATGTTCGCGTTTTGCCCGCGGTAGGGATCGACCAGTTCCCAGTCCGGCGCGGCCTGGTCGGCGTAGAGTTCGTGAGTCGGCTCCCAGAAGCGCTCTTCGAGCACGGCGAAGGCACGCTCGAGTTCGGCGCGTGCGCCGGGAATCCCGGCTTGGAGCGCGCGGGCGCTCGCGAGGAGGGCGAACGCGTGGCCGTAGCAGTATCGCGTTCGGTCGGTCGGCGTTCGGCCGTCGAGCAGCCAGTCGTACCCTTCGTTATCGGGGTCCCAGTGGGCCGTCGAGAGAAAGCGCAAGCCGTGTTCGGCGGCGTGGCGACACCAGTGGGGGCCGTCGGCCAGGACGCCGAGGCTGAAGTTGTGGACGCCGCGGGCCGTGGCGACGAGGTGTCGGGTGCGTTCGTCGTAGACGTGGCCGTCCCGTTCGTCGAGTTGGGCGACGTAGCCGCCGGTTCGAGCGTCGAGACAGTCCGGATAGTAAAAGTTGAGAACGTCTCTGAATTGATGTCGAAGGGCGGCTCGAGTTCGGTAGATCGTCACGTGCCCGAGGGTACCGAGGCAGACACCATATACCTCCGGGAAAGTGGCGGCGGATGAAATAGACGCGTGGATAGAAAGGGCTGTGAAGCGACGGCGTGAGGTGAAGCGTGAGAACGGAGCGTGTCGATAGGCGGGCGGATCGCCGCCGTTAGGCAATCACTTGTCTTACATGTAGCCGAGGTCGCGCAGGCGCTCCATCAGGTCCTCCTTGTCCTGGGCGCGGCCCGCGCGCTCGGTCGTCCCTTCGAGATCCTGCAACCAGGCGGGATCGTCCTCGGTCTTTTCGGTGCTGATTTCGCTGCCGAGCGAGCGGAATCCTTCCCAGTACTTCGGCGAGACCGGAGTGTCCGCGGGCTCGAGATCGTCCGGCAGGTCGTCCTTGCCGTCGGGGACGTAGCCGTCGTCCGGGAACTCGTCGACGGTGTCGGGCACGACGAAATTCCAGAAGGCTTCCCAGACGGCGGCCTCGTCGAACTGCAGGATAGGCTGGACGCGGTCGTGGGGCGGGTAGATGTCCGGGTCGTGACGCTCGGAGAAGAACGTCTCGTCGGCGCGAGCCTCCTGCTCGTCCCAGCGGACGCCCGAGAGGATGCCGTCGATGTCGTGCTCCTCCAGGGCGTCGTTGAGCGCGACCGTCTTCAGCAGGTGGTTGCCCGCGTAGGTGTCGAGCAGGAACGGGAAGGTGTCCTCCTCGTACTCGAGGATATTCTCGACGTGGTGCTGATTGTGCTCGTCGAGTTCGTCGACGGGGATGTCGTCGCCGGGCTCTAAGTCGTTCTCCTCGACGTATTGACCGATGTCCTCGTTGCGCGCGTAGATAACCTCGAGACCCCACTCGTCGGCCCAGTGGTCGACGAAATCGTGAATCGCGTCGAAGTGCTGGTAGTGGTCGATGAAAATCGCCGGCGGCACGTCGAGGTCGTAGCGTTCCGCGACCTGGGTGACGAAGTACAGGACGAGCGTCGAGTCCTTGCCACCGGTCCACATGACTGCCGGATTCTCGTACTGTTCTAAGCCCTGGCGGGTGACCTCGATCGCCTTTTCGATCTTGTCGTTGATGTGCGGATAGTCCGCCGGATCTTCGCCGGTACCGTCGTCGTAATCGACATCGACGTAATCGGGGAAGTTCTCAGTCATCGCGTGTAATTACATATAATTACCAGGATTAAACCCTTTGGGGGACCGGAAACCTCTGTCGCCATCCGTGATCGGAACCGACCGCGCTCGGAATTGCTTTCGTGCCGGCAGAAATCCCCACTTCAGCCGAGCGGCGGCGCTTCGAGACGGTCGTCCGGTTCGCTGTCGGCCAGGCGCTGCTGTAAGAGGCTGATGATCCGCTGGCCGGCCAGTCCGTCGCCGTACGGCCGCGGCGTCGACTCCGGCCGCCAGTCCGCCGACACGGCCTCCCGAATGCGCGACCGGTCGGGGCCGACGAGCCGATTCCAGCCACAGTCGACGGTTTCGACCCACTCCGTCTCCTCCCGCAGCGTCACACAGCGCGTTTCGAGGAAAAACGCCTCCTTCTGGACGCCGCCCGAATCCGTCGCCACCCGCTCTGCGGCATCGAGCAGCCGAACGAAGTCGAGATACCCCTGCGGCTCGATCACGTCGAGTTCACTCGTCGCGCGCTCCCAGAGTCCGTACTCCCGGAGTCGATCGACTGTCCGTGGATGCGCCGGGAAGACCACCGGCAGCGGTGCGTCCGCGAGGCCGTCGAGGATCGCCGCGAGATTCGCGCGGTCGTCCGTGTTGCTCGCCCGGTGGACGGTCGCCAGGATGAACTCGTCCGCGGTCAGTCCGCGGTCGTCGAGGATCGTCGACTGCTCGCGTGATCGGTCGCGGGCATCGAGAATGGCGTCGTACATCACGTCGCCCGTCCAGAAGACGCCGTCGGTGATCCCCTCCGCCGTGAGATTCTCGATGGCGTCCCGGCTCGGCGCGAAACAGAGGTCTGACGCGTGGTCCGTTAGCACCCGATTGACCTCTTCGGGCATCGACCGATTGTCGCTGCGGAGTCCAGCCTCGACGTGAGCGACGGCGACCTCCCGCTTCGAGCCGACGAGCGCACCCGCGAGCGTCGAGTTCGTATCACCGTAGAGCAGGATGACATCCGGGTCAGTCTCCTCGATCACGGGCTCGATCGCCGCCACCATCTTCGCGGTCTGTCGCCCGTGGGTGTCCGATTCGACGCCGAGATTGAACTCGGGCTCGGGAATGTCGAGTTCGTCGAAGAAGACATCTGAGAGTGCCTCGTCGTAGTGTTGCCCGGTGTGGATCAGGGTTTCGTCGGCGACGGTGCGAAGTTTTCGAGAGACGACCGCGGCCTTGATGAACTGGGGTCTGGCACCGACGATGGAACAGACGTGCATTAGTTCTCCGTCACCTCTGTGCGGGCGTCACCGGTGTGTCGCCGCGTCACGTTCTCCACTGCCGATTCGTCGCTTTGCACGAGGACATCGTGCTCCGACGCACCGGGCCGTGAGCCGATCTCGGTGTACAACGTGACGTGTGCTGGCGGAGTATTACAGAAGAGACAGCGCACGTCGGATCACCTCGTGAATCATGGCAGTCATGACTTCCGGGACGAGTCATATCGTTATCAGCGCGCTACCGAACGGAAGCGCCAGATTCGCCTGAAAGTCTTGGTTTCGAATGAGTGAGCGGTGAGAACGCGATCGAAAGTTGGGTGATCACCCGACGAGTATCGCGACGCTATCCGCAGGCGAACTATCGAATGAACCGATTACTACCGGCACGATGACTGTTCGGTCAACCTGACCAACCGAAACGGAAGACCGTCGTGCAATCGAACGCCCATTGAGACTGCTCCGCAGTCCGCGTCGAACTGCACTCGAACCGTCGCTCGAACCGTTGATATAGATCGGTTACGGACGGAAAACGGCGACTACCGCACGTGATCGGCTGCGAACTCGACGGGTTCACACGGCGTACTGAAGGCTACCGCCGACTCCCACGACGGAGAGCGGTCACTGTCGCAGTCGAGCGTGAACGGCCGTTGGATCATCGTTCGAACGGTTGCTCGGCCGTCCCCGCTGTGGCCGAGAACGAGTTGTTTATATACATACTATTCACCAATGAATAGTATTGCTCCCGACATCTCGTCTCTCAGCCGACGTCAGCTCCTCGTCGGACTCGCCGGCAGCGCCGAACTCGTCGTCCTCGTCGTCAGTGCCACCGCTGCAACCCTCCCGACGGCGCTACCGGACCGGGTAACCGACTGGGCGACGACGACCTACCCGACGCCACCGCCGGCGAGTTCACTTTGGCAGCCGACGGTAACGGAAGCGCATGCCCGCACGGCGGTCACGCTCCTCGCCGAAACCGGGGACGAATCGCGGGACCGCTGGGCAGAACTCGACCGCGAGCGCTTGCGGACTGGCGAGCCTACGAATACGCCGTCGCCGAACTCGAGATCGATGCCGACGACGGTGGATTCGATTCCGGACACGTACTGGCCGAACAGCGCCGAGCGTGATCGACCTATCGGACGGTCGTCGGCGGGACCCAGACGCCCGTTATGATCGTCCTCGCCAGGCCGGCGATCAGCGACGTTCGGACCGCGGACGTGGATCGTGATTCCTGGCAAGACGAGTCGTGAGAACCCTGGAACGAACGCGTTCAATCCTATCAGTGCGCTCGTCGGCCGTGCGAGACTTCGGGAATACCCGGCCCTGTACGATCGACTCGTCGACGGCCGCTGACCGGGCGATGAAAACTGGCTGGTGACGAGTTCACTGAACTCGAGCAGGGAGGTTCGATTGATCTCGAGTAACTGTCAATCTCGACTCGGAGAAAACACCGCTAGAACCGCCGTCAGTCGCTGATAAACTTGTTATCTCGCCAATTAACACCCGTCTCGCCGGAGCCACGATCTCGAGGCCCTTCGACGACTTCGATATCCGCCGGTCGGGTCTCGCCGTCGACGATTCGCGTCGCCTCGAGATCACCGTCGTGTTCCGAAATCGCCGTGAGGGTGCCTTTCTCGGCAGCCGAGGCGATCTCACAGAGGACGAGGAACATCTCGTACTGCAAAAGCGAGTTCTGGAGGACGGTCTCGCGGTCGCCCTTGAACGCGGCGAACTCGACGAGTTCGGATTCGATTTCTTCCTCTTCCTCTTCGTCCCAGCGGAAGGAGTTGCGCCGCTCGTCGGGGTCTTCCTCGTAGACGCGGTTTTCGGTGACGCTGGCCTTGAGTTGGGCCGTCGGTGTGTACTTGCTGACCGACTGGTCCTCGGCGACGGCCTTTAGAATGAGCGTGTTGTTCCGGCGCGTGATCTCTACGTCGTCGATCCCGTCCGGATACGTCGCGTCAGCGATGTGGTCACGAAGGTCTTCGAGGGGCAATTCGAGCGTCGAATGCAGCCGATAAACGTGTCTGGATTCCTCTGTTGACATAGTGGGAAGGTGTGCAGCGACAGGCGTTGGGTACTAGTACGAGTGCCGGGCTTATATGACCTGCCATTGAAACCGTCAACGACAGGGTTGGATGAATGTCCGCCGCGACGACGGTGGCGAGGTCGGGGTCGAGGCCGGAGTCGGGAACTCACTCGGCGTTAAGCGTTTCAGCCAGTTCACCACGATCGTCGAGTTCGGCGAGAATGTCCGAGCCACCGACGAACTCGCCGTCGACGTACGTCTGGGGAATCGTTTCCCAGCCGCTTCGGTCCTCGAGTGCGACGCGGAACTCGTCGAGCGACTCGAGCACGTCGACGGTTTCGAACTCGTCGCGGTGCTCGGAGAGGAGTCCGAGCGCGCGGCGGGAGTAGCCACACTGGGGCATGAGTTCGGTGCCCTTCATGAAGAGTACGACCTCGTTGTCGTCGATGGCCGTCTCGACCTGTTCGGTCACGTCCTCCTGATCGAGGCCCTGGTTCGGTGGAAAGTCCATGTCTTCTTGGCCTATGTCGGTAGGCGGGATAGACCTTGCGCCTTGATCGGCGATCGGGTCTGCCAGTTTGGGACTACGTAGTAGCACACGAAATACCCGTAGGGAACTACTTGTAAAACTGATTTGCAGCTAGCCGTCAGCACCGATAATCGGCGTTCTGAGTCCCAGCTCGAGTGCGTAAAAAGGGGTACTGAAACCGGTTCTCAGGGTTCCTCATACGGCGGTGATTCAGTCCGGACGACTTCGGAGAGATTGCTCAGTTCATCATCGAGGAGGACGACCAGATCATCGAACGTGACGATACCTGCGAGTTCATCGCCTTCAACGACAGGCATGCGCCGGACGCCGTGTTCGGCCATCGTCGCACAGAGGTCGAACACGCCGTCATCAGACGAGATCGTGTACGGGTCACGATGCATGATATCGTCCGCTGTTAGGTCGTCAAGCGTTGCTCCGCTGCTGAACTCCATCGCGATGTCGCGGTCAGTAATAATGCCGGCTGGCCGTTCATCCGATTCGATCACGACACAGCCGACCCGCCTGTCATCCATGAGCTGACAGATCTCTCGAAGGGACGCTGTCGGGTCCGCCGAGACGAGTTCGTTACGCGGGCGAGCGATGTCTTTGATTGGCACGGAAATCACACCCCAGTTCGGGGATCGAGTGTAGCCCATGATATTTGTGAACATAGACCACAATTGAGCTACCACGGAGAGCAACTAATAGCTTCGTCCCGAAGCGAGAACACAGCACACAGCAATTCGGTCGTTCTTCCGGGTCTATCGTCACAGTAAGGGACTGATACGGTTTGCTGTAACGATTTACCGGCGCAACCGCGTCCGTCCTGCGGTTGCGCTGGAAATGACTTACAGCAGTCCGTATGAATGCTATCCAGCGAGCGGGTGCGTTTCGGCCGCGCGTTTTGGGTGTCGAGATCGGCCCACCGAAGCGATATAAGATAGTCGCGACCCAACTGATCGAGTTCACTCTGCAGTCGGGGACGACGTGATCACGTCGATCTTTTCCGCGGAGTATCCGAAGACGTTCCGGTAGCCGTTCGACGACATGAGAACCGGGTAGAAGGCTTCTTCAGCGGTCTGTTCGACGCCGTCCGCTGCAACGAACGGATCACCGGCCGGAACTTCGGTGAAGTTCTCGACGAAAACCTCGTACTTCTCCGCTCGCTCTTTCGGAATCACGTCGGTGAGTCGGAAGACCGGCAGGTCGCGCCGGACGGTATCACCCGGCAGCGCACCGACGGCAGTGAGGAACGCTCGCGTCAGTCGATCCGCGTTCTGGGCTGCCGTCTCCGAGCCCTGGAGTCCGCACTCGACCTCGATCGTTTCGACCGTCGAGAAGAGCCGTCCCTCGGCGAACTCGCTCGTTTCGACCGTCGCGACGACCGGAAGCTGTGGACACACCGTCGTCGCGGTCTCGTTGACCTCGTTGACGATGGCAAACGGTTCGGCGTGACTTTGCGTCGAATGCATCGAGAACGTCAGACAGTCGCCGAGTTCGGAAACGAGTTCGGTCGCGAGCCGACCCTCGTGCGTCTCGGCGTCGGGGTCGCCGGGAAACGCACGGTTGAGATCCTCGTCGACGAACCGGACCTGTCGCTCCAGGGCTTTCTCGTTCGCGACGATTAGCTTGACCGGCCGGGAGACGGTCGGCTGTTCGTCAAGCAATCGCTCGATCGCTCGGACACCGCAGGGTTCGTCGCCGTGAACACCGGCCACAATCGCGATCTCCGGCGTCCCTGATCCGAGCTGTGCAACTCTCATTAGGTATCCATTACCGCTTCGAGCCCAAAGGCAATTCGATCTTCGCCACCGGGCGACCGCTTAGTCCGCACGCGTCGCGGCGAACTCGTAGTCGGCCGAGTCGGCGGTGGGGTAGTCGTTGTCGAGACGAATCTGCCACTCGTCGACGCGTTCCGGAGTGTCAATCGCGTTCGTGAGGACGGTCCGTACGTCGAGTAGATCCACGCCGTAGAAGTCTCGCGGAACGCCCTGAACGTACTGGAGTGCCGTCCGAAAGAGCGAGCGCAACCCATCATCGTTGGCGAACTCGATGCGTTTGTAGACGCCCGCAGCGACCTGGACCATGCCGTGACAGAACGAGCTTTCGACCGTGCCGCGGCCGTAGTTGTACCACTCGGTTTCGAAGCAGTCGTGGCTCTCGTGAAACGCGCCGTCGTTGAAGAGCCGGACGCCGTGAACCGTTGCCCGACGAAGTGTTGCGTGCTCCCAGCGGCCGCCATCTTCGCGTTCGATCCAGCCGGTCGGTGCGTTCGGAGGCGGGTCGACGGAGGGATCGTTCGTGTGCTCGTCCATACGCAGTCCTCGGTCGCGCTGATAGTTATGTATACTCGTCGTTCCCCGCAAGCAATCGTGACTGTCACGCAATCGATCAGGTAAGCGAAGTGTTTATTTCGGTTGCGACTAACGTCAGGATAGATGATTCATCCCGACGGACGGTGTCACTGTTGTGGCGAGCGACTCTACGGGAACGTCTCCGGCGGCTATCGCTGTCCGAATTGCCAGACCGAGTCTACGGACGCTTCGTCCGAAGAGGAGACGCCAACGGTCCCCAAGACGCCACAGACGCCGTAGGTCACGAGTTACGCGCGACAGACGAGCGCTCGTCGCGCACGCTGTCTCGTTGCGGACGACGTAACTGCTCGCACGAGTTCAGTTGCGGGCCGGTACGCCTCGCAGTCGGTTTCGGGAGCGATCGCGAGCAGTTTCCAGAAGCCGGGTGATCGAAACGTCAGCTGACAGCGACCGTTTGCATCCGTTATCGCCCGCTTTGAGCCCGTCATCGTCGTGACCGTCGCGCCGTCGATCGGGCGGTGCGAGGAGGTTCGAACGCGGAGCTGAAACGGCTGTCCGACGGTTGCTTCTCGGTCCTCGAGTTCGACGACGAGCGGTCTCCTGTTCGCCATGGTATTCGGACACACAGATGATCCAAAAAGGCGGTCCCTGCCCGTGACGGGCGATGGGAGCTGGGAGGGATGCCTCTAGTAGCCACTGCAAGTCCTGCACGCCTGATCGCGCGAGGGCTGTGTGATCTGTGTGTACATCGGTGCAGTTGGTACGATAGCGGTAGATAGTGTCGTATCCGCTTCATTCAATAATGTCTATGAAACAAAATGGGTGATTCGGCAACCACGTGTGCGAATTGAACAAAGTCAGAATACTCCGACGATGAAACCAACTCCCATGATGATGAGGACGGTTGCGGAAAACGCTGGGAGGTACGGCGTGTACTGCTTGACTTTCTCCTCGGAGTGCTGGTAGCCTGCAATCAACAGCATCGTCAGTCCGACGATACCCACGATGACGGTGAGGGCGTACGCGCTCATCAGTTCGAGACAGTGGTTTGACCCGGCGCAGAGCGCAATAATCTCGAACTCCTCTTCGTGGGCAAAACCGAGAACGAACGCGAACCACGCGATCCCGAGGAGGCCACGGTCAGTGGTCTCTTTGGGATCCTCGTGTGAGTGAGTGTGCCCGCCGAGGAAGGGAGCGAAGCCTTTCAAACGGGTGACCAGTCCATCGTTGTGTTCGTGTGAACGGTCGTGGTCAAGGTCATGCGAATGGCCCTGCTCGTTCAGATCGTGTTGGTGGTCGTGGCTGTGATGGTCGGAGTGGCCATCATCATCGTGATTGCCGTGAGAATGTCCGTGAGAGTATTCACGAATCCCAAGCACGACGAGCAGGACACCAGCAACAAGACCGACTGGCCCGCCGATTTGGATACCACCGAGTATCGTCATTGGCTCGTTGACCTGCGTGAGGTTGAAGTAGTCCTTCGCGTAGAAGAATACTCCCACCATCGCGATACTGCTGATAAGGTGGCCGACGCCGATAATGAGGCTCGCCGCGAACCCGTATATCCACTTGTTCGTCTGGTCAAGAGCGTACGAGGCGGCAACGGGCCATCCGTGACCTGGTTCGATGCCATGAACAGCACCGAGAGCGACCGCTCCAAAGAAGAGACCGAGTGCTTCGCCGTGTAACATCCCGATTGAGAATCTGCTACCGACGTGAATAACGGTTGTTAATACCGAAACGGGTGCATCGTCATACGAGAACCTCTTGTAGAATCCCCACGAGCCAGTACCTATGCGAACGAGTTTCAATATTCCAGATGAAGTCGTCGAAGAGTTCGACCGAGTCTGGCAAGAGCAGGATCTCGAAAACAGGTCGCGGGCGGTCCGAGAAGCGATGCTGGAGTATATCGAGTCTCACTCCCGCCTCGAAGCGACAAGCGGGGAAATCGTCGCACTCATCGCGTTCGATTATCGTCACCACGAGGTGATACAGGAACTCCACGCAGTCCAACACGAGTATCAAGACGTTATTCTCAACACAAGCCATACGCACCAAGGGGAGTGGTGCCTCGAATCACTGTTTTGTCGGGGACCAGCTGAGCAGGTACGTAACCTCACCTACCGACTCCGCGACTTTGACGGCGTAAATCGGGTCAAGGTGATGGTCATCCGAGACGGCGAGGAGTGATGATCTGCCAGAAACCGCCGCGAGGCACTCTCAGCATGTGCTTCACTAGACTGAACGCGAGTTCCACGATCAACGCTGAATACCGAACCCAGATTTCCAACTACTGACAGTCGTCGGGGTTCCAGACGGGCCGCGGTGAACGCGGCGATGAGTGCGACGTGGAATCGAAACCGGACCGTTTAACCCGACGACCCCCGAACGACCGGATGCGTGCGAGGGTAGCCAAGCGGTCAACGGCGGCGGACTCAAGATCCGCTCGTGTAGACGTTCGTGGGTTCGATCCCCTCCCCTCGCACTCACCACAGTGCGGCAAGAGCGAGCCTCTTGCCCTCGCAAATTCTCACAGACGGACGATAGAACGGTAGCTGCTGCCGTCCGCTGACTCTCTGTTCCTCTGTTCGGCCCAGTGATCACACAGCCCATTGGAACGACCGAAACACGCTCTGAGACAAATCACTATGTATGGGCGGATCGATGCAAAAACTATGGCTCCCGGCGACGTATCGGAAGAAACGTGGTCCGATCTGCAAAAAGCAGGCGAGATTCTCTCGCAGGTATTTGACGAGACGATCCCTCGAATCGAACCCGGGGTCAGTCAGTTCGAAATCGCCGACTTCGCCGAAACGCGAATCCGGGACCTCGACGGGAGCCCAGCGTTCCCTGTCAACATCAATGTCAACGAAGAAGCATCCCACGCGATTCCGACACCGGCTGATGAGAGGACGTTTGACGACTCGGATCTCGTGACGCTCGATATGGGCGTCCACGTCAACGGCTGGTGCTCTGACGCCGCTGTAACGATCGATCTCTCGGGGACGCACGACGAACTCGTTGCTGCCAGCGACGCCGCGTTAGCGGCGGCACTTCGGACGATCGAAGCCGGCGTCCACACCGGGACAGTCGGTCACAGTATCGAGCAAACGATCCGGGACCGCGGATTTCGCCCGGTTGTGAATCTCGCCGGTCACGGTCTCGGTCACTACGACGCTCATACGGATCCGATGCTCCCGAACACCGGTAGTGACACTGGAATCGAGCTTTCCGAAGGGGACGTTCTCGCCGTCGAGACGTTCGCCACCACCGGTCGAGGCCGCGTTACGGAGGGAAGCGACGAACGCATTTTCCGTCTCGACGCTGACCGACCTGTTCGCGATCGACGCAGCCGAAAATTGCTCGACACGCTCCGCGAGACGCGACGAAAGCTCCCGTTTACGACTCGCTGGTACGATATCTCCGGACTCACAATGACCGTTCGAAACTTAGAACGCAAGGGCGTCCTCAAGAGCGACCCCGTTCTCAAAGCGGAACGAGGAGCGCTTGTCAGTCAGTCCGAGCACACCGCCATCGTAACGGCGAACGGCTGCACGGTGACGACGCGATGACTAGGAGTTACGTCTCCGGTACCGGGTGCGAGTTCAGCACGCGCCTCTGACCCCGTCGGACGCTGATCGACCGGAAGCGATACACGATCAGTCTATCCGGCGCTCACCGGGAGTTGCGAGGACGGGACGCTCGTAAATCGCCAGTGCTTATCAGGACAGACGCCGCACTGCTGTGCAATGAGCGATCGCCAGGGCGATCCCGAGTCAGGTGTGAATCCGGAACCGGACGGACAAACGGACACAGAGATAGATAGCGACCACCGCGCAACCCTCGCCACCCGCGCAGCGACCGCCGGCGCGGCGGTCGCCCTCGACTCCTTTCGAACCGAACTCGAACTCGAGTTCAAAGACGGCAAGACGGACGTCGTGACACAGGCCGACCGCGACGCGCAGGCGGCCGTGATCGACGTTATCCGCGAGGCGTACCCGGACGATCCTATCGTCGGCGAGGAGGACGACGCACTGAAGACCGTTCCCGACGCCGGGCCTGCCTGGATCGTCGACCCGATCGACGGCACGAACAACTACGTCGACGAGATCCGCGCCTTCGGCACCGCGGTCGCGGCCGTCGTCGACGGAGAGCCGATCGGCGCGGCGACCGTCTGTCCCGCCCTGGATGACACCTACCGGTTCGGTCCGGACGGCGCGTCGGTAAACGGTGAGCCGCTTACCGTCAGCGACCGCACCGATCCGGAGACGAGCACGGTGTGTCCGACCTACTGGTGGCCGACCGACCGGCGAGACCAGTACGCCGCGGCGACGCGAGCGATCGTCACCCGATTTAGCGATATGCGACGCTTCGGCTGTGCGCAACTCGAACTCGCGATGGTTGCGTCGGGGGCGCTCGAGGGCGTCGTGACGAACCGGCGAGCCAACCCGTGGGATACCGTTGCCGGCGTCGGCTTGATCCGGGAGGCGGGCGGGGTCGTCACCGATCTCGAGGGTGACCGCTGGCGACACGATAGCGACGGACTGGTCGCCTCGAACGGGGCGTTGCACGACGAAGTGCTCGCGGTTGCACGGGAGATCGACGCCGCGTAGTCGGCGACCGGACGGTGAGTTCAGTGTAATCGAGAGACGACGGAAACCGGAAACGGTAAGCGCTCGCTCGAACGGATATTCGGTATGTACGAGTCGATCGAGCGGTACGGCCCGTTGAAAGTGTGGGCCCTCACCGTCGTCACTCTCGTCGCAGCGGTGGCCCTCGCCGCGACTGCCTTCTACCAGCCAGTGTACGTCGACATCATCTGGCAGTACTTCTGGGGGCCGGTCGTCGCGGACGCTCACGGGTGGAATTGCGTCGCTTGGGCAGGTGGCGAGCAGCTACCGTGCGGTGAGGCCGGTGTCGATGCCGGACCGACGGCGTCGCCCGGCTACACGTTCGTCTCCTACGCCGGCTACATCCCGACGCTCATTCTGTCCGTCGTCGGCGTCGTCTTCCTGGTCGACCGCCTCGAGATCGAGCGCTATCGGGCCGGCTTCTACGGCCTGTTCCCGTTCATGCTCTTCGGCGGGGCGTTGCGCGTCGTGGAGGACTCGAACGTCGCCGCCTATCGCGCGACCGGCGAACTCCCCATTCAGCTCCCGTGGTCGGGCATCATCATCAGTCCGCTCATCTACTTCACCGTCTTCTTCATGGCGCTTTTGGCCGTCGTCGTCTCGGTCTGGCTCGAGCGAAACGACTACGTGTCGGGCTATGAGTATCCACTCGGTGCAATCGGGACGACGTTGCTCGTCGGAACGGTCGGCTACCTCGGATACCTCTCCGCGACGACGGACTACGTGCAGTTCTATCCGTTGCTCCTGCTCACGATCGTCGGCGGTGCAACCGTCGCCACGGCGATCACCTGGTCCTTGATCGATCGGTTCGCCCCCGGAGTCAACCGCGGGACGAAGTTCATCGGTGCAGTCGTCATCTGGGCACACTCGATCGACGGCGTCGCAAACGTCGTCGGACTCGACTGGGCGACAGCGTTCGGCCACGACAGGAACCTGATCCCGAAACACCCGATCAACGCAGCGGTCGTCGATCTAACCGATTCAATTCTGCCCGAGAGCATCGTCGCAGTCACCGGCGACGCCTGGCCGTTCCTCCTCGTCAAACTCGCGGCAGCGGTCTTCGTCGTCTGGATCTTCGACGACACGATCTTCGAGGAGAGTCCACGCTACGCGATCCTCCTGTTGATTACCGTCGTCGCCGTCGGCCTCGGCCCCGGAACGCGGGACATGCTTCGGGCGACGTTCGGTATCTGACCCCTCGTGCCCGCTCGAGTTCAGCTCAGATGGAATTCAGCCCGGACGGCGTTCCGTCGGGTGCGGACGGATTTCTGGAGGCAACTACAACGGCACCGGCAGCCACTCGACGAGTTCGAGGACCGGCGTCGGATCGAACAGCGGGTCATGGAGAACGAGCCAGTCGAGCAAGACGAGCCCCGCTCCGTGGGCGATGACCGAAGGCAAAATCGAGTCTGACTCGTAGTCTACCGCACCGAACAGCACGTCCGTCGGCCCCGACAGGACGAACTCGATCGGCGGCTTCGAGGCGTGGTGAATCATGTAGACGATCGGGCTGATGAACACCGCTTTGATGCCGATTTCTCGAATTCCAACGCAGAGCAAGCCGCGGTAGTACGTCTCGGCCGCCAGCGCGAGCACGAACAGCCTGATCGCGTGCGGGACGAACTCGCCCGGCGCAGCGGAGGTCCCCCACATCGGATAGAACTCGCGGATCGTCGGCAGCGTCGAGCCGACGAGGTAGAATGGGAGCACGAAAAGCGAGAGCAAGACGGCGTTTCGGACGGCCACTCGGTTAATATTCCAGCCGACGTGTCGGCCGTGGGTCAGCCCGAGTGCGAGCGGGCCGCCGATCAGGAGAACGCTATCGATGACGGCACGGCGATCTAACTCGCCGGGAACGGCGTGCATCCACACCACCGTCAGAACAGCGCCGACCAGCAGTGATTTCTGGACCCAGGAGAGCCGGTTTCCCTGCTCCTGAACCCATCGGAGCAGCCCGCTTGCGTGTTGTTCGTCCCCAGTTGCCACGGATTACTATTACTCGCCGTCTGCTGTCGAAACCGGTCCCGTTCCGATAACCTCGCGAACGTGAGCCTCGAACTCCTGTCGGCGCTGGAAGTACGTCTCGTCTACGTCCTCGAGGACGGCCGAGAGTTCTTTCGGGCCGGCAGGCGTGCGAATGACGCTGTCACCTTCGAGGCGGTCGACTTCGCTTCGCTCTTTCGGCCAGGTCAGTCGCGAACTCACGCGGGCGAGCGGTGCACCCTCGACGGGCGTGTGCTCGCCGAGCGCGACGGCCGGCTCCGAGTCATCGTCGTCACTCATAGCCGAAACTTTGCGAGCGCGTCGATTCAAGGTTTCGTTTCCGGTCCCGACAGGTCTCGCCAGCACGTCTCTCCGCGCTATTGCCCGCCCTCTGGGGCCAGACACGTCAACGAACCCACGATAGTTCTATAAGGGCGCTATCGAGAGAGGTTTTCACATGGGATATACGGGGGCCGATCTCCTTGTCGACAGTCTCGAATCGTACGGCGTGACCCACTTATTCGGGAATCCGGGAACGACCGAACTCCCGCTGATGCAGTCGGTCGTCGACAGCGAACTCGAGTACGTACTCGGACTCCACGAGGACGTTGCGGTCGGGGCCGCGGCGGGGTACGCGATGCGACGGCGACACCACGCGAATGCGGCTACGGACGAAACCCGAAGTGCGGCACAGACGGATGTCCTCCCGCTCGGCGTCGCGAATCTCCATCTCGCCGGCGGGCTGGCACACGGACTCGGCAACCTCTACAACGCGAAGATCTCTGGCGCGCCGGTATTGCTCACCGCCGGGACGCACAGCCGGGACTTTCAACAGGAAGAACCGATCCTGAGCGGCGATCTCGTCTCGATGGCCGAACCGTTCACGAAGTGGAGCGCCGAGGTGAAAGACGTTGCAGCGCTTCCGCGGATGGTCCGCCGGGCCGTCAGAACCGCGCTGACGCCGCCGACAGGGCCGGTTTTCCTCTCGCTCCCCGTCGACGTCCAGCAGGCCGAGACGGAGCAGTCGCCCGAACGACTCGGCCAGATTCCGACCGCCGGACGCGGCGACGCGGACGCCATCGGCGAGGCCGCCACAGCGCTTACCAACGCCGAGGAACCCGTCATCGTCCTCGGCGACGAGGTCGGGCGGCGGGGCTCCGAAGCGGTCGCAGCCGCGGTCGAACTCGCCGAGGCCGCCGGCGCACGAGTTCACAACGAGATCCTGGCCTACGAGGTGAACTTTCCGACGGGTCACGAGCAGTGGCAGGGCGTCCTCTCGACGAAAGCGCCAGCGACCGCGGCGGCGATGGACGCCGATACGCTCGTTTTCGTCGGCTGTTCGACGAACACGACGGTCACGCGACCGACGAGACGGTTGGTCCCCGACGACGCGAACTGCGTCCACATCGCCGCCGACGCCTGGGAACTCGGCAAGCACGCCCCCGCCGATACGGCGGTGCTCGGCGATCCGGCGGCGGTCCTGCCTGAACTCGCTGAGCGGGTCGCGGCGGCCGTCGACGAGGGCGAACGGGAGCGGCGACTCGAGGGTGTTCGCGCGTGGGCCGAGAGCGAGGCGTCCGGTTCGGCGACGCCCGAGACGGTCGACGGGACGCTCACGAAAGCCGGTCTCGCGCGGGCGTTTCGCCGCGTCGCGCCGGACGCGCTCGTCGTCAGCGAGGCCATCACCGCGTCGCCGCCGCTTCTCGACGAGTTCCCGTTCGAGGCCAATCAGCTACTGGGGACGAAAGGCGGCGGCCTCGGCTACGGACTGCCCGCGAGCGTCGGCGCTGCCGTCGCCGAACGCGAGGCGGGCGGCGATCGGTCCGTCCTGGGGTACGTCGGCGACGGCTCGTACCTCTACTATCCGCAGACGCTGTACACGGCGACGCGGTACGACCTCGATCTGACCGTCGTCATCCCCGACAATCAGAACTATCGCATCCTCAAAGAGAACACGGCGGCGCTGATGGGCGGCGACCCGGACGAGTTCGACTACGCCGGCATCGAGTTCGAACCGCCGGTCGATCTGGTCGGAAGCGCCGAGGCGCACGGGGCGACCGGTATCACCCTGGAATCGCCGAGCGAGATCGACGAGACGATAGGCGAGGCGCTCGAGTACGAAGGGGCGGTCGTCGTCGACGTGCCGGTCGTCGACCGTTGAGGGGTGGGATCTCCGTTTCGACTATGCACTTGTGCGGGAGAACCATCTGATGTTTGATATATGTCTGACGTATCGTTTTGTGCTGGGAGGGTGAACGGGCCAGCATGACAAGCCTGACGGAGGCGTACGAGGGGAACACCCGGGAGGTGACGAGCCGACGGCGGCTGTACGCCGGTACGGGGCTCGTCCTGGTGGGTGCGATTCTCGCCGTCGTCGCCGTACTCGTCGCCACGACGGACGTCGCCGCCGAGTTCGTGGTCGGGTACACCGACTGGGGAATGGGCGACGGCTACGCGGTCGTCCGCGTCGCCGGCGTCCTTGCTGGAATCGGTGTCCCAGCCGCGCTCGTCGGCGTCTTTACGGTTTTGCCGGCGAGTCGTCGCGTTCGGGCCGCCGCCGCGATCAGCGCGAGTCTCTGCCTCCTCGGGGTCGTGCTCTTCTGGTACGCCTACCCCCATCGCTGGCGCTACGGCAGCGATCAACTCACACTCGAAGTCTCGGCGATCTATCTCCTCGGCCTCTTTATCGCCGTCTGGTGTCTGTTCGTCGCCGTCGTCAACTTCAAAACTCGAAACGACCCCGGCGGCATGCTCGAGATGAACGTGACGCGGCACAACCAGACGGTCGTCGAAGTCGAGGAATCGACCGATCCGGGCGGTCTCGGCGGCATCGGATTCCTCGGTGGGACCCCCGACGGCGACGTCGAAACGCAGACGAACGGCGACGATACCGACGGCGGATCATCCACATCTCAATCGACCCGATCCGCCTCGTCTGCTCCGAAAACGGAGACGACGAGAGAGGCGGCTACGACGCGGTCGACAGCTGCCTCCGGAGCCGTCACGAGCGACGGCGGCGCAACCGCAACTGAACTCTCCTCGCCGATCGAGTCCGAGCCGCTCGGCGATGGCACGGACGCAGAAATCGTCACGGATGCGCCGGACGATGCCGCGGCGACCGAACCAGCCGAGCCGACCGATCGCTACTGTGGTAACTGCAGACACTTCGAGTACGTCCGCTCGTCTTCGGGAATGGTCCCCTACTGCGCCTACCACGAACAGGGCATGGACGATATGGACGCTTGCGAGGAGTGGACGCCGAACCGTCGGTAGCGGCCGTCGTCAATAGGATTACAGGCCGATCGACTGCCGCGCGAGTTCAAATCCTTCCTGCGGGAACCGGAACACGAGAACCGCCGCCAGTGCGACCTCCGCGGCGGTCACGAGGACCGTCACGAGATCGGCGCGCCGACTGCTGACCGCGACGCCGACCGGCAGGCCGAACTCCTGCTTCCAGAGAGGATAGAAGAGCGCGATCCCGCGCTTGCTCCCCGCCACGTCGAGGACGTAGTGCGTCAGAATACCGACCCAGACCCACTCGAGGTTGCCGAAGAGTTCGGGAAAGACGACGAAGCCGGCCAGAATCGGCAGGTTGTGCAGCGTCTTTCTGTGTTTGCCGAACGCGGTGTCGACGTCCGGAAACAGCGCGCCGAGCGTGATCGGAACGCCGATGGAGACGATGGTCTCGAAGGTCGCCAGATTCCCGGCCGGTTCGAGCAGGTATCCCAGTCCGATACTCAACAGCGCGGCGTTGAGGACGTGCCCCTTCTTGTTCATCACCCGATACTCGAAATCCGACCGCCGAATAGCTTTCTTTTGTGACTCTCACTCGGCCGTATCAGTATCAGTCTCGGTGTCGGTTCCGGTGCCGGTATCGGCGTCAGTGTCTGTCTCGAGATCGATATCAGTCTCGGCGTCGACCGCCTCGGAATGCTGGCCGTTGACTTCCGCGAGCAAATCCGCGAGCGCCCGATCGACGGTCTTCGCGCGAACGTCCGCCCGGTCGCCGCTGAACTCGTAGCGCGAGACCGTCGCGTAGGAGGACTCGCTTCCCCAGGGGCCGGCGTAGGCGACGCCGATGAAGACGGTGCCGACCGGCGTCTCCTCGCTCCCGCCGGTGGGACCGGCGACGCCGGTGGTCGAGACGCCCCAGGTGACGTTCGTCACGTCGCGGACGCCGCGGGCCATCTCCCGTGCGACCGGTTCGGAGACGGCACCGTGCTCGTCCAGTGGTTCCCGACCGACGCCGAGGTGGCGACGTTTGGCGTCGTAGGCGTAGGTCGTCAGCCCGGACTCGAAGTAGTCGCTCGCGCCCGGCACGGCGGTGATCGCCGCCCCGATCAGGCCGCCGGTACAGGATTCGGCGACCGAAAGCGTCTCTTCGGTCTCTCGAAGCGCGTCGGCAACGTCCATCGGGAGGGTGCGATCGATGTCGTCGTTCATAGCTGTCCGAAGGGGATCCAGCGTTGTCAAGGCGTGGTTGGCTCCCCGTCGGATGAGCGACGGATGGGACGGCCAGGAGGCCACCGAGAACGGCGAACGGGGAGAACGACGAACGGAGAGAACGGCGAACGGAGAGAACGACGAACGGAGAGAACGACGAACGGAAAGAACGACGAACGGAAAGAACGACGGTACGGGCAGACCCATACACACTCATGGAGTACGAGACGCCGCTTTTCTTCCACGTCATGGAGTACGCCGACCGTGCGGAGACCGACGTCATCGACATGGTCAGCGGCAACCCCGACTGGGAGCCACCCGAGGCGCTTCGAACCGGCCTCCACGAGTTCGCCGACGCCGACCCGGACCGATTCCAGTATCCCCCGAGCGACGGACTGGTCGAACTGCGCGCGGAAATCGCCGACCGCCGCGGCGTCGACGTCGACCAGGTCGTCATCACGAACGGGGCGGGCGAAGCGAACTATCTCGCGATGGCCCGAGCGATGGAACGCAACCGGGGGAGCGAGATCCTGTTGACCGAACCCGTCTACCCCTACTATCCCGGCAAGACGACGATGCTCGGGGGTACACAGCGTTTCGTCGCGACGGACGAGACCGGCCAACTCGATCCCGCCGACGTGCGCGCCGCCGCAAGCGACGAGACGGCCGCCATCGTCGTCAACTCGCCGAATAACCCGACGGGTGCGGTGTATCCCGAGGAAACCGTTCGCGAACTCGTCGCCATCGCCGACGCGTACGACGCGATCCTCATCAGCGACGAGGTCTACGACCACTTCGATCTCTCGGGCCAGTTCTCGAGCGCCCTCGGCGTCGACTCCGAGCACCGAATCGTCACCAACGCCTTCTCGAAATCGCTCGCGATCACCGGCTTCCGAGTCGGGTACGCCATCTTCCCGCCCGAACTCGTCGCAAACGCGCGGAGTCGGCACATGCTCGTCAACGTCGCCGGGAGCCGCCCGGCCCAGTACGCGGTGCTACATGCCCTGCGCGAGACGGGACCGGACTACTATCGGCGCAACCGCGAGCTGCTGCGCGAACGCGTCGAGACGTTCACCGATGCGCTGGACGCCGCGGGCGCGGCCTATACAACACCCCAAGGTGCGTTCTACGTCATGGCTCGGTTCGAAGGGTATCCGGGGACGCTCGCAAACATCGAACAATTGATCGACGAGATCGGCGTCGCGGGGATGCCCGGCAACGCGTTCGGGGACTCTCGCAGCGACTGGCTCCGGTTCGCCCTCGTTACCCCGCGCGTCGAGGAAGCCGCCGAACGGTTGGCGCAGTACTTCGATTGATCGGCCGCTCCCGCGAATCGAGTTCTCCGCTGTTCGAACACCGACGGCCCTCGAGTTCGCGCTTTCGAACGCCGCCGAAGCAGCGAAGGCGAGTGGATACCGGGTACCGCTTCCACTGCTAGCTTTATCAGCCGGGTCGATGTCGTCATCCCTATCGCTATGAACTACACCGAGTTCATCGGCCAGGTCCAACACGAACTCGAGTACGCACAGGCCGGCCAGGCCGTTCGGGCGAGCCGAGCCGTCCTGACGACGCTGGGAGAACGGCTCCATGAGGGAGAGGCAACCGATCTCGCCAGCCCGCTCCCGATGGAGATCGACCGGTATCTGATCGCGGCCGACCACGGACAGCGCTTCGACTATCAGGAGTTTCTCGACCGGGTTGCCGAACGGGAAGGCGTCGATCGTTCCGATGCGAACTACCACGCCCAGCAGCTGGTTGCTGTCGTCGCGGCCGTGGTTCCCCCAGGGAACATCGAAAAAGTACGGAATGGCCTGCCGGAGGATTTCGATCCGCTGTTCGAACTGATCGACGAGTCAACTCTCGAATGACCCGAGAGCACGTCGGTGACGGCCGCATACTCGTCGCCTACGACGGCTCGGAACCGGCAACGGCCGCACTCGAGTTCGCGCTCGAAACGTTCCCCGACGCGGCGATCACCGCCCTCTACGTGATCCCGATCGCAGAAACGACGGTCGAACCGCTCGAGGGGCCGGAACTCCGACTCCCCATCACCGAGCAGGCCCGCGAGTACGCGACCGACCTCCTCGAGGAGGCGACCGCGCTCGCTGCGAGCGCGGATCGTGAACTCGAGACGGAGATCGCGGCGGGCAAGCCGGAGCGACGGATCGTCGATCGGGCGGCCGATGAGGGTTACGAGACGGTCGTTATCGGGAGCCACGGGCGGGAGGGCGTGTCTCGCGTGTTGCTCGGGAGCGTCGCGGAGAGCGTCGTTCGACGGTCGCCGGTCCCGGTTGCGGTCGTCCGATAACTGGTGTGTTCCGTCGTGTCCCTGTCCTTCGTTCGGCCCGAGACCCGCGCTGGACCGACGAATACTCGTGTGATCGAACCGAATCGGCTGGCATGAGTGGAATCGACGTCGAAGTCGTCGACGAGGACGAGACGGAGACTGTCGCCGGTGCGGACGGTGGCGAAACCGAGAGCGACGACTCGAATACGATCGAGGTTACACCGACGAGTTCGTCCGACGAGGAGCCAGCGCGGGAAACGGTCGATGTCGAGCCGTCCGACGAGCCGATCGACGGGCCGGAGTACGTCCTCTACGGCGGGAAAGGTGGCGTCGGCAAGACGACGATGGCCGCCGCGACCGCGCTCGATAGCGCCCGGGGCGGGACCAGCACGCTCGTCGTCTCGACGGACCCCGCCCACTCGCTCTCCGATACGTTCGAGATCGACGTGCCCGCCGAACCGGCTCGACTTCGCGAGGACGTGCCGCTCTACGGTGCCGAGATCGACCCCGAAACGGCTGCGGAACGCGGCCAGGCGATTTTCGGTGGCGGCGGTGAGGACGCCGAGTTCGGTGCGGGCGACGGATCCGACGGATCCGATGGATTCGGCGAGGGCGGCCCGTTCGGCGGCTCCGGCGACCAGAGCGGAGCCGGCGGCCTGGGTGAACTCGGTGGACTCGGCGACATGCTCGGCGGGGAGAATCCCATGGAAGCGATGCTCGGTGGTGCGATGCCCGGTGCGGACGAGGCCGCGGCGATGCAGTTGTTGCTCGCGTACATGGACGACGAGCGATTCGACCGCGTCGTCGTCGACACGGCACCGACGGGTCACACCTTGCGATTGCTTCAGTTGCCGGAGGTCATGGACACGATGGTCGGCCGGATGCTCAAGTTCCGCCAGCGACTAAGCGGCATGTTCGAGGGAATGAAGGGGCTGTTCGGCGGCCAGGACGACGAGGAGCAGACGCAGGATCTGTCCGACCTGAAGGAGTTGCGAACGCGTATCGAACGGCTCCGGTCGGCGCTCCAGGATCCCACGCGCACGGACTTTCGGATCGTGATGATCCCCGAGGAGATGAGCGTCTACGAGTCGACGCGGCTGCGCGAGCAGTTACGGGAGTTCGAGATACCCGTCGGCACGGTCGTGGTCAACCGCGTGATGGAGCCGCTTTCGAACGTCACCGACGACGTCGACGGCGAGTTCTTGCAGCCGAACCTGGACGATTGCGAGTTCTGTCAGCGCCGCTGGGACGTCCAGCAGTCGGCGCTCGCGGAGGCCCAGGACCTCTTTCGGGGGCCGGACGTGCGACGAGTGCCGCTGTTCGCCGACGAGGTTCGCGGCGTGGGAATGCTCGAAGTCGTTGCGGCCTGTCTCCGGTAGTCGGCCACTCGATCGTCTCGCCTCGAAACCGCTCTCGAATCCGTCGAGGCAATCCGGTCGCCACGTCGAGAACGGCGTTTACCTGCGCTTACGCCCGATTATTCCTGCTCGTCGATGGGAAGCAACGCGCGATACGTGGGCGATGATTCGATGTGGGCCCGAAAGTGATTTTCCGCTGTCCGTCTCGGCGTGCCGTCACCTGTATCGGCCGCGCCGGTTACGACCGCAACGGAACACCGCTCTCAGCGATTCGTCGCGTTGAACTCGTTGCGATGACGGTAGAGGTATGCTGCAATGAGCCCCGAAACCACGGCGCTACCGAGCGCTGAGGGGTCGCCGGTGGTGATCCCTGCGGCAAGGCCACCGAACGTACTCCCGGTATAGAGGAGAACCATCCAACTCCAGGCCCAGTACAGCCCGTTCCACAATCCCGCGGCTAGAACGAGCATACCGAGGCCGAACCCGAGCAGCAACGCTGGGGCGACGAGCGACAGCAGAGTTTTCGACGCGAGACGTGGCTCAAGGTCGACGATGGAGACCATGCCGAAACCGGCCACGGCGAACGCACAGAGGCCCGTGACGCCCGCAAGAGTTTTGACACCGAGAGCAGGTTCGCCTGAAGGCGTCTCGGTGCCGCTGTGTTCCATCAATCGCGTGGACGGGAAGTCGCTATATATCGATACTGATCGGCGCCCTCCCTATCCGGCAGGATTTCCACCGGCAGGCACCGCTTTGAACTCGTTCGGTACGGCGGCAAAACACACACGACAAATCGTGTCGTATTCGGTTTCAGCATCGATGATCGAGATACTGATAATCGCGTTTGTAAGCGTCGTAGCCGTGGTTCTGCTATTTCTCCCAAACTGGGCGATCCACTGGTGGCAGACGCAGAAACGGGATGAGATCGACTCAGAGTAGTCCATCCGTCACAACCGGTCGTGCTTCGCGATTGCGCTGCTGTGACGACGGTGAGTAGAACTCCGTCATCTCCAGACGACCGGTGGCTGAACGTCTGTGATACCGCCCAGCTCCGTCGCAAAGACGAGAATCGATACTGCTCCCGGTTGCGACACCGCCCAACGCCATCGTCTTCGCGGCTACATCTCGCTCTCCCAGATGGCCCGCGTCGCCGTCGGACTCAAACGTCAACGAGATCGTATTGATCACGCTCGTCGCACTGCTGTGGCTCCCGATGGCGCGGTGTATCGACCTGGGGTTGCTCCCCACCGAGTTCGCCGAGGCCTGGAGCGGCTACCTCCACTCGATCCGACAGTCTCTTGCGATGACAGGCCGTTCCCAGACGCTGGGAATCGGCGCGCCGCTTGATTGGGGCCCTCGCCAACGATAGACACGGGCACGACGCGACGACGCAGCCGAGTTCAGCTGACGCCCGGCCTCCCCCCAGGCGAAACGCCACACCCGGAGACCGCGCTCCCATAGCAGTGAACTCGTCATCCTTCGGCCCTTCTGTCCCATGACATCGCTTTCAGCTCAGGAACGTTCGATTCTCGCCGTTCTCGAGACGACGCAGGCGATAACCGTCGCGGAGATTGCGACGGCGCTCGAGATGACGATCCACCCGATGACGGTCGACCGACACTGTCGAGCGCTGCAGCGGGCGGGCTACGTGAATAGACGCCCGGGTGGCGCGTACACGTTGACCTGTTCTGGAGCGTCAGTACGGCAGGCGGCTGCGGATTGACCTGTCGCCGACCACGGCGCGACTAGTCGCGTGTGGTGAGTGCAACGGAGTTGACCGTGTCTCTGTCGGTATCCTTGCCGGCCTTGCTGTCGAGTTCCGTATCGTCCTTGTCGTCGAAATCCGCCCTCTCCGGAGCCGAGCGCCCGCTCCCCGCTGGAAACACCTCCTCGAGTGCGCACTCGAAGCAGTAGTGGTTGCGTCCCTCGGAACCCGTGTAGACTGGAATACCGGCGACTGTGAACTCGGTTCGATACCGCCGCACCAGGCCCTTCTCAATCCGGGAGCGACAGCTCGCACAGCGTTCGGCACACTCCGCTTCTGGGCGGATGACACGACTGTCGACGGAGTTGGTGTATCCGAACTGCGACAATGTGCCTCGTCGGTTCAGTCGGCGTCGGAACCTGGGCGTCACGAAGATACCGAGAGCGACGAGACCGAGCATGACGGCAAGGACAATCGCTGGCGGCAGTAGCTCGCCATCTGTGAGTCCTTCGTCCGCGAGCTTTAGAGCGACTGTGAGCGTCCCGAGAAGTCCAACGATGATCGAGAGCCAACCGGCGATACTGTAGAGGACGTTCGAAACTGCGTCCGCGAGTTCAACGGTATCGAGTTCCGAGTTCGACATGACCGGTAACCGTTTCTTTCTATTCGGGGATTTGTAAAAGAGTTACTATAGTGATACGACAGCGTCAGGCGAGTTTCCGAAGGAGGCCGTAGGCCGCATCTCGCAGCCGATCC
Organism: Natrialba aegyptia DSM 13077; assembly: GCF_000337535.1. Classification (GTDB taxonomy): domain Archaea; phylum Halobacteriota; class Halobacteria; order Halobacteriales; family Natrialbaceae; genus Natrialba; species Natrialba aegyptia. The sequence continues at coordinate 205,971 of NZ_AOIP01000032.1, forward strand.
GGCAGGAACCGAGCGTAGACGCCGTACTGGGCCAGCGGCCCGACGGGATACCGCGCCGGCGGCTCCGGCGTCGAGGCCGCATCGAGAATCGCTGCCGCAACATCGTCGGCTTCGGATGCGAAGGGGCCGCCTGCGCCGCCCCCGATCAACTGCGCCTCGTCGTAGAGTTCGTACAGCGACTCGTAGGCTGGGGTCCGCTCGTCTTCGGGCAGTTCCTCGTCGACGCGGTTCGTGAAGTTCGTCTCGACCGGGCCGGGTTCGATCAGGGTGACGTCGATACCGAACTCGTCGACCTCGGCGCGCAGCGAGTCGGTCATCGCCTCGAGTGCGTGTTTCGAGCCGGCGTAGGTGCCGGAGCCGGGGATAGAGATGCGGCCGATCACGCTCGAGACGTTGATGATCCGGCCCTCGCCCTGGGCGCGCATATGTGGCAGTGCGGCGCGGATGAGCCGGTGGGGGCCGTAGACGTTGACATCGAACTGGCGGTGGAGATCCGCCGTCGAGATGTCTTCGAGGGGACCCATCTGGGCGTAGCCGGCGTTATTGACGAGACAGTCGATCGAGCCGGCGATGTCGACGGTTCGTTCGACGACGGACGCGATCTGGTCGGGATCGGTTACGTCGAGTTCGAGTGTCGTACAGCCGGCCTCCTCGAGATCGGTGATGTCGTCCGCGTTGCGGGCCGTTGCGATGACTTGCCAGTCTCGCTGGAGAAATGCCTTGGCAGTGGCGCGCCCGATACCGGACGAACAGCCGGTGATCAGGACGGATTGTTTGCGTGTGTAGCGGTCGTCGTCGGCGTCCGTGTTCGACGACGTGCGATCGTCACGGTCGGACTGGGATGGAGTCGTCGTTCCGGTCGCGGTCGCGGTCTCGGGATCGGTCGATCCCCGGGATCGGTCGGTGTCGGCGCTGTCGGCCCCGACCTCGTCGGATTCCGCGGGACTCTCGTCTTCCTCAGCGGTGGCCATGTGTGACCCGTTCGTGAGACGATACCTAAGTATCGACGGTTTGTCGCGCTCGGTGGAAGTTCTATCGGTGATGAGGGTCAGTCGTGTAATCGGGACTGGGATCGGTGCAGCGGCATCTCACTCCGAGAGGTTTCGCCGTTCGTTCATGAGTGCTGCTGCCGTGTCGGCCCAGTCGCTCCAGAGGAAGCCCGCCGTGACGACGACCGTCCACCAGGCGTAACTGAGAACGATACCGACGTACACGCCGGGAAGGCCGTAGTCGAGCGTGATCCCCGCGAGGTAGGACACGCCGAGCATGAAGCCGAACGTGCCGGTAAAGCGGGCGTAAAACGGCGTCCGCGTGTCACCTGCGCCTCGGAGGCTTCCGGAGATCGGGAAGAAGATACCGAAGAACAGCATCGAGACGCCGAAGACGCGGGTGAACGTGGCGGCGTGGGTGAGCGTCTCGGCGTCGTTCGTGAACACGCGGGCGATCGGCGTTGCGCCGACGACCAGAACGACACCGGCAATTCCGAGCGTCAGGACGCTGAGCGCGGTCATTGCGAGCCCCGAAAACCGTGCATCATCCGGTCTGCCGTCACCCAGGGTCTGCCCGACGACGATGCTCGCGGCGACGTTGAACGACCGGTACAGCGGCCCGGTGAGTTGCTGGTAGATTCGGCGGCCGATGTGGTAGGCGGCGTTGACCTCCGTGCCGAACGTGAGCAATAGCGCGTTGAACGGGAAGTTCGCGAGCGACGTGCTCATCCCCTCCGCGAAGTTCGGGAGACTGACGGCGACCAACTGGCGCGTGATCGTCACCGATCGCGGGCGGGCGAACGAGAGTTCGGTCCAGGCGCTCGCGATTGCGGCGGTTATCATGATGGCCTCGATCGTTCGACTGACCGCCGTCGCCAACCCGACGCCGACGATGCCGAGTTCGGGAAAGACGCCGATCCCGAGTCCGAGTCCGACCGTCATGACGATGTTAACCCCGTTCGCGACGACGTTGACGGCCATCGGTGTCCGCGTGTCGCCGGTTCCCTGTAGCGATCGGGCACCGACGAGGCCGACGATTCGCATGGGCGCTGCGACGAAGACGAGCGCGAGGTACTGCCCGCCCATTCGGACGACCTCGGGTTCGGCACCGAGGACGGCGATGAGGGAGTTCGAGAGGGCGAGGCCGACGGCGATCAGCGGCAGGCCGGCCAGGAACCCGATGAGGATCGCCTGGGTGATCGCTCGGTCGCGCGTCGCCGTCGCCTCCCTGCCGGTATCCTGGCTGGAGAGGGCGATCGAACCGGTGCCGAGTCCGAGGCCGATGCGAAGTGGAATCTGCGCGTAGAGGTCCGCGAGCCCGATCGCGGCGACGGCGGCCGGCGAAAAGAGTCCGGTGACGACGATGTCGACCGTCCGCATCAGCGTGTTGAACGTCTGCTGGAGCGCGATCGGCCAGGACAGCGAAATCGTCCGTCGCCAGACGCCGAGTACGCGCGATCGGTCGACCATCTGTATCCGTTTTGGCAAGAGGTTGATCCGTCATATCAGGCTGCCGATAGCGGAATCCCGGTGCCGTCTGCGTATCGAATACCGCATTCGGCGGGACACGAATGCGAGTTCAGAGACCAGGATTCAGGAGTCCACGTAGTCGCGTTTGGCCTCGGTGGCGTAGCTATCGGCGAGGCGGACGGGCTCCGGCAGCTTGTAGGAAGACGCCAACGCGAGCGCGATATCGGCGGCCGTCTCAGGACCGATGCGGTGGCCGGGGCTGACGTACAGCGGGTTGATGTACCGATTCGGCGAGTCGTACTGGCGCGTCTGGACGGCGTAGCCGAGTAGCGTCCCCTCCGGTGCGTCGACCTTCGCGTTCGCCTCGATGCCAACGCGCGTTCCGGTCTGCAGGTCCGCCGTCTCCTCGCGAGGCGTGCCACAGAGGAGACTCTTCGCGACGCCGACGCTCGGCACGTCACACACGACGCCGATGTGGGTCGCGATTCCGGCTTGCCGAAAGTGGATGCGACCGCTCCCGTCGAAGAGGAAGAGGTCGGGTTCGACAGAGAGTTCGTCGAGTGCCGCGAGAATAGCGCCGCCTTCGCGGAAGGACAGCAGCCCCGGAATGTAGGGCGTTTCGAGGTCGGTAACGGCGGCGACGCGCTCGATCACTTCGCCGCCGCGCACGGCGACGACGGCGCTCAGCGCTCGGTCCTGATCGCCCGCGTCGTTGGTGAGAAACGACTGGTCGGCGCCGACGACGGTCGGCGGATCGGCGTCGGCCGCGGCGCTCGCGGCCAGCGGATTCGTCAGCGACTCGCAATCGAACGTGAACTCGTCGGTGAAGACGGCGGTGTCGGCGATTTCGCGCTGGAGGGATTCCATTGCCGCGCGGTCGAGTTCGGGATCGGGTGCGAGATCGGGGCGGGGCGGAGGTGCACACATTGGTCGTGGTAGTAGGTGTTGTGACCGAGCGAAAATAGGCGTTGAGGATGATACGGCGACGAGGAGGAACGGGAGAGTGGAGTAGTGGCAGGAACGAGGTGCGGTGACGACGGTGTGGACGGTTAGAAGCGCCGACGACCGCCGGGGCCGCCGGGACCGCCCGGGCCACCCGGCCCGCCGCCACCGAGTCTGAACTGCCCCGACGTGCGGACGGTTTTGGTTCGTTTGACGTACTCGCCGTAGGCGAGGCCGACGAGGAGACCGACGAGGTGAGCCGCGTGAGCGATATCTCCGCCGCCACCGGTGCCGATGAAGAAGATGCTAATGACCGCGGTCCCGGCCGTGAGTACCCAGATCGGAACGGGGAAGATCATGTAGAGGTAGACGGTGAGTTTCGGGTTCAGGACGGTGAGCACGCCCATGATCGCGAGGGCTGCACCGCTGGCACCGAGGACGCCGCCAAAGCCCGGGATAACCGGCCCCTGATAGATTTGGATGGCAACCTGGCTGAGTCCGGCCAGGGCACCGCTGACGATAAACAGCGCCGCGAACTTCCGCGACCCGACGTAGCGCTCGACGAGCGGGCCGAAGAAGAATATCACGATGCTGTTGAACACGATATGGAGGATACCACCATGGGCGAAGACGGACGTCACCCACGTCCAGACGTACTCCGGATGCTGGGGCGTCAGGACGAACAGATCCCGGACAAGTCCGGGGTAATTGAGTACCCCACTAACAGCACCCACGACGATCTGTGCGAGGAACGTGAGCCACATCAGCGCGAGGAACGTATACGTCATGTTCCCGCGGAAGTACGCGAGCGGCCCGCCCGGTCCGGTATCGATCGGGAGGGCGTCGAGAACGCGCGAACTCGCGCTCTTCGACGTGCTTGTCCCGCCGTTGACGCTCTCGTCGAAGCCGCTGTCGAAGACGCCGCTCGGATCGTTCCAGTTTTGCAGGCCGGAGCAATCGTGGTTCTCTGGCAGCCGGTGGTCGGCACAATAAGTGCCGCCACAGTGCCGACAGTTGTACGGCATGTTTTCGTCTTTCCCACACACGTCGCACGTAGCCATTGATGGGGGTATGCACGGCGTCGCTAAGGGGTTTGGGGTTCGTGTGACTGACGGGTGCATGACGAGAGCAGTATGGGAGTTCTGACCGGACTGTACATTTTTAGCGCCGCGAGCCCCATACTGAGACGTGCAAGAGTTCGAGCGCAAGCAACTGCTCGAGCGCGTCGAGCGCGAGGGCGCGACCGTCGGCGCGGACATTCCGGAGACGATCACGGTCCAGGGCGAGGAGATCGACCTCCGAACGTTCGTCTTCGAGATCAAACGCCGCGAGACCGTGCCAGCCGGCGAGCGCGATCGCGTCGAGCAGGCGAAACGCAACCTCCGCCGGGAACGCGTCGAGCGCATCGAGGCGATCGAGGAGGGCGACATCACCCGCGAGGAGGGCGAGGAACTGGCACAGAGCATCATCGGGATCGACCGGGGCCTGAACGCCCTCGAGAACCTCGGGCCGACGGATCTCGAGCGCGAACAAAAAGCCCAGCAGGCCGCCGACACGAAACGCTGGATGTCGTTCCTGAAACAGGCGCTCGGCCGCGAGGACGACGCGAGTTCACGGAGGGGGCGCTGATCGCGATGGCGACCAACGCCGAAATCGCCGGCCGCTTCGAGGAGTTCGCCGACCTGCTCGAGGCCGACGACGTGGAGTACAAACCGCGCGCGTACCGCCGCGCGGCTGAAAACGTCCGTGCGCACCCGTCACCGATCGCCGACTACGTCGAGGCGGGCGACCGCGACGCCATCGAAGACATCGACGGCGTCGGCGACGCGATCGCCACCAAAATCGTCGAGTACGTCGAAACGGGTTCGATCGATGAACTCGAGGAACTGCAGGCTGAACTCCCGATCGACATCGCCGACATCACCCGGATCGAGGGCGTCGGCCCGAAGACGGCCGGGAAGCTGTACCACGAGCTGGGTATCGAAACCCTGGACGATCTCGAGGCGGCCGCCGAAGCGAACGAGATACAGGCGGTCTCTGGTTTCGGCCCGAAAACCGAGCAGAACATCCGCGACAACATCGAGTTCGCCCGCGAGGTCGGGACGCGCCAACTGCTCGGCGAGGCGCGCCCGCTCGCCGACGACGTGCTCGCCGAACTCGAGGGGATCGAGGAAGTCGAACGCTGCGAGGTCGCCGGCTCGATCCGGCGGTGGCGTGAGACGATCGGTGACGTCGACGTCCTCGTCGGAACGAACGACAACGAGGCCGTCATCGAGCAGTTCGTCGAATGGGACTCCGTCGACAGCGAGATCGAGTCGGGACCGGCGAAGGCGAGCGTTCGCGTCGGCGAGATTCGCGTGGATCTTCGCGTCGTCGTCCCCGACGAGTTCGGCGCGGCGCTGCAGTACTTTACGGGGAGCAAGGACCACAACGTCAGCCTGCGAAACTACGCGATCGATCGGGGGTTGAAGGTGAACGAGTACGGCGTGTTCGACGTGAGCGAGGTCGACGCCGGCCCAGACGGCGACGGGTCGGACTCGGCGACGGACGGCAGTCAACGCGTCGGCGACCGGCTGGCGGGCGAGACGGAGGAGGGGATGTACGAGGCCCTCGGGCTGGACTGGATGCCGCCCGAGTTGCGGACGGATCGGGGCGAGATCGAGGCATCCGAGTCGGGAACGCTTCCCGACCTGCTTACGCGCGAGGACATCCGTGGCGACTTCCACAGCCACACGGAGTGGTCGGACGGCAACAACACCATCGAGGAGATGGTCGAGGCCGCCGACGGGCGCGGCTACGATTACTTCGGACTCGCCGACCACGCCGAGGGACCGGGTATCGTCGGCGGAATGGGGCTATCGGACACCGAAATCCTAGAGCAGGTCGAGCAGATCCGCGAAGTCGACGCCGCGAGCGACATCGCCGTCTTCGCCGGCATCGAGGCGAACGTCGACGCCGACGGCGAGATCGGCCTCTCCACGGAGGCCATCGACGCCCTCGACGTGATCGTCGCGTCGACGCACAGCGCCCTCGACCAGGACACCGAGCGGGCGACGAACCGGCTCGTTCGCGCGGTCGAAAACCCCGCGGTCGACGTACTGGGCCATCCGAGCGGCCGACTGCTGAACGAACGCTCCGGACTCGACTTCGACGCGACCGCCCTCGGCGAGGCGGCCGCCGAACACGACACCGCACTCGAGGTAAACAGCAACCCGCGACGCCTGGACCTGTGGGGTAGCGCCGTCCAGGCCGCCATCGACGCGGGTGCCAAGATCGCCATCAACACGGACGCCCACCAGCCGTCGACGCTCGAGTTCATGCGCTGGGGCGTCCACACGGCCCGCCGCGGGTGGGCCGAACCGGGAGACGTAATCAACACCTGGGAACTCGAGGCGGTGCGGGAGTTCTTGCACTGATCGGCTGTGCCGTTTTCGAACAGCCCATGCAATTTCTCCTCGACACCATGTGCGGCGGCCTCGTCTCGTACCTCCGAATGTGCAACTACGACACCGTCTACGCCGGCGACCGGAATCTGGAGGCGGACGACGACGTGATCGCCGCCGCTCGCGCCGACGACCGAACGATCGTGACGCGCGATAGTGAACTCGCGAACCGTGCCGCGGACGCGATTCTCTTGACGGCACACGAGGTCGACGAGCAACTCGCGCAACTGCACGAGGCCGGCGTCGAACTCGAACTCCCGCCGGAACCGGCCGTTTGCGGGCGGTGCAACGGACGGCTCGAACGGGTCGATCCGTCAGAATCGACGCCGGAGTACGCGCCAGAACCCGGCGCGTTCGAGAGCGAAACGCCGGCCGCCGGTCGGGACGACGGATCGTCACGGTCGTCGACGGGCCCTACCCCGGTCTGGCGCTGTCAGTCGTGCGGGCAGTATTTCTGGCGCGGCAGTCACTGGGAACGGGTTGGCGAGACGCTTCCCGATTGCTGATCGACGCTCTGGACTGCGGCGCTGGGAAGGGGGGAGAGTGCGTGGAGGAGGAGCGGACGGAACGATGCCGTGATTCGATGAGAAACGACCGACGCCTCAGTAAACGGCCGCATCGTCGAACCGGCCGTCGTATGCGATGTGATCCGGATGCGTCGGCTCCGTGCCGGAGAGAAACAGCCGGTCGGCCTTCTCCCAGGTGTTCTCATAGCCCAGATGGAGCAACTCGTTCGCCGTCGTTCGCCACCGTCGCAGGCCGTTCTTATAGACGACGCGCCGCGAGACGCCGTCGTCGAGTGCATCGAGGAGGTCCCGTTCCGTTTCGATCGCCCGCTCGAAGACGGTGTAGGCGCTCCCGATCGAACGCGGGAGATGGGCGTAGGACGACGTATACGGGGGATACTCGAGTTCAGTTGCGAGTTCCCGAGCCCGCCGGTTGTGGTGGGGCAGATGCTTCGGGTTGAAAATCTCGATCGCGTCGATCGTCCCCTCGTAGCGGTACAGATCGGCGGTCGTGAGACTGACGGTGGCGAACTCGGGATGCGGAACGAGGACCGTTGCGTCCTGGCGGTCGAACTCGGCCATCGCCGCTTCGAGCGAGATGAAATCGGGAACTGGGTCCTCGAGACCCAGCGCGAGGACGTGTTTCCGGTCCGTCCAGGTGCCGGTAAACACCTCGCGGGCGGGGATGACCAACAGCTCTTCGGTCGAATACCGGGCTGCAATCTCGCGAATCTCCGGTAGCCGCCGGAAGTGCGGTGCATAGACCATCGCGTCGAGTCCTGCCTCGGTCGCCCGTTCGATCACGGCCTCGTTGAGGACCTTCGTGTGACAGTCGACTCGAGACGCCACTCCGTCGCTCACGTCACTCACATGCCCCCGTTTCGCGACCGAAAAGTTATGAATTCTGATTCTGAACTCGGTTAACGGTTGGATCTGGGCCGGAATGGTGTATGGCTGTCACTATCAGACTCGGCATCTCACGATTATTTCTTGTCATTTCTACACCTGTCGCTACCGATTCGATGGTCACGAGTTCCATCCTGCTCCCTGGCGGTGGGACTTCTATGTCTGTTTGCGATCACATAGACTGCGAAAAGACCATTAGGACGGCCTCTCGAGTTCACTGTGAAGACGAATGGCCTGGGAATGTGGAATCGATGGCTGTGGCGAGGTCTTCGCGGATGTCGAATCGGCCGTCGTCCATCAGGCGACCGAGCACGACCAGTGTGAGTGCAACGTCTGTGGGACGGTCGTTCCGGACGGCTATCTCGCGATTCGGCACGCCTTTACGGAACATAGTCGTGCGGAGTACGTCCGCGCGTACGGCGCGAGTTCAGCCGAGGTTCGCGAGCGCGAGGAACTGCTGTCGGCGATCGAGGATGTGGCGGATACCGAAGCGATCGCAACTGAGTTAGATCGGTAGCGGGTCGGCGCGACAGTCGAAGTGCCAGTCGGGAAAAAGCGGTGCTGGTGGGTGTTCGCAATTCGAGACGAGATGCGCCGGACGGTGGTCGTCTTAGCGCTCGTCGCTGTCCAGCACGCGAATCTGGTCCCCGCGGACCGTCACCGGGATCGGAACCGTCGCCTCGTAGAGTTCGACCGTCACCTGATCTTTGCCCTCGTCGATGCGCTGGACCTGGGCCTTCTCGCCCTTGAACGGGCCGGCGATGAGTTCGACGATGTCGCCCTCGGCGATCCCTTCGACGTCCGGCTTCGGCGAGAGGAAGTGCTCGACTTCGGAGATATCCGACTCGCCCGGGACGATGTTGCGGGCGTGTGGGATGTCCTCGAGGACGCGGCTCAGGACGGCGTCACCGTCGGCCTCGACCATCACGTAGGAGGTGAGCGAGTCCGGGGCGAGTGCGGCGTGAATCTCGGGTTCCTCGCGGTTGATGATCATGTCCGCGACGGTGCGTTCCTGACTCGCCGTCGTTTTGACAGCGAAGATGCCCATCAGAGACCACCGCCCGGTAACAGAAGCATGATCCCTCCAATGATGAATCCGAGCAATCCGACCAGGAGGATTCCTGCACCGGCGATTTTCGATACCTGGAAGAACTCCTGACTGGTGGGTGTCGTCGCCATTTTCAACACCCGAACGTACGAGGTGAGGTCGTAGGGAACGTCCATATTTGTCTATTCACAGCGCGGGGTCTTTTATTTGTCTTTCGTGTCCCACGTTGCACTCGACGGCCTGTCGTCCAAACCGTTCGACAACGAAGCCGGGCACATGGCAGAAGACGATACCGACCGCGCGGACGAGTACGAATCCGAACGCGAGGCGGAGATCGAAGACGAACTCGAACGGATCGACCGCGATCCCGACGAAGCCGACGACGGGAGCACCGAAGTCGGCTCGCAGAGCGCCCCACGGCGCGACGACCGCGGCGGGGCTGCCGACGATGAACTCGAAGAAACGAGCGAGGAAGCAGAGAACAAGGACGCAGAGAACGAGGCGGACGACCAAGCGGAGACAACCGACTAACACACGGTACTCATTCGATCGCCGGTATCACTTCGTTCTCGTAGAACTCGACGAACTCGGCCTGGTTCGGCCCGATCTGGTGAATCGTGACGTGGTCGAAGCCGGCGTCGACGTACTCCTGGATCGCCGAGATGTGCGCTTCGGGATCCGGCCCGCAGACGACTCGCTCCGCGATTTCGTCCGCCGTAACCGCTTCAGTCGCCTGCTCGAAGTGAGCGGGCGTCGCGAGTTCCCACATGAGTTTCCCCGGCAGTGCCGCTTGCGGCCAGATTTCGTGAGCCGTCTCGATCGCTTCCTGTTCGTCTTCGGCGTAGCAGATGTCGAGTTCAGCGTAGCGGGGTGCGTCCGCGGTCTCGTTTTCGTCCGTCTCGAAGGAGTCGACGAGGGTGTCGTCGGGACGGACGGCGACGAGGCCGTCGCCGATGTCGCCGGCGGCTTGTGCGGTTTTCGGGCCGTCGGCGGCGACGTGGATCGGCGGGAGGTCATCCGGGAGCGTGTAGATGCGAGCGTTCTCGACGGTGTAGTAGTCGCCGTGATAGCTCGTGGTGGTCCCTTCCCAGAGGGTGCGGATGACGTCGACGGCCTCGCGAAGCATCTCGAGTCGGATCTCGTGTTCCGGCCACCGGTCGCCGAGGATGTGTTCGCTCAGTTGCTCGCCGGTGCCGACGCCGAGGAAGAACCGGCCGGGAAGCTGGACGCCGGCCGTTGCGGCCGCCTGGGCGATGATCGCCGGATGGTAGCGGATAATCGGGCACGTGATCGCGGTGCCGAGTCGGAGATCGGTCGTCGCCTGTGCGATCGCGCCGATCACGTTCCAGGCGAACGGGCTCTCGCCCTGGGTCGATGTCCACGGATGGAAGTGATCCGAGATCATCGCGAACTCGAAGGCGGACTGTTCGGCGAGGGTGGCGTAGTCGACGAGTTCGTTGGGGCCGTGTTCCTCGCAGATGAGTTTGTAGCCGATTTCGGTCATGGGTCGGGTGATCGGTCACACCAGATCCGACGCCGACAATTGCGCGCTTGCAACTGCCGAGTCTCGGCAAGCGGCTGCTCAGGGCGGTTCGGGCGGCGTTTGGGTCTGCGTCTCTTGTTCGGGTCGCTCTTCGAGGGTGAGATCGACCGTCTGGTGGTCTCCGTCGCGGACGATCTCGATTTCGATCGTGTCTTCGGGGGAGGTATCGAGCGCCAGAACGGTCGAAAGGCGGTCCTCGTTCGGGATCGGTTCGCCTTCGATGGCGACGATTACGTCGCCGCCGACGGGGACGGGCGTTCCGTCGACGGTCGTCTCCTCGGAGACCGGTTCGAGGACGCCGTCGGCGGGAGAATCGGGGACGGTTTCCGCGACGAGTACGCCGCGCGGTTCGTCGAGGTCGTTCGCCTCGGCGATCCGTGGCCCGACCGGGAGGACGCCGACGCCCATGTAGGCGTGTTCGTACGTCCCGGTGTCGATAAGTTGCGGGACGACTCGTTCCGCGAGGAGTGCGGAGATGGCAAAGCCGATCGTCTGGCTGGCACCGGCGAAGACGATGCCGAGCACGTCGCCGTCGAGAGTGACGAGCGGGCCGCCGCTGTTGCCGGGGTTGACCGGCGCGTCGGTCTGGATCGCGGCGGGGATGGCGAAGCCGGTCGGGCTCGGAAGCGAGCGGTCGATCCCGCTGACGAGTCCCTGTGAGACGGAGGCATCAAGTCCGAGCGGGTTGCCGAGGGCGAGCACCTCCTGGCCGATGACGGGGTCGTCGTCGGCAAAGGAGAGTCCGTTGACGATGTCGGGGAAGTCGTCGACCTCGATAACGGCGATGTCGCTGTGCGGATCGGCGCCGACGACCGAGCCGGTTCGCCATTGCTCGTCGCGAAACTGGAGTTCGACGTCGCTCGCCTCGCCGACGACGTGGGCGTTGGTGATGACGTGGTCGTCGACGACGAATCCGGAGCCGAGCCCGCCCTGCTGATTTTCGGTCCCGGTACCGTCGCCGGTGCCCCCAACAACGACGAGAACGACATCGTCGATGCTCTCGTCGTAGATTTCGGTGTACGGACTCTCGGATTCGGTTCCGGAGTCGGATCCGGTTTCGGATCCGGATTCGTTCTCGGAGTCCTGTGCCAGTACAGTCGTGGTTCCGCCGCCGATCAGGGCGACTGTGCCGACCAGGCCGGCCTGTGTTCGAAGGAACTGCCGTCGCGGAAGTGCTCGCTCTCGTTGTCGTTGCATCGTCGTGGGGGTCCCCACCCCGACGAACGCTATAAAACACGCCCCAGCACGGGCGCGGAAACGGAGAATCAGACGGTGGCGCGTGCCTCATCCGAACTGCGGACGGTCAGTTCCAGCGCACCCGTCGGGGTGATGGCGGGCAATCGCTACAGCGGACCGTCTCAGGCCTCGTCGAAGAGTTCGTCGCCGTCGATCATGTGCTCCTCGACGGCGTCCATATCGAGCGTCACGCCGAGTCCCGGTTTCTCGGGGATTTCGATGTAGCCGTCCTCGATGATGTCTTCTTCGACCAGGTCCGCCCACCAGTCGAGTTCGTAGGAGTGGTACTCGACGGCGAGCGAGTTCGGAATCGCCGCGCCGACGTGGGCGCTCGCCATCGTCGCGACGGGTGAGGAAACGTTGTGCATCGCAACGGGCACGTAGTAGAGGTCGGCGAGGTCGGCGATCTTCTGCGTTTCGCGCATGCCACCGACCTTGGGCATGTCGGGGGCGATGATGTCGACGGCCTGCTCTTCGAGCAGGCGGCGCTGGCCGTGTTTGCGGTAGACGTTTTCGCCGACGGTGATCGGCGTCGTGGTCCCCTGCGTGACCTCCCGCTGGACGTCGTGGTTCTCCGGCGGGACGGGGTCTTCGAGCCACCAGACGTCGTACGCTTCGAGGCGTTCCGCGAGACGCTTGGCGGAGCCGCCGGAGAACGTCCAGTGACAGTCGAAAGCCACGTCGGCGCGGTCGCCGACGCGTTCGGTGACGGCTTCGACGATCGAGGCCTTGTGTTCGATCTCGGGTTCGCGAAGGTGGCGGTTCGCGCGGTCCTTTTCGTGGCCCGAGGGAACGTCGAGGTCGAACTTCAGGGCGTCGTAGCCGAGTTCTTCGACGACGCGCTCGGCTTCGTCGGCGCAGGCGTCGGGGTCGGCCTCCTCCTCGGTGTGACAGTCGCAGTAGACGCGGACCTCGTCGCGGTACTTGCCGCCGAGCAACTGGTAGGCCGGCACGTCGAGAATCTTCCCCGCGAGGTCGTGGAGCGCGACCTCGATTCCCGCGATTGCGGTCACGGTGACGCCGCCGATCGAGCCCTCGCCGGACATCTTCTGGACGAGGTGTTCCGTGAGTCGGTCAATGTCGAGCGGGTTCTCGCCCTGCAGGAACGGCGTCATGCGCTGGATCAGCTCTGGAACGCCCGCCCCCCAGTACGCCTCACCGGTACCGACGGTCCCCGCGTCCGTGTAGATTCGCACGAGCGTCCACGGGAAATTGCCGTCGATCATCGTCGTCTGGATGTCCGTGATCTCGACATCGCGGCCGCCCCCGCGTTCTCGTGTAACGCCCATCGTCTCCGCCGAGAGTTCGCGCATCGTGTACTCGGCGTTCGGGTCGTGAAGCTGCGAGTAATCGATTCCCATAGAAACCCCACTTACACCTATGGTAGTAATTGTTTTGAATCCGTGGTGAGTTCACGAGTCTCACTCAGAAGCCGCCCGCCGGCGCGTCGAACTCGACCGCAGTTTTGACGACATCGTCGCCGTTCTTGAATGCTTCCGTGTACTCGCCGAGATCGTAGACGCCCGTCACGAGTTCGTCGGTGAACCACGCGGGAAGTTGGGAGAGCGTGTCGATGGCGGCCTCGAAGTGGCCGCGGTGGGAGTTGACGGTGCCGAGGAGTGCCTTGTTGTGCAAGACGAGTTCGCGGTGGAGGCGACCGCCGTCGACCTCGAACTCCCAGGGTTCGGGGACGCCGAGCAGGACGCCGACCCCGTTGGGTGCGAGCGCGTCGACCGTCTCGAAGGCGTGTTTGGCGTGTCCGGTCGCCTCGTAGACCAGATCGACGGCTTCGTGGGCGTCCGGGATCTCCGAAACCGGCGTCTCGCGGGAGTCGACGTAGGTCGCGCCGAGATCCTCGACGAGTTCGACGGTCGGATGGGAGCGATCCCGCCGACCGAGACAGTAGGTGCGGTCGATGTCGAGGACCGATCCGAACATCGCGAGCGTGAGCAGTCCGAGCGGGCCGTTACCGAGGACGAGCGCCGTTTCGGGGTCCCAATCGAACGCGGAGCGAGACGCGACGGCGTGCTCGATCGCCTTCTCGGTGATGCTGATCGGTTCGACGAGAAAGCCGAGTTCGGCGAGTTCAGGCGGGATCGAAACGAGATACTCGGCGGGGCTAGTGAAGTATTCCGCCATGAACCCGTGTGCACCCACGATCCCGCGCTCGAAGTACTCGTCCTCGGGTGCCATATCCGGCTCGCCTCGCTCGAAGAACTCGTTGGAGCGACCCGGCGGGCGGCGAACGGTCGGCACGACGAACTCGCCGGCGTCGAGGTCGGTGCCGTTTGGCTCTTCGACGACGCCGACGGCCTCGTGGCCGAGGACGAGTCGGTCAGCGCCCGCGGGCAGGTTTCCGTGATGGCCCGCGATTACTTCGTGGTCGGTCCCGTCGATCCCGACGCGAAGCGTGCGCACGAGCGCTTCTCCCGGTTCGGGTTCGGGACGGGGCCGCTCGACGAGCGAAGGCTCCCCAGCACCCGGTTCGACAGCGATCGCTTTCATACCCGGATCTGAGAACCGGCGAAATAAAAATTTACCTCTCTAGTAGTAAATCTCTGAATACGGGTCGGCCGTCGGCAGTACTTATAATATATTTTATAGTAATGGCCGAGCGAGTTCGCTTCAATCGTTTCCCAGCGACGGCGAGTAACGGGCTGTGAGGCGCTCGTTCGGCCGAACTCGATCCGAGTTCGGTTGCTGCCCACACTACGTTTGGCAGTATATTCTGTATATCGTGACTCTCACGATTCGTAACTGGTGTTCGAGACGGTCGGTGCATTCGGAATACGGTGGTTTTTCGTCATAGATCGGCACTACCTGCCAGGCAGCAGCGATTTTTGAATGGTGGTTCTAGACCATCAGTAACGAATGGGGGAACAGGTGGGATAACGACAGTCCAGGGAGGTGGCTAGTCGACGGGTTATCATCGAGTCGGAACGCGAACGGGAGACGAAACGGGTGACTCGAAGGGAGGAAAACGAGTTCAGAACGTCGGGGTCTCGACGGTCAGTTGCCGCGGGCGTCCTCGACGGCGGCGACGAACGATTCGGCGGTCGCTCGAACCTGATCCATATCGCCGCGGTCGATGGCGTCCGCGTCGAGAATCGCTCCGCCCGCGCCGACCGCAACCGCGCCGGCGTCGAAGAACTCGTCGACGTTGTCCGCCGAGACGCCGCCGGTCGGAATGATGTCGACGTCGCCGAGCGGGCCGCTGAGCGCGCTGATGTGTCCGGGACCGACCGTCGAGGCGGGGAACATCTTGAGCACGTCTGCGCCGGCCTCCATCGCGGTGACGGCCTCGGTGGGCGTCATGACGCCCGGTGCGGAGAGGACGCCGTGGCGGTTACAGGTGCGAACGACCTCGGGGCTGGTGGAGGGCGAGACGACGAACGTCGCGCCGGCGTCGATCACGGACTGGGCGGTCGCGGCGTCGAGGACGGTTCCGGCACCGAGTATCGCGTCGGTGTCCGCGAGTTCGCGGTCGACGGCGGCGATCATCTCGGCGGCGCGGGTGCCGTCGGCCGTGATTTCGAGGGCCTCGACGCCGGCCTCGTAGAGCGCGCGCGAGACGGGAACGACTTGCTCCTCGTCGACGCCGCGAACGACGGCGATGACGCCGCTGTCGACGATTCGGTCTTTGATGGTTCGCGTGTCGGTCATCGGTTTCCTCCACGTGTGCGTGACGGATAGTTCCCACCGCATGGGTCGGCGTGGTTCGAAGGCATCGTCTCCGCGTTCTCCCGGGGACGCAAAGAAATTTACCTAAATCGAGGCGCTACTGCCCCTTCCTCAGCGAGCGTCATCAGAACGCGACACGTTCTGATTGGCAGTCAGAAATCAACGATTTCTGACGACGCCCGAAGGCGCGAGCAGGGAGGGGATACAGCGTCCCCAGAAATCTTCGATTTCTGGTGTGCGAACGAGACTCGGAGCATCTCGTCAACGCCGCTCGTGTTTCTTGCACTGTTCTACAGCAGGCCCGCAGACCACCGCTATCAGTAGCTTTATGTTTCTACGTAGTCTAAACATTAGTGATGGATCGATACGAGGTCGAAGGACACGAAGTCCACGAAGCCGAAGTCAAACCAACCGGCAACGGCGCTCACGTGCTCGTTCCCAAGCGGTGGCGAGGTGCCACCGTCAAGGTCGTCCGCGTCACCGATCCGTCCGACGAAGACGAGTAGACCATGCGCTACAACTACAGGTATCGGCTCAACCCGACCGACGAACTCCACGAACAGTTAGCGTGGACTGTCGATACCTGCAGACAGGTCTACAACCACTTTCTGCACCGACTCAACCGAGAGAACGGAACCTCGGCATACTCCGAGCAGTCAGTCCTTCCCGACCTCAAGAACTGGTGGACCGACCTCAACCAAGTCCACTCGAAAGTGCTGCAGAAAGTCGTACAGCGGCTGTACGACAACCGCTCAACACTGAAGGGCCGGAAGGACAACGGCTACCGCGTCGGCGAACTCAAGTGGAAGGCTCCGAAGGAATATCGCTCGATCACGTACAGTCAAACCGGCTTCGAACTCAACAACACGAGTGGCCGTACTGTGCTTTCTCTTTCCAAAATCGGCGATATTCCGATAGTCTACCACCGCGACGTTCCCGACGACGCCACGATCAAAGAGGTCGTCGTCAAGCAGGAACCGACCGGCGAGTGGTTCGCCGTCCTTGGAATCGAAACCGAGGGCGATGCGCCACCGAAGCCCAAGAAACTCGAGGACTGTGTCGGGATCGACGTGGGTATCCTGAAGTACGCACATGACACCGACGGTACGGCTGTCGAACGTCCCGACCTGTCCGACGAACGCGAGCGGTTGGAACGCGAGCAACGCAAACTCTCGCACAAAGATCACGGATCAGCGAACTACCGCAAGCAACAGCGTGTCGTCGCCAAACGTCACGCCGATCTGAAGCGAAAGCGCAGGGACTTCTTGCACAAGCTCTCGAACCACTACGCTCGGGAGTACGACCTCGTTGCGGTCGAAGACCTCGATGTGAAGGGTCTGATGGAACTCCCGTCGAACAGCCGCAACCGTGCCGGAGCGGCGTGGGGAACGTTCCTCCGAATGCTCGAGTACAAGTGCGAACGCGAAGGCACGCACTTCGTGGCCGTCGATCCGGCCGGAACGACCAAAGAGTGTGCGGCCTGTGGCGTCGAGACGGACAAACCACTGTGGGTTCGCGAGCACTCCTGTCCCTCGTGCGGGTTCACGGCGGACAGGGACTGGAACGCGGCCTACAACATCTTGGTACGCGGTCTGAAGCAAGTAGGGACGGGCTGTCCCGAATCAACGTCCTCAGAATCGCTCTGCGATTCTGATGGGCTGCGAAAATCGCACTGTGATTTTCGAACGCCTGCGGAGACTGCGCTCCCTACGGAAACCACTTCGGTTCCTGCAAAGCGCGTCGTGGAAACAGGAAGCCCCACTCTCAAGGAGCGAACGGCGTCAGCCGTGAGCGAGTAGGGTGGGGAGGAAGTCACTCACAGGTGACTCTATCGCTGAGACCGACGGCGGCTATTCTTCAGTGACTCGCGTCGGCGAGCGGCCGGAGCGTCACCGAGTCCGCCTCGAAGTCTTCGAGGAACGCGCCGGTGCCGCCGACGACGTACTGCGCGCCGTCGACATCGATCGTGAACGAGTTCTCGATCGGCAGCGACGAGGTTACCGGGCGGACGAGGCTCTGTCGAACGTCGACGATCTCTCCCGAGAGGGTCGACGGGAGCGCGTCGTCCTCGTCGGCGACCGGTGCGCCAGTCACCGTCGCTTCGAGGTTCGTCTCCGTCGCCCGGTGCAGCGCGATCTGGAAGACCGCGTTGCGGAACCCGTCGTAGGTCTGCGGGAGGTCCCGGGGCGTCGTCACGTATCGTTCATCGGCGGTCGGCCAGTAGTTCGCCAGGAACGACCCCGCGAGCACCGGGACGAGCTGTTCTTGCGAGAGCGTGATGGCGCGCGTATCGCTCGTCGAACTCGTCAGCAGTTGGCTCGGCGCGAGCAGCCCGTGCTGTCGGTCGACCGTGAGCATCGTCGGGACGAGAGCGTCCCACGTCCGAACCGTACTCGCAGCGCCCGCGAGGGAAGCGATGTCCTGTTCGTCGTCGCCGGTTGCACCCAGTAGCAGGAGAACGAGGACGCCGCGGTCGACGGTCGCTTCGAGCGTCGAGCGGATCTGGGGGAGCACGTCGATCGGGAGCGAGAGCGTCACTTCTGTTTCGGCGCGGGCGAGCAACTCTTCGAGTCGCTTGATGACCGTCTGGCGCGACTTGATGACCTCGAACTGTTCGCCGGAGCGCTCGGTCGCGGTGTAGCGTTCGCGCAGTTCGGGTTCGATCTCCTCGACGCTTTTCGTGAGTCGGTCGACGACCGTCTCGGGATCGACGGGCCGGATCACGGTCGGCACGGCGTGATCGTCGACCTCGACGAACCCGCGATCCTCGAGTTCTTCGCTGATGCTGTAGACGTAGCGCTTCGAGACGTCGGCGGCGTCGGCGATCGTACTCGCTTTCGACGCGCCGCGGTCGAGAACCGCGAGGTACGTGTCGATCTCCTTCTCGGAGAGACCGAACCGGTCGAGGAGGTCGGCGAGCCCGTCAGTATCCATGAGTATTCAGTACGTCACGGATTGCGGTGGGGCGGCAAAAAGATTCGCGGTCACGCCGTCGTCGCGAGTCCCGCGACGCGCACACGGCCGGCTCTTAGAAAATAGGAATACATTTTACAACAAACTTTAACCAACGGGGCGCGTACGCCGGGACACGATGAAACTCCACAGCGCCCTGAACGACGTCAAACGTTCGCAGGGAGAGAGTCGTCTCTTTCCCGGCGAGCGTCGGTCGACGACGGGCCGTTTCTCGGGTTTCGATGATAGGCTCGTCCACGTCGCGCCGGATGGCTCGCTCAGGGACTACTCCTATCCGCTCTCCGGGCTCGTCGGAATCGACCGGTCCCGATTTGGCATCGAACTTGACGACACCGTTTCCTGGCTCGATAGCGAGACGACCGCCACCCAGCGCTACGTAGATGAGACGGCGATCGTCGAGACGAGACACGATCTCGACGGTCGATCACTCACCCAGTACGACATCACCGTCGGCCGACTCCATCTCACTCACTTCTCGCTCGCCGGTGCCGACGAGCCCACCGGTGGAACCGACGCCGACAATACTGGTAACACAACCGACGGCACCATCGACGCCACACTCCACGCCTGCCTCGCGTTCGCACCGGAAGACCGGGCCAGCCGCGTCGGTCAACTCCGGCACGACGACGCCGTCGAAATCCACCACGACCGCGAACGCGACTACCTCGCTGCCTCGACCGAACTCGCGATTTCTGGGCAGGTCCCCGCGTGTTTCACCGAACTGCTCGAGACCAGTCCGACACCCCTCCCCCGGACCGACGACGCCGGCCGCTACGAGGAGGACCGCCTCAGCCCGATCACGCTCGCCGAGATCGAACTCACGGGCGCAACGCCATCGACCACCGTCGCGACGCTTCTCACCGACTCGGACGACGGCTCGCGGACAGACTCCCTCGATCGCGTCCGCGATGGTGCGAACGCGCACGCCACTCGCAGGGCGGTTCTCGACGCCGGCCGAACGCAGGCGGCAGAGGCCTTCGCCGGTGTTCTCGCGACGGCGTCCGATGAGGCGGCACCAGGCCTGGAACTGACGGACCCGGTCGTTGATCTCCGGGCACTCCGTCTGCTTCGAGCCCCGAACGGCCCGCGAATCGCCGGCCCCGAGTTCGATCCCTTCTTTCGTTACTCGGGCGGCTACGGCTACACCTGGTTCAGAGACGACGCCGAAATCGCGACCTTTCTGCTCGCCGCCGACCGTCGGGCTGAACTCGGGCTCGAGGACTGGCACCGCAAGAGCGCACACTTTTACGCGCAGACGCAACTCGACGACGGCACCTGGCCACACCGCGTCTGGCCACACAACGGCCGCCTCGCCCCCGGCTGGGCACACGGTCGCATCGAAGAGACCGACGAATCGACTGACTATCAGGCCGACCAGACCGCAAGCGTCGCCGCCTACCTCGCGACCTACCTTCGCGTCGTCGATAGCGACGACACGCAGGCTCGGCAGTCCCTCGTCGCCGCACTCGACGGCCTCGACGCCGCGCTCGGAGCCGACGGGCTCCCTACCCGAGTTCAGAACGCCTGGGAGAACATGACCGGCCGGTTCACCCACACCGCCGCAACCTATCTCGAAGCCTACGCCACGATCGCACGAGCGCCGATCGCGGACCAGCACCGCGACCGCGCGCTGGCACGCGCCCGAACGGTCTACACGGCTCTTGACGACCTATGGATTCCCGACCAAGAACGGTACGCGCTCCGCCTCGACGACGGCGAACTCGACGCCCGACTCGACGGCAGCACCGTCGCACTGGCGGCGGCCCACCGCGAGTTCAACGCGCTCGACGCTGGGCCGGAGGCGGGAACGGGCGTCGACGCCGACCGGCTCGATCGACTGGTGACACACCTCGAGGCGACTATCGACGGCCTCTATCGAGATCCGGACGGGCCGATCGAAGGGCTCGCCCGGATCGAAGACGACCCGTGGCGCACCACCGACCAGTCGGCCCCTAAAATCTGGACGGTGACGACCGCCTGGGCGGCCCACGCGGCCGCAACGCTCAGTTCGCTGCTGGCCGCACACGATCACGACGCGGCCGCCGGATTCGACGAGCGCGCACGCGAACTGCTCGAACTCGTCGCGCCCGGCGGCCCGCTTCGAGCGGCAACCGGCTATCTTCCCGAACAGTTCTTCGACGACGGAACCCCCGACAGCGCAACCCCGCTCGGCTGGCCCCACGCGTTGCGCCTCGCAACCGCGGCTGAACTCGCGGCCGACGAGTCAGAATTGATGGGCGGCGTCGATCACGCACCGCTGCAAGACTGAACTCAGAAACTCGTTTCAGTTCGCAGTCGCTCGTTCGACGACGCTGCTACCGCTCTCAAGAAGACGGCTGACCGCTCGAAAACCGTTGAGAGGGATTTACGACGGCGTCGCTCGGGACTGGTGCTCGCGGTCGCCCTCGCGAGCCTGTTCGAATACATCTCGTCCGGATTCTGCGTCGAACAGGTGGAGATCGGACTCGTCGAACGTAATCGCGATCTCGTCACCCGCCGCGAGTTCGACATCGGAGGCGACTCTGGCGATGAACTCGGGTGCAACGTCTAAGTGGAGGAAGTTGTCGGAGCCGACCGGCTCGACGACATCGACACCGGCCCGGATCGCGTTCTGGGCGCTCTCACCGGCTATTTCGACGCTCTCGGGGCGGATACCGAGGGTGAACTGGGACCGCTCGAGAACGGCAGTGTTGGCGGTGGCGTACTCGCTCGAGAGGTCGAACGTGACCGTCTCGTCGGACCTGTCTGGACCGCGAAGGCGAACGCCGTTACCGACCCGTTCGGCGGTGACTTCGATGAAGTTCATCGACGGCGAGCCGATGAAGCCGCCGACGAAGCGGTTCGTGGGGTTTTCGTAGACTGCCGTTGGGGCCCCTTGCTGCTGCAGTTCGCCGTCGTTGAGGATGACGATCCGATCACCCATGGTCATCGCCTCGTGCTGGTCGTGGGTGACATAAACCGCCGTAATCCCGAGTTCGTCCTGGAGCCGCTGGATCTCCGCGCGCATACTCGTCCGGAGTTTCGCGTCGAGGTTGCTGAGCGGTTCGTCGAACAGGAACAGATCGGGTTCTCTGACGATCGCGCGGCCGAGTGCAACGCGTTGTTTCTGGCCGCCCGAGAGTTCGTCGGGTTTGTCCTCGAGCAGCGATTCGATGTCCATCATCTCGGCGGTTTCGACGACGCGTCGTTCGCGTTCGTCCGCGCCGAGATCGGTGCTCATGCGCAGCCCGAAAGCCATGTTTTCGAAGACCGTCTTGTGCGGGTACAGCGCGTAGTTCTGGAACACCATCGCGACGTCCCGGTTTTTGGCGTGGACGTCGGTGACGTCCTCGTCGCCGATTTCGATTCGACCGGCCGTCGGCTCCTCGAGCCCGGCTAGCATTCGGAGCGTCGTCGTCTTCCCGCAGCCGGAGGGGCCGACGACGGTAACGAACTCGCCGTCTTCGATGTCGAGCGTCAGGTCGTCGACGGCGACGACCGTCCCCACGTCGTATTCCTTCCGGAGCGATTCGACCCTGACACGTGCCATTTCCCTGGTGGTTCGGCAAGAGGGTATAAATTCTTTTCCCAAAAATCGAAATTCGAGAAGAATAATTACATCATATTTGCTGGAGAGTGACCTTTTAGATCGAACCGCCTGAGATAACGCCCGTTGCGTGAACCCACGGACCGGTCACCGAATCTTGCTCCACTGAATCGGTCATCGTACTACTGGATGATCGATCCTAACAATTAAATATATGAAGATATAATTCATCACTGTTTCCACCATGCCAATGCAACGCAGGCGGGTTATCGCGGGGATCGGCGGGGCTGCAACGCTGTCGGTCGCCGGTTGTCTCGGTACCGACGACCAGGGAACGACGCTCTGGAACGAGTTCGAAAACGGCGAAGAGGAAACGCTCGAGGAACACCTCGACGCGTTCAACGAGGGGCGGGAGGACGAACTCGGAGCGGAGAACATCGCGGACATGGAAGAGCAACTCAACACGGCGATTCCGGCAGGCGACGGTCCCGAGACGTTCGCGTGGGCCCACGACTGGCTCGGGCGCTTGCACGACCAGGAGTTTCTTTACGATGCCAGCGGGAGCCTCGACCTCGATCTCGGGAGCGAGTTCACGGCCGACGCCGCGGACGCAGTCCAGTGGGAGGGTGGCACCTACGGCGTGCCGTACGCGGCCGAAACGGTGACGCTGATGTACAATCCGGAACTGGTCGAGGAGCCGCCGGAGACGCTTTCGGAGATGGTCGACATCATGGAGGAACATCACGATCCGTCCAGCAATCAGTTCGGACTTTCGTACCCGCCGATAGATCCGTACTTCGTCAGCGCGTTCCTGCACGCCTTCGGCGGCCGAACGTTCCACAAGGACAGCGGTGAACTCGGTATCGAGGACGACGAGTTCATCGAGGGTCTCGAACTGCTTCGGGACAATCTCTGGGAGTACGTGCCGGGGGACCCGTCGTACGAGAGTCAGATGACGCCGTTCAACGACGGGACCGCCCCGTTCGCGATCAACGGGCCGTGGCAGGTCAGCGGTTTCCGGGATGCCGGGATCGACGCGACGCTCGCCCCGTTGCCCGATATCGACGGCGGCTCGCCGACGCCGTACACCGGGATTCAGGTGTGGTACTTCACGTCCGCACTCGGCGATGCGGACGAGGCGGCGACCGAGACGACGATGGATTGGGCGGAGTGGTACGCGACCACCGAGGACGTGATCGTCGACAATGCGAATCAGCACGGGCTGATCCCGGTTCATCAGGAGTACGCCGATAGCGACGACCTCGGCGAGGACGTCGAAACGTTCCTGGAAACCGTCGAGACGGGCACGTTGATGCCGGCCGATCCGCGGATGGATCTCGTCTTTACGCCGCTCGAAGACGCACTCGAACGGGTGTTCAACGGCGACGCAGACGCTGCCGAAGCCATGGAATCGGCAGCCGCCGAGATCCGCAGCCGTTGGGACTAACACCCACGTCCGATACTCAGATATGTCCACCTCATTCCTCGAACGCGTGTCCGCGGTGAGCCAGCGACGACTCCCCTTCGACGCGCGCAACGACAGCCTGTTCGGCCTCTTGCTCGCTGCCCCCGGCGTCGTGTTGTTCCTCTCGTTCATGCTGTTCCCCATCGCGTTCCTGGTCTATCTCTCGCTGACCGACGCGACACACGCGGGCACCGTCATCGGGGGCGACGCCACCATCGTCGGGCTCGAAAACTACATCGAACTCGTCACCGATGCACAGTTCTGGACCTCGCTGACGGTCACCTGGCTGTTCCTCGCCGTGAGTCTCGCGATCAAGATCGTCCTCGGACTGGGCCTCGCAATGTTGCTCACGCACGCACGCGTCATTGGGAAGCGCTACATGCGAGCCGTCGTCATCATCCCGATGGGACTGCCCGCTATCTTTATCGTCACGGTCTGGCGCGGACTGTTCAGCGGCGCTCGGTTCGGACCGTTCAACGAGCTACTCGCGTCCTATAACGACATCATCACCGGCGTCGTCGGCCTCTTCGATCAGGCCGTCTTCTTCGCTGCGGTCTCTGCACCGGAGCTACTCCTCGTGGATCTTCCGATAAGTTGGCTGAGCGGGCGCTGGAGTGCGTTCCTGGCGTACGTGATGACGGAGGTCTGGCTCGCGTATCCGTTCATGGTGATCATCATCGTCAGCGCGCTGCAGGACGTCCCGATGGAACTGCACGACGCGGCCAAGGTCGACGGCGCGGGCTACCTGTACCGGTTCGTCCACGTCACCGTACCGGCGGTGAAGCGCCCGGTCATGTTCGCGTCGATCCTGACCGCCGCGACATCCTTCCAGCAGTTTCTCATTCCGTGGATCTTCAACGGCGGCGGCCCCTCGCGACAGAACGAACTGCTCATCGTCTACGGCTATCGGGAGGCGATCGAACTCAACCAGTACGCCTTCGCATCCGCAATCATGGTCACCGCAATCGCGTTCATCGGACTGTTCATGTGGCTCGCCGTCAGAAAAGGCGATCTTGCTGCGGGGGTGAACGGTGCATGAACGCGATTATCGCCGTCCTCGGCAGCGTCATCAGCACCGTCGCATCGTGGACCCGCAAAAAGGCGACCTGGCCGCTGCGGGTCATCCACGCCGTGCGATTACCCGTCCAACAGGTTCGAGCGGGGAACCGGAGCGTTCTCGACCTCGCCAAGACGGCACTCGGGACCGGAAGTGCACTTGCCGTTCTCGCCGTGCTCATGTTCCCGCTGTACTGGATCTTCGCGGCTTCGCTCTCGTCGGGGACGGGGCTGATGAGCACCGACGGTCTCTTCGCCGATCCGACGACGTACAATCTCGACGCCTACCGCTGGGTGCTCTTCGAATCCCCGTTCGTGGATGCCCTCCGCAACAGTCTGGTCGTCGTCTTCGTCACCGTCACCGTCTCCATGTCGGTCGTCATCCCCGGCGCGTACGCGCTCTCGCGCCACGAGTTCAGGGGCCGGAAGAAGATCCTCTACGGCTACGTACTGTTCACGCAGGTCGGTGCCGGGTTATCGATTGCGACGCTCATCGCGTTGTACGTGCTGTTCAACAGTGTCGGGCTGAGCAACAACCTGCTCGTGCTCGGGTTGTTCTACGCCGCGGGCGCGGTTCCGTTCAACACCTGGCTGCTCAAGACTTTCATGGATAACATTCCGGTCTCCTACGAGGAGGCCGCCGTGATCGACGGCGCGGGCCGCTGGCAGGTCATCCGCGAAGTGATCTTGCCGCTCTCGAAACCCGGCATCGCCGTCGTACTGGTCTTTACGTTCCTCGCGGGCTGGAACGAGTTCATCGTCGCCCGGACGCTGCTTCGTCCCGAGAACTACACCCTCTCGGTTGAACTCTACGCGCTCGCGACGGCCGGGCAGTACGATACGCCGTGGACGCAGTTCTCGGCGTTTGCGATGTTGTTTGCGATGCCGGTGGCGTTGATCTACTTCTTCGCCCAGAGCTACGTCGAGAGCGGGCTCTCGTTCGGCGGCATGGAAGGGTAATCTCGTTTTCCTCGTTCCCTCGTTCTCTCGTTCTCGCTGTTCTCCTCGCCCCATGTCCCGTTCGAAGTTCGAACTGCGAGCCACGGATTGCAGTTCTCAGGACCGGCGTCCGACGATCGACTCGGCTTCGAACGCTGCTCGTCGAGCCGATTCATTGAACTCGCAAGGAAGGTTCGCGTTAGTGATCGCCGGTCGCTGCTCGCTGATCGCCGGTCGCCGGTCGCCGCTCGCTGCTCGCTGTGACGATCAGGCCAGCGGGAGGACCGACGCGACGGAGACGATCATGACGAACGCCGTCACCGAAACGATGGTCGTCAGCGCCGTCCAGATTTTGAGCGTCTCGGTCTGCGTGAGGCCGCCGATTTCTTTGACCAGCCAGAATCCGCTGTCGTTGAACCACGAGCAGATGTTTCCGCCGGCCCCGATAATGAGCGCCAGGTAGACCGGATGGACTGCCAGTTCCGGCACCTGCGGGGCCATGATGCCCGCGGTCGTAATCATCGCGACGGTCGCAGAGCCCTGCGCGATGCGAATAGCGGCGGCGATGACCCACGCTGAAACGAGTACCATGACACCGTTTCCGCCGCCGACCGAGACGAGGTCAGTGATGTAGTCGCCGATGCCGGACGTCGCGAGGAGGCCGCCGAACGCGCCGCCGGCGGAGGTGATGGCGGCGATGTGCGCGCCGCTTTTGAGCGCTTCGACGAGTTCATCGGTCCAGATATCGCGGTCGAGTTGGCGAACGCGCAGGTACGTAAGTGCTGCTGCGAGGGCGGCCGCGGTGAGCGCGAAGTTCGGGTCGCCGAGGAAGGCCGTCGCCGGTTGGATCGTCTCCAGCGGGCCTTCGAACGCAGCAAAGTTGAGCGTTCCCAGCGGTCCCAGGGAGGCGCTAACGCCCGTCGAGGCCATCTCGAAGAGGTAATTGGCGGTCGTACTGAGTGCGACGAGGACGACGGCGAGCAGGATCGGGAGCGTCGCCTCGAACAGTCCCGGCAGTTCGCTATCGGGGAGTTCCGCCAGTTCCTCGACTTCGCGGGCGTTCGATCCCATCGTCTCGCGGAGCGGGATGTCGTCGAGGCGGTCGTTGATCCACCGCCCGTAGAGGATGCCAGCGACGACGGTCGTCGGAATGGCGACCAGAACGCCGGCGATCATCGTGGTGCCGAGATCGACGCCGAGTTCGAGCGCGATCGCGAGCGGGCCGGGAGTCGGCGGGACGAATACGTGCGTCGTCGATGCGCCTGCACCGACGACACAGAGAAAGAGCGCGTAGTCGCGGCCGGTGCGGGCTCGCATGGAGCGAGCGAGCGGTGCCATCAGGTAGAAGACGTTGTCGAAAAACACCGGAATCGAGAGCGCGCTGCTGCTCCCCCAGAGCGCGAGGTAGGACCGTTCTTCGCCGGTTACCGACTGGAACGACCGAACGATGCGCTCCGCAGCGCCGCTTTCCATCATTCCCTTGCCGATGAGTGCGGCCATCAAGATGGGAATACCGACGCTGGTCATCGTCTCGCCGAACCCGCCGGCGATTTCGGTGGGGACCTCACTGAGCGGCACCGCCGCCGTTGCGGCACCGACGATCAGCGATGCGATAACGAGTCCGAGAAACGCCGGTAGTTTCAGCCAGACGAGTAATGCGATGACTGCGATCAACCCGATCACAAAGACGATCAGGGGGTTACCGATTGCCATGGCTAACTTGGACACGCTGATCCGTATTATATTTCATCATATAGAACAGGGATCAAAAGCACCCATATATCCATTGTTGTTATTTATTAATGGACGAGTAAAGAGTAGCCATCGAGATTCGAGGAAAGGATTCAACAATACTTATCAGATATGTGTGTGCGTACACTCGGTTCGAGCACTCCCTGAAATTGTTATATATCCGGCATCTACGCGGCAAATCGCTGACTGGATGGTCCGCCACCGGACCGAAATGATCAGTGGTGGAACATATTTTCGAACGGTCGCACTCGAGAACGAAGCGTCGGTCTCGCGGGGCGTCTCTACAGCCACGTACAGACGAACTGCAGAGTGTATACAGTCAGCTCACGGGATCGTCGATCAGCGTCAGCAGTTCGCGAACCGACGGCCGATCGAACGAGTTCATCCCCTGATAGCTGGTCGTGACCGTCGGCTCTCCGTTCCGGAACTCGAGGATGATCGTCATCGGTGCTCGACCGATCGCCTGGGCCATTCGTCCGAGTTTCCCGTATCTGGTTTGCTGTGTAAAGGCCGTCGCAAGCGCCGTCTCGCTGTCGGCCAGGACCGGAAACGGCGGCTCGACGAGTCGCCGCCAAGAGCGCACCTTCGGATACGAGCCCGGCACGACTACTGCCACAGCGATGTCCCGCCGCCGAAAGCGGTCGTACGCATCCGCGACCTCGCGAGCCTGTTGTCGACACGTGCCGCTCTGATGGCTCTGCATCAAGAGCAAGACGACAGCCGCCGAGTTCGAACCGAGTGCGGCGACCGAGACCGGATCGGGGCCTGCTCCCACGTTCGGGAACTCGAGCGAGACGACCTCGGGATCCATACGCAGTGTATGGGATGGAGACCGAAAGCGGTAGTCCCGGCAGTTGTCGGCGCGTTCGCGGTCGTAACCGATATTGAGACGCGTAGTCTTCGTCGCGGTGACCGCGGCGGTCGGACCCGCGGCTTGGCCTGGCTTCAGAGCGCCCCGGTGCTCGACTGCCGTATCCCGAGCACCCCCGACATTACAGCCCGGACGTCAGGGCTCCAGTGCCGCAATGATCTCCGCCGGGGACGCATCGAACCCGCCAGCCTGCGCCAGGGTAGCCGAACCGCCACCGCCACCGCCGAAGGCATCGGTTACCTCCGCGACCACCGTCTCGGCGGAGAGCGACGACGTGGCGTCGGTAGCGACGACGACGTAGGTGGTGTCGGTGCCCCCTGCGATCACGACGACATCCGCAACCTCACCCGCCGCTTCGCGTGCGATCTCCCCCGCGTCGTTCGTGTCCATCTCCACCTCCGAGACCGTCGTCACCCACTCGAGTTCATCTCGCTCGAACGGCTCGCTCCCCCCGAGTTGCGTCTCCACGAGGTCGCGCTCGAGCGACCGCGCTCGCTCGGTAGCCGCTTCGCGCTCGTCCCGAAGCCGCGCCAATTCGTCTCCGACAGCCGAAAGCGGCACGCCGAGCGTTCGGCGAGCGGTCAGCGCCGCCGCCTTCTCCGCGCGGCGGCGTTCGATCGCGTCCGGGCCGACGCTGAACTCGATCCTGGTGAGTCCGTCGCCGGGATTCGATCGGTCGAGTATGGTAACGGGGCCGATCTCTCGCGTGTTTCGAACGTGCGTGCCGCCGCAGGCGGCGACGTCCCACGGTTCGGCCGAGCCGTCGGTACTCGTGGTTACGGTGGGGCCGCCGGACGGGGTTCGTGCTCGCGTCCCGCTCCCGCCCCCGTTCTCGTCCGCGCCGCCGATCGTGACGACGCGAACGCGTCCCTGCTGGAACGCGCCGTCTTCGGTCGCCTCGTTGAACGCGATACGATCCCGATCGCGCGCGTCCGCGACCGGCACGTCTTCCCAGGAAACGGGACGTGACTCCCAGACGGCACGGTTGACGAGCGACTCGAGTTCGAGGAGCGTTTCATCGTCGATTTCCGAACTCGTCTCGAGGTCGACGCGGATCTTCTCCTCGCCGATGTCGAAGCCGCCGTAGCCGAGGTCATCGAGGACACGACGGCCAGCGCCATAGAGTGCGTGGCTGGCGGTATGTGCGCGCATACAGTACATGCGGAAGGTCCAGTCGACCGAACAGAGGACGCGCTGGCCGGAGCGAAACGACGGGTCGTCGGCCAGCACGTGGATGTGCTCGCCGTCCTCGAGTCGGACATCGTCGACCGCGATGCCGCCGATCGTGCCGCGGTCGGCCGGCTGGCCGCCGCTTTCGCTGTAGAAGTAGCTCGTGTCGAGCCGAACTCGTCGGCCGTCGATCGCCGTCACTTCGGTCTCGAACCGCGTGGCGTACGGCTCCGCTGCCGCGCGTTGCCCACTCATCGGTCTCACTCCGTTGCCCGGTACCAAAAAGCTGCTCGCCGATCCGCGGTCGGTCGCGTCGGTCTCGTTGCTCGGTGTTACTCGGTCGGTATTCGATCCGTTACTCGGAAAGCGTCACGCCGAGTCGCTCCTCGAGCGCCTCGATCAGGCCGCCGCCGATACCGGCTTGCGTCGCTCGACCCTGCTCGACTGCGAGCAGGTCCTTTTCGGGAACGTCGAGTTCGTCCGCGAGCTCGGACCGCTGGAGGCCGGCATCGCGGCGGGAATCGACGAGCGTCTCGCCGTAGTCCGAGACGAGGTACGGCAGCGGGTCGTCGTCGTAGTTGGTGCCGTCTTGCTCCCAGTGCTCGGAGTCGTCGTCCCAGACGGGATTCGCTTTGGCGACGTTTTGGGCAGCCTTCTGTTTGCGGCTGGGTTCGTTGCGGGAGTCGCTGGAGTTGCCGGTATCGCGCGTCGAACGTTGTTGACGCTGTGTCTTCTGTGCGTCGTCGTGGGGTGCACAGTCCGGACAAACCTCGAGTTCAGCGCCGGCGACCGAGGCGCGGCGCAGCGAATCGCTTTCGGCTCCGCAGAGTTCGCAGTTCGTCCCGCCACCGCCGCCGGACGAACCGGTCGAGTACTTAGCCATGGTATTCTTTGGCAACTGCGACATTTGAAATCTCCGTTCCGGGCGGTCCCGTGTGACCTCGCCGCAGACGCAAGCACAAAGGAAAGGGCTTTTATAATCACACTGGATACGATTGAGTGCGGACAAAGAGAAAGCAAGTGCGAGCGTGGGTAGCCAAGCCAGGCCAACGGCGCAGCGTTGAGGGCGCTGTCCCGTAGGGGTCCGCCGGTTCGAATCCGGTCCCACGCATCGCCTGGTGGAAGTCGTTCACGTGCAGTGAACGGTTGTCCACCGCTAACGATGCAGGTGATTTCCCTTCGTGGACATCACCCACGCATAATTCCTTTCGGTGCTGCTGATCGAGAGCGACGGGTTTCGGTGTGGTTGCCGGTTTCCACACCGGTCCCGACCGGAGAGCGAACTCTCGAACGCCACCGTCGTCACGATATCGCTTACAGTGCAAACAGTCTGCGTCTGACCCGAAGTCGATACGCACTTCGTCCTGCTAGCCGACGATCACGTATGGACACGGAGTTCGTTCCGCGCGAACGCGTCAGGTCGCTCACGGCCGTTCTGAGCGTGGTCTCACTCGCGGTCGTCTTTTCGGCGGCGGGCGGTCGCGTGCCGCAATCGGCCGTGCCGGCCGCCCCGGCGTGGGTTCTCGAACTGATTCCGCACCTAAACGTCGCGCTGAGCGCGACCGCGATCGGCACGATCACGATCGGCTGGCGGGCGATTCGCCGCGGGGCCGTCGTGACACACCGTCGGGCGATGCTCGGCTCGTTCGCCCTCTTCGTGACGTTCCTCGGTCTCTATCTCTACCGGCTCGTCGCGACCGGTGGCCCGGCGTCCTTTCCCGGACCCGAACAGGTCTATCTGTACGTGTACCTCCCGGTACTCGCGATTCACATCTTCCTCGCGGTCGTCTGTATCCCGCTGCTGTATTACGTCCTCCTCCTGGCGCTCTCCCGGCCGATTGCGGCGCTCCGTCGGACCGCTCACGCCCGGGTTGGCCGGTTTGCCGCGACGCTCTGGCTGATCTCGTTCTCGCTCGGGATCGTCGTCTACCTGCTCGGCTACGTTATCTACTGATACCGAGTTACCAAGCCCGAGACGACGGGCTACGAAATGAGCTGCTGGAAGAAATCGCTGAAGAGGACCAGGATCAACGCTGAAACGATGATCAACAGCAGGAAGGTAAAGAAGATAACCGCTGCTTGCCTCCCGGTCAGTGAACTCCCCTCGAGGAACTCGTTTATATCCATAGCTGGGTGTTCACGCGTCTCTATTTTAAAATTAGCGCAAACGGACGAACGGTCACCCGAGCGGTCCGTTCAGACGGACTGCTGTAAGTCATTTCCAGCGCAACCGCGCCCGTCCTGCGGTTGCGCCGGTAAGTCGGTACAGCAGACCGTCTCAGTCGTCGGCCGACAGCGTCGGCCCGTCGAGCGTCGGTCGTTGCACGTCACGATCCGTCTCTTCACCCTCGATGTCGTAGGGATACTCCCCGGTCACACAGCCTAAACAGAGGTCGATGCGTTCTTTTCCGAGAACGTCAGCGACGGCATCGGTCGAGAGGTACGCGAGGCTGTCGGCGTCGATCGCGTCGCGGATCTCTCCGACCGACTTGTCCGAGGCGATGAGTTCGTCGCGGGTGGCCATGTCGATCCCCATGTAACACGGCGCGACGATCTCCGGCGCGCCGATGCGCATGTGGACCTCCTCGGCACCGCAGTCTTTGAGCAACTGGACGAGTTGCGTCGAGGTCGTCCCCCGCACGATGGAGTCGTCGATGAGCGTGACGGTCTTTCCCTCGACGGTCGATTTGATCGGGTTGAGCTTCAGGCGAACGGCGCGCTCGCGTTCGTCCTGCGTCGGCATGATGAACGTCCGGCCGACGTAGCGGTTTTTCATTAGCCCCTCGGCGAACTCGACGCCGTCATCGTCCTGGTCGCGCGCTTCGCCGTCGGCCGTCGTCTCGGTCGCCGCGTCGGCGTAGCCCGACGCGAAGGCGCGTCCCGAGTCGGGGACCGGCATCACGACGTCGGTTTCGACGCCGCTTTCCGCCCAGAGCTTGCGACCCAGGTTTCGCCGGGCCTCGTAGACGAGCGTGTCGTCGATGATACTGTCCGGACGCGCGAAGTAGACGTGTTCGAAAAAGCAGTGTGCGGTGTTGTCCGCCTCGACGAGCTGGTAGGAGTCGAATCCCTGGCCGTCCTCGCCGAGGACGACGAGTTCACCGGGGCGAACGTCCCGGACGAGGTCGCCGTCTAAGGTATCGATCGCGGCGGATTCGGAGGCGAGGATGTAGCCGTCTTCGAGTTCGCCGATGCAGAGTGGCCGATTCCCTTGCGGGTCGCGGACGCCGAGAACGGTGTCGTCGTGGCTGATCGTCAGCGCGTAGGAGCCGTGGATGCGCCCCATCGTGCGTTTGACGGCGCGGACGAGGTCTTCCTCGAGGAGGTTGCGCGCGAGGTCGTGTGCGATGACCTCGGTGTCGCCGTCGCTCGTGAAGGCGTGGCCGAGGGCGGCGAGTTCGTCGCGGATCTCGTCGGCGTTGACGAGGTTGCCGTTGTGCGAGAGGCCGAGCGAGCCGCTTTTGAACGAGACGGAAAACGGCTGTGCACACGAAGAGTCGACGGACCCGGCGGTCGGGTACCGGACGTGTCCGATCCCCGCGGAGCCGGCGAGCGGGTCGAGATCGCCCTCGCCGAAAACGTCCCCGACGAGGCCCATATCGACGTGGCTGTGTTGCTGGAAGCCGTCGTGGGTGACGATCCCGGCGGACTCCTGGCCGCGGTGCTGGAGTGCGTAGAGCGCGTAGTACAACGGTCGTGCCGCGTCTCGACCGTCCAGTGAGACGCCGACGACGCCGCACTTTTCGGTCATTCCTGTTCGCCGGGGAGTCTCGCCCCGCCCATCAGTCATGGTCGTCCATAGGACCTCGACCCGATAAAAATCCCCGTGTTTGTGCCTCCCTTCTGGCGGATGGAACGAATATCTATCCACGTGCGTGGATATCTCGTCGGCATACCGCGGGCGGGCGGCGAAACCGATGACACAGTATTCAAGCGTATTGACTCGAACACCTTGCGTATGCGACTCGAGGAGTACTGGGGAGTCGGCCCGAAGACGAGGGAGACGCTGGTCGCCGAACTGGGGCGAGAACGCGCGACCAGAGCCATCGAGAGCGGCGACGTTCGCGAACTCGCGACCGCCGGCCTCGCCCGCGGGCGAGCGACGCGCATCCTGCGCCGGGCGACCGGCGGCGACGGTATCGACATGCTGGCGACGAGCGACGCCCGCGCGGCGTACAAGGACCTGCTCGATCTGGCGGTCGAGCACGCCGTCACGCAGCGCGCGGCCGACCGAATCCGCGTTCTCACGCCGCTTGCCACCCGCGCAGAGATGGAATCGCGACTCGACGACGTGCTCGCGGCTCGGGATGCCTGGGCCGCCCTCGACGAGGGAAACCGGGAAACCGTCCTCGCGGCCTACGAGCGCTACGACGACCGCGACGAGAGCGAGCGCGCCGCCGTCGAAACCGCACTCGCGCTGCTCGAGGCCGGCGTCGACTCCGGCCCGTTCGCAACGATCGCCGAACTCGACCCCGAAACGCTCGCGGCGGCCGCCGACGCGCTCTCGGCCTTCGAGAACGACGGCGGCAGCGGCCGACTCGTCCGCGGGGCCGACGACGAACTCGATCGGCTCTGCGACGCGCTCGGAACGGTCGAGGACATGGACGCGAACGCGCTCGAACTGATCGAGGAGTTGCGCTCGGACGGCGTCCGCGACGTGAGCCAGTTCCGCGAGGCCTTCGAAGACCACCTGCTCTCGGAGACGGCAGTCACAGTCGAGCAGGTTCGCGACGCGATGCCCGCCGATGCGACCGACGCGACGGACTTCGTCGGCGGGACGCTGCGCACGTTGCGCGGCGACCTCACCGCGGCGATCGACGAACGTGAAGAGCGGGTCGCCGGCGAGTTCAGAAACGTGCTCGAGGACTCCCGGGCGGCCATCGACCAGGCCGTCGAGGCGGTCGACGACATCGCCTTGCACCTCTCGCTCGCGCGCTTTGCGCTCGCGTACGACTGCACTCGGCCGACGTTCGTCGAGGGAGAATCGGCCGCGGTATCGGTCGTCGAAGCGCGGAACCTGACGCTCGCCTCGCCAGTGACCGACGCCAAGCGAACCGAGGTCGAGGAAACGGTGCAGCCGATCACCTACGCGCTCGGCGACCACGGCGTCACCGATCCGGCTGCCGTCCCCGGGAGCACCGACACGGCACCCGGCCGCCAGCGCGTTTCCGTCCTCACAGGCGCGAACAGCGGCGGGAAGACGACCCTGCTCGAGACGCTCTGTCAGGTCGTCCTGCTCGCGTCGATGGGGCTGCCCGTCCCCGCCGAGCGGGCCGAGGTCACGCCCGTCGACTCGCTCGTCTTCCACCGCCGCCACGCCAGTTTCAACGCCGGCGTGCTCGAGTCGACGCTGCGCTCGATCGTACCGCCGTTGTCCTCGTCCGCCGACGGCCGCACGCTGATGCTCGTCGACGAGTTCGAAGCGATCACGGAACCCGGCAGTGCAGCCGACCTGTTGCACGGCCTCGTGACGCTGACCGTCGACCGCGACGCCCTCGGCGTGTTCGTCACGCACCTCGCCGACGACCTGGAGCCGCTGCCGCCCGAAGCCCGCGTCGACGGCATCTTCGCCGAAGGACTCAATCCCGAACTCGAGTTGCTGGTCGACTACCAGCCGCGGTTCGATACGGTCGGGCGGTCGACGCCGGAGTTCATCGTCTCGCGCCTGGTTGCGAACGCGGACGACCGGGGGGAGCGAGCGGGCTTTGAAACGTTGGGTGAAGCGGTCGGGAACGACGTGATCCAGCGGACGCTGGCCGATGCGCGCTGGAGCGAGTAGGTCGCTGTGGCCGGCGTACGTGATTATTGGGCTGCGGACCGCAGCGTCCGTCAGGGCTCTCGGTCGTCGCCGGTGTCGAACCGGTAATTTCGTTCCGATGGCCAGTGGTCGGTGTCGAACGCGTCCGTCGGATCTGTCGAATCTGTCGGATCTGTCGTGTCCGTCGTGTCCGTCGTGTTCCCCATGCTCGACGAGGCGACGCTGCTAGATGGCGTTCGAGCGTCGTGACTGGCCTGTTGTTCGCTTCCGAGATGGGTGTAGACGATGCCGCCGTACTCCTCGCAAACCCGCGCTTCGAGGTACGCCTGTGCGGCAGGGCGCGCGAGAACACCCATCTCGATTACGTCCGTAAGCGTCGTCTTCGTCGCGCGAAACCAGGTTCTGACCGCAGTATCGTCGTGCGGGTCGGGTTCGACGATCGCGCCGCGTTCGTCGCCGTGACCATCCCCCCACTCGAGCCAGCAGACGTGATACGAGGAGACGGTATAGTTGGCGGCGGGGTCGACGAGAAACAGCGCCTCGTGGACGCACGGATCGAGATGCGCGGTCAGAATTCGGTCGCGGGCAATCGAGTCCGCGAGTAACTCCGACGAGACGGTGCCATCGGCGAGTGGCGTCTCAGCGGTAATCTCGTCTGCAAGCGTGAGATCGGTCCCGCCCCAGTGGCTGTATCGGAGGTCGTAGAGGCGGTCGGGCCGACGGTACGCGACGAGCGCTCTATGCCCCATTCGATCCCTCCGAACGGAATAGCGTGCTCGCGTCGTTCGCTCCGGTCACCGCAGTAACGGTCGTTCCACACAGATCCGCGGCCTCGCGCTCACGCCAGTGGTCCGGCAGCCGGCGGCCACCTGGTTCGAGATCCATTGCTGGTTCTGGTTCCGTCCCGGTATTTGAACCTCGGGGCGAAAGCCGGAATTGCAATGATACGAGAGTCCGCTCGGAACGAGTTCGAAACAGCGATTCCCGATAGTGGGACTGATTCTATCTGGTTCGACTCGGCAGTTCCTGAAGGCAGTTCCGACAGAACGTATAGAAGTAGTCGTTCTCCGTCGAACAGTACGGACACGGCCCCTGCGGGGCTGGCTCGGTCGATGGGCCGGTGGACTCGCGCATATGCGAACGTCGGTTCGGCCGGCGAAAAGGATAGCTCCGGCATTCGAAGGGACCGTCAGTAGCAGGGCACGGGATTCATGACCGATCTCGCTGTCCGTGCAATTCTGGCGGGAAACAGGAATGCCGTTCCCGAGTTCCAGAGTTCACGGCAGCTTCAAGAGACTGTAAGAGACTACAGGAGGCTTCAGGAACCTTCAGGATTAGTGTCGGTATCGTTGGATCCGTTCGTCGGAGACTGAACTCGCTCCTCGGCTCGCGCCTTGAGCGCCTCGTTCATCGCTCTAAACCCCCGTTCGAGTTGCTGTTCATCGAACAGGAGCGGAACAAGTATCCCGCGGAACGTCTCGCGGTGAAGCAACCTGGTTCGGTCGCCCCCGTCGATCGGATCGAGATGGAACTCGTGATAGCCGTCGAAGATGAAGGGGACTCCGAGTCGGCCGAGCCAGGCTAACCGGCGGTTCTCCTCGACAGCGACGACGACCGGCGTAAACGTCATCCCCCGCGATTCGGGCGGCTCAATTCGAACCTCCAACTCCGCTTCCACCGCCGGGTCCCCTTCGATCGACCGGACGAACGGATTCCACTCGGGATAGCTGTCGAACTCGAGGAGTACGTCCCAGACGACGGCTGGTGGGGCATCGATATCCTCGAAGACTTCGATTACGTTCATGGTGGTTGTTACCATTCTGGTCGCGTTTCGCGCATCCGGGTGCGACTCCGCGAATATCGGCGCGATTGCGCGCCAGTGTTCGTATCGAGTCCGTTCGTAGACTGCCATAACCCACCACTTAGCTATTTGCGTCTGTTAGAGCTGTTATAAAATCCTGGGAGACTCTCTCTAAATCCGTCGTCCGTCGCGGAGGGGACGACCCGTGAAACGTCTCGGAAAACTGTAGAAGGACGGTGGCGTCCCGGTGTGATCGAGAAAAAACTGATCTGCAGTTACGACCCGTATTGATGTGGGAGGAAGCATTTCGGGAACGGTCTCACCGGGGACTGTAACCAGGAATCGTCCCGGAACGCGCCGGCCCGACCTATTTCCCCGCAGTTAGTGTCTATGCTCCTATGACGAACGTCGCGATCACCGGTGCGTCCGGCCGGGTCGGCAGAGAAGCTATCGAGGCGTTTGCAGACCGAGAAGAGTCGCTTACGCTGTTCTCACACAGCGAGTCGGAGGACCTCGAGACGACGCCGATCGAAATCGCCGACCGCGAGGCGGTCGCGGACGCACTCGAAGGCCAGGACGTACTGCTCCACCTCGCCGCCAATCCGGACCCGCGCGCCGCGTGGGACGCCGTTATGGGACCCAATATCGAAGGCGTCTACAATATCTATGCCGCAGCCGTCGAGAACGATCTACGGCGCGTCGTCTTCGCGAGTTCGAATCACGCGGTCAATATGGCGAACACCGTCTCCCCGACGCGGCCGGAGTCGACGGTTGGCAGCCCCGACATCGTTCGGCCCGACGATACCCTCGATCCCGACACCTACTACGGGGTGACCAAGGTGTTCGGCGAAGCGATGGGCTCGTACTACGCCAAGCGCCACGGCCTGGACGTACTCAACCTCCGGATCGGCTGGCTCCTCACGCGCGATGAACTGCGATCGGAGGTCGCCGACCGGGACGGTGCCGGCGAACGATTCGCCCGCGCGATGTGGCTCAGCCCCGCGGACTGCCAACAACTCATGCGCGTCTCCGTGACGGCCTCGCTCTCGGAAACGCCCCTCACTGCTCACGGCATCTCGGACAACGCAGAACGATTCCTCTCGCTCTCGGAAACCCTCCTTGAACTGGGTTACCGTCCGCAGGACGACTCGGCAGTCGTTCTCGAGTGAGCCAGTCAGCTCACAGCCACCCCGCTCTATACGCTCCACACGTACGTTTTTATATCGATACGCGAATGTCTCTGTGTAATGAGGATTGGGAGACGGTCGCTTCCACGGCTCATCGACTACGCACTCGCCGTCGTCGTGGTGGCCGTTGCAGTGTGGACGTTCACCGGCGTCCCAGAGCCCTACCCAGCACGGCCGACGCTCGGTCCCGTCCCGGTGAATCCTGAACTCGTGTTTCCGGGGCTACTCGGTCTGGTCGTGCTCTCACGACTCATTACCGACGAGTTCAGTGGCGCAACGCCGATCGTCGGTGTCCTCGGCACCCTGACGCTGTTTCTGGCGACGATGAGCATGTACATTTTGTACGCCGCTGAGGCCGGCGGCGTCTTCGTCGGCGGCGCGTTTACGCTCCTGAGCGGAATCGTCCTCGCGGCGGTCGTGCTCTTGCAGGGAGCCGTTCGCACGGGTCGTCGCTGGCGGCGAACGGCGGACGTTTCCGTCCAGTGAGAACGGCCGGGTGCAGCCGTGTTGCGCGGCGATGCGACCGTCTTGGGGATCCCTCTCGGATCGAAAGACCGAATATCGGGACGTTCGTACCGTCTCCTATGTCCACGAAGGTGTCCGACTCGACGGGCTACGTGCCGAATCCCCAGATGTCGGTGTTCGGCTACGTGATGGCCGCGGCACTCGCGGTGTTGCTCTTGCCCGCGCTGCCGATCATCGTTCTGGCGTGGATCCTCTGGCGCGTCTTCTTCGCGGAGGAGCCGGTCGAGTCGAGCTACGAGGACTGGCGCACAGAGACGCAGAACCGGTAGCTGTAGCGTTCTATCCTCCCTGCTGTTACTGCTCACCGCTTTCCGATCATCACTCACTATTCACTGCTCACCGCTTACTGGCCCACTCACTCGGCCACCAACGACTCGAGTTCGTCCGGCGGCCCACCCGGAAGCTCGTCCCGATCGTGCGGCGCATCGAACGCCAGGTCGGGTCCGCGAGCGACGATCCGGTTCGGATTGACGTCCGGATGCGTCGTGTAATAGTGCTCTTTGATGTGGGCCATATTCACCGTCTCGGCGACTCCCGGCGTCTGATAGAGATCCCGCAGGTACGGCCAGA
Source organism: Natrialba aegyptia DSM 13077 (assembly GCF_000337535.1). GTDB lineage: Archaea > Halobacteriota > Halobacteria > Halobacteriales > Natrialbaceae > Natrialba > Natrialba aegyptia. The sequence continues at coordinate 245,328 of NZ_AOIP01000032.1, forward strand.
GCGCACTGAACTCGTGGATGGCTTTGACGTTGCACATGAAGTGAGTGTGGTAGACCTGGTCGAACCGGATCAGCGTCGTGAACATCGCGATATCGGCCTCCGTGAGTCGGTCGCCGGCGAGGTATCGCTGCTCTTCGAGCACGTCGTTCCAGCGCTCGAGCGCCGAGAACAGGTCGTCGATGGCCTCGTCGTAGGGCTCTTGCTCGGTGGCGAAGCCGGCGCGATAGACGCCGTTGTTGATCGGGTCGTAGATCTCGTCGATGATCCGGTCGACCTCGTCGCGGTAGCCGTCGGGGTAGAGGTCGACATCGCGAGTCGCCAGGTCGTCGAACGCGGTATCGAGCATTCGCATGATCTCCGCGGACTCGTTGTTGACGATGGTGTTTTCCTGTGTGTCCCAGAGCACCGGCACCGTCACTCGACAGGTCGCGTTCGGATCGGCCCGCACGTACAGTTCGCGCAAGTAATCGGCGTCGTGGACGCGATCGCGCGTACAGCCGTCCTTGTCGGGCGTGAACTGCCAGCCGCCCGCCTCGCGGAAGGGATCGACGACGGAGACCGAGATGGCATCTTCGAGTCCCTTCAGCGCGCGTGTCACGAGCGTTCGGTGTGCCCACGGGCACGCGTAGGAAACGTACAGATGATAGCGGTCCGCCGCCGGCTGAAATCGCGCGTCGGGATCGTCGCGAACCCAGTCCCGGAACGTGGTATTCTGTCGATCGAACGCCCCGTCGTCGTCGGTCGATTCGACAGCATCGGTTCGCCACTCGCCGTCGACGAGCATGTTCATACGGACCCTACTCGGGCGAGCCCTAAAGGGAACTCGCCGAGACGGCAGACCGGCGATCAGACGATCGCACTCCCGACCCAGTATCCCACGCCGACGGCGAGAAGGAGGACGCCTTCGAGTCGGTTTACCCGCCGTCCGGTCGCGAGCAGCACCGTTGCGACGAGGGTCACGACGAGCAGCCACACCAACCCGGGGAGGACGGCGGGATCGACGGCCAGTGGTCGGATAATCGCGGCGAGTCCGAGAACGCCGAAGAGGTTGAACACGTTCGAACCGATGACGTTTCCCGCGGCAATCGAAACGTCGCCGCGGCGGGCTGCAACGACGGCCGTGACGAGTTCGGGAAGCGATGTGCCGGCGGCGACGACCGTGACGCCGATGAGCCACGTGGAGAGTCCGATCGAGAGGGCGATCGTCGTCGCGGAATCGACGAGTAAGCGACTGCTTCCGATGACGAGGAGGAGACCGACGAGAAAGCGGGCGCTTTCGTAGCTGCGGTGCAGGGATCGCGGTTGTTCCCGCTTCGGGTCCTGTCGTGGTCCCTGTCGACCGGGCGGCGTCTGCCGATCGCGCGGGTCGGCAGTCGTGGTGTCGGGGTTCGAACCGCTCGTGCTGCGTTCTGACTCGGCGGCGCCAACAGTGTTGTCTCGAGTCTGCGAGGGTACATCACTCGCAGCGGGCGCTGTAGCCGTTTCGTCCTCGGTTGTGCGCCGGATCTCGACGCCGATTGCCCCGAGATACGCGATCAGCAGCACGAGCAAGAGAGCGCCTTCCGGGCGCGAGACGACGCGGTTTGTGAGAACGCCCGCCGCGATTACCGTCGCTGCAGCCAACGCGAGGGCATCGCGGCGAATCATCGTTTCGGTAACGCGAAACGGCGCGAGGATGGCGACGATGCCGAGGATCACGCCCAGGTTGAACACGTTCGAGCCGACGACGTTTCCGACGGCAACGTCGCCGGTTCCCTCGAATGCGGCGACCGCCGAGACGGCCAGTTCCGGGGCGGAAGTGCCGAACGCGACGACGGTCAGACCGATCACAAGCGGAGAGATACCGGCTGCGCTCGCGATGTTCGTCGCAGCAGCGACGAGCCATCGTGCGCCGAGCCAGAGGCCGATCGCAGCACCAAGCAGTGCGACGACGGTGACGAGCGTCGACACGAGTCGAACAATCGGGAGACTGCGACAAAAACCCGCCTCACTGCTGCAGGACTGATATTTCGTAACCGGGACAGAACGGGGAAAGGCCGCCACTATTCGACAACACTTATCTGCCGAGTTTGATAACGAGTCGCGTGTGTTACGATGAGTACTGATAATAGTGACTCACCCGACGCGGACCCGAGTGAGTCATTCGTCCAGGATACCGGCGAAGAGGGGCCACGAATCGAGTTCTACGGTGGCCGGGGAATGAGCGCGTTTCCGATCGTGTTCTTCATCCTCTGGGCGATTGCCCAGACAGCCTTCTGGCGAATATCGGATGAAGGTGGACTCGTCATCGGTATTCTGGTCGGCCTGATCGGGGGGATGTTCTTCGTTCGGGGAGATTGGAAGACCTATGCGAATACGATCTTCGAGGGAATGACCCAGCCGGTTGCCGTGACGGCGATCGTCGCGTGGATCTGGGCCGGGATGTTCGCCCAGTTGCTCCAAGATGGCGGCTTCGTCGATGGGCTGGTCTGGTTCGCCAACACCGCCGGCATCGGTGGCGCGCTGTTCCCTGCGGCGACGTTCGTCCTCGCCGCGGTGTTCACGACGGGGATCGGTACGGGCTACGGCGCGTCGATCGCGTTCGTCACGCTGTTTTTCCCGGCCGGCCTCCTGCTTGGAGCCAACCCGATTTTGCTGTTCGGCGCGATCCTCTCGGGGGCGATCTTCGGTGACAACCTCGCACCCGTCAGCGACACGACGATCGTCAGCGCCGTCACGCAGGATTCGGACATCGGCGGCGTCGTCGCCTCACGGTTCAAATACGTCATCGTCGCCGCAATCGTGGCGTTCGCCGGCTACCTCGTCGCCGGTCAGTTCATGGGCGGCCTCGGGATCGGCGGCGACGCGCAGGAACTTCTCGTCGCCGAAAGCGAACCGATCGGGCTCGTTCACCTCCTCTCGATGGGCGTCGTGATCGGCACGGCCGTCGCCGGCCGTCACATCGTCGAGGCGATTTCGTGGGGTATCGTCGTCGCGGCGGTCTCCAGTCTCGCGCTCGGCCTGCTGTCGCTCGGCGACATCGTCTCCTTTAACGCGCCGGCGGACGCGCCGCTTTCCCAGCCGCTCGAGTTCTTGCCGATCCTGACGGTCGTCGAGAACCCAGACGACGTCGGCGTCGGCGGCAGCCTCATCCAGGGGGCGGCCGGCTTCTTCGAACTCGCGATTCTCGTGTTGTTGATCATCGCGGCGGCCCAAATCATGATCCGCGGCGGTGCCTTTCAGGCGATTCTGGACTGGTCGATCGAGAACCTCGCGACGAACGTCCGCAACGCCGAACTCACGATGGTCGGCTCGGCGGCGCTGATCAACGCCGTCATCACGATCAACACGGCCGCGGAGGTCGCGATCGGGCCGTACATCTCGAAGATCGGCGAACGGTTCAACCTGAACGGCTACCGGCGAGCGAACATTCTGGACGCACAGACCGCCGCGCTTGGCTACATCTTCCCGTGGTCCGGCGGCGTGCTCGCCGGCTACTCGGCGATGCAGGAGCTGCCCGGCGAGTTCGAGTGGTTCGACACCGGCATGCTCGTGACGCCGATCGACGTCGTCCCGTTCGTCTTTCAGGGCTGGTTGCTCGTCGCCGTCTTCATCATCGCAGCGCTGACCGGCTTCGGCCGGGAGTACATTATCGACCGCGAAAGCGAGGAGGTGGCACGACTATGAGCGTCTTCACAAAATTCCTTCGTGGCTGGCAGTTCCGTGACTCGAGTCCGTCGCTCACCGTAGGCGACGAGTGTAGCGTCTTCGTCGCAGAAACGAACAGCGACGGCAACGGCCACGTCTACATCGGTGACACGCACCTGCTCGTCGAGGGTGCCGGCCCGGAGACGGCCGAAAAACGCGTTCGCATAGAGGTCACCGAGTTCGACGAGACGAACGCAACCGGCCGCGCCGAGTTCATCGAGGTCGTCGGCGAGAGCTCGTACACCAACTAGGGCTGACGGCGATCCCGATGGGGTCGTTTTCGATCGACTGCGCGTTTTGGGTCGCCGCTGCGCGTTTTGTCGGAACGGTGTGCGTGTAGACTGGAATCAAGTCTTTAAGGCGGGTGGGTGTGCACCCAGAGGATACAGGAGATACTGAGCATGGCAGACGACGAGGGCGACGCGGACGAAACAGGGCGACACCGACAGAGCCGACTCGTCACCGACGACGACGGCCAGTTCGATGCCGAGCGCGCCCGCACCGAATCCCTCCCGATCGAAGACGGCGACATCATCGACACGGATGAACTCGCCGACCACCAGCACTACGTCGAGGGGAGAGGGATCTACGACGACCGAAACCGGGTCAACGACCTCACCGGCAAGGAGTGGAAGTACGCGACCAAATCGGTGATCGCGGAGGCGTATCCGCCAGACGTACAACACGACTTGCGCAGCGAACACGGCGGACAGAAACCGCCCAGACTCTGTGCGGACCTTATCGACCGGTTCAGCAAGGCCGGCGACACGGTTCTCGATCCGTTCGCCGGCGTCGGCGGGACCCTCCTCGGCGCGAGTTTCTGCGAACACGAGGGCACCGGTCTCCGGGAGGCTATCGGCTTCGAGCGCACCAAACGCTGGATCGAAATCTACGACGATGTCCTCGAGCGCGAGAACGACGCCCGCAGCGCACGCGGCGAACCCGAACTCGCCGCCCAGGAACTCCGCCACGGCGACTGTCGCGATCTGATCGAGGACGTGCCCGACGACAGCGTCGACCTCCTGCTGACCGACGTTCCCTACTGGCACATGGACGAACTCGAGCAGACGCGAAACGAACGCGAGACGCGGGAGAGCAAGCTGGGGTCGTTCGACGCGAACACAACAGACGGAGCAGACGCAACGAATGCAAGCAGTGAGGGAACAGCAGAGACCGGGATCGGAACCGAGTCCGAGTCCGAATCCGAATCCGAATCAGCAACCGCAACGAAAGCCGACTGGCTCGCCGACATGGCCGCGAAATTCGACCGCTTCACCGACGCCGTCGCCCCCGACGGCCACGTCGTCGTCTTCATCGGCGACATGTACCGCGACCAGTCCTACGAGTTCCTCTCGGCCGAACTCGCACGGGCGATCGAGTCGACCGCGCCGGTGACGCTCGCGGCGAATCTGATCTGGTACGATCCGACGAAGGACCTGCACGTCTACGGCTATCCGTTCTCGTTCGTGCCGTCGATGGTCCACCAGAATATACTCGTGTTTCGGCCGGATGGCGGATCCACGGACCGGGCGTAGCGGCTACTGTAGCGCCGCTCGGACCTCGTCTGCACTGCTGGTTTCCGTCACGACGGCGACTTCGTCGCCGGCCTCGAGTTCGGTGCCGGGAAGCGGGATAGTAAGCGATTCGCGCGCGCGACCGTGAGCGTAGATGCGGGCGGACTCCGGCAGGTCGAGTTCGCTCATTCGTTTGCCGATAGCGGCTGACTCGTCCGGAATCTTGAGGACGGTGAGCTGGAGGGTTGCCGCCAGGTCGGTGACGACGTTGAAGTCGCCGCCGAGCATGGCGGTCTTCGCGCCGGCGGCACCGAGGCGTTCGGGGTAGATGATCTCGTCGACTTCGTCCGCGTACTGTTCGTAGATGTCCTCGCGGTAGTCCTCGTCGATCCGGAGTGCGGTCCGACAGCCGTGGTGGTTGCCGACCATGCAGGCGGCGAAGTTGGCGTTGAGGTTGGGTGTAAACGCGCCGATGGCGTCGGCGGTTGCGATTCCGGCGTCGGTGAGAACTGCCTCATCGGAGCCGTCGCCGTGGATCGTCTCGAAGCCCTCGTCCGCGGCTCGGTCGATCCGGTCGTGGTCGTTGTCGACGATGACGACCTCGTGGCCTTCCTCCGAGAGGATGCGGGCCGTTCGCGAGCCGACTCTTCCGTATCCCACGATGACGAATCTCATGGTACCACAGTACGTAGCCGGGGCTAAAATACGTTGGTCCTGATAGAACCTCGGTCGCAGTCGTTCAACGGTGTGCGGACGGCGCTCCGCGTGGCCTGGAATATACACGAATGTGTATACCACTGGCGGGAAGGCAGACGAAAACTCTTAACTAAGGTCTGTGGTTATGCTTGACCATCCAACATGGGGGTTACCGAAACGATCGCGGATTACTTCGGATTCGACGAGTACGAGACGGACCTCTCGACCGAACTGATCGCGGGGCTGACGACGTTTCTGGCGATGTCGTACATCATCGTCGTCAATCCGCTCATCCTGGGGGAGGCGATCGAACTCGAGGGGTACTCCGGAGCGCAAGTGACGCAGATGATCGCCGTCGCGACCATCCTCGCGTCGGTCGTCGGGACCACGGTCATGGCGCTGTGGGCGAATCGGCCGTTCGGACTCGCACCCGGCATGGGACTGAACGCGTTCTTCGCGTACACCGTCGTCCTCGGTCTCGGCGTGCCCTGGCAAGTCGCCCTCGCCGCCGTCTTCGTCGAAGGACTCATCTTCATTCTCCTGACGGTGGTCGGCGCGCGCCGCTACATCATCGAACTGTTCCCCGAACCCGTCAAGTTCGCCGTCGGTGCCGGGATCGGTATCTTCCTGCTCTTTCTCGGCCTGCAGGAAATGGAACTCGTCGTCTCCGACCCCGAAACGGCCGTCACCCTCGGCAACGCCGCGACCAGCCCCATCGCCGCCCTCTCGGTCGTCGGCCTCGCCCTGACGCTCGCCCTCTACGCCCATGGCACCCGCGGTGCAATCGTCATCGGGATCGTCTTCACCGCCCTCGCCGGGTGGCTGGTGACCCTTCTCGGCATCGTCTCACCGAGTGAACTCGCACTCGAACGAGAGTATAACTTGGTCACGAACGACGGACTAAGCGGTATCATCGACTTAATTCTGAACGTCCAGTACGACTTTACGCCGCTCATCGCCGGCTTCGTCGACGGCCTCGGGATGATCGCCGAAGATCCGGTCGTCTTCGCACTCGTCGTCTTTACCTTCTTCTTCGTCGACTTCTTCGATACGGCGGGCGCGCTCATCGGCGTCTCCCAGATCGGCGGCCTCCTCGACGAGGAGGGGAATCTCCCCGAAATCGAAAAGCCGCTACTGGCTGACGCCGTCGGCACCACCGTCGGCGCGATGATCGGCACGTCGACCGTTACGACGTTCGTCGAGTCCTCCGCCGGACTCGAGGAGGGCGGCCGAACCGGCTTCACCGCGCTCGTCGTCAGCGGGTTCTTCGTCCTCTCGTTGCTCTTCGTCCCCCTGATGGCCATCATCCCGCAGTACGCGATCTACGTCGCCCTCGTCGTCGTCGGTCTCATCATGCTCCAGGGCGCAGCGGACATCGACTGGCAGCACCCGGCCTGGCTCATCCCCAGCGGCCTGACGATCACGGTCATGCCGCTTACCACCTCGATCGCGAACGGACTCGCCGCCGGGATCATGAGCTACCCTCTCGTCAAAGCCGCCGTCGGCGAACGCGCCGACGTTTCGCCCGGCCAGTGGGCCCTCGCCGTCGCGTTCGTCCTCTACTTCGGCGCGTACTTCGCCACCGACGCCGGATTCCTGACGTTCTAACCCTCTTTCTCTCCACTCCGCTTCGTTCCACAATTAGCCCTCTTTCGCCCGATTTTCCCGGTTCGATCCACCTACTCTGCCCCGCAGAGTTAGTGACACGAGAATCAGTCGCCAAACACCAGGACACCGCCGACGGAATCTCGAACGTGGAACCCCAACTACTCGAGGCCGATACCCGCCGCGACCGGTGCGCTCATACGTTCCGCGTCATTATCTTGCGCTATGGCTGCCATTACCATGTACGAACTCCCCGGCTGTCCGTACTGCGCGAAAGTCCGCTCGAAACTCGACGAGCTCGAACTCGAATACGATACCATCGAAGTACCACGCTCACACGGCGAGCGGACCGAAGTCGAGGACGTAAGCGGCCAGACCGGCGTCCCCGTTATCATCGACGAGGACAACGGTGTCGACGGAATGCACGAAAGCGACGACATCGTCGAATACTTAGAAGAAACCTACGCGTAGAGGCGATTCTCGGGCGAACAAGCGGCTATTCGTCGGTTACTGACGATCACCAGAACGGACGATCAGCCGTCGGTTCACACGACACTAGTACTGGTGAACGCGAGTGAGATCATTCCGGAGATCTATCGTCGCAAAACTCAAGCCGCCTCCTCGTGCTCTGCTCGCTCCCGAATCACGTCCCGAAGTTCGTCCGTGTCGTGTAGATCCGCGAGTTCGTCGCGCTCGACGAGCGCGGTACCGTCGACGGCGTCGCGTTTCGCCCGGTCGACAACGTAGACAGATCGCGTGCGAGTGACGCGGCCAATCGAACTCATGATGCGGGCGCGTTTTTCGGCGGCTTTGGTGAACTCGGAGTGGCCGGTGAGGACGACCTCGCTGTCGTCTTCGTCCTTGCTGACGGCCTTGAACGGCGAGCGGATCGTCGGATGGACGCTGTAGCCGGCCCGCGTGAGGACGGCGACGACCTGTTCGTCGCCGGGGTCCGCCTCGGGGTCGTCCGGTGTCGACTCCGTCTCGTGTACATCGTCGGTTCCGTCGAGGACGTCGACGGGACTGGTCAGCGGTGCCTCGAAGAGGTCTTCGAGCGCCATGGCGACCTCAACGGAGGCGTTCATCCCGTCCTCGTACTTCGAGACGGTCCGACGGGAGACGCCGAGTTCGCTCGCGAGTTGGCCGAGACTCCAGTCGCGATCCTCGCGTTCGTCGGCGAGCAAATCGCCGTCGATGTTGACGTAGAGGCCGCCCGGCGCGGCGTAGATCAGCGGCGGGACGCCTTCGATGAACAGGTTGTACGCGGTATCGGGGCTGAAGACCGGAACGCCGTGCCGGAAGTAGACGACGTCCGGTTTGAGATCCTCGTCGCGACTGCGCAAGCCGATCACGATCGGCGTCGCCTGCAGGTAGGTACCGAGACGACGCATCTCGTGGCCGGTCGCCTCGTTGAAGGCGTCGATGTTGCCGAGAATCTTGACGAGTAACAGATCCTCGCCGCGACGCGCAGCGATATCGAAACTCTTCGGTCGGATCGCACACCGGTCGCTCACCACGAATCCCGCGTCCTCTAACATCGCGGTCACGTTGCCGACCAGTGCGGAGCGGGACATAGGGGGATGTAAGCTATTCCTCGTATAAGAGCGTTTCCCCGCGATGCCCGTCTGCGGTGTCGCGATTGCGGGGTGTATCAGCAGTATACTTATATACTGCTTCCGTTGCGTTGTGATAATTGTTCGTTCCGGCCGCCGCTCCACCGCCGCCGTCCTCGCGGCACCCGTCCCCGCCCCAGGTAACACACGCCGCCCGCATCGAAAGGCGTTACTCGCCGCCGGCACAACCACCGTCGATGACCGTCGTCGGGATCGACGATACGGACTCCCGCGAACGCGGCATGTGTACGACCTACGCCGCCGCGACGATCGCCGAGCGACTGCGCCGCGACGCCGGCGCTTCGATCGATCGCGTTCTCCTCGTCCGGCTCAATCCCGCCGTCGAGTTCAAGACGCGCGGAAACGCGGCGCTCGCGATCCACACTGATTGCGACCCCGACCGCGCGTTCGAACTCGCGCGCGCCGAACTCGAGTCGCTCGCGGAAACGCGGGACGAACGGACGAACCCGGGGTTGGTCGTCGCCGACGTCCGCCCGGACGCCGACGACCTGCCGGCTGAACTCGGCCGGTTCGCGATGCGGGCGATCCGAGAACACCTGTCCATCGAGGAGGCCGGGGCCGTAATCGACGGCTACGGCTACCGGTCGTGGCACGCCGGTAACGGTCGCGGGCGGATCGGCGCGCTGGCCGCGATCGGTGCCTGGCGCGCGCTCTCTGCGTGGACCTACGAGTTCATCTCCTATCGCGAGCGGGATCGCTGGGGGACGACGCGAACGGTCGATCCCGAGAGCGTCTTCGACGCCGCGGAGCGGGGGTATCCTGCGGTCTGGGACACCGTCGACCGCGGCGAGAACGAGACCGTTTGCGTGCCCCACACTCCGGGGCCGATTCTGCACGGCATCCGCGGGGACGATCCCGATCGGGTCCGTCGGGTCGCCGAACGGATCGAGAGCGAGCCGGTTCGGACGAAGCAGTTGTTCGTCACGAACCAGGGGACGGACGTGCATCTGCGGGATCTGACTGGGGACGAAGCGGGCGAACGAGCGCAGGAACCGGAGTCAAAAGCCAGCCATACGCCAGTCGAACTGCAGGACGGCCGTTCCTATCAGCTCGATGTACGCGTCGCCGAACCGCCCGAAACGCGGCGCGGAGGGCACGTGTTCGTCGACGTGGCTACAGACTCCGACGGAACTCGAGTGACGGCCGGCGACGGAGACACTGTTCCCGCTCCGCGGTCACGCCCCACACTCACCTGCGCCGCCTTCGAACCCACGAAACGCTTTCGCGACCGCATCCGCGCCCTTCGTCCTGGCGACGACCTCACCGTCTGCGGCGAACTCGCGGGCGGCACCCTCAAACTCGAGAAGTTCGCCGTCCGCGACCTCGTGACCACTGAACTCGTCACGCCCACCTGTCCGGACTGCGAGCGGACGATGGAAAGCGCCGGGCGAAATCAGGGGTATCGCTGTCGCGACTGCAAGACGAGTGCGGCCGGAAAAGAGCGGGTACCGATCGAGCGCTCGCTCGAGCGCGGCTGGTACGAGGTGCCGCCGTGTGCGCGACGACACATCGCGAAGCCGCTGGTTCGAGGCGGATTCGACGGCCCGATTCACCCGGAGCGCTGATCGCCGGACTCTCCAGGCGGGACGATCAGGGACAGTCAGGGCATACTAACGCCGCGGCGCACGAGAAACTCGCTTGCGCCCTTGATCTCGACCGGACTGCCGATGATCCGATAGTAGCGCTCGCCCTCCGGAACGATCGTCACGACGAACTCGTCGTCGAGCCGCGGCTCGAGGTTCTCGAGCGTCTCCCGAGGGAGCACGATCTGCGTACTCTCGCGCAACTGCGACGGATCCGACATTCGTCTAGGGATCGTCTATTCGCACCTCGTTTATGTGTGTCGAAATTTATTTGTATTGGTGACGGTGTGGCTGGACGACACCGAATACGGACGAACCGCGAGTGATAACTGGGGCTCGCTGGGAGCCCGTCGTCACCGCATCGCGGTTCCCGCTGCTCGTTCCGTCGCATGGAAAGGGTTTTTCGGGACGACCGGCTGGGTATAGACAAATGGGGCTCGAGGAGGATATCGAGGAGATCGAAGACGAAATCGCCAACACCCCCTATAACAAGTCGACCGAGGCACACATCGGTCGCCTCAAGTCCAAGCTCGCGGAGAAAAAGGAAAAACTCGAAAACCAGCAATCCGGCTCCGGCGGTGGCGGCGGCTACTCCGTCGAAAAGCACGGCGACGCGACGGTCGCGCTCGTCGGCTTCCCGAGCGTCGGGAAGTCCTCGATGCTGAACTCGCTGACCAACGCCGAGAGCGAGACGGGGTCCTACGAGTTCACGACGCTCGACGTCAACCCGGGGATGCTCAGCCACCGCGGGGCGAACATCCAGATGCTCGACGTGCCCGGACTGATCGAGGGGGCGGCGTCGGGCCGCGGCGACGGCAAGCAGGTGCTCGCGGTCGTCCGGAACGCCGACCTGATCGTGTTCGTGCTGTCGGTGTTCGAGATCGAGCAGTACGATCGGTTGCGGGAGGAACTGTACGACATTAACATCCGCGTCGACCGAGAGCCGCCGCGGGTGACGGTGCGGCCGAAGATAAAAGACGGGATCAAGATCACCTCGAGCACCGAGCAGGACCTCGACGAGGAGACGATTTCGGACGTGTTGCGCGACCAGGGCTACGTCAACGCCGATCTCAACTTACAGGAGAACGTCACGATCGACCGGCTGATCGACGGCCTGATGGAGAATCGGGAGTACATCCCGTCGATCACCTGCGTCAACAAGGTCGATCTGATCGAACCGTCCTACAAGGAAACGGTCGACGAGCAACTTCGCGAGCGCGACCTCGATCCCGAGGAGGTGACGTTCATCAGCGCCGAGAAAGAGAAGGGGCTCGACGCGCTCAAGGATCGAATCTGGAACAACCTCGATCTGATTCGCGTCTACATGGACAAACCCGGTCGCGGCGTCGACTGGGAGGAACCGCTCGTGATCGAACGCGGCTCGACCGTCGGTGAGGCGGTCGAGAAACTCGGCGGCGAGATGGAAGAGCGCTTCCGATTCGCCCGCGTGAGCGGTCCCAGTGCGACCCACGACGAGCAGCAGGTCGGCGAGGGCCACGTGCTCGAGGACGAGGACGTGTTGAAGCTTATTTTACGGCGGTAGCGGTCGATCCGGCGGTGTCTAGTGCCGACCGTTCCTGGGGTGATGAACAGTCGTTCGCCGGCACGAGACTTACCGGCCGGGCCGTTCTACGACCGCTGATGTCGAAACGCCCAACCGGAACGATGGACGTGGATCGACTCCTCGAACTCCGCGTCGCCGACGCCGTGCTTCCGGCTGAGACGGATTCGAATCCGCTCCCGGCCGATGCGGATCAGCGCCGCACCGAGAGCGGAGACGAGCGAACGTACATCGTGGACATAACCGACCTCGTCGAGCGCACGGAGCTTCCGTCCGATCCCGTTATCGACTGGAACACCGACGACCGAGATGCCGATCCGATGCTCGTCTTCGCACCCCTCCCGCCGGACGAGATCGACGACGCGGCCTTCCCGCGACGAGTCATCGAGACCGACGACGGAACGTACGCGCCCGTTCCCGACGACCTGCTGCGGGTCGATCCGGACAGCGGACTCGGTATCGACCTGGCGACCTACGATGACGACAACCCGCTGCTGTTCGAAGCCGTCGCGACCGACGAGACGATCGGACTCCTCCCGGCCAGGTTCGCCGACGGAACGCCGTTCGACGCCGAGCCGCTCCCTGAAACACCGTCCGAAAGCGATCCGGTCGCCGAGGAAACCCTCGCTCACGAGTTCGAGACCGAGGCCGACGCTAACGCCGATACCGAAGCCACAACCAGGGCGACGCCGCGCCCCGAAACCGTCGATGCACCGATCGATGCGGAGATCATCGCAACCGTCGTCGACGAAACCGAAACCGCCGAGAGTGAACTCGTCGACGCACTCGAGACGATCCACCAGCACGACCTCCTGACCATCGAGGATATCGTTCCCGGTCGAGAACCGCTCTCGATCGGCAGCCGCGTCATCTTCCCCGTCCCCGCGGACGCCTGGACGGTCGAGGTCGGCGCTGAACTCGACGCCGACGAGGGCGTTCTCGAGGCCGCTCGATCGGCCCACGAGAGACAGGCAAACCGGCTCCTCGAACGCGCGGGCGCAACGGACTACCGAGACGAACTCGCGGACGACGAGTTCGCAGTTGCGGTGTCGGTCGAACTGGATACTACCGAATGGAGCAATACTGGCGATAACGGGAGAGAGTAACTGACACCCCCATGTTCCGCCGATACGGAGGTCGGAGTCCCGTCGACCACAGATGCCGATCCTATTTATAGGGCGACTCGCTGAGTATGAGCATATGGCGGAAGCGCTCTCACTCGTGCCACCGTTGCTCGCGATTATGCTCGCGATCGTGACGCGTCGGCCGATCCTGTCGTTGTTCATCGGGATCTGGTCGGGTGGCGTCATCGCAACCGGGAGTATCGGACTCGGACGAGCGTTCGGTTGGATCGCCGGTTCGATGGCGGATATGTTCCACGCTCAGATCCTGATTTTCACGCTGTTGCTCGGATCGGGCGTTGCACTCATCTGGCGACTCGGCGGCGCGACTGCGGTTCGAAACTGGGCTACCGCACGGCTCAAGACCCAGCGAAAGGCCGGACTCGCGGCCTGGATCCTCGGAATGCTCCTGTTCTTCGACGACTACGCTAATACGGCTATCGTCGGGAGTACGATGCGCGAGATTTCCGATCAGATGCGGATCTCCCGCGAGAAACTGTCGTACATCGTCGACTCGACGTCCGCACCGGTGGCGACGCTCGGCCTCTCGAGCTGGGTCGCCTTCCAGCTCTCGATGATCGAAGACGGGTATGCGAGCCTCGTCGACAGCGAGGAGGTCAACGTGGCTGCAGCGGAGACGCCGGATGCGTTCGACACGTTCGCCGCCTCGATCCCCTTTAACACCTACTCGCTGCTTGCGATCGTGATGGTCGGGATCATCATCATCTCGCGTCGCGACTACGGGGAGATGCTCGGTGCCGAGCACCGCGCCTGGCAAACCGGGAAAGTCAACCGCGATAATGCACAGCCGTTACAGGAAGCCGAGGACGACCTCCGTGCGCCGATCGAGAAACGACCGATGCTGCGGACGTTCTTCGCCCCGATCGGCGTGTTGATCGCGGTCGCGCTCTCGGGTGCGTTCTGGACCGGGTACCAGACGTGGCTCACCGACCAGGCCGACGCGGGCGAGACGACCTCGCTCGTCACCGCGGTAGCCGGTGACGACCTCTTCGCGACGAGTTCGAACGCTGTCGGGGAGTTCATCGACATCCTCGGCAACGGCGACTTCGCCGCCGCCCTCATCTGGGGCTCGTTCGCGATGGTTGCAACGGCGATCGCAATCGGCATCGTCTACGACCTCTTCGACATCGACGACGGCATCGAGACCGTACTCGAAGGATTCCACCTCATGCTCACCGCCGTCACCGTGCTCGTCCTCGCCTGGGCCATCAGCGCCGTCGCCGAGGACCTCGGCACCGGCGACTACGTCGCAACCGTCGCGGAGGGCGTCGTCTCGCCCGAACTCCTCCCGATCGCCGTCCTGTTCGTCTCCGCGTTCGTCTCGTTCACCATGGGCTCGTCGTGGGCGACCATGGGCATCGTCACGCCGACCGCTATCACGGTCGCTTACAACCTCACCGGGAACTTCGAACTGATGCCGATCGTCGTCGGCGCAGTGTTCTCCGGAGCGATCTTCGGCGATCACACCTCGCCGATCTCGGACACCTCCGTACTCTCCTCGACGTTCACCGGCGCGGACCTCATCGATCACATCCGTACGCAACTGTACTACGCAAGCACCGTCGCTCTCGTCGTCGTGGTCTGTTACATCCTCAACGGCTACCTCGGCGTTCCGCCCGTCGTCTTCCTCCCCCTCGGCGTGATTCTGCTCGTCGGCCTCGTCTACGCGTTCTCCGAACTGCAGGGTCTGCTCACGGGCGTCGATCCGAAACCGTCGACCGTCTCGACCGACGCCTCCCGCGACGGCCGGACCGTCGGGGCGCCCTCCGGTCCCGGCCCCGAAGACGCCGAGTGAACCGCCGCCTTCGCCACGCTTTTTGTACCGCCGAGCGTGATCTCGCGTATGGACGGCACGCTCGACCACGTAATGCTTCGTGTCGCAGATCTGAACGACTCCCTCGAGTGGTACCAGACCCACCTCGACTACGAGGAGAAAGACCGCCACGAAGGCGACAGCTTCACCATCGTCTACCTCGGCCCCGAGGATATGCACGAAGACGGCGCGATGCTCGAACTCACCCACAACGAGGACGAGGACGACCTCGATGTCGGCGACGCCTGGGGCCACATCGCCGTCCGCGTCCCCGAAGGTGAACTCGAGGACGCCTACCAGCAACTCATGGACAACGGCGTCGAGGACTACCGCGATCCCGAATCCTGCGGCGGTCGCTACGCGTTCGTCAAGGACCCCGACGGCCACGAGATCGAGATCGTTCAGCGCGATCAGGGCGCACGCTGGTCGCTCGACCACACGATGATCCGAATCGAGGACGCTGACGAGGCACTCGGGTTCTGGACCCGCAAGTTCGAGTACGAACACACCGGTCGCTGGGAAGCCGACTCCTTCTCGAACTACTTCATGAAACCCGCGGATGCCGCGCCCGAAGAGATGTCCGTCGAACTCACCTACAACTACGACGGGCGAAGTTACGACATGGGCGACGCCTGGGGCCATCTCTGCGTTCGCGTCGACGACCTCGAAGACGACTGGGACCAGTTGCTGACCCGCGAAACGGCCGACTACCGCGATCCGGAGAGCAACGACAACATGTACGCCTTCACGAAGGATCAGGACGGCCACGAGATCGAACTCCTCGAACGCGATCCGAGCGCCGACTCGCTGTTCCCGTTCTAGGGATTTCGCACGGAACGACTAGTTACCCGAATCGATCTTCTCTCCGATCACTACCGCAACTCGAGGAAGTCAGTTGAAATATACGTCCATTTCTGATATTGCCAGAAGGTGATACCTTCAACAACTTTATGCCGACGGCCGTTCGTTCCTCCGGACGAATGGTAACCGGGTGGCGATTTCGAATCGGAAGCGTTTTCGGAGTCATATTCCTGACATCTCTTGCCGTTACCATCGCCAACCACCCAGTTTCACAAGCACTGTTTACGAGCGCCGTACCGTTGTTCAATCGGCTCGAAGTCACCGTCCTGACCGGTGAATCGTTCTTCTGGGCGATCCTGTTGAGCGTCTTCGCCGTAACCGGCTGTCTGCTCCCGCTCTATAAACCGCGTCCTCGACGAACCCTCGATACGGCCCTGTTCGCCCAGAAACGAGTGCTCGTCGCAACGTTCGTTCTCGCAACACTTGGCTACTTCAAGTGGTCACATCGCCTCCCGCGGGCAACGCTCGTGATGCTGACCACGATTTTGCTCGTGACGATCCCCGCATTGTTTCTGGCCATCAGACGCCGGCCCGCCGGATCAACCGGCCGGACGCTTATCGTCGGGGACGATCTCTCCCAGATCGAAGACATCGCCCCCACCGTCGATGCGGCGCTCGTCGGCTATCTCTGTCCCTCAACCGCGACGACGCTTTCGTTCGACGAGGATCGATTCTACGAGGAATCACTGACGGCCGACGGCGGCGTTGCCCTCAGTGATTCGGAACCGGAATCAGAACCGGAACCGGAACCGGAAACAGACACGGACGCGGACACGCCACAGCAGCGACAGTCTCACACCCACGTTCACGAACAGCGTTCGAACGCGACTGTGAACTCCTCCACCACCCAAACGCAACAGCAGGCCCAAACCCAGAGTCAAACGCAGACCCAAGCCCGGACTCAGGCTCAGACCCAGAGCCAGGATCACACACTCACCCACGACCACAACCACAACCACAATCATACCCCCAATCAAAATCGCAGCCCCGACCCACACCACACCCACTCACAGCACGCCAACTCCCACCAGACTACACTCGATACGCTACCCAGACGCGGTGGCCTGTCGAGACTCGAGACCGTTCTCGTCGAAGACGACATCGATACGGTCGTTCTTGCCTTCCACCAGCCGGACCGCGCAGAGTTCTTCGGTGCGCTCGATACGTGCCAGGAACACGGCGTCGGTGTGAAGGTGCATCGTCAGTACGCCGACAGCGTCCTCGTCTCGTCCGGAGCCGTGGACGAACTCGTCGACGTCGACCTCGAACCGTGGGATCCGTTCGATCACTTCTTCAAGCGCGTCTTCGACGTGACCTTTGCGCTGATCGGACTCGTCGTGTTCGCACCGATCATGGTCGCAATCGCGGCCGCGATCAAACTCGACAGTTCGGGACCGGTGCTCTACAGCCAGGCGCGCACCGCCGGCTTCGGCGAAACGTTTCCCATCTACAAGTTCCGGACGATGATCCCGGAGGGTGAAACGGCGATACCGACGACCGACGAGGAAAACGACCGAATCACGCGCGTGGGACGCGTCCTCCGGCGGACGCATCTCGATGAACTCCCGCAGCTCTGGTCGATTCTACTCGGGGAGATGAGTGTCGTCGGTCCGCGGGCAGTCTGGACCGACGAGGAACCGATACTCGAACAGGATGCGCCCGCCTGGCGAAAACGCTGGTTCGTCAAGCCGGGACTAACGGGGCTTGCACAGATCAACGGGGCAAAGAGTACCGATCCGAACATGAAACTCCGGTACGATCTCGAGTACATTCGAACGCAATCGGTCTGGGTCGACTGCCTGATCGTCATCCGGCAAGTCTGGATGGTCATCGACGAGTTCAGAAGCTGAGATAGTGGGGGTACAGCGAAAGCGAGTCGCTGGCAACCGAATCGGAACACCTATTCCGACGGTTCCGTTCGCTTCTAACGAGTAACGGCCGCATGAGGGGACCGGGAACGGGATGGACTCGCGTAGTTACAATCGTCGCGGTAGTTGCTGTTCTCGGCGGGCTGTTCATCTGGGCGGGGACGATGCCGACCGATCCGCTGGAGCAACCGGTATCCGACGAGACGGAGGTCCCCGGAGACCGAGGTGCCTACGTCGGATCGACGGTGACGCTCGGTGGGCAGGTCGTCGAGACCGATCCGGTCGTCATCGCGACGAGGGCAAGCGGATACGGGCAGTTCACCGTTATCGGCGCGACCGAAGCGCTACAGAATACGGACGGGCCACTCGAACGTGGCGATCACGTCACCGCGTACGGCACGCTCGAGGACGAGTCCACGCTCGTCGCCGAACGAACGCTGACGCGCGAGCCAAGCGAGACAGGGTACATGTATCTCGTTTCGTTCCTCGGCGGGCTGTGGGTAGTCGGTCGGTTCGTTCGTGGCTGGCGGTTCGACTGGGAGACACGCGCGTTCGTCCCGCGAGAGCGCCCCTGGAGTCTTTCGCGTCTGCTCGGCAACAACGAGCAGCCACGCCGTGACCGGCGAGGTTCTCGTGGCGATCGATCGTCGACCCAGTCAGATCGGACCGGGGGTGATCGGCGTGCCTGACGTGCTGACGCACGTCCTCGTCGGGTACAGCATCGGGACCCTGCTCTCGTTTCGATACGCGTGGCTCCGGCCGGCACACGTAACGCTGGTTATGATCGGGGCACTCTCGCCGGATTTCATGAAAATCGATCTGCTCGTTCCGGACGGCCTCGTCGGGTTCCTCCTCGGCATCCCGTTTTCGTGGGCACCGCTGCACACGCTCGTCGGTTCGCTGCTCGTTGCATTCGTCCTCGGAACGCTGCTCATCGCGCCTGCGCTTCGCTGGCGCGCGTTCGGCCTCTTCGTGATCGGCGCACTCTCTCACCACGTCCTCGACGTTGCGCTCGTGACGGCAACGGGCTACTCCTATGCCGTCTTCTGGCCGCTGACGACGTACCGGTTCCCGGCCGCCGACCTCTTCCTGAGTAGTGACCGCTGGCCGGCACTGGTGGCCGGTGGACTCGCGCTTACAATCTGGCTGGTCAGGCAACGGATCACGACTGCCGAGAACGATCCCTCGCGGCTATAGAGACAGAACGATAGTCAGCAGATAATCGTCGACCACTCGTCTACAGAAACAGCAGGCCGAGTGCCTCGGGGTCGTTCGGAAGAGCGAAACTCTTCCGTGATGACGAGAAAGCAAAGCTCTCTCGAGCCACTTGACCCCCAGGCGGTTCACGTCCAGGGTAATCGATCACTCGATCCGTAGCGCGTCTCGAGACGATCCCAGACGACGACCGTCGAGGGTAGTACGAGCAACGACGTGAGCCAGGCATAGAAGACGCCGAGTGCGAGTAGCAAGCCGAACTCCATGATCAGCGGGATCAAGGCGAAGTACAGGACGCCGAGGCCGCAGACAGTCGTGAGCATACTTCCCGTAAGCGCCCCGCCCGTTCCCTGCACCGTCACGAGAAGCGCCTCGTACGTGTCATCGCGCGCTTCGAACTCGTCGACGAACCGGTGCATGAGATGGACGGTGTAGTCGACACCCAGTCCGATCGAAACCGAGAGGATCGGTGCGTTGATCGGACTCAACGGAATATCGAACAGGCGCATCGATCCGGCGAGCAACGCGACCGCGACGAGAACCGGAACGAGGTTGATCAGCCCATAGATTGCCCGCCCTTCGAGCCACCAGTACGAGACCACGAGGAAGGCGACCGTCAGGACAAACGCAACGATCAAACTCGTGATCGAGGATTCCGTCGTCTGTTCGATCACGCCCTGGAAGATGACGAGCTGGCCGGTCGCCGTGGCGTCCATGTCCATATCGTCGGCAACGTCCCTGGCAGCGGCAACTGCCTCGTCCTGGTCTGCATCGACATCGACCGGGATATCGATCCGCGTTGCACTCCGATCGGTCGTCAACCGATTTGCAGCCTCGTCCGCTGCCGCCGAGTCGAACAGCGCATCGTAGACGACGTCGATGTTCCGGTCCGGAATTCCGTCACCCGTACTATCGTACCGCTCAACCGTTGCCGCAAATTCCGGATCGGCCGCAGCCTGTGCCTCGATCGTATCGAGAATCGTATCGGCATCGGCCTGTCTACCATCCGTCTTGAACGCGTCTGGCGGACGCTGTAGTGACGAATTGATCTCTCGTAACGCTCCGTCCGAGCGCACCGCTGGATCGTCCACATAGATCGTCACGGATCCGTCGAGCCCTTGCTCGAAGTCCTCCTCCATGTAGTCTAGAACGGTCAGGAACGTGTATTCCCCGGGAGCCAGCGGTTCGGGGAGTGTTTCGTACTGCTCCAGTCGTTCTTCGTCAGGGAAAAACGCCTCGTCGTCGAACTCCGTCTCGACCCCCGTCCCGTAGGCCGCACTTCCTGCACCGACGACGAGCGCCACGACGAGGAAGACAACCGGTACTGCCCGGGCAATGTAGACTCCAACAGGAAGTACCCGACCGAGCAGTGACTGGTCGTTCCCAAGTGGCGTCTGACCGAACGAGGGAATCCGAGTTCTCTCGCGGAGTCGGTCGAAGCCGACTTTCCCCGCTGGGAGGAAGACGCCGAAGATGAGGAACGTAAAGAGAATACCGGCGGCGGCGACGATGCCGAAGTCCCGGGTCATCTCGCTTAACAGGTTCGCCGCGAAACTAAAGACGGTCGTCAGAGTAACGATGAGAAGCGCGACGAACAGCTGTGTCGTCGTAATCTCCATCGCATCGCCGATCGACGCGCCCGCGGTCCGTTCCTCTCGATAGCGGTTGATGATATGAATCCCGAAGTCGATTCCGACCGCGAGCAACAACGGAAAGACGGTGATCAACGCGTCCGAGAACGGTATCCCTGCGATACCCATGAACCCGAACGTCCAGATCATCGTCATCGCGAGGGCGACGAGACCGAGTGCAAGATCGATCGGGTCCCGATAGGCGACGAGCAAGAAGAACAGGATGAGCAATAGCGCGGCCGGAAAGACGACGATCGCGGTATCGCCGAGCAACTGGAGGGTCTCTTCCTCGAGGATCGCATCGCCGAAGATGACGACGTTGTCGTCCGTGTCGAACCCCTCGATGTCGTCGGCGATCGCCTGCGTCTCGAACTGGAGGTCCGCGTAATCATCCGTCTGCGCCATCGGTGGCGTCTCGTAGGTGATCGCGATCTGGGCGACATCCGCACGCGCCGATTCGGGGGTGAAGTCGGTGCTCACCGGGAGGCCGCGGGTTTCGTCCGCTGTCGAAATCGCCGCTTCGAGCTGGCGCTGTGACGCACGATCGATGGCCCGATACTGTGCTTCCGCCGTCGTCGCCTTCGGATCGAGTTCCATCGCGATCAGCGACGCCGGGCTGGTCGCCGAGGCGACCCGAAGGTCATCGTCCGTCTGGATGCGGTCCTGGAACTCGAGCATCCGCAGTAGCGTCGGTTTCGACAGCACGTTGTGCTCGTCGGTGACGAACAGTTGTGCAGTCGTCCCGCCACTCGCTCGCTCTCCGCGCTCGAAGTCCTCCTGCATGTCCTCGAGCGCGTCTGCCTCTGCAGTCCCCTCCGTGAACTGGTCGGTGCCAGCCTCCTGCTCACCGCCGCCGACCATCGCACCGCCAAGAAACAGCGCCGTAAGGACGACAAACGCGAGCACGACTGTCCACGGCCGGTTAGTGATTAGTGCATTGATTCGTCTGGTGATCGGATCGTCACCGCGCGTCGTTTCGTCCGGGCCACCGTCACGGTTCGTCACTCGGCTAATCACCGAACTCGAACGATTGGTATCCGAGTCTTCCGGTGCCGTCTCCGGTGGCTGGCGATCCTGCGCAGTCATTCCTCGTATTCGAGGGAGGCCACAGTAGTCATCGTCTCAGTCACGTCGCCACCAGAACGCGAATCCGAGTCCGACAGCAGTCAACACCGCCATCACGCTGACCAGCGATCCGACGAACCCACCGCCGTCGTCAGTCTCGGCAGCCTCAACTTCGATCGGTTGCTGATAGACATCCGAAACGATCGTCTCGCCCCGCTCAGTTTCGTACTCGAAATCGAGTTCAACTGGATGGAGTTCGACGGGAGCAGCGGCCGACGCAGCCACGTCGAACGAAATCGTCGTCGACTCGCCGGGATCGAGAGACGGGACGAACGCCGCATCGTTTCCGTTTGCGGTCGCGAGCGGGTCGTCAGCGTACAGTTTCGCGTCGATATTCGACAGCGTCTCCTGGCGCTCGTTGGTGAGTTCGAGTTCGATGGACGACTGGCCGTCCTGCGAAACGGTGGCGTTTGTGCCGGCCAGACCGAACTCGTCGTGTTCGTCGTCGACGATGACGCGGTCGGAAATAGGTCCGTCTTCGAGCGTCGTCTCGCCGTCGCTCGCGGTGAACTCGACCGAGAATCGCAACTGTCGGGGACCGGCATCCGCCTGGCCGCTTACGTCGGTTGGATAGCGAAACGATGCCGACTCGCCGGCCTCCAGTGCAGGGAGGGCGTATCGGGTGTCCTCGATAAACAGCGATTCGCTCATCGGCTCGACGATCAGTACGGCATCGTCGACCGCTCGCGGACCGTCGTTGGTGACGGTACCGGTGATCTCACCGTTGTAGCCGACCGAAAGGGTATCATCGATATCGGAAAGGGAGAACGACTGTTCGGACGACGGGGAGAGACTTGCCGTTTCGAGATCCGATTCGCGCTCGATTCCGGCTGTATCGCGGTAGCTGAACTGAATCTCGAGCGGTTTTTCGCCGCTACTCAGGGCGGCATCGAACCCGACATCGACCGAAAACGTGGTCGATTCATCCGGGTCGAGGTCGCCGATTATCTCCTCGGCGGGTGCTTCGGGAGTGTTCCCATCGATCGTGACACCGGTTCCGCCGGTCAGACGCGCTTGCGTCGCGTTTGCTCGTTCGGTTCCCGAATTCGTCACGCTGATCGTCGCCGGACCGCTCGCGCCGGGTTCGACGGCGGTCGAGACATCGGTGACCTCGAACCGAGGCTCGTCAGGAACGACCACTGTAACATCGTGGGTTTCCGAGGCGGTCAGACGCTGTGAGACGCCTGCTTTGTCCGAAACCATACTCGTGTACGCATAGCGAACGCGAACCGTCACCTCGTACTCGCCGGGTTCGACATCGTCCGGTACCTCGAGTTGCTGTGGAACCGAGACGATCTGACCGTCCTGGATCGGTCCAACTGGAGTCTCGCCCGACTGTGCCTCGAAGGGACCGGTATCTTCGAGTTCAACTGTCGTCGCGCGGGCGGTGAGGACCTCCTGGCCAGTTCCCACGGTTAGTTCAGCGTCGTTTTGCACGTCGAGTTCGAGCGTGTCGACGCTTCCAGGAGAGACCTCGTTTTCCGGGAGGTAGACCTCCAGGTTTGGTTCGCCTCGATCGAGTGCCCCACCAATAGCGGGGACGACGAGTAGTCCGAGGACGACAACCCCGAGAGCGAACAGAACCGCTGGAAGCCGCCGGCCGTGACTCATACCCGCCCTCCGCTGGGAGTGGGATGGCCCGTGTCTCGTGGCTCTCCGCCGACCGTCGAGTATCGTGTGCGGGCGACCCACAGCGACAACTGCCCAGATTGCGTCATTATCCGATAACTCGTTAGTTAGGATATATCTCTTTTGATTGAACGTTCAGTCAGACAGTCTTTCATGATATCTGAAATATACTCGGAAGGTGCCAGCAATGCAGTCGTCGATACCAGCGTTGCATCGATCGTGAGCGGCGAGGTCGACGACCGCCGGCCGGGTCCGAGTCGTCGTGCGAACAGTCGCCACCAGCGATCGACTTGAACTCGAGTCGGTCATCTGCAAGTCCCGTCCCCGGCCCAAATAGTCCTACTCGAGAAACCGCTGTTGAACGTTGCCGGTCGGCATCAGACACTGGTCTTTCTGGCCGAACAACCGGTATCGGTTGGCCGCGACGAGTTCGTAAACGCGATCGCGAATCAAGCGCGGCACGAACCGAAACGGGGAGAGCAGTCGGTAGATGCCGCCCAGAAGCGTGGCAATCCGGAGGACGGCATCGGACTTCACGTAGCAATCGTCGCCCTCGATCAGGACGATCGACTCGAGTTCATCGGTGGGCAGTCCGTGTTCGGCGAGGAGTTTCTGGCCGGTGTCCGACTGGAGGGAGGCGAAGTAGAACTGTTCGTCGGTGTCTCGCGGGACGAGGAACTGGACGAATCCGTTACAGAGGTTACAGACGCCATCGAAGAGGACGATCGGATTCTCGTCGGGGATCGCCGGCTCTGAACTCGCGTTCATTCGGGGCTGAAAGTTGGCTCGCGTGGTAGTTCAGCGTTTCGGTCCGATGGATGGCGAAGTTGCGGGTCCTCGGTATGCGGTCTGTCCGGTAGTTGTCCGGTCACTGTGCACCGCGTCTCGATGGCTGTTCGATGCGCCGACAGCGTATTCAGATCGTCTCGAAGCTGAGAGAGCGACTGTACCGTGCAACAAACTTATGCCAGTCTAGGCGAGACTCGGGATAGACGAACGGTCACGACGATGTCACAGGAACCGTCCAGCCCCTCCACCATGCGGAAGCGACTCGGCGGGAGCACCGACCGGTTCGGGCGTGCGATTCGGCGGCGGGTCGCTATCGACCGCCGTGCGCTCGCCGCCTTTCGGATTTCGATCGCCGCCCTCCTCATCGCCGACCTGGTGGGCCGAACGCGACTCCTCGGGATGTTCTATACTGACGCGGGCGTGCTCCCGCGCGAGGCGCTGTTTTCGGACTACTCGTCGTTGACTGCGTACTCGTTGCACACGCTTTCGGGAGCGGCCTGGGCACAGTGGCTGTTATTCCTCGTCGCCGGACTCGTCGCGCTGGCGCTGCTCGTCGGGTATCGAACGCGGATCGCGACGATCGTTTCGTGGCTCCTGCTCGTCTCGCTCCACGTTCGCAATCCGATGGTGCTCAACGCTGGCGACGTGTTGCTCCGAATGTTGCTGTTCTGGAGCATCTTCCTGCCGCTCGGTTCCCGGTGGTCGATAGACGCTCGCCGGCGTAACCCGGCGCAGTCATCGGGAGACGCCGCGCCGACGATCGCGACGATCGGAACGATAGCCGTTCTGCTCCAGGTGTTGTTGATGTACCTGACCAACGCCGTCCACAAGACCAGAAGCGACATGTGGATGAGCGGCGAGGCGGTCGTCCACATCTTCCAGGCCGACCATCTGACGGTGCTGCTCGGAAACGTCCTTCCGGAGTACACCGCCCTGCTCGAGGTCTTTACGTACGCGTGGATGGTTTTAATCGTCCTCTCGCCGCTCTTGCTCCTGCTTACTGGGGTGCCACGAGCGTTGCTCGTAACCGGGTTCGCCGGAATGCATCTGGGCGTGCTCGTGACGCTCCGGATCGGCCTGTTTCCGCTGATCGTCGTCGCCGGCCTCCTCCTGTTCTACCCGCGTCGTCTGGGACACCGCGAGTTCACTCGCGGCCCGCGTCGGCCTCGCCGGACCGCTCCGGCGCACGCTTGATCGACTCCAGTCTCGCGCACCGGTGCTCGGGCTTTCGACTCCCAGATCGTGGCCGCACTCTATTACGTCCGCATCGAACGAGAACCCGGACGCCGAGGATGCGACGGATGATCGCAGGAAGGATCGCATGGGCGACGATACAAACCCGCTCACGGCCGTCGCGAGCCGGGGACGCGTGTTCGTCACGACGATTATCCCCTGGCTCCTGCTCGTTCTCGTCGTCCTCTCGAACGCCGAGGCGGTCGGCTACACCGAAGTCCCCGACGCCGGAAACGAGGCGCTCGACACCCTGCAGGCCAGCCAGAGCTGGCGGATGTTCGCCCCGAATCCGACGTCGACGGCCCAGTGGTTCGTCGTTCCCGGCGAACTCGAAAACGGGTCGACCGTCGACGCACTCCACGGATCAGGGGTCGACTGGGACAGACCGCCGAACGTCGACGGGACCTACGAGACCGCTCGCGAGCGCAAGTACCTCTCGAACATGCGCTTTGCTGGCAACGAGAACCACCACTCGTACTACGCAAACTACCTCTGTGATCGCTGGAACCGCGAGCACGACACGACCCTCGAGAATCTGACGGTCTACGGGATGTCAGATCGCTCCGGGCCGTACGCGGACGAACCCGACATCTCGAAATCCGAGGTCATCGAGTACGACTGCTCGGGCGAGTTCATCCAGGAGGAGGAGTCGGATGCAATCGTCGTCACGCCCGAGTGAGATACCAGTTTTGAACGGTACTTGCGACGGTTGCAGCCGCGAGTAACGCCTTAGTCGTCTGCTGCAGCCGTTTCCGTCCCGGCGGTTGACTCCGCCCGTTCGAGGTTGTCGAGGTACTCGTCGGCGTCGAGTGCCGCCTTCGAGCCCATGCCGGCCGCCGTCACCGCCTGCTGGTAGTGGTAGTCGACGACGTCGCCGGCGCCGAAGAGGCCGGGCACGTCGGTTTCGGTCTGGCCGCCACCGACACCGCCCTGGGTGCGGAGGTAGCCTTCATCGTTCAGCGTGACGCCGGTACCGTCGAGGTACTCGGTGTTCGGCGTGTGGCCGATCGCGAGGAAGACCGCACCCACGTCGAACTCGAACTCGTTCGTCTCGGGGTCGTCGAGTCGGTCGGTCGGGTGGCCCTGCTCGTTCTCGACGAGCGTGACGTGGTCGACGCCCTCCTCCTGGGAGCCGTGAATCTCGAGGAGTTCGGTGTTTTTCATGATCTCCATTTCGCCGTCCTCGACCTTCTCCTCGACGCGGTCGATCCAGTAGTCCTCCGCGCGGAACTCTTCGCGCCGGTGGACGAGGTAGACGGTATCTGCGAACTTCGTCAGGAAGGTCGCTTCCTCCATGGCGGCGTCGCCACCGCCGACGACGAGCATGTCCTCGCCGCGGAAGAACGCGCCGTCGCAGGTGGCACACGTCGAGAGCCCGTAGCCCATGAGGTCGTCCTCGCCGGGGATACCGAGCGTGCGGGCGCTCGCACCGGAGGCGACGATCACGGCGTCTGCGGTGTAGCTGTCGCCGTTAGCGAGGTCGACGCGAAACGGACGCGAATCGGCGTCGACGGACTCGACGATGCCGTTTTTCAATTCGGCACCGAACTGGCGAGCCTGTTCTTTCATGTTGTTGACGAGTTCGGGGCCGCCGATCCCCTCGGGGAAGCCGGGGTAGTTCGCAACGTCGGTGGTCAGGGTGAGTTGCCCGCCGGGTTCGTCGCCCTCGATGACGAGGGGATCGTTGTTCGCGCGGCCGGCGTAGATGGCGGCGGTCAGGCCGGCGATGCCGGTGCCGGTGATGATGAGTTTCCGGTGTTCGACGCCGTCGCTCTCGTCGGCTTCGATGCCGAGTTTCTCGTCGAGGTCGCCGGTTTCGTTGAGCGCGCTGGTCTCGTCCCAGCCGCCGATCAGTTCGTCGTCGATGAAGACTTCCGGCGCGGTCTGGCGGCCGTCGGCGCGGTCGACCATCTCCTCGAACAGCTCCTCGTCACCGGTTACGTTGTACTCGTCGTACTCGATTCCCTTGCTGTCGAAGAGATCCTTTGCCTTCTCGCAGTAGGGACAATCCGTTTTGGTATAAATCTCGACTCGAGGCTGCTCGCTCATGCACAGTACTTGGGAAACAGGGCGTAAACCCCTTGCGTTCCCAGCAACTGCCCTGTTGTACCTGTTATCGTCTCACTCACCGCCGTCCACGCACCGCTGCTCTCCCAGACACGCACTGTGCGACTCGGCCAGTCAATCGCCCGCCCCCACAGCCGCCGGCGCACGAGTTCGCTCGGTGAACTCGACGATGACTGATAGAGGGTGGTCCACCCGCTCTTCGAGCGCCCGCTCGAGATCCGATGTCAACGCCGGATACGCGGTGTCGGCGGGGCGTCGCACCACGACCGTCACCTCCGTTTCGTCGCTGACCACGCCGCCGTCCTCGAACTCCGTTCGAACCTCGGTGAGTTCGAGTTCAGCGTACGAGTCTTCGGCAAGAACTGTCCGGACCTCGTCGTTGACCGCGTTCTGGAACGCCACGTGTTGGGTGAGTACCATACCAGCACCACCGAGGACGACGATTCCGACGACGAACATGATCGCGAGCGTCGCGGTTCGATCGCTCGAGACGTTCGCCCGGAGCGAGCCGGGTTCCCACCCCATCGGCCGGTAGCCGAGATACCAGAAAACGGCGAGTCCGGCGAGGAGAATCGACGTCGCGTTGACCGCGAGCAGGACGAACGCACCGAGAGCGACGCCGATCTCTCCCCACGCGAGTCCGATACCGACCGCCGACGCGGCCGGGATGAGAGCAACGGCGATCATGACGCCGACCAGCGAGACGGGAATCGCCGTTGCGAGGCCAAACGCACCCGCAGCCCCGGCACAGATGCCGACGACGAGCGCGAGTAAGCCGGGAGAGATGCGGTTCTGAACCTGCGTGATAGCCGTAATATCGATGGTTACCGGAACGATTGCTCCCGTTCGGATCACCCAGGCAAACGCGAAGGCACCGACTATCGCGACGAACAGTCCACGAACAAGCGACAAGACGCCATCACCGAACATCTGGCGGTCGTTGAGCACGAGACCGACGGTGCCGGTCAACGCCGCACTCACCTGCGGTGCGATCACCATCGAGCCGACGACGATCGCGGGCGAATCCAACAGCAGCCCTGCTGTCGCGACGACGGCGCTCAACAGGGTCATCACGTAGTAGGTGACCCGACCCGGCGTCATGTTCAACGCCTTCGTCCGGATCTCCTCGCGAGAAATACTGTCGTCCTCTTCTTGTCCGCTGACGAACCGATCCTCCAATTCCTCGATCCGCGGCGTCCGCGCGGTTTCAATCGACGAGACGATGATGAACTCGTCCTCGATGCCGACCTCCCGAAGCGATGTCAGCACGTGGTCGACGGCCTGCGTCGGCACCGGAAAGGTCACGAGTTCAGCGTCGGTCCCGTCGCTGCACTCGCTGGTGCGGACGTAATCGAACCCCTCGTCTTCGAGAACGCGGAGTGCGTCGTCTCGTTTCTCCCCCGGGACGAGCACCTGAAGCAAGCGCATTCAGCGGGCGTACAGTACTCCCGGTAAAATGGATGCCGATGCGCTCCAGACAGTGAATCCTCCGGTTGCGCTGTGTTCCGAGACGCTTCAGGCAGTCTCGACGAGTTCACCTGTCCGATCGCTGTGAGGCCGACTCGGCTCACCGCTCGCCACCGTTCGAGGGGTGAGTGAGGGTTGAAGGCGGCGAGCGGGCGACGAACTTACGGGTCCTTCCGAGAAGTGATGACTATGGCTGCGGATCTCGAGGAGAAGACCGATCGATACGAATCGTTACTCGCGGACGCACTCGCTGAAGCGACGGTTGCGCCGCGGGAGGGAACGCCGATGGCCGACGCGGCCACGGACTGCTACGGGATGGCCGAGTCGTACCTCGAAGACGGCCGGCACTTCCGCGAAAACGACGATCCCGTCAACGCGCTGGCGTCGTTTTCCTACGGCCACGCGTGGCTCGACGCGGGAGCACGCATCGGGCTGTTCGACGTGCCCACCGAGGGACACCTGTTTACCGTCGAATAGCGCGCGATCACGCGATCAGGGAATACGGACCGTGTGCTCGAGCGTCCCGACGCCTTCGACCTCGATTTCGACCGCGTCGCCGTCCGAGAGCGGGCCGACGCCCTCGGGTGTGCCGGTCGCGATCACGTCGCCGGGTTCGAGCGTGAGGTGGGTCGTGATCTCGGCGATCAGTTCCGGAATCGGGAAGATGAGTTGGTCGCGCGAGCCGTCCTGTTTCACTTCGCCGTTGACTCGCGACTGCACGCGCGCGTCGTCGGGGACCTCGTCGGGCGTGGCGAGGACCGGTCCGAGCGGGGCGGACCCGTCGAAGGCCTTCCCGCGAACCCAGTTTTGCTCCTGGCGCTGATCCTCGCGGTTCGACACGTCGTTCATGCAGGTGATGCCTTCGACGACATCCATCGCGTCGGCTTGGGAGACGTGGCGACACTGCGTCCCGATGACGACGCCGAGTTCGGCTTCGTAGTCGATCCGGTCCTTGCCGGCGGGGACGGTGACGGTATCGCCGTGGCCCGCGAGGGCGTTCGGCGGCTTCAAAAAGAGCATCGG
This sequence comes from Natrialba aegyptia DSM 13077, assembly GCF_000337535.1. Lineage (GTDB taxonomy): Archaea > Halobacteriota > Halobacteria > Halobacteriales > Natrialbaceae > Natrialba > Natrialba aegyptia. The sequence continues at coordinate 275,471 of NZ_AOIP01000032.1, forward strand.
GCGGTCCGGCAGGTCGGACCCCATCTCGTCGGCGTGGTCGGCGTAGTTGCGGCCGATGCAGACGATCTTCGAGGGCTCACACGGCGGGAGCACGTCGATCTCGTCGCTGTCGAGACTGTAGCTTTCGTTCGCGAAGTGAACGTGGCCGCTCTCGAACTCGCCGCGCCGGACTGCACCGGCCGGGTCGCGGAATCGGACGTATTTCATGGCCGAGGGGTTGTCTCGGCGGGGCAAAAACGTTGAGGTGGCGGCGGCGCTCGCGACCGTGTCTATCGGTAGACAAGAGTACGGTTGCGTTAGTCGGAACCGTCCGCGAAAATCGCGCGCTGAATACGGCGATGACATTCAGCGGACCGATTTGGCGGAGGATGTATGTCAAACAGGGCGTGGTCGCGGTCCGAACTCGAAGAGGATCCACTATCGATTTACGCGTCTCAGCCCCGCCCGGACAGTGACGATCCCCACGAACAGGGCTATCGTGCCGATGACCGTCCACTGCACTGATCGTCCAGTGATCGGTTCGCAGTCTGCGACGCACAAGAGAGGACCTATCTGGACGATTCCGAGGCCTTGAACCACCCATAAGGTCCCGAGAAGCGCCACGATGGTGCCGAAAATCGTCAATAGAGTCGCTTTCGTGTTCATGATTCAGCGTGACTCCTTGAATCCATCAGCAGATGAGATTCGGCTGTCAGTTTCGGTATGGCTCACCGGCGTGGCAGTTCCGCGCACGAAGGGCCTGGACGGACTGACACCGAGACGCAGCGTTTCGATTTCGTCGAGAGCGAAGGGGCCCGCTGCGATCCAGTCGTCCGTTCGACGGTTCAGATGACAGCCGTTGTCGATCCGTTTCCAGAGCGGTGTCACCACGTCCTGGACGTAGCCGCGCAGCCCGTCCGACCGGACGTGTTCGAGAAAGCGGAACTCGCCGTTCGGCTTCACGACGCGGTGGACTTCCTCGAGGGCCAGCAACGGGTCCTGTACCGTACAGAACACCGCGGCGGCGATGACCACGTCGAACGTATCGTCCGCATAGGGGAGGGATTCAGCCCGTCCTGATTGCAGGTGTATGTCCAGATCGTGGGCGGCGGCCGTTTGCTTCGCCTGCCTCCGTCTGTTGGGATCCGGTTCGAGTGCGTGCAGGCGGAGTGCCGGCTCACGCTTGACTGCCGTTTGCAGGTACGGGACCATCGCACCGCTCCCCGCGCCGAGATCCAGTATCACCCCGTCGAGTTCGCGCGCGAGATACCGCCGATGCTCGGCAAGGGCAAACCGCTCGGAGAGCGCGGCGACGATCGGATGACCGGGAGTTGGCGGTTTCGATTCCGTCCGGTCCGTGTCGGGTTTTTCAACTGTTCTGCTCGGCATGGGTTGATGAGAGAGACGGTCCACCGACACATGCGAATAGCGCCGTACATCTGAGGCGGGTTTAAGTATGTATACTGCGTACTCTCCTTTGATGCGGCACCGGCTGCGACAGACGAAGCCCGATCGACTCGTTACCCGACGGAGCGACTGAACGGGGTTGTCCTGAGCACGCTGGCCACAACGAACGGATCGATGGTATGAGATATATTACGATCGTCATTCCTCGGATCGACGATGAACGCTGTTCTAACGGCGAGCGCGCTTCCGATCACGCAGTAACGGGTGACGCGATTCACTACATCAACCTCTTGGATGACGGAACCGGCGTCGGACTGTACCAACTCCGTGGTGACTTCGAACGGAACGCGGACGCATTGGAGGCGAGTCCGGACGTGCTGGCTTGCGAAACGTCCGAGGCGTCGGACGGACTCGTCTACCTCCATTTTCGAGCGACTGCTCTCATGACCGACCTCCTCGGTATCTTCCGACAGTACGAGATCGTCGTGGACTGGCCGATGGAATACACCGACCAGGGCGGACTTCGAATAACCATGCTCGGAGCGGACGAGAAGATCCGAGAGGCGATCGCAGAAATCCCCGACGGAGTTCAGATCACGCTCGAAGGGATCGGCGAGTATCACCCGGATATGCACCGGCTCGCGTCGCTGCTAACGGAACGCCAGCAAGAACTGCTGGAACTCGCGATCGACGAGGGCTATTACGAGATGCCGCGGCGTGCGACCCTCCGCGACCTCGCGGATCGAGAGAATATCTCCGTGGGAACGGTTGGCGAGCATCTTCGGAAAATCGAAACGAAAGTGATTACGGAACTCGTCTGACACCGATCTCGGTCAACGAGACAGTCATCTCAACACATCCGCCTCGATACGGCTGGAAAAGCCTCTCGACGCGGAGAATCGGTCCGGATTCGGACGCGGAGAACTCGAAGTACCGACCGCCACGAACCGAGTCGACTCCGATAAACGCGAGTGACGTTCCGCCGCCGATAGCACCGAGACTACGGGTGCTACACCCTTCATCGTGGGAGTGCTCTCGCTCACACGTACGCAGCGAGTTCAGCGGAGGCCTCGCGGGCGGCCCGGTCGGGGTCGTCGGGATGGGTGTAGAGTTCGAGCGTCGCGAAGCCGTCGTAGCCGATGTCGTCGAGCGCGTCGAAGATGGCGCGAAAGTCGAGGTCGCCCTCGCCCGGAATCCGGTGATAGTGTTTGCCGCGACGGCCGCCGACGATGTCCTCCAGGTGGATGCCGGTGATCGCGCCGGCGCTGCGGCGAATGCTTTCGGTCGGGTCTTCGCCGTAGACGGCGGCGTGGCCGAGGTCGAGGTTGACGCCGAGCCCGTCGCGGTCGAGATCGTCGATCAGCGCGAGGGTTTCGTCGGTGTTTTCGATCAAGAGTTCGGGCTCGAACTCGATACCCACGTCGATTCCCATCGGTTCGGCGTAGTCGAGGATCTCGTGCAGCGACTCGTGAAGGTACTCGCGGGCTTCCTCGGGCGGGGTTCCCGGAAGCGGTCGTCCGGTCGCGAGACAGACCGCGGGCGCGTCGACCGCGTCGGCCAGGTCGATGGCGCGCTTCGTGTAGTCGATGCGCCACTCGCGAGCGTCCGCGTCGGCCCGGATGACGCTCGGCTCGAAGAACGACGACGGCGGGGCATCGTCGTAGTACCCCGTCGCCGTGTTCGCGTTGATGTTCGACACCGCGAGTTCAGTTTCGTCGAGTGTATCACGGAGGTCGATCCGGGCCGCGTCGCTGAACTCGGGGAAGTACGCGTGGGGTTCGTCGCCGAGGAGTTCGACGCCGGCGTAGTCGTGGTCTGCGATGTGGCGGATCGCGTCGGACAGCGAGTAGTGCGTGTAGGCGTTCGTCGAGAAGGCGAGGTCGACCATGGGCGGGGTACACCGATGGGTTACTAAGGGGTTTGTGCGGGGTGTGCAGGGATGGTATGACGGGGAACGAGTCGAGGGTGGCCAGGGTGGAATTGCGAGATTACGTGTCACGTGACATCGAACACGCGCGCGAGGCCGACCGCCGGGACGAGAAACGCGCCGGCGAGGAGTCCCCAGCCGAGTCCGGCCACGGTGGCGAAGGCCGCGTCGAGGAGGACGAGCCCGAGCACGCAGGCACCGACCGCGGGGCCGACGGTCGCCGGAACGGGATCCGCGTAGGCGGCGCGAAGCGGGCGGCCGACCCACCAGCAGAAGGCGACGGCGAAGGCGACGGCCGCCGCGGTTTCGAGCGGCGGCGGCCGAACGGCGACGAGAAGTCGGACGAGAACCGCGAGCGCCGCGAGCGCGCCCGCGGCGGCGACGACGACCGCGTCCCTGTTCCCACCCTCGGTCTCGCGCGCCGCCATGAACGTTACGGCGGCGATGTAGGCGACGACGACCGCCGGGACGGCGAGCAGCGTCGGCCCGAGTTCAGTCAGACCCGGGTCGCCCGCCCCAGCGGTCGCTCCGGTGACGCCGAGGAGGACGTTCAGCCCGCGAGTCGTCCCCATCGCGAGAAAGCCCGCAGCCGTGCCCTTGAGCGCGCCGTCGTAGAGAACGATCGCACCGGCGAGCGCAGCGGCGACGGCCGCGGCCGTGGCCCCGGCGACGCCGAACGCGACGGCGACGGCCACGACCAGGAGTGCGGCACCGAATCCGAACGCGCTCCGGCGGGAGATGCGGCCGGACGGGATCGGGCGCTCGGGGCGCTCGCGGGCGTCGATCGGCGCGTCGAACGCATCGTTGAGCGTCGTCCCGGCGGCGTATAGCAGGACGGAGACGACGGCGAGGCCCGCGCCGGTTGGAATTGCGAGTTCAGCACCGGCGACCGAGGCGAGTGCCGCGCCGAGGACGACATCGGACGGAGCGGTAAAGAGGTTCGGAACGCGAACCAGTTCGGCGATATCGGCGAGGGTCGGGCGGAGCGAGCGGTCGCGCGCGTCGTCGTTGCAATCGACGCCGCCGCCGACCACCCTACGCCCACCCGCGTTCCTCGAGGTACGCCATCGCCCCGCGGGCGGTCTCGACCGGCGTCTCCTCGTAGGGATAGAGTTCGATCGTGACGAAGCCGTCGTAGCCGCGGTCGTCGAGTTCGCCGAGGAACCCGTCGATGTCCATCGACCCCTCGCCGAGTTGGGTGTGTTCGTGCCGGCGGTCCGCGGGAATGTCCTCCAGGTGGTAGTGAGTCGTGAACTCGTCGAGGTCCGCGACCAGCGCGGTGGGGTCCTCGCCGACGCAGTAGAGGTGCCCGGCGTCGAAGTTACACCGGACGCGCTCCGAGTCGATGCGCGCGACCAGGTCGAAGAACTCGTCGGACGTTTCGATCAGGAGGTCGGGTTCGGGTTCGACCATGACGTCGACGCCGACTGCCTCGGCGCGCTCCGCGACCTCGCGGAGGCCGTCGACGAACGTGTCCGTGGCCCACTCGCGGGATTTCCCCTCGGGAATCGGGCCGCCGGGTTCGATCGAAATGTGGGGCGCGCCGAGGTCGGCGGCGGTATCGAGCGCCGCGAGGGTGTAGTCGATCCGCTCGCGGCGGTAGTCCGCGTCGGGTTCGATAAACGAGGGGTGGTGAAAGTCCTCGATCGCCGTCAGCATGAACGCGTTCGCGTTGCTGATGGCGATGTCGTTGTCGTCGAGGACGGTGCGGACGCGTGCGACCTCCTCTTCGGTCGCGTTCGGCGGGTAGAGGTGAGGCTCGTCGAGCAAGATTTCGACGCCATCGTAGCCCGCGGCGGCGAGTTCTTCGATCGCGTCCTCGAGTTGGTACTCCCTGAAGGCGTTGGTGGAGAAGCCAAACTGCATGGGTCAGGCCTCGTACTCGAAGTTCGGCGACTGCTCGAAGAACTCGTAGGGGTTCTCGAAGACGACTTTGCGGACCTCCTCGCGGTCCCATCCCCGGTCGATCATCTCGTCGCGGGCCTTGGGAACCGCGAGCGGGTCCGACGGGTCCCAGTCGGCGGCGCTGTTGAAGATCATGTTGTCGGTGCCGTACTCCTCCAGGAGGTCGATCGCCGCATCGGCCTCGATCTTGCCGGGGTAGAGGGTAAAGCCGATCCAGCAGTCGGTCCGCGCGGAGATATCGATCGTGTGCTCCGTGTTGTGGTCGATGATGATCCGGTCCTGGGTGACGCCCATCTCTTCGATGATCTCGACGATGCGCTCGGTACCGGCCGGCTTGTCGGTGTGGGGGGTGTGGACGATGACGGGGAGGTCGCGGTTCTCGGCGATCTCGAGTTGTTCGCGGAAGGCCCACTCCTCGTCGTCGGTCACCTGGTCGAAGCCGATCTCGCCGACGCCGACGACGGGGTCGCGATCCAAGTACTCGGGGATGCGCTCGAGGACCTCCTCGGCCATGTCCCGATAGTTCGCCTCCTTCGGTTCGAGTCCGATCGTGACGTAGTGGTCCACGTTCGCCGTCCGCTCGGCGCGATCGGTCTCGTGCCCGATGATCTGTTCGAAGTAATCGAAAAACGCACCCGCGTGATGCTTGTCCTGCCCGCTCCAGAACGCCGGCTCGATGCAGCACTCGATGCCGGCGCGACGCGCCCGTTTGTAGTCGTCCGCGGCGCGTGACACCATGTGCATGTGCGGGTCGATAATGCGCATAACCGCAGTACGGCGATGACTCGCTTTTGGGATGTCGGTCGTTCACACGAGCAACCTCCCGTTGTCCCTGAATGACGGTGGCGCGACTCGCGGGGAATATCGTGTTACGAACGCTCAATACGGGTTTACGCGTGCTACGCCGGGCATAACAAAAGCCGTGCCGAACGGAGGGCTTCCGGATGACCGACCACTCCCGGTCGCCGTCGACGAACTCGCGACCGATCGCGCGACGATCGCCGCGGACCGCTGGAGAACTCGACAGAACGAATCGTGCCCGACCGTCGACCCTCGGCGGGGCCAAATGACCGCCGAGTCACCGTCCCGGGACGAGCCGGCCCAGCCGACGAACGCGGAGCGAATCGGCGTCTGGCTCGTCGGTGCGCGTGGGAACGTCGCAACCATGTCGATCGTCGGCGCTCGGGCGATCGCGACCGGTCGCGCCGAGACGACCGGCATGGTTACCGAGCGCGAACCCGTCTCGAGCCTCGAGCTGCCGCCCGTTTCGGCGTTCGTCTTTGGCGGCCACGACATCGACCCGACCTCGCTCGTCGACCAGGCCGAGCGCCAGTGCGAGCGAAACGGCGTCCCCGACGAGGAGACGCTCGCAAGCGTCCGCGACGACCTCGCCGCCGTGGACGAGCGCATCGAAGTCGGCACGGCGGTAAACTGCGGGGCCGCCGTCACGGACGACAGCGACCACCTCGATCGCGAACTCGCGATACGAACCGTCGTCGACCAGATCCACGACGACTACGAGTCCTTCCGGACCGCCCACGAGATCGATCGACTCGTCGTCGTCAACGTCGCCTCCACCGAACCCGAACTCGCCTCGCCGGACCGATACGATACCCGCGAGGCGCTCGAGGACGCCATCGATTCGGACGATCGCGACCTGCCTGCGAGCGTCCTCTACGCCTACGCCGCGATCGACGCGGGCCACCCCTTCATCAACTTCACGCCGAGCACGGGCAACGCCCTCGGCGGGATCCGAGAACTCGCCGTCGACCGCGGGGTGCCACACGTGGGCCGCGACGCCAAGACCGGCGAGACGCTGGTCAAGTCCGCGCTCGCGCCGATGTTCGCCGGCCGCAATCTGAACGTGCTCTCCTGGGAGGGCCACAACATCCTCGGCAACAAGGACGGCCTCGTGCTGGAGGACGAGGAAAACGCCGCCGGCAAACTGTCGAGCAAGGGTGACGTGCTCGAATCCATCCTGCCCGATGTCGGCCACAACCGCGTCCGGATCGACTACACGCCCTCGCTCGCGGACTGGAAGACCGCCTGGGACTACATCCATTTCGAGGGCTTTCTGAACACCGAAATGACGATGCAGTTCACCTGGGAGGGCTCGGACTCGGCCCTGGCCGCGCCGCTCGTGCTCGATCTGGTCCGACTGATCGTCCACGCCGACGAGTTCGGCGAGGGCGGCTTCCAACCGCACCTGGCGTCGTTCTTCAAGGCCCCGATCGGCGTCGACGAACACGACTTCTCGGCGCAACTGCACTGGCTGTACGAGTACGCCGCTCGCCACAGTGACGTATGACTGACGAGACAGACACCGCGAGTGCCACCCCGCACGACACCGACGGAGAAGCCGCGACCGCACCGCTCGAGTTCAGCGCGGAAGCGACCGACGCGACGGGACGCGTCATCGTCCTCGACGTGGTCGGGTTACAGTCCCACCACATCGATGCCGAACGAACGCCGACGCTGCACTCGTTGTTCCCCGCCGAGCGCGTCGCCGATCTCCGGCCGCCGTTTCCGGCGGTGACGGTGCCGGTCCAGACGACGCTCGCGACCGGAGTCGGTCCGGGAGAGCACGGCGACGTGTCGAGCGGCGAGTTCGACCGCGAGCGCGAAGTCGCCGAGTTCTGGGAGCGCGACCGCGGCGATCGAAACCGGATCTGGGAGACCGCGAGCCAGGCCGGCCTGACGACCGGGGCGCTGTTCTTCCAGCACCTGATCGGGACGACCGCCGACGTCGCGGTGACGCCCTCGCCGATCGAGGACGAGGATAACAACTTACTCGAGATGAACTGCTGGACGAACCCCGACGGGTTCTACGACGACCTGCGGGACGACTACGCCCACTTCCCGCTGCACAACTACTGGGGGCCGGGGGCGAACGAGGAGGGCAGCCGGTGGATTCTCGCCGCAGCGAAGGAGGCGGTCGACCGGTTCGATCCCGACCTGCTGTGGGTGTACGTCCCCCACCTCGACTACGTCGGCCAGAGCGACGGTCCCGGTTCCGCGGCGTTTCAGACTGAACTCGAGACCGTCGACGACCTGCTCGGGGACTTCCTCTCGTTCCTCTCCGAAACCGAGCGCTGGGGCGAAACCGTCGTCAACCTCGTCAGCGAATACGGCTTCCACGACGTGGAGCGGCCGCTGTTCCCAAATCGCGTCCTCCGAGACGCCGGGCTGCTCGAGACCGATTCGGCGGGCGACGCCGACATTTCGGCCTCCGCAGCGTTCGCCATGGTCGACCACCAGATCGCGCACGTCTACGCCGACGAGGGGGCGGTCGAGACGGCTCGGGAACTGCTCGGTGAACTCGACGGCGTCGACACCGTCATCGGCGACGGAGAAAAGGACGAGTGGGGGATCGACCACCCGAACGCGGGTGATTTCGTCCTCGTCGCCGACCGCGATGCCTGGTTCCAGTACTACTGGTGGACCGACCGCGCGAACGCGCCGCCGTACGCGACCGACATGGACATCCACGACAAGCCCGGCTTCGACCCCTGCGAGCTGTTCTTCGGCGACGACGGCCTCGTGTCTCTCGACGCGACAAACGTCAGCGGCTCCCACGGCCGCGCGGACGAGTCGGCCGTCGGCTGCTACGGCCTCGGCGGCCCGGCCGCAGCTGAACTCGCGCCCGAACTCGAGGGGACGGTCGACGCGACGGCCGTCACGCCGACGATCGAGGCGTTGCTCGACATCACGTGAGCCGGCGGCGTTGCGCGAGGAGTTGACTGCCAGAGCGGCACTGTGAAGCGGAACGTTCGGAACGGAACCCACGCGCACGTCAGTGCGTCACACTATCGGCTCGGAACGGAACGTTTTTTATTAACCCTCGGCAAGCAGTGAGTGCGTACGAGGTGCGCTCCGTTGGTGAGACGGACGGTGTCCGTCGAAGCTCGGAGTGGCGCAGTGTATGCGCTCCGTTGGTGTAGTCCGGCCAATCATTTCGGCCTTTCGAGCCGATGACCTGGGTTCAAATCCCAGACGGAGCACTATAGCGGCCGAGTTTTACGAGGGTGCGACGCGCACGGATCGGATTTGAAGCACGGAAATTCGAGCGGAGCGAGAATTTGCATCGGGTTCAAATCCCAGACGGAGCATTCTTCTGAGCGGTCAACCTTGCACAGAGCGGAAGCGACCGTCTGACCGCTCCGTGTCCGTGGTGACCGTCAGCGTAGCGACGGAGCGGCTGCTGTAGTCTCCCCATAGGCGGCTCCAATCGACCGTTAGCAGCTTTTGGAACGCGTACAGTAGGTCTGGCGGCCCTCTCCACACAAAATCGGTGATTGAGACGGCCGAAGCCGACGATCAAAACGGGATTACTAACGTGACAACGATCTATCGTTGTCGGAAGCAAATACGGGGAAAAATCTTCGCGGAGAAATATCAACCAGCGGCCGAAACTGTGGAAACAGCTAATGGCTGGCCCGTCACCTGCCAAAACGTGCCATGGCATACGGTACCGATCCAAGAGACCGATACAGTTACGGCGAGGTCAGCGACAGCGATCGCCGCGAGTTCTTGAAAGCGCTCGGGGTAATCGCAGGCGGCAGCGTTGCGGGGGCAACGCTGAACGACCTCAGACAGAACGTTTCGACCGAAACAACGAGCGGCCTGGCGGAGATGGGGACCGCACTGCAGGATGGATTGACGGGGACGCTCGACGCGGCGCTGTTGAGCGAGCAACTCGCGGCGCTCACGGAATCAGTCGAGTCACTGCCCGAACTCGAGGCGATGGGGGTTCCGGACGCGGGAGCGGAGGCGTATCAGTCGTTGACGACACCGGCGTGGGAAATCAACGACCACCTCGCGGAAGTCGGCTTTTTCGCGAGCGCGGAAGAGACGCTGCCGGCGTTTTCGCCCGACCATATCGAAACGACGACGCGGCAGTTACTCCACATGGAGGGGCTGCCGGCGACGCTTTCGGAGGTCGGCTTCGCGGAGCGCGAGCAGACGGCGCTCGTCGTCAACATCGTCAACGCGAGAGAACAGCTCTCGTGGTGGATGGCGACGCCGGACTATCCGCCCGCGGATGCGGTCGATGACGGCGTCGTCTACGAGTACGTCGCGCCGCTCCACCAGCGGGCCGCGGAAGGGGCGCTGCTGTGGATCGACGGCCTCGACCACTACCTCTGGCAGCGCGAGCCGCTGGTCACCGGGGAGATGATCGACCGCGGCCTCTGGGACGTCAAGTCCATGCTCGGCGGGTACTACCTGCTCGGCTCCGCCGCGCGCGACCTCGCGGCTGAGGACATCGCGGACGACCACCTGACGACGCTGACGACCGCCAGTACCGCACTCATGATCATCAGCCAAGAGTTCCTGATCACGGACGTCATCCGGATTACGGACGACAAACGTGCGCCACGGAGCTCGGTATCGAACTAGCGGACCATGACCTACGAATCACACCTTAGCGACCTACCGGAAGACGCACCGTGGCACGAGAAACCGGGCGAGTCCATCGTCGAGCAGGGGGATACGGACCAGATTCCCGAACGAGACGTTACCGAGTCCGATCTCGCGGAGACGCAGACCGACGAGACGAACTGGCTGATCGCCGGCGGCGGCTACGAGGGCCACCGACACACGACGGCCGAAGTCATCACGCCGGAGAACGTCGGCGATCTCGAACTCGAGTATCGACTCGAAATCGCGGAGGACCCGAACGACTTCCAGGGGTCGCCGATCGTCGTCGACGGCGATCCGCCGATCATGTACACCACCGTCGGGCCGGACATGCTGTACGCGCTCAACGCTCGAACGGGGGACATCCTCTGGACGCACTTCTACGAGAACAGCGACGGGGCGTCGGAACAGACGCCGCCCGCCGAACGCGGGGCGGCCGTTCTCGGCGATACGGTCTACAAGAGCACGCTCGATCTCGGCGTGCTCGCGATCGATCGCTACACGGGCGAGGAACGCTGGTACTACAACGGGGCAGCGTTCTACCGCGGGCAGGTCGCAGACGAACTCACGCACGAAGAACTCAGTTGGGAACGGTCCCGCGGGACGACCTCGTCGTTCCCGCCGCTGATCTACAACGGACGGATCATGAAGGGGAGTTTCGGCGGCGAGTTCGGCGTCAGCGGCTTCTTCGACTGCATCGACCTCGAAGGAAATCCGCAGTGGCGCGTGAACATGACGCCGGAACACGAGTGGGTCGGCGATTCCTGGATGCACGGCGGCGCGACCGCCTGGGCGGCGGGAGCGGTCGAACCCGACTCGGGAACGGTCGTGATTCCGTCGGCGAACCCGGGACCGTGGTACGGCACCGTTCGACCGGGATACAACCCCTATTCGTGCGGGAAAGTCGCCGTCGACATCGAGTCGGGCGAGTACCAGTGGCACCACCAGGACTCGCCGCACGACTGGTGGGACTACGATTCACCGAGTCCGCCGGTCGTCTTCGAGGCGGAACACGAGGGCGAGTCTCGGAAGTTCGCGACCTGGCCGGGGAAAACGGGCTGGGTGTACACGGTCGATATGGAGACCGGCCAGCTTCACCAGCGCAGCGACGAGTACGTCCAGCACCTCAACACGTTCAACCTGCCGCCGTACGACGATCTCGAGAGCGCACCCTGGATCATGCCGGACCTCATCGGGGGGACGAACCCGCAGCCGAGCGCGTTCGATCCGGAATCGCGGACGCTAGTCGTCAAGGGGACAAACTACCCGATGAAGTTCTCGTGGTTCGAGACGGAGTACGAACCCGGCCAGCGATACATCGGCATGGACACGGTCCGGAAGACGGAACCCACGCAACCTGAGGAGGGCGACCAGCCGGAAGAGGACGTCCCGGCCGACGCCGAGGAACTCGAGCCGGGAGAACAGCGCGAAGGTGACGAAACGCCGGAAAACGAAACGGTAGCCGACAACGGCGGCGACGAACTCCACGCACCGGAGGAGGACGCCGACGGAGCCGACGAGGGTGCTGCGAAAGAGGAGGAAGCGGAAGCCGAGAACGGCGATGAAGACGAAGATGAAGAGGAAGAGGAAGAGGAAAACGGCACCGAAGAAGAGAGCCTCATCGACGAACCGGTTCCGGAGTGGAACCAGAACGCGGGCGTCATCGCCGGTCTCGATCCGCTGACCGGCGATGTCAAATGGCAACACTGGTTCAGCTGGGAGGCTGGCCCGCCCTGGGGCGGCTCGTTGACCACGGCAACCGGCGTCACGTTCGCGGGCGGACCAACTGGGCTCCTCCACGCACTCGACACCGAAACCGGCGAAGAACTCGCGACGCACGAGGTCGGCGACCACGGCGTCGACGGCGCGCCAATAAGCTGGTACGATCCACACGAGGAGAAACAGTACGTCGCGATCCCCGGCGGTGGCGGCAATCAAGTCGAGGAGGAAGGAAACACGGTGGCCGTCTTCTCACTCCAGGGGTGACGACGGTCGAAACCCCCGGATGACCGACGGCATCGATCGTCACCTTCCTCCCGGAATCGGTGACGGTCGACGGCGCAATCTCGAGCGACCGGCGTTCGATCGCCTCGCTTTTCGGTCGTGACTCAGCACTGGTCACTTTTCTCATACCCGAGTCGTCGCAGTGATTGGCAGTGTGGCGTGTGAATCCGTGGATCGGTCCCCTTTAGAGACAATATTATACGCCAAACTTATTTTATTATTACGTAACTACTTTACCCCGAACCAATCAATGTCGAACCGTGCCGACTGAGACAGTAGATTCGGAGGATCGCATACTTGACCGCATTCGATTCGGTCTGCAACTCGGGATCGGACTGGCTGGTATCGTGTTCGGTGTGGCATCATTGGCCGACATCATCGAGTACCAGATCCCAGCAGTCGTGTGGTTCGCTGTCTCCGCCGTCCTGTTTGCATATGCGGCGCATCTGAGCAGACGGCCATAACGAGGGACAACGGATGAGGGATGACGGATGACGGATGATAGACAACAGGTGACGAACTCGTCCTGGAAAAAGCAGTTTAGGAGACGCTACGGCCGACTTGCAACTCGACTGTGACCGACGCCGCTGAACTCGTCAGGCGTCGGTCGATTCGTTTGCGGTTGACTCGTTCTCGGCGGCGTCGGTCTCGGTGTCAGTGTCGGTCTCGGTCTCGTTCAAATCGGCGTCGGTTTCTGACTCCGTTTCGGTGTCCGCGTCCTCGTCTTCCGTTCCGTCGTCTTCGGCAGTGTCGCTTTCGTCTGCCGTGACGATTCGGCTCACGTAACCCTCTCCGTCGAGCGTCGGGGTATCGGACGAGAGAACGTACATCTCGCCGTTCGCGTCGCGACCGAAGCCGTAGACGAGGTGGTTCATCGAGCCGTCGCTGCCGACGTCGTCCTCGGACTCGACGCCGAGCTCTTCGATCGGCCAGAGGTCGACCTCGTTGGGCGGGGAGTACGTGTTCTGGTCGGCCGCCGCTCCGTCGCTTTCGTCGGTGCTCTCGCCGTTGCCCTCGGGGTCGATCGGTTCGAAGTCGGGCCCGCTATCGTTCTCGGCGTTTTCCTCGGTGTTGTTTCCGGTGTCCTCCTCGGGTGCGTGGAGGTCGTCACCGCCGTTCTCGGTGTCCGTGTCAGTGTCAGTTCCGTTCTCGTTCTCGTCGGTCGTCTCGTCCGCACCGTCGTCACCGTCCGTTTCTCCGTTCGGCCACCCCTCCGGCGGCCGCGCGAGGAAGAGACGGCCCGGTCCCTCGCCGTCGCGACTCCAGTCGCCGAAGACGTACGTCCCTTCGAGTTCGGAAACGGACCCGCCTTCGTACATGTAGCCGCCGGTGATGGAGACGCCGATCTGTTCGATGTCGCCGGTGTCGTCGCTCGTCTCTTCCGCGTCCTCGGTTGCGTTGGTGTCCTCGCCGTTGCCGTTGCCGTTTCCGTTTTCGGTATCAGTATCGGTATCGGCATCAGCATCGGTTTCGTTGCCATTGCCGCCGTCATCACCGTTCTCAGCGTCACCGTTCTGGGCGGCGCCGTCTCCGTAGCGTCCCATGTCGGCCTGGTGCGGGTACTCGATGACGGGGCCGCGGAGCGGTTCGCCGCCGCGGACGTCCGATGGCGTTTCGGCAGGGCAGTCTTCGGGCGGATCGTCCGGGGATTCCGTGCTGAAGCAGTGGGTTCCCTCCCAGACGTTCCAGCCGTAGTTGCCGCCCGCCTCGACGTGGTTGACGGTTTCGAACAGCGCCTGGCCGACATCGGCGACGAGAAGTTCGCCGTCGTCGGTAAACGAGATCCCCCAGGGGTTGCGCAGGCCCCAGGCCCAGTACTCGTCGAGTTCACCGTCCATGTCGACGAGCGGGTTGTCCTCCGGAATCGCGTAGGGTTGGCCGTCCTCGCCCTCGCTGTTGATATCGATCCGGAGTATTCCGCCGAGCAGGTTTTCGGAGGTATCCTGCCCGTTGCCGCCCTCGTTCCCGTCGTACCAGTCTTCGACGTGGCCCTCGCCGACGTCGTTCGCGCCACCGCCGTCGCCGGTCGCCACGTACAAACAGCCGTCCGGCCCGAAGGTGATCGCCCCGGAGTTGTGGTTGAACTGCGGCTCCGGAATTTCGAGAATCCGCCGCTCGGAATCGGGGTCCGCCTGCGAGTTCTCGTCGTCGGCCGTTTCGAACTCCGCGAGCACGAACGTGTGGTCCCAGCCGTCGGGAACCTCGTCGGTCGGCGGCGCGCTGTACCGGACGAAGAACCGGCCGTTCTCCTCGAAGTCCGGATGGAAGGCGAGTCCGAGCAGTCCGCGCTCGTCGAAATCGCCCTCGAGTTCGACCATGCGGTCCGTCACGTCGAGGAAGGGCTCGTCCGCGAGGCCGTCGTCGTCGAGGATCCAGATTTCGCCGGCCTGGTCGACGACGAACTGTCGATCCTGCGCTTCGTCGGCTACTTGCAAGTTGAGCGGGGCCGTCAGCCCGTCGGCGATCGTCTCGAGACCGATCGTCGGCCCCTCGCCGATGATCGTCTGCGATTCGTCCTCGGCTTCCATTTCCTCGTCGCCGTTCCCGCCCTCGCCGGCCAGTTCGATCTCGCCGCGCATGCTCGTGGGATGGGGCTGGCAGTAGTACTCCGCCATTCCCTCCTCGGCGGTGAACTCGACTTCCTGGGTCTCGCCCACGCCGGAGACGATTTCGGTTTCGACGAAGTTCTCCTCGCCGTCTGCGCCTTCGATGGCGAAGTTGTGGCCGGCACCGTCTAAGTTCTCCCAGGTGAGCGTATACGATTCGCCCGGAACTAACTCGAGTGTCGGATTGTCTTCGTCCGCGATCTGCTCGGGTGATTGGCCGACCCAGCCGCTGGTTCTGCCGCCGAGTTCGATTTCGTTTCCGAAGCCGTCGTCCTGGGCGAGGGCGGTCGTTGCAAAGCCCGAGGCGGAAGCCAGTGCAGTCGCTTGCAACAGGAGTCGTCTGGAGAGCGTTTTCGAGTCAGGGTGATGTGTTGTCATAGTGTGTGAGTGTCTCCGAATGTGGTTCGCTTGGTCGCCGATCGTATCGCGCTGTCGACACACTCTGTGTCGAATAGCGACGTGTCCTCCTCGGACAATAAACCGGAGCGATCGTTCCCCTGCTAATCTCTCCTTGGCCCCGCCGTCCTGAAGAGTCGCCGACGAAAGACGGATTTAGCGATCGGTAATGAGGTGTTCCCGCCGCGGAAAACTGCTGCTCTGGACGTATTCGCCGCAACGAGAGACGGAGCGATAAACGTCTGTGTCAGTTCGAGCAAACAGCTGTTACTGCAGGCGTTGACCGACGCTCGTCACGCGAAGAGCTGTCTGGTTTCTAGAACTCGACTGTGGCTGTCCAGCGGGGGACAGAAACAGTGGTGGATCGCGGTTCAGTGAACCGAGATTTCGTAGTAGTCGGTGTACTTGACGAGTTCACAGTCGTGAAAGCCGGTCGTGGCTGTGGCATCGAGGAAATCGGCGGTATCGGCGGCATCGACGGTGTCCTCGTGGCTGTCCGTGAGGTGGGCGAGCGCTACTTTGGCGTCCTCGCCGAGCTCGTCGTAGTGACAGACGCGGGAGTCGGCGGGGACGTTCTCGACTCGCTCAATCGTGATATTTACACCCATGGTACTGTAAGACACACAATGTGCTCGAACGACTTCAATCCTTCTCCGATCCGACCTGTTTCACGCCGAACGTGTTCGAACGGTCGATAGTGCGATCGACCTGAAAAGGCTTAGGGGGTGGCACTCGCATACACGAGTGTGAGCGAGAATCGCGTCGTTCAGGGGCGAATGGTTACGGCAACGAGACTTGCGGAACTGATCGAGGGAGAGTCGGTGATGGAGGCCGAATCGATCGCGGAGGCGGACGCGGACTGTCCCGAGTGCGGCGGCAACGTCCTCGAAGTGGGGTACATGCCGTCGGTCACCGAGTTCGTCACCGGCCGCAAGTGCCAGGACTGCGACTGGGCGGAGACGGACCGGGAGTGACCGGCCGCCGAAAGCGCTGACAGTTACCAGACGAGCAGTTCGAGCGCACAGACGACGGCGGCGAGAAACACGTGCTCGCCGTCGACGACGAATCCGTAGTACAGCGGCCCGTACTCCGGTTTTGCGAACGGAATGTAGAGCGCGACGTACCCGTTCATCGCGAGGACGACGAGAAACGCCGACGAGAGGACGCCGCTTGCGACGAGTGCGATGACGACGACGGCGACGGCGACGTTCGCACCCTGCGTGACGGACCGGGTCCGTCGCGGACCGAAGACGTTGGGAACCGTCGCGATCCCTTCTTCGCGGTCGCCCTCGATATCTTTGATGTCGAATATCACCGCCGCGATGGTGATCATCGCCGCGACGTAGCCGGCCAGAAACAGGACGTCGGTCGTCCAGAGTTCGCGATAGTAGTAGCCCGCACCCGCGGGGAGCAATCCCCAGGCGAGGCCGACGAAGCAGTTTTTCACGAGAAAGAGTTGCTTGATGCCGACCGTGGAGTACAACACCGCCACGACGAGCGGGACGAGCATGTAGCCGGCACCGGGAACGCCGAGGTGGACGGCGATGGCGATCGCGACGAGGTACAGACAGGTTCCCGCCGCCAGCCAGAGGTGGCCGTACTGCCTCGTCAGCGCCGCCCGCCGTGGGACGTTCGTCTCGTCCTCCGCGAGATCGGTGAGCCGGTTGATCGTGTAGACGAACATCGTGACCGCGAAGACGAAAAAAAGCGGCAGCGGGTCGACCGGCAACCCGGCCAACAGCATCGTCGTGAGGACGACGCTCATCGTCGCCAGCGAGATAAAGAGGTTGCTGTGGACTAGCAACTCGAGCGCGCGCGCGATCGACGACCGCCATCGCTCCGCACCGTTCGCCGGGATCGATGTCGTCATTCGGAGACAACTCCGGCACCGGCCCGCGAGCGAGCGGGCAGCGAACGTCTCTCTGTGACCGGTGTGGCGTCACCGGTGCCCGTCGGCTGAACTCGGGGGGACACGTGCGTCGAGATTGGAACCGTCGCGGGTCAAACCCTTCGGTCCGTGCTCCCTGTCACCACGGTATCCGCCGGTGGAAGCCCCTGTGCGTAATCCTCCGCCGATAGCCGATATACCTGCCATCTACCCGACATTGAATCCCCGTACGAGTGGAACTAACAGGATTTAAGCAAGGTCAGAACGCCCGTTCGAATGGCTATGAAACTGCACGAGTACCAGGCGAAGGACGTCTTCGCCGACGCCGGCGTTCCAACGCCGTCGTCCCAACTCGCCTCCGACGTCGACGGTGTACTAACCGCGGCCGAGGAGATCGGGTATCCAGTCGCAGTCAAGGCGCAGGTACAGGTCGGCGGCCGCGGCAAGGCCGGCGGGATCAAACTCGCCGAGGACGAAGACGAGGCCCGCGAGGCGGCCGAGTCGATCCTCGGCATGGACCTCAAGGGCTACAGCGTCGAGCGCGTCCTCGTCGAGGAAGCGGTCGACTTTACGAACGAACTCTACGTCGGGATCACGATGGACCGCGGCGAGGGCAAACCGGTCGCGATGGTCTCGACCAAAGGCGGCGTCAACATCGAGGAGGTCGCCGAGGAGGACCCCGACGCGATCGCCCGCGAACACATCGACCCCGCCTTCGGAATGCACCCGTTCCAGGCCCGCAAGGCCGTCTACGACGCCGGTGTCGACAAGTCTGTCGCGAACGACGTCGCGAGCGTTCTCACCACGCTCTACGACCTCTGGGAGAGCCGCGACGGCTCCGACGCCGAAATCAACCCGCTGATGGTCACCGCGGACGACGATGTCATCGCGGCCGACGCCGTGATGAACATCGACGAGGACGCACTCTTCCGCCAGCCTGAACTCGCCGAGATGGAAGAGGAAGCCGCAAGCGGCGGCGACGAACTCGAACAGAAGGCCGACGAGTACGACTTCGACTACGTCCGACTCGAGGGCAACGTCGGCATCATCGGCAACGGTGCCGGCCTCGTCATGACCACGCTCGACCTCGTCGACTACTACGGCGGCGAACCCGCCAACTTCCTCGACGTGGGTGGCGGTGCAAAGGCCGAACGCATCGCGAACGCGCTGGATATGGTCTTCTCCGACGACAACGTCGACAGCGTCGTCTTCAACATCTTCGGCGGCATCACCCGCGGCGACGAGGTCGCCCGCGGAATCAACGAGGCGCTCGAGCAGTTCGACGAAATCCCCAAGCCGGTCGTCGTCCGCCTCGCCGGAACGAACTGGGAGGAAGGCATGGAGATTCTAAACGAGGACCTCGTGACGGTCGAACAGACCCTCGAGGATGCGGTCGAGCGTACCGTCGCGTACGCCGAGGAGGTGACCGAACAATGAGCGTACTAGTCGACGACGACACGCGCGTCGTGGTACAGGGCATCACCGGCGGGGAGGGCAAGTTCCACGCCGAACAGATGATGGAGTACGGCACCAACGTCGTCGCCGGTGCGGTCCCCGGCAAGGGCGGCCAGGAAGTTAACGGCGTCCCCGTCTTCGACACGGTCCACGAAGCCGTCGCCGAGGAAGACGCCGACACCTCGGTCATCTTCGTCCCGCCGGCGTTCGCCGGCGACGCCGTCTTCGAAGCCCTCGACACCGACCTTGACCTCGCCGTCGCGATCACGGAGGGCATCCCGACCCAGGACATGGCGAAGGTCAACAAGCGCCTGACCGAAACCGACACTCGACTCGTCGGGCCGAACTGCCCCGGCCTCATCACCCCCGGCGAGGCCAAACTCGGCATCCTCCCCGGCAACATCTTCGCCGACGGCAACGTCGGTCTCGTCTCCCGCTCCGGGACGCTGACCTACCAGGTCGTCGACAGCCTCACCAACCGCGGTATCGGCCAGACCACCGCCATCGGCATCGGCGGCGACCCCATCATCGGCACCGACTTCGTCGACGCGCTCGAACTCTTCGAGAACGACGACGAAACCGAAGCCATCGTCATGTGCGGTGAGATCGGCGGCGAAGACGAGGAAGAGGCCGCAGCTTACATCGACGAGCACGTCGACACACCGGTCGCCGGCTTCATTGCGGGCCGTACCGCACCGCCAGGAAAGCGTATGGGCCACGCCGGCGCGATCGTCTCCGGCTCCGGGACCGGCACCGCAGAGAGCAAGATCAACGCGCTGAACGACGCCGGCGTCCCCGTCGGCGACACGCCCGAGGAAGTCGCCGACAACATCGAATCGTTCCTCGAATAACGAGTTCAGCACTCCGCACGGATGCAGGCGGCGGCCGACGTTGTAGTTCGTGGTAGCTCGTGGTCGTTTGTGGTGGCTCGCCGTCCGAATGCACTTTTCTTTGCTTCTATCGTCGACGACCAATGACGAGTCCAGCGACGAACGCAAGCGCGACGATTGCAATCACGACCCCGTCGACGACGCTCAGGGCACTGTAAGGCGAGGACGTTGCCAGGACGCGCGTCACCTGCATCAGGGCGACGACGAGAAATGCCAGGCCGAACAACGACGACGTTGCGACGAGCGCGCCGCGGCGCATCGCCGTCGCCGTCTCAGCCGCATCCTCGGCACCTCGTTCCGTCGGTTCTTCGGGTGGATCAGGGCTCGTTCGATACTGTGTTCCCATGGTAACAGTGACCATTCAGAGTCCTAAAGGTGTATCCGGTGATCGGGCTAGATGTGAACTGATTGTCGTTACGCGGGTGGACGGCCGCCGCCCCCGACACTCACCGGCACCACACTGACGAGCAGCCGTGTCCAGTCTAGGCTGTGTCCGTCTACATCGAGTGCGATGCGTGTGGCTACGCACACACGATTCCCGAACGCACGTTCGACCCCGAGTTCAGTCGGACGGTCTGTCCGAACTGCGGCGACGAGTCGTATACGGTTCGCCGAGCTGAACTCGGGTGGCATCCGCCGTGAACGCAGTTTGAGGGCGTGCCGTGTGGTCGACATCGCGTCGACACGTCGAGAGTACTACCGGCAGAAGCCTCGGAAACCGACTGTGAGAAGACAGCCGCTGCGCGTGATCGGACTGGGAGAGTCAGAACAGGTTCGCTCGCAGACGCGGGGCGTTCCGCAGCGGTCACTTCGCATCCGCGCGTAACGAACCGGCCGATTCATATTCGCGTCTCATACTGGATACCGGAATACAGTACTGACTACTGAGAAGGAAACGAGTGCAGACCGGCGCTAGATGAGGTCGGTTAGCGTCGACCGAAGACGGCTCAAAACGCCATCCGATTCATCGTCAGCTGCGACAGCGTTTTGTTCTGACTCAGCTTCGGATTCGGGTTCGGACGCAGAACTCGTGGCATCGAACGGAACGTGTGTCTCCGCGTTGGAGTCGCTGGCCCGCTCGTGGGCGGGATCGTGATCGTCACGTCCCTGCTGTGTCGCCGTTTTGTCAGTCTGTGAACCGTCCGGTTCCGAGCGACGATCGCTTGCCGGGGAGTCCGGTGTCGGTTCGGGTGCTGAACCGGGATCGGGATCGGGTTCGGTTTGAGAGTCGGCTTCGGCCTCGGCCTCAACTTCGGATTCGGATTCGGATTCAGTCTCCGTGTCCACCCACAGGAACTCCTGCTCTTTCGTTCGCCCGGTCAACAGGAGCGCCTCGAGTTCACCGTCGTCCGCGAGGAGGTCGTCATCGAGGTCGGTCGGCTCGTCGACCGGTTCGTCCGCACTGGCGATGATCGCCTCGGGGCTGTCGTCGAGAACGTCGTCGACGGCGGCTCCGTCGTCGCCTTTGAGTTGGCCGAAGATCGAGGCGGCGGTCTGGTCCTCGATATCACGCGGTTCAGCGGGAGCATCGTCGGTAGTTCCGGTGGGACCACTGCTATTGCTATTGCTATTGGTAGTCTCGGTATCGGTCTCGGTCTCGGTACCGGTCTCAGCGTCGCTCCCGGCCGCAGTAGTAGAACCCTGTTCGCCCGCCGGCTCGTCGGCCGTGTCGTCCGCGAGTTCACCGAAGAGATCGGTCGCGGTCGCGCCGACATCAACGCCCCCATCGCCCGTGTGTTCGTCAATCGTCGTATCGGTCATGCACTCCCGAGTAGCTGTTATATTATACCAGCTAATTAATTTTTGCAATTTTTTCTGTCACGAGCCCTGAGAGACGTGCCGTATTAGCGTGTCGGCCGATTCCGGGTTGTAGAGCGGTGAATGTGACCAAACGGAAACTAGTCGTCGAATTTCCACCAAAATCGTCAGAACCGGACCACTCACCGAACCGAACGCTCCGTTGGTGTGGTTGCTTCACTGTGCGAAACGACACAAACACTATTAGCCACCACGGTGAACGTCAGCAGATACCATGACCGGTATCGAGTACGACGACTTTCTCGACCGTGCGTACGAACCTGCCGCGACTGAACTCGTCTGTACCTTCAGGATCGAACCGGCCGAGGGGATGACGATAGAAGCCGCAGCGAGTCGGGTTGCCTCCGAGTCGTCGAACGGCACCTGGGCGACGTTGCACGTCGACGAGTCGGAACTGACCCATCTCGGCGCGGTCGCCTGCGAAATCGATGAGAGCGAGAACGAGATTACCGTCGCCTATCCCACCGACTTATTCGAGGCGGGGAGCATGCCCCAGATCCTCTCGTGTATCGCGGGCAATATCATGGGCATGAAGGCCGTCGAGTCCATCCGGCTCGAGGACTGTGACTGGCCCGAATCGATCGTCTCCGGCTTCCCCGGTCCGCAGTTCGGGACCGGCGTCGCGCGCGAAAAACTCGACGCCGGCGACCGGCCCATTTTGGCAACGGTCCCGAAACCCAAGGTCGGGCTTTCGACGGCCGCCCACGCCCGCGTCGGCGAGGAGGCCTGGCGCGGCGGCGTCGACCTGCTGAAAGACGACGAGAACCTCACGGATCAGGACTTCAATCCCTTCGAGGACCGACTCGCGGAGAGCCTCGCCGCCCGCGACCGCGTCGAGGAGGACGTCGGCGAACGAAAGGACTACCTGGTGAACGTCACCGGTGAGACGACCGAAATGCTCGACCGCGTCGATCTCGTGGCCGAACACGGCGGCGGCTTCGTCATGGTCGACGTGATTACCTGCGGCTGGGCGGCCGTCCAGTCCGTCCGCGAGCGCTGTGAAGACCACGGGCTGGCGATCCACGCCCACCGCGCCATGCACGCCGCCTTCGACCGGCTGGACCACCACGGCGTCTCGATGCGCGTGCTCGCCCAGATCGCCCGCCTCTGTGGCGTCGATCACATCCACACCGGCACCGCCGGCCTCGGCAAACTCGCAAACGAGGATACGCCGGGTATCAACGACTGGCTCCACGGCGACTGCCACGGGCTCAAGCCCGTCCTCCCCGTCGCCTCCGGCGGGCTCCACCCGGGCGTCGTCGACCAACTCATCGACGCGCTCGGCACCGACATCTGCATCCAGGCCGGCGGCGGCATCCACGGCCATCCCGACGGCACTCACGCCGGCGCGAAAGCACTCCGCCAGTCCGTCGACGCCAGTCTCGACGGCGTGTCACTCGACGAGTACGCTCAGGAGCACGCCGAACTCGCGACCGCACTCGAAAAATGGGGTTCCGAGACGCCACGGTAGCCCGACACTGCCCGTTTCGTTCACCCACCCGAGTTCAGTGCATCGGGAGACGCGGAACAGAACCGTGAGAGTAAAACCACGTCGCGGACTCCCTTCAGGCGAATGGAAGACTGCGACCGCGGGTTCGACCTCGAGGACCGACTCGGCACCCTCGAGGAGCGCAAGCAGAAACGAACGCTGTCGCCCGTCGATCGGGTCGCCGAGCGCGGGTACTTCGCCGACAGTGCCGGCGGTGACCTCCCGGTTCTCGACTCCGAGGAGGCGCTCGTGTTCTCGTCGAACAACTACCTCGGTCTGACCGACGACCAGCGCGTCCAGGACGCGGCGCGCCAAGCCGCCGCAACCGTCGGCACCGGCTCCGGCGCAAGCCGAGTCGTCACCGGCGATACGATGGTCCATCACGACTTAGAGCGACTGCTCGCCGAGACGAAAGGGACCGAGCGCGCCCTAACGTTCTCCTCCGGATACGCCGCCAACGTCGGCACGATCACCGCGCTCGACCCGGACGTGATCTTCTCCGACGAGTTCAACCACGCGAGTCTCATCGACGGCTGCCGGCTTGCCGGCTGCGAGACGGCCGTCTACGATCACTGCGATCCGGCGAGCCTGCGCGCCGAACTCGAGGACCGGGCCGACCGCGCGGCTGACGACGAATCCTGGCTGATCGTCACCGACTCCGTCTTCAGCGCCGACGGGACCGTGGCCCCGCTCTCGACCATCTGTGAACTCGCCGAAGAGTTCGGCGCGTGGGTGATGGTCGATGAGGCGCACGCGACGGGACTCTACGTGGACGGCGGCGGCGTCGTTCAGGCGGAGGGACTCGAGGAGCGGGTACACATCCAGATGGGGACGCTCTCGAAGGCGCTCGCCAGCCAGGGTGGCTACGTCGCGGGCAGCAACGCGTTGATCGAGTGTCTGCTCAACGACGCGCGGTCGTTCGCGTTCTCGACGGGACTCGCGCCGACGGCGGCCGCGGCGGCGAGCGAGGCGTTGCACCTCGCACGCTACAGCGATGCGCGCGAACAGCTCTGGGAGAACGTCGCCCACCTCAGGGACGGGCTGGAGACGATGGGCTTTTCGATTCCGGGCGAGTCGCAGGTCTTGCCCGTTATCGTCGGCGATCAGCGGGATACCCTCACGCTCGCGGATGGGCTTCGTGCCCGCGGGATCGTCGTCCCGGCGATCCGACCGCCGGCGGTACCCGAGGGAACGAGTCGCCTCCGCGTCGCGCCGATTGCAACCCACAGCCGCGAGGACGTCGTTTCGTGTCTCGAGGCGTTCCGAACGGTCGGCACGGAGTTAGGCCTCCTGTGATCGTGTGATCGCACGCTTCCGGCGGGGTCCGGACGCGGACGTACTGACTGTCGCTCGTTTCTCACAATCCACCCGCTCGTCGCTATCTCCACCCGTTCGTCGCTATCGCCGTCGGCATCGTCGTGGGACCAGTCGATCGTACTATCCGCAAAAGCGCAGGAGTCGCGTTACAGGAAATCGTTCAGTCCGGACTGATCGTCGCTGGATTCGGTTGGGTCGGCTTCGGTGGCCGAGGCTTCGTGTTCATCGCCACCGTCTCCGCTCGATGTTCCGGTCGCGCCTGCGAGCGTTTCCTGTTCGTTCGAGCCGCCAGTACCGGCGTCGGCGTTCGTCTCGTCCTCACCGCCGCGTTCGCCATCAGCTGCCGATTCGACTTCGTCCGCCGCTGCTCCCTCGGCATCGAAGAACGCCGAACCGGAATGCTCGACCGTCTCCTCGGCGATCATCTCCTCGGCGTCCTCGACGATCGACTGAACCTTGTTCGTATCCTTGCCGCTCCCCGTGACGAACGACACCTCCTTCTCGTCGAGTTCATATGTCGCCGCCATGCGAACAGTCAGCTCGCGGTTCTTGCAATGGTGGGTCATCGCCGAGAGGAAGGGCATGACCTCGCGGCGAGCCGTGGCGACGCTCGTGCCCTCGCGTTCGGCGATCCGTTCGGCGATCGAATCGCGCGTGTTCCGCGAGCCCTTCGTCCGGCCGAGTTTCGACCAGTAACTCGGCGGCCCGTAACGGGTCCACCCGCCCTTGTCCTCGCGGCGGGAGGCCGCGACGCCCGCGGTCATGTTATCCGAAGCGTAGCGCCAGAACGAGTAGTTCTGCGTCGAGCGAACCCGCCCCAGCCAGCGGTCGGCGTTCGCGAGGAACTCGTAGGCGTCCGCGAGTTCAGCGCCGTGGTAGTCCTTCGGAACGTTATCTTCGATCCAGTTTAGCATCTCGTCCGGATTCTCGTCGACGTCGTAGGACGCCTTGAGCGCGCCTTCGGCGTCTTCCTCCTTGATGAGCGCGTCGAGAAAGTCGAAAATCCCTTCCGTCGTGTCGCGCTCGCTCGTCACCACGTCGTCGACGGTCAGCCGGTCGGTGTCCTCGGCGACGGCCTGCAGGTCGTTGACCGCCGAGCGCAGGTCGCCGCTGGTCGTCTCGGCGATTTTTTCGAGTGCCTCCTCCTCGAACTCGATATCCTCGCGCCGGCAGATATCACGGAGGACGGGCACGATCGAGCGCTTCGACACGTCGCGGAACTCGATCGTCTCGCAGGCGTTGCGCAGCGACTGGCTCATGTCGTAGAACTCGTTGGCCACGAGGACGATCGGTTGGTTCGCGCTCTTGACGACGCGGGTAACCTCCCGCGAGCCGCCGTAGTCGGCGTTACCGTGGAAGTTGTCGGCCTCGTCCAGGATTACCAGCCGCCGTCCCGACTCGCCGCCGGTGAGCGTGCCGCTCTTTGCGGCCTCGCCGGCGATGCGTTCGATCACGTCGGCCCCGCGGCTGTCGCTGGCGTTGAGTTCCATCACTGGCCAGCCCATATCACTGGCCAGCGCGTGGGCCGCCGAGGTTTTCCCGACGCCGGGGCTCCCGTGGACGATCACCGCATCCCGATGGTCGTCCCAGGTCGTGGCCCACTCCTCGAGTTTGTCTCGGGCCTTGTTGTTCCCGCGTACCTCCGACAGCGTCGTCGGACGGTACTTCTCGGTCCAGTCGCTCATTGACGGGTATTGGTGTGAGCCGCGTTTAGGGATTGCGGAGCGCTACTCGTCGTCGACCGTTTTCAGGTCGAGACGCGGTGTGACGTCCTCGTACGTCTCGTCGCTCGAGACGATGGTATCGCCGTTCGATTCGACGAGGTGAAGTGCGTCGAACGGTGTGAACTCGTGGTCTTCCACGTATGTCGCCGCCGTAACGACCGTCTCCACATCACCACGTACCTCGACGAGGTTAGCAGCGTTCGAGACGACGCGTTCGGTATCACGTTCCTCGCGGTAGGCGACCATCAGGAGTTCGATGAGCGTGAACTGCGATGTCCACAACTCATCTCGGTGTTTCCGGTACACCGACTCGGCGGCGTCTCCGAGCCAGTCTTCGTCCTTAATCAGCGCGAGAAGAAAATCGGTTTCTGCATACATCTATCGTCCAGCCTCGTCAAGCGCCGCTTCGCGAGTTTCTTCACGAAGTTCGTCGGCCGACTTCTCGATATCTGCGAATTCGTCCCTGAGTGCTTCGAGCGGGTCGTCGGCGACCGGGACCAATTTGATCCCGTCGGGAAGCTGAACGACGTGATACCGGTCTCCATATCGCTCTCGAACCTCCTTCGGGAGCGTGAGGCGACCACGGTCGTCCAGCGCTACGTCAGCCATATCCCGAGGTACGGTGGGCGAAAATAAAAATGTTCCCCGACATAGGGAATTACCCATTCTGTGCGCGTCGGTCCGGAACTTGTCTCCGCATCCACGAGCAAACAGCGATGCGTATTCGACGCTCTCAGCACACCGAATCTACATCACATTTTCCCGACTTCTCGGTCCAGTCGCTCGTTCCAAAATCGTTGGAGCGAGTCGCGTTTAGTGGTGCGGAGCGTCACCCCTCGCCGACTGTCTTCAGTACTCGCTTCAAGTTGAGATGTCCGCATCGAACGGTGTGAACTCGTTCTCGGAGAATCACAAGACACTTGTAAATTATTTCTAAGTCACACATATGTCGCTGGTCACCGCCGTCTGGCTGTGGTTCCTCCTCGTCCTCGCGGTCGGATTCGCCGCCCTCGTCGTCGCCTTTCTCGGCTACCTGTACGGACTTCTCGCCCCCCACCTGAGCGACGAATCGGCAATCCGAGGAGCGAACATCTGTGCGATCGGATTCGGGTTCGTCGCCAGCTATCCCACGTGGTATCTCGTACGCGCCGGACTCGATATGCACACTGTCGTTTCCGGCGGAATCGCAGCGATCGTAGTCGGACTCACTGCTGGCTGCGTCGGGACTGCCGCGATCACCGGTGTCCTCCGAAGCGATCCGTCCCTGTTCTCGACATCTCCCTCGAACGTTCGCCGCCGTTACGCTCGCTATCTGACGAGTATTTTCGCTCTCGCTTTCGGTATCATCGTCGTCGCTCTGCCGATCGTTCAGCGCGAGCCACTCGCCGGGCTCGGAATGCTTCCCGTTCTCATCTTCCTCTGCTGGGTCGCTGCACCGTTTATTTTCCCGCTCACGGTCCCCGTCCGCCGACCGACCGCCACCGAACGTGATCGTCTCGAGGCCGTGCTCGATGCGAGCGGCCTCTCGACCTACAGCGTCCGGATCATCGATTCCGATATCCACGGTCTCGATGGCTGGCTCTTGGATTCTCCCCTCTCTCGGTATCTGTTCGTTTCACGGGTTACAGTCGACGCCTGCGACGATGCCACGCTGAGGGCGCTGTTCGTCGCCCGCCGCGAACAGAAACGGTACTATACGTATCTACTCAAAGCCGCATCGCTCACCATCTCGGGCGAATGTATTCTTCTCGGACTCCTCATCGATGACATCTCGGTCCTGCTCGCGGCGATACTCGCACTCGCACTCACACTGCTCGAGTTCAGCGCCCTTCGACGCCTGCGATACTACACCGACGACCGCGCTGCCGATACGGTCGGCGCAACTGAACTCGCGGCTGCGTTCGAACGCGTCGCTGTGGAAGGCGGCATTACGGTTACAGAAACTCCGAGTCGGAACTGGTTCTCGTCGACCCCGTCGTTGAGTGCGCGGATCGAACGGCTTCGCGCCCAAGCTGGGACGACCGCCGAAACCACCGGTGGTGAGACCGCCAACGCAGACTGACCGTCC
This sequence comes from Natrialba aegyptia DSM 13077, assembly GCF_000337535.1. Classification (GTDB taxonomy): domain Archaea; phylum Halobacteriota; class Halobacteria; order Halobacteriales; family Natrialbaceae; genus Natrialba; species Natrialba aegyptia. Next base: position 303,762 of record NZ_AOIP01000032.1, read on the forward strand.
CGTCCCGTTTCTCGACCCGCGGACGCTAACTGATTCGAGCACGAACGGCAGCCATGAACGTCGCACTCCTCACCGTCGGCGACGAACTCCTCGCCGGCGAGACGACCAACACCAACGCCTCGTGGCTCGCCGCCCGACTCACCGAACGCGGCGCGACCGTCCGTCGCATCCTGACGGTCCCCGACGACCGCGAGTTGATCGCGGCGACAGTGGCTCGCTGGCAGGACGACTCCGAGATCGATGCGATCATCGCCACCGGCGGGATCGGCGGCACTCCCGACGACGTGACGGTGCCCGCCGTCGCGGACGCGCTCGATCGCGAGTTCGTCGTCTTCGAGGAGATGTACGACCGATTGCGCGAGAAGGCGACTGCGTTCCGCGAGGAAAACCCCGACCTCGTCGCGGAGTACGATCTCGAACTCGATCTGGAGGCCGCCGCCTCCCTGCCGGAAGGCGCGACGCCGATCGTCGTAGACGAGGGGTGGGCCCCCGGCTGCGTCGTCGAGAACGTCTACGTCTTCGCGGGGATTCCCGAGGAGATGCACGCGATGTTCGAGTCGGTTGCCGCGGAGTTCAGCGGCGAGACGGTCTCGCAGACGATTTTCACGCCTGCACCGGAGGGGGCGCTACACGAGGTCCTCGAGACGGTTACCGACGAGTTCAGCGTGAGCGTGGGAAGTTATCCTCGGAGTCCGGATCGACCGGGGCGGATTCGTGTCTCCGGGTCCGATCCGGAGGTGGTCGAGCGGGCGATTTCGTGGCTCGAGGCGCGCGTCGAGACGGTCGAGCCCCCGTCGTCCTGATCGATCTCAACAGCAGCCGACCGTCACCGGTACAAGGAGAGATAAAGCATCCCGAAGCCGACGATGAAGGGGATCGTTTCGACGATGTAGAAGGCGGTTGCTGCCGAGGGAAGCTGGGACGTGATGGTCGTGAGAGCGACGCCCATACTGAGGAAGGCAAAGCCGATAAACGCCGACTCGAGACGTTTGGATTGGTTTTTCGTATACGATTGAAAGCTGATGAGCGTGAGTCCAAGCGCCAGGGCGAACACGGTCAACTGCATCAGCATCAGAACGGCCTCGGCGAGTTCAGCGAGCATCATATCTATATCGAGTCACCCGTTTCGTGACGGGATTGGGACAGGTATGGATGTAAGTGGTACTGCCGTGAGCGGGAACGTTGATGAGTCTTGTGGGCACACGGTCCGGATCGACAATCGGCGGAATCGACGCCGGCGCGAGTGAGATTTCGGAGACGGGAGACGTCGCCAACGGGTGGTGCGTTCGATGCGGGAGTGGGAGACGTGACAGCCATCACAATCGTCACTACTTCGCACCGAGTTCGTCCCAGAGGCGGCTAAACCGGTCGGGGAGATTCTCCTCGCGGAAGATACGAACGTCGTACTCGTCGTCTTCCAGTGAGATGACGGTGCTGTTGAAGTTGCACGTGTACTCCTTGTAGTGGTTGCCGTCGTCGGCGACGAGCGTTCGGTCGTTGATCAACTCGTTTTCCTTGAGGAGGTCGAGACGCCGATAGATCGTCGGCCGCGAGAGGTCGAGTCGCTCTGCGAGTTCTTTCGCAGATCCTGGCTCACGACTAATCGAGGCGAGGACGGTGCGTGCGTGCTCGTCCCCGATAGTATCGAGAATTTCTTCGATAGAGGACTCGTGTTCCATGTCTAACGCGTAGTGTGATTCAGAGAAAAAGGTTTTCCGGGTCGTCTGAATATCTCCCTCCGTTATATTTTTATTGGCCGACAACAAACACCTTGTATCGGCACGATTCAACGTCGTGTCAGCGATGTAGTATCTATATTTGCCGCTATTCTCAGATCGTGAAAATACCTATATATACCCCTTCTCCGCGCTAGAAGTCCCTGACCGGAATATATCACCTCTAGGTGAGAGTGACGGGTATGGCAACGACTGATGGGGTGTCAAATGGGATGACCGAACCCTGTGAAGTTTGTGAAGTTGACACGTTACACGAAGTATCCGTACAACTCGTTACCGAAGGCGGCGAGGGGGACAATGCACGCTACTCGCGAGAACCGTACCGCGTTCGCGAGTGCCAGCGCTGTGGAAACCGTGAGAGCAAGCGGATGAACAACGCCTGATACTGCCGGACAAAAGTCAGTGAACACTCGATCGCGTCTCACGGATCGTCGCTCGTGGCGACGACCGTTCGAGTGCGATCGACGTGTGAATAGTTTTGTCCGGCAGTATGAACGGACTGGGAGCGGCCGCATCGAATTCTGCAGGCTGAACGCCGTACATTTACTTTTCGAGCTGATTACCCTGCCGTGATCGGTCCGGTAGCTACTTGAGTCAACCGTCCGACCCATGAGATGACTATGGGCGGACGCGGGCCGAAACGTGAACTCGCAGAGAAGATTGCCGGCGAAATCACCCTGAGTGACGACCCCGGTGCGACGCTTCGCAAGTGGCGCACCGACTTCGACACCTCCCAGACGGACCTCGCCGCCGAACTCGACGTCTCTTCGTCGGTCATCTCCGACTACGAGAGCGGCCGGCGGGAGAGCCCCGGGATCGGCGTCGTCGGTCGGCTCGTCGACGGGCTGCTCGCAATCGACGAACGCCGCGGCGGTAACCGGATTCGCCAGTACGGACGCGTTCTCTCGGCCGGATTCGACAGCGATGTCGTCCTCGATCTGCGCGAGTACCCGAGTTCAGTTCGTCTCTCGGAGGTGTACGACAACGTCGGCGCGACGGAAGTCGTCGACGGACACACGGACCGAATCAACGGCCACACCGTCATCGATAGCATCGAGGCGATCACCCGCCTCTCGAGCGAGGAGTTCTTCCGGCTGTACGGACAGAGCACGAACCGCGTGCTCGTGTTTACGAGCGTGACCCGCGGCGAGGCTACCGCGGTCGCGCTTCGCGTCCTCAATCCGACGCCGAACGCGGTGATCCTGCACGGCCTCGACGAAGCGGATCTCTGGCCGCACGCGGCCGATCTGGCCCGGATCGACGGCTACTCGCTCGCCGTGACATCGACGCCGCTCGAGGAGTTGCTCGATGAACTCGCGAGTCTCGAGTGAGCGGGTCGAGCGGATGGGGTGGACGGAACGACTGACGCTCGCGCTGACGGCCGGCTACCTCGTGACGCTGGCAGCTGTCTTTATCATCGACGAGCCGATTCTCTGGGTCCTCTGGGCGGCCGGAGCGGTCGGTATCGTCGGTGTCGTGTTGCTCGCGGTCAATTGGTCGCGGGCCGTCCCGGTCGCGAGCGGGAGCGACGATCCGGTCTCTACGGCGGAGACGGGGACGGGGACGAGGACGGGACCTGGAACCGAGACTGAGACCGAGAATGGGACTGAAACTGGAACGAGGGCGGAAAAGCCGGCAGCTACCGAGGACGGTGGGGAAACGAACGCAAACGCCGAACGAGACTAAGGTACTGCGCGCTGTCGCTGCGGAGCGGTCCGCGATCAGGCTATCTGCTCTTCGTACTCGTCGGCCGAGAGCAACGCGTCGAGTTCGTCGGCGTCGGCGGCGTCGACTTCGAGCATCCAGCCGTCGCCGAACGGGTCGTCGTTGACGAGTTCGGGAGCGTCGAACAGGTCGTCGTTGACGGCGACGACTTCGCCGCTGACCGGCGCGTAGAGATCGGAGACGGCTTTGATGGATTCGATGACGCCGAACTCGGTATCTTGTTGGATGGTCTCGCCCTCGTCGGGGAGTTCGACGAAGACGACGTCGCCGAGTTCGTCCTGTGCGAAGTCGCTGATGCCGATCCGGATTCGACCGTCTGCGTTGGTTTCGGTTTCTGTTTCGAGTGCCCATTCGTGGGAGTCCTGATATCGTCGATCGTCGGGGATGTCGAAGCTCATTGGTGTGTCTTGGAATCTGCGTCTGTCGTCGTGTGTCTGTGCGCTTCGTGTCGCTGGTCGTGTCTCCGTCCGTCTCTGGACGGTCCTCGGACGATGCCGGGAGACGACGAGTACGAGTCTGTGCCGCTACGTATCCGTATACACACAGCCGTACTTATACCGTATCGATAAACGGCGTCGGTTCGACGCGCGCTTTTTTCGATCGGCCACGGACGACTACCTGAAGGGTCGTACCGGGTTCTGCGTACTCGCTCGGGACGTAGCCGAGTCCGATAGGTTGGTCGACGGTCGGACTCATGGTGCCGCTCGTGACGGTCCCGATGACGCGGTCGTCGGTGTTCGTGATGTCGTAGCCGTGGCGCGGAACCCCGCGGTCGATCAGCTGGAAGCCGACGAGTTCTTCCTCGGCTCCGTCTTCGCGCGCCCGGTCGAGCGCGTCGCGGCCGACGAATTCGGTGTCGAGCGCGACGGTAAAGCCGATGCCGGCCTCGTAGGGGGTTCGAGGGTTCGACTCGTGGTCAAAGTCCTGGCCCGCGAGCAGGAGTCCGGCCTCGATGCGGAGGGTATCTCGTGCGCCGAGACCGCAGGGCTGGCACTCGAACTGCGACCAGATCCGTTCGGCGTCTTCCCACGGGGCGATCAGTTCGAACCCGTCCTCGCCGGTGTAGCCGGTTCGAGCGGTCCAGCACTCGATGCCGTCGATCGTCGCCGTCATCGCCTGGAACCGGTTCAGATCGGTGACGGACTCGTCGGCGACGGCTGCGACGAGTTCGGCTGCGTCCGGTCCCTGAATGGCGAACATGGCGTACTCGTCGGTGCGGTTGTCGACGGTCGCCTCGAGGTCGAACTCGTTGCGGTAGTCGATCCACCGTTCGTGGGTTTCCTCGTCGGTCCCGGCGTTCGGGACGAAGAGGTAGGTCGGGTCGTCGTCCTCGTCCGGCAGCCGGTAGATCACCGTGTCGTCGATGATGATACCTTCCTCGTCGGTGAGGACGGCGTATTGGGAGTCACCGACGTCGAGACGGGTCACGTCGTTCGAGGTGAGCCGCTGCATCAGCGTCGTCGCGTCCGGCCCGGTGACGTGAATCTGACCCATGTGGGAGACGTCGAAGATGCCGACAGCGTCTCGGACGGCCTCGTGTTCGGCCTGGATCGAGTCGAACTCGACCGGCATGTCCCAGCCGCCAAACTCCGTAAACTTGGCCCCCCGTTCGTCGTGAATTCCACGCAATGGCGGCGTCTGAAGCGGCATACTCGGGTGGACACGCCCGGGGTAGTAAGGTCTTTTGTGATTTCGATAGTCCATCAGCGGACGATGGCCGATAAAAGAAACTGCCAGATGAGTGCTGGCGGTGCTGGCTGCACCGAGTGCGCTGTGGTGAGACGACTGCCGGATGTGACGTGGCACCGAACCCGGACCAGCGCACTGCTGTCAGGTGGGTGAATTGTGAACTCGGGTGACGGGTTACTTGCCGAGTTCTTCGATGGACAGCGTGTAGGAGCCGCTGCCGCTGTACTGGTTAACGAGGATGCCGAGTTCCTCGCTACCGGAGAGGTCGACCGTGATCTCCTCGTCCGAGCCCCAGTTGTACGAGCGGCGGTCGTAGTCCGATGTGGTTGGCGTGCGACCGTCGAGAGTCAGGTAGAGGTCGAAGTCGGCACTCGACGGGCCGCTCAGCGAGACGGTGGCGCTGCACGGATTCGCCGTCTCGAGCGTGTAGGAGTAGGAGTCGCTCGAGTTACTACTGCTAAGGTTGCCCTCTGCGGTTTCGGTATTCGTCTCGTCACCGCAAGTCCCATCGCCTGGATCGCCGCCACCGTCACCGTCGCCGGGATCGGTCGTAACGGCCTGTCCGGCGTCGACACGACCGTGACCCTGTTCCTCCGAGGAGAGACCGACATCGACGGCGGTGTTTTGCAGGTGACTGCGCAGTTCCGCGTTCGAGAGATCCGGGTGAGCGGAGAGCGTGAGCCCGGCAACGCCGGCGACGACTGGTGACGCCATCGACGTGCCGGAGAAGGTGTCGTAGTCGTCCCACGGAATCGAGGAGAGGACGTTCCCGCCGGGTGCGGCGAGTTCGATCTCCGGCCCGACGTTCGAGAACGCCGAGAGCGTTTCGCCCTCGTCGAGCGAGGAGACGGCCATGACCGTGTCGTAGGCCGCGGGATAGGAGACGCTGCTGCCGTAGTCGTTACCGGCGGCAGCGACCAGCAGCGAGCCCTGGTTGTTGGCGTACTCGCAGGCGTTCGAGAGCGTCTGGCTGAAGCCGCCGCCACCAAGGGACATGTTGATCACGTCGGCACCCTGGTCGGCGGACCACTGGATTGCGTCGGCAATGTCCGTAAGCGACCCGCCACCACCATCGCCGAGTGCGCGAGCCGACAGGAGCGAACAGTTGCTGATTCCGGCGTGACCGGTTCCGTTGTCCGTTCCGCCGGCGGCGATTCCACCGACGTGAGTGCCGTGGTTTTCGCTGGCACTGGCCGGGTACGGATCGCCGTCGTTGTCGACGAAGTCGTCGCCGTAGTTCGAGACGCTCCCATCCATGTTCCCTTCGAGATCCTCGTGATCATACTGGATCCCCTGGTCGACGACCGAGATCGTCACGCCGGGATCGCCGTAGGTGACGTCCCAGGCGGTCTCACAGTTGACTTGCTGTGGAGCGTACTGCTGGCCGTACTGCGGATCGTTCGGCGTTGCGATGGCCTCGTAGGTCGCGTTGTCCTCCGCGTATTCGACGTCGTCCGCTTCGAGGACGTTTCGCTTGAAATTCTCCCGTGCCTGCGTCGAGGCCCTGCTCGGGAACTCGACGGCGACGTATCCGAGCGTCTCGTTCGTGTGAACGATCGTCGCCTTACTCGGCAGTTTCGAGTCGATCGTCGCCTTACTGGCCGAGACGGAGTCCGATACCCCGACGACAATCTCGTCCTTTTTCGGACCCGGACTCCGTCCAGGTGTTGCGCTGGTAACTCCACCAAGTCCCAGGAATGCCCCCAGTGCGCTGGTTGCTTTCAATACCGATCGCCGTCCGATATTCCTCTTGGTATCACGAGACATGATACGACATGAGAAATACTGATATTCTATTAAAGTGTTATGAAACAGGTTAGAATTTATTACTGTACCTATGCGGATGTAGAGCTCTCCTATCGACAAATATCATTAATCAATAACCAATGACAATTGTCTTTTCGAATAGCTCATCGGTTTGTCGATAAACAGCACTACAGTTTCCGCTTCAAAAGATCGCTTGGAGCGCCAACTCGACCGCCATACTGAGCTATCACGACTCGTTTCGCTACACCTATCCCGGGCCCGTGGCTACCGCTCGGTATGTTCGATCGCGTTCGCGCCCGTCTCGCCCCCGATTCTACCCCCGAGCAACAGCGGGAACTAGCCGTCGGGCTGCTCGTCGATGGACCGAACGTCTTCCGCGACGAGTTCGATGTCGATCTCGACGATCTCCGTTCGGCCGCGAGTGAACTCGGCCGCGTCGGCGTTATCAGGCTCTATCTGGACGAACACGCGACCCCCGGCCTCATTCAGGCGGCCGAGGCGCGCGGCTTCGAAGTCGTCGTGACGAGCGGCGATGTCGACGTGAAACTCGCCGTCGATGCGACCGCACTGTCCTGTGACGGGACGATCGACCGCCTCGCGATCGCCTCGCGAGATACGGACTTCAAGCCCGCTCTCGAACACGCCGGAACGCGAGGTATCGAAACGATCGCAATCGCGCCGGGATCGCACGGCCGCTCCGATGCGCTTCAAAACGCGGCGGACGAGGCGGTGACGCTCGGGACCTGAAGTACAGGCCCTCACCGTCCCATCGGCTGATGGAGTCTTTATACGCTCCCCGGTCGTTCATCACCTATGCAGCAGGTATCTCACCACGGCCGGCAGACGGCCTACGAGTGCACCGATCGAGGTGGTGACGGACCAACGGTCTGTTACGTCCACGGCAGCGGCGGCACGAAAGACGTCTGGAAGTCCCAGCACCGCCTCGCGGATCGAACACCGGTCGTCACGCTCGATCTGAGCGGCCACGGCGACTCGGACGACGTCGACGCGAGCGGGGGATATACGGCACTTTCGGCCTACGCCGACGACGTTATCGCCGTCGCAACGGAAACCGACAGTCAGGTTCTGGTCGGGAACTCGCTCGGCGGGGCGCTCGTCTTGCACGTGCTGCTCGAACGCGCCGACGAGTTCAGCCCGGCAGCCGTCGTGTTGACCGGGACGGGTGCCCGCCTCGGCGTCCTCGACGACCTGCGCGAGTGGCTCGCGAGCGACTTCGAGCGGGCGATCGAGTTCCTCCACGGTCCCGATCGGCTCTTCCACGATGCCGATCCTGAACTCGTCGAACACTCGAAAGCACAGATGCGCGCGTGCGGACAGACGGTTACTCGCCGGGATTTCGAGACCTGCCACGCGTTCGACGTTCGCGCTGAACTCGGTGAGATCGACGTGCCGACGCTCGTCGTCTACGGCGAGGCCGATATGCTGACGCCGCCGCGGTATCACGAGTTCCTCGCCGACGGAATCACCGATGCTCGAGCGGTCAAGATTGACGACGCGGCGCACCTGTCGATGCTCGAGCGACCGGCGGCGTTCAACGACGCTGTGAGCGGCTTTGTCGAGTCGATTGGGGAGTGACGACGAGTTTCGGGATGGCGGGTGTGCTATAGTAGCCACTGAAAGTCAGTGCACACCTGATCGTGCGACAGCTGTACGATCAGTGTGTAAACCGTTTCAGTTGTTACTATAGATAACAGTCGAGTTGCAGTCCTGCGAGTTGCTGGCTGAACGGCGGACAGACCGGAACGCAGAAAAGCAGATCAGTACAGTTCGTCGAGGTCCTCGGCCTCGTGGCTGTGTTCATCGGCGGGAAACGCGCCGGACTCGACCGCGGAGACGTAGTCGTCGATCGCGGATTCCATCTCCTCACGTACGGAGCCAAACTGCTCGGCGAACGACGGTGACCACTCGCTGAGCCCGACCGCGTCGTCGACGACGAGCACCTGACCGTCACACGCCGGCCCGGCACCGATTCCGATCGTCGGAATATCGAGTTCAGCCGTGATCTCGGCCGCCAGGTTCGACGGGATGTGTTCGAGGACGAGCGAGAACGCGCCGGCGGCTTCGTGTTCCCGGGCGAGCTCGAAGATGCGATCAGCGGCTTCCCGGTCGGTCCCCTGTCGGGGATAGCCGCCGTAGCGGTTGACGTGCTGGGGCGTCAGGCCGAGGTGGGCCATCACCGGAATGCCGAGTTGGACCATCCTCTCCGTGAGGTCGACCGTGTGGGGCCCGCACTCGAGTTTGACCGCCTCGGCGTTTTCCTCTTTGAGCATGCGGCCGGCGTTCTCGATGCTCTCGGCGTCGTCGACGCCGAAGGAGAGGAAGGGCATGTCGGCGACGACCAGGGCGTCGTCGGTAGCGCGCGAGACCGCTCCCACGTGGCGTGCAATGTCGTCGACGGTTACCGGCAGCGTCGACTCGTGACCGAGCGAGGTGTTGCCGACGCTGTCACCGACGAGAATAACGTCGACGCCGGCCTCGTCGACGAGTTCGGCCGTCGGCGCGTCGTAGGCCGTCAGCATCGTGATCGGATTCTCACCCGCCATCGCGGTCAGGTCCCTGACTGTGGGCATAGTCACGTGTTGGCGCTCGAGTAGTAAACAGCACCGTTCTTCTCTTCACCGGCGCGAGCGCCGGCGAGGCGAGCGGGTGACCCGCGACGCTTAAGAGGACTGGGTCGGGAGTCTGAACCGTGCCAGAACCCGTCGAAACGACCACGCCCGAGGGCGTCGACTACGGGTGGGTGATGCAGGTCACCTTCGTCGTCACGATCATCGCCGGTTCGCCGCTCGTTGCGCTCCTCTCGACGACTGCCGAGCTGCCGACGTGGGGCTCGCGGGCCGAGTTCGCGATCCGCGTCGGCGCAGTCATCTGGCTGTTCGTCGCGGTGGGCGTCTTCGTCTACGCAAAGCGAGCGCAGCGCTGACGGCCCCGGAACGCTGGATTCAGCCGCTCGGTGAACTCGAAGTGGGTCGTAGACTTAGACGCCCGACGGGCCATCACCGACGTACTGAAAGTCGACGCCGGCTCGCCGTGCCGTCCGCTCGTCCCGCTCGGAGTCGCCGACGAAGACCGCCTGCTCGGGCTCGACACCGAGTTCACCGACGGCGGCGAGCAGCGGTTCCGGATCGGGTTTCTGGGTGGCGACCGTATCGCGACCGACGACGACATCGACCGCCGGCGTGAGGCCGTGGTTCTCGAGTGCGTGCCGGCAGGCGGCCTCGCAGTTGAGCGAGCAGACGCCGATCGGGACGGATCGGGCTTCGAGATCGGCCGCGAACGGGAGTCGCGGTGCGGTCCGTGCGCCCGTTCGTTCGTGGCTGGCGATCGTCTCCTCGACCACTTCGAGGAGGCCCGCCTCGGCTGCGCCCTCGAGCATCGCCCAGAGATCGTCCCCGGGCGGCTCGGTGGCCGCGTCGTCGTACACTGCACGAACGTCGGACGCGACGGCGTCCCAGTCGACGTCGAGATCGACGAGCGTCCCGTCGAGGTCGTAGACGATCGCATCGTACCCGTTCAGAGCGATCACGTGCCACAGTAGAAGCCGCCGACGAATATACTGTGTGCTCCGCGACCTCGTTACTCCATTGCGACCTCGCCCGTCGGATCGTCGAGTTGTTCGCCAGCAAGAACGCGGTTCGCCCGCCGGAGCCGTTCCGAGAGCGCCTGATGCGAGATGTCGAGTTCACACGCGAGTTCTTCGAGCGAGATTTCGCGGGGAACGTCGTAGTAGCCCTGTTGGTAGGCTTCGGCGATGGCTTCCCGTTGGGGATCGGTCAGCGCGGCCGTGGTCTCGATTTCGTCGTCGCCGGCCTCGACCAGTCGCTTTACGTCGACGTGGACGGACTCGTCCTGCGATTCGATCGCGGCGACCGCGTCCGAGAGATCCTCGCGCTCGGGAAAGAGGAGCCGCAACGTCCACCGATTATCGGTTATCTGGGCGTCGAGGACGGCCCCGTCGCCCTCGTAGATGGAACTGCAGACGGACCGCACTCCCTCGCCGTACCGAAGTTGGTAGAACCAGTCGGTCGGTTCCGCGTTCGCGTCGGCTGTTTCGCTCACCTCGCTCGTCGCGTCCGCCCCCGCATCGTCGGCCGAACTCGTGAGCAGGTGTGAGTACGCTGCGATCGTCGGATCCGCATCGAGCGCCGCCTCGAGTTCGTCCCTATCGACGCCCGAGAACCAGACGAACGGAACCGTTCGAGCGGGTCCCTCGGCGATGACGCTCTCGACGCGAACGGAAACGGTCGATAACTGGTCGACCGTCTCGCCAAGCGCGAACTCGTCGACCGGCAGGGAGATGACGGCAATGGTCGTCATCGGAATCTCACCCCGACCGAAGCGTCCGGTCTGCCGCCGGAAAGCGTGGTACTCTCCACAGTCCGACGGGTCGGTTGGCGAACGACACCGCGGTCGTCGGAGACGTTGAGTTTGAGGGGAAACATCTCAGGACCTCCGATCGCGGCAGCAGGTGCGATACGTGGCGACCGCTCAACGCGCCTGTGAGTGGCCCGACACGCTCGCTCGTGATCGCTCTGGCCGGATCGCGCTAGTACGAAAACATGTCGTCTTGTCGGTTGATGGCCCGGCCTTTGTGTTCCAGCGGTTTAAATAGGGGATCGAATACGGCGACAGCGCCGTGCCGCGGCGAGTGCGTTATCCCAGTCTCGCAAACCGGTTGAGGGCGTACACCGTTCGCAGGATATCGACGCTTCGACCGCGATCGAAAACGAGTTCGTCCGTCTCGAGGACGTGCTCGATGGTATCGCGGGAGGCGTGTTCCGGCGCGGCCGCGATACCGGTTCCGTTCTCGGCGGCCCACCGCATGACCCGCAGGTCGCTCTTCGAGTCGCCCATCACGAGCGCGAACGGGTCCGTGACGTCGAGCACGTCGAGCGCGCGTTCGACGCCGACGACCTTGTTCAGTTCGAGGCTCCCGATTTCGGCCGCATCGGCCTCGTAATAGGCCACGTCGATCCGCTCGAGTATCCGTTCGAGTTCGTCCGGGACGGCGGCGGCCTCCAGGTCAGGATAGCCGCCCTCGCTCTCGAGGACGGCCCTGATCTCGGGGTCCTGAGCGGCGTAAAAGGTGCGCGTCCAGTCCGTAACCGGTTGTTCGTCGAGTTCGTGGTCGCCGTCACCGTCACCGTCAGCGTCCGTCGACGCGAAAATCGCGGCAACTGCGTCCGAAAGCAGGTCGAGCAGATAGACCAGCGCCTCGTCGATGATCTCGCGGGCGTTCGACGACCCGGTTTCGTAGTTCGGCTTCATCGTGACGTTGAACTCGTTGCCCTGCAAGTGACAGCCCCGCCGGAGGTCTTCGGATGCCTCGGGGAGCACGCGCGAGCGCACGTCGTCGAACACGTCCCTGATCTCGGCGTCCAGATCCTCGTAGAGCAGTTGCTTCGTCTCCGCGCCGTGGCCTGGGGTGAAGACACCCGTTCCCGCCTCGTAGACGATCGAGAGATTTCCGGAGTGAACGATTTCGCTGCCGAGCCCCTGGATGGCAAATCCCTTGACGTTCTCTAAGGTCTGGCCCGTGCAGATGACGATGGGAACGCCGGCCTCGTGGAACTCGGTCAGCACGTGAAGCGTTTCGCGGGGGATTTCGTTATCCGTCCCGCCCGCCGACCGCAGCGTTTCGTCGACGTCCAGCACGAGGACGTTTACGTCGCGGCCGTACTTGGCTTCGAGATCGAGCGCGGTAAAGGCCTGCTCGCGGGTCGCCCGCGCGACGATTTCCGCAAACGTTCCGCCGGCCGCGAAGTCGCCGCGAATCTCGTCCTTTCGGGCCTCGAGTTCATCGCTTGCATCTTGCCAGTGCTCGAGTGCGACTCGCGAGTCGACCGCGGGAAAGACATCGACGAACTCCTGGTACTCTCGCAGCGTCTCCGTCTCGTACTCGTCGTAGAGCCGATAGACGAGGTCGTATCGCTCCATGGTACGTAGAGCCAGTGGCAGGGAGATAATCGTTTTCCGTCCTGTGGCAGTACTTGACGGTGATCGACTCGGGCAGCCGCCATCGGAAAGTCAACTACACGTCATGTCGCGGCTCATTTCTCATCGGACGATACGACTATAAAAACCGCGTCCGAAGGAACGGCATATGAAGAACGTCGACGATCTCATCGAGAGCGCGGCTGAACTCGCAGCCCGCGGCCTCTCGAAGGGCGAAATCGCGGACGAACTGAACGTCTCCCGGGAGACGGCGAGTTGGCTCGTCGAGCGAAGCGACGCGACGACCCAGTCCGAAGGGCGGCCAGCACAGTCGGCACCGACGGGAGCGGACGCGACGACGGAAAACGGGAGCCGTCCACAGGACATCCACGTCGACTGGGCCGCTATCGGCCGCGACAGCAAGCGCATGAGCCACGTCGCCGCCGCGATGGCCGATCTGTTGGCCAAACACGGCGAGGACGTCGACCTCACCATCGGGATCGAAAAGGCCGGCGGCCCCATCGCAACGCTCGTCGCACGTGAACTCGAGACCGATCTCGGCACCTACACGCCGGCAAAACACCAGTGGGAGGAAGGCGACATCGAGGACCTCGGCGGGACCTTCTCCCGAAACTTCGCCGGTATCCGTGACCGCGAGTGTTACATCGTCGACGACACCATAACTAGCGGGACGACGATGCGAGAGACGATCGAGGCGATCCGTGCTGAAGGCGGTGAACCGCTTGCCTGCGTCGTCCTCGCCGACAAACAGGGGCTCGAGGAAATCGACGGCGTCCCGGTCTACTCGCTCGTGCAGGTCATTAGCGTCGGGAAGGACGATTGAGACGGTCTGCGGTACCGATTTTCCGCGCACTCGCAGGACACAGGACGGGTCGCGAGCGCGCCGAAACTGACTGACGGCAGCCCGTACGAACGGACTGTCATCGAGTGAGAACGGGCGGAACGCTAGTGGACATCTCGATCGTGTTCGCAGCCGTCGGCCAACCGCGCCGGTGTTTCGGACCGAACGTCGATCGCGGCCGGCCGCGCGAGCGTCATTGCTGAGAGCGGTTCCGGTACCGCGGAACCCTCGCTCGTGCTCGTTGCCGGTGTCGGAGTCCGAGTCGATAGCGAATCCAAGTAGTCTCACAAAACGCCGCCTGGGTAGTCCAGAGACAGCGGACGGCTACCACGTACGTAACTGGCGTCTGAGAGATGTGAACTCGGCGTCCGTGTACGATTTCGAGAGTATGCATACCTTCAGCGGAACGAGTTCAAGTGCCGTGTTATCATGTATTTATTCCGGATAGAAGTTCAGAGAACGCAAATGGCGTTTGTCACTCTCCGCGAACCGGATAGGTGGCACATTCTCTTGGGGAACGACGTCCGGGTATGGAGCGAGGGTACGATAATGACCGATCGATTCACGCGGCGACGGTTGATCGCAGTCAGTGGTACCGTATGTGCGGCCGCACTCGCAGGCTGTGGCGATAGCGGGGAGGATAATGAGACGACCGACGATGGGGCCGGTGACGAAACCGGGACGGGCGACGAGACGAACGGCGAAGAGAACGGGATGGGGAATGAAACGGACGGCGCGGAGAACGGAAACGAAACGGACGGAATGGACGGTGAGAACGATACCAGCGAGGAGAACGGCATGGACAACGAGACGAGCGACGAGGATATGTAACTATAGTAGCCACTGAAAGCCAGTGCACACCTGATCGCACGATGGCTGTACGATCAGTGTGTGTATCGTTTCAGTTGCTACGATAGCTGGCGGAGACTGCCTTCGGAAGCGAAACCGTCTCGCCTCCCCGGCCGGCCAGAGACGACGTTTGCTTGTCACGTCGTTTCAAACTGCGGCATAGCTACCGTCTTGGGAGGCGTACACTCCCTGTGAAAACGCATCCGCGGCTGATACCGTTCGAAAACCGTCTCTACACCCGGTGGTGATCGAAGCCGCGAGATGGGGCGGTTCCGCCGCGATACCGGAGAGAGAGAAGCGGTCCGTCACTCGAGTTCAAGTAGCAGACTGTCACAGAGCGCGTCCGGGCCCGCGTTTTCGAGGAGTCGCCGCTGTTTGCTCGCGCCGCTTTCGCGCTCGTAGACTCGTTTGATGCCGTCGATGCCGAGTCGGTCGCACTCGCGGTCGACTACTTCGCCGAGGGAGACGGTGCCGTCGAGTTCGCGATCGATGAACGATGCCTCGTGTCCGTAGCGCAGGGCGCGCCACTTGTTTTCGTCTAAGAGTTCGCGGCGGTGGCGGGAGTTGGGGGTGCCGTCCTCGTACTCCTCGGCCAGCGCCTCGACGAGGGCGTGGGCGTACTCGACGAACGCCATCACGATATCCGGATCGGCCTGGCCGTCGGGTGTTCGGAGTTCGACGGTGCCGTGTTCCGTGTGCGGGCGGACGTCGTACCAGAGTTCGCCGCGGTCGTTGATCGAGTCGGTCGCGAGCATGCGGCGTTCGAAGCGGTCGAAGGCGTCGAAGTCCTCGAAGTAGGTCGGCATGCCGGTGTTGGGGAGTCCTTCGAAGAGTTTCGCGCGGGCGGACTGGAGGCCGGTGTCGAAGCCGTCCCAGTACGGCGAGTTCGCCGAGAGCGCGAGCATGATCGGGACGTACCACCGCAGCTCGTTGGCGATCCAGACGGCCTTATCGGCGTCGTCGACGCCGACGTGGACGTGAACGCCGGCGGTCGTATTGCGGTGCTGTGGGTACTGGATGCGATCGAGCTGGGCTCGGTAGCGGGGTTTCTCCGCGTGCTCGAGTTCGCGCCACTTCGCGAGCGGGTGCAAGCCGGCGGCGGCGATCCGAAAGCCGTGGCGTTCGGCGTGGTCGACGAGCGCGCGGCGGATTTCGAGTAGCGCCGCCCGCGCGTTTGCGGGGTCCTCGATGAGCGGCGTCTGGGTTTCGATGACGAACTTGAACAGTTCGTGGTCGAGTCGATCGGCGAGGATTTCGGGGGGGTCGTGTTCGTAGACGAGTTCGTCGGTGCCGCTCGTGGGCCGACCGCGCTCGTCGACGACGAAACACTCCTCTTCGATCCCCAGTGTGCCCATACGCGTAAACGAATCCGGCGACCCGCGTTCCATCGTGGAGTCCTTTTAGCCGCGGCAGTAAATACGGTTTGGAGTTGGTCGCAGACGTATCAACACGGGTTATCCTCATTTTTGAATGAGTATTTTGGATACAGAATACGGTCGTGGTTGCAGCAGCTAGTGGGCCTCAGGACTCCGCGGGGTCCGTGTCCGAATCGGCTCCGGAGGCCTCCTCCGTCTCGGCGTCGTCGCGCGCCGCGTCGTCGGACTCGCGAAGTTTGAATTTCTGGACCTTTCCGCTCGGGTTCGTGGGAAGCTCCTCGACGAAAGTGTACTCTCGCGGACGCTTGAAGTCGGCCAACTGGTCGCTCTCGAGGGCGAACGCGTCCAAGTCATCCGCGGTGACGCCGTCTCCGACGACGTAGGCGACGACGCGCTCGCCCCACTCTTCGTCGGGTTCACCGACGACGGCGGCCGCTTCGACGCCGTCGTGAGAGAACAGCACGTCCTCGACCTCGGCCGGATAGATGTTCTCGCCGCCGGAGACGATCATATCGTCCTTCCGATCGACCACGTAGAGGTAGCCGTCCGCGTCGCGGTAGCCGAGGTCGCCGGTGTAGTACCAGGTCGTCCCGTCGGCCTCGCGCAGCGACCGTGCGGTCGCGTCCGGTCGGTTCCAGTACTCGCGCATCGTACACGGACCTGCGATGAGGATCTCGCCGATTTCGCCCCGTTCGACTTCCCGATCCGGGTCCGCGTCGGGGTCGACGATCCGGAGTTCGTGATTGAGTGCCGGCAGGCCCGCACACCCTTGCTTCGAGAGTTGATCTTCCGGCCGCTGAAAGACGCCCGCGGGACCGATCTCGGTCATGCCGTACGCCTGGATGTAGTCCTCACAGAGGTGTTCACGGCAGTTTTCCAGCACCTGCTCGGGCATCGGCGCAGCGCCGTACAGGCCGAGTCGTAGCGAGGAGACGTCGACATCGCGCTCTGCGGCCGCCAACGACAGCCCGTTCCAGGCCGTCGGCGCGGCGAACAGGAACGACACGTCGTACTCCTCGATCGCGTCCAACGCGACCGCCGGATCGAACTCGTGGAGAATAACCGTCGTCGCGCCGCGTTGAACGCGCGGGAACAGACTGCAGTGTAACTCCGCACAGTGATACAGCGGCATGACCGACAGTCCGACGTCGTCCCGCGTGACGTTCATCTCGGCGATGCACAACAGATTGTGATCCACCATGTCCCGATGCTCGTGGACCACTCCCTTCGGCCGGCCCGTCGTCCCCGACGTGTAGATGAACGCGTAGGTATCGTCCTCGGAGACGTCGATCGACGGCCGCTCGGCGGCCCCGGACGCAAGCAACGCGTCGAACTCGCGGGCGTACGACGGTCCCTCCTCATCGATATACACGTACTCCTCGACCGACTCGAGTTCAGGTTTCGCGGCCGTGACGGCCTCCCGCGTCGCGGCCTCGAAGACGACGAGTTCGGCCGCGGCATCGGAGACGATGAACTCGATGTCGCCGGCGGCCAGCCGAAAGTTCAGCGGCGTGATGACGGCCCCGAGTTTCGCACAGGCGTAGACGGTGAGGACGAACTCGGAGCCGTTGTGCAACACCGTCGCGACTCGATCCCCGCGTTCGATTCCGAGGTCGGCGAACGCGTTCGCCAGTCGATTGACGCGCTCGTCGAACTCCGCGTACGTAAAGCGGTGGCCCTTGCGCGGGTAGACGATGGCCTCGCGGTCCGGATACCGCGCGACGGTCTGTTCGAGCGTTTCCCCCACCGTGGTATAATGTGACATATGGCACGGTAGTTCGACGGCGGCTCGGATAGCTGTTCGGGTGTCTACGATTGTGCTATCGCTTCGTGCTCCGGTCGCTTCGCACGGTCTCACTTACAGCGGATCGATTGGCTGCAGCTACTGGAAGCGTTCTCCACGGCCCTCGTATACTGTTAGTCGGGCCCAGAATTTCCGTCAGTATCCGTCTCATCCGGCGCAGCATCGGTTTCGTGACCGCTCGAAGAGCCGTCAGGAGGCTCGCTTTCCGTCGGCTCGCTACTGAACTCGTAGGTTGCAATCTCGCTCGCCCCACAGACCGGACACGTCGTCGGGGCGTCATCGAACTTCGAGCCGCAGTGTCGACACTCGTGAAGGACCGGCCCGTCCGGCTCGTTCGCCGTCTCGTCCTCCCGCTGGAGGAACTCCGGGAGGAGTTTGTGGAGTGGCATCTTAGGTGAGTCGTGTCGCCGTCTGTGTGGTCCCGTCCGGCCCGCGAAAGCCCGTTAGTGCGGGTTCGTCGGTGCCGTTCGGTGAGAACACCGTCACGACATCGTGGGGTCTAATTTCGGTATCGCCGTGTGGCGTAATAACCGTGTCGTCGCGTTCGATCGCGATGACGAGCGTCTGTTCTTCGAGGATGCCGTCGTCCGCTGCCGTCTCGAGCGTGCGCCCGGCAATCGGAGCCTCCTCGTGGACGGTTACCTCGACCACTTCGGCACCGCCGGTCAGACTAATGGAATCCGCCAGCGGTTCGCGGCGGTGATCGTCCGCCGGACCGTACGGGCCGTAGGGGAAGTCGTGTTCGTTCTGCATGAGGAACTCGTCTTCGATTTCGACGTCTAAGGTCGCGAGTTCATGACCGATCTGACGCAGGTCGCTCGTATTCGTGCCGACGGCGAGGACGTGGAGATTCAGCCGGCCGCCCATGAGTTCGCGGACGTTGATGACGCCAGGAATCGTGCCGATTCGACGGGCGAGCCCCTCGACATCGCCGAACGGGGCGTGACAGAGAAAGAGATTCATCAGCGACCCATCGGCGTGTTCGAAGTCGACGGTTGCGTGGTAGCCATCGATGATGTCGTGGTCTTCGAGTTGGGAGATTCGGTTTCGGATCGTCGCCCCGGAGACGCTGACATCCTCGGCGATCGCGGGGGCCGACGTGTTCCGAGCATCGGTCATCAACGAATAGATAATTCGACGATCGATTTCATCGAGTCGGTAACTACCGTCGGTCCCGTGTCCCATGTATATTTCTGTGAGACGAGAGAATATATAACTACGGTACGTCTATCCAATACGCGACGGGGGCTATATTTTCGATGCGAAAACAGCACGGATAGTCGGTGTCACACGAAAGTGAAACGGCGAGCCGGCGTTCGGCTACGCCGAGTGGGTCCCATTACGGAGGACGGCACTTAGCAACACAGCAACGGGGATGATTTCCAGACGACCAACCCACATATTGAGGATCAGCATCGTCTTCGGGACGGTCGGCATTTCCGGTCCGGTAATACCCGCATCGAGTCCGACAGTGCTCTGTGCGCTCATCACCTCGAAAATGATGTATTCGAGCGGATAGTCCGGAGCGAGCGCCCACAGGAAAACGGCGATCCCGAGCGCGAGAACTGCAAGCCAGAGGATGAGGACGATCGCGGCCTCCGTGAACTCGCGGTGGATCTGCTCTTCGTCGAGCGTTCGATCGCCGAGTTCGAGCTGTCGAACCGCACTCGCGGGGACGAACACGCTCTGGATTTGCCACAGCGTTCCCTTGATCAGCGTGGCGACGCGGATCAGTTTGAGACCACCGCCAGTCGAACCGGCCGCTGGACCGGTTAGCATGCCGAGACAGACGAGTAACGTCGCGCCGGTCGTCCAGATCTTTTCGGTTCCGTTCCCGATCGTCGTCGTTCCGAACCCGGCGTTCGAGGTCGCAGAAACGAATTGGAACAGCGCGGTCCGAAACGTCGCTTCGATCCCCTCGTACTGCTGGTTGAGCAGCAACACGGCAGTTAATGCGACTCCACCGAGGGCGAACCAGCCGAGCACCCATCTCGTCTGGAGATCCGCGTAGATGTTTCGAATCTCGCCTTTGAGGATGAGGTAGTGGATCGGGAACGCGATGCTACCGGCGACCATAACCGGGATGACGGCGTACTCGATAAGCGGTTTTCCGTAATAGCCGATCGACTCGGCGCGGACCGAGAAGCCGCCGGTTGCGATAGCCGTCATCGCGTGGTTGATTGCGTCCCACGTCGGCATGCCGACGACGACGAACAGTGCGATTCCGGCGAGCGTAAATCCGAGGTAGAGTTTCCAGATTTCACGGACCGTCGAAACGATGCTGGGATGGATCTTCCGCGACCGGGCCTCGCTCTCGTAGAGCGTCAACGAACCGCTTCCGGGCCGTGCGAGGATAGCCACCGTGAGCACGATGACGCCGACGCCGCCGACCCACTCGATAAACGACCGCCACCAGTGCAGCGACCGCGGAAGGACCTCCTCGTCCGCGGCCATCGTCAACCCGGTGCCGGTAAAGCCGCTCATACTCTCGAAGATACCGTTGAGCGGCAGTCGAAAGGCGGCGGTCGTCTCGGTAATCCCCGGCGTGTTCAGCCAGGCCGGAAACGGATCGAGGGTGATCGTCCACGCGATCAGCAAGAACGGAAGTGCGCCGAGCACGCCGATGACTCCCCAGGCCGTCGCCGCGATGAGCATCCCGTGGCGTTTGCCCGGATCGGGCGCATCGATGAACGTGCGGGCGAGCGCCACCCCGATCGCCAGCATCACGGCCCCCGAAACCGCGAACGCCGGCACCGCGTAGAACTCGCCATTGATGAGTGCGACCGGAATGGAGAGAAACGCCATCAGCGAGACGACCTGCACGATTCGGCCCACGTCCCGCCCGACTGTCTCGTACTGCATTACTATGGGTGATCGCCCGTAAACGCTGCAACTGCATCAGCCAGTGCGACATCGTCCGTAAACACCGTAACCTGGTCACCCGGACGGATGATCGTCTCCCCTTTCGGCGCGCGTATCTCCTCGCCTCGTTTGAGCGCGACGACGAGACACCCCTCGGGAAGCACGCCCGAACTCGTGGCCGTTTTGAGCGGTTCGCCGCTCATCGGCGCGTCTTCGGTGACGGTCAACTCCACGAGTTCAGTGTCGTCTTCGAGCTCGATGAAGTCGCTGACCTTCGGGTAGCGAATCGAGTGATAGAGGTAGTCGGCGATCAGCCGCTGTGGATTTTCGATGAGGGTGACGCCGATCTTTTCGAAGACGGGGAGGTTTTCGGGGTCGTGGACGACGCTGACGAGGTTCGGAACGTCGTGTTCCTGTGCGAGCAACATGACCATGATGTTGACGGCGTCGATGTTCGTGGTGGTGATGACGGCGTCCGCACGGTCGATGCTTGCGTCCTCCAGGGTGCTGTGGGAGGTCGCATCGGCGTTGAGGACGAGACAGTCGTACTCGGACGCAACGGCGTTTGCCTGTTCGTCGTCCTCCTCGATGACGACGACATCGTTGCCGTCCGCAATTGCGAGGTCGATCAGGTTCGATCCGATATTGCCTGCGCCGACGATGACGATATACATGGTTGATGGTGGATGGGTGATGGGTGCTCAGTAGTCAGTAGTCAGTGGCCAGTGGTCCGTGATCCATGGTCAGTGACAGTGGGGAGGGTGGTTATGGTAGTGCAAGAGTGTCGTGAACGCGTGTGGATGCGTAGTGTAGCGTGAAGTATAATCGGTTGGATGTCGGGACGGTCCGGCCGACACAGGGCAGTCGAGGGAGAGCCAGAGCGCAAAGCGGGGGATAGCGCAGCGATAGCGCTCGATTTTCGATGGAAACTGCATTTGTGCGTCGATGACAGTATTTCTGATAGCCGAATATAGTTCTATCCACTTTCGATTCCAGAAGTGGTTTTATATAATCAACTCAGCATTCGCATTCGATTGGTACGAGCGGTGATCGATACATACACTAGTATCGGCGAACGACGGTGCGTTCATGGATGAGGTGAGCGACGAATGCGCGTAATCGTCGTCGGCGCTGGCAGGGTCGGTCGCTCGATCGCTGCGAATCTAGAGCAGACACACGAGGTCGTCGTCGTCGACCGAGACGGGGACACCGTCGAGGAACTCACGTACTCGCTCGACGTACTGGCGATTCAGGGAGACGGCACCGAAATCGGGACCTTGCAGGAGGCCGGTATCGAACAGGCGGGACTGGTCATCGCCTGTACGGACAACGACGAATCGAACGTCGTCATCTGCGGGGCCGCGAAGGCGGCCGGTGAAACGTTTACGATCGCCCGCGTGCGACGGCGAACGCTCCTCGAAACCTGGACCGGGTCCCAGGAAGCGTTCGGCGTCGATTTCATGGTCTGTATGGACTTGCTTACTGCACAGACGATCTTTCGCATTTCTGGGCTTCCGGCCGCACAGGACGTGAAGATGTTCGCTGGCGGGCTCGTTCGTATGGTCGAGTTCGGAATCGGGCCGAACAGCCCGGTCGCGAACTCGACGGTCAGCGAGGCGGACCAGTACGATTCGCTGACGTTCGCCGCGATCTTCCGTGACGACGAGATGATCGTCGCGACGGGCGAAACCGATATTCGGGCCGGCGATCGCGTCGTCGTCATCGGCAGTCCCGATTCGGTCACCGGGTTCGCCGACGATATCGTCTGTACGCACGACAACAGCACCGACGAGGTCGTTATCGTCGGCGGCAGCGAAATCGGCTTTCAGACCGCCCGCGAGTTCGAAGAGCACGGCTTCCACCCGCGCCTGATCGAGCAGGAGCACGACCGCGCCCGCGAGTGCGCCGAGAAACTGCCGAACACGATGGTGATGGAAAACGACGCGACCGACGCCGAGTTCCTCTCGCGCGAACACGTCGACGAGGCGGACATCGTCGTCGCGGCCCTCGACGGCGACGAGAAGAACCTGCTCGTCTCCCTGCTGGCCCGCCGTCTCGGCGTCGACCGAACGGTCGCCGTCATCGAGAACCACGAGTACGCCGAACTCTTCGAGACGGTCGGTATCGACGTGGCCGTGAATCCGCGCGAGGTGACCGCGGAGGAGATCGTTCGCTTCACCCGAACCGACAAGACGGAGAAAATCGCCATGGTCGAACGCGACCGGGCGGAGGTTATCGAGATCGAGGTCAGTGAGGACAGCGTTCTCACGGGACGACAGATCGCCGATGCGACGGCCGAACTCCCGGACGGCGTCGTGATCGGCGCAATTTCGCGCAGCGGGGAACTCATCACGCCTCGCGGCACGACGGTTATCCAACCCGGCGACCACGTCGTCGTCTTCGTGGATGCGGCCGTCCTCGATACGGTCTCACGGGTGATTTGATGGGGCGGCGGCTCTACGTCGATTGGCGGGCCGGATTGGCGTTAGTGGGGACGCTCCTCGCATTACTCTCGATCGCATTCGTCCTCCCCATTCTCGTCTCACTCTGGTACGGTGGGGAGGACCTCTTGGAATTCGTCGTCTCGATGGTTGTCACCGCCGCGTTCGGACTCGTCCTTCGAGAACTCGATCCGAATCCAAAACCGGGCGCGCGGGAAGCGTTCTTCGTCGTCGCGTTCACCTGGCTGTTTGCGACGCTCTTCGGAGCCCTGCCGTACATCCTGGCAGGAACCGGCAGCATCGCACAGCCGATCAATGCGATCTTCGAGAGCATGAGCGGGTTCACGACGACCGGCGCGACCGTGATGGAGACGATCTCCGTCGAGGAACACTCCCACGCCATCATGATGTGGCGACAGCTGACCCAGTGGCTCGGCGGCATGGGAATCATCGTCCTCGCCGTCGCGATCCTGTCCCAACTTGCCGTCGGTGGGGCGCAGTTAATGGAAGCCGAGACGCCCGGCCCCGGAATTTCGAAACTCACGCCACACATCGCGGAGACGGCCCGCGTCCTCTGGTTCGCGTATCTCGGGTTTACCGTCCTCTTTATCGTGCTGTTGTACTGTCTGCAGATCACGGGATACGCGACGGAAATGACCCTGTACAACGCCATCGCACACGGGCTGACGGCGCTTCCAACCGGCGGCTTCTCCCCGGAAGGAGCGAGTATCGCAGCCTTCTCTCCCGTCGTTCAGTGGCTCTTCGTCCCGTTCATGTTCATCGCCGGCATCAACTTCGTCCTCTGGTGGCACATGATCTCGGGCGACCGATGGGCGTTGGTCCGTGACACCGAGTTCAGATTCTACCTCGGCGCGGCCACGCTGTTTACACTCATCGGGACGGGCATCCTCTTCTTCGAGACGACGGGTGCCGGGTTCTCCGACTCGATCGAATCCGCGTTCCGCCACGCCGCGTTCCAGATCGTCTCCATGATGAACTCGACCGGGTACGCGAGTACCGATTTCAACAACTGGGCGGGTCCGGCACAGGCGCTCTTGCTGTTCGTCATGTTTCTCGGCGGGAGTACGGGTTCGACCGGCGGCGGGATCAAGATGCTCCGCTGGCTGGTCATCCTCAAATCGCTTCGACGAGAGGTGTTCACGTCGATTCACCCGGAGGCAGTCCGTCCCGTTCGCATGAACGGCTCGGTCCTCGACGAGGATGCGATCCGGGGAATTCACGCGTTTACGCTCCTGTACTTCGTGCTCTTTTTCGTCGGTATTCTGCTGCTCGCCGTCGATACCGCCCGGATCGGATACAACATCGGGACGATCGACCTTGTCAGCGCATCGATCGCGACCCTCGGCAACATCGGCCCTGGCTTCGGTGCCGTCGGACCGATGGAAAACTATGCGAGCTTCCCCTGGAGTTCGAAACTCCTGATGGTACTGTACATGTGGCTCGGCCGACTCGAGATATTCCCGGTACTCGTACTCTTGACGCAGGCGTACTGGCGGTCGTAAGCACGTACAGCAGTACGTTTTAATCGCCGGGATCAGGCTTCCTCGAGTGCATACACCGATCCATCGCCGCTTCCGACGTAGACGACGCCGTCGACGACTGCCGGGCTCCCGGCAACCCACCCGCCCGTGGCGAACTGCCAGTTCTCCTCGCCCGTCTCGGCCGAGAGCGACGTGACGGTGCCGTCCTCGTTACCGACATAGAGCGCGTCTCCGACGACGACCGGACTACTTCGAACGGCGTTCAAGCCGCGGTGGGTCCAGAAATAGCTCGCTGGATCGGCTGGCTGGTCACCCTCCGACTCGGACTCGGCCGCAGGCGAGAGCGCATGAACTCGATTATCGAATCCGCCGACGTAGACCGCGTGGTCGGTGACAGCAGGGCTCGCCGTTACCGAACCCTCGATTTGGAACGTCCAGCGAACCTCGCCGGAGTCGGCTTCGGCAGCGTAGATCGTGTTGTCGTTACTCCCGACGTAGACTGCCCCATTGGCGACTGTTGGTCGACTCTGGATTCGGTCGTCCGTCTCCAACTGCCAGCGCTCGGTTTCCGAGTCGGTATCGATCGCATAGAGCGAGCCGTCGTTACTGCCGACGTAGACGGTCCCGTCGGCGACCGCAGGCGCTCGCAATATCGTCTCATCGGTTTCGAACCGCCACAGTACCTCACCGTCGGCCGCCGAGATCGCGTACAGGTGGTTGTCGCTACTGCCGACGTAGACCACCCCGTCGGCGACCGTCGGGCTCCCGGCGACCGCCCCCTCGGTTTCGACGCGCCACTCCGCGTCGGGAGTCGAATTGGCGTCGGCCGGAATCGCGTAGACGCTCCCGTCGCCGCTCCCGACATAGACCGTTCCGTCAACAACTGCCGGACTGCTCGTTACCGAATCGTCCGTCTCGAACGACCAGCGCTCGGTTCCCGACGACGCCGAAATCGCGTAGAGCGAGCCGTCGTCGCTCCCGACGTAGACCACGCCGTCGACGACTGCCGGGCTGCTGTAGACGCCACCGCCGGTTTCGAACTCCCACCGAGAGACGATCTCGCCGGACGATCCGGGGGCCGGACCTGCACCCGGCGCAACGCCCGTGTTCGCGGCGTCGTACTGGAACGTCTCCCACGCGACGCTCGCGTCCGGATCGGGCGACGGTACGTCCGGCGTCGCGTCGTCGACGCTTACCTTCTCGCTCGATCCGGACAGACACCCCGCCAGGCCGAGCAGACAGCCGGTCGCTGCACTCGTCACAAACGTTCGCCGATCGCACTGTCCGTTCATTCGTTTCTGTGTGACCGTCCGCTATCCCGATATATGGTCTTTCTGTAACAGGATCGTCGAACGCTTCCGGCTGACGCCCATCGGGCTTGCCGCCCTACCGGGACTGCGGTCGGGCCACAACGCCGAGGTGGTCCGCGTGGTACTGCTCGAGCCGGCGCGTCTCCAGTATCTCGTACTCCGCCTCGAGTTCAGCGCGCACGTCTGCAAACACGTCTTCGGGGTCGCGCGTCACGTCCTCGCTACGGGCCTTGACGGCGAGCAGCAGTCGGCCATCGTCGGCGAGGAACCGGCGGTTCTCGAGCGCCACGCGGGCCTGGCCGCGCGTCGCAACGTCCTGGACGATGGCGTCGACGTTCGATTCGACGACGTGGGCGTAGGTCGCCGGCTTGCGGGCGTCCGCGAGCAAGGGGAACAGTCGGGGACGCGAGGCGGCCGTCTCGAGGAGGTCCCGCGCGGGGCGCGCGGCGAACTCGACGGCGTAAGTGGGGCCGGCGAAGTCGGCGACGTGGCTCACCGTCGTTCCGCTGGCCGCGCCGAGATAGAGGACGGTCTCCTCGTCGCCGCCCTCGAGCCCGATGTCCATCTCGAGTTCGAGCATGGCACCGAGTTTCGAACGGGTGGGGTTCCAGGCGCGCCAGTCGCCGTCGGTGGGTTCGCCGTAGACGGGGTCGCCGCGGGTGGCGAGTCGATCCGTGCCGTCGAACGTGTGGCGTTCGACGCCGGCGGGGAGGCCGTCACTCATCCGTTTCGCCTCCGCTGTCACCGCGGTCGTCGTCTTCGGCCGTCCGCGCCTGAATCGTCTCGATCCGCTCGGCGAGTTCAGCTTCGAGTTCGGGTTTGCGTTCGCCGGAGTAGTGATCGACGCGCGCGGCGATCGAGAGTTTGCCCGCGACGGCGCGCGCCGCCGAGCCCCGTTCGTCCGGGTGCGTGCCCCGAACCGCGTCGTGGACGTAGATCAGCCCGTGCTTGGGGGAGGGCGCGTGACCCCGAAGATGGGCGAACAGCGCGTCTTCCGCGCCGAGCACCTGGATCGTCCCGCTCGGTTTCTTCGCCACGTCTTCGAGGCCGCCGGCCAGCGAGATCAGCCGCGCGGCGAGCACCGGCCCGGCCAGCGCGGCCAGATTCGGCGCGATGGTCGGCGTCTGGCGCTCGACGAACTCTCGGAGCTCGGCGGCCTCGTCCGCGAGATCGACGACGCGTTCGGCCAGCGACGTGATCGGCTCCGATTCGGATTCGAGTTCGTGGTCGCCGCGCGCGAGTTCGCGGGCGAACGAAACGCCGGTGCCGGCGTCGGGGTCGACGGTGCCGGCCCACTCGGCGAGGCGCTCGGCGAGTTCGTTCGCGGTTCGCTCGCAGTCGTCCATGGCGCGGACGGCGTGGACGAGCTGGCGGTCGTCCGCCGCCTCGCGTTCGGTGACGGCGGCTCGGGTGGCGGCCATCGTCGCGTCGTGGAGTCGGTCGTAGTAGGCCGCCTCGTCGTCGGCGAACTCGTCGTCGACGGCCAGGGCGGGCCAGTCCTGCGGTGTTTCGGTCTGTCCCTCGCGAATCGCGGTGACTACGGTGGACCCGTCTCGAGCATCGCGGGCGTCGCCGGCGTCGCGATCGTCGAGCCCATCGAACTCGTCGGGGTCGATATCCGCGAACCAGCCCGCGGTCCGGGCGGCGCTGTCGGTCATACTGCTATCGTAGTGACCGGGCTCGTATATGCGTTCCCGAACGGTGAGCGCGGCCGACGATCCCGGCCCGCGTCTGGTTACTCGTCACGCCCGCGCCGTCGCCCGAACAGTCGATCCCGAAGCGACCGCGATGTCGGCCGCTCGGCCAGCAGGACCGACTGGTCGAGTTCGGCGGCGATATCGTAGGCGAGCGAGCCGCGAAGCAGTCGGGAGAGGAGGCCGCGCTCGGTCGCACCGATGATCGTCAGGGAGTGCTCGCGGGCGGCCGTCGCGATCGCGGAGTCGACGTTTCCGGACGTATCGACGCGGATCGAGGCGTCCGCAAGGTCGTGGTCGCTCGCCCACTCGGCGAGAAACGCCTCGCCGTCGGCCCTGCTCGAGTCGTCGTCGACGACGTGCAACAGTGTAATGGAGGCTCCGACCTGCTCGCGCAGGTCTCGGGCCACCTCGGCGCTCAGATCCGAATTCGGCCCGCCGCCGGTCGGTACCAGAACCCGATCCGGATCGAACTCGCCGTCGTCGAGGACGAGAAAGTCACACGGCAGATCGTGCGTGAGTTCGTCGATCGGGCGCTCCGCTCGACCCGCCTCCCAGGGCCGATCCGAGCCCCACCCCATGACGACGGTATCGGCGCGCTCGCGCCTGGCGACGTTGAATATCTCCTCGAACGAGCGGTGGGACACCACCGTCTTGACCTCGACCGGCACGTCGAAGGTCTCCGTCCGCTCGCGGACGGTCGCCAGCAGCGTCTGCGATTCCGCGTCGATTCGTTGTACGTGCTCCGCTCCCGCTTCGAGCGGCGTCTGGTCGGGAACCTCGACGATGTGCACCACCGTGACGGTCCCGTCGTTCGCCTTCGCGAGCGCGCTCGCAAGGGAGAGCAGCGCCGACTCCGTTCTCGGATTTGAGACCGGTACGACGACGGTGAACTCGCCGTTTTCGCTAGGTTTCACGGCAGTAGTTACTGCTATCAGTGCATACAGCAACTGCTCAGGTCGCAGGAGAGGAGTGATGGTCACAATCCCGTCGCCTCGTTTCGTAGCTACCATGTGGAGTTCCGAACGCGTCAACGCAGACGGTCTCGTCTGTCGCCTGAACTACGGGCTGGTGGCCCTTAGAGAATACTGTTGTCAAGACCATCGTGTGCGACGATGATTAATCAACCAGAAGATATGATCAAACAGCCGGTGTGCAAAGAGACGAACGGTCCAACGAACGCTCGCGTCGTAATATCAGAGATACTGTGACTCGGTGTGCTCTGACTCGTCCGCTGGCGTCGACGGCTCCGGCGTGACGCCCGTGTCGGCAGCGCCCGTCTCGCCGTTGCTCGACGTTCCGAGCAGCCGATCGCGAATGCTCCGCGTGTGTTTTTTCTCCGCGAGCAGCACCGAACACTCGACATCTTCGAGCACATCGAGCACGAGCGAGCCCCGAACGAGCCGCGAGAGCACACCCTTCTCTGTCGCCCCGATGATCAACAGCGTCGCGTCGGTAGCCGCCTCGTCGATTCGAGTCTGTACGTCGCCGGTCTCCACCTGCCGCGTCGCGTCTTCGAGATCGTGCTCGGCCGCCCACGACCGCAGGAACGCCTCTCCCTGCTGGCGGTCCTCGGCGACGTGCAGCAGCGTCAACTCGCTGTCGTACTGCGCCCGCAACGTTTGGGCGACCGCCGCCGCGAGATCGGAGTCCGGCCCGCCGGCGGTCGGCAGCAGAATCCGATCCGGATCGAACCCGCGATCCCGAAGCACCAGGAAATCGCACGGCAACGACTGGGTGAACTCGTCGATCGCCGTTTCGATTCGGGCGTCGGAACCGGTCGCTTCCGGCCCCCAGCCGATGACGCACACGTCGGCGTCGTACCGCGTCGCCGCGTCGAACATCTCCTCGAAGCCGCGGTGTGAGAGCACGGCGTGCGTTTCCACGTCGACGCCGTAGGTTTCGGCATCGGTCCGCGCCCGCTCGAGCAGATCAGCAGCCAGCTCCCGTTCGTTCTGATCGCGTGCAGCCGCGAGCGAGGTCTGGTCGGGGACCGTCTCAATATTGACGGCGACGACGGTGCCGTCGTGCTGGTCGGCGATCGCCGACCCGAGCGTGATGAGGTGCTTCTGGGTCGAGGGATTCGCCAGGGGTACCATCACCCGGTAATCGTTTCCGGTCGGCTGGACCGAGGCCGTCGCCGAGACGGCCGCGTCGGGGAACTCCTCCGAGCGGTCGAGGATGTACTGCCCGAGGACGCCGCCTGTTTCGATCTTCGATCGGGCGTATATCAGGTACCAGATCGCACCGAGGATGACGAATACCATCGACAGGATGATGATCCTCGGGTCAATGAACGCGATGAGCGCGAACGAGAAGATAGCCCCTAGAATCGGCGTAATCGGGTACAGCGGGACGCGAAAGCTGGGATCGTATCCCGACGGCTCGGCCTCCCGGAACACGATCAGCGCGAGGTTCAGGAGTCCGTACACGATGAGATGGAGCACGCTCCCCGCGGTGGACAGCGCTTCGAGGCCGCCAAAGGTGAGAAACACCAGAATGAGCGCACCCGTAATCGCGATTGCACGGTACGGCGTTGCAAAGCGCGGGTGGATCTCGTTGAGCTTCGGCGACACGAGTTTGTCACGACCCATGGCGAAGTTGATCCGCGACGAGGCGAGAATCGATGCGTTGGCCGACGACGCGGTCGCGAGTAGCCCGCCAAACAGCAGCGCGTAGCCGCCGAGCGGGCCAATCAGGAGCTCCGCGACCTCGACGACCGCCGTTTCGTTGTTTGCGACCACGTCGGTCTCGACGGCCGCCAGCATCGCCAGCAAAATAACGGCGTAGGACACCGTGACGATAAGAACGCTGCCGATGACCGCCCGCGGAAGGTTTTTCCCGGGGTTCTTGATCTCCTCCCCGACGGAGGTGATCTGGACGAAGCCGAGGTAGGAGACGAAGATGAGCCCCGTCACCGGGAACAGCTGCGACCAGCCGAACGGGTCGACCGGCCGGAGCGTTTCGAGTTCGGCGTTGAGCAACCCGAACAACGTAAAGACGGCCAGAATCCCCATCAGTACGACGACGATGACATTCTGCAAGAGCCCGGTCTCCTTCGCGCCGACGTAATTGACGAAGATGAAAAACGCTGCGCCGATCAGTCCGATTATCTGCGCCGGTTCGAGGGCGACCAGGCCGATCGTCAGCCCCGAGATCGAGACGAACTGGTTGATATACTCGCCGAAGCCGTACATGTAGAACGCCGAGGCGAACGCGAGTCCCATCCAGTTCCCCCAGCCGGCGATCGAGCCGAACAGCGGGCCGAGTCCCTCGTTGATGTAGTAGTACGCGCCGCCCGAGACCGGCATCGCGGTCCCCAGTTCGGAAGCGGAGAGGGCGGTCAACATCGCAACGACGCCGCCGATAACGAACGCGAGCGCGGCGAGCGGGCCGAGTTGAGCGACGGCAGTCCCGGGAAGAACGAAGATGCCGGCACCGATCATCGTCCCGACGCCGATGGTGAGCGCGGCGAGCGGGCCGAGGTCCTTGGCGAGTTCTTCGTCGGCGGCGCTCATCGGTGTGATCGCCCTCGCTGTCGCCGTCCGTAGGAATCGAGAATCGAAAGTGAGTGAGTCATTGGTATTGCTGTGAACGGTGTGGCGTGGTGGCTCATTCGCTATCCTTCGTCGATGCTGTACCCCGACGCTCTGCGGACGCGGTGGAGCGGGGAAAGCTGCATCTGGTCGGAGACGTTTCGCGACGATTCAAACATACGTGACCGAAGTGGGACTTTCCTCTTAACTGGTTCGTTTGCCGGGCGAGAATTTCGAGAAGTAATACCGACGGGTAGTGACTCGTCGAGGATCACTGATCCGGGACAACAATCGACGGACGCCCGAACGAACGCACACGAGTCGGTGGACGATGGCGGTAAATACGAGCACTGTCCCTCGGAAACCCCGAGAAACGGGGATACCACAGAAGTTGCCCGTGATTGTGATGGAACGGCGGCGATCCGCCGAAGAAGACGTGGTGTGGTCAAACACCCACAATAGATATCGAAAATAGTACGTTTGAGTACCTAATCGAATATTTTGAGGAGGGCTTCAGAAGACTTAACCGTGTACCCGGATTTTGTATAGTCGCAATGGCAAACGGAACGGTTGATTTCTTCAACGACACAGGCGGCTACGGTTTCATCGAGACGGAAGATGCTGACGACGACGTGTTCTTCCACATGGAAGACGTTGGCGGCGAGGATCTGACGGAAGGGACCGAGATCGAATTCGACATTGAACAGGCCCCCAAAGGCCCTCGCGCAACGAACGTCGTTCGCGAATAACGACGAGTTCACCGGATCGTCAGCAGACGAGACTGTGTGACTTCGTTTTTCTCGCAGACCGAGTCAGTACACGTGACAAGCGGCGCGATAGCCACCGTATGATCACTATTCGCGTAGCCGACGGCACAGACGGCCGAGCGAGTAACGATAGATAGTCGCACGAGTTCGTTATTCAAATGGTCGCGTGAACTCGCGTTACGTACAGGGAACGTATCAGCACGGGAGAGACAAGTGGTGGAAATATAATGAGGACTATCTACCACCAAAACAGCCATTGGTGTATATTTTCTAACTACGATATGGTTAGGTTCAAATTTGCGTTCGCCGCCGGCATTTTTGCGGTTCTTGGTACGGCAGTCACTCAATTACTACAGCTAACTTTCATCGAATCTACTGTGGCGAACGCAGCTATAGAGGGTCTTTTCGTAGGAGCAGTCGTCTATCTTGGTCTCAAAACTCTCGAACGATCTGTGGACTCACAGTAGTTCGCACTCAGTATGGTGGCATGGGCTACTCGCACACGTAGTTACCCACCTAATTCAGTTTCAATCGTGTTCTGAATAAAAATCGTGCTACCAACGACTGGTAACACGGTGATAGGGAGCTGTCGTACTGTGGTCCAGTTCGAGTTCGCTCTCGACGACAGCACTGAATGCCCATCGATTAAGACCCGGGATGAGAAACTGGTTACTATGAGTCTCCCGATCGACCCCGCGACGATTGACCCGGAAGCGTTTGGCGAGAAACAGGCGGTCCTCGAGATGGACCACGAGGAAGCGATCGAATACGTCCGCGAGGTCTGTCTGGACACCGGCTTCGGCATTCCAGCCGAGTTCTCTCCCTCGGAGCTGTTGAACGAGAAGGTCGACGCCGACCGCGACCCGTACTACGTGCTCGGTGCCTGCAACCCCGAGATCGCGGATCGGGCACTCGACGAGACGATGAAAATCGGCGGGCTGTTCCCCTGTAACGTGATCGTCTGGGAGGAGGAACCGGGCCGGCAGCGAGTCTATCACATCTCGATTATGAAAATCGCGCGGCTGCTCGGCATGGCACCCGACAACGACGCGTGGGCGGAGATCGTCGACGAGACCGGCGACCTCACCGCCGAACTGTTCGACGAACTCAGGTCTGCAGACGCCGCCGTGTCGGAATAGCTGGGCCAGCGCTCTTTTCCCGTCAATCACGAGTTCAAGACAGTACCGAATGTCAACACTTACGTGTCAAACAGTTCACGTAGGCGTATGGACGTTCGAACGACCTCCTTCGCCCTCCTCCTCCTCGTCCTCGCCGCAATCGCCGCCCTGATGGTCGCACCGCTTCTTCAGTACGTGATGGGTGCCGCGCTCCTCGCGTTCATCCTCTACCCCGCGTTCGAACGGCTCGAACCCTACGTCGGCGCTCGCATCGCCGCCCTCGTCCTCACGGCACTCGCTATCGTCGGGGCCATCGTTCCCCTCCTGATCGTCTCACTGGCCGTCCTCAACACCGTCGTCTCGTTTGCGACCGACCTGGATGTCGCCACCACGCTCGACCGGCTCCGAACCGTCGCAACCGACGAGTTCGGTCTCGACACCGAGCGCGTGCAGTCGCTCGAAACCGCCGCCCTCGACGAACTCGAAGCCTCGCTCTCCGATGCCGTCGAGATCGCCCTCTCAGAACTGCCGGGCCTGATAAACCGGGGTATCGAGATGGGCGTCGGCCTGCTCGTGTTCGTCTTCCTGCTGTACTACCTGCTCGCCGACGGCGACGAACTCGTCGACTGGCTCCGCGAGGTCGTGCCGCTCGAGGATCGCGTTCGGGACGAACTGTTCGACGAGATTTACGTGGTCACGTGGGCGGTCATCGAGAGTCACGTCCTCGTTGCGGTCGTCGAGGGGCTGCTCGGCGGACTCGGCTTCTACCTCCTCGGCGTTCCGAACGTCGCGTTCTGGACCGTCATCATGGTTATTCTCTCCTTTCTGCCCGCGGTCGGAGTCTGGCTCGTCTGGGCACCCGCAGTCGGCTACCTGCTGTTGACGAGCGGAACGGCCCGCGCCGTTGCGATGCTCCTGTACGGGCTCACGGTCCTGTCGCTGGTCGATAACTACCTGCGAGCCTACGCCGTCGACAAGGGCTCCGGATTGCATCCGGCGGTCGTCATCGTCGGCGTTATCGGCGGAATTTACCTGCTCGGCATTATGGGTCTGTTCCTCGGCCCCGTGCTGTTGGCGGTGTTTAAAGCGGGACTGAACGTCTTCAACAAGACATCGCTGAAACCGCAGCGGCGGACACGATCCGAGTCGGCCGGGCAGGCGACGGAACCCGTTTCGAATCCGGAGTCGGCGGCGACGCCGCCGGCAGAACAGTAGCCGACGAGCGTCGCGTCTCAGTCCGCGTGTTGGGGTTGGTCGAATCGGGTCGTCGACGGAACGCCGACGCCCGTCAGCGTCATCAGGAAGAGCACGACCGGCGAGAGCAGTCCGAACAGGTAGAACGGCGCGTACTCGAGCGTCCCGACGCCGGTCACGGAAGCCATGTAGACCCCGCCGGCGTGCCACGGGATGAGTGCGCCGGTCGGCGTCCCGGCGGCCTCGACGGCGCGCGAGAGTTCGTCGCTATCCAAGGAGAACTCGTCGTAGAGATTCCGCAGCGTCATTCCCGGCAGGACGATGCTCATGTATTGCTGGGCGGTGAGAACGTTGATCGCGATGGCGGACAGTCCGGTGCCGGCGATGAGACCGCGGGAGCTGCCGACGCCCTTCGAGAGGTGGTGGGCGAGTACGGCGAGCACGCCGGTCCGCTCGAGCAGGCCGCCGAGCGAGAGCGCGGCGACGACGACGGTGATCGTCCAGGCCGAACCCGTGAGCCCGCCGACGTTGAGGAGTTCGTTGACGAGTTCAGAGCCCGTGGCGGGTTCGGTACCGCCGATGAAAACCTCCCAGGCGGCGACGAAGTCGTGACCCTGGACGACGACCGACGTCAGCGCGCCGGCGATCGCGCCGACGACGAGCGTCGGGAGTGCGGGATAGCCCCGCAGCGCGAGGCCGAAGGTGAGCACGAGCGGAAGGAACGCGAGCAGCGAGAGGGAATACGAACTCGCGACCGCGGACTGGATCTCGGCGATCTGGCCGCCGGGAACGGAGCCGCTCGTCTGGAGCCCGAGGAGTGCAAAAAGCGCGACCGTGATGCCGAACGCGATCGCGGTTCCAGTTCGCATGCGGTAGATGTGGTCGTAAAGCGGCGTGTTC
>NZ_AOIP01000033.1 GCF_000337535.1 Natrialba aegyptia DSM 13077
GCTCAGAGATGTGTATAAGAGACAGGGTCCCGACCGTCGTCCACGAGGAGCCGATCGCGAACGCGACGACGGCGGCGAGGATCGTCGCAACGGGGAGGAACACCGACGGCGACAGCAACTCGAGGCCGTAGTACATCATCGCGGGAATCGTCCCGGCGTCGATCCAGGTGGCGATGAGCGCGTAGATGGTGAAAATAATCAAAAGCGCCTGCAGCCCCATCATGAGGGCGTTCGAAATCCCCTCGTAGAGTTCATCCCATGAGTAGCCGAGGTAGTACCCGTAGGCCCCTGTTGCGACGATACTCCAGAGCAACGGCGCGTGCGGATCGAGCCCGAGCACGGCCGAACCGATGCCGAGGAAGACGACGATCAGCAAGACCGGAACGAGCGCCAGCCTGAACGAGGGCCGGCGCTCTGGGTCGAGTTCGTCGATCGACGTGGGCGTAAAGTCGAGTGCCATTGGCCGTGATATGCAGCACGAGAATAAAAGAACAATGGTTTATTACTTCTAAGCATGCAATCTGGTACCGAGCGCCACGGATGCACGTCTCACAGTCTCCCTACCGTTCAGGAAGTTGGGCAGCCAACGATGAATCGCCGCGTCTCAGCGATCAGCGTCCGCGTTCTGGCCGTTGCTCGAGCGAAAATCGGTTATTCGCCGTCGGTTTGTGACGATTTCGTGCCGTCCGAGCGTGATTGTGACTGTGAACTCGTGTGCGCACGGTCTGAGCTCAGTGCTGTGTCCGGGTCGTCCTCGGTCGCGTCGAGTTCAGCGAGGTATTGTTCGGCATCGTAGCGGACGTACCCGGTGTAGAGGAAGATGAAGCCAAAGATGAGCGCGGGGACGCCGAACAGGAGAAAAAGGGCGGCCAGTGCGGTCCCGATGTCGGGCGGGAGAGCCCCAGGAGTCGGTGTGAGCATACCGGTATCGAGACGCCGTGCGGTCAAAGGCGTTCCCCCGTTTCGGCTGTGTCGTCCCATCACCTCGCCGGTTCGTATCGACGTTGGGACGAGCAGGAGTCAGTGTGAGAAGGCGCTCAGGTTCGTCTGCAGTCCCGCCGCGAGTTCGGATTTGCGCTGGAGTCGGGCGTAGGAGACCGGTAACTGCGGTGCGATTGCCGCTACCGCCTGGTGGAAGGTTTCGGCTTCGCCGTACTCGCCCGCGAGCGATTCTCGCTTGCTGGCTGGCTGGGTGCTCGCGCTGCCGGGCGTGCCGTCGAAGGCGTTGCGGACGCTTTCGCGGACCTGCCAGACGCCGACGGGGGCCCAGTAGTCGTCCGATACCTCGCGGAGGACGAGACACTTCGCCTGGCGGCCGATCGACTCGAGGTATTCGAGGACGCCGAGTCGCGCGGCGTAGTACGCGCCGGCGGTTTCTTCGACGTAGCTCGTGCGGCCGTCGTAGCCCTCGTTCGCACTCTGGAGCCAGATGTCGCCGTTCTGGTTCGGGTTCCAAATGCTGCCCGGCGCTTTCATCTCGACGAGTTCGAACTCCCAGTTGCCGGGGGCGAGGACGATCCAGTAGCGGTTGCCCATGTACTCGTTGACTCTGACCTGCACCTCGTCGATGCTCGGCTCGGACCGGATACGGCCGCGGAGGAACTGGCCGACGGTGTCGTCGACGGCGGTGATCGACCACCGCGTCGGGACGAGCCGGCGCTGTTTGGTCTCGCCGAGCGCGCCGGCCGAGAGGATCGAGTTGATGTCGTAGACGTCGAAGCCGCGCCGGTAGAGGTAGGTCATCGCGCCCTGGGCCTGCCAGTCGTCGTCCTCCAAGGTCTTCTTGACCGGTTTCGGGACGTAAGGGTTCTCCCGGAGTTCGGCGTTGCGAGCGTTGGCACGTGGGCCCCGTGGCGTCGCAACGTCCGTCCCCGCATTGAGACTGAGGTCGGGCGTGTCGTCGAGTCCGATCTCCAGGTCGACCGGTCGATCCGCGATGGCGACCTCGCGCTGGACGCCGACGAAGCCGTCCCAGCTATCGTGGACCGAGGGGGTGAGCCGGCTCGCGATGCTCGGCGATTCCACGTTCGCGCGCTTGTTCGAGTTCAGCAGGCCGGTCCGGCGCTGGAGTACGTCGTCGATGGCGTACCCCTGCTGGTACCAGTTGCCGTCGGTGACGTACTCCTCGGCGGCGTCCTCGTCGCCGACGGGCGAGAGTACGCCGATCGGAATGTCGGGGTAGTTCGATCGACCGACGAAGATGGAGGGTGCCGTCGATCCGACGAGGGTGTCGCCGCTGAGGGCGTCGTCAAACCGCTGTTCGAACTCTTCCAGGTGGTCCGTAATCGCGTAGGACTTTTCCTTTGCGAGGCGGCGGCGTTTTGCTTCCTCGTCGGGTTCGAGTTCCTCGATGTAGTCGTCGAGGCGCATTCACTCGCTATAGGGAGCGCTGGGGTTTGAATGTTGAGTTGCCGGGTGGCCCACGCGAGCAATCACTAGAGGTATCGTGCTCGGTGGACCCCAGGCGAAATGTCAGAGGCAGCGGCCCGGCAGGTGGGCGAGGTGGTCGAGTATCGGGCACCGCGAATCGACCATCGCCAATCAGCCAGCAGCCAGTGGCTAGCAGACAGCGGGCACCAGGCCGCACTCACTGCTTTCTCCCGGGACATAAAGTAACCTCTCGGGCGTTTTCTGAGTCAGAGAATCCTCGAAGAGAGGGAGGGGACGGCAAGGAGTCGATTCGGTGACTGCCGAATCGGGTGCACGTGCACGTCCGAGTCCACGACCCGAATCCAAATCCGGATCGAGTTCGGTCGTGTTCGAACGCGCAAAAGACAACCGTTAAAAACGGCGGGCGGAAAAGGAGGGGTATGAGTACGACGGACGATCGTCAGACACGGTCCTGCGTCTCCTGTGGGATCAACATCGCCGGCACGAACGCAGCCGCGTTCAAGTGCCCGGAGTGCGGCCAGCAGATTTACCGCTGTGCCAAGTGTCGAAAGCAGAGCAACCTGTACGAGTGCCCCGACTGCGGGTTTATGGGACCCTGAGGTGTTACGATGGGAAAAGTAGCTGCCAAAATCAAGGTCATGCCGGACAGCCCGGAGATCGACCTGGACGCGCTCCAGGAGCGCCTCGAGACCGCCCTTCCGGAGGGTGCCAAGATCAACGGTGTCGAACGTGAGGAGGTCGCGTTCGGTCTCGTCGCACTGTACCCGACCGTGATCGTCCCCGACGGTGCGGGCGGCACGGAGACCGTCGAGGAGAACTTCACTGGCGTTGACGGCGTCGAAAGCGTCGATGTCGACAACGTCGGTCGGATATAACGCGCTACTGCAGATTGCGGATTGCTTTTCGTGAGAGTGTTGGTTCGGTTAGTCGACGGTTCGTTTGGCGTCGGAATCGATCGCCGTGAGGTACTGTTCGAGGAGGTCCGGGAACTCTCGGCCCCTGATGTAGCGCAGGCCGAAGTCCTCGGTCCAGTCGATGATACCCGTGTCCTCGGTGACGACGCCGGCATCGAGTTCACGAGCGAGGATCAGGAGGTCGAAGTCCTCCCGGGAGTCGAGCACGCCGGTTCGCATGGCGCTGCGGTACTTCTGGCGGAGGTCGGAGATGATCGCGTCGGTTTCGGTCTTGTGGTCGTGGTCCGGAACCGTCTCGTCGGTTGCGGTTTCGGCGCGACGGACTGCGGTTTCGGAGACGCGGAGGCCGCGGTCGACGCGGCCGCTCATCTCGTCGACGAAACTGTAGACGACGTGGGCGGGGATCGTGACCGCGTACCGGTCGGGATGTTTGCGGATAACCCAGGTGTTGAGCCGGGAGAAGACCGCATCGTCGACCTCGCGGTCCGCGAGCATCGTCGTGAGCTCGTCGTGGATCGTCGGCGGGACGTAACACGAGATGCCGAGGTTGAGTCGGGCGTTCGCGATCAGCTCGAGGAGTCGAAGGATGGCCGGTTCGAGTGACTCGTCGTCGCGTCGGATTTCCTCGGTGAGAAACAGCGAGGTATCGAGGACGAACCGCTGTTTGAACGCCCCGCCGGAGGTGGCCGTGGCCATGGAGAGTGTAGGGGTCGAACGGGGAAATAACCCCATCGCAGCGAGAGCAGCCGGTCTCGAGAGGCAGTTACGTCACGGGTCGGGTTGCCGGTCGCGGTTGGCACCCAGGTCGGCCTGGGAGACGATCTGTGCGCCGCGGTCGGAGAGGTCGACGGTAACGTCTTCGGTGACGGCCTTGCTGATTTCGTCGATATTGCCCGCAAGCACCGTCAGGATGTCGTCGGGGTTTGCGTACAGGAGCATGTTTCCGTCCTGTCCCTCGGCGACGAGTTGCGTGTCGTTCAGGACGATCTGGTCGTTCTGAATCGTCGCGGCGACGACCGGCAGCGCCTCGGGCTTGCCGGGTTCGTCGTCGCGGACGCGACGGATGTGGACGGCGTCGAGATCGAGCACCTCCTTGTACTCCTGAATCTTCTCGGCGCAGTCGACCATGTCCTGGAGGAGTGCCGACTTCTGGGCGCTCGCGTGATCGCCGTCGAGACAGTGCTGACAGACGCGGAGTTCGATTCGCATTGCCCGTCGGTTGGTCCCCCAGCCCGATGAGAATTCCGCTTGGCTCCCACCGGTCGACGCGCCGTCCGCACGAACTCGTTCCCGTTGGCCAACGGTAGATATAAGTCACTACCGATCAACAATTAGAACGGAAGCCACGACGC
Source organism: Natrialba aegyptia DSM 13077 (assembly GCF_000337535.1). Classification (GTDB taxonomy): domain Archaea; phylum Halobacteriota; class Halobacteria; order Halobacteriales; family Natrialbaceae; genus Natrialba; species Natrialba aegyptia. Next base: position 4,658 of record NZ_AOIP01000033.1, read on the forward strand.
CGGGTACGAAAGTGCCCCGGGTGCTGTAACACCCGAGACGTGGCTTCTACCATGCAGCTCGAAGCCATGTTTGCGTACATTCTCACGGGATATAAACATCCCGCACGACTGACGCATCGTTCGATTCGATCAGTAGCAACGCGTTCTGTCGAGAGGACGGGAGAAACGAGGTGCCGGTCGGCATGACCGACGACACCGGCGCGAGCGATGCGCAAAGCGGCGACACCGGGACGACGGACGATCCGGAGACCGTCAGCCTCCCGCGCTGTCCCCACTGTGGGACACCCATCACGCAGACCTCCATGATCGGTCCGGGCGAGGCCATCGCCGGCCCCTGTGGCTGTCGCGTCGCCCCGCCGGACCCCGACCGATCCGGGTCCGACTGATCCTCGCGAACCGAGTTCAGCCACGTCCCAGCCGCGTCGGTGAACTCGGGTCGCGGCGGGCAGCCGAGTTGGCGGGGGTGTTCGAGACGACCACTATCACCATCACCATCACCATCACCACCACAGCCATCGGAACCACGGCGACAGCTACCGACACCACCGCACAACTCGGCCTGCAAACGCGACGCCCGGGTGCACTCGCACGCGCTTCACTGAACTCGTAACTCCTCACGAGACGATTCATCACTATCGACAGCACGCGGTCCCGAAAGCGCCGAGAGAAACGCGGAAAACGGCCGTTGCGCTCGGAAACGCCGAGTTCAGGAGAGTTGCTTCGACAGCCACTTTAGGTTCGTCGCGATCGCCGCGATAACGATCGCCCCGAGGGAGATCAGAATGAGGAACGTCGAGACGACGCTCACCATCGGATCGAGCGCCTGGCGGATCTGCGTCCAGGCGAGCACCGGAATCGTCGTCGTGCTCGGCGTCGAGAGGAACAGCGCCATCACGAACTCCTGAAGGCTGATGATGAACGCGAGCAGTGCCCCGACGAGGATTCCGTGTTTCACGTTCGGCAGGACGACGTGAACGAACGAGCGCACCGGTCCCGCACCGAGGTCGTGGGCCGCGTCGAGTTGCTGCCAGTCGAACCGGCTAAAGACCGATCGCATGACGAAGTAGACGAGCGGCGTCGCCCAGAGCGTGTGCGCCAGGATGATACTCGCGTAGGAGCCGCGCAGGCCGACCTCGCTGAAGTACATCAACAGCGTGATGCCGAGGACCACCGGCGGGATCAACAGCGGGATCAGCACGAGCGGTTGCAGTATCGCCCCGAGGGAGTCGTCAGTGTCGAGTTCCTGCCCGAAGGCCCCGGTCACGCCGAGGAACGACGCGAGCAGCGCCGTCCCGACGCCGATGAGAATACTGTTCGTGAAGGCTCTGAGCCAGCGCGTGCTCTCGAAGAACTCGCCGTACCAGGCGAGCGAGTAGCTCTCGGGCGGGAAGGCGAGTCGGCCCGCCTGCGAGAACGACGTGACGACGACGACGAACAGCGGCAACAGCATGAACACCAGCAGCGCCAGGTAGCTGGCTTGGAACACGCGGTTTTCGACGGTTTCTCTATGCAAGGTCGAAGTCACCTCCGAAGCGGTTGAGGATCGCAAAGAGCACGCCCGTGCTGATGAGCATCAGGACGAGCATGATGACCGAAAAGGCGGCCGCGACGGGATAGCGCTGATCGGTCAGCAAGAGCGTTTCGATGTAGATCGCGAACGTGAGATTCTCTGAGAGCAGCCCCGGCGCCGCGTACGAGCCGACGCTCCAGGCGAAGGAAATGACGGTCGCGACAATCACGCCCGGCATCACCTGGGGGACGACGACTTCGACCACCGACCGCGGTCGACTTGCGCCGAGGTCGCGCGCCGCCTCGACGATGTCCCAGTCGATCGTCGCCATCACGCTGTAAATCGCCAGGACAGCGTACGGAAGGACGATGTAGAGTTGGCCGATCCCGGCACCGACTATACCCGGCACGAACTGAATCGGTTCCGAGACGAGGTTCAACGAGAGCAGAACGTCGTTTACCGTGCCCGTCGGCGAGAGCAGCGGCGTGAACGCGTAGGTCCGGATGACCAACGTCGTAAGCAGCGGCAGGATAACCGAGAACAACAGGAGCGACTTGACGAGGCCGCTAGAGCGCCAGATCGCGTACGCGTAGAACAGGGCGATACCGACGGTTACGATCGTCACGGCTCCGCCCAAGACGAACGAGTAGACGAGAATACTCCAGAAGAGATCGAACGAGAGGATGTTCTCGATCACCGACGAATACGCATCGAGCGACCACGTCCCCGATTCGTAGGGGAGATCGGCCGAGCCGGATGCGACGCTAATCCGCAGCAGGATGAAGAACGGAATCACGAAGACCAGCAACTCGAACGCGATCAGCGGTGCCATCAACACCAGCGCCCGCCGCGAGTTCGACTGGCCGACGACCGCATCTCGAATTCGGTCGAATGAACTCGGGTCGCGCGTGTTCGTAGTAGTCATTGTTATTTCAGGTGTTATAGGGTAACGCGTGTGCCATCGTCACGGAACGCGAGCACGTCCTCGCCGTCCCACTCGAGTCGAATGTCGTCACCGGACGCGTGAGCGCCGGTGCTCGCGTCGGTTCGTTCGGCGAACATGGACGATCCGTTGATCGAGACGGAGTAGCGTACGGTCGACCCGCGGTAGATGACGTTTTCGACCGTGCCGGTGACGGCGTTGTGTGCGCTTCCATCCGTGGCGACCGGCTGTTTGCCGGCCGCCTCGGGGCGGCCGGTCTCGCCGTCGATCGAGAGGATTTCGGGACGCAGCGACAGCGTGAGCCCGGTTCCCTCGTCGACGTCCGGTTCGCCGTCCGTCGGTAAGACGAGTTCAGTACCGAGTTCGGTATCGACGTGAACGGCGTCCGAACTCGTGCGCGTGACGACGGCGTCGACGAAGTTGGTGTCACCGAGGAAGGCCTCGATAAAGCGGTTCTTCGGGTTCTCGTAGACCTCGTCGGGGTCGCCGACCTGGACGAGTTCGCCTTCGTTCATGATGCCGATCCGGTCGGCGAGCGTGAACGCCTCGTCCTGGTCGTGCGTAACGTGGACGAACGTTTCCTCTAAGTCCTCGTGGATCTCGCGAAGTTCGATCTGCATGTCCTCGCGGAGCCGTTTGTCGAGGTTCGACAGCGGCTCGTCGAGCAAGAGGACATCGGGATTGACCGCGAGCGAGCGAGCGAGGGCGACGCGTTGTTTCTGGCCGCCGCTCAGGTTCGTCGGGTCGTCGTCGCCGTAGCCGCCCATCTGGACGCGTTCGAGCATCGACCGCGCTCGTTTTTGACGGTCGTCTTTCGACATGCCGCGCATCTTCAGTCCGAACGCGACGTTCTCGAGGACGGACTTGTGCGGGAACAACGCCCAGTCCTGGAAGACGGTCGAGGTGTTGCGTTCGTAGGCTGGCTGGTCGGTAACGTCGTCCGCCTCGATCGAGATGGTGCCGCTCGTCGGTGTCTCGAGCCCGGCGATCATGCGGAGCGTCGTGGACTTTCCGCTTCCGCTCGGGCCGAGCAGGCACAACAGTTCGCCGTCTCGAATCTCGACCGAAACGTCTTCGACGGCGGTCGTTTCGCCATACTGCTTTTCGAGGTCGTGTAGCGTGATCTCTGACATTCGTATTGGTATCGTGTTCACTCAGAACTCGGACACTCGTGTGTGGTCTTTCGCTGGTGCAATCAGGAACGCTGTTGGATACTCGTGAACTCGTCGGAGAGGGCCGCGTTGTGTTCGGAGAGGAACTCCCAATCGGGGAACGCGATGTTCTGTGCTTCCTCGGTCGTCGTCGGAAGGTCTTCTTCCAGCCCCCTGGCGTACTCGATGTTCTCGTTGCTAAACACCATGGGGTGGCTCTCGGACCACGAAGACTGCACGTCGGCGTCGAGCAGGAAATTGATGAACTGCTCGGCCTCGTCTCGCTTGTCGGTTCCGCGGACGACACACCAGTTGTTGAGCCAGCCCGTCGTCTGCTCCGGCATCGTGTGAGTCAGCCCGTCGTAGTCCTCGATGTCGTAGGCCGTCTGGTCGTAGTACCACTGGGCCGCATCGATGACGCCGTTCTCAAACGCTTGCCAGATGTCCTCGCCCGAACTCGCCCAGCTCTGGACGTTCCAGTCTGCGACCTGGGCGAGCACATCCTCGTGGTACGCCGTATCGTGCATCTCCCCGGCGCCGTCTTCCTCGTCCATGCCGATCGCCGCAGCGTAGAGGGGATACCACCAGAACCCGGTATCGACGCCGATCCCCGAACTCGATTCGATGGCGGTTGACGAGAGGTCGCCCCAGGTTTCGGGATCGATATCCGCGTCCTCCCGATGGATGATCGTACAGGGTGCGCCGTCGACCGGCAGCCCGTACTCCGTATTGCGCATCTCCCGATAGAAGTCGATGATCTCCTCGGCGTTGGGAACGTTCTCCGTCCGGATCGGCTCGAAGAGATCGTCCTGGCGACCGTAGTAGTAGAAATTTCCCTCGGCGACGGTCACGTCGAACGGCGGGTCGTCCGCTGGTGCCGTCTGGATATCCGTGAGGATGTTGTTCCAGCCGGGATAGATCTCGATCGGCGTTTCGAACTCGTCTTCGTACCGCCCGACGACCCCCTCTTCGAAGCGATCCGCATAATTTCCGCTCCAGATACTCACGCGCAATGGATCTCCGTGCCCGAGCAATTTGGCACATCCGGCGAGTGCGGTAACGGATCCCACTGCCGTTGCGGACAGTAGCCGGCGTCTCGATGTCGATTTGCCCACAGATTCAGTTCTCGACTCAATCGCTGACTTTGTTTTACTGGTCTCTGCATCCCGTTCTGGGCCTGCAGCCATTGGTGCCCCGGTTCTACCCCGGTTGCGACATAAAACCGTTGTGATGTCCGAAAAACATCTCAGTTATACGGACTGCAGCTCCGAACAGAATCGCTCACCCGTCCGTGCGCTGAACTCGTGGAAGCCAGCGCGGAACCCGCGCCGCGTACTCGGCGTATGCCTCGCCGTGTTTCGCCGCCAGGTTCGGCTCCTCGTAGCTGACGATCCGTCTCTGGAAACCAAGTGCACAGCCGACGGCCCACCAGAGAACGAGCGCCGACCGGAAGCGGACCGCCTGGCCGAGGACGACTAGCACGACGCCGATGTACATCGGATTACGGGTGTCGGCGTAGACGCCGCCAGTGACGAGTTCGGCCGGTTCGTCGCGCGGCGAGGGCGTCCCGTCTTCGTCCGCGAACCGAAACGCGGTGTGACAGTACAAGAGTGCGCCGCTGACGAGCGAGAGGTGGCCGAGCCGCCGTACGAGAGGCGAGTTGAAGGACTGGTACTCGAGGTCGTTCCGACCGAGCAGCCACGGGATCAGTCCGGCGACGGTACCCGGAACGATAGCGGTGAAGACGGCCGTTTTCAGGAGAGCGAACGATCGAGCCATGTCCGACAAGACGGTTCGAAGGGTGAAGACGTACTCGTCGGTTACAGCGGTGTCCGCCGCGCGTATCCGACGATAGTTCGTCACCTCGGTGACGCTCGGCGTCTCACTCAATCGTTTCCGCCGGGTCAATAACCTCGCCGGTTGCGGGGTAAACGCCGACCTGGTCGCAGATATCGGCCATCGGACACGCCTCCGGATCGTCGAGACAGGCCGGCTTCCGCGCCGTACAGAGCTCCCGACCGAACTGGATCGTCGCGGTGTGGCCGAACCCGCACTTCGCGGTCGGCACCTCGTCTTCTACCACCTCGCGCACGTCCTCGTGATCCGCGTCCGGCGGCGCGATCCCCAGCCGCCGATAGATCCGGTGCACGTGGGTATCGACCGGGAAGACGCCGCCGCGACCGCCAGCGAAGAGCAACACGCAGTCGGCCGTCTTCGGGCCGACACCGCGAACGTCAAGCAGCGTCTCGCGGACCTCACCGGGCGCTTCGTCCGCGACGAAGGCGTCGAACGCAGCCGCCGAGCCGAACTCGTCACAAACCCACTCAGCGGCACCGATTATCATCTCGGATTTCTGGTTGTAGAGCCCGGCGGAGCTGATCGTTTCGGCGAGTTGCGACTGCTCCGCAGCGGCGAGTTCAGCGGCGAGATCGACATCGGAACCGCCGTAGCGGTCGATCAGGGCGTCATGAGCGGGTTGGCTCGCCTTGTCGCTCGTGTTCTGACTCAGGATGGTGCGGACGAGACAGGGAAAGGCATCCTGCCCGCCGTAGGTCTTTTGCCAGTATCGTTCGCCGAGCCGATCGACGACGCGTTCCGCCCGGGTATCCGCGCTTGCAGGGTTGAACTCGGCGTCGATGCCGCCGCCCGTCGTTCCGCCGCTGATATTGACGGCTGGCTCCGGGTCCGGGTTCGGAGTCGACTCGTCGCTCATAGGTCAGTTTCAGCGAGCAATGACTATCGGTCTTTCTCTCCTGGACTGCAACACGGAACGCAGCACAGATCAGTGGCTGAGCGGATCTTCGACCTTGCAGGCGAATTTCTCTCCGCACTCGCCACACGTCGCCGACCGATCGTAGCCGTCGGCCAGCGAACCGGTCCGTTCGCGCGTTCGAAGGACCGTGCGCTTGATGTCAACACCGACTTTCGTCTCGCAGTACGGACAGATAACGCGTTGTGACATACTGATCGATGAGCGCTCTCCCATATTGGTGTTCTGGCCGTCCGCCGAGGCGCTACTCGACCGTCAGCGTCACCGTCGTCTCGGCACCCGAAGCAAGCGCCGCGACGAGTTCGCGATCGAATCCCTCGGCGGCGAACGAAGCCCCGACCACGACCGTTCGATCGTCGACGTAGTCGCTGGTCCGCCCGACCGCGCTGCGCTCGTTGGTGAACTCGAGGTCGGGATGGCCGCGGCCCGTGACCGACTCGCGGTGGCCGTCGGCCTCGACGGTGACGGTAATCGTCGCGTCCGCGTCCCGGCACGCGGCGACGAACTCGGGATCGAAGTCCGCGGGCGCGCGGTCGGCGTCGATCGCGAGGATGCAGTCGCCCGCGGGGGTCAGGTAGTCGTCGGTCGTTATCTCGAAGGTGCTCGCGTGGGCGGCGCTGACGTGTTCGTGCCCCGTTGCGTGAATGACTTCGGTGTATTTGTCGGCGTCGTCGTCCGTCTCGTCTATCTCGTCCATCGCGTCCGAATCGCCGGTCATACCCGAGCGACGGGCCCTGGTGCAGAAAACAGGTGCGACTTCGATCGTTCCCGGCGACCTGCGAGCAATCGACGTCGCGCGAAACTACAGCAAACTCGCGCCGTCGAACTCGCTCCGGTTGAACTCGATGTCCATCAGATCGAGAATGGTCGGCGCGATATCGAAGAGGTCGGCGTCGCCGATGGAGGCGTCCGGATCGTCGATGTACAGCGAGGTATCGTCGAAGTTGTGCATGCCGTTTCGCGGCCCGGTCGTGAACACTTCCGAATCCGCTTTGAACCCGGACTTCAGGTCGAACCCGTTGCTCGGGATCGCGACCAGATCCGGCGCGATGTCGTCGTGGTCGCCGCGGAAGGCGTCTTCCTTCTCGACGACGCGGTCGACGACCGGCCGTCCCTCGGGCCCCTCGAGCGCCTCGAGTTCGGCTTTCAACTCGTCGCGGACCGCATCGTACTCGTCTTCGGGGACCGAGCCGCGGGGCTCGCGGCCCTCGAGATTGATGTAGAACCGGCCGGGGATGAACGAGTAGGCTCTCGTTTCGTCGGCGATATCGCCCAGTTCTTCCGGCTCGTCGGTGTTGAAGGAGAGCCAGCCGTTCTCCCGAAGCCACTCGTTGAAGTGGACCTCGTAGTCGAGGCTGGTAAAGCCGTGGTCCGAGGCGACGATGAGGGTCACGTCCTCCGGCAGCGTCTCGCGCAGGCGACCGATGTAGTCGTCGACCGCCTGGTAGAACTCGATGAACTCGTCTTTGTACTGGCCGTCGCGCTCGTAGTCTTTGAAGAGGAAGTGGTTGACTCGGTCGGTCGTCATGAAGACGCCGAAGAAGAGGTCCCAGTCGTCCTCCTCGAGGTAGTGTTTGAACGCCTCGAATCGGGCGTCGATCGTCTCGTGGGCGTCCTCGATGAACGCTTCCTTGTCCTCGTCGTGTCCCAGTTTCGGGTTGACGTCGATTCGGTAGTCGAGCGAGTCGAGATAGTCCCGCACGTCGTCGGGGTAGGCGGCCTTTTCGAGGCCTGGCGAGAGGAATCCGGAGACCATCCGCTGGACGTTTCGCTGTGGCGGGAACGTGACGGGGACGTTCATGACGGTCGCCTTGCGTCCGTCCTCTTGGACGCGGTCCCAGACGCGGGTGGCCTGGACTTCGCTGCCCATCGGAACGTAGGTGTCGTAGGTTCCGACTTCGCGATCCTGAAAGCCGTAGACGCCCGTTTCGCCGGGATTGACGCCGGTCGTGAGCGACGGCCAGCAGGCGCTCGATTCGGGCGGCACGATGCTCGAGATTTCGCTCGCGGTGCCGTCGGCCGCGAGTTCGGCCATGTTGGGGAACAGGTCCTCGTTCTCCGAGAGGAGACTATACGGCACACCGTCGATTCCGATAAAGGCGACACGGGGGGATTCGTCGCCCCGCAGTCGATCGAAGAGACCCATAGGCGGACGTAGTTCGACCGCATACAAGAAGGTTCGTTTCGAGACACTCTTTTGAGAAGGGGGATAGCTCCTGCACGGATTCAGTCGCACCTCCTCTCATCTGCAGCCGACGCTACCGGGAGAAAAATACCGGTTGATGGGGGCGAGTGGAGCGGATAGAACGAGCGGGGCCGAGCGGGGACCAGGTAACTGCGGATCCACGATCAGTGCTCGTCGTCGCGGTCGGCCGGCTCGGGTTCGAAGTTCGTCGGAACCACCGTCAGGTGGCGCATTCCGACGCCGGCACTGGACTGATCGTCGGCCGGCACTGACTCGCGCGGGGACGGGTTCGTTGCTGCCATGACGATTCGACCTACGACCTATACCTGGTTAAAATTACCCATGCTCATAATGCATGAGTCGGATAGCGCCGCATAACTCGGATGAATCGACGCCCGACAAAGAGATGGTGAGGTGTGAACGCCGCCGCTGCGAGAACGCTTACTCGAAGTGCTCTTCGTAGAGGTCCTGTGCGTGTTCGATCGCGTCGTAGGCGGCCTGTTTGTCCTCCCAGCCCTGCGTCTCGACTTCCTTGCCCGCCTCCAGGTTCTTGTAGGTCGAGAAGAACTCGTCGATCTCGTCGAGTTGCTGCTGCGGGATATCGTCGAGATCCTCGATGTGATCGTAGCGCGGGTCCTCGGTGGGGACGGCGATGACCTTGTCGTCCTGCTCACCGTCGTCGTCCATCTTCATCAGCGCGACGGGGCGCGCTTCGATGACGCAGCCGGGGAACGTCTGATCCTCGACGAGCACGAGCACGTCGAACGGATCTTCGTCGTCGTAGTACGACTGCGGGATGAAACCGTAGTCGCTGGGATAGTGGACGTTGCTGTGGAGCACGCGGTCCAGGACGACGCCCGGGACGTCCTTGTCGTACTCGTACTTGTTCCGCTCGCCCTTGAGACACTCGACGACGGCGTAGATCTCTTCGGGCGGATTCGGTCCGGTCTCTACATCTTCCCAGAGATTGACCATGCACCGCACACTCTACGGTGGATCAAAAAGTACTTTCCTAATCACGTTTCACATTCTACGTGACGGTTGCCAGACAGCCGACACACGGGCACCAGATGTGGATCCATCCGCATTCGCCGCCAACCCCTAAATCACGCCGAAACCGGCGGGATCGCCGAATAGTTGGCAAGCCTTAAATAGTCTGGTGACATTTGCACAGGTATGTCAGAGGCACAATCAATCACCGGCGAACAGAGTATCGCACGAGAACTTACGGCGTTCCAGAACAACATCCTCGTCATCCTCGCCAAGGAACCGATGTACGGCCTGGCGATCAAGCGCGAACTCGAGGACTACTACGGCACCGAAGTCAACCACGGCCGTCTCTACCCCAACCTCGACGAACTCGTCGACCTCGGGCTGGTCGAAAAGAGCGAACTCGACAAGCGAACCAACCAGTACTCGCTGACCGACGACGGCTACGAGGCCGTCCTCGACGGCATCAACTGGACGCTCTCGAAAGTCGTCACCGGCGACGACCGCGCCGACGAGATCCGAGACATCATCGAGAGCAGTTACTGAACGCCGCCGCGTTCGGTACTGAACCCTTTTGTCGTCGACGAAAGCGACGGCCAGCAACGGCGACGAGTTACAACGTGGGAGAACGGCGAAAACGGCGGACAAATCCTACGAGTTCTCCTCGCGCGTCACCTGCACACCGCTTGCGTCATCCGAGACGGCTCCATCGATCGTCACGGACTCGCCAGCGGTCTCGAAAGCCAGTTCGACTGACTCCCAGAGAACGGCCTGCTGTGCGTCCGAGGGCCAGGCGTTGCGGACGACGTACTCCGTCAGGAACTCCTCGAGTTCAGCGGCCGTCAGCGACTGGATCGGCTTGGCGTAGTGGTTGCCCGCGAAATCGGCGAGGCGACGTGCGTTCTCGCCGTGGGTGTCACCGTGGGCGGCACGGACCTGCGCGACGAGGTCACGATTCTGTGCGTCGACCGCGTCCCAGTCGTCCGGATCGCCGGTCCCCTCGAGCGGGATTTCGATCGCGCGCGAGAGGTCGTCGATTCGATCGGTCCTGATAACGCCGGCATCGTCGTCGTGCCACTCCTCGGGGTGGCAGACGAGCACTGCATCGCCTTCCTCACGAACGCGCGCGCTAAAGTTGTGGTCGGCGAGCAGGTCGGCGCGTCGGTTCTCGTAGGCTGCAGCCTCGTTCTCGTCGGGGGTCTTGCGCGCGAGTCGCGTGAGGCGTTCGGCTTCGTCGACGACATCGGCGGGGAGTTCGTCGTCGGTTTCTGCCGCGGCGGGATCGGTGTCGGCTGCGGTGGAAGCAGCGTTAGCCGCGGCGGTGTCGTCACTCCGGGACGACGCTCCATCGCGTTCGGTTCCGTTCGGATCGCTCATATCGAGCCGTTCGCGGTGGAGGGATTTCCGCTTGCTGGTCTCCCTGCCGTCGATTCGCCGTCAGGTACGACGCGCGGCCATCGAGAGACGAAACAGAGTCAGCCCTGATCGAGCGCTTCGTTTGCGAGTTCGTCCGCGCGACTGTTGACTTCGCGGGGGACGTGTTCGAGGGTCCACTCGTCGAACTCGGTCAAGAGTTCGTGGACGGTGACGCGTTTCTCGCGGAGGTCCGGATCGTTCGTATTGTACTCGCCGCGGACCTGTTTGACGATGAGTTCGGAGTCGCCGCGGACGTGGAGTTCGTCGTAACCGTAGTCGCGAGCGGCCTCGAGAGCGGCGATGAGTGCCTCGTATTCGGCCTGGTTGTTCGTCGCACGACCGATCCGTTTACTGCCCTCGGCGACGATACCATCTCCCGTGACGATCACCCAGCCGATTCCGGCGGGGCCGGGATTACCGCGCGCGCCGCCGTCGAAGTAGACGTGGGCGCGTCCACCGCCCTCGCGGAGCAGGGCTTCGAGTTCGCGCGGATCGCTGCCCTGGATGACGATTTTGTCGTCGTAGGCGACGGCCGTCGCGCCGCCGCGACTCGCACGCCAGCGTTCGTGATCCGTGTTTCCGGATTCGACGGCGACACCGGCGTCTGTGAGGCGGTCACGCGCGGCGTCGACGTCACACTCGAGAACCGGCATTCGGTCCTGTGATCGGCCAGTTCCGGATAAAGGTTTTCCGGTTTCAAATCACAAACTACGGTGCTGACGCGCTATATCGGGTGATATTCCGCGTTTTCCGTCAATAGTCGAAACAGATTACCAAAGGTTTATGTACTATCGTGATACTACTATAAAAGTGCGATGACACGGTCCACCCGCCAGCGGGAGCGAACGCGTGAGACGGACGAGACCGAGGATCAGGAGGGGGTACGTGCCTGCCCCGAGTGTGAATCGGACAATCTCGTAAAGGACTCCGACCGGGGTGAGCTCATCTGTGAGGATTGTGGGCTCGTCGTGGAAGAGGAGAAAATCGATCCCGGTCCTGAGTGGCGGGCGTTTAACCACCAGGAACGACAGGAGAAGTCCCGCGTCGGTGCGCCGACGACCCAGACGATGCACGACAAGGGACTGACGACGACGATCGACTGGAAGGACAAAGACGCCTACGGGCGCTCTATTTCATCCAAAAAACGCAGTCAGATGCACCGGCTGCGCAAGTGGCAAGAACGGATCCGCACCAAGGACGCTGGCGAACGAAATCTACAGTTCGCACTCAGCGAAATCGATCGGATGGCGTCCGCACTGGGTGTCCCGCGGTCGGTCCGCGAAGTCGCTTCGGTCATCTACCGACGCGCACTCAAAGAAGACCTCATCCGCGGCCGGTCGATCGAGGGCGTCGCCACCTCGGCGCTGTATGCCGCCTGTCGAAAGGAAGGGATCCCGCGCAGTCTCGAAGAAATCTCGGAAGTCTCACGCGTCGAACGCAAGGAAATCGGTCGCACGTATCGCTATATCTCGCAGGAACTCGGCCTCGAGATGCGACCCGTCGACCCGAAAAAATACGTCCCCCGCTTCTGTTCTGAACTCGAACTCTCCGAAGAAGTCCAGACCAAGGCCAACGAAATCATCGAGAAGACGGCCGAAGAAGGACTCCTTTCCGGGAAATCACCGACCGGCTACGCCGCCGCTGCGATCTACGCTGCGTCACTGCTCTGTAACGAAAAGAAGACCCAGCGCGAGGTCGCAGACGTGGCCCAGGTGACCGAAGTCACCATCCGCAACCGGTACCAGGAACAGATCGAAGCGATGGGAATCCACGGGTAATACCGTTCGCTCACCAGTCACTACCACTACCACTTTTATCGGGACCGTCCCGCTGACCAGTACCCGCACGAGACCACTGTCAACCACCGACACTGCGCAGTTTTGCCGTCTCGAACCGTTGGCGACCGCAGCCTCCACCGATTCTGCGTGGCACTCACCGCACAAACTCACTGCCTCCGCCGATCGTACACTGCCGTCCGGCGCATCTCGGCGTTCCGGCGGCGTTTGCGGGTCACAACCGTGCTATAGCTTCCGATCACGATGGCTCCCAGGAGGACGATACTCGCCGAAAGCCACGTTCCTCGTCGTTCCGAGTCCGGTTCGTGTTCGATCACGTCTCGAGTGGCGACGGCGTCAGCATTCCGGCCGCGCTCGTCGTGTTTTGCAGTCTGCTCGTGCTCACTTGCATCCCGGGTCGGTCTGGTCATTGTCCGTACCTGGCTCACTCCGTGGTCGAAAAGAGTCTGCTGCCCACGGCTGCAGGCCCGCGTAGAACGAGCCCGGAACCAGTCAGACACACCGCACCGCCAACCAACTCACCGTACTCGAATCGGGCCACTGGAGCGGTGAAGCACCGCCACACTGGGGACTGGAAACAGCTGCTCCGCCGACAGAGACGAACCGTGCGTGGCGGTCGCGCTCGCGCGCGTACGTGAGTTTTATTAGTGACCGGCCGCTATGCGAAAGCAGGTTTTAGAGTTATATGTCCCAGGAAAGCGAGTACGGTGCCGGACAGATCCAGGTCCTCGAAGGCCTGGAAGCCGTACGAAAACGGCCGGCAATGTACATCGGTTCTACCGACTCTCGAGGCCTCCACCATCTCGTCTACGAAGTGGTGGACAACTCGATCGACGAGGCACTGGCCGGGTACTGCGACGAGATTACCGTCACGATCCACGAAGACGGCTCGGTCAGCGTCGCGGACGACGGCCGGGGAATCCCCGTCGACACGCACGAGGAGTACGACCGCCCCGCACTCGAGGTGATCCTCACCGTCCTCCACGCCGGCGGCAAGTTCGACAACAAGTCCTACCAGGTCTCCGGCGGCCTCCACGGCGTCGGCGTGAGCGTCGTCAACGCCCTCTCCGCTCGTCTCGAGACCGAGGTCAAACGCGACGGGGGTGTCTACGAACACACCTTCGAGACCGGCGAACCCGCCGGCGACATGGAACGCGTCCGCGACATGGAACCCGGCGAGGCAACCGGGACGACGATCCGCTTCTGGCCGGACACCGACATCTTCGAGACGACCGACATGGCCTTCTCGACGCTGTCGAACCGGCTTCGCGAACTCGCCTTCCTGAACTCGGGCGTCCGGATTACGCTGCGTGACGAACGAGAGTCCGCGACCGAAGACGGCGATGAACTCGCGGAAACGTACGAGTACCAGGGCGGCATCCGCGAGTTCGTCGAGTATCTGAACGAAACTCGGTCGGCGATGCACGAGGACGTCATCTACTTCGAGGACGAAGACCAGAACGTCCGCGTCGAGGTGGCGATGCAGGCGACCCAGGAGCTACAGGGGTCGATTCACGCCTTCGCGAACAATATCAACACGCGCGAGGGCGGGACTCACCTGACCGGGTTCAAAACAGCGCTCACGCGCGTCGTGAACGACTACGCGAACGAGAACGATCTGCTCTCGGACATAGAGGAGAACCTCAAAGGCGAGGATATCCGCGAGGGGCTGACGGCCGTTATTTCGGTCAAACACCCCGATCCGCAGTTCGAAGGCCAGACGAAGACGAAACTAGGGAACTCGGAGGTTCGCGGCGTGGTCGAGGGCGCGATGCACGACGGTCTCGGCACGTACTTCGAGGAACATCCCGATACAGCCCAGGCGATCGTGATGAAGGCCGTCGAGGCCGCGAAGGCACGCAAGGCGGCCCAGAAGGCAGAAGAGCTGACACGTCGGAAATCCGCTCTCGATTCCACGTCCTTGCCGGGGAAACTCGCGGACTGTCAGACGAAAGATCCGGAAAAGGCGGAGTTGTTCATCGCGGAGGGTGATTCCGCCGGCGGCAGTGCAAAGCAGGCACGGAATCCGGAATTCCAGGCTGTCCTCCCGATCAAAGGGAAGATCCTGAACGTCGAGAAACACCGTCTGGATCGGATACTGGAGAACGACGAAATCCGGAACATGATCACCGGGATCGGCGCGGGGATCGGCGACGAGTTCAATGTCGACGACGTCCGCTACAAGAAAATCATCATGGCGACGGACGCCGACGTTGACGGCGCGCACATCCGGACGCTCCTGTTGACGTTCTTCTACCGACATATGCGGCCACTGCTCGAGGGTGGGTACGTCTACGCGACCCAGCCGCCGCTCTATCGCATCCGCTATCGCGGCGAGACCTACGACGCGATGACGGACGCGGAACGCGACGAAATCGTCGAGGAGAAGTGCAACGGCAATCCCTCGCAGGTCCAGCGGTTCAAGGGGCTGGGCGAGATGAATCCCGAACAGCTCTGGGAGACGACGATGAACCCGGACAACCGCATCTTAAAGCAGATCACGATCGAGGACGCGGCTGCCGCGGACAAGATGTTCTCGGTGCTGATGGGTGACGCGGTCGAACCGCGAAAGCAGTTCATCAAGGAGAACGCACCGGAAGCAGAGTGGATCGATATATAGGGTGAGACAAACATGAGTTCAGACGTACCCGATCCGACAGACGTAGAGGCTCGTTCGGTCGAAAACATCCGCATCGAAGACGAGATGGAGCAGAGCTACATCGACTACGCGATGTCCGTCATCGCGGGTCGTGCGCTCCCGCGCGTCGAGGACGGTCTCAAGCCCGTCCACCGGCGCATCTTGTACGCGATGCACGAAATGGGCGTCACCTCGGGTTCTTCCCACCGCAAATCTTCCTCGATCGTCGGGGAGACGATGGGTGATTACCACCCTCACGGCGACAGCCCGATCTACGACGCGATGGTCCGGATGTCCCAGGACTTCTCGATGCGCTACCCGCTGGTCGACGGCCAGGGCAACTTCGGCTCGATGGACGGCGATCCGCCGGCCGCTCAGCGGTACACCGAGGCGCGGATGTCCCCGATTTCCGAGGAACTACTCGCCGACATCGACAAGGACACGGTCGACTTCTCCGCGAACTACGACGATCGCCTGCAAGAGCCCGAGGTGTTGCCCTCGGCGTTCCCGAACCTGCTGGTCAACGGCTCCTCGGGGATCGCCGTCGGGATGTCGACGAATATTCCGCCGCACAACCTCGGAGAGGTCATCGACGCGACGATCGAGTTGATCGACGACCCCGAGGCGACGGTCGAGGACCTGATGGACCACGTGAAGGGGCCGGACTTTCCGACCGGCGCGAACATCGTCGGCCGAGACGCCATTTATTCCGCCTACAAGACCGGCCGCGGGCGCATCCGCGTCCGGGCCGAGTTCGAAGTCGAGGAGTGGCAGTCGGGCCGCGAGCGCATCGTCATCACCGAACTTCCCTTCCAGACCAACAAGGCCCGCCTCGTCGAGCGCATCGCCGAGGACGTCAACGAGGGCGATATCGAGGGAATTTCGGACCTGCGCGACGAGTCCGACCGCGACGGCGTCCGCATCGTCGTCGAGTGCAACCGCGGCGCGAACGTCGACGTCGTCAAGAACAAACTCCTCGAGAACCACTTGGAGAAGACCTTCGGCGTTATCAATCTCGCGCTGGTCGACGGCCAGCCACAAGTGCTCTCGCTCAAGGAAACCTTAGAGGAGTACATCGCCCACCGCCGCGAAGTCGTGCGCCGACGCAGCGAGTACGACCTCGCCGAAGCCGAGGATCGCGCCCACATCCTCGAAGGACGGCTGACGGCAGTCGAGAACGCCGAGGATGTCGTCGACCTGATCAGAAACAGCGAGACGCGCGACGACGCGAAGGCGGCGCTGCAGGAGGCCTACGAGTTCTCCGAAGAGCAGGCGACCCACATCGTTCGGATGCAACTCGGCAGTCTCACCTCGATGGAAGCCGCCGAGATCGAGGACGAGTACGAAGACGTGCAGGCCGAGATCGAACGCCTGACGACGATCCTCGAGAGCGAGTCCGAATTGCTGGGCGTCATCAAAGACGAACTCCGCGAGATCAAAGCCGAGTACGGCGACGATCGGCGCACCTCGATCATCGAGGATCAGGGCACAGTTACCCACGAGGACCTCATCCCCGAAGAAGAGGTCGTCGTCGTCATGACCGAAGACGACTACGTCAAGCGGATGCCGATCGAGACCTTCGACCCCCAGGGTCGAGGCGGCAAAGGGATCATCGGCGCGGATGTCAAAGAGGACGACCGCGTTTCGACCGTCTTCCGCGCGAATACCCACGACTACCTGCTCTGCTTTACGAATCAGGGCAAAGTCTACCAGCTCAAAACCTACGAAATCCCCGAGATGGGCCGCACCGCACGCGGGAAATCGGCGGTCAACATTCTCGATCTCGATCCGGGCGAGGACATCACGGCGATCGTCGACACCGAGGCCTTCGGCGACGACGAGTTCGTCACGATGGCGACCCGGCACGGCTACGTCAAGCGGACCGCCGGCTCGGAGTTCGACAACATCCGCTCGACCGGGATCATCGCAGCCGACCTGCAGGAGGACGACGAACTCGTCGACGTCGAGGTGACCGACGGCAGCCAGGACCTCGTCATCGCCACTGAAGGCGGCATGACGATCCGGTTCGACGAGGACGAAGTCCGGTCGATGGGGCGCAACGCCCGCGGCGTCAACGGCATCGAACTCGAGGGCGACGATGCCGTTGCCGGCTTGGTCGCGACCGATGAGGGCGACGAGCAGGATCTGCTGACCGTCACGCGCAACGGCTACGGCAAGCGGACGCCGCTGTCGGAGTATCGCACCCAGTCGCGGTACGGCAAGGGGCTGATCGACATCAAGACCGGCGACCGAAACGGTCCCGTGACGGCCGCGAAAGCGGTGTCGGCGGACGACCAGCTGGTGATGATGAGCGAGCGCGGGCAGATCGTCCGCACGCGCGTCGACGAAGTTTCGGAAGTCGGGCGCAACACGATGGGCGTGATCGTGATGGACGTCGAGGCCGACGATGCGGTCGCGAGCGTCGACGTGATTCCGGCGTCGGTGGGCGAGGTGGACGACGCAACCGAGGAGGCCGAAGCGGACGCGCCGAACTGAGCCGCACCCGACGGCTCGTTCGACTCGGCGTTTGGATTGGAGACCGCTATTGGACGTGGCGTCCGCAGACGAAACACAGTAGCAGTCGCGTCGCTGTACGGGACGGGAAACGGCAGATGAGAGAACGAGTTCGCTCCGTGACCCCTCAGTGTGCGGCTTCTTCGGCGGGAGCAACCATGTCTTCGATACGCAGAATGAGGATGTTGTTCGTGTCGTCTTTGCCGTCGACACGGCCGTCGATGAGGAGCTTCGAGAGCGGCGTCGGGCCGACGGTGACGGCGTCGTCCTCGTGAATACCGCTGATAGCGCCCTGCAGGTGGATCTCCGCGCGACAGAGTTCAGGATGGTGGACGCTCGAGAGGTCGATTTCTTCGACGATGACATCGGTGATCGGTTCGCCCTCGTGTTTGATCGGCACCGAGGCCGGATCGTCCATCTGCTGGATTTCGAGTGCTTCGAAGGCGGCAGCGGTCGGCTTGTAGCCACCCTTGGGGCCGGGGACACCTTCGACGAGCTGGAGCGCTTTGAGACTCTGCATCTGGTTGCGGATGGTCCCCGGGTTTCGGTCTACCTGTTCGGCGATGTCCTCGCCTTTGATGGCGTCTTCGGATTCTTTGTGGAGATTCGTCAGTGCGCGCAGGATTTTCTTCTGACTGGGGGTCAGCTCGATTGATGACATAGCGGATTATTCGTAGTTGAATTCCTTAAACCCGGCGGGTACGGTCGGCCGTTGAGTCGATTTTGACGTGCAAAAGCATACCAGTACAGCCTCGAACGAACGCACAGTGGACATTCGATAGGATGTCGAGAAACCAACTCGGCTGCAGGGGTCGTTACGACTCCGCTTGCGGAAGGGGTGTAACGCGGACGTGATGGGCGACACCCTCCGGTAACGAAACGTCGTCGACAGTCTCGCTCGACCGTGCAGTAACCATTCCGAAGGGAGCGACTTCGAGAATCTCGAGTTCGACGCCGGGTTCGACACCGTGAGTTGCGAGATACGACAGGACTTCCGGGTCGTGGTCGGCTACCTCTTCGACGACGACGACATCGCCCTCTGCGAACTCGGTAACTGACTTGCCCGCCGAGCGGTCGGGTGGTTCGAGATCGGCACTCGGAATCGGCGAGCCGTGCGGATCGACCTCCGGTTCGTCGAGGGCATCTGCGACGCGGGCCTCGAAGTCCTCGCTGATGTGGTGTTCGAGACGATCCGCCTCGGCGTGGACTTCGGACCAATCGTAGTCGAGATGTTCGGTGAGGTAGGCCTCGAGCAAGCGGTGGTGACGGACGACTTCGAGAGCGACGGTTTCACCTTCGTCCGTGAGCGTGACGCCGCGGTACTTCTCGCGGTCGACCAGCCCGCGCTCTTCTAATTTCTCGAGCATGCTAGTAACGGTCGGCGACGTGACCTCGAGCGCATCGGCGATCGCAGAGGTCTTGATCCGTTCCTCGTGCTCACCCTGGAGCTGATAGATCGCCTTGAGGTAATCCTCCATCACGTCGCTCAGCATCATCGTACACCGATTTAGATCCATCTAACCCTAAACCTGTCGACGACAGCTCCCTCGTCGAGTTCGGGATGGACCGGCCATCACGGCCGGCACGGTTCCGTCACCACACCATGACAACGAGAAACACACTGATACGAGTTCCAACACCTTTGTATCGTAGTGTTTTAGATTGTGAGGTATGACTGAAAACGTCGTCGTGCTCGGTGCCGGGTACGCTGGTACCGGCGCGATCAGCAAGCTCCAGTCGGAACTCGGCGGCAACGCACGGTTGACCTGGATCGCTGATGTCGACTACCACCTCGTCTTACACGAGGCCCACCGCGTGATCCGCGACCCGGACGTGCAATCCGACATCACGTTCCCCGTTACCCAGGTTGCCGATCCGTCGACCCGGTTCATTCAAGACGAAGTCGTCGGCCTGGATACTGACGACCAACTCGTCGAACTCGCGGACAGCGATCCCGTCGAATACGACTACGTCCTCGTCGCACTGGGCAGCCAGACCGCCTACTACGGCATCCCCGGGCTCGAGGAGCACTCGCTTACGCTGAAAAATCTCGACGACGCCCTGGAGATCCACGATGCCGTCAAAGAGGCAAGCCAGGACGCCACCCGCGGCGAACCCGCACAGATCGTCGTCGGCGGTGCCGGACTCTCCGGCATCCAGACCGCCGGCGAGATCGCCGAGTTCCGCGACGCCCACCGCGCGCCGATCGAAATCCACCTCGTCGAAGCGCTCGACGAAATTTTCCCCGGTAACGACCCGGAAATCCAGCAGGCCCTCCGGGACCTTCTCGAAGACGCCGGCGTTCGCATCCACACGGACGACCCGATTACCGAAGCAACCGACGAGGTCATCGAGTTCGACGAAGGCGAGCCACTCGACCACGACGTACTCATCTGGACCGGCGGCATTACCGGCCGCGACGCACTCGACGACGCTGCACTCGAAAAGGAACACAACCGCGTCAACGTTGCGGCGAACTTCCAGACCTCCGTCGACAACGTCTTCGCGATCGGCGACTCGGCGCTCATCGACCAAGGCGACCAGCCCGCGCCGCCGACCGCACAGGCCGCCTGGCAGGCCGCCGAGATCGTCGGCGAAAACATCTCCCGAGCGATCGAAAACCGCCCGCTCAAAACCTGGGAATACGACGACAAGGGTACTGTCATCTCCGTCGGCGAGAAGGCAGTCGCTCACGAAGTCAAACCGGCCCTTGGCATCTCACTGCCCGTCGACACCTTCGGTGGCATCCCCGCAAAGAACCTGAAGAAGATGATCGCTGCCCGCTGGATCGCCGATATCACCTCCTGGAACGAAGCCCGTAAATCCTGGTCGGCGCTGTAGGCGACGAACACTCGCTACTCGTCACTCGCAACCCGTCACCCGCTACCCAGCACACATCACCACCCGCGTCGAATTCGATACGGCCGATTACGCGTTGCTTGATTCCTCGTTCTCTTCGGCGTCTCCAGATCCATCGCCGTTTCCGTGATCTCCGTCCACACCACCCGTTTGTCCCCACTCCGTTCGCTTTTGGTCTGCCGTGCACTCTGTCTGACCCTGACTCCAACTCTGGCTCTGAGTCTGAGTCTCACCCCGACTCTCACTCCCACCCCCCATCTTCCGCGCCGGTACACCCGCGACGGTGGTCCCCGGTTCGACATCCCTCGTCACCAGCGAGTTCGCCGCGACGCTTGCACCCGCACCGATCTCGACGCCCGGCAACACGATCGCTCCAGCACCGATCATCGCTCGCTCGCCGACGACGATTTCACCCGTCCGATACTCGTCCTGCAAGAACTCGTGACAGAGCAGCGTTGCGTCGTAGCCGACGATTGCGTGTTTCTCCATCGTGATCAGTTCCGGCCAGAAGACGTCGGGCGTCGCCTCGAGTCCCCAGGAAACACCGGGCTCAACGGTGACACCGAGTCGACGCAAGCACCACCGCCGCAGGCGGAGGCTCGGAGAAATGCGAGCGAACCAGACGAAGAGGTAGTTGAGCGCAACCCGAAGCGGGTGCTTTGCGCTCGTCCAGTGAGCGAGCGAGTTCCGAACGCCGGGCGTGGGGTGGCGTCGAATGCGGTCGTGACGGGAACGGGAGTTATCGGCGGTCACGTCTGGGTTGTCGGTCAAGTACTACAAGAAACTGACCGATCCTCACACGAGTCGCTCACCGGCCGCTGTCGGGTTGCGTACTGGCCGGACTGTCATCCATCGCGTCGGCTGGCGTTCGATCAGTACGGGGGCCAACTAGGTTCCGGAACGCCTCGCTCGAGAGTTCACATCGGTAGGCCGGCTTGAAGAGCATGTTCTGCCCACCCGCGCGGACGTTCCATTCCGTTTCGATTTCCTCACGAAGATAATACTGTGCTTGTACGTTGCCCGGTTTGACGTAGTACTCGCTGAGACGGATGGGATAGCGGTCGAAGAGACCACCTGGTTCGCGGCCGGCGACGATCACAACCGGTTTGTCCTGCCGATAGAGTTCACCGTCTCGTTCCCGTGCGCGTTTTACGTGTGCGTTCTCCGGGTTGGCTGCGAGAATCGCCTCGCGATCCGTCTCGCACATTTCGGGGGTAATAACGGCGACGCTATCGACGGTGAAGTATCCGATCAAGTACCGGTGTGCCCGGTCTCCCTCCGGTCGACGGAGGCCGGCGTAGAAGCCGACGATATCGCCCGGTTCGAGCGATCGAAGACGGGAGACGTAGCCATTGGATCGATGTTCACCGTAGGTTAGCGCCTCGAAGTTCGGATCACGGTGCAGCGGCCACTCCGCAAGTGCAGCGCCAGAGACCGAGTCAACACCGTTTCGGATCGGTTGTGGCTCGATCCGAGTCGTCAGGTCTGCGGCGGCCCGATCATCGTAGCGGAGGGTCCACGATCCAAGCGTCGCCGTCTCGCTCGTTTTACGGGTCTTCTCCGGAATCGGAACGTATTCGAAGCGGCCATCGTCGTACAGCGGCCCAAGTGCACCGAGATTCGTGCTGTCGGCCCCGATCCCAGCGAGTACGACTGTCATCAGTTCCTCTCAATACGAGCAGTGACTGATTAAATTACTCGATCCACACTACCGGCGAACGCTTTTCCTGTAGACGACCGTGTCTATTCTATGGCGTCCAGAACGCCCATCGAATGTCCACTGTGCCGTGAATCTCCGGTGCAAGAGCAAGAACTCGAGGAACATCTCGTCTCAGCCCACACGAAACGAAAACTCGCAAAATTCGTCGCCTCGGAAACGCGAGCGATGGACGAGGGGGATATTTCCGAGTGAACGACCACGCGGAAGCGAGAAAACAGCCACGACCCCGCTACTGACAGGTCAGTCACTCACACGGTGTAATCGAAACCGACCCTCCCGCATCGACCGCGACGCGGTACTCGCAGTATTCGAACGTGAGCCGTCCGGTGGGACGTGAGTGTGTCGGTGTCAATCCGAAGAGACCAGTGATCGCAGCGGGATCGATGGTCTCATACAGCGGCGGCAACTCGGTCGCATCACACTGTTCTCGTTCAGCGACCGCCTCGACGATTTTCGTACAGAGTTCGTCTGTCTCTGGGGGATGAGTCTCAGGACGGGATGCCATAGCTGGATACCAGAACTCGACGGTCATAAGAATGATCCCAGCATTCTCGATAGCCTGTCCTGAAATGGTTATTACTGCGCTTTTCGAAGGAAAGGATCAAATAGGTCTGTTAGACAAGACCGTCGAAAGCAACGCGACGAAGAGATAGTGCCGGTACAGACATCGCGTCTCACTTCTTGTCCGCAAGCTTCTGTCCAAAGTGATTGAACGGTTGGCGAAACTCCGCCTCGAGAACCTCCGATCGGCTGATATCGAGCCCGCACTCTTGTAGCGTCTTTGCAATCTGAGAGATATCACCTGTACTTGTCCCAACGGCCTCAACGTGGAGGTTTTGGTCCCCGGCAAGCAGTTTGCGAACAGTTACGACTCCATGCTGATCGAGCACCTCCTCGACGAACTCGGTCGTCGGCTGGGTTTCGGACGTGCACGTAAACAAAATGTGGAGCTCGAAGCCCGCCGTTTCGTAATCGATATCCGGAATATACCCCTCGAGAACCCCCTGTTCTTCGAGTCGATCGATTCGATTTCGAACGGTCCCCGCAGAGACCCCGACTGCTTCAGCGATTTCAGCTGCCGTCGTCTCCCGTGCGTTCTGCTGGAGCAGATACAGAATGCCGCGGTCAGTCTCATCTAATACGTCCTGTGCCATGGAGCGTCTACGGATGGAACGTCGAAGGAACTTATGATAACAGCGACTAGACGAACCGTTCACCAGTTGCGTTTGCAGGAGTGATAGAGCGGCGGAATGGGGTTTCTAATCAAGTCACAGGGGAGCAGCAGTCGATTAGTTACGGCGCAATGGTCACGCCACTTGTATTGTCTGCTATGTAGAAATATACCGAAAGAGAGAATTGAATTTCCGGCCGTCTGAGGGGGTTCGGGGCCAGAAGTTGGCGAGTTACGAAATTTCGAGTGGGACCGCCGAGAATTGAACTCGGGTCCTACGGACCCCATCCGCAGAGGATACCACTACCCCACGGTCCCGCACGTGGTAGGACGAGTGTCTACCGTTTAAGAGTGTCGTTTTAACCCGATACCACAACTCGCCACGGTACACCGAGTGGAAAGAAGGCGCCGTGAAACCAGGACGGACAATACATCACAGCCGGCGATCGAGGCTGTCGATCGAAGAGCGACTGCCAGTGACGACGATGTCCGCGCGACTACCGGGCCGTAACTCCATCAATCAGACGAGTACTCGTTCTAGATCGACGACAACGCCCGATGTAGCCTCGGGGTCACCGACGAGTTCACCGAGACAGACGGCGGCACCGTTCGGCGTGTAGCAGGCAACGAGCGGTCGATCGGTCGACGGATCGTCGGGGGAAACGTCGCTATCGAGGACGCCCGGCGCGTAGACCGGTGCACCGTTTGCGACCTCGCGTGCGGCGCTGTCTGCGATAGTGAGTCGTGGAATCCCCTCGAGAATTCGCTCTGCAGGGTCGACGACGGCCCGAAGCGGTTCGGGGTCGGCGTCCTCGATCCAGAACGCGAGCGCGTCGAGGAACTCGGTGGCCGTGTACAGATCCGTGTCGTCGAACGGCGTCGTCGCAGTGCGACGCAGATGGCCCATGTGCCCGCCGGTGCCGAGTGCGAGTCCGAGGTCGTGACAGAGTTTGCGGACGTACGTCCCACTTTCACAGCGAATCCGCAGGAGAAGTTGGCGACCGTCTCGTTCGAGCACATCGAGGTCGTAAATCTCGCGAACGCGAAGCCGGCGCGAGACGGCGCTCTTCCGGGGTGGCTTCTGGTAAATCGGCCCTTCGAACTCGTCGAGAATCGACTTCGCGTCAGTCGGTATCGTCCCGTGGCACTCGAGGACGGCGACGTATTCTTTCTCGCCCTCGAGGAAGACCTGCGCGAGGCGGGTCGCCTCCCCCAGCATCGTCGGGAGACAGCCCGTCACCTTGGGATCGAGCGTGCCGGCGTGAGCAGCCTGATCGATAGCTTCGCCGGTATCGCGTTCGGCAAGCGTCTCGGCGACAGCGTCGCGCAACCAGCCGCTGACCTGATGCGAGGACGGTCCCGGCGGCTTATCGAGATTGATGACACCGAAGGTGAGCAGTTCGGCCGGCGAGCGATCGGCGGGTGGACCGCGAAGGCGTCGTGTCATCCCTAGAACCCGTCGTCGAGATCGATCTGTGCCTGTCCCTCGTCAGCCGCTGCATCGTACTCCTCGACGGCAGTCACGAGCATATCGAGCACGGAATCCGGATCCCAACGCGCCGTATTGACCGAGAGGTCGTAGATCGTCAAATCCCGGATATCGATGCCGTAATACTCCTCGTACCGCTGTGCTTCGCTCGCCTCGCGCGCCTGGGTCTCCTCCGTCGCCCGCTCGGGCGCTTTTTCCTCGCGCTCTGCGATCCGCTGTCCTCGGACGCGGGGGGGCGCATCGAGCCAGAACCGAAAGTCCGCCTGCTCGGCCGCAAGCCACCCCGCGAGCCGAGATTCGAGCACGAGATCGTCCTCATCCACCGCGATCTCCCGAAGTCGCCGGTCGAGATCGCGATCGATCTGGTCGTTCTCCTCGGCGAGTTTGTTGAACTCGAGGGGGGTGTACCCGCGTTCGTCCGCGAGCTGGCGAAAGATGTCGCCACCGCTGACGTGTTCCAGGTCGAACGCATCGGCGAGTAACGCTGCAGTTGTGCTCTTTCCGCTTCCTGGCGGACCAGAGACGGTGAGTAACATATCCGATCTGCGGTGTGGTCGGTAAAATGGGTTTTGAATCGTGAGAACGATGGCGACAGTCGGTGAGTGGACGGACCGTTCAGGTGCCCGATGGCGTCATGTCGATGTTCAGCGACTTGCGGAGAAGTTGCTGGAAGCCGACCGAGCACAGGAAGTACCAGACGATCCAGGCCTGCATCGGACCGGCGATAGAGTCGGTCCACTGGACTTCCCCGGCGATCGGCATGACGACGGTCGCCTCGGTTCCGGTCAGTCCGACGCCGTTGATCTTCCAGTGCATCCAGAGGAACAGCGGAATGGTCAACAGCATAATCCAGACCATCGGCCGGATCTGCTCTTTGAACATGCCCATATTCTCCGCCATCGCTTCCATCTGCTCCTCGCGAACGTCTTCGAGTTCATCTTCGAGCCGTTCGATTTCGGCCTCGCTTGCGCCGCGTTCTTCGGCTTCTTCCTTGCGTTCGCGAACGTCTTGCTGTTTGTCCTGCATCGCCTGCATTCGCTCTTGGTACTTGCTCATGATCTCGGGGTTCATGAGGTTCGCTTGCAACAGCGTCGAGTACAGGCCGGTTATCAGGGCAATAGAGAGGATAACGGCGTAGAACGGTAACGCGGCATCGAGTGGGCCGAGCGCATTGTTGAGTGTACTGCCGACGATCTGTTTGATCGGGTTGAGCCAGTAGCCAAACATCAAAAGCAGCGAGGCGGCTCCGGCTATTTTGTCCCATTGAGACCACTTGGATGCCTCGGCATCGATATCGACATCGGTACTGACTCCGCTACTGGAACCATCACCGTCGAGTGCCTCATCGTAGGCATCCCGATCGGCGATCTCGAAGCCGTCGTCGCCATCGACCAGTATCCCTTTCTCGATCAGTCGTCCCCACTGTCCGCTCGTCAGCTCGTCGCTAACATCGCCCCACTGGACCTCGCCGCCGTTTTCATCGGCTTCCTCGCGGATAGACTCGAGTGCCTCATTCATCGAGGAATCCTCGTGGACGAGGGAATTGATCTTCTCGACTGTCCGTGTCATCTGGGTATACTAGGGCTAGGGCAGGTTCGGTATACAAGTGTTTATCTTCGGAAGCCAGCTACTCGTGCCGGTAGAAATCAACAGGAGATGTCTCTGTCCCGATATCCTTCTACTGGACCCTTATTATAATTCCACAGATGGAGGATATAAACGGAATTGAAGTATTTGATCGGTCGATTGTATTATACTCGCGTTCACGAGTTGCGTCTCTATGAGGGTTCGACGAAGGGAGCGGTCGGTGGGGGGATCAAGCCGGGCACAATCGTCCGTGCTTGGAATCGTCCTCCTGATCGGGATGGTGGCAGCCGGTAGTATCGGTGTCTTGCTTGTCGCCGGCGAGGGAATCGGGCAGACGGAACAACAGTCCGAACAGGAACGAGTCGAGCAGGCGTTCGTCGAGTTGAGCCAACAGATTTCGACGGCGACGACGAACAACGACGTTACCCACGGCTCCAATCTGGAAGCCGGTGAACACGGTGCCATCGCCCACCACGACTCCGCAACGTACGAAATCTGGGCGGAAAACAATAGCGGGACGACCACCCCGATCGCGAACGGAACGATCGGAACCATCGAATACGACGCCGATGACGGAACGCGACTCGCCTATGAGGGCGGTGCTGTATTCCGTGAAACCGGCACGCAAACACGGGTACTGTCGGCTCCACCGATCAATTACGACCATCGGACGAATACGCTCTCGTTTCCGGTCGTCGAACTAACCGAGAACAAGACGATCGACTCGGGCGATATCGCGATTGAACAGGCCAGTGCGCACGCTAATTCGATGAACTACATCAAGGACGACCACGTATTCATCGAAATCGAGAGCGAATACTGTCTGGGATGGGAACAGCACTTTACGAGCGAAGCAGGCGATACGTCGCTACAACAGGGCTGTTATGACGCTGCAAACGACGATGGAACGCTGAAGGTTCGGCTCGGCTACGAAGACATCGATAACGCGTTCTCTAAAGGCGTCGCTCTCGGCGACGAATCCAACTACGACGCCCACCAATCCGGCGGCGAATTCGATGATATCGGGAGCGAGCAGTTCAAACCGTTAGATGGTATCATCTCCGAGATGAAAGCCGATTTCAGAGAGAACGAATCACACATTGACACCGGCGACTGGTCCGAAATCACCGCTGGAACGTATTTCGCTGCGGAAGGATCGTTAGATGCTGCCGACGAACTCACCTTCTCGCTCGAAGACGGGAATGCGGTACTCGTAGTCGACGATGATATCTCCGGCTACGATATCACAGTCGACGCGTGTGGCCCCGATGGATCGAACCAGGCAAAGATCTACGCGACCGGCGATATAGACGTCGATACCAACGAGTTCACCCAGACGTGTGGCGATGACGAATCGAATCTCCAACTCTACGGCACCTCGGAGATGGGCGTCGATTTCGGTAACGGCTACGTCGAAGGGCTGTTGTATGCTGCCAGCGACAAAACGCCCGGTGAGGACGGGTTCGACGGCTGGCAAGTGAACTCGAACAACGACGAGGAGTACCAGATCCACCTGCAGGGGAGCCCGGAGTTCGACGGCTCGATTATCGCACACTCCATTTCCGAGCGAAGCAACTTCAAAAACGTCAACGAGCAGCCGATGAATAGTTCTGAAATCGAGGTGATCCCGCCCGGATACGAGCCGGCACCACAGCTTACCTATCTCAATATTGCAGAATACGAAATCGACGTCGAAAACAACTGACGACGTTAGGCTGCGTCCGAAATCGTCTCCTTGACGGACTCCCAAACTGCAGCCGGTGCCTGATTCCCATCGATCCGCTCGAGCGTTCCCTTCTCCTCGTAGTATTCAACGACCGGTTCCGTATTCTCTTCGTACACCCGGAGTCGCTCGCGAACGGTCTCTTCCGTGTCGTCCTCGCGCTGCTCGAGTCGCGCTTCGACTTCCGGGTCCTCCGGCGGGTTGTACTCGACGTGGTATATATCGCCCGTTTCCGGGTCCAGACGGCGACCGGTGAGCCGGTGTACGAGTTCTTCCTCGTCGACATCGAGATAGAGAACGACATCGAGCTCGGTCATGTCCTCGAGCTCTTCGGCCTGGTCCAGATTGCGCGGGTAGCCGTCGAGAACGAAGCCGTCCGCCTGTGAGAGCGCCTCGTCGACGATTGCGTTGACGACTTTGTCGGGAACGAGTTCACCTTGGTCCATGTACTCGCCGGGGGTGTCGTACTCGGTGTCCATATCGGAGAGATCCATCCCCTTGTTGGCCCGAAGTGCATCGCCGGTGGTGATGTGATCGACGTCGAACTCGTCGACGATATTTGCACTTTGTGTCCCTTTGCCCGCCCCGGGTGCCCCGAGAATCAAAATTCGTGGCTGTACCATATCCCACCGTTCAGCGGCGGCGCATAAAGGCTTAAAGAAACGGGCACATCTATCCCGGTATGACCCGGTTCGATGCGACCACACCGAAAGCGCGCCAGGAACTCTACGGCGATGCGATTACGGCACACCGAACTCGCGGCAGCGGGTTCGTGACGTTCGAAGCCGATCCAGACGTATTCGAGTCGACATCCGACGCCGAATCTGAGTTCCAATCCGACCGCGACACCGAATCGGAACGCGATCCTGACCCATCCCCTACCAACGACCTCGATCCCGCTCTCGGCATCCCGTGGCTCCAGTTCAGCGACGGCACGATCAACGTCGACTGCACCGACGACGAACTCGACCGACTCAAGGGGCTTCTCGACGACTTTCCCGTCTTCAAGATCGACGATCTCACGCGATCCGAAGACGCGGCCGGCATCAACGTCCGGGTGAGCGCGAAGGCAGATCCAAATCGGATCGCGCAGTTTATCGACGCCGTCTTTCAGACCGTGTATCACCTTCCGTCGGACGGCCGCGTCTGGGTGGTCGATCTCTAGACTACTATCTCTACTAGCGACCACTCGAGAGCGATTGCAGTCCCACTCGCACTCGTCTCTCCTCTCACACCAACCGCGCGCGAGCGGAAATCGCCGCCATAGCAGTGCAAACCCCTCGGCTCGCTGTCTCTACCACGCCCGCCACACCGAACCTGTTCGGATGATGCACTCGCGTGCGCGTGAGCGTTCGTCTTTGCAACTGAACTCGCGGCGAATTAGCGACAGAAAGAAAAGGACTGACTCCAACAAGAGTCCCGAGGACCATGTCAACGGGCTCGTTGGGTCTGTCACGGGCGGCCGGATCGACGCCAGCCATCGACGGACACAGAGAGCCCGTTTACGACGGGAAAGAGCGCACCCCGGCCCGTTTCCAAATAGATAAGTGGTCCCGGAAACCACGGTCCGACATATAGACGGCTTCAACAGAGGTGAATACGATCTTCAACGCATACACGACCCCGATGCAGGCGCAGACCCGAGTCGATATCTTCGATGAGATCTTCCTCGTGTTCCTCGGTCTCGGGACACTCGTCGGCGTCGTCGTTATCTCCTACACCTTGTACAACGCGTACAAGTATCGTGATGACGGCGAGACGAAAGCCGATGAGGATCTGCCAACGCTTGGGGAACTCCCGACAGGCGGACAGGGCGGCAAGAAGTTATTCCTCTCGTTCGGACTGAGCGCGATCATCGTCATTTCGCTGGTCGTCTGGTCGTACGGCATGCTACTTGTCGTCGAAGACGGCCCGGACACCCCCGACGAGGACGCGCTCGAGATCGATGTCGAAGGATACGCGTTCGGTTGGGACTTTAACTACGAGAACGGTATCGAGACTAACGGTCTTAATGAAGGACTCGTCATCCCTGCCGATACGCCCATCTGGATAGAGACAACATCACAGGACGTCTGGCACACGTTCGGCATCTCAGACTTACGCGTCAAAGCCGACGCGATCCCCGGTGAAACCGACGAAACCTGGTTCCAGGCGGACGAAGGCGGGAACTACACGGTCGAGTGCTTCGAACTGTGTGGCTTCGGTCACTCCGGGATGAACTCCGACGTTACCGTGCTCTCGGAAGACGAGTTCGAACAGTGGGTCGACGACCAGCTCACGATGACGATCACGGTCGAGGACGAAAACGAGTCGCGCGTGACCGACGGCTACGAACTTGAACTCGTCCACGAGGAGAACGACCAGTACGAGCAGGATCTGACCTACACGTACTCGGCCGATGAGTTCGAGAACGGATCGATCACCATCGACGAGATCGAACAGGGCGGCCAGTACAACCTGACGATCACGCCGACTGACGATCAGTACGAACCGATCGAAGAGAGCGTCGATTTCACCGGACCAGTCGACGAGACCTATACGTTCGAAACGGCGAGTTCCGGTGAGGAGGGTGAAGAGAGTAATGACGACGGAACAAACGACGCTGATGGCGGAAACGGTGGCGAAGACGGTGCCGGAAACGAAACCGACCAACAGCAAGACGACACGGGGGGTGACGGCGAATGAGTGATCTACCGCCGATGACGTCCGTCAAACGCTGGCTCGTCACGACGAACCACAAGGACGTTGGGATTCTGTACATCACGACAGCGCTGTTTTTCCTCCTGCTGGGGGGCGCGATGGCGCTGCTGTTCCGGGTGCAGCTCTGGGAACCGGGTGGACTCGGCATTCTCGAACCAGTCCAGTTCAACCAGGCAGTTTCGACGCACGGACTGTTGATGGTTTTCTGGTTCCTCTCACCGATCGCATCCGGGTTCGCGAACTATCTGGTGCCGCTCCAGATCGGTGCGAAGGATCTCGCGTTCCCACGACTGAACGCCCTGAGTTACTGGTTTTACCTGTTCTCGGGGATCCTGTTCGTCCTCTCGTTCTTCCAGGGGCAGACGTACGCCGGCGGGTGGACGTTGTACGCGCCGCTGAACGTGCCGATGTACACGCCTGCAATGGACGCGACGGCAGGCAATAACGCAGCGATACTCGCACTGACGTTGTTCGTCATGTCGATCACGATCGGGTCGGTGAACTTCCTGACGACGATTCACCGCTCACGGGCCGAAGGACTTGGCCTCTGGAACATGCCGATGTTCACCTGGTCGTGGCTCCTGACGGTCTGGATGATGCTGTTTGCCTTCGCGGCGTTGCTCGCAGCACTGTTGTTGCTCTCGATCGACCGGTTGTTCCTGACCGAGTACTTCATGACGGATCAGGGGTCGAGCCTGTTGTGGGCGCACCTGTTCTGGTTCTTCGGCCATCCAGAGGTGTATATCGTCTTCTTCCCGGCGTTAGGGATCATGTTCGAGACGTTCCAGACCTTTACTGGACGGCGCCTCGTCGGCCGCAAATGGGTCATCATCGCGATGGTTCTCGTGGCGGTCCAGTCGTTCCTCGTCTGGATGCACCACATGTTCCTGACGACGATCAATCTGGAGATCAAGACGCTGTACATGGCCACGACGATCGGGATTTCGCTCCCGTTCGACCTGATGGTCTTCTCGTTGATCTACACGATGGTCAAGGGAC
The DNA here is from genome assembly GCF_000337535.1 of Natrialba aegyptia DSM 13077. Classification (GTDB taxonomy): domain Archaea; phylum Halobacteriota; class Halobacteria; order Halobacteriales; family Natrialbaceae; genus Natrialba; species Natrialba aegyptia. The sequence continues at coordinate 36,819 of NZ_AOIP01000033.1, forward strand.
GGGTTCGGTTCACGACGCCGTTCCTCTTTAGCCTCGGCGCGCTCGTGTTGTTCATCCTCGGTGGCATTACGGGGGTCTTCCTCGGTGCCGTCGTGCTCGACTACGAGTTCCGTGGCACCTACTGGGTCGTCGCTCACTTCCACTACGTGATGGTCTCCGGAGTGACGGCGCTGGTCGCCGGCCTCTACTACTGGTGGCCGAAGATAACTGGAAAGATGTACTCGGAGGCGCTCGGGAAGTTAAACTTCGCAGTCTATTTCATCGGGTTCAACATGCTGTACTTCCCGATGTTCCTCGCCTGGGAAACGCCACGGCGCGTCTTCCACTACGGCGAGAGCGCCCAGATCTACCACCAGATCGCAACTGTCGGGGCGTTCGTCCTCGGGCTCTCGTTCCTGATTATGTTCTTCACGTTCGCGAAGAGTTGGATCTCCGGACCCAAGGCTCCCGACAATCCGTGGGAGTACTCCCGGACGGCCGAGTGGGCAATCCCCTCGCCGCCACCGCTCGAGAACTGGGACGGACGGCCGAGTTACGCCAGCGGTCGACTCGAGTTCGTCGACGACTCGCCGGCTGCAACCGACGGCGGTGTTGCACACGGACAGGGCAACACGGCTGAAGCGAGTGTCGAGCACGAAGCCGAACACGCAGACCACGCCAGTATCTGGCCGTTCGGAATCGGCGTCGGAATGTTCGTGTTCTTCCTCGGACTGTCCGGGCTGACGCCGTTCGTCGCCAACTTCGCCGAGGGGACGGCCGAACCGCCGGAAGGACTGGTCGGCTTCGAGACCCAGCCGGATATCATGTATCCAGTGCTGATCGCGCTCGGGATGGCGATTATGGGGATCACGCTGTTCCAGTTCGGTCGCGAGAAGTTCGATGCACCCGTGATGAACATCGCCGAGCGCTGGCCGTTCGGCGGCATTGGAAACACGAAGTTCGGTATCTGGGTGTTCCTCGCGTCGGACGTCATCGTCTTCGGCGCTGCGATCGGTGCGTACATCTTCATGCGCCTCCACATGGGCTGGATGGACTGGGAGTTCGACCCGATCACGATGGCCGGGTTGGTCAACACGTACATCCTGCTCACCTCGAGTTTCACCGTCATCATCGCGCTGGTGATGGCCGAGCGAAAGAACAAGAGCGGGCTCCTCGGTGCGATGGGTGCGACGGTGTTGCTCGCACTGGCGTTCATGGGCGTCAAGGCCTTCGAGTACACCCAGAAGATGGGCGACGGCCACTACTGGTGGTACAGTATCGAGTACTCGATCTACTACGTGACGACCGGCCTCCACGCCTTACACGTGATCCTCGGCGTCCTCGTCGCGCTGTTTATGATCTATCGGATCATCAGCATCGACGCGTACCTCGAGGACCATCGGCCGGTGGAGTTCTTCGGACTCTACTGGCACTTCGTGGACATCGTGTGGGTGCTCCTGTTCCCACTGTTCTACCTGATGTAGACCACTCAAGCGGTCACACCGCTTGATTCCGGTCTGCATGCGATGTGAAACTGCTTTCTTTCTGCCTGTTTTGAGTCGCTGTGGCGCCGTCTTCGTTCGAACCGTTGCGTGGCCCAGTCGCGAACTCGACGCCTGATTTGGTCTCCCCGAGCGGAACCGATTCGGTGGATAAAACCACCGTAGGAGGAACGGCAGTACGTATGAGGAAGGTATAAGTATCCGTCACCCACATTCCACACTAATGGCCAACCTTCGAACGTACACCCTGATCTACATCCTCCTGGTGGCACTGGCGACGGGGAAGTTCGTCTTCTTCGAGTTCAACTTCGCGTACGCAACGGCCATCGGCGGGACGATCGTCTTGGCAGTCACGAAGATCCTGCTGATCGCCGGCTACTATCAGCACCTGATCGAAGAGCCACGAGCGATCAGTTACATGATGGCAACGGCCGTATTCATGGTGTTCCTGCTCGTCATCGCCGCTGGATACTCGATCCAGTGAGCCAACGGTCGCGGGAGAGTCGACTCGCATCTAATTGTTGAACTTTATACGCATCTAGCCAGTAGCATCTGACATGGACCTCTGGCCATGGTCAGACACCGAACCGACACAGGCCAGTAATACGATTGCAGCCCTCCTCGTTATCGGGCTCGCCTGTCTCGCTGTGTTCAGTCTCGGACTGACATATATGTACGGTTCAACGCCGCAGGACTCGCTTCTCTCCGAGAACGGTCCACAGCTACCGGACGACATACCAACCTACGACACGCCTGCCGAGGCCGGCGCTAGACACGGCACAGCGGATGACGTCTATCTCACAGCCGACGGCGGGGCCATCCTCGTCTACGAGAACACACTCAACGACACGCAGAGCCCGGTTCGGCGGAGCGTTACTGCAACGACTGCGCTTACTGAACTCACCACTGAACTCGCCGGACAGGACCGCGAAACAGCGGGCACAGAGATACCGGTGACGCCGGCACAGCTCGCCGACGGTGAGCAGGTTCTCGACCAGCCAACCCCTGGATCGACGCTCGACCTCGATGTGTCCGGCGAGTCCAGTCGGGATACAAACGAGTTCGAGGCCGCACTCTCGGCGACAGGGCCGACAGAGCATATGGAAGAGCGCCTTTCGGGATCAACAACCGGTGAGATCCGTCTCACGCCGGATGCGATCACAACGACCGGGACGGCCACGAGCACGTCCTCGACGACGGGGACAGAGACAGAGACACCGCGATATCTGTCAGTTTCTGTCGCCGACAGCGGGAGTACCGACGGAGAGTACAGGATGCACATCGAGCGCCGTACCCAGATTGATTCGAGTGCCGTCTCCCGCTGGCAGACACGTGCAAACGCCAGTGATACCCTCGAGACGGAGTTCGGCTCGATTGCGGCTAGGTTCGGCGGCGAGAGCAGCGTCGAACTCGAGCAGTACGCACTGGTTGCGGAAGAGACAGCATCGAATACAACGGACTCGAATCAGACGGCCGCTTCAACGGCTGCACAATCGGACTACGAACTCGACCTCGAGTTCACAGTAACCTACACGGGACTCAACGAGGGAATCGAACGCGCGCTGTCGACGACATTAACAGGAAGTGACGGAGCCACGACGGAGGGAAGTACTGTACAGCAATCCACCCCGGAAAACGAGCGTGTCCTTACGACGGCGCTCTCTGAACTCGAGATCGAGACTGCCGAGTTCACCCAGGAGACGACGCCGAAACAGACGGGCCAGGGGATGGGACAGACGACCCGGACTGACTGGAACGTGAAACTGGCAAACTACGAGCGGGCACTTCGGGCGATTATCGAACCGGAACGCCTCGAGAGGGCGTCCCCGAACGCGAACGGAACTGACACCGAGACGAACCTCCAGGCGAGACTCGATGCGCAGCGGGAGGCGGACCTCCAAACGGTGCTCGAATGGAACGCGGAGGGAGAGACGACACCGAATCAAGCACACGACACGGGCACGCAGGGACAGTCCGATCGGCGCTACAGTGTTACAGCGACTATAACCGGTGCGACCGAGAATTGGTCCGACTACGTTGACGAACGCGCTGCACGCGGACTCGGTTCACGACCGGATACCGCCTTTGATCTCGAGATCACAACCGATCGCAGCACCGTCGATCTCGAAGGAGAGTTCGAGTTGCCACGGGAAACCGTTGCTAATCGGACTGCGGACTATCTGGCCAAGTCGGTCCAGTTCGATCCGCTCGGTGGTTCGGACGGGGCTGCCTTCGTTTCCGCTCTCGACGAGTGGAATCTCGATCTCACGCGGACGAACGTTGAACTCGACGGGGAGACGATACGCGTTCACGGGGGCGCAACGTTCGAAGATCTCGGTGGACTGCTCGATCAGCTGATACCGACGACGAAGCAGGACGACGGTGTCGGAAAAACGTACGTCGCTGTCGACGATCTTGGAGATGTAGCTACGGAAAACGCTGATGCTTTCGATAGGGAGGCGCTTGCGGACCTTCCCATCGTCGACGAACAGACGGACGTGTACGAGGTCGGGTCGTGGGACGAGGCGAAAGGAGAGTAAAGCGAAACAGGTTGGTAGAGACTACCGGGTTCGGCTTCTCTCAGGTACCATGGGATGACGAACGGTCTCCGAACGTAACTGAATCTCCAATTCAAGTAGAGGTGCGTGCACAGTTCGCGTTTATCGCTGGGATGGATAAACAACTCAGGCACACTGTTCTCGACAGCCGGTGGATAGAGTTCACACTCGAACTCACCTCCACGGCCATCGGAGGGAACGAGTAGCCACTGCAAGTTCGCATACCCGGTCGCACGACGCACGACGGTTGTGTGAGTAGTGTGTAAATCGTTGCAGTTGTTACTACGGGTCCGATCACGACTGCGAGAAAGAAAAACCGGAGATCGGCGACAGCAGCTATTCCTTGCCGAACATCTGGCGCATCATCGGATGCATCTCCATCATCTGCTCTTCGGCAATCTCTTCGTAGAGCTTGTAGGTGATGGAGACAGCCAGCAGTAGACCGGTTCCACTGATGGACCCGATTGTGCCGAGCATGTTCGCCCAGACGGCGAGCAAGCCGACGAGTGCACCACCGATGATAGTCACTTGCGGGATGTACCGTTCCATGACCTTCTCGATGACGCCGACGTTCTGGCGGAAACCGGGGATCTGCATCCCCGAGTTCTGGATCTGCTTGGCTGTGGATTCTGGGCCCATGTCGGTGGTTTCGACCCAGAAGACGGCGAAGATCGCACCGCCGGCGATCATGAATACCAGGTCGATGGAGACGCGGATCATCACCATCCACGCCGCCTGGGAGACTTCGCCGGTCCACCACATCCAGTCGTTTGGTGAGTAGATCGGCGCGACGTAGTAGAAGAACCCGCTCACGGGTTGTCCATTAGCGTTGTAGGTCCCGAGGAACTCGGGCATGTTGGCTCCCAGTTGCGAAGACATGATCTGTCCGATAAACTGGACGTTCGCCTGTAGCGCCCGGACGAGGATCATCGGCAGGACGCTCGCGTAGATGAGCTTCACTGGGAAGCGACCGCGAGCACCTTTGACGCGGGCGTGGCTGAGTGGAATTTCCACGCGAACCGATTCCGCGTAGACGACGATCGCGAAGATCAAGACCGTCGTTAGCAGCGCGATGATGTGCCCCTCCTGAAACAGGATGGTGTACAGTCCATCGCCAGCGAAGACCGAGCCGACGGCCACCTGCCCGGTGATGATCTGATACCAGTCGTAGAAGAACCCACCCGCAGTTGGCTGGATGAGTCCGGTAACGAGTCGCTGGCTCACGCCGGCGATGATGAACAGCCCGATCCCGCTCCCGACGCCCCACTTGCTGACGACCTCGTCCATGTAGAGGATGAGGATACCGCCGGCGAAGATCTGGGCGAACATCAGAAGCTGGACCTGCATATGGTCGAGGGTGAGTCCCCCGAACTGCAGTGACGACTGAGCTGGCAGGAAGCCGCTGGCGAACACTATCGGCAGCCCGGTCAGCACCACCATAACGACGACCAGCAGCTTCTGCAGGCCCTGATAGAGGACCTGATCGCGCGGGTCGTCGGTGTCGAGACCGAGTAGGTTCGCACCGCCAAGCAGTTGCAAGACGATGCTCGCGGTGACGATCGGTCCAATACCGACCTGCAACAGCGACCCCTGTGAACCGGCCAGAATCGCACGGAACTCACCGAAGAGGTCGGTTGCGCCACCGGACTGCACCCCGAGCAGCGAGATGTTCGTCAGGAAGAAGTACAACATCAGGATGCCAGCCGTCCACGCAAGCTTGCGTTTAAAGGGAACGTGCCCCTCCGGACGGCGGACTGCGGGCATCCGCGTTAAGACCGGTTCAGCAGCTTCCTTCCATCCCATATGTTACTCCTCGTCCTGTTCTTCGGCTTCCTGATCGGACGCAGTTTCGTCAGCTTCCGCCCGCTCTTGTCCTCGCTCCGAGACGATCGCCTCACCGCCGGCCGTCTCGATCTTCTCGCGAGCTGCTTCCGAGAACGCATCTGCAGTAACGTCGAGTGCGTTGCGTACCTGCCCCGATCCGAGGACCTTGACGACATCGACCTCGTGGCCGTCCTCGACGATATCGCGAGCGTCGAGTTCATATCCGTCGTCGGTTTCCTCGGCAAGGTCGTCTGCGACGTACAGGATCGCGTCCTCGTCTAACTTCTGAACGTCGATTTCGGCGACATCTTCGCGGATGCCCTGCGGTCGCTTGAAGCCGTGTTTCCCCTTCGGTTCGTAGTTGTGGAACTCGTGTTTGCTTCGCCCGGCGCGGCCGCGTCCACCACGGTGTCCGGCCCCACGTCGGTTTTTGTGGGAGCCACCGCTGTGGGTTCGCGATCCACGCTGGCGTCGTTTTTTGCTCGTCATTGTTATCGCATCGATTCTAACAGGACGTTAATGTCCTCGGTTGTATGTTTTCCGAGTTGGCCGCCCTCCGCGGTTGGCTTTTTGATCCCATTGTGACCGCCACGTGGCGGGTGCAGTCGCAGCGTCGGCGACAGTCCCTCCTCGCGAAGCGTCGTTTCCTCGTCGAGTAGCGCCTCGGCGAGTGCAGCGAAGTCGCTGAACTCGGTGTTCTCGCTGAGCCACTCCTCGTCGACGTCGGACTGGCGGCCCTCGAGCGGTTCCGCTCGCTTTGCGAGCACCGTTTCGAGCACGTCAGCGTCGGGTTCCCCGTGGGCGACGTAGTCGTTAACCTTCGTGATCATGCCACGGTAGGTGTCGGTTTCGGGGATGAGTGCGCAGTGGTTGACGCCGTGAATGTTGAGCATTTCCAGGGTGTCCTGGACGGTCTGCTGGCGATTCACTTCGCCACGGACCTGAACGACTGCCTTCATCACTCGGTCACCTCCGCTTCGTCACGGGTGGTCTCGCGTGCCCGCGGGTGTCGCGACTGCGAGGCGTTCTCGAGAGCGTTGAACGTCGCTTTCGCGAGGTTGACGGTCGTTCGCGTGTTGCCGTGGCTCTTGGTCCAGGCGTTTTCGATGCCGGCCAGTTCGAGGACGGCACGGACCGTGTCACTCGCGGCGAGCCCGAGTCCTTCGGGGGCCGGAATGACCTCGACCTCGACGGAGCCGGCTTTGCCGGTCGTCTGTCGGGTCAGCGAGTGTGGACGGTCCGAGCGGTCCTCCCACGAACCGGAGCCGCGCGGGACCTTGATGATGTTCAGTTTCGCGATACCGATTGCCTTCTGGATAGCAGACCCGACCTGGTCGTCTCGACCTTCCGCATAGCCGATGTAGCCGTCGCGGTTGCCGACGGCGACGACACAACGGAACTTCACGCGTCGCCCGGAGTCGGTCATGCGCTGGACCATGTTGATGTCAAGCACTTCGTCGTCCAGCCCGGGGAGGAGCTGGTCGACGAGTTCGGGTTCCTTGAGCGGGAGTCCCGAGTTGAGGGCGGCCTCCATCGTATCGATGTCGCCCTCCTGGACCTTCCGGCCGAGACGGGTAACGGGTTCCCATCCGTTGTCGTTGTAGTTGTTTCCACTCATTCGAGAATCGCCTCTCGTACCTCGTCGAAGTGTTCTGGGAGTTCGGTTGCGTCGAAGTCACCGCTGTACAGCGGCTCGTCTAACTGTTCGGCGTACTCGGCGATGTGTTCGCCGCGAGTACGCGACCAGTCCGCGAGCACGCTGTCGTTGTGCGGGATTTCGAGGCCGGCGTCGATTGCGCCCTCCTGCACTGCGAACACCTTGTTTCCGGGCGTTGCTGTGTTGAGGCCGATGTCGAGGACTGCCTCCTCAATGTCGGCTTCGACTGCCCGTTTGCCGGCCAGCAGGCCGGTCAGGTAGGCTGCAGAGATGTTACTCGTGGGCGCGTCCCAACCGTACTCCTCGAGATCGCTCGAGTGTGCACTTGCGAGCGTCTCGTCCCCCTGAGGTCCGGGAACGATCAGCTGCGCCGTAGTGTGCTTGTTACTCTTGCGAGCAACGAGGCGGGGCTTGCCCGATTTCAGCAGGCGCAACCTCTGATGGTAATCCGTCCGGACCTCACGGCGACGCCGCATTGGCACTTTATATCGTGGTCCTGTCGCCATTATTGGTCACCGTAGTTCTCGTCGATGTAGTTCAACAGGTACCGGACGCTACGGAACTCGCCACCGCCAGCCTTCTTGTAGAGCTCGCGGTACTGCGTGGGCGTCAGTTCGCCCTTGTCGCGGAGTTCACGCAGCTTCCGTCGCTGTGCGCGAATCTGGTTTTGCCACTCTTCTTTCTCGTTCTGGCGTGCACCTTTCTTGCCGCGGCGCTTGCCCGGGCCCTTCTGGTGGCCGTAGGCACGCTTTTCGTTCCGTTCGCGTGCACGACCTCGGGAATTCCCTTTGGCGTCGTCAGCCTGAATGCGGCCTTCGTCGACGAGTTCACGGATTTCGTCGCGGGTGATGGCCTCGGCGATGTCGGCCTGGGCTTCGGGGTCGAGCCAGACACGATTCTTGCCCACGTCTAAGACGTCGGCAGCGAGTCGTTTCTGTGCGGAAAGATCAGTCATTGGATTCCACCTCGACCTCTTCGTAGGTTGGGTTCAGGACGCGAACGCCCTCGTCTTCGGCGACCTCCTCGATGCGTTCGCGCTTGCGTGCGCCAACGGCGGAGGCAATACGGACCGCTTCCGTGTCGCCGTCGACACCCTCGAGGTCGTCGACGTTCTCGACGTAGACCTCTTCGAAGCCGCTCGGGTGTTTCCCCCGAACGTCGGTGGGCGTGCGGTAGCCGGCTTCGACTTTCGGGCCTTTGCCCTTGATGCCCTTGCGCTGCTTCGAGAGCTGACCGCGCGGGCGTCGCCAGGACTCCGGCGTTCGCTTTTTCATGTGGTAGTCCTGCCGGTTGAACTGCGGCTTGCCTTCGCTCTTGCGACGGTTGAGAAGGCGCTGTTCATCGTCGGAGAGGTCCGGCGTCTTCTCGGTTAGACCGCGGGCCTGCAGTTCGGTTTCGACGTCTTCGGCAGGTTCCGCTTCGTCCTCGGCACTTTCGTCTTCGATCTCGGCCTCGGTCTCCTCGGAGACCTCGAGATCGCCGACGTCGGCCTTGATACGCGCTGCGAGCGCGTTGCCGACGCCGTCGGCTTCGGCCAGGTCGTCCTGGTCGGCTTCCTTGACGTCCGCGATGGACTCGAAGCCGGCCTCGCGAAGGGCGTCTGCCTTGCTCGCACCGACGCCACTGATGTCTTCGAGTTCCTGTGGTTGTTCGTCTGCCATCTATCAGGCACCTCCGGTTTCGGTGGCGGGTTTTTCGGTGATGTAGACCCCGTCCTGGAAGACGCGGGTGTCCTTGCCGCTGACCTTCGTCAGCTGCTCGATGTCCGCCGCCGTCTGGCCGACATCTTCCTTGTCGGGGCCAGTGAGGACGATTCGTTCGTCGTCGACGGAGACGGTGGTCTCACCGTGGATAGTCGTACGTCGCGCTGCCTTCTCGCCGAGGAAGTTCTCGATGACGACCTCCTCGCCCTCCGCGCGGACCTGCATCGGGAAGTGAGAGTAGAAGACTTCCATCTTGTACTCCCAGCCCTCGGTCACGCCGTGGAAAGCGTTCGAAACGTGGCTCTCGAAGGTGCCGACGGTCGCGTTCGTCTTTGCGTCCTCGGCCTCGCTCTCGATGACCACGGTGTCATCCTCCACGTCGACGGTCACGTCGGGGTACCAGAGACGCCGGGAAACGGTGCCTTCCGGTCCATCGACGGTCACATCGAGGTGGTCGATCTCGACGGTTACGTTGTCAGGGATGTCCAGTTCGACTCGCATGGTTAGTAGACGTATGCGATCACCTGGCCACCGATCCCCTTCTCACGAGCCTCGTAATGGCTCATGATGCCGTCACTCGTCGTGACGACCAGCGCACCGAAGTCTCGAGCCGGGAGGAATCGCTTCTCCCACTTCTCGAAGTCCTCGGAACCGACGCTGTAGCGGGGCTTGACGGGGCCACACTCGTTGATCGCTCCTTTCAATTCGACCTCGAACTGACCGGCCTTGCCGTCGTCGACGAACTCGAAGCCGTCGATGTACCCGCGGTCGTAGAAGACCTCGAGCACGCTGCCGATCTCGTTCGAGGCGGGTGTTACCTCGTGGGTGAGATGCCCCACGCTCTCGGCGTTATCGAGTCCCGAGAGCGCGTTGCTGAGTGGATCGTTTCCAGTCATATTATCGATACTTCTTGAATCCCATGTCGCGGGCGATCTCACGGAAGCACTGCCGACAGAGATTGATGTCGTACTTGCCGACTAACCCCTGCTTGCGGCCACAGCGCTGGCACTCTTCGATCTGGCCAGTGCGTTTTGCCGCGTGCTCGCCTGTACGCTCGCTTGCGACGTCTTCGTCCGGTTCTGGTTCCGGTTCCTGTTCGCTTTCACTCATCGTCTTCCTCCTCCGCGGAGACGGTTACGTCGAAGTTCGCCTCGAGGTACGCGATGGCGTCCTCGGGGGTGAGTCGGTGATTCGACGGGATCGGCCGCGTCGCCTTATCCCGCTTGGTCACGCGGTAGCCCGGACGAACCAGGTTGACGGTCACGTCCAGCCCGTAGATGCCGACGTTCGGGTCGTACTCCTGGCTCGGGAATTCGGTGTGCTCCTCGACCCCGAAGCTGAAGTTACCCGTATCGTCGAACTGCGTCGCCGACAGCTCCGCAAGCGGCAGCGACTTCTCGAGGAACTCGTAGGCGTCGTCGCCACGAAGGGTAACCTTCGTACCGATCGGATCACCCTGTCGAATCCCAAAGTCGGGTTCGGTCCGCTTTGCCTGCGTGCGGACGCTCTCCTGTTCGGTAACTTCCTCGATGATGTCCTCCGCTCGACCGAGTTCGCGACCACCCTGTCCGACGCCCATGTGGACGACGACCTTCTCGACGGTGGGTTCGCGCATCTCGTGGAACTCGCTGGTCTCAGCGTCGCTCATTCGTCATCACCGCCATCAGACGCGGCCTGACGTTCCTCGGACTCCGCGTCGGAGTCCTCACCCGTGAAGTTCTCGTCGATGACGACGACGTACTCCTCGACGGTCTCGAACGCACCGTCGTCCGTCGAGACGGTAACGGTGTTCGAGCCGCTTCCGGGCGTGACGTCGATCGATTCGACCTCGCCGATCTTGCCACCGTGGTTGCCACGGATAGCCGTCACGAGCGCGCCCTCCTCGTAGGGGAAGTGGGCCACGATCGACTTGTCTTCGTTATCGACGACGACCGAGTCCTTCGCACTGAACTCGTCATCGACGAGGACGGTCGTCCCGTCGTGCAGCGTCAGCTGCGTGTCGCCGCCCGGAACCTGCTGTTTCCCGTCGATTTTGCCGAGTCGGCTATCCGCCGACTCCTCGTCGATTTCGGTAAGGGCGAGACGGCCACCCTCGTCGGGGAAGACGCGGTAGAACTCGCCACGACCGGGGAACGCGAGAATGTCGAAGATTCCGATCGGTCGCTGCTCGTCGTTGATCGGTTCGCCGTTGACGATGATCGAGTCCTCCGACAGGGCGTACCGCGCTTCCTTCGCCGAGTCCACGTAGCCGAGCACGTCCCGCAGGAGGACGACGAGGGGAACACCCTCCTCGCCATGCGGACCCGCGTCAGCCTTGACCGTGAAGACCTCGGTCTTGCGCTCGACCGGCCAGGACTTCGGTACTGACAGTCGCTTCTGGTGTTTCGTCATTCACTATCACCTTCTGTATCGCCTTCGAGGCGTGCCTCGCGACGCTCGTCCTCCAGATCGAGTTCAGTGATACGAACGTTCGATGGGTCGAGCGGGCGCGGAACTTCCTCGCCGTCTGCCGTCTCGACCGTCACGTCCTCGACGTGGATGACGCCGTCTTCGAGGATCGCACGGATGACTTCGCCTTCGTCGCCGGCGTAGTCGCCGCGCATGACCTCGACGGTGTCGCCCGCGTTGACGCGGGTGCGACGGGTGTCATACTCCTCGCGGAGGTCCTCGGAGAGCGTCGCGTGAAGCTGCTTCTGTCGCTTGTGCAGCGGTGCACGCTCGGTCTGCGTTCGCTGTTTGTGTGGTTGCTTGCTCATGGTTCTATACGATCATCGTCGCGGTGGACGCGATTGCTCCGAAGCGCTCTGCGACCTCGCGGGCGATCGGTCCCTTGATCTCCGTCCCGCGGGGCTCTTCGTTCTCGTCGATGATGACCGCCGCGTTGTCCTCGAACTTCAGCCGCGTGCCGTCCGGTCGGCGGATCGACTTCCGCTGGCGGACGATGACGGCCTCGAGAACCTGGCGGCGCATCTCGGGAGTCCCCTTCGTGACGGAGACGGTTACCTTGTCACCGAGACCCGCCTTCGGCTGGCGGTTCTTGGTGCCGTGGTAGCCCGAGACGCTAATGACTTTGAGTTCGCGTGCGCCGGAGTTGTCGGCACACGTGACCAGCGAGCCCTTCTTCAGGCCTTGCGTGACGTCGGCTTTGAGCGCCTCCATCACTGCTCACCCTCGGTTGCCTCGGGTTCTGCGCCCTGCGTGACATCGCCGCTCGAGAGTTCCCGATCGGGCTCTGCCTGGCGGGTCAACTCGGCGATATCCGCCGCAGTCGCTTCTTCGGTTACTTCGACAACCACGTGCGATTTGGTCTTCGACAGTGGTCGGGTCTCTGCGATCTTGACCGTGTCACCGACCGAGAGCGGCTCGAGCACGCCCGGCACGTGTGCCGGAATGCGCGAGCGACGTTTCATAGAGCGGTCGTATTTCGGAACCGCTACGTCGTACTCTCGTTCGACGACTACGGTCTTGTCCATGTCCGTCGAAACGACGGTCCCCTCGAGGATCTGTCCTCGAACGGAGAGTTCGCCGTAGAACGGACACTTCTCGTAGTCGTATTCCTCCGGGTTTTCTGGTTCCGGAGGGGTTTCAACGTCTAGTCCTATTGCCATGGTGAGTCACCATTCGTTTCCGTGCGTCGGGCGGGTCGTGAGAGCAGTCGCGATCCATCGACCGTAACGTAGGCCACATCCTCGCCAGCGCCGTCTGGTGTCTCCGATTGCTCGACTCCACCAGGTTGAGTGTCGGCCAGTTTGGACGCGGTCCCCGACTCCTTCGCGGGGTCGGCGGCGTCATCTGTGATCGTGAACTCGAACACCGAGCCCGATTTTGGCACCATGACGACCCGAGACTCCCCGTCGTCTCGAACCTCGATCGAGAGCGTATTGGTCGTCTCGATGACGACGCGGCCCTCGAGGCCGACCCGTTCGGCGTCGTCACTCTCGACGATGCGGACGGGCAGTCCGTTGAGTTCGTGTCGTGGGAGTGTCTCGGGTGTCAGTGCCATCGTTGTAATCGATTACTCCTCGTCCAGGTCGCCTTCCTCACGCTGGATCGTCTTGATCCGCGCAATCGTGCGACTGAGTTCACCGATGCGGCCCGGATTCTCCGGGGCACCACCGGCGGCGAGAACTGACTTCTGGTTCAGCAGTTCCGTCTCGAGTTCATCGAGTTCTTCCGCGCGTTCGGCGGGCGTCATGTCGCGGATCTCTTTGACGTGGAGGATTGCCATCAGGCGTCACCTCCCTCGTCTTCGTCTTCGTCCGCGTCGGCTTCCATCTCCTCGACGAGTTCTTCGGCTTCGGCCTCGACGTCTTCTTCGAGTTCATCGAGGTCATCATCGTCCTCGGTGTCGTCGGTGTCAGTGTCATCGTCGGCGTCAGCGTCCGTCTCGGACTCGTCTTCAGCTTCGACTTCCGCTTCGATAACTTCCTCGACGACTTCTTCGTCGAGTTCGGCGTCGTCGTCGGCTGCGGTTTCGAGCGTCTCGTCGGCTCCCGCTTCGACGCCGGAGTCAGCGGCCTCGGCATCCGCGGGCTCTTCGGGTTCGCCTTCGAGAAGTTCCTCGACGCCGTCGGCCTCGTTGGCCTCGACGGCCTCGGGGACGAGTTCTTCCGGATCGACGTCCTCGTGGATCTCGAAGTCGTCGGGGAGTTCGGCGTTCGGCGGGATGATCTTGACCGTGACGCCGATCGTCCCGAGCTTCATGACGGCGACACCCTGGCCTTCGTCGACGATTTCGGCGGCGGGTTCGCCGTTGTGCTTGATGTAGCCACGGTTGAACTTCTCCACGCGCGAGCGTGCACCCGTGACCTTCCCGGAGAGGACGATCTCGGCACCGAGTGCGCCGGCTTCCATGATCCGGTCGATCGTCGTGTGACCGGCCTTGCGGAAGTACCACCCGCGCTCTAGGGCGTTGGCGAGGCGATCCGCGACGATGCGTGCGTTCAGATCGGGTTCGTCGACCTCCTGCACGTCGATCTGCGGGTCCTCGAGGTCGAAGCGCTCTTCGAGCGCCGTCGTGACCTTCCGGATGTTCTCGCCGCCCTTGCCGATGACCATCCCGGGCTTTTCGGCCTTGAGGACGATTTGGGTTCCCATCGGCGTCTTGGCGACGTCCATGCCACCGTAGCCCGCGCGGCCGAGTTCTTCCTGGAAGAACTCGTCTATTTGGGACCGCTGCAGGCCGTTTTCGATGAACTGTTGCTCGTCAGCCATTAGTTGTTACCCTCCGAGTCCTCGGTTCCTGTCTCCTCGTCGACTTCTTCGACGACGATCTCGACGTCGACCTGCGGCGTATTCCACGACGAGGCACGCCCCATCGCGCGGGGCTTGCGACCGACCGATTCGCCGACCTTGTGGGCGGCGACGTGGACGATCTCCATCGACTCGCCGTCGAAACCCTGATGGTCCGCGTTCGCCGTGACGTTCTCGAGCAGGTCGAGGAACTCCCCGGAAACCTTCTCGGGGTACTTGCCGGCGTCCCAGCCGTCGACGTCGGAGCGGTGACCCGCACCGGCGTTGTGGGACTTAAACGGAACCGACTGTTCTTCGTCGATTACGTCCTGGAGATACGCCTGGGCATCCGCGACGGTTCGGCCCTTGATCTCGCGAGCGACCTCCTTGCTGTGCTTGTGGCTCATGTGACGCTCCCGAAGCATCGCTTTCGCGGTGGAGTCGGGATCCGCGTCGACTGAGTAGTTGATTCCCATGCGTGGATCACTTCAGTGGGACGAACTTCGACGAGCGAGTCGCACCGATCCCCGCCTGTCCGTGCTCGACGGATGTTCGGGTCAGTTGGAACTCGCCGAGATAGTGTCCGATCATCTCGGGCTCGACGCGAACGCGCTCGAAGGACTGTCCGTTGTAGACTTCGAAGGTCAGCCCGACGAACTCCGGCAGCACCGGCATGTCGCGCAGGTGCGTTCGGATCGGCGCGTTCGCCGTCTCCTGCTCGTCTTTCTCGCGGGCTTCCTCGAGGAGCTTCTGCTTCTCGACGGAGAGTCCGCGTTCGATACTTCGCCGCTTCCGTGCGGGCAGCAGTTCGGCAACCTCGTCGAGCTCCAGATCCTGCAGCTCCTCGAGCGTGTGGCCACGGTAGGTGAACTCCTCACCCTCACGGCCGGTTCGGTACTCCTGACTCATTTGTTTCCACCTCGACCAGTGCGGCGCGAGGAAATGTCACCGACCTTCCGTCCCGGCGGGGCATCCCGCGAGACGGACTTCGGTTTGCCGGGGTGCTGGCGACCGCCACCACCGAACGGGTGGTCGACGGCGTTCATCGCCACACCGCGGACACGAGGCCACTTCGTGCCCCGCGCTTTCATCTTGTGGTACTTGTTCCCTGCCTTGACCATCGGCTTTTCCGTGCGACCGCCACCGGCGACGACGCCGATGGTGGCGCGACACTGCGGATCGAGGCGCTTGACCTCGCCGCTTGGGAGTTGGACGACCGCCGCGTTGCGGTCGTGGGTGATCAGGTCCGCGTTGGTCCCCGAGGCGCGAGCGAACTTGCCGCCGTCGCCCTGATTCGCCTCGACGTTACAGACCGGCACGCCCTCCGGAATCTCCGCGAGCGGAAGCGTGTTTCCGGGCTTGATCTCGGCCGAGACACCGACCTGCAACTCCTCGCCGACCCCGATACCCTCGGGGGCGAGGACGAGCCGCTGGTCGCCGTCTTCGAACTCGACGGCAGCGACGGGTGCCGAACGGGCCGGGTCGTGTTCGATATCCACGACCGTCCCGCGGATCACGTCGTCGTCTTCTTCCTTCTTGTGCTCGAGCTTTGCCTTGTACCGGTGTGACGGGGCGCGGAACGTGGGCGTCCCGCGTCCACGTCGCTGTCCAAGAATTCGTCGTCCCATCCTCAGAACACCCCGATTCGCGAGGCAACTTCCTGTGCGTCGTTGTCCTCGGACAGTTTGACGGTTGCTTTCTTCTTGCCCTTCATCGTTACCTGCGTGTTGATGTCAGTGACCGAGACCTCGAAGCGCTCTTCGACCTCGTCGCGAATCTCGGGTTTGGCAGCGTCCGGGTTGACGACGAACTGGAGCTTGTTCTCGAAGTCCATGTCGTTCATCGCCTTCTCCGTCACGAGCGGGTGCTCGATAACCGAGCTCATCGGTCTGCCACCTCCTCGAGTGCACTTTCGGTCCAAACGGTCAGTCGACCCGGCTGTGCGCCGGGTGCGAGATCTTCCGCGTTGACCTCCGCAGCCGTCGCGACATCGGCACCGGCGAGGTTTCGAGCCGCTCGCGACGGCCCCGTCTCGCTCGACGTAACGAAGAGGATCGACGTCGGCGTTTTGTACTTGCGCCCACGGGTCTTCCCGCGACCCGATCGAACGTTTCGACCCTCGTCCGCACGCTGGATGTCCTCGGCGAGGCCCGCTGCCTCGAGGAACTCGACGACTTCCTTCGTCTTCTGGAGGTCTTCGAACTCGTCGGTGACGACGACCGGAATCTCGGCGTCGTCATCGAACGCGTGCCCGCGCTCGGCGACGAGTTCAGCGTCGGTCGTCGCAGCGATGGCGCTGCGGACGGCCAGTTTCTTTGCTTTCGTGTTGATCGATTCGGACTGGTCCTTCTCGGCTTTCGGCGGGTGGGCCTTGCGTCCCTTGACAGTCTGGGGAACGCGGCGACCGCGTCCGTCCTGTTTGGGGACGTGGGCCATCCCGCGGCCGCTACCGAACGATTCGGCCGGCGTCCGCATGCCGGCGAACTCGTCGGCACCGTAGTCCTGTTTGCGGTTTGCCTGGGCGACGTTGACGGCGCGGGCGATCAGGTCCGGGCGGTACTGCGTCTCGAAGACCGCCGGGAGGTCGACCGATCCCGCGTCGGAGCCGTCCAGGTTGCGTACTGTTGCGTCCATGTGTTATCCCTGGTTAGATGCGGTGGAGACGTAGCGCACCTCTGGGTCGAGGCGCGGCTGGTCTCCGGGTCGGATCGCCGGGCGGAAGCGCACGAGGCGCTTTTCCGGTCCGGGGAGCGAGCCCTTGATCAGCACGTGCGGTCCGTCGACTTCACCGTAGTTGATGAAGCCGCCGTCGACCGTCGCGTCTGCGCCGTCGCCGATGTCGACGAGGCGCTTGTTCAGTTCCGTCCGCTGGTGGTAGCCGGTCTGTCCCTGCTGTGGGACCGTCGACCGGACGCGGGACGGATTCCAGGGACCGAGGTTCCCGATGCGGCGGCGCCAGCCCTGCCGGGCGTGCTTGCCCTTGCGTTTCTGGACGCCCCACCGCTTGACGGGACCCTGTGTCCCCTTTCCTTTCGTGACGCCGCTTGCGTCGACGTACTCGCCGGCGCGGAACACGTCGTTCATGACGTGTTCGCCGCCGCCGTCCTCGAGCAGTTCGAGGGCGTAGTCGACGCGGTCCTCGACGGAACCGCCGCCGACGCGCGTCTCCATCACGTCCGGTTTCTTCTTCGGCATCGAGGGAATGTCCCCCGGAACCGTGTGCGTGATGACGCGAACGTCGTCGACGCGTCCTTCCTCGAGGAAGCCGCGGAGTTCATCCGCGGCAGCGTCAGTGTCGTAGTCGTCACCGGGAAGGTCCAGCACGCGATCGAGTTCGGGAACGAACTCGTCGGTCCAGACCTCGGTGAGCGGCTTCTTTCCGTACGGCGTGTCTTCGTACGCACGCAGAGCAACGGCGCGCATTGGCGGCGTCTCCACGATCGTGACGGGAACGGTCTCTTCCATTCCCTCGGTCGGCGAGTTCGCTTTGTCGTCGACCATTACGACGTGGGTCATGCCGGCCTTGTAGCCCGCGAAGCCCTGGAGCGTTGGCTGTCCGTCGTCGTCCGGCCACGAATTAAAGCGTGGGACCTCGCTGGTCGCCCGCTTTCGTGGGCCGAACCCGAGTGAGCCTTTGCGTGGTGCGTTTGATTGTGGCATTCTATCACTCTCTGAGTGAGAGGGGAGCGAGCGTCGCGAACAGAGCCTCCTCCGTTCGCACGACATCGCTTCCCTGGTACGGAACCGTGTTCAGCCAGAGGTCGAACCCTCGTCCTGGATCGACATCGCCAGATGTGGGTTCGACTCCGTCAGCGTCGTCTGACCGCGGCGGCCAGGACGACAACGTGTCGACGGCGTCCTCGGATTCGAACTCGAGGATGTCCGGCAGCCCTCTCTCGGGCGCGCCGAAGGCGACGGTCATCCCGTCGCGCTCGACGCGTCCGGCCAGCGTTCCGAGCCGCCCGACGGTAAGTTCGGTACCGTATCGGGAGGCGGCGATTCGAACGCCGGCGTCCTCACGGCTGAGTGCTGCCTGTAGGTCCGTCCGCTCGACGGAGAGCCCCGGAAGGGGGTCGTCGACGAGCTTTGCCCGGACCGGTCGTCGCGAAGAGATCCTGATAGTCACGCGCTCGCCCTCGTCGACCGCCATTTTCGGCGGCACGTTGAGGGAGATCGGGTGTTGCAAGCCGCAATTGACCCGCACGCGTTGATCAGGTCCGACCTCGGTCACGATCCCTTGTCTTAACGACCCCGAACCGGTAGATTCGGAGCCGGTCTGTGACATGGCGCGGAGCGGCGGCAAGACGCCCGCATACTCCAGTTCGTTGCGCATCCCCCAGACCTCGTTGCGGAGGTATGGTGGTGTTGCGGCGTATCGCAAGACGGTGCTTACGAACCCGCCGTCGAATCGCCCCGTTTCGCCATCCCGGTCGGGATAGACGACGAGGCGGTCAGCACGGAAGACCGTCGCCGCGCGGGCGACGTATCCGAGTTTGCGAGTGGCCTCGCGTTTGTCCTCGGCCTCCCGAGTGAGCGACGACGGCACGAGTACGCTGACGGTCATGCCGTGACGCTTCGGCGCCGCGTCACTAGACTGTAGCGATGTGTTGCGGACAAGGTCTTAAAAGAATAGCGGATTCGATCCTGGCTGTGAACGCCTCACACCCAGTAATTCGTGCCGAACGGGCACACAGTCGTTTGGAGTGATCCGTTCGTCCGTCAGCGGCCGAACGAAGCAAGTATTGCTGCATCGAATGCGGTGTACAAGAGCACGGACACAGATTCCGACATGGGCAGACATAGCGAAGACAAAACGATTCGCAACCCTTATACATCCCTCCGACAGTAGGTGTAAGTGCAGCAGGGCGCTGGTAGTGTAGTGGTATCACGTGACCTTGCCATGGTCACAACCTGGGTTCAAATCCCAGCCAGCGCACTTTTGTCGCGAACAAATTCGTGAGCGACTGAAATCGTATCTGGATTTGAATCAGACCAGTCGCGCACAGCGAAGCGAGCACGTCTGGGCGTGGTTCAAATCCCAGCCAGCGCACTCCTATCACGACCGAACTCGTGAACGACGGGATCGGATCTGTACTGCTATGGTGATCACTGTTGATATGCACCGCGTAGCGCATACTCACCGCCCGTACCAGTAGTATAGAGCGTGAGTACGCGCCGAATTCGGGGTAACTCGTCGCTTGTTGGTCCGCCGAGTTCACGGACGGACAACTGGTTAGTGCGGGAGTTCATCACAAGCGACAACAGATACCACGACCGAGTGAGTTTTATGCTGGAACGGGATA
Source organism: Natrialba aegyptia DSM 13077 (assembly GCF_000337535.1). Taxonomy (GTDB): domain Archaea; phylum Halobacteriota; class Halobacteria; order Halobacteriales; family Natrialbaceae; genus Natrialba; species Natrialba aegyptia. The sequence continues at coordinate 56,577 of NZ_AOIP01000033.1, forward strand.
TGGAGGTGTAGACGACCGCATCACGTCTCCTATGCAAACGGACTGTTCACCCGCAGATGACGCGGCTGACCGCCAGTACGACCAATCGAACGACCGCTACGTTTTCCACCACGATACCGAGAGCAGCGCGCTGGTGACGACGACGATCGTCCACGCGCTGGCATCGGTCACGGATATCGACGTTTCTCAGGGCGAGTTCTCCCTGTACGATAGCGTCGATCCGGACGCCCTCAATCGGCTGTTCCGATCGACGGCAGACGGTTCCGAACGCAGCGGTGGCCACGTCGCCTTCACGGCGCTAGAACATACTGTCTACGTGTACGCGAACGGGGACGTGATCATCTATCCGCCGGCAGAATCAGGACCCGGTGTGGACCGGCCCCACCTCCCTCACGCCCAGCAACAGTAGGCGTCGGCGGGCTGTCGCGTAACCGACGCCGGGCTGAAAGTCGAAGGGGACGGGTTTACCACCGATGAAGTCCTCGAACCCGGTATGACGGTGATTGCACTCTTGAGTGTCGCCCCCGTAATCGAGGGAAGTATGGCAAGCGAAGTCGCAGCGGCCGTCGACGAACTCGAGAACTACGACGTCAAGTACGAAACGAATCCGATGGGCACCGTGATCGAGGCCGAAAGCACGGACGAACTGTTCGCGGCCGCACAGGCCGCCCACGACGCGGTCGACGGCGATCGAGTCAGTACGGTTCTCAAGATCGATGATAAGCGCACGCGCGAGACGAGCGCAGCGACGAAAGTCGAGTCAGTTGCGGACGAACTCGGCCGAGAGCCGACGAGCCAGCGCTGACCGCTACCGGCCGAGGCGATCGCCGACCGCTGAGCGGAACACTGAACCGCTCGACGCAACTACACCGCCCATGGCGCAGACCCAGACCACACTCGAGGTGACCGGCATGTCCTGTAACGGCTGTGAAGCGACCGTCATCGAGGCCGTCGAGGCGCTCGACGGCGTCGCCTCCGCGACGGCGAATCACGAAGCCGACGAAGTCCGCGTCGAACACGACGGTGCAACCGTCGACGAGGCGGCGCTCGCCGAGACGATCGAAAACGCCGGCTACGAGCCGGCGGCCTAACCGCTAGCAGCGACCCGCGCCGAACGCTACGTTCGGCGTGCTCGACCCCTGTGTCAGACGCAGGTCAGACTGAATCTGGCAAACTGTTTTACGGCGGAGCCTGAAGCGTAGCCTATGGAAAGTCTCAATCGCATGGCGATCGAGCTCGTCGACGAGGCCCTCGACTACGCCGAGGAGTTGAACGTCGGCGGCTACGACCTCGAAAACGAGGCGACCGTCCTCGACTTCGGCGTCGAGTTCGACGGCGGCATCGAAGCTGGACTGTTGCTGACCGAAATCCAAACCGCCGGGCTCGCGACGCCGAGCTACGAACTCGGCGATCTCGACGGGGCATCGCTTCCCTACGTCGAACTCTCGACCGACCAGCCCGCACTCTCTTTGCTTTGCTCCCAGAAAGCCGGCTGGGAACTCGTCACCGAGGACTTCGAGGGACTCGGAAGCGGTCCCGCCAGGGCGCTCGTCGCCGAGGAAGAAGAGTTCAGGCGCGTCGGGTACACGGACGCGTTCGATCTGACGGCGCTGGCCGTCGAGACGGAGGCCATCCCGACCGAGAGCGCGGCCGCACAGGTTGCCGACCTCGCGGAGGTCGAGCCGAGTAGCGTCTTCCTGCTGGCTTACCGGACGGCGAGTCTCGCCGGAAGCATTACGAACGCCGCGCGAGCGGCGGAACTCGCGACGTTCCGCCTCGCCGAACTGGGCTACGACCTGCGCGATATCGTCTCGGCGACGGGCCGGGCACCGGTCGCGCCGGTCGCCGCAGACGAACAGACGGCGATCGCGCGGACGAACGATGCGATCGCCTACGGCGGCACGGCTCACCTCACGGTTCGCGAGGACGCGGACATCTTCGACGCGGTACCGTCGGTGGCCGCCGAGGACCACGGCCGCCCGTTCGGCGACATCTTCGACGAACTCGACTGGGACTTCGAGGAGGTTCCGTCGGATCTGTTCGCGCCCGCGTCGGTCACGATCGACGTGCTCGGCGGGCCGACGTACGTCCACGGCGAGACGGACGAGGAGCTAGTCGCACGGTCGTTCGACCTGTAACGACACCCGTAACTGCACCCCGTAATCGCCACACAGTACATGTCCCTTACCTTCAAGCCGGTTCCGGAGCCACCCGCCGATTTTGACACCCTCGCCGCCGTTCGGAACGCGGTTCCGGCGACGAAGGCCGCCGCCGCGGAGACCGCCGACTGCTGCGTCCGAGTTCTCGAGCGAACCGGGAGGGGCGCGGACGGAACCGAACTGATCCGGGACCGTGACGACGCCGCAACCTGGCTGACCTTCCTCCGCGCACTCGAACTCGCGACCGACGGCGAGGATGGCTATCGGCGGACGGATCGTGAACTCGAGCGGGAAGCGGTACGGACTGCATTTCGCAAGCGAGTCTACGGCGTGGGGTCGATACTCGAGGCGCTGGACGCCGCTGCAGAACCGCTTTCTGCTACAGCCGTCGCCGACCGAGTGCAGTCTCAGCATCAGCCCCAGTCCCGGTCCCAGTCCCAGTCGTCGTCCCGACGGCGAGTGCAACCGGACCGAGTCGAGCGGGTACTCGAGTGGGCCGTCCTGCTCGGACTCGCCGAGCGCCATGAGCGGGAGAACGAGATCAGGTATCGAGCAATCGCTACGTCATCGTAGTCCGTAACCGAAACGGTCGTTTTATTGGCTCGTGCTCCCGTTTTGCGGCCGTGACTGAGACGATCGAGACCGTCTGTTTCGACCTCGACGATACCCTGTGTACCTACAGTCGTGGCGGTGACGAGGTCCTCGCAGCCGCGTTCGACCGCGCCGGCGTCTCACAGTGCTGGGATATCGACGCGTACTACGACCGCTACCGCGACTATCTCGAGGACAGCACGGATATTCGTGACCTTCGACGGCGGTGTTTTGGCGACCTGACCGTCGCCGCGGGCGAAGACCGCTCGATCGGCGAGGCGGTCGCGGACGCCTTCGCCGAGGTTCGAGCGCAGGAAAGCGTCGAGCCACTCCCGGGGGCACGGCGGGTCGTCGACCAACTCGGCGAGGAGTACCGACTCGGACTCATCACGAACGGGCCGCCGGGAATGCAGCAGACGAAACTCGAGGCGATCGGCCTCGCGGACCGATTCGAGACGGTCGTCTGCGCCGGCTACGACGCGGCGGCGAAGCCCTCGGCAGAACCGTTCGATCTCGCGCTGGAGCGACTCGAGTCGACGCCGGACCGGGCGGTCTACGTCGGGAACTCGCTGGCGTCGGACGTCGCGGGTGCCAGCGCGGCCGGCCTCCGGTCGGTGTGGATTCCCGCGACGGATTCGGTCCCCGAGCAACCGACTCCCGCGCCCGAGCACACGCTGGAGTCGCTCGAGGAACTGGTGACGCCGCCCTGGTGATGGTGATAGTGATGGTTCGCACGTGCTGGCGCGTCTGTAAGTGTGCGTAGACTGAGACCGGTTTCTTTTACTCGCGACGGCCGTCCGTGCGAGTCGATGACCGACCACGCGATCAATTTTCAGTCGATCGTCGCGGAGATTCGGCGAACCGGTGGTTCGAACGGCGCTGGCGACGACAGGCCTGCTACCGGCACGGCCGACGACGCACCGCTCGTCACGGTCGACGGCGACGACGTGATCGATGTCTGCCAGCAACTCTACGGTGCGCTCGCCGAGCGAACCGAGCCGACGACCTGCGAGTTCTATCTGCATCCAAACGCGCGTCGCGAACTCGAGCGACGATTGCTCGCAGACGAACTCGCGGTCGAATCGATGCCGTTTCTCGAGCGGCAGCTCTGGACGGACGTGTCGATGCCCGACGACGTGATTCTGTTCATGCACCCGGATGCGGTGACCCTCGGCGGAACGGTGACCGGCGAGCACCCGGTGGGGCTGGGGACGGTCGCGATCACGAACTCGTCCGGCGGTAGTGATCGATGAGCACCGTGCCAGCGCGGACGAGCGTGTAGAGTCCCGAGGTGAGCACCGTCATCGGAACGGCCAGGTCTTGAAATCCTCGCGCCAGCGAAACGAGTTCACTCATCGGCCCGGGCCGGAGTCCGAGAAACTCGAACGGCAGCACGAGGAGTTGCAAGACGATCGTGATGACCGTGGCGAGAGCGATCCAGAACAGCAGGATGCCGGCGAAGACGAGCGCTTCGCGGATCGCCCATCGGAGGCGGCCGGACGGGGAGCGCGGAAATATCGTCTGGATAACTAGTTAGTTTCAATAAAAATCTTCTGAAGTATCATATAGATGTATCGACAAATGGGTCGAGAGGTCGACGGTGGACACGACTCACTCCGCGTTCGCGGGGTGAACGGCCGTCACCGTGCCGACGCCCTTGCTGCGACCCTCGCGGAAGACGAACTTCTGGCCTTCCTCGACGAGGTACGGGCGGAACTTGAACCGGACGGTTGTCTCGCCCGTGTCGCCCGGGAGGAGGCGACCCTCGTCGGGGTGAAACGCCGCCGCCTCACCGATCGTCTCGAGGTGGACGACCGGCTCGTAGCCGTCGCCGATCCGGGTCGGATGGTTGAGTACCATCACCTCGGCCTCGAACTCGCGAATCGGTTCCGGATCGGCGTCCCGCGGGAGCAGGACCATGCCGCGCTCGATCGCGCTCTCCTTGATCCCCTTCAGCGCGATGCCGACGATCCGGCCGGCCTGGGCCGTATCGACCCGATGGTAGTGCATCTCGATCGAGCGAACCTCGACCTCCTGAAATCGCCCGTCGGGCATCGGCCCGATGAGGAGCTCGTCGCCGGCCTCGACCTCGCCGGATTTGACGGTTCCCGAGGCGACCGCGCCGACGCCAGTTACCGAGTAGCTCCGATCGACGTACATCCTGAACTCGCCGGTATCCTGAGACGTCTTCGGGAGTCTGTCGAAGAGTTCATCGAGCGTCTCGAGTCCGTCCATCGTGATGGCGCTGGTTTCGACGATGGGGACGACGCGCTCGCTGATTTCGTCGATTGCAGTGTCGATACCGTGGCGGGAGACGCGAAGCGGCGACTTTTCGACCTCTCGGAGGAGGCGTTCGACCTCGCGTTCGACTTCCTCGACGCGGTCGTCGTCGACGGCGTCGGTCTTCGTGATCGCGACGATAGTCGGCAGATCGGTCGCGAGGAGGACGCCGAGATGTTCGCGGGTCGTTCGCGTGGGGCCGTCGTCGGCGGCGACGACGAGCAGGCCGTAGTCGAGTTTCTGCCCGACGAGTCCGCGGATCGTCGTGCGGAGCCACGGCTCGTGGCCGACGGTGTCGACGAAGGAAACGAGCCGATCGGCCTCCTCGACGACCTGGGCGCGGTCCGCCTTGCGATTCGGGTTGCGAACGCGGACCGGGCCGTCGTCGTCGAAGCCGTAGACGGCGTAGGAGAGATCCGCCGAGAGGCCGCGTTCGACCTCGTGGGGTTGGACGTCGAGATAGGAGCGCGTCGCGCCGTCGCCGTCGTCCGGGTTGCCGGTGACGAGCGAGCCGACGAGCGTGCTCTTGCCGTGGTCGACGTGACCCGCCGTGCCGACGACGACGTGTTCGTCGTCCGTCTCAAGGACGCTTCCTTCGTTGATTGTCGCGACGCCGACGAGCCCCTGGTTGATTCCCCAGGTCTGTACGTCGTCGATGTGTGCGTCAGCTTCCTCGGCCAGCAGCGAGAGCACGTCCATCGTCTCCGAGAACGTATCGGGATCGACACCGGCGAGTCCGCCGTCGTCCGTCACGCCGACGACGTACGTCGCCTCGCCGTCGCCGGAAAGGAGTCGGTGACGCAGTTGGGCCGCCAGACTCTCGCGTCGTCCACTCTCGAGGTGAACATCGCGTGAAAGCCGTTCCTTGAACTCGACGTTGCCACCGTCCTGTTCGCCACGGTCCAGGGCTCGCTCGAGAAGAGCCCGGTCACGGCTCATAGCAACTGATAGCGGTCCACACGGCAAAAGCCTTCCCGTCTATGGGTATCAATTACCATGGACCGGCGGAAGATACTGGGGCCGGTTTCAAGGGTCTCGAGCCCCTGTATGCAGTATGAGCGTCAGTGGCCTCTGTCAGATCTGTGAGTCCCGGCCGGCCCAGGAACGCTGTGACAACTGCGGCACGCTCGCCTGCGAGCAACACTACGACCGCGAGAAAGGGCTCTGTGCCGACTGTGCGGCCCAGGTCGAACCGGGACGTGACCCGAACTCGGACGACGTCGACGTACACCGGTTCTGACCGCTCTCTCCGCCCTCGCATCCACTCCACCAAATGACCGCCATTCGCGATGAACTCGCGATCGCCGTCGGCGTCGGCGACCGATTCTGCGTTGAGGTAGCACAGTGCGAAGGAACGCTCGTCGCCACGCACCCGCGCGAGGGGAGTCCACTGGACATCGCCGTCGTCGAGGGAATCGACCAACTTGAGGGGGTCCCCGCTACCCCGGTCGAAGTCGAAATCGAGCCCCGAATCGTCGAGGACTACGTCGTCGGGCGACTCGTCGCAGTCGACTGTTCGACGCCCGACCTTCCGTAAGCCTTCGAGTAGATCGACAGCCATCAGGTGCGTTCGTCCATCTAGTCTCGATCGGATATTGCGGCCGGTGAGAAAGCCCTTCAATCGGGAAAGCACTGTACGATCGAGTTCATACTACACAATACCGGGTGTGAACGAATGAGGCTCTGGAGTATCAGCGATACTCTTTCCTGGAAGGGTCTAGTTTCCATCCCTCTACTGATGTCTTTCGGTGGGAGCTTGATGTGACTCTCTGCTAGTTGTAATCGCGCTCGAACCGTTCAAGCTACTCGCGGACGCTCGACTATTATCCATCTACGAGTTATGGAAACGATCAAGCGGGATTTGAGAGTGTGACTGCTTCTCGATTCGCAACTTGACTCAACTAAATAGCCATTGACAAACCACTAGTAACTACTGTACCAGAGTTCTTATAATTATATCCGATAGTTTTATAATCGTGTATGTTACCTATATTGTCATGCCACAGAATGGCAAACACAGTGGTGACAAAATTGACCGGCGGAAAGTGCTGAAAATCGCGAGTGCAGCCGCTCTCGGTGGACTGGGCGCTACGGCATCTGCCGGAGCGTCACAGTATGAACCGCAGGTCATTCGGCTCAAAGGTAGTTACAACAGTCCGATCAAGTCCAGCGAAGCACGAGAGGCTCTCGAAAGATTGGTCGATAAAAGTCCGAGTGCTCATTCGAAGGCTCTTGATACAGAAGGAGTCTCGGAGTTTCGAGAGGGCTCCGAAACCGTCGAATACGTTGCTCGGATAGGATCTAACGGTCGTGTCAGCCAGTACTATGGTGGCTCATCAGAAGACACGGAGGCATCTGCCCACGCGAAGGGTAAAAGGAAAAAAGACGAATTCCAAACGTCGGAAGTGACGACCTCCTCACCCCCCGTCGAATCTGGCCCAGAATGGGACTTTATCGACGACTGGCAGGCAAATGAGACGGCGCACTGGGGAGAACTGAACCACAATATTGAATGGTATTACGTTCTCGAGGATAACGAAGTCCGTAATGCATTTCGAAGTCTTATCGCGAGTAGCGATGATACCATTAACCCATATAGCCGCTGGATAGATACCACGCATGACTGGGGTGAAAGCGAACTCGGGAGTGAATCAATCCACAATGCCGGTCCAACCACCACGCATGATGAAGGATACACTGTTTCAATAGGATATCCTGCAGGAGGTTCTCTCAGTTGGAACGCTGGGGGCTCCGGTGACGTGGAACAATCGCTTGACAACAGTGATCCAAGTATCGATTGGCATTATGGCATCCCGAGGAATGGAACATCATGGTTCTACCCCGGCAGTCACGTCGTCGCGGACCAAGGATCATACGGGACAAGGTGATCACCGATCGAGCAGAAGGAATTTGGGGCAGCGTCTATAATCTCGGACACAATTGGCACATGTCTAATTACTATTGGTGATTATACACATCTAGTAACAGAGGGTTGAATGCGGTTTTAATACCCCTCCTGCTCCTGACTAGGGACCAGTACTGGTTACTTGTATCGTTATAAATATATCTGGTTGGTCAGCCCAGATACAGTGTGGGACTCTCCGATGTGCTGACCCTATCGCGTTCAGAGATTGATGGTATTGAATGAGTTGCAGGAAGTGTGTCTTGGTTAGTTGCTGGACCGAGGACGATATTTTCGTTCACAATCTAATGAATAAGCCGCTATGTGTGTGTGTGTACACTGAACTCTGAGTTCGTGGCCGGCTTCAGAAATGAAGGTGACTGATGAGCAACTGTGCTGCCAAGCGTTAGTTATCAGATCGCTCTCCGACCGTGATTGTTTTGTCGTATGTATCGCTTACCCGCTCGATTCCGGAAGCGGCGGTGAGTTCCCAGTCGCCAGCTACCGTCGCATCGAACCGACCGAGCGTGAAAAATCTCGCTTCTCCTGGCGGGATTTCCGCATCACCGTCAATACTGGTGGAGGCCGTTTGCACGGATTCGTCCTCGTTCGGTGGTGTGAGTTTGACACTCACTTCACCAGTAGCTGGCTCACCACCAGGGTTTCCAAGGTGAATACCGATTTCAAATTCATCACCCACGGTAATGCCATTTGGATCCTGTGGTTGATTCCGCAGGAGAATGAACGCACCGGGTTCGGCTTCATTCACCTCGAACTTGGGTTCCGTATTGCTGGAATCTGCTCCAGTGCTGGCTCCAACGTCCATACTTCCGACGGAGTCTGTTATACTGCTAGCCCCACGAGTCATCCACCCTGCGATAGCAGCGGATCCAACCGTGAGACCGGTAAGGAGGGCACGACGGCGCATATTCCCAATAAAACGCATATGCACATAAAAGTTGTCACCCGGTCAATCTACCGTTGTATCCTCGCTCTGGACTGGCCGGTGATGAGATTCGTTTCGTCGGAAACAGCAGACGCCGAGCCGATCGTACCTGTAATTATACACCGATCGCGCAGCCGTTGTTGCAGCCTGCATCGCAACGGCACGGTCGACTTCAACGCGATCCACGAGAGGATCGTCAGTGAGAAACCGCCCGCGCGAGTTCAGACTTGGCTGGCGATTTCGCGCCCGATTCCGTTCGCTTCAGTCCCGATACTGATTGAGTCGCCGCTGCAAGCGCTTTGCCGCCTGGCCGCTCGCGTTGGCGAACTCCTCGCCGTCGTTTTCCCCCGCGAAGATGATCCCGCGCGACGAGTTCACCAAGCCGACGCCGTTGGCCAGGCCGAACTCGACGGCGGCTTCGGCGTCGCCGCCCTGTGCGCCGATGCCGGGGACGAGAAACGGGAGGTCGGGGACCTGCTCCCGGAGGTCCTCGAGTTCTTCGGGCTTGGTTGCGCCGACGACGAGGCCGACGTTGTCGTTTTCGTTCCAGAGATCGGCGAGGGCGGCGACGCGTTCGTAGACTGGTTCGCCGGAGTCGAGTTCGAGATCCTGGATGTCCGCGCCGCCGGGGTTCGAGGTGCGACAGAGGACGAAGACGCCGGCGTCCTCGTTCGAGAGGAACGGCTGGAGGGAGTCCCGGCCCATGTAAGGATTGACGGTGATCGCGTCGGCGCGCTCGAGCAGTTGGGCGTACTGGCGGGTCGTGTTGCCGATGTCCGCTCGCTTCGCGTCGAGTAGGACCGGCACGTCCTTGCCGTGGGCGTAGGCGATCGTCTCCTCGAGTGCGCGCCAGCCGTCGGGGTCCTCGTAGAAGGCGGCGTTCGGTTTGTAGGCGGCGGCGTGCTCGTGGGTTGCGTCGATGATGCGGCGGTTGAACGCCCACCGAGGGAGGTCGTACTCGCGGAGGTGTTCGGGGATGCGAGACGGGTCGGGATCGAGGCCGACGCTCACGACGCTGTCGACCGTCCGGATGCGGTCGTGCAGTCGATCGAAGAAGTTCATGCACGCGAGTGACCGCCGGACGGTCGAAAAGGTTCCTATACCGCTGGACAGCACTCAGTGAGCAGTCGGGGACAAATTGCAGGCTGTCGTCTGGAAGGTGTCGATAGCAACGCGGCAGGCCGGCAACGAACCGACGCGATAGCCCTCCGTTTCGCTGCGAGCACGGACGAGGTGTGGCGCGTGCGCCCCCCAGTGTACGGAACGGTACCAGATGACAATACCAAACATATTAGATGGTATTTACTTCGGGGTAATGGCGTATAGGCATTGTATGGACATCCGAGGGAAGGTGAAGCCGCTATTGCAGTTCGGACGCGTTCGCAACCAGATCCAGTCGACACTTCGGGGGACGGCCCAGGCAAGCGGGGGAGCGACAGAACCCGGCCAGCCGACCGTTCACGGTCCGAAACCGACTGACAGTCGCGGCCAGGAGAACGGCCCCGACTACAGCGGCGACCATGAACCCGGGGCGGCAACGAACTCGACGGCGGCACAGTCGGACGCCGCCGGTAATCTCTTCCAGTGTTCGACCTGCAATGCGGTCTACATTGACGACGAAAAGGAAACCTGTCCCTCGTGCAATACCGAGGTCGAACAGGTTCGATCGACGTTTTCGCGATAGGGCGCGGTAGTAGCTACGCGCAGTCTCCTCGTTCACCAACAGTCCCGAGACTCGCACTTACAGCAGTCCGTATCAGTTCGACGACCAAGTCGAGATCACACGGCCTGCTGGTTTCGATACTGACAGGGAACCACTGCGGCGCTCGATGAAAGCATTTTTATTCCTACTTGTAGAGGGAGATTACGGTGTTCATCCCGCCGTTGTTCAGCGGACGAGTTCACGATCCACGGAGACGGAGCCATCGACGGCACGGGGCGACCAGCAACGACATCGATTGCAGTCACCTGCACAATGCCACGTCACCACACGGGGGACGAATCTCCACCGACAGCCGCCGGACCAGTTATCGACTACGAATCGCTGCGCAATCACGACGGTGTCCCGTTTCACGAACGGACGAACGTTGTCGATGAGGAACTCGTCGAGCAAGTCACAGCCCTCGCTGATCTCGCCGGAGCAGGGATCACGAACCACGATGGTGACCTGCTCTTGCGGCGGCTCACCGACACGTGCGCGTGGAAAATTCCCGTCGCAACGGTCGCCCCCGAGGAGGACTTCGCCGCGGCAATTACGACGCACATTCGGGAAACCATCGGCTTCACCGTCGCACTCGATGCGATCGAAGGCGTCTGGGATATCCGCCTCCGGACGGAAGACGGGACGAAAACGGCGTCTCGAGGGTTCGTCATCTTCAGCGCCTCGCCGGTTTCCGGTAGCTACGACCTCGAGGCGGCTACCCCCGAGGGCGACCCGGTCGAGGATGCGGGCTGGTTCGGTGACCTTCCGGCCGAGGCGGACGAAATCCCCGGGACGGAACGGTTTCTCGACTGAGCAGCCACGGTAGCAAATCGACCGCCACCGATCGAAATCGCGGAGGGAATCGGAAGCAAGCGCATGGTTCTCACGGCTGTTCGGGACCGGAGCCAACGCGGTATCGAGACGGCTGTTCGTCGGTTCGCTACGGTTCGAGCACCTCGACGAGGTTCCCTTCCGGGTCGCGCAAAAACATGATCGTCGTCCCGCTTTCCGTCGTTTGCGGCCCGCTCAACGTCGTCACATCCGCCGGCAACGCCTCGTCGAACGCCGCGAGATCACCGACTTCGAGGCCGACGTGCGTCGCACCCGGCTGATTGAGCCCCGCGGCCGGCACCTCGCGAACCGCCGGTTCGAACTCGACGAGTTCGACGCGGCAGTTCCGAGAGCCCTCGAGATGCACGAACGTCCCGCTCGCGCCGTCGACGTCGATCGCGTCGGCGAGTTCGGGACCGGCGACGGTGAACTCGTCGGCGACCGAGAGGCCGAGTACATCGCGGTAGAACGGGAGGACGGTATCGAGGTCACTGACGGTAATCCCAACGTGGTGAGTGTCCGTGTCGGAGCGGATCGGTGGCATAGCGAACGTCCGGAAGCCCGGCCGAAAAAACGTTCGGCTCTGGATTGGTTCGATCGACGAGTTCGTCCCGTGTTCCTGACGACAGCGGCTGGTGTCGGCATCGTCCGAACCGAAGCAAACGGCGGGGATACTATTACAGTCACCGCACTCGACAATCCGATATGAGTCGCCTCGCACTGATCGCCCACGACGAGGAGAAACCGGCCTTGATCGAGTTCGCCGAGCGCTACGAGGATGCCCTTGCGACCTGCGACCTCGTCGCGACCGGAACGACCGGAAAGCGCCTCCAGACGGAAACTGAACTCGAGGTCGAACGCAAGGAATCGGGCCCGTACGGCGGTGATCTGATGATCGGCGCGGAGGTCGCAGCGGGGATGATGGACGGCGTCATCTTCCTGCGCGACCCGCTTCGCGCCCAGCCCCACGAGCCGGATATCTCGGCGCTGTTACGGATCTGTGACGTCCACGACACGGCGCTGGCGACGAACCTCGCGTCTGCGACGTTTCTCATCGAGGGACTTACAGAGACCGGCTGACTGCGCGCAGAACCTCACCGAAGAAGTGTGGATCCGGCCGGTATTCGACTGTCCGCTCGTCCTCCCCGCCCCACCACAACGGTTCAGCACGCCGATGAGACAATCCCATGATACACCACTGTCCCGCCCGCCATCGACCCGTCCCCGGTGTGTCACGGATTTTAATATCACGGCCTGCTTGGTTCGTGTATGACCATCTACGAGAGCGACCTCCCCGGCGTTGGAAAGAAGTTCGAGGTCGAACTCGAAAACGACGAACGACTCGTTATCGTCACCCACAATACGGGAAAGCGGGAGGTGTATCGAAAACCGGATCCGGACGCCGACAGCGAGAAACTGTTCGAGGCGTCGGACCGGCTCGCGCGGAAGATCGGCACGATCCTCGAAGGGGCGTACTTCCAGCCGGTTCAGACCGAACGCGTAGAGACGATTCTCTCCGACGATACGTTTCTCGAGTGGTACAGCGTGAGTGAGGGCGCTGAACTCGCCGGACAGAGTATCGCCGATGCACGGATCAGAGAACGAACCGGCGTCTCCATCGTCGCGGTCCAGCGTGCGGGCGAGGTAATCGCGCCACCCGATCCCGAGACGGTGATCAAAGCCGACGACACGCTCGTCGTCGTCGGGGACCGAGAGGACTGTCGCGAGTTCGAAACGTTGCTCGAATCCCAGACCGGAGACGAGGATTGAGCCTCCGGTGGCGGGAGTTTCCGAGGTGAACTCGAGTGGCGGCTGAATCGACCGCACTGATCGATTTGGGAGTCCTGTTCGGAGCGGCAGGAGTCGCCGGACTCGTCGCCCAGCGGATCGACCAATCGGTGATTCCGTGGTACATCCTCATCGGTATACTGCTGGGTCCGCACGTCCTCGGTGAACTCCCGGGAGCACTCGGCGTGGAGTGGACGGTCCGTGGCGTCGATCTGGTCGCGTCGCTCAGTGACGGTGCACTCGCCGACACGGACTTCGTTCACGTCAGTGCCGAGGTCGGGATCGTCCTGTTGTTGTTCTTTCTCGGCCTCGAGTTCAATCTCGACCGCCTGATCCAGGCGAGAGATCGGATCGGGAAGGCGGGGACTGTCGATTTCGCCATCAACTTCGGCGCGGGACTGGGTCTCGGCTGGCTGCTTTTCGACGGGGTACTGCCCGCGTTTCTCACGGCGGGGATCGTCTACATTTCCTCGAGTGCGATCATTACGAAGTCGATCATCGATCTGGGCTGGATCGCAAACGACGAATCGGAGCCGTTGCTCGGGACGCTGGTCTACGAGGATCTCGTTATCGCGGTCTACCTGGCGATCGCGTCGGCGCTCGTCGGCGGTAGCGGCGATGTCGGGGAGGCTCTCGGCCAGATCGGCATTGCAGTCGGGTTTCTCCTGGTCTTGTTGCTCGCCGTCTCGTTCGGAACCGACTGGATCCAGCGCAGTCTCGAAACGGACTCTCACGAGTTCTTCGTCTTGCGTGCGCTCGGCATCACGATATTCGTATCCGGTGTGGCGCTGGCCCTCGGCGTGAGCGAGGCGGTCGCCGCCTTCTTCGTCGGAATGGCGTTCTCCTCGACGGATCACGTCCACGATCTGGAGAACTTGCTCGAACCGCTCCGGGATACCTTCGCGGCGGTGTTTTTCGTCTGGATCGGGATTCAGACGGATCCGATGCTGTTCGCCGACGGGTTCGTCCTCGCAGCGATCGCTGCGGGCGTCGTGCTGACGACCCCGACGAAACTCGTCAGCGGCTATCTCGGGGGGCGTCTCTACGAGCTCGATGTTCAGCGGTCGGTCCGAGTCGGGCTCGGAATGACGACCCGCGGCGAGTTTTCGCTGATCATCGCGAGTCTCGCCATCGGCGGTGCCGGGACCAGCCTCGCCGCGGGGACTGCCGACGCGATCTACGCCTTCGCCATCGGGTACGTACTCGTCATGAGCGTGCTCGGGACGACGCTCATGCAACACTCCGGCCGAATCGAGGCGATCGTCGTGCCGCGACTCGAAGACGCCGTCGACGGGACACCGCAACCGGGCGACGATTGACCAGCACCAGCGCCTGACCGCTACGTACTCGCTCCGTCCGCTCTCTCCGCGCGCACGACCGCCTGCACGACATCCGTCGCGCGCTTGACTTCGGCACCGCTCTCGACGAATACCAGCGTTCGCGGCGGCTGGGTCGCCTTCGGTCGAACGCGGAGCCCGGCGTCCGCAGCGGCCTCGGCCGCAACGTCCTGTCCCGCAGTGAACTCGAGGTGGGAACGGTCGGGGTGGACGAACACCTGTGCGAGTCGCTCACCGGCGGGGTTGTCGGTAGTGATATCGCCGTCATCGTCTCCACTGTCGCCCGTGATCGTCACGTCGTATGCGCGAACACCGTCGACCGTCGGATCGATATCCCGATCGGCATTTGTGACGGCAAGAGCCGCGAGTTCACCGTCCTCGCGGCCGTCGAGTTCGGAGGAGAGCAGTTGTGCGATTCGCGTGCCGTCGGTGGTCCGGTCTTCGACCATGCTGGTGGTGGGATAGCGAGGGTTAACGCTCTTCGGCTTCTACTTCGGCTTCAGCTTCAGATGTGGCTTTGGCTTCGGTTTCAGTTTCAGTTCCGGCTCCTGATGTGTGTTCTGACTCCGATTTCGAATCGGCATCGCCACCGTCGCTGACGAGTTCGGCGCGGGCGGTGGGAACGAGGTCGCTGACGTCGACGCCCTCGCGGCGGGCGTAGACGACGGCAGCGGTTTCGATGGTGACGGCGAGATCGCTCTGGAGGGCGTTAATCGCGCCGACGGCCTCGTGTTTCGCCATGCCGTCGGCGACGAGGGCATCGAGGACGCGTTCGAACGCGGATCGTTCGGTGAGAATGTCCTCGTCCGGCACGAAGTCCTCGGGGATCGTGATCGACGACGGGTCGAAGGTGGCGACGAGTTCGGTGCCGTCGGGTTCGAGGAGGCCGTCCTTGGTGGCGACGTCGATCAGGCGTTTCGACTGGTCGGGGGAGAACCAGTCGCGGTCGAGCGAGAGGGCGACGACGAACTCGCTCTCCTCGAGGCGGTTCGTGCCGTGTTGAACGAAGGGGGCGGCGGCGGCGACGCGAAGGCTCATCGGGGACGACTCTCTGGAGCGGTGAAATAACGATGGCGATTCCGGGTGTTGAACGAGAGCCGTTCGGATATCTGGATACCGCGGATGCCGCGAAGACCGTGTCAGACGGGCTGCTGTACCGAGTTCCCGACGACTCGCAGGACCGATCGCAGGGGCGAGGAAACTGACTGACAGCAGACCGTATCAGGCGTTAGTCCGACGCCTGCTTGTTGTTGCGGTCGGCTCGCGATGGCGGCGGGAACTCGGATGGCGTCGGATCGCCGGGATCGGGACTGGAAGACTGTGGCGGGTCCGGCAGGACACAGCGCGCCGGTTCGTGAGAGAGGTGCTGGTATCGGCCGGGAGTGTTGGCGAGCGGATGAGCGGGATTCTGGTCGCTATCGATCCGTGCGGCGCGGACGGCACCGAAGCCGGTAAGGCGAGCCTGGATGCCGCGCCAGTGATAGCGCGTTGCGGCCGGAATCGAGACGGGCCGTGGCGGCTTGCCGTCGGGGTGGCTCGTTGCCAGAATAGTGTTGTTGACGTTGCTCGCGAGGGCATCGTGGTCGATGAGGACGCCGACGGAGGCATCACGCGGCGCTCGTGCGGCGAGGACATCGAGACCGAGGTGGAGTGCGCGATACTCGGCAACGTTGTTGTCCGGCGGCGTATCCGTCGTCGCGATGCGTGCGACGCGGGTGCCGTCGCGCGTTTCGATAACAGCGCCCAATCCACCACCGGACTCCCGGAACGAGCCGTCGGTCGCGACGTAGAAGTCGCGATGATGCGTCCGAGGAGGGTGTGCAATATGAGGTGTGGGCGACTCGTCGAACAGGTCCCGCAGTGCGGACCGGCCGTGAGCGGCCATATCTGTGATACGGACTGTAGGGAACTTAAGCTTATGGCGCGACTCAGAAACTGGTTCTGCTGGTTGAAAATCAGACGTTCGTTTCAACCGAAAAGAGTCGCTGGCAATGGACGCTTGTCCATCAGTTCACGTGCGCGAAAGACAGTCACCCGTGTGATGTGTGGCCGGTCACCAACATATATAAATAACAGTCCTGCTATGTCCAGGGTATGCAGGGTGCTGACAATACGAGTATGGATCGCCGAACGCTGCTGAAGGTGACCGGTGTTGCCGGGACGACGGTCGGTCTCAGTGCGGTTGCTGGCTGTCTCGGAGACGGCGGGGACGAAGAGATCGACGAGATCACGATCACGCTTTCGGAGTTCCCGGATACGGTCGATCCGATCGATCACATTACCGGCGACTACTTCGACGTGTTCGATCACATCTACGAACCGCTGTTCCACGTCCAACCTGGCGAGGCACCGGAAAGTCGCGTCGTTGAGGACTGGAACCACGGTGATGGCGCCGTCGAGATGACGCTCCGTGATGACGTGCAGTTCCACGACGGGCAAGATCTGACCGCAGAAGACGTGGCGTTTACGCTCCAACGCCAGATCGACGCCGAGTTCGGTCCGGCCTCCTCTCAGGTCGCAGGACTCGGCTCCATTGAAGGAGCGGAGGCAGTCGACGAGACGACGGTTGAGTTCCAGTACAGCGGGGCGGCGGCGCTCGCCGAGTACGAGTTCGGAAACTACGCCCGCGCGATGAACGCGGAGTGGACCCGCGAGCAGGGCGGCGAGGAGGATGCGATCGCGGGGAGTTCGGCCGATATCTTCAACGGAACCGGGCCCTACGAGGTCGTCGATTTCACGCCCGATACCGAAATCGTTCTCGAGCGGTTCGACGATTACTGGGGCGACGAAGCCCCGTTCGAACGCGTGACGTTCAACTCCGACACGGAGTCAAACGGCCGTACCACCGCGGTCGAGACGGGGTCGAGTGATATGTCGATAAACATCCTCCCGCAGGATACACAGACGATAAACGACAACGACGGCACCGAAGTCCGGCGCGTGACCAGCTTCCGGAACATCTTCTGCGTGATGAAAAACGAGTCGGAACCCTTCGACAGCCAGGAGTTCCGGCAGGCGATGAACTACGCGGTCGACAATCAGGCAATCATCGACGGCTCGCTCAGTTCGTTCGGAAGCCCGATGAGTCAGCCGTCACCGCCGGGTGTCAACGGGCATAACCCGGACTTAGAGTACTACTCGCAGGACATCGAGCAGGCCGAACAGCTCGTCGAGGAGAGCGGTTACGCGGGCGTCGAAATCGAACTGACCGCCCCGCAGGGCCGGTACCTCAACGACGCCGCCGTCGCCGAGCGGGTAGCCGACCAGATAGATCAACTCGAGAACGTCAGTTGCGAACCGAACATCGTCGACTTCGGCGTCGTCTCGGACGCGAACTCGGCGGGAATGGACAACTACGAGATTCCGTTCTTCCTGATCGGGTGGGGCGTCATTACGGGTGACACCGACTACGCTGTCTCCGGGTTCTTCCAGGAGGGAGGCGGTGTCCAGACGTTCCGAGACGAGGAGCTTGATTCGGCGATAACCGAGAGCCAAGGCATCGACGAGCCGGACGAGCGCGAACAGGCGCTCCAGGACATCAACGAGATGGCCCGCGAGAAAGCGCCGTGGATCTTCCTCCACCAACAAGAGAGCATCTACGGCATTCGCGACGACATCGAGTGGGAGCCGCGCGAGGACGAGAATATCTGGGTCTGGGAGATGAATCCGTAGTCCGCCCGACCGGTTCCGAAGAACAAGAATCGGCAATAAAACGCATGCACGCACACTGAGCAGACGAAATTTCGCATACGAGGGTACATGTCTATTGGAAAGTTTCTGGTAAAACGGCTCCTGCAGGGGGTACTCGTCATCTGGGGAGTGATTACGATTATGTTCGCGCTGCGGGCAGTTTCGCCGGGTGATCCGGCGAATCTGATCGTCGGCCCGGCGGCCGATCCCGAGATCCGCGATCAGGTCAGAGAACAGTACGGATTAAACGAACCGATCTACGTCCAGTATGTAGACTACGTGCAGGGAATGGTCACCGGCGACTTCGGCTACTCGTTTCAGTCGAGTCGGGAGGTGACGACCATGGTTCTGGAACGAGTTCCGGCGACCCTCGAGTTGGCGATCGCGGCGACGATCATCGCGATCGTGATCGCGGTGCCACTCGGCGTGATCAGCGCCTCGAGACGGAACGAGCCCGCCGATTACGGTGCAACGTTGTTCTCGTTGCTCGGCATCTCGACGCCGAACTTCTGGCTCGGATTGATGCTCATCTTGCTGTTTGCCATTTTCCTGCAGGACCCGATGGAAACCTACCTCGGATTTACCATCCCACAGGGGCGACGGCCGGTCGGTTTCGGTGAAGCGATGATGACGCTTGTGACGACCGGCTACGCAGGCGATTTGCTCACCTGGGTGCGCCACATTACGCTGCCTGCGATCACGCTCGGCACCTACTTCACGGCGATGATCACGCGGTTGACGCGAAGCGGCATGATCGACGAGTTCGGCAAACCCTACGTGACCGCGACCGAGGCGAAGGGGATTCCGTACGTGTTGATCCGGTACAAACACGTCCTGCGGAACACGATGATCCCGATCATCACCGTCCTCGGACTCCAACTGGGGACGCTGATCGGCGGGGCGGTGATCACGGAGACCGTCTTCAACTGGCCCGGGCTCGGTGATCGGTTGATTCAGGCGCTCAACGCGCGCGACTGGCCGCTCATGCAGGGCATTATCGTCTTCATCGCGCTCGGATTCGTCCTGATCAACATCGCGGTCGACGCGCTCTATGCGACACTGGATCCACGGGTGACCAACGAATGATTCCGGACAGACTCGAATCGAATCTGCGGCAGGGCTTTCGCGAGAGTTTACTCCCGAAACTGGGGCTCGTTCTGCTGGCGAGCATCCTCATTATGGCGATCTTTGCGCCGGTGCTCGCGACGCACAATCCGACTCGGACCGGTTACCTCGACGAGAACGGGAACAGTTACCCGCCGCTCGGGACGAGTTACACCACCGAGATCGGCCAGGACGGCGAGTTCGTCGAGGTCGAAGTCGAGTCGACGAGCGACCACCTCCTCGGGACGAACGACATCGGTCAGGACGTGTTCTCCCGACTGGTGTACGGTGCACGAACGTCGATGCTCGTCGGGCTGTTGGGAACCGGACTGGCCGTCCTCATCGGCGTTCCGTTCGGACTGGTCTCCGGCTACTACGGCGGGCGGGTCGACGACGTGATGATGCGCATCGCCGACACCATGCTCGCGTTTCCATCGCTCGTCCTCGCGCTCGCGCTTATCGGCGTCTTCGGTTCGGCCGGGTTCGGCATTCCCGATCCGCTCACCCGATTCGGGCTCATCGATGGTATGCCGGAAAGTACGACGCTCCCCGGAACGGTCACGGTCGTCGTCGCGCTGGTAACGTGGGTTTGGTTCGCCCGCGTCGCCCGCGGCGAGGCGATGAGCGTTCGCAACGAAGAGTACGTCACGGCTGCGCGGAGTATGGGCGCGAGCAACTGGACGATCCTGTTCAAACACGTTCTGCCGAACAGCCTCACCCCGGTGATCGTCCTGGCGACGATTCAGGTCGCCGCAGTCATCCTCCTCGAGAGTTCGCTGTCGTTCCTCGGGTTCTCCGGGACAACGCTCTCGTGGGGCTACGACATCTCGCGAGGTCAGGGGTACCAGCGAACGAGCTGGTGGATCTCGATGGTGCCGGGACTCGGCATCGTCTTCGCGGTCATCGCCGTCAACCTCCTCGGCGACTGGCTTCGCGACGCACTGGATCCGAACATCGAGGGCGAAGGTGGAGGTGCCTAAGCGACCATGACAGACACTGACGATATCTTGCGAGTCAACGACCTCTCGACGCGGTTCTTCACGGAACAGGGACAGGTAAACGCCGTCGACGAACTCGAGTTGCGGATCGAACGCGGCGAGGTCTTCGGCATCGTCGGCGAGAGCGGCAGCGGCAAGAGCGTCACCGCCCGATCGGTGATCGACCTGATCGACGCTCCCGGCGAGATCGTCGACGGCGAGATCTGGTTCGACGACGCCGAGTTGGCCGAGAGGGTTCGCGAGGATGCACCCGACGCCGTCGACGGCTCGTTCGTCGACCTGCTGTCGGTATCATCCGCGGTTCGCCAATCCCTTCGGGGCACGTCCTTCAGCATGATCTTTCAGGACCCCGAGAGCAGTTTCAACCCGAGTCTCACGGTCGGCGAACAGCTCGCCGAGGCCGTCGAGGTCCAACGGCGGGCCAGCGCGAACCCGCGCTCGACGAAGGCCAAAACGGACTCCGCCGAGTATTCCTTCGGAAATCTCCTGCTGTCGACGGTGCTCCCCTCACAGCAGTTCGTCACCGAGGAGAGCCGCGAGCGCGCGATCGAACTCCTCGAACTCGTCGGCATTCCCGACCCGGTCGAACGCGCCGACGAGTACCCCCACGAGTACTCCGGCGGGATGCTCCAGCGAGCGATGATCGCCCAGGCCCTCGCCGGCGAGCCCGACGTGTTGATCGCGGACGAGCCGACGACGGCCCTGGACGTGACGATCCAGGCCCAGATTCTGGATCTGCTCGACGATCTCCAGACCGAAACGGGGATGACGATCCTGCTGATCACGCACAATTTGGGCGTCGTCGCGCGGATGTGCGATCGCGTCGGCGTCATGTACGCCGGCGAGATCGTCGAGCGCGGCACGCTCGAGGACGTCTTCGACGATCACGTCCACCCCTACACCGAGGGGCTGCTGGGATCGATTCCCGAACTCGGGGGGGCGAACGGACAACTCGAACCGATCGGCGGCAACGTGCCGAGCCTGCTCGATCACGAGATGGAGGACCGCTGTCACTTCGCCGATCGATGTCCGATGGCGATGGAGGACTGTCTCGACCATCCGCCCGAGTTCGACGCGGCGGGCAGCGAGGACCACACCGTTCGCTGTGTGCTAGCGACGCAGTCCTATACCGAACGCGAGGCGTTGCCGCCGAACTACTTCGGCGACGCGGAGCGACCGGCCGGGGAGAAACACGCTGAGCCGGCGCATTCCGACGGCGAACAGCCGGCGGAGCGAACACGGACGACGATCAGTGACTCGGGAGGTGAGTCACGATGAGTTCCGACGACAACCGTGCGACGAGTTCGGCGTCCGCTGAACTCGCCACCGGGATCGAGACGGACACACCCGAGGGGGAGCCACTCGTCCGCGTCGAGAACCTCAAGAAGTACTTCTGGGAGAACGACTCGCTACTCGACCGCCTGCTCGGTGACGAACCGGTCGCCGTGCAGGCCGTCGACGGCGTGAGCTTTGAGATCCGCGAGGGCGAGACGCTCGGTCTCGTCGGCGAATCCGGCTGTGGGAAGTCGACGACGGGTGAGACGCTACTGCGACTCCAGGAGCCGACCGACGGACGCGTCGAGTTCGCCGGAACGAACGTCTATGAAATGGAGGGCAGCGACCTTACCGCGTTCCGACGGGAAGCGCAGGTCGTCTTTCAGGACCCGTTTTCGAGTCTCGATCCCCGAATGACGATCGGCGATATCGTCCAGCAGCCGCTCGACATTCACGATGTCGGAGCGGACGAAGAGCGCCGCGAACGCGTCCGTAATCTCCTCGAACGGGTCGGCCTCTCGGTGGACCAGCTCGATCGGTATCCACACGAGTTCTCCGGCGGGCAGCGCCAGCGCATTGGAATCGCGCGAGCGCTCGCGCTCGAACCGGAGTTTCTGGTGTTAGACGAACCGACGAGCGCACTCGACGTATCGGTGCAGGCACAGGTCTTGAACCTCTTGGAGGATCTCCAGGCGGAGTTCGATCTGACCTACCTGCTCATCAGTCACGACCTCTCCGTGATTCGTCATATCTGCGATCGGGTCGCGGTGATGTACCTGGGCGAAATCGTCGAAATCGGTCCCGTCGAAGAGTTGTTCGAGGACCCGAAACACCCCTACACGAAGGCGCTGCTCGAGAGCGTCCCCCGGGCGACGACGGACGAGCGAGAGCGCGATCGGGAGACCCTCGCGGGTGACGTGCCTTCGCCGCGCGATCCCCCGAGTGGCTGCCGGTTCCGGACGCGCTGTCCGATGGTGATTCCGCCCGAAGAACTCGACATCGACCAGGAGACATACCGCGAACTTATGACGGTTCGAGAGCGCATCGAGAGCCGCGATATCTCGCTCGAGACCGTCGGTGACGACGATCAGTTCTCCGTCGAGGACGGTTCCGTTCCCGAGGCCGACATCCCGGCGTTCGTGGCGGCCCTGAAGCGTCGCCTGTTCGACGAACCCCTTCCGCCGCACCACGACGAAATCGTCGAAACGGCCCTCACCGAACTGGCCGCCTCGAACTGGGAGGACGCTGCGGCCATCCTCCGGACGGAATACGAGAGCGTCTGCGAACGCGATCACCCAGGACTCGGGAACAACACACATTCGGTCGCCTGCCACCTCTACGGGACGGCCGCCGACTCCGACAGCGCGGTCGATCCGAACTCGTGGCGCGGCTGAACTCGCTCCCGGAGGGACAGGGTACGGTTCACCCGTTTTGCTGATGTCTCTGCTATAACAATCATCTAGCGTGAATATTGGCAGGACGGTGAGTCTGGCCACCATTATCGGTATCTGTTACATGTAGAACCATGCAGAACCAATCTGTATTGGCAGCAGGTGTAATACCGCCTAGGGCCTGACACAGATATGACCTACTCAGACCGCGCGACCGCCTCCCGGATGGAAGCAGCCTGCGACCTGCTGTCGAAAACGGAACGTCGCTACCTGCTCTACCAGCTGGCGGACGACCGTCGGACGACGCTCGATGACCTGCTCACGCAGATCGTCGCCTGGAAACGCGGCGAAACGGTCGACACCGTTGACGGCGACACCCGCCGACAGCTGTACGTCTCACTGGTACACAACCACCTGCCACGGCTCGCTGACTACGATATCATCGAATACGACCTTCGAAGCGGCGATATCGTACTCAGTGAAGGGTTCGAAGACATCAAACCGCTCCTCGAGCAGTTCAAACAGACCGAGGAGATCCCCGAGCTCCGCAAGCAGCCAACGCTGTAGCAGCCGAGACAGCAGGAGACGCCAGATTTCAAATTATCCGGCGGTCGCGCGCTAGCCGTCTGCTATCCACTCGCTACCCGTCTCAGTTCCGATCTTTCTGCGACATAGCGACTCGCGCTATCCCATTCGAATCGAAACACATAGTGTCTCAGAATCGAGAGCACTGCTGTGAATCGAGTGTGAGTCGCTACCGGAACTTCGGACTTTTCCTGACGCTCGCAGCGGCCTGGGGAACGGCCTTCGTCGCGATCAGCGCCGGCCTCGAATACTTCCCGCCCGTTCTCTTTGCAGCGTTTCGCTACGATATCGCCGGCCTCGTGATGCTCGCGTACGCAGCCAGTACCGTCGACGACTGGTATCCGCGAACTCGTGGCGAGTGGGCTGTCACCGCCGTCGGTGCGACCCTGCTGATCGCAGCCTATCACGTGTTTCTCTTCACGGGGCAACTGAACACGACTGCCGCTGCGGCCGCGATTCTGGTAAGTCTCTCGCCGATCCTGACGACGGGCTTTAGCCGCGTCTTGTTGCCATCCGATGCGCTCTCGTGGGCCGGAATCGTCGGTGTGGTGTTCGGACTGGTCGGCGTCGCCGTTATCGTCCAGCCCAATCCCTCGAACCTGTTCGCAACGGACGCCGTCGCGAAGGCACTCGTCTTCTGTGCGGCGACCGCCTTCGCCCTCGGAAGCGTTCTCACCCGTCGGATCGAGGCGACGCTCCCGATCGAAACGATGGAGGCCTGGTCGATGCTCGGCGGGGCGGTACTGATGCATCTCGTCAGCCTCGGCCTGCGAGAGCCGATCGACCCGGCGGCCTGGACCGACCCGCAAGCGATCGGTGCGCTCGCGTACCTCTCACTGATCGCGAGCGCGCTCGGCTTCCTGCTTTACTTCGATCTGCTCGAGCGCCTGGGTGCCGTCGAGATAAACATGGTCTCGTACGTCGCGCCGATCTTCACCGCCGTCGTCGGCTGGCTCTACCTCGATCAGGTCGTCGACGCCACGACGGTCGCCGGATTCGGGCTCATCGCACTCGGATTCGTCCTCGTCAAACGCCAGGCGATCCGCGACGAGTTCAGTCACGTGTGGTCGTTGGCAGCTCGGAGCCGAGAGTAGCGAGCTAGCGACGGCGCGGGGTGGGACCGGTACCGTTTTGCCGGTCGTCCTGCTGGTGGGTGTGCCCGACGTAGAGGGCGAGGAGGTTGAGGAGGAACAGGAGGAGGAACGCGGTCGTCTGGACGCGCGTGGAGAGTCCGGTAAGCAGGATCGGGATATAGATGAACGGGAGGACGATCGCGGCCCAGAATCCCGTGACGCGGAGATACGAAGTGAGTGTGTGCAGGGGGGTAGGGTCGGCCGGCGAGGACGAGGGTGGTGGTGACTCGGAAGCCGATCCAGTGGAAGAAGAGAGCGACGAGGACGCGGACGACGAACGAGTTGACGAAGAAGGCGACGCGGACGAAGCCGAGTCGGTAGTGGGTGACGCGTCCGCACGGACGGTCGTTGCTGCTGTGGGGTCCGCTATCGTCGGTGGCGTCGTATCCGTCGTTGTGGCTGGTGGTGACGCCGATTCGTTCGACGCCGTCGAACCGGACGTTGTCTCGTTCGATGCAGCGGACGACTCTCGGGGAGATGCAGATTCCGACATCGAGACACCGTTGGTCCAATTCTTGATTGCGGCCGGCATATAGCAGCGCGACTGTTTCGAATCGTTGGTCGGAATTCATGCGAATCTTCGTCTCCCCACTCGAGTTCAGGCGAGCGCCACGGGCCGTGGCCTGTCGGTAAGATCGGCGTAAGCAATCCGTGGTTGCAGTAAGCAGTGATTACGGTGGTGTCGACGCGGGACGGTGGCCGGAACTCGGGGCCCGGGGCCAATCGACCGCGAAGACGGACGACAGCCCGCGAGTAGCGGACACCACAGCTACCGCCCGAACGCGATTGGAGGGAGTACGCAGGGGAGACGGAGACCGGTCGGGGAACCGCGGATGATGTGGCCGAGGAAAACGAGACCGGAGAGCGGACACCAGAGAACAGACGAAACGGGCAGACCGTTACTGGAATCCGATCCGGCTGCCACGGCGGCCTGTCGGATCCGGGCCGGCCGAGCCGCCCTTGAACTCGTCTTCGATCTGTTCGTAGTAGTCGAGGATGTCGTCGGTGATCGTCGGGCGGACGTTCTCCATCGCCTGCCGGAAGTGGCGCATCTCGACGACGTTGGCCTCGTGGTCCTCGCGCAGCGCTTCGATCGCGGCCTCGCGGGCGATCGATTCGAGATCGCTGCCGACGTAGCCGTCGGTGATCTCGGCGATTTCGCGGAGGGTTACGTCCGCGGCCAGCGGCGTCTCCTGGGTGTGGATATCGAGGATGCGTTCGCGGCCCTCGATATCGGGTTCGCCGATCATGACGAGGCGGTCGAAGCGACCCGAGCGCAAGAGCGCGGGATCGATCATGTCCGGGCGGTTCGTCGCGCCGATGACCATCACGTCCTCCATGTCCTCCAGCCCGTCGAGTTCGGTCAGGAGTTGGTTGACGACGCGTTCGGAGACGTTCGATCCGGTTTCGCCGCCGCGGCCGGGGGCGAGGGCGTCGAGTTCGTCGAAGAAGATCACCGTGGGCGAGACCTGCCGGGCCTTCCGGAAGGTCTGGCGGATGGCCTTTTCCGATTCGCCGACCCATTTGCTGAGGAGTTGCGGCCCGCGCACGGAGATGAAGTTGGCGTTGGTCTCGTTGGCGACGGCTTTCGCCATGAGCGTCTTCCCGGTTCCGGGTGGGCCGTACAGCAAGACGCCGGCGGGCGGATCGATTCCGAGTCGGGTGAACCGTTCGGGGTTGTTGAGCGGCCACTCGACCGACTCTTTGACTTGATCTTTGGCGTCGTGAAGGCCGCCGACGTCGTCCCAGGTAATCTTCGGGAGTTCGACGAGGACTTCCCGCATCGCGGAGGGTTCGACTTCGTTGAGCGCACCGCGGAAGTCCTCGCGTTTGACGATCATCCGGTCGATCAGGCTGGGCGGGATGTCCTCCTCGTCTAAGTCGATTTCCGGGAGGTAGCGCCGCAGCGCCTTCATCGCGGCCTCTTTGGTCAGGCTCTCGATGTCCGCACCGACGAAGCCGTGTGTTTCGTCGGCCAGGTGCGAGAGGTTGACGTCGTCCGAGAGGGGCATGCCGCGCGTGTGAATCTGCAGGATCTCTTCGCGGCCGGTTTCGTCGGGGACGCCGATTTCGATCTCGCGGTCGAAGCGGCCGGGGCGGCGCAGTGCGGGATCGACGCTGTCGACGCGGTTGGTCGCCGCGATGACGATGACCTGGCCGCGCGTTTCGAGGCCGTCCATCATCGTCAGCAGTTGGGCGACGACGCGGCGTTCGACCTCGCCGGTCACGTCCTCGCGTTTGGGCGCGATGGAGTCGAGTTCATCGATGAAGATGATGGCGGGAGACTCCTCGCTCGCGTCCTCGAAGATCTCGCGTAACTGCTGTTCGGACTCGCCGTAGTACTTCGAGATGATCTCCGGGCCGGCGATCGAGAAGAACGACGCCGAGGTTTCGTTGGCGACGGCCTTCGCGAGCAGGGTCTTCCCGGTGCCGGGCGGACCGTGTAGGAGGACGCCCTGCGGGGGTTCGATCCCCAATTTCTTGAATATCTGGGGGTGTTTCATCGGGAGTTCGACCATCTCCCGGACCCGCTGGATCTCGCTCTGGAGTCCGCCGATGTCTTCGTAGGTGATCCCGCCGCCGGTCTTCTCGAAGCCGGAGATGGGTTCTTCGCGGAGTTCGACGTCGGTGTCTTCAGTGATGAGGACCACCCCTTCGGGTTCGGTTTCGACTGCGATCAGCGGGATCGCCTGGCCGGGCGACCGCATGAACGGGTGGTTCGTCGAGGACATGACGGGGACGATATCGCGACCGACGACCGGCCGTTTCAGAATCTGGCGTTTGACCATGCCCGCAGCGTCGGAGCCGAACTGCACCGACGCCTCCTCGGGCGGGGCGAGGACGAGGCTATCGGCCTTGGTCGCCTCCGCCTTGCGAATCGTCACTCGCTCGCCGATACCCACGTCGGCGTTCTGTCGCGTGAACCCGTCGATTCGGACGGTATCCGTGTTCCAGTCCTGCCGGTCCGCACGCCACACCTTCGCAGCGGTCGTATCTGCGCCTTCGATTTCGATGATGTCGCCCGGACTCAGCTTCAAATGCAACAGCGTGTCCGGGTCGAGCCGGGCGATACCACGACCCGAGTCGTTCGGGTACGCCTTCGCAACCTCCAGTTGAACTTCATTCATGATTCAGGATCCACGGCAATGTCTGTGACTCCGATTCCGGATCGGATAGGTTTTTTGCTCATCTGAGTTTGCTAGGTGCTACCAAATCTATGTTTGGCTGGAAGCTACATAGAAGTGTCGACGGCGGTGGGTTTTGAGAGAATCGGAGAAAGACTCACGGTCGCGGACTCGCGCCCGCAGTCACCGGGCGGTCTCGAGAAGATGGCTTTTTGCGCTCGGCACCGACTCCATACGTATATCACGATGACGCTACTCGCCTTCGACGGCCGCATGGGTGCAAGCGGCGACATGCTCCTCGCCGCCCTCCTCGATGCCGGCGCTGATCCCGACCGCCTCGAGTTCATCGCGGACGAACTCGCGGTCGAATACCGCATCGCCGAGACGGACAAGTGCGGGATCACGGGGACGACGGTCGATGTGGTTCTCACCGACGAACGGTCCGAGTCCGACAGTGCGACGAACGCGGATGCTGATGCGGACGCCGATACTGATGCGGATTCGGCGGAGACGGCTGCGGAGGCAGCCGAGGACAACCAGAAGCGCGGACACGAACACGCACACGAGCACACGCAGGGACAACACAGCCACGACGGCCACCCTAGCCACGACGACCACACGCACGCCGAAGGTCACGGCCCCTATCGCAGCTATCGGGAAGTCCGTGCTATCGTCGACGCGATGGGGCTCCCCGAACCCGTCGAGCGCGATGCCCTCGCCATCTTCGAACGCCTCGGCGAGGCCGAAGCCAGCGTTCACGGCACGGCCCTCGAAGACATCCACTTCCACGAGGTCGGTGCCGACGACGCCATCGCGGATATCGTCGGGACAGTCGTCCTCCTCCACGATCTGGACCCGGACCGCGTCGTGACGACACCCCTCGCGACCGGCGGCGGCTCCGCTTCAATGGCCCACGGCGAGTATCCCGTCCCCACACCCGCCGTCGTCGAACTCGCGGCGGACGCCGACTGGGCACTCCGAGGCGGCCCCGTCGACGCCGAACTGCTCACCCCCACCGGTGCTGCCATCCTCGCCCACGTCGCCGACGGCGTCGACTCGCTCCCCGAACTCGAACTCACAAGCGCAGGCTACGGAGCCGGCGGCTACGACCTCGACCCCCACCCGAACGTGCTCCGCGTCCTGGTCGGCGAGGGTGGCGGCGGACTGGTGAAAGACGATATCGCCGTCCTCGAGACGAACCTCGACGACGCCGCGCCCGAGGTTCTGGGCGGCCTGCAGGAAACCCTGGCCGATGCGGGCGCGCGCGACGTCTCAATCGTTCCGGTCACGATGAAGAAATCCCGTCCCGGCCACCTCGTGAAGGTGATCTGCAAACCCGAAGACAGACGGCGGGTCGCCAGGCGACTGGCCGAGGAGACCGGAACGCTGGGAGTTCGCGACGCCGGCGCAACCCACCGCTGGATCGCCCAGCGCGAGTTCAGAACGGCCGCCGTCGAACTCGCGGGCGACACCTACGAGGTGACGGTGAAGGTTGCAAGCGACAGCGACGGCGAGATCTACGACGTGAGCGCGGAGTACGACGACGCGGCAGCGGTCGCCGAGGAGGCGGGAGTAGCGATTCGGACAGTTGTCGAGCGGACCGAACGGTCCGTGCTGGAGACGCTGTGAGCACGGTCGCCTCGTGAACTCGGACGACGAGGGCGGAGACGAAGCGCAGCTATGGCCGGTAAAAATTGGAAGAAGTGTGGTCGACGTCAGGGCTTCTGAATACGATTACAGCCCGTCAAGTCCGTCAACGGCGATGTCTCCGACATCGACGTTGATGTTGTCACCGGATTCGGCGGATACGTCTTCGATCTCGTTTTCGTTCGTCTGTTCGACGAGCTGCACCTGGTTCACTTCAGCATCCGAATAACTGAACGTGGAGCTGTGGTAACCGACGGAGAACGGACTGGATGATGACTCAGCAACGCCTACTTGCGCGTTGTTGTTCTCCTGGTCGACATCGATGTCAACCGTTGCGTCTCCCGTCTCCTGATCAACGTCGTTCTGTGCTGCGGCAGTCCCGGCGAATCCCATAAACATGAGTCCGCCGATGAGCGCTACCGTCAGTGTAATTGCGAGTGTTCGCTTCATAGTTGGTAGTTGGTGTTCCTGAGGCACGCAACACACGGTGGACTCCGGTCGTAAGTGACGACCTCCACTCGGTGTGACGCGTTGCCCGGTTCCAACGCACTATCGAGGGGAACTTGAACCCGAACAACGGTTTCACGGTGAATACTTCGATTAGGCCCGCTGAAGCCGGACCTATCGTCGTGTGTCTGGACCTACACATCCTTAGAAACCGGTAATTCGGCGGATTGAGGGGGTGATACGCCCGAGTCGGTCGGCAGACACAGCCACACGAGACAATCACTCACCCGCTTCTGACTGTAACGCGGTCGTACGGTTCCAGCGCCGCTAACGACCGACTTTGCCGGCTGAAACAGTTACTGAACTCGAACCGTCGGGTCGATTTAGTACCGGTGAACGCGCGTTGTTTGGCAAGATGGCTTCGAAAGAGGGTTTATCACAACACACGTCCAGTTTCTTGCGCTCGAAGTCTGCTCCTTCGGCTAATAAGCCACCCGCTTCCACGCAGTAGGGACTTCCATCGACCCGGCAACTACCAGATAACAAAGTCTATCATCGGGATACGACGTTTTGCGCCGTGGAGGTACAGAAACAAAAGACTCTCACGGCACAGATCAAACGAAACATGAGTACCACAACGACGAGACGGTCACGATGTACGACCGTCCTGATGGCGTGTATCGTCGCCCTATCGATGCTCGCTGTGGGCGCCCCCGCAGCCGCAGCCGGTGAGGACACTACACCGAGTTCGAACGGCGTACACACGCTCGACAATGGTGAGGAACTGTATCTCGTCTTCGGTGCCGACCTCGACGGGATGACACTCGACGAATACATCGAGACCCACGCGTCGGGGGAGACCGATGCCGAAGTGAGCCAGTACCAGGATGTCGACCAGGTTAACATCAACCAGCAATCGAACGCGACGTCCATCTCGATCGACGGCGGCGAGGCAACCGCGGTCCAAGAGGCGAACCAGTACAACGACAACGAACAGTTCGGCGAGGCGCTCGCCGGATCCGGGATTGGTGAATCGACCTCCTTCGAGGACGTCGGAACTGTCAACGTCGTCATCGGGAACGGTGACGGCAAGCAGTTCGACGGCTGGGGTATCGCCGACAAGAAAGGCGACAAGGGTGAAGTCGACCCCGACCAGGCTGCCGAAGCCGAAGTCACCCAGAGCCAGCTCGTTGGACAGCTGAACTACAACGAGCAAAGCACCGCGTTCGCCCTCGCGGCGAACAACAGCGAAGCGCTCTCGATCCAGCAGTCCCAACAGACCAACCAGAACCTCCAGCAGGGAGTCGCAAACGCCACGAACGTCTACGCTGGCGGCGGCGAGTTCCTCGACCAATCGGCCGAGGCCACAGTCGAGCAGGGCCAGAACGCCGATCAGATGAACTACAACGAGCAAGACAGCGCGGTCGCAATCGCCGTCGGCAACAACAGCACCGCGACGGCGATCCAGCTCACCGAACAGACCAACTTCAACGAGCAGATCGGCGAAGCGGACGCCGAAAACATCCTCTCGTCGATGCCCGGCATGGCCATCGCCACCGCGGGCGTCGACAACCCCGAGATGATGGACGAAGCCGCACAGGCGGCCGAGACGCTCGGTGAAGAGTCGGACAAGAAGGACGACGACCACCACAAGAAAGGCGACAAGACCGCTCAGACGGCGACCTCCGGCGTCAGCCAGACGCAGGAAGTCGAACAGATGAACGTCAACCTCCAGAGCACTGCGATGGCGATCGCGACCAACGGCAGCGAAGCCACCGCAGTCCAGCTGGCCCACCAGCAGAACATCAACACGCAGGTCGGGTTCGCTGACGCGCTGAACGTCTACGCCGGCCCGGGCTACATGCACGACAGTGTCATCTACTCCGACACGACGAGCATGACCCTCGGCGGCGGCGACGTCGAAGGTGCACCGGGTATCGCGTTCGACTACGACGCACAGCAGACCAACGAGGTCGAGCAGGAAGCGAGTGCACAGATCGAACAGGTCCAGTACGTGCTCCAGGAGAACATCAACGAGCAGCAGGCCGCCATCGCCGTCGCCGAAGACGGTGGCACCGCTGACTCCGCACAGGTAGCCCTCCAGGAGAACGAAAACGTCCAGTTCGGCGCTGTCGCCGCAACAAATGTCTGGGTCGGCGCGTAATCCGCTACGTTAGCACCCATTCAACGCGACCTCGACTATTCAACAGCATCGTTTCTTCTGTTTCTTTCCCGCCGCTCGGTCGTCACAAGTCGGCGTCTACTCGTTATTGACTGCCAGCGTATGCGCACGCGCGAGACGGTGACAGCACCACAATACTGATCAGCGGCGAAACCGACTCGCAGCGGAACTGTTCGTAGCCCGATACCGCATAACGGAACTGACACCACACCGTCAGCCTCGATCTCGGTCCCGAGTTCAAGCATTCAGTACCGGACCGGCAACCAGAAAGGACGGATCGCTACTGGTAGTTGTCGCGGCTGTTCAGAACGGGAACCAGTCGTCAGCGACGCCGTCGCCACCTTCATCGCCGCTGTTCACTTCATCGAACAGTCCGTCACCGAACTCGGCGATCGCCGAAGACATCGACTCGGGTATCTCCGGGACGTCCGTTCCCGTTTCAGACGTTTCGTTGACAATTGATTCCTCGAGTATCTCCTGTGAACTCTCGTTGGTGATCGTCTCGTTGACCTCGACGGAGTCCGAGGACGACTGGGCTGAAACTGCCGCAGTGAATCCGGCACCGATCACTACCGTAAGGAGACCAACGATGAGTACCAGTGAAACTGTGCGCGAACGCGAAGCGAACCAGTGTGTTTGACTCATGAATATGATACTGCCCGAGGGGCACTCGTGGCTCACCACCGATGATAATAGTCGTCCGTGGCAGTTGCACGCCTATCGTGACCTTTCATCTCGATAGGTGAACATTTGTGACGGCTGGTGGCAGTCACCACTCCCGACGGTCGACATCGGAAATTACCCCGACCACACCATCGAACGCGGCACCGTTGTACCAGCCGTAACTGCGTAATTCGTCCCTACTCAACGACTGTGTACAATCTTGCAGCCAGCAGCGCTGGGTGAGCGCCGTCAGAACCGGCCTCTCAAGAATTGCTCTCCTGTCGAAGCGAAAGCCGTCGTTGGACACTTTCCCCGTCCTGACCGTTCGTCTCCCGTGAGAAAAGGCCATTACGCGCGCTCGTGTGCTGGCGATATGGCCCTGCACCCGGATGATCATGAGCTAAACCGACGCACATTCATCACGCTCAGCGCGACGGGAGGTCTCGCCGCCCTCGCCGGCTGTCTCAGCGGCACCACATGGCCCGATGGCGATGGCTCATCGAATGACACCCCGTCGGACTCCCAGACGGCAGGCGACCTCGACTCGATCTCCGACGACTCCGACGTGATCGATCGATTCGAACGCCGATCCAGCAACGACGACTGGACCGTCGCGGATGGTGCATACGGCATTCGCATCGAAAACACGACCGACGAGGATCTCCCGATTACGCTTCGACTCGACTACGACAGCGACCCGGTCCTCGATCAGGACGTCACCATCCCGGCCGCAAGTGAACTCGTGATCGAACTGTCCGGTGGCGGCACCTACGACATGGCGATCGAAGCTGACGGACTGGAGAGCGAAACGACCACCACCTGGTCGCCCGACGATTGCAAGACCGGGACAACGGAGCTGACCATCGGAACCGGCGGCATCGAAACGGACACGTCGATCTCGTGTTGAAATGGATCGTCCTTGAGGATGTCTAACCGATTATTCTTTACTTGATTCGTCAGACCGTGTGAGAGTCGATAAGATGTCAATCCCCCCGCCGGCTGTATCGCTGGCTACCGCACGCCGTTTGACTGTGAATACTTATTGTCGAAGGATAACTTATTTAGTATCGTACATACAGACCTGTGCTATGAACGTCCACACGTCCGTAACAAGCGGTGCTCGCCCGCGAGTTTCGCTCACCAGCGTGAGTATGAGAACGGTCGAATCGGTCGGAAAGACAGCGACGACTCGTGACCGGCGACGACATGCAACATGCGGACCCGATCTATGCCACTAATTGACGACGACGGCGACCTCCTCGGCGTCATCAACGTCATCGACGCACTCGTCGTCGTACTGTTGCTCGTGGTCGTCGCCGCCGGCGTCGGCCTCGTCATGAGCGTAAATTCGGACGGGGAGCCGGCCGCAGCGGGTGGT
Organism: Natrialba aegyptia DSM 13077; assembly: GCF_000337535.1. Classification (GTDB taxonomy): domain Archaea; phylum Halobacteriota; class Halobacteria; order Halobacteriales; family Natrialbaceae; genus Natrialba; species Natrialba aegyptia. The sequence continues at coordinate 90,731 of NZ_AOIP01000033.1, forward strand.
CCGAACGGTGACCCGGAGACGCGATACGTCACGCTCGAGTTGGGTTCCCAACCCGACTACGTCGCGGACCGACTCGACGAGAACGAAACCGCTGCCATCGCTGGTACCGACGACAACGTCACCCTCACCGATGTCTTCATGACCGCGCCGACGGTCAATGAGACCCAGACCATTCACGTCCGCGCAGCGGTCGAGGGCCTGGCCGACGACGACGCCCACGATCGCGACCACTTCCGCGTCGGCGGCGACCCGCTCCGGCTCGGTGACGACCTCCGCCTCGATCTGGGCTGGCACGCCACGAACGGCACCGTCACCGATCTCAGCACCGAGGGCGAGACGCTCGCAATCGAACCGACAACGACCGTTGTCGATGTCGAACTCGACAACGTCGATCCCGACGTCGCGGACGAACTCGTCGAAAACGCGAGCGAAACCGCCCGCGGCGAGACGATCGCGACCGTCACATCCGTCGAGCGCGAACCGGCGACCGTGATCATCGAAAGCGACGACGGGAACATCTACGAGCGTGAACACCCGCGGAACGAGCGCGTCACCCTCACGGTCGAGTTACGGACCACCGAGCACGAACGCGAAACCGGCACCCGATTCCGGGGTGAACGGCTCGAGGCCGGAACCACTATTGCACTGGACCTCGACACGACGACTGTCAGCGGAACCGTTACCGGTATCGAGTGACGCCGGTGTCTGTGCGTCGTCTATGGTCGACTCAGAAATCGGGTCTCCGGAGCCAGTCGAACGCTCGCACCGATCACTGACCAGTTCACATCGCCGGGAGCGGGAGGAAATCCGTGGCTAAGTCATCAGACGAGCCACCGGCGGATTCCCGAGCGGAGGATGAGCAGCCGTCCGTTCGCGACCACGTCGAGACAGTCGTCGCGAGCTCGCGACTCACAACCATCGGCTCGTCGCTGGTACGAGTCGGTTCGCGGGTACGGAACGGGATCGCGAACTCCCGGCTCGCTGCCATCGGCTCGTCGCTCTCGCGGCGCGGATCCACGCTTCGGAGCGGTGTCGCGAACTCCCGGCTGGCCGCCGTCGGCGCGACCTGGAAGGGTCACCTCGAGTCCACGTACTGCTATCGCTGGCTGACGACGGAGCCGGAGCCCGAGGTCATCGTCATCGACCTCCGCGAGACGCGAGCGGTCGGCCCGATCATCCGGCTCGTCGATCGCGTGGTGGGCGAACTCGCGACCGCACTGGAAACGTCCGGCGTTGCTCGGCGGGGACGGGACCTGCGGGACGCAATTCGTGCACGGCCGATCCGCGTGACGAGTCTGGTCGTTCTTCCGGCGGTTGCTGTGTCGCTGCTCGCGTCGATCGTCACCGGGAGCGGGGGATCGATATCGACGCCCGTCGTCGTCGGCCACCTGCTCGTCGCCGGCCTGGCGGCGGTCGGCACTCGCTCCCGGCGAAGCCTGGCTGCCCTGCTGGATACCCGCGCCGGGCAGGTGCTCGTCGCGGCGTTCGAACCGCCGGCGCCGCCGGCCCGAGCGAACTCGCAACAGCGAGGGGAGCACGACCACCAGTCCGGCACGGAATCCCCACCGGAACAGCACGAGCGGTAATCGCACCCGCTCGCTGCACTCGATTACTCGATGTCTTCTCGGCGGCTTTGGATACCACTCGAACGAGTCGTCGATACGACTCGGCGTGCGATTTCGAGCGGCGACAGCAACCGATCCCGTGGACAGCCGTCGTCTTCGGAGCGCCACGGGCAGCCGTCTCCCGTGTGGACTGCCGCGGACTGCTCGCAGGGAGACCCGCAGCTACCGCCAGTGCAGACAGCCGCTCGTGAACCGTGGCGTCGGTGTTCGCGTGGAGAGCGCGGCTCTCGCCAAGGAGTCAGCGTGAACTCGAGAGCGAAACCGGCGGATGGACGCTGTTATCCGTGGACATCAGTTGTCGGTGGAGACGACTCGGGTGACGCGTCTTCGTCCGTCCCGTTCGACTGCCGGTCTCGGTTTGGGTTGCTCCGTGTTCGACCGGTTTCGCCCGGAATCGCGGCATCGGCGGGGAGGATCAGCCGTCGTTCGGTGTACTCGAGGCCGTTCTTGCGCTGGGTCGTCCGCCGAACCGCGAGTCGGTGCTTCGAAAGATCGAGCAGGGCGTCAATGGTCCGCGAGACGAGTTTCTTCGCGTAGGTCTCGCTCGTCCCGGGTTCCTGTCGTCGAATCCAGTGTTTCAGATCGCTCGCCGTGACGAACGCGCGAACGTTCTTGCAGCCGGGCTCCCAGGGATCGTCGCCGATGCTCGGGTCGGTACGTGCCTGCCAGAGTGCGGCCGCGAGTCTGGTCGGGACCGTGTTGGCGGCTGCCCGGCGTCTGTCCGTGTCCATCCTGGCGAGTTGCTGGATCGGCAGCAAGTCACCGTAGGCGAGCGAGACGTGCCCCGAATCGAGCGGGTCGGCGCTGTCCGGAACGCGAAAATATGAACGGCCGTCGTCCTTGGTGATCCGTTCGAGCCGATCACCCTGCACCTCGAGTTCGTGTTCGTCGACGGTGGCGGTTTCGAGGTGAGCTCCCTTCTCGAGTTCGCGCGCCTGGAGTTCTTCGATGCGGGCCTTGTTTGCGCCGGTACGGTTGCGCGTGGCGTCGGCGAGCGCGTCGATTTGTTGGAGGCGGTCGTCGTGGGCGTCGAGGCGGGTGGCGTGATCGTGGCAGGCGTTCTCGTGCGTCTCCAGGCGGTCGTCGTGGTTGGCGAGACGCGGCTCGAGGGTATCGAGGCGGTCTATCGCCGTTTCGAGTCGGGCTTCGAGGGTGGCGATCCGATCGTCCTTGCGCCGGAGTTCGGCCTCCAGTGTTTCGACGCGCTCGCGAAGGGTGTCAGTCATCTCGCTCCTCCTGGGTGTCGGTCCGTCGCGAGTCGTCCTCGAACCGGTCCGGGTCCGGGCCGGAGTAGGTCGTCACGCCCTCGGGCCGATAGGGAATCGCCGCCTCGGGGCCGATCAGGAGCAGGCCGATCCGACTGGTCTCGGCTCTGATCTCGCGAAGTCGCCGGCGGACCTCCCGGCGCTGTGTCGCGTCGAGGTCGTCGAGCGCCGGCGCGTCCGGTGGCGTCGTCTTGACGAGGAGCGCCCTCGTGAGCCGGTCGATTGCTTCGAGGTGGGTCTCGAGTGGGTCGTTCGGGTCGATCGCGTACTGCCGGTCGGGGCTTTCATTACCCCGTGTCTCGTCGTTTGACATGGCTTCCGTAGGGGAATTACGGGAGCTTCTCGCGGACTCGGTGCCGCTAACACCAGTCCGCTATTTTGCAACTCTGAGATTAAGAGTCACGTGCAGCTTCCGTATTGAACATCATATGCTCCACTGACATAAATCTTGACTACGAACGTGGTTTTGTTAATGCTACGAAAATGGTTTTCTCCTCTCAGATAGTACTGATTTTTCCGTTCTGCTAGCGGGATATCGTGAATAGATGGTTGACCGGGTACCTTGGATGGCTCCTGTCGACTACGAAATTATGCTCTTCTTCGATGAGCATGCGATCCAGGTTTCCCCGCGGGTTCTTGCAGCGAACATCGAGTACGATCGTCAGTATGTAAGCAAGCGCTGTCGGATACTCTCTGAATCAGGGTTGTTAGAAGCTGTCGATACTGGACTCTATCAACTTACAGAGACCGGGGAGGAGTATCTTGAGGGGGAGCTTGATGTGAGTGAGCTCGGAACAAGTGAGTAAGGTAGTCTCCGATGAAACGGCACTAATGAAGTCCTGTCTCTTCAACTATTAGTGGATATTCTTCTCCACGGACTACCAACTAGATCATCCTTCTAAAACCAGTAATACCTGTTTTGGCAAATAATAGCGGTACTCGAGTTCGTGAACAGTTAGTTGATTTAGACTGTACCCTTGGTATAATATTCTGCGCTGCCATTTCGCAGTCTTCAATTGCATTTTTTGTCTTTGCACTAAGTCCGGTCTCCCATTGGGCTTCTATTTCGGACGCTAACGAAGCGGAATCAAGATCATCACAATTAAGGGATGTTGGCGCGTGTAAGCGTTGAAGATGAGCAATACATTTTGGTGCATACGGTATTCCAACAAATGGAGTTCTAACCAGAGCTGCAAAGATAATGCTGTGAAGGCGCATCCCAACAACCAATCGTGAACGATCAATCACTGCTATTATTTCCTCATATGTTAGTTCGTCGTCCCAAACAATTGTCTCAACATCCAGCATTCGAGTTGCAATTCGTTGTGCTATGTCAATGTCCGAGGTGGCCCCTCCCCGCTGAACGTGGAAGGGTATAAATATAATTTTGCAATCTTGGTTCTTGGCAACAATCGTTAATGCATTTGCGAGAGCAGGCTCATCAACCTCTCTATCAGATGGCTCTCGAACTGATACAACAATTGTTTTTGAACCAACACACTTAGATAGTGATGTTGAGAGTGTGATGCGTTCTACATCAAATTCATATCCAAAGACAGGATCAACACAGACATCAATAGGTCCAGAGACGCCCACATTCCGAAGTCTACTAGCTGTCTGTTTATCTCGAACAGTGACAGCAGCAGCATGGGATAACATAGGTTGCGCTAATTTATTACTCTGATTTGCAAACGGACCTGATCCAACACTCACTGTTGCCACGCGTGCCCCAACCGCTCGGGCAATTGCAATTAAGATAGAATATTTGAGCATCTTTCGATGACCAAAAAGTCCTCCCCCACCAATCCAGACTTGATCGACATTGCAAACGGTTGATAACCACTTTCTTGACGGGAATCCATTTTGGGGTTGATATCGAGTTATGCAGCCATCAACATCATGGAGTGTTTTAGTATATATTGGATCTGAACTGGAGACAATAATATCCGCATCTGGATCATATGATCGGATTTGCTGAATGAGGGCTGCTAAAATCGCTTCATCGCCAGCATTCCTATGTCCGTAGAACCCGTCAATAAGGACTGATCCAACCGCCTCTAGATCGGACATTCAGGTTTTACACTAACTACAACAATATATTAATATGAGTGGTGAAATTAGTTAGTTGTTCGAATTATGTATATCATAACCCAGAATAGTTATTAAAGCGCCAATATCTGATCTGTATCTTAGAAGAGTACACCAGCATTCCTAAAAAGAGAGATTATTCTGTATCAATCCGTGAGCTAAGCTATCGTGTGAAAGTGGATTTTACAGAATGGATTAGGAATAAGATCTCATCTATACGAATGCCACGAGACAGAATAAGAACAAGTGCATATACAAAAACAGATATTATAACCAATAGAAATATATTTTGGTATCCAGATAATATTGCAATGCTATACATTATCATCGCTGCCAGAGATGACTTGATAGTGAAAACCTTCTCAAAGTTAATTTGATATCTTCGACGTGATAATGAGTAAATCATAACGAATGCGAAAAGGTTTGCGATTAATGTTGCAAGTGCCGCACCTATTATTCCATATATTGGAATCAAAACTATATTGAATAATATATTCGCGGCAACGCTTATGATACGTATTATCGATACGAGTTTAGTTTCTTCAGCAGCATAGAATAATTGGCGATAAAGAGTTTCCAGACCAATAAAGAGAATTCCAAGAGCGATAATTGGAAGGAGTAGTACTGCCTGTCCTGCAATCTTGCCTGTCGACAATAATTCAAGCAGTTGATTTCCAATTAGATAAAGGCCAACGATGGAAGGAATAGCAAGCCCTATGAGATATCGTGACCCGTTTGACAGAAAACGATAGCAATCAGCTTGATTTCCTTCCATCCACAGACGGCTAAATTCAGGAAAGAAGGTGAGTCGAAGGGGTAGAATATACATTCGTAGGAGTTTGGCAACAGAATATGCGACTGAGTAGATACCTACAAAATTCGCACCGAGAAAGAAACCAATAAGTAGACGATCAATACGGTCTTGGAACATGCCCAGTAGATCAGTCACTGAAATCGGGATTGAATAACGAAGATAGGTATTAAAACCGGAAATAGTTGGTTGATGGATTCCAGTTGCACGAATCACAGTCATTTGAATAACAACTGCAAAAAGCGCTTCAACAGCAACGATGGCTATTATTAGCCCGCGTAAGCCCCACCCAGCAACAAAAACCACAAAGATTACTGTGAAAACATTTATATATGTTTTGACACCTTCTAAGACAGAATATAATTTTACATTCATATCTACACGATACCAATTTTGAGCCATGACTTGAGAAGCATAAATAGGAATCAGAAGTGATCCAATACGAAATAATTCTGTATAGCGATCTGATCCTAAGAAGAGTTCTGAAAAAGGTGCAGCCAGTGCAAAAACAATAGTTGCAAACAGACTACTGAGTCCAAGGGCAGCAAATGTGAGCGAAATATAAAGAGAACCACGATCTGCCGTGTTACGTTCTTGTGCGTATCGAATCAAGGCTCGTTCAAAACCTAATCGAGAAAATGTAGCAAATAATGTGGAGATGACTAGTAGTTGTGTGAAAGCGCCATAGGAGGCCGTACCAAGCGATTTTGTAATAACCGGGATAAAAACGAGGCCACGGACTTTCTGTGAGAGATTGATTAAGGTTGATACAACAATATCAGAGGAGAGCTTTTTTTCAAGAACCATTCATCTGGTAATCCACGGACTGGCATCAAATATATGTTGCAATAAAAGAGTCACGGATGAATACTTAGATATCAAATTATTTATTATTTTGTACATATTTTAATAACCATCTATTTCCAATAGGAAGGGTTGAGATGAAAAGTAAAATCAATAGTCTTATAGTTATTTTCTTGTTCTTTAATAAATTGAGAAGAACGGATCTTGCATCACCGATTCTGTTCTCATCAGAGATCAGTGTTTTTGCATAGAGGAGCTTGGCTTTTAATTCCCTCTCTTCACGATATGGTTCTAACTCTGGGTATCGTTCAACTAGGTCATTGATCTCTAACAATTGCATTTTAAACGCTTGGTCTCGGTCTGCCGTTAACGAATCTGAACGCTTCCGTTTATATGATAGTGGTTCACCAATTCGAGCCGGGGTATAATCAGCGAAAATACGTGTCCAAAGATGGGGATCTTCGCGAACACTGAATCGGTTGTCGAACCGTTCTTGATCAAGTACATCTTTTCGGGTTAGAACAGATCTTGATCCAACTCCCCCTTCACGGAAATATTTGATGTGATGATTTTCATAATCGTCAATTGGAGGCGACGAGATATACGAAATAGCCCCATCATAGATAAGATACTCATCGGAGTATACAATGTCATAACCATCATTGAGTAGAGGTAGTTGTTTTGATAATTTATCCTGATTCCAGAAATCATCTGCATCACAAAATCCAATGACATCTCCCGTAGCAGCATCAATTCCCTGATTTCTTGCAGCAGCAACACCATCTGGTTCTACCCAGGTATATTCCACATTTTCGCCATAATTGGCTGCTATTTCTTGAACTTGACTATGATCACTAGAATCAACTATAATCACTTCTACCATACTATCTGTATCTTGTTTGACGATACTGTCAATCGCCTGTTCTAGATATTCTGTATCATTATATGTAGGAAGTATTGTTGATACAGATAATGGTGGCATGGACTGTGCTTGTGATAGCCAATATATTAGTCTTTACTGCGTGTCAGCAGCCCTTACTTCCAATAAATCCCATCTAAAAATATTATTGGTAATAAAAGAATCATGGAACTCATGCTATTCCATAATACATTATTCGTCAACCCATTCATAGAGATTAAGAAAAGGGATGTAGAGTAGATAAATAAAAACATTGGAGAATGACCGTTTTTCCTCAACAATTCATACAAGTATCGCAGTACCAATCCCGTCACTAGAGCTCCAATAACGATCCCAGGATATCCTAGATCCACATAGAATCGACCGATTTCCCCGGGAGGTCTTCCTCCGCTTTGATTGGGTAAGATCACCCGTCTGAATTTTGAGCCAACAGTGAGAACTGGTTTCTCAGACCAGATCGATCGCGGGATCCAGTTTAGCGGCACACGAAAAACAAATGTCCCCCAATAAAACCCGAATTGTTCCGGAACAACCTCTAGGGTAGCGATCAGACTGTCTAAAGTATCGTTATGAATGCCTGCAGTAAGGAGGCGGACAAGGTCCATGTTGACAATTGCTTCTGTGATTGTCCTATTTCGCCGTAAGGAACCGGTGAGAAGTACAGTAACAGCGATCACCGCCCCAGCGATAGGTATTGTGAGTGTTTTCACCCACTGATGGAATTTATCCTGAACGAACGTGAGACCACTCGTTTTGATATCCAGAAGACCATATATTGTTGAATAGTAGATAAGCACGATGAAATTCACAATAATACCTAATGCACTACCTCTACCACCAAGAAGGAAGAATGCAACTACGATAGGCCCGACCGGAACTAGATGTCTTATTTTTGGTTTTTTATTGTCAGCCAATATTGAGACAAACCAAACTGTATAGCCAAGGTGTAACAACTGAGCGCCAAGCTGAAGATGATAAGAACCTGCAAAAATCGAGCTACGAGGGCGTGTAGAGGTGAATAAAAGAAACAGGTTACCACCTAGGGCTGAAGAAACCAATACGAGATAGAAGACACTTCCCAAGAACATATAGAGGTACCCCATCTTCCTCAGAATATTTGAATTGTGTTGAACATTAGTTGGATATATTTGGGGAATAGCTATGAATCGGCTGATATCTATATAATATCCCACTAGAACCAGTGCGAAAAATATAACATAAAGTGTCGTAATTAGGAGGAATGCAGTTGAGAAATCTGTGGAAACTACCTCTGAATATCGGAGAAATGGATCTTGTAGATAGACACGATCAAAAATTGCGATTGCAAACATAAGCATAAACGCTGTGTAGACGATGATCGGCTCTAAGAGGTCAAAAGAACCTCTCTGAAGAGATACAATTACGGGTACGAAACATAGAATAAACAGTATAGATAAGAGAGTCCCTTGAAACCCGAGGAAGAAGAAAGTCACCCCAATAACTGAACCGAACAGAATGATGGTAATCATTGGTGTGAGCCATCGCCGAATAGACTGGTTATGATTCATTTTTGCTTCTTATTGAAGATAACCCAGATCCTCAAGTCGCTCTTGGGTTGAACTGGACATGTCAACAGTAGGTGATTCCGAAACATTATCAAATAATCCGAGTTGTTTATCAAGAACTAATGTGAGTTCGTCAACTTTCTCTGGATATTCGTTCGATATTTCACATTGTTCAAATGGATCGGAAGAGATATTATATAACTCTGAGGAACCATCAGATCCTTTGATGAATTTCCAATCTGTGTCCCGTATTGCGTGAAGCGTTCGGTCGTATTTTCGAATATCGGTAGGTAAGTGTCCGGTTCGCGTTTTCAATGCGTTCATTGACGGCTGAGGTTTCATATACTCACTAAAGATATATTCTTTTCCGCCTTCTGTCATTAGTTCTTGCAGGCCTCGTACTGAGTGTGAGGAATTCTCAATTGCCTCATTCTTGACTATTTCTAAGAGTGTGGGATATATGTCTTTGAGTTCAACGAGTTCGTCACACGTGTTGCCGGCAGGGAATTGTTCAGGGTATCGAATGAGAAGAGGGACATGTAAGAGCGTATCGTAGAGACAGTACTGGTGGTCCATCAACCCATGATCACCGATATTCTCCCCATGATCACCAGTAATCACGATCATTGTCTCTTCTAACAGATCGTGCTCCGTGAGGTACTCGTAGACCTGCCCAATGCGATAGTCGAGATACCGAAGTTCAGCCTTGTATAAGGCGGATAGTGCCTCAAAATCGCGCTCGTTCATCTCGATTTGACCGCAAATATAGGCCCACGCATCCTGATTGACCGCCTCCGCATACGATGGATCCATTCCTTCTGGAAGGAACTCGTCTCTGAATTTCTTCGGCGGATCGTATTCGAGATGCGGCTCGAGATAATTCACAAACATAAAGAACGGCTGGTCGGGATTCCGCGACGAAGAGAGCCAGCGGCGAATTCGCCAATTGGTGAGATATGCACCGCTATCATACCGTTCTCGGAGAAACTTCGCATAGACCGCATTGAGTAACGTTCGATGCCCGTCGCGACGACAGAGCGCCTTTCCGACCGCCTGAGATTGCTCGAGGAGACCGTCTTTTTCTTTAGCGATTGAGATGAGATCGGTATCACTCTCCACCAAACTCATGCTCGTTTTAAATTGATCAAAACCTCTATCAAATCCGAATTCGGGAGAAATCCAAACATTGTTCGAAAAAGCAACAGTTTGATAGCCAGAATCGTTGAGTTGTTCTGCTAGGGGAGGGACATCGGGATCGAAGTACTTCGAGCCGGCGTGAGTAGCATGAGTCGAGGTGTATTGACCCGTAAACAGTGAGGCGTGTGACGGGAGCGTCCACGGCGCTGTAGTAAACGCATTGGTGAAGAGAGACCCCTCATTCGCCAGTTGATGGAAATTCGGCATTATCTCTTCACTGTTGAGGACCGTTTGTGCCCTCGCTGTATCCATAACAATCAACAGAATATTTGGTTGTGGATTATCCATTGTGGCGAGTATCGTCTGTTAGTCACTAGTCTCGTTGACTCTTCTAAAGAATTGCTCGTACTGTGAATTGTAATTCTCGATCGAGAACAGTTCCTGTATTATCTCTCGCCCTCGTTTCCCCATTGACGATCGCTTACTAGGATTATCTAAAAGCGAGAGCACAGGTTGGATAATAGCAGTAGTATCTTCAGGTTCAATTAGGTACCCGTTTTGTCCATCGATTACTACGTTTGATGTGCCACCAACATCGGTTGCAACTACAGGAACCTCCATTGCAAGTGCTTCTCGTACTGATCCAGGAATTCCTTCATTCAACGACGGAAGCACAAACACATCTAAGGTATTCAAGAAGTGGGGCATGTCATCGATCCATCCGATAAACTCCACGTGATCTTCGATGTTGTGCCGATGAACTCGTTCTTTTAGACGCTCTTTGTACTCTTTACCACCATCGGGGGGTTTTCCGGCGATCGAGAGTGTAACGTTCTCCTTTTCTGCAAGGATGGTAGGGAGTGCATCAATAAGGTAGCCAAGCCCCTTTCGGGGAGAGATCGATGCTGCAGTACCAATTCGGAACTCCTCTTCTTCCCTAGTGCCCTCGAATTGTCGAGGATCAAACTCACTAGTATCTATTCCTTTATGGAAGATCGTGAATTGGTCGCGACAGCGCTCATACTGTGTTGCAGAAAAGATCCGCTGTGCTTGTTCTTCCGATTCGATGAAAACGTGATCAACTGCTCTCAAGGCGATCGAGTTCAAGTATCGCACTTTCCCGTTCGATTCGAGGCCAAGTCCAATGTTCCAGATAGTCGGTGTAGAGGTGACTGAGATATAAGGGAGGAGTGTCAGAACCGCTCGCAGATTTTTACACCAAATGATGTCTGCACTATAAAGAACCGAATAGACGTTCCAATTGAATTGCAAAATACGAAGGCCTGCTCGGGGGAGGAGAGACGAATTCGCCAACAGCTTTCGATTGTAAGTATCGAGAGCCCCGCGAAACGGGATTATTTTGACCGCTATGCCGTGGTTTCGAGCACGCTCACAGAGTTCATCAGTTGTATTCGAAAGCAAAATTGGATCAAAGTGATCTCGATCCAACGACTGTAATAGCCGTAATAGCATCTTCGACCCGCCACCAAATGTGTCTGACCCGATATGAAAGAAAATGACTCGGATCTGTTCACCCATTTATCAATTCGTAGTTGCTGGGGAGTTGGAAAAGTATAACGGTCCAACCCGGTGATTGAGTAGATGATCGAATGACAGAGCAGAACGTAATTGTCGTTCTGATGGATACTGCTAATTTCCCAGCGGTTACGGTAGTTCGCGGACAGACGGACACGTTCTTAACCGAGCTCGTAGCTCAAGGGACCGAATATACGAACACGTTTGGATCTGCCCCGTGGTCGCTTCCCTCCCATGCATCGGTCTTTACTGGCGCGTATTCCACGAAACACGGTGCGCATGCAGGATACAAACACCTCAATGAGGCGCACATAACGTTACCGGAGGCCTTTCAAAAGAACGGCTACGAGACCGTTGCAGTCTCGAACAATACCTGGATCAGCGAAGAGTTCGGATTCGGGCGGGGCTTCCAGACCTTCCAGAAGAGTTGGCAGTACGTCCAGTCGGACATCGACCTTGGACGAATCGCACGGACCGAGGAGGGGACGGACAAACTCACGACACTCGGTCGGGAACTGTTTTCGGGGAATCCGCTCGTCAATCTCGTGAACGCTATCTACGGAAAGTTCGTCCGGTACCACCACGATGACGGGGCGAAACACACGAACGAGTGGATAGACGGGTGGCTCACCGACCGAGACGACTCCGATCCGTTCTTCCTCTTTGTCAACTACCTCGAACCGCATCTCGAGTACCGTCCACCCGAAGAGTTCGCCGAGCAGTTCCTTCCGGCGGGCGTGTCCTACGACGAAGCGATGGACATCCCGCAGGATGCCTGGGGATACATTGCGGGTACAGTCGAGTTGTCTGACCGCGACTTCGAGATACTCCGCGGGCTCTATCGAGCCGAGATCGCCTATCTCGATCATCGGATCGGCGAACTCAAAGCGCTCCTCGAGAAGCACAACGAGTGGGAAGACACGATCTTCGTGGTGACGGGAGACCACGGGGAAAACATCGGCGATCACGGCCTGATGGACCACCAGTACTGCCTGTACGATACGCTGTTACACGTTCCGCTGGTGATTCACGGCGGCTCGTTCACGGATCACGGTACGATTGACGAACTCGTGCAACTCACGGACGTTGCACCGACGCTTCTCGATGAAGTCGGGATCAAAGCGCCCGAGTTCCGCGAGCAGATACAGGGTCGCTCGTTCCATCCCGATGCCGAAACGGAGCCGCGCGAACGGATTATCGCGGAGTACATGGCACCCCAGCCGTCGATGGACGCACTGGAGAAGCGTGTCGGGGACCTCCCGGACGAGATCGATCAATACGACCGGTCGCTCCGAACGATTCGAACGGAGGAATGGAAGCTCATTCGAGGTTCAGACGGATCGCTCGAACTATACGACGTTGGTTCCGATCCGGAAGAATCTGCGAACGTCGCCGATCAACATCCGGATGTCGTCGCCGATCTGCAGGCGGAACTCGATGAGTGGGTGAACTCGTTCGAGCACGCCGAGCACGACGGAAGCGTATCGATGCGTGATGAAACGAAAGAACGACTCGAAGATCTCGGCTATCTCCAGTAAGCACTAGCGTGGACTAGGAGTGAGCAATACGTTCTAGTGCGGCTGTTGTCTCGTCGACCGTCTGTTCCCACCGAAACTGTGAATCAAGCTCTGGGTCCGGTGACTGTTTCAGGAGTTCGAGTATTTGTGCACCGAATGCGTCGACAGTATCGATCGACTCGTATGCGATCGTATCGCCGAAAGCCGACCGAACCTGTGGCAGTTCGGAACACACTACTGGCACACCTGCTGAGAGTGATTCCATAATCGTCCGCGGGACACCTTCTGCTCGACTCGAGAGCACGAATAGATCTGCATCCCGATAAACGGTCGGCATCTCGTCGTACGGAAGTTGCCCGAGGAAGGTTACTGCATCCTCGATCCCTAACTCTACAGATCGAGTCACGAGTTCGTCTTTGAGTGTTCCCTCCCCACAGAAGTACAGCGTTGCATCCGGCAACTCCTCAGCAACAGCGGCAAACGCTTCGAGGGCAACCGTCGGTCGCTTTCCCTCGACTAACCGTCCGACGAACAACACGACAGGCCCATCACTCTCGATCAACTCACTCTCTGAACCGTTAGGCGTGAACCGTTCGGTATCGATCCCGTTCGACACCACCTCGATCCGACTCGAGACGCCGAACTCGCGCACGCGTTCCTTGTCGGTGTCCGTGTAGCAAAACACGACGTCAGCCCGGTTGAACGTCCATCGACCGATCGACCGCAGATAGAGATCGAAGACCCACTCCGGCGCGTTCTGCGAGTACAGTCCGTGGTTTGTGATCGCGAGCGGAATATCCCCGAGGAAGCGCTTCAGTGCGGCCAAGTTCGTCGAAAAGTACAGGTGAGAGTGCGCGTGCAGTACGTCGAAGTCCTCGGCTGCGGAGAGATACTGCGCGAGTCCGGGGCTGATATCGTTCCCCAGAAGCGTCACTGCGGGATCGTACCGAACCACCGTGTATCCGTCGCGTTCCTCAACGTGAGGGAGAGAGTCATCGTACCGCACCGTCAGGACGGTCACGTCGTGTCCCATCGCCGCCTGGTCGCGACTCATCGCGTGGACGTGGTACGGTCCGCCCCCTTTCACGTCGGGATAGACCTTCTGTGCGACCCGAAGAATTCGCATTCGTCCGACATTCACAGCGACGAGGCTAATGCGTTATCGTTCGTCTCAATCACTGCCGGTGGAATCGGGCCTCATTCCCGAGTGCAGCCAAACAGACAATCCACACCAATCACACCAATCCGAAGCATAACGACCAAGTACCGAATCCGAGAGCACGAAAACGAATGCGCCCGGCAGTCAGAGTCATCGTTGCAACACTGCTCCTCACAACCCTCGCCGGGCTCTGTGTCCATTACGGCGCAACCTACGACGAGCACTGGCCCCATCCGACGGGGGATCAGCTGCAGGACGACCCTGGCCAGTTCACCGACCAGCAGGTCCTTCTGTTCGGAGAGGTCCAGACCGCGGCCGAAGACACGATCGCCATCCACGTCCACGACGACGCCGGCGACATCGCGGCTGAACTCGAGGTGACGAACGTCGACAAATCAGTCGAGCCAGGTGGCATGGTACAGGTGTACGGTGTGCTCGACTCGGATCAGACGATGACGGCCGAGAAAACAGTTGTCGTCAACCGAAGCGACGGCGCATCGACGTACAAATACGTCGTCTCTCTCGCTGGAGCTCTCCTTGCAATCGGCTATTTTTGCAAACACTGGCAGCCCCTTCCGCAGAAACTCGGATTCGAGCCGCGAACGGGCCGGACAGAACGCGATACAGCAGGACCGAACGATGGCTGACCTCCTGACCCACGTCCTTGCGGCCTACACGCTCTTCACCGTCGCGAGCTGGCGATTCGAGTGGTTCACGAAACGCTGGGTGGCGATCGCGATGATCGGGGCACTGCTTCCTGACCTCAACCGGCTCGGACTGCTCGTCATCGATGCAACGCTCGAGTCGGTGCTCGGAGTGCCGTTTAGTCTCGACGCGATGCAGACGATCGGTGGCGTCTGCCTGCTCGCCGGTGTCGGTGCCGTCGTCCTCACAGAGCGTCATCGACGAGCATTCGGATTCCTGCTTGCGGGAGCGTTCTCACACCTCGTCATCGACGGGCTCAAAGCATACGCCGATGGCGCAGCTGGGACGTGGCTCTATCCGATCACGTGGTACCGCCATCCGACACCGAACCTCTACGTCTCATCGGACCCTACCGTGCTTGTCCTCACAGGAATCATCGCCGGGAGCGTGTTCCTCTACGAACGATACTGGCTGTGAACCGGCGGACGAAACACCGGCCCACGGGCCACAGGACGAGTTCAGTTGCCGCGACGAAGCGTGACCCACAGATCGGTGAGGACGGTCCACACCTGCCGAATCACGATCTTCACATCCATCCAGAACGACTGGCGGCGAATGTACGCGAGGTCGTAGCGCAATTTCAGCCGTGGATCGGTACTCTTCGCGTCGTTGATCTGCGCCAGTCCGGTCAGCCCGGGTTTGACGAACCAGCGTTTTCGCCATGCAGGCGCGTCCGCTTCGAGCAGGACCTCCTCTTCGGTCCAGGCGGCACGGGGGCCGACCACGCTCATATCCCCGATCAGAATCGACCACAGCTGGGGTAACTCGTCCAGGTGGGTTTTCCGCAGCAGGCGGCCGACGCGCGTGATGCGGTCGTTTTCCGAATCCGAAGCAGGAGCCGCGGACTCACCTTTGGGAATCATCGTTCGGAACTTGTAGACGGAAAACGTGTCGCCGAAGCCGGCGGTTCGATCCTGACTGTACAGCACTGGACCTGGACTGTCGAGTTTGATTACAACCGCAATTCCGATCACGAGCGGTACGGCCAGGACCAGCCCGGCGAGCGCAAAGGCGACATCGAAAACGCGCTTGAACAGGTGATCGAGCGGATCCCAGGGTTCGATGTCTACGTCGACGAGCGTTCCGACGGTCCCTTCTGTAGCCAGTACGCAATCGGCGTACTCGCGATGGACCTTCGCGTCGACGCCGTGTGCGTGACAGGCATCGAGTGCGCCGAAGAACTCGGCGCGGTCGGCGTGGCGGAACGCGAGGACGACGATGTCGATGTCGTACTCCACCAGAACGGTTTCGAGCCGGGAGAGACCGCCGATTCGCTCCAGCCCGGGTTGCCCCGCCGAGTCTGACTCGAGTTCGGAGTGGGAACTTGCAGAGACTGAGAGCCCGCCGTCGGCCGCGGGCTCGGCGTTGTCGCGTGGGGAGAGAACTGACGGGCAGAGATAGCCGAGAATTGGCATCGAGGTTGTCGTCGGGATCTGGGCCAACTGTTCGGGGTCGTCACCGACGAGCAGGAGGCGATCGGGATCGTCGGTCGGGCGGCGTCGGATCCAGACAAACCAGGCCGGCAGGACGAGCCCGAGCACGCCGACGGTCATCACGAGCGTTGCACGCGGAAGGCGGTATGACCACTTGAAATAGCCGAGTGTGGCGAGCGCGAGGCCGCCGACGAGGACGCGCTTTTGAGTGAGAAAGACGGTATCGAGAACGCGCCGCGGCTGGGGTTTGTAAAGCGGAAACAGGCTGGTAGTGATGGCGAGGACGGTGAGGGTAAGCGCCCAGACGAGAGAGTCGCCGCCCAAGACGGTGACCTCCAGTCGGTTGAAAAGTGGCACGTGCGTCGTGAATAGCGACTGTGCCATCGGATGGTTTGCAACACTCAGCGCGCCGAATACGGCAAGTATCGCACCGAAAGCACTTACCATTCGATACTGCCAGCCGGTCACCATTCGTTCCATGCCACACCTACGGATGGTATAATAGATTTCATGTTAGATAGTGTATATTTGAGATAGAAACATAGAGACTCACTCGCCTGTTGAACTCCGCTCACCCAGTGTTATCACGGATTGGCACCGTCACGGAGTCCGAGAGATAGTATGAGATTCGGAGAATAGATGCAGGTTCTAAACCGTCAATACCGTGGTCGCTCTCACACGGTGAGTTGAGACGGTACGTATTCGCATCGAACAGCGACGTTAGTTCAGCGGAACCGACTCCCTCGACTCGACTGCAGACTGGGAAACGTCGACCGACGCCGTGCCAACATCGTATTCTCCGGGATACGGGACGGTGACGGAGAACGTGCCGTCATCGCCGACGGTCGTCGATCGCTCGTACGTGAGTGTTTCGCCGGAAACGTCGGTCTCGGTTTCGACGGTAACGTTTTCGCCGGCCTCGCCCGAACCGGTAATCGTCGCGCCGGGGACGACGGCAAACGCCGTTACCTCCTCGTCGAGGTAGATCGCCTGGTAGTGCGTGAGCGGGTCAGTCTGGGATCCGCCCGTACCGTACTCCTCGTGGAGTCGTGATTGAGTCATCTCCGCGGATACGTTGCTCTGGTCGGTCAAAACCACGTAGCCGACACGGTCTCCGAACTGGTCGTACCAGCCGTCCGGATCACTCCCGGTTTGGAACTCCTCGAAATTACTAGCAGCGTATCCGTAGCTCTGGGACTCTCCATTGACGAAGTAGTTGTACATCCGGTTATCACCCCAGGTGCTCAACACGAAGTTTTCCGGGTATTCCCGATCGACGGTTTCGGCGTGCTCGTCGATAGCCATCGCCGCCTCGAATTCGGTGTCGCTGTACGTCGTCTGCGCGCTCAGTGACGGAAGGAAAATCAGGCTCATTCCGCAGATCAACAGCGCGACCCAGACGAGCGTGACGAGTTTTCGCCAGTTCCGCGGGACGACGATGCTCGGTGCGTACTCGCCTCCGTCAGCCGCGGGCTCGGGACGCTCTGTACGCGACCCGTCGCTCTCCCGGAGCGGTTTCGGAAGGCGGGCGAGGTCGACCCACGAAAAGAGGTACACGAGACCCATACCGCCGAGAACTGACAACGGGATCATCAGCTGTGCCGCAAAACGCATCTGAATCGTCGCTAAGACGAGCCAAACGAGTCCATAACTAGCGAGCAACAACCATCCGGGCTCGTATCGTTTGTAGGCGCTCCAACAGCACCAGCCTAACACGACGAGCGCGATGTAAAAGTGAAGTCCGATCTGCGCCATCGGTTCGAATATCACCGAATTTTCCGTCGTGAATAGCGAGCCGAGTTCCGTTGCATCGTGGTGCTCTCTGAAGAACAGATCGTCGGAACGGTCGAGAAGCCTCGCCCAGTCGTCGGGTCGAAGGGAGCGAAACGCAGCGGTACCGAGACCGGCGATAGCAATCTCGAGGCCGAGGAGGCTCGTACTAGACCGATCGAAACGCCGCCACACCTCACCGAGTCCGACTACGGCAACGCCGCCAATCACCACGAGCAGGGGGACAAGCCCGGCAAATGCCTCGTGCCAGCCTAACCGAAAGTGAAGAACTACCGAGATGAGGCTACAGACGCCTACACCGGCCAACAGCGACGCGTTCGCTCGTACCGGCGGAATCCCCTCTCGGACATCGATTGCCGCCTTCAGTCCGAGGTACGCTGCCACGGGAACGAGCATCAGTACGGAGCCGCCCCACGCGAAAATTGAGAAGGAGAGCGCAATCCCCAATGCAACGACGGCGATCCACGTGCGCGGATCCGATAAGTGTTGTCGGATTGCCAGGTCCACCGTCGGTTGATAGTCTCGCCGCCGCTTGAGATCCATCACTATCCAGGCAATCGAAAGCAGCGTCACGCCGAGCCAGAAGTACTGATGAAGACGATGCTCGAGAAACCCAACGCCGGTGTACACGGCGTGGATTGGCGTCAGCGCAAGCAGAAAAACCGACGTGACGCCGACACGAACGTCGTCAGTGATGACGACGGCGAGCCAGTAGAGGACGATCCCGAGTGCGAGCGTTGCAACGACGGGTAACCACGCGGCGACCATATCTGCTGCCCATTGATCGCCGCCGAGTAACTCGGCGACAAACCAGTTCGTCGCGTGAGTCAACGGACGCCGTTCAACTGCGCCCTGGGGGAGGGTTCCGACCACGCTCCAATCCGTGAGTCCATCCGACTCTGCGAGCAGTTCCTCCATCCAGTACCGGTAGTAGTACGGATCGTTTCCGCGCAAGACGACGTGCCCATCGCGGAATACCGAGCGATAGGTGAGCAACCGCATTACGACGAGGAGTGCGAGCGCCCCGGTAAGCGCCCCGATAGCACGCACATCGACGCCGGGCAGGCCCGAAAAGCGATCCGTCCCTGAACTCGAATCATCCGCACTCGACACCTCGTTACCCTCGAGAGCCGCTGTTACGCCTTTGCGGCTCGCAATACGGTACTCACCGCCGTCTTTCGTCACGATTCCTCGTGAGACGAGTTCACCGAACGTCCCCGAATCGAGCGGTAAGTCATCGAACGACCAGGTGTCGTGTTCGGTGTCGACCGCGAGAACAGCCTCAACCGCATCGCGACCGCCGTCGTGGTCTTCACAGAAGGCAGCTGTCGCATCGGCGACGGCAGCGGGGTCCGATTCATCGGCCATTAGGTGTACGTCTATGGGTAATATGATAAAAACTGCGAGTGCGCAGAGTGCGTTCAGTTGATCTCGGTCGTCTGACGCGCCTCAACGGGTTCCCGTTTCCGGTACTGGGCGATGTACGCGACGTGAAACTGCGGATAGTCGGCTACTGACCGGTCGAGCAGCGTAAATGCGAAATGAATCGGCAACGGTTTGGTGTACGAGGTAGGCCCGGGAAAACTGTAGAACTGTTCCAACGACCAGTCGAATTGGGTCGCGTGAATATCAGAAAACGTTCCCCACTCGTACTGGGTCGGGAACCGATCGTCGTCAGCGGATTCGACGCCCTGAAATCGAAACCAGAGTCTGTGGAACCAGAACGGAGTGCGGTCGGCAATGAGCGCGTAGTAGTGTCGGGGGTTAGGGACGAGTACAACGAACGATCCTGCGGGTCGCAGTACTCGATCGATTTCTTCCAGCGCCGCCCTGGGTTTTGGAAGATGTTCGAAGACGTACTCGGAAAAGACCAGATCGAACGAGTTCTCCTCGAAGGGGAGTCGTTGTCCGTCCCCTTTCACCTTCAATTCGGACGGGTTTTGTTCTAATCCGTTGCTATCAGGGTCGATCGAGACGATCTCGTTTTTATCCGAGTCGAGTCGGTCAGCTACCCCGTTTTTATCTCGTCCCGAGCCGAAATGTAATGCGCGAGAAAAGTCCTCGTCAGCGAGTAACGACCGGTAGATCGAGGATCTGTCGGGACGCGCGGGAGCGAGACGCTCGTCGACGCGGGAATTAACGCGTTTAATCGCGTTTCGAACCGAGACCATGAGATGTGTATCTGTTGAAATGACTTATAGCTTAGATCAGTGTCGCGAGTAGGTCGGTGGATTGGCGATTGACTGGATCGCCACGGATTTAGTCCATCTCCGCTTCGGGCGCGTCAACGGCGCGTCCGCTGACTTCGGCGGGCGGCACGGCCTCTCCTTGCAAGAACGCTTCCGCCCGGTCTCGGTCTGCTGGATAGCCAACGTCGACGCGCCAGCCTTCCATGCGGATCGCATCGATCGTCTGGCCCGATTGAATCAGGAGATCGATCGCATCCGAGAGTTCGTACTCGCCGCGGTCGCTCGGCTGGACGAGTCGGCAGGCGTGGAAGATCGCCGGCGTGAACGTGTAGAATCCGGTCATGACGAGATTCGACGGCGGGTCGTCGGGTTTTTCGACGACTTCGACGATCTCGCCGTACTCGTTCGTATCGAGCACGCCGTACCGAGAGGCTTCGTCGTACGGGACTTGTTCGACGAGGAACGCCGCGTCGGCGCGGTCCTCGC
Organism: Natrialba aegyptia DSM 13077; assembly: GCF_000337535.1. Lineage (GTDB taxonomy): Archaea > Halobacteriota > Halobacteria > Halobacteriales > Natrialbaceae > Natrialba > Natrialba aegyptia. The sequence goes on from NZ_AOIP01000033.1 coordinate 111,740, forward strand.
GCTGGCGGGACACGACGTCACCGAGGTTCGCTCGGAACACGTTATCGCCGAGCATGAGCATGAACTCGTCCTCGACGAGCGATTCAACCTGCAAGATGGCGTGTGCGAGGCCAAGTTGTTCGCGCTGGTGGGCGTAGGTGATCGGGACGCCGCGGTAAGCGTCGCCGTAGCGATTGATGAGTTGCTCTTTCAGGTGGCCGACGACGACGATCAACTCCTCGGCACCGACCGCCAGGAGGTTGTCGAAGACGTCTTCGATGATTGGTCGACCGTCGACTTCGACGAGCGCCTTGGGCTTGTCGTCGGTGAGTGGCTGCAGTCGAGTCCCCTTTCCTGCCGCGAGAACGACGGCTTGCATAGACACTGGCCACTCCGGCGGCAAGTAAATAGCTGGCCCCTGTGACTGCAGGACGAATTCTGTAACCGAGGCGGTCTAGGACGAGTTGAAAGGCGAGGGCAGCAGCGTCACGAGAGACTAGTACTAGCTAGTACTAGTGGTTCGACGCGCAGTTGTCTCTCTAGATTCCGACTCGATGCGATAGAGGGGCACGCTTAGTCTATAGTAACACTGTAACGATTCACTCACCGATCGCTAGCCGTCGTTCGATCAGGTGTGCAGTGACTTGCAGTGGCTACTGCGGGTCAGCTGGTGAGTCATCGCCGGTCGTCACGGCTCGAATAATTCGCAATTCCTCGTCTCGCGAGATGTACTCGGCGTCGAGGCAGGCGTGCAGAATTTTGTGCGTGAGTTCGGGATCCGAAAGCGGACCCGCCGCGCGATCACCGGGAGCGGATTTCGCTTCGAGTTCATCGAGTTGCCGTGAGAGGGTGGTCAACTGGTCGGTTAGAGCGCGTATCTGGGCGGTCTCGACTGTGGTGTCGGTTGCGGTTTCGGTTTCGGTGTCGGTCTTGGTTCCGGTCCCGATCACACGTTCGTCTTCGCTTTCGTCTGTCTGCTCCGCAGTCGGTTTCGCCTGCACAGCCGGGTCCGAGTTCAGCGTATCGCTCTCGGTATCGTCGCCGGTCACGGCGGGGGACTGATCGGGCTCACTTACGGAAGCGTGAGCGGATGCAGTGGTACTCTCGGACGGCTGCGATCGCGTTTGCGTCTCGGATGCAATATCCGAAGCTCCATCGGAGAGTGGCTCGGACGCTGCGTCACCCATCGAATCGGTTGTCGCCGCTGTTTCAGTACTGTCGTCCTCGGGATTCCTGTCACCGTTTTCGGTGTCACTTACCGTCCCGTCTCCGCTATCGGTATCGCCCAGCGATGGGTCAGTGTCGAACAGATCCGAGACGAACGCACGGCGTCTCGACCAGTCGAAGCCGTCGATCGAGTTCACGCGCTGGCTGATAGTGGCGCTCGTGACGCCGAGCGTGTCCGCGAGCTCGGCCTGGGTTGCGTCGGGTCTGGCGGCTACCTCTCGAAGCGTCTCTCGTTGTTTGGCGGTGAGCGCGTCCGAATCGATTAGCGCATCGGAACTCGTGCCGTGGCTGTGGGCCGAATTGTCGGTTGTCATCGATGGGTCGTCCGCTTGGGGATCGGCGTAATCGGTTTGGTCCGAGTCGTCAGATTCCTGAGTTGATTCGGATGTTGCGGGCTCTACAGACGCCACAGGTGGGGCAGCCCCGGCGGATGAGCCGGTTGCAGCGTCTCCCTCGGAGAGCGTCACTGTGTCCTCCGAGTCGTCCGACCGTCCCGGGTCGCCGTATTCGTCGAGAACCTGCTCAACGATGGAGACGGTTGCACCGCTCACATCGTCTGCAATCGCCGAAAGCGATGCGTCCGGTCGTGATTCGGCGGTGTCGAGGATCTTTTTGTGGACGATGGCGCGAGGGATGGTGTCGTTGTGAGGATGGGACCGCCCAGGGGTAGCTGATGTCGAATCACTCATTTTACCGGGCACCGAGGAGGTTGCTACGCGAGCCCACATCGACCACTGGGTTATACTTTTCTCACCCACTCATCACTAACACTTATTTCTAGTACTTTTCCGATGGAATTCAGCGCACAGTCGACCGCTACAACTCCATTTGATCCGTCCCCGACGAGAACAGAACGCGCCGGACGAACGAATAGACTGTCCCGAGGACGATTCCAAAGACGACGAGTGCGGGCAGACTCATCAGGTGCACGTACGGAAACGGCCGCGAGAGATCCAACACGACGCGCATCCAGACTGGCGCTGCAATCACAACGACGGTCAGCCAGCCGGCGACCCCGAAGAGCAATCCGAGCGCCGCGCCAGCGCGCGAACTCGTCACGTCCCATCGATACCTGAGAAGGGCGAAAAGTGCTGCAAAGACTCCGCTTGCGACGAGACTCCCACCACCTAGTAGCAGCCATCCCGCAACCGCGCTTTCGCGGCCATACAGTGCTGCCACCGTCTCTATTCGACCGGCCCAGGTGAGTACTAATCCAGCGGCGACAGCTGCTATCATCGCAGCGAGGCCCACAGCATAGCCCGTCAGAAGCGTTCGAGCGACGAGTTCAGCTCGTGGCAAGCGAGCCGCGCGAGCGCGACGGTCGCCGACTGCAGTTGCGGCTGTGAAGACGGTGATGGTTACGAGAAACGTCGCGACCGACACCGCGATACTCTCGAGTTCACGCGTTGCGATCGGCGGCTGATCGAGCGTGTAGTGAAACGCACACAGGTCTCCCCAGTGAGTGCTATGCAGGGTGGCGAGTTCGGGTTGGAACACCGGTATGATGTAGTGACTATCCGGTGTCATTCCCCAGAGTCCGCCGACGGCGACGAGCCAGAGATGGCGACCGGTGAGGTGCCCGCGAACGGCCAGCGGCGTCGCTGCGAACAGCACGAGCGTTGCGCCGGCGAGGAAGTGAACGAGTGCAGGAGCCATCGACTGTGACCACCCGGTCCCGAGACCGGAACGGTTCTCGCGCGGAGATAGACTGACGGCGACAATAAAGCGCGGGCCACAGTGTCGGTTTGCAAGAATTAACTGCCAGGCAGTCGTAGCGAGCGCAATGACGAAACTGCAGCAACGTGTTGAACGGCGTCAACGGGCGGGAACGGACCGGATATGAACCGAAACGTTGGCCTCACGGAACTTATTCGAGAGACCCTGCCGGAGTGGGCCGTCCCGGCGTTCGAGTTCATCGCACTGCTTGGCGACGAACTCGTCGCCGTCGGCGTGCTGGCACTCGTTACGGGTGTCGACGCGTACAGACGGACGGATCGCGAGGAAGACTGCCTTGTTCCGGATCGAACGGCGTTCGTGCTGGCGGTCGTCCTCGGTGGCCTGGCGCTGACGCTGATCTTGAAGACGGTGTTCGGTCTCTCGCGGCCACCGTCGTCGTTGCAAGCGATTCCGCGTTCGGGGGAGGGCTTTCCGAGCGGGCACGCGATGGCCGCGACGGTACTCTGGGGGGCGCTTGCAGTCTGGAGCGCGTACTCGACGCGCCGTCGTCGACTCGCCGGGGCGGCCCTTGTCATCGGTCTTGTCGCTGTCTCTTATACACAT
>NZ_AOIP01000034.1 GCF_000337535.1 Natrialba aegyptia DSM 13077
GGGCGAGCACGCGGCCACGAATCCAGGAGTGGTGGCTGGCGGTGATCCAGTAGCGACGGTCGGTAGCTGATGCCATTGCACTCGTGTACCGAGAGCAAGTCTGTATCCGAATCCAAGCCGGTTCAACCATCGTCGTTGCGGCCGCCCGTGCTATCAGTATCCTCAGTATCCGTCTCACTGGCAGGGTTAGCCGCCTCCGCCCTGGTAGTAACATCCTCCTGCGTCCCGTTTGTAGTCGATGCCTCGTCGCTCTCGGATCGGTGCTCGGCGAGCGCCTCCTCGATCGTCAACTCCCCGGCCGCGACGCGGCGGGCGAGCAGTTCGTCGATCGCCCGATTCGTCCGACTCTGCTCGCGCGAGCGGTCCTTGATCACCTGGAGTTCACCCGCCGTCGGCTCGATATCGCGGGCGTCGACGACCTCCCCTTCGTGCCGGGCGATGTTGACCGCGGCCAACACGTCGCCCATCCCTCGCGCACCGGTCCCGAGGTAGGGCGTCGTCCCCGTCTCGTCGATGAGTTCGACTTGCACGTCCTCCAGATCGTTGACCAATTTTGAACTCCGGAGGCGCGCGCCGTCGCCGATGCGAACGACCGGGTCGGCGGCGTCGCTCACTTCGCGTTGGATCACGGCCACCGCGTCGGCGAGTGGCACCTGAAACGCGGCGACGACCGTCTCGCCCGCCAGCACGGCGATGCCGGGGTCGCGTCCGGGGTCGACGCCGATAATCGTCCGCCCGGCCGCGCCTCGAAGCGTCGTCAACGCCTGATCGACCGCCCGCCGCGGCTCGTCGGGTTCGGCGACGACCGTCGGCACGTCGTCCAACTCGGCTGCCGATTCCGCGTCCGTGATGACCACGGACGTTCGATCCGGCAACTCGGCGTCCGGTTCGACGGTCGTGAACTCGGTCCCCCGGTCCCGGAGTTCGGTAACGACGCCGTGGTAGACCTCGAAGTCCGCTGTCGCGACGACGATCACACTCGTCTTTCGCCGGCCCGCCGAATAAACGTGTCCGACGCCAGCGCCGGCACCGCGGCGCGAGAACGAGTCGGCCGTCGGTGACGTTTCGGGGACTTTTTGCCCGAACAACCCCAACTACGGGCGTGAACGACGCGGCAATCCAGACCGGCTGCGGGCCGGTCGACGAGTTACTCGGCGGGGGATTCGAGCGCGGCACCGTGACGCAACTGTACGGACCACCGGCCGCAGGCAAGACCAACCTCGCCCTCTCGGCTGCCGTCGAAACCGCCGCCACCGGCGGGACCGTCGTCTACATCGACACCGAAGGCGTCTCGGTCGATCGCTTCGACCAACTGCTGTCCGCTCGCGTCGGCACGGATGGGGCGGTCGCCGGTGACCGAGAGTCAGACACGCTCGAACCGGGACCGGAGCCGGGGCCGGAACCATCAACGGAACCCAAATCTACAGCCGACCCTGAACGCGACACAGACGCCACCGGTGACACCCACCCTGACATCGAAACCGTCGCCTCGCGAATCGTCATCGAAGACGCCCTCGACTTCGAAGAACAGGCCGAAGCCGTCCGCGATGCCGAAGAGTTCGCCGAGCGGGCGGACCTGATCGTCCTCGATAGCGCAACCGGCTTCTACCGACTCGAACGCACCGGCGAGGGCAGCGACGGCGAAGCCCTGCGAAGCGTCACCAGACAGGTGACACACCTCCTCTCTCTCGCGCGCAAACACGAACTCGCGGTCGTGCTCACGAACCAGGTGTTCGCCGATCCCGACTCGGACCGCACGCGCGCACTCGGTGGAAACACGCTCGAGCACTGGACCGGCGTCGTTCTGCGACTCGAGCGCTTTCGCGGTGGCAAACGACGTGCGATGCTCGAAAAGCACCGCTCGAAACCGGCGGGAGAGTCGGTACAGTTCCAGATTACGGACGCAGGTATCGAGGGCGACGGCGAGAGGGGACGGCGCTAGTTACACTACAGGTCCGTCTTTCGGAACCGCAGGTAGCCGAAGCAGAGCGGGCCACCGATCCAGCCGAGGAGGATCACGAACGCGAACAGCGGCCGTTCGTAGACGGCGGGATTGTCCGGAACGGCGTGAAACGGGATGTTCTCGAACGCCGGAACGAGTCCGCCGGCGAAGTTCGTAAACGCGGTCATCGGATTCAGGGCGACGACGAAGTCGACCCACGGCGGCGATGTCTCGGGGAGCGTGAAGCCGGATACGACGTAGAGGAGAATCTGCGGAAGGACGGTCCACAGCTGGAAGACGAAGACGACGTAGGCGCTGAACGCCGCAAACGAGGCTCGAGTCGAGGTTTTCGTGACGACCGAGATAGCGACGGCGATCGCGGTAAACGTGATCGTGAGGACGAAAAAGGCGAGCAGGGAGCCGGCAAACAGCGTTCCGTCGATCGAGACACCCATCACGAGCGCGATCGGCGCGGCGACGAGCAGCGCTGCAAGGGCGCTCATGGCGATGACGATGCTTCGCCCGAGCAGCGTTCCGAGAACGACCGTCTGCCGAGAAAAGGGCAGTCCGAGCAGCACCGTCAGCGAGCCCGTCGATCGTTTCTCGACCAGCGCGGGGGCGACGACTCCGAGCGCGACGAGCGGAATCAACAGCGTGACCGGGGCGAGCAACTGGGAGACGAGTTCGATGTCGACCTGCGCGGACGTTCGCCGGGCGGTTCGGCCCGCCGCGTACGCGAGTCCGGCACCGAGCAGTGCGAACATACCGACGAGAACGTGGGCCTGTCGATCGCGGACGGCGTCCTGGACGTCCTCGCGGGTAAAGAGCAGCAGGCGGCCGAGGAACCCGAGACCGGCCTGGCTCATGCGACACCCTCCGTGACGGTCGCGAAGAGTTCATCCAGCGACGGATCGGTCGTCGAGACGTTCGAAACGGTTGCGGGTGAGTCGTGGCAGGCGGCGATGACCGGCGCTTTCGCGCGGTTCTCACAGGCGACTTCGATCGTCGTGCCGTTGGTTTCGAGTTCTGCGACGCCGTCGATGGATGAGAGGCGGTCGAGTGCGTCGGCGGGGACTTGCGAGAGTTCGAGCGTGACGCGGGCCATGCCGCCGACGGTTTCGCGGAGGTGGTCGATGCTGTCGACGGTGACGAGTTGGCCGGCGTCGAGGATGGCGACGCGGTCGCAGACCGCTTCGACCTGTTCTAAGATGTGACTCGAGAAGAAGACGGTCGCGCCGCGGTCGCGCTCCTCGCGAACGATGCGCCGCATCGTGCGGGCACCGTTGGGGTCGAGGCCGGTCGACGGCTCGTCGAGCACGAGCAGGTCGGGCTCGCCGGCCAGCGCCATCGCGAGCATGAGCCGCTGGGCCATCCCCTTCGAGTACTGGTCGACGGGGTAGGCGTCCGGACCGAGCATGTTCACCCGCTCTAACAGTTCCTCCGGGTCGTCGGTGGCGTTCTTGGACTCGATCGCGAACTCGACGTGTTCGCGCCCCGTCCGTTCGCCGATCGGACCGTAGCCGTCCGGAAGGACGCCAGTGCGTTCGCGCACGCTGACGCTGTCGGTCTGGACGTCGTGACCGAGGACGCGGACCGACCCGCTGGTCGGCTGGACGTAATCGAGCATGATGTCGATTGCAGTCGACTTGCCGGCCCCGTTCGGGCCGAGAAAGCCGAACACCTCCCCTTCTTCGACGGTGAGATCGACGTTCCGGAGGGCAGTCACGGAATTACTGCGGATAATACCGCGACGCTTGTAGCGCTTTGACACGCCACTGAATTCGATGGCGACCATACAGCAGACCCCACAGCCATCGCTAATAGACTTTGTGTTCGGCTGTCAAGTTCGTGCGACTGGGCTGGGGTTGGAACGCTGAACTCGTGAGACTAGGTGCCGAATGGCAGGGTGTGCTGACCGTGGTGGCCGTGACGGTTCTGGTGACGAGCAGGGTGCAAAAAACGGACGAAAGGCGGCGGAGCGGCGGTCGTTAGAGCTCGTTCAGTTTCCGGAGGAGTTGGCCGCGGTACTCCTCGTCGCTCGTAATTCCCTTGACCTCGAGGACGTTGCGCTCGAGTTTGTCGAGCGCGACGCGGAAGGCGTTCTCCGCGCCGTAGCCCTCGCCGGTGCCGGCGACCTGCCCCTTGTTCGTCCGCAGGCGGACCTGGCAGTGGATCAACGGCGTGCCGCGGAGTTTCTCCTTGTGTTCCTTGAATCGTACGTGGACGTGAAGCACCTGCATGTCGGCGTACTTGTCCGAGACGTTCTCGATGCTCTGGACGATCGACTCTCGGGTGATCGTATCGAGCAGCGAGACGTTCGTGATCTGGACGTCCATGTGGTCCTCCTCGGTGAACGTCAGCGCCCGCAGAACGTCCGTCTTGGTGATGACCCCGATGACGGTCCGATCGTCGTCTTCGGGCGTCACCATCAGCCCGGCGTAGTCGTTATCGAGCATCGTCCTCACGGCCTTCTCGGCAGTGGCATCGAGGGTCGTCGTACTGACCGGGCTGTTCATGATGTCGTAGACCGGCACATCGAGCAGGCGCTGGGTATCGCCGACACGATCGCCCGTCGTCGTCGTGTGGTTCTCCCGAATGACGAAGTCGGCGATGTCGTGGGTCGTGATCACACCGGTGAGGTAGCCGTTTTCGTTCAGCACCGGCAGTCGCGAGATGCCGTGTTCGCGCAGGTGATTGATCGCCTTCCCGACGCCGTCGTCTTCCTGCAGCGTGACCGGGTCAGCCGTGTAAATATCCTCGACGGTAAGCGCATCGAGGTTCTCGAGAACCGCCTCGAGAATCGCATCGTCGGAGATGACGCCCCAGAGGTCGTCGTGCTCGAAGACCGGCGCGACCTTGGCGTTACTCTCGACGAGCACGCGGGCGGTCTCCCGAATATCTTCCTGCCGGTCGACCTTCGGGGACGGCGTGCTCCGACTGGGTTTGGTAAGTGCCGCAACCTTCGCGTCGTCCTCGACGTGAGATTGGAGGAGCTCCCGCTCGCTGATGACGCCCTCGTAGTCCCCGTCGTCAGTGACGATGATTCCCTTGGGGTTGCCGTCCTCGAACGTCGAGCGGACTTTCCCCATTCGCGTCCCGACATCGACTTCGATGTAGTCCTGGGTGGCGATATCAGCGATATTCATCCTTGCGAACGGATATACTGCACCAAGGGTTTTGAACATACCGCACGGTTTGTCCGGGTCGGACCGCTGAGCAGTGGATCGATCCGGGTTGGCTAGCAGGGGCAGACACTATTTTGTCCGGACCCGATGTAATGCGCGTATGAGGCCCGATATCGGCGTTCTCGGACGGTACACGTACCTCGCAACCGAACTCTTCTGGGGAACGATCGCGGCCACCCTACTGTACCGGGCAAACGCGGTCCGCAAAGCGGCGGTGACGATCCTCGCCCTCTATCCCATCGCGTACCTCTGGGACCGGTACACGCTCGCCGTCGGGGTCTTCAGTATCGAACTCCGAACGGGAATCGAAATCGCCGGCATCCCGCTCGAAGAACACCTGTTCATGGCCGTCGTCCCGGGTCTCGTCATCGGCTTCCACGAGACCATATTTGGCAGCGAACAGACAACTATCACCGAATGAGAGTAATCACGGCTGTCTTATTCCTGGACGCCAACGAGGGAGATGATGGACCGACGGGACCAGTCGACGGCCGAGACGCAGCCAGAGCCATCGGACGACTCCCGCGCTCGCACTGGCTCCACGATTCGCTCCCTCGGACGCCTCCTCCTCACAGCCGCCCTCGTCGGCGGGCTGCTCGCCGGCACGGCGGTGCTCGCGCCGATCGCGATCGACGACCTCGATTCTATCGGCGACATTCCCATTACCGAACGGCCCGCCCCGAGTTCGGATCCGCCGCCGGCCGGCGAGCGAAACCCCGAGGTGACCGACCCGGACGATCCCGGGGATTCGGCTCACGAAACCGACGTTGAGACCGTGACGGCGACGACCGTCGAGGACTTCGTCCACGCCGAAGTCAACGAGCGACGGGCCGAGCACGGACTCGAGCCGCTGGCGTGGGACGGGACCATCGCCTCCGTCTCCCGCGCACACAGCGCCGACATGGCCCAGCAGGAGTACTTCTCGCACACGAACCCTGCCGGCGAAGGACCGTACGACCGATTCACCGCCGTCGACAACTACTGTCGCGCCTACGGCGAGAACATCGCCATGACCTGGGTCGATAGACGCGTCGAGTCCCCCGACGGAGAGACCGTCGTCGAACACCAGACCGCCGAAGGCCTCGCGACCGGCCTCGTCAACCAGTGGATGAACTCGACGGATCACCGGAAGGCCATCCTCGAGCAGCACAGCTCCCAGGGCTGGGACCGGGCCGGAGTCGGCGTCTACATCGACGACGACGGTGCGGTCTACGCGTCGCAGAACTTCTGTCGCGAGTTGTAGGCTGTCGAAGTCGGAGTCGACACCGGCACGCTGGCACCCGCCACAACCGCCGCCGGAGCAGGGGAACGGTTATGGTTCCGGCACCAGCAGACCCGCACGATGAGCGACGATCGAGTTCAGTCCGACTCCGACCCCGACACCGACTCCGGCCCCGAGAGCGGGGCCGAGTCGACAGCGGAATCGGGTGCCGACGCCGAGCCCTTCGAGCCGGGTGGCGGTCCCAACCGCGTCGTTTCCGAGGAGAGCGTCGACGATATTCTCGACTCACTCGCGAAGACGGGCGCGACAGCGGACTCTTCGCGGATTGTGGTTTCCGCGGATGACGGCCCGACGGCGGACGAATCTGGGGACGACTTGGCGGACGGTGAGACTGCCGCCGAGGAACCCAGCAGTGAGTCAGCAACGACCAACTCGGCCGGCGACCAGCGGGTGGCGAGCGAGACGACGGAACCGGCTTCGGAACGTGTCGCGAACGGTTCTCGAATCGAGAACACGACCGACGCCGGTGCCGGCGCGGCTGACGCTCGGGGTAGTGATACCGTCGGGACAGCCACCAGTGAGGAGGGCACTGACGTGAACTCCAGCGAAGGCGATACCGCTGCGATCACCGGTGGGACGACCGAGATAAGCACCGGCGATACCGGTACCGATAGCTCCGGCCTCGCCACCCGCATCGAACAGGGCACCGTTACCGGTGCCGACGTTCGCGCTGCAGAAGCCGGAACCGGCCGCGAGTCCACACCGGACATCGACGACATCGATCTGTCGGTCGATGACCTCCAGACGGCGGCCGCCGAAACGAGCACGAACGCAGGCGATACCGGGTCCGAAAGCGGCGACTCACCCGCCAGTGGACCGCCCGACGGCATCGACGGTCTCCCCGATGACGCCGGACCGCTCGCCGGTTCGATCGACGAATCGAACCGCGCCGAGAATCCAGACGACACCGACGGCAGCGCCGCAACCGACGACTCACCGGGGCTGCTCGGCCGCCTCAGAGAACTCTTCTCGCGATAGTCCCGGGCGTTCGATTGTATCGCCGATGAGTGTGCGTGCGATCACAGGGGTCTGAACCGCTCATCCGACGAGCGTAATCAGCACGAACAGCGTCGCGATCGACGCGAGCGTCGTTACGAACACGTTCAGCGAGGCGAACGCCTCGTCGCCGCCGAGTTCGTTTGCGAAGACGAACGTCGAGACGGCGGTCGGCGTGCCGAGCATGACGACGGTTGCGGTGATCGTCGCGGTATCGACGGCGAGCCACGAGAAAATCGCCCACGCGAGCAGCGGCATGCAGCAGATTTTGAGCGCGACGACGGCGCCCGTCGCACCGGCGTCGACCGACGGCGTGTCGATCTGGAGGGACGCGCCGACACAAAGCAACGCGAGCGGGAGGGCGAACATGCTGAGAACGTCGAGGCCGGTCGTGACGGCCGGCGCAACCGAGACGTGTGCCGACCCGATCGCCAGGCCGGCTAGCAGCGAGAGGAGAACGGGGTTCGTCGCAAGTCGCCGCAGTTCCGCACTGAGCGTGGCGTTCGCTCCGTTGAGCGACGAGAGAACGAGAATCGTCAGCGGCAACTGCAATAGCGTGACGACGCCGAGGACGACGCTTGCGATCGCCGTCACGTCGTCGGCGAAGGTCGCCGCGACGAGCGGCAAGCCGAGATAGCCGAGGTTCGAGTGGTACGATTGGACGATAGCCACGCTTCGGCGCGAGTCAGCCGCGCGATTTCGATGGACGAGCCAGGCGATGCCCGCCGTGAGTCCGAAGACGAGCGCCAGTCCGCCTGCGAGCGACGGCGAGAGCAACTCGTCGATCGCCCGGTCGTACGTCGCAACGAAGACGAGCGCCGGCAGCGCAACGTAGTACGCGGCAGCGTTGAGCCACGCCGTTCGTGTCGTATCGAGGAGACCAACCGTTCGGAGTCCGGCTCCGAACAACAACAACGCGAGCAACGCAAGCAGCCGACCGAGCACGTCCACGTCCACGTCCATAGTCCGCCCCAGTCGACTCTGGCATTTCTACCGTTCGGTTCCGGCTAGTACTGAAACCATTACGAATCGACTCAATACCAGCACGTAGGATCTCTCTACGTACAGAAAGTGACGAAACGTGTAACAAACGTTTATGAATGGTGTCGTGGTCGGTGGTGCCTGATAATGACCCCGCCGCGTTCACCGACCGCAGACCGTCGAACCGTTCTTGCAGGCTTTGCGACGAGTCTCGGTTCGATCGGACTTGCGGGCTGTCTCAACGAGAGTACCGAAAGCAACGAAGACGAAGAAGGGGAGCAAAACGGTCGAGATGACCAGGAAAGCGAAGACCCGGCGGAGAACGCGAGTTCAAACGGCGACGAATCGTCGGCAACAGTACATTCGGACTACGAGACGACCGAGGTCCGGGTAACGACTCCCGATGGCGATGACGTTGGCGAGGTGACGGCAGCGATCGCTGATACGCCGACATTACAACGGGTGGGGCTGAGCGAGACCGAAGAGTTACCCGAAGACCGCGGGATGCTGTTCGTCTACGAAGCGGTGGACGATCGGACGTTCATAATGCCGGAGATGTCGTTCGGGATCGATATCATCTTCGCGGATGAAGAGGGCGTTATCACGGGTATCCACCACGCACCAGAACCGGGACCGGACGAAGACGGGTCCGAACAAACCTACCCCGGCCGCGGTCAATACGTGCTGGAAGTCGGATACGAGTGGACTGCCGATCGAGGCGTCGAAGAGGGTGATCGACTCCAGTTCGACCTGTAGGCCCTCGTAGAAACTGCTCGATCGCTTTTCAATTTTCGAGCGATAACTCGTCGCTTCGGGCCCTACAGTTTCTCGCTCGAAAGATGGGTTGGGACAGACTCGAATCGCATCGAGACGTACTCGCGTCGCTGCGCGTCTCGTCCGGTTCAGACTACCCGTAATGACGTGTCACAGACGAACTCCTCGCTCCGCTAGTGGAATTGTGTCGCTGAGAAATGGGGTGGGGCAGATTTGAACCACGGTCGTTCCGCTTCGCTGCACTCCCTGATTCAAATCGTCCCAACGTACAACCCAGTCGCTCACGGATTTGTTCGCGACAGAAGTAGTGGGTTGGGGCAGATTTGAACTGCCGGCCTCCTCCATGTCAAGGAGGTGTCATAACCAGACTAGACCACCAACCCGCCTGGTTTCGCTTTCCGTGGCCCGCGGCGCCACGCTGTCTGCACTCGTTCGTTGCCCGCCACCGTAATTGAAGGTTTCGAATCGATCGTCGTTCGCAACTGGTCCGCACGCTCCAACAGGCTTAATATGGTGTACTCATATGAACATCACAAGACAACAACGTACATTGGTGTCCACTATGCAGGAGTATGTCGAGCGAGTGACCGACGGGGCGAATCTCACACAATCGGAGGCTCGGGCGGCCTCGACGGCCGTCTTCGAAGACGCAACCGAGGCACAGATCGGTGCGCTGCTTGCCGCACTGCGCGCGAAAGGGGAAACCGAAGCCGAAATCGCCGGCTTCGCCCAAGGCATGCGCAACGCCGCACGGACGATCGAACCGGACCGCGAACCGCTGGTCGATACCTGCGGGACGGGCGGCGACGACTACAACACCATCAACGTCTCGACGACGAGTTCAATCGTCGCCGCCGGGGCCGGTGTGCCGATCGCGAAGCACGGGAACTACTCGGTGTCGTCGTCGTCGGGAAGCGCGGACGTACTCGAGGAAGTCGGGGTCAACGTCGAGGCCGAACCGCCGGCCGTCGAGGACGCCATCGAGCGCGACGGGATCGGCTTCATGCTCGCGCCGGTGTTCCACCCGGCGATGAAGGCCGTCATCGGCCCGCGCAAAGAACTCGGTATGCGGACGGTTTTCAACGTCCTCGGCCCGCTGACGAACCCCGCCGGCGCGGACGCGCAGGTGATCGGCGTCTACGATTCCGAACTCGTTCCCGTACTTGCGAACGCACTCGCGCGGATGGAGGTCGACCGGGCACTGGTCGTCCACGGCGCCGGCACGGACGAAATCGCGATTCACGGCGAGACGGCCGTCGCGGAGGTCGAGGGCGAGAGCGTCGACGAGTTCACGATCGACCCAGCGGCCCTCGGACTCGACGAGCACGACATCGACGACATCGCCGGCGGAACGCCCGCGGAGAACGCGACCGATCTGCGCGGGATCGTCGAGGGGTCGGTGACGGGAGCCAAGCGCGACGTGATCCTCGCGAACGCCGGCGCGGCGATTTACGTCGCCGGCGAGGCGGACTCGCTTGCGGACGGCGCGGCAGTCGCGCGCGAGGCGATCGAGTCGGGCGCGGCGGCGACGAAACTCGAGCAACTCTGTACGACCACGGCAGCGTCCGAGCCGGAGCCGGAGTCAGAACCACAACCCCGATGACGCGCGTCAAGATCTGCGGCCTGACGAACGCGGCGGATATCGAAACCGCGATCGACGCCGGAACTGACGCCGTCGGCGTCATCTGCGACGTGCCGGTCGACACGCCCCGAGAAGTCGCCGCCGACCGCGCGCGCGAACTCGTCGCGGCCGTGCCGCCGTTCGTAACGGCGGTGCTCGTGACGATGCCCGAAACGCCGGCGGCGGCGATCGATCTGGTCGAGCGCGTCGAACCCGACGCAGTGCAGGTCCACGGGAGCCTGGAGCCAACTGAACTCGGGTCCCTGCATGAAACGATCGATGCGGACCTCATTGCTGCCGTCGATGCCGGCGAGATGGATGCCTCGCTCGTCGGCGAGTACGCTGAGGCGGTCGATGCGCTCATTGTCGACAGCGCGGGTGAAGACGGCGGCGGTGGTACCGGCGAAACACACGACTGGGATCGAACGCGAACAGTGACGAACGCGCTTGAGACGCCGGTGATCCTCGCCGGGGGACTCACGCCCGAAAACGTCGCGGACGCAGTGCGGGCGGTCGATCCGTTCGCCGTCGACGTTGCAAGCGGCGTCGAGACCGCGGGCGGGAGCAAGGATACTGATGCCGTTCGATCGTTCGTCGACCGAGCCAGACACGCCGAACAGACGACGGGGTTGCAGCCGTAATCCTATGAGTGACACGACTTCGAATGCAGATGACCGCCTTTCGTTCGATATCGACCGTGAAACGTTCTGTGCGTATGCCACCGGTGACAGGACAACGGCCGACGACCGACCTGCCGTCGTGCGTACCGTCGCAACACTCGATCTCGAGACGACGCCGCTGACCGCCTATGCGGCGCTGACCGGACGGACGAACGCAGAAACGAGAACGGGAACCAACGCAGACGAGGGGACAACGGCGACCGATCGCGACCCCTCGCCGTACGCCTTCCTGCTCGAAAGCGCGGACAAGACGCCGTCGAGCGATCCGGATGGTGCCTTCCGGCCGCGATCCGACGGCACGGAGCGACACGCGCGATTCTCGTACGTGGGCTACGACCCCGAAGCCGTCGTCACCGTCGAACCGGACGGGATGCGTGTCGAGGCGCTCTCGCCGGATGCGCCGCTCGAGTTCATCGCTGCCGACGACAGTACTGACGATGCCAGCGCGACCGGTGACACCGTCGACGCGCTTCGACGGGCCATGCCCGACGTGCGGCTCGCGAACGACCCCGATCACGACCGACAGCATCTGGACGGCGGTCTCGTCGGCTTTCTCGCCTACGACGCCGTCTACGACCTCTGGCTCGACGAGGTCGGCTGCGAGCGACCGAACTCGCGGTTTCCGGACGCGCAGTTCGTCCTGACGACGAAGACGCTCGCGTTCGACGAACGCGACGGGACGGTGTCGCTCGTCTTCACACCGATCGTCGGCACCGAGGACGACCCCGCCGCCGTTTACGACGACCTCCGCGCCGAGGCGGCCGCCGTCGCGTCGACGCTGCGGACCGCCGAACGGCCCGATCCCGGCGGCTTCGTTCGCGAAAACGAGATCGCCGGGTCGCCGGAACGCTACGAAGCGAGCGTCAAGCGGGCGAAAGAACACGTCCTCGACGGCGACATCTATCAGGGCGTTATCTCCCGGTCGCGCGAACTCTACGGGGAGGTCGATCCCATCGGCTTCTACGAGGCGATGCGGGAGATCAACCCCTCGCCGTACATGTACTTGCTCGAGCACGACGACCTGACCGTCGTCGGTGCAAGCCCCGAAACGCTGCTGTCGGTGCGCGGGCGCGAGGTCATGGCGAATCCGATCGCCGGCACCTGCGACCGCGGGACGAGCCCCGTCGAGGACCGCCGACTGGCGGGCGAGATGCTCGCGGACGAGAAGGAGCGCGCCGAACACACCATGTTGGTCGACCTCGCGCGAAACGACGTGCGGCGCGTCTCGGCGGCCGGCTCCGTCCGCGTCGACGAGTTCATGAACGTGCTGAAGTACAGCCACGTCCAGCACATCGAGTCGACGGTGACGGGCGAGCTAGCGGCGGACGCCGACGCGTTCGATGCGACGCGAGCGTCGTTTCCCGCAGGGACGCTCTCGGGCGCGCCGAAGATCCGCGCGATGGAGATCATCGACGAACTCGAGACCGAGCCCCGCGGGCTGTACGGCGGGGGCGTCGGCTACTACTCCTGGGCGGGCGACGCCGATTTCGCGATCGTGATTCGGACGGCCACGGTGGAGGCGGACGCGCCGGTCCCCGACTCGGACGGGCGAACGGGAGATCGGATCACGGTTCGCGCGGGGGCCGGCCTGGTCGCCGATAGCGATCCTGCAGCCGAGTACGAGGAGACGGAACAGAAGATGGGCGGCGTCCTCGCGGCGCTCGAAGCGATTGAGCGTGACGCCGACGCCGACGCTGACGGGGCAGAGACCACGACCGTCGATGCATCGGTCGAAACGCCGGAGGTGAGTCGATGAGCGAGCGGGCAGTCGATCGGCGCGACGCGGCGCGGGGGACACAGACGCAGACGCAGACACAGACACAGGCACAGACACGGACACAGCGCGTGCTCTTCGTCGATAACTACGATTCGTTCACGTACAACCTCGTGGAGTACGTGAGCCAGCAGGCGAACACGGAGACCGCCGTGGTGAAGAATACGGCCTCGCTCGCGGACGTGCGGGCCACCGATCCCGACGCGATCATCATCAGTCCCGGTCCCGGCCACCCGAAGAACGACCGCGACGTCGGCGTCTCGACGGCCGTGCTCCGCGAACTCAGTACCGACGTACCGACGCTCGGCGTCTGTCTCGGCCTCGAGGCCGCCGTCTACGAGTTCGGCGGGGCGGTCGGGCGAGCGCCCGACCCGATCCACGGCAAGGCGTCGACGGTCGACCACGACGGGACGGGCGTCTTCGCCGGCCTCGAGCAGGGCTTTCAGGCCGGCCGATACCACTCACTGGTGGCGACCGACGTTCCCGACTGCTTCGAGATAACGGCGACGGCGATCCACGGTGACGCCGAACTCGTGATGGGGATTCGCCACCGCGAGTACCCGATCGAGTGCGTCCAATTCCATCCGGAGAGCGTGCTCACGGCCGTCGGCCACGATATTATCGAAAATTTCCTCACAGCCGTAGACGGGGCCGACGAGTAGCGTCGCTCGGTGTGACGATCAACGCGATAGATCGGCCGAGACCGTCGTGCTCGGCGGGTTCGTGATCCGGAGTGAGAAAAGAGGAGAGTACGAGCGCCAGATCGGTCCATTAGACCCCGGGGAGCAGTCCGAGCGTCCCGGTGGCATACAGCGCCGCGAGAACGACCGCAGCGATGATCCCGACGCGGACGGCCAGTTTGATCGCGATACGAATCGCAATGACAGCGACCGCGAAGGCGGCCAGCGCCGCCAGCACGAGAAACACCGTCGACCCCGTTAGTGGTTCGACCATGATCGAACTCCCGTACCCCAGTGCCGTAATCTTTCCGGATATCCTGACAGCAGTTTAACGGGGACCGTATCGATATCTGATACCTATCTCGGAAACCGCACTTCACACCGTGTTACACCCATGAAGCGGCGTTTTCCCGATCACGGCTGTTATCATCTATTGCTACTGTCGGTCACTTTCAGGTCGCTCTGATAATCGTTAAGGCACTCGACCACGTAACAGCATTCAGCGCGAGCGGCGACACTCCCGGTCGTCCACGGACAGATATCATAGAGACATCTTTACAACCACACTTGTGTTACTCCAACACGAGTAGGATAACAACACCACGTTTTATGAGGGATGCATGAATACCAAATCTTCGTCATGGTGAATCATGACCGGGCGTGCGGTCAGCGCGTAAGCAAGAATGACCGGTGATCAAAATCACAAGATCAGTACCACAAATCATCGCATGGGGCGGCGTTGCAGGCCTTGTCTACTATGGACAATTATACGGTGCCCTTCTCATCGCCCTAGCGGTGATCTTATGGCGATCCGAACAGCCATCTGAACACCACTCTTGACTGCTAGAACAGTCAATTGGCATGTGGTACGCTCTGCACAAGGTTATTCTGTCCTATTAAAGTTTGTAGTTGAACCGAGCTCACACATCCTATCTTATTTGTGCGCTATATGGGATAGAGAACCAACCTCTAGTGACGAGCTATCTATCAGGAGTATTCAGTACCTCCCTGGTCAGAAAATCATTAAGGCATTCGGGCTCTTATCTAGTAACAGGTGCAAATGCGGCCATTCTGTGTGGTCGCATCAAAATAATCAGTAGCGGTGGCTATACAACTATACTTGTATTACTACAAAAAGAATAGTCATACTTAAGAGGAAAGCATGAATACCAGACCTTCGTCACGAATGATGAGAGCCAGGACTCGGATACACGCACGAATCGACACAGCGCGACGTGATACCCTCGAGGTGACTCGCGCGTGAGCGAACACGACATCTCCGCGGCGGATCTCACCCTCCCGATCAAACGCACCGAGGGCGAGACGCTCGAGCAGCGACTGACCGCAAACGCCTACAACAACATCCTGCCCGCACGCTACCTGCGCAAGGACGCCAACGGCGAGCTCATCGAAGAACAGGAAGACCTCTTCGAACGAGTCGGCAAGAACATCGCCCTCGCCGAGGCGGTGTACGAGGCCGAACAACAGGATACCACGATCACCGTCACGCCCGACCAACTCAAACCGGACCACCCGCGCCGAGACGAACTCGCCGCGGAGGTCTTCGGCGCCGGCACCACGGCCGACGACGACGCCGAAACGGAACTCACCGAACACAACGTCAACAAGTTCGCCTACGAGACCGTCGTTCCGGAGCTTCCGGACGCAGTCCGCGAGCACGTCGAGGACGTCGCCGAAACGTTCACCGAGGGCATGGAATCGCTTTCGTTCATGCCGAACTCGCCGACCCTGATGAACGCCGGCGACGAACTCCAGCAGCTATCGGCCTGTTTCGTCATGAGCCCGGACGACGACCTCTCGGACATCCACGAGACCGCAAAGAAGGCCGCGGAGGTCTTCCAGTCCGGCGGCGGCGTCGGCTACGGGTTCTGGCAACTGCGCCCCTACGGCGACGCGGTCGGCTCCACCGGCGGCATCGCCTCGGGCCCGATCACCTTCATGCGGACCTACGATCAGCTCTGCGAAACCATCGCCCAGGGCGGTACCCGCCGCGGTGCCCAGATGGGCATCATGCGTGTCTCTCACCCCGACGTCATCGAGTTCATCCACGCGAAGAACAAGGACGTCTCGCTGGCCCACTGTCTGCGTCTCAACGATCCCGACGACTACACGTACACCTCCTTCAGCGAAGCGCTCGAGGAGGCTCGCAGCCTGATCGACGAGGACGGCCGCGTCCCGAAGCACCTTCGCAACGCCGTCGAAGGCCATCTCTCTAACTTCAATATCTCCGTCGGCGTCACCGACGCGTTCATGGAGGCCGTCCAAAACGGCGACGAGTACACGTTCACCAACCCGCGCACGGAAGAGCCCCACATCGCGACCGAGGAAACCAAGGAGATGTACAGCCGCTACGATCTCGGCGAGCACGTCGAGGTCGGCGAGCCGCTGTCGATTCCGGCCGAACTCATCTTCGAGCGCATCGTCGAGGGCGCTCACGAAAACGGTGAGCCCGGCGTCATTTACCTCGAGCGGGTGAACAAGGAACACTCCTTCGACACCGAAGCGAATCCCGACCACAGAATACTTGCAACGAATCCCTGCGGAGAACAGCCCCTAGAGGAACACGAGGCTTGCAACCTCGGCCACATCAACCTCTCGACGCTCGCCGATCAGGAAGCACCCGACTGGCGGGTCTGGTCCGAGGCACACGCAGACGAGTTCACCTCGCAAGCCGAGGCCATCGACGCCTTCCTCGCGGAGGCGATCGACTACGACGAGTTCGACGAGCGCATCGAGTACGGCACCCGGTTCCTCGAAAACGTCGTGACGATGTCGGACTTCCCGGTCGAAGAGATCGAAGAGACGGTTCGGGACATGCGCAAGATCGGCCTGGGAATCATGGGGCTGGCACAGCTGTACGTCCAGCTCGGCGTCAAATACGGCAGCGAGGAGGGCAACGAAATCGCCCGTCAGCTGATGACCCACATCAACCACGGCGCGAAGGCGAAGAGCCACGAACTCGCCGAAGAGCGCGGCTCCTTTAACGACTGGGACGACTCGAAGTACGCCGCCCCGACCGAGTACCGCGAGTGGTTCGAGCGCCAGACCGGGGAGGACGCCGACGAGTGGGAGGACGGGTTCCCCATTCGGAACCACAACGTGACGACCATCGCCCCCACGGGCACCACGAGTATGGTCGGCAACACGACCGGCGGCTGTGAGCCGATCTACAACGTCGCCTACTACAAGAACGTCACCGACGACGTGCAGGGCGACGAGATGCTGGTCGAGTTCGACGACTACTTCCTTCGAACCTTGGAGGCCAACGACATCGACGTCGAGGCAGTCAAGGAAGAGGCCCAGGAACAGATGGCGACCAACCAGTTCGACGGCGTCGAAGGGCTTTCGACCGTGCCGGACGCCATCGGCGAACTGTTCGTCATCACCGCGGACCTCTCGGCCAAACAGCACGCCGCCGTCCAGTGTGCCTGCCAGAAGGGCGTCGACTCCGCGATTTCGAAGACCGTCAACGCGCCGAACGACTCCACGCTCGAGGACGCAAAGGAGGTCTTCGAGTGGGTCTACGAGAACGGCGGCAAGGGCGTCACCTACTACCGCGACGGCACCCGCTCGAAGCAGGTGCTCACCACGCGCGCCGA
Source organism: Natrialba aegyptia DSM 13077 (assembly GCF_000337535.1). Classification (GTDB taxonomy): domain Archaea; phylum Halobacteriota; class Halobacteria; order Halobacteriales; family Natrialbaceae; genus Natrialba; species Natrialba aegyptia. Next base: position 17,536 of record NZ_AOIP01000034.1, read on the forward strand.
AAACACCGACTTCGCGGACGAAACCGAAGCGGCCGAGGCACTCGTCGACCAGATCGACGAAATCTTCGGCGGTCTCGAAGCCTTCCTCGGGAGCGAGGACGTGCAGGCGGTACTCGAGGAGGACGCCGACGAACTCGCCGGCGACGCTCGCGATGGCGCTGCAGAATCGGAGCGGGAGCCGATCCACGTCGACTTCACCGAAAAGCGCGAGCGCCCCGACGCGCTGCAGGGCGTCAGCCAGCGCATCGACACCGGCTACGGCAAGGTCTACGTGACGATCAACGAAGATCCCGAAACCGGCCAGCCGTTCGAACTGTTCGCCAACATTGGCCACTCCGGCGGCTTTACGAACTCCTTTACCGAAGCGCTCGCGAAGGTCATCTCGACCTCGCTGCGTTCGGGCGTCGACCCCGACGAAATCGTCGACGAACTCTGTGGCACCCGAAGTCCGAAGGTCGCCTGGGACAAGGGCGAGCAGATCCAGTCGATCCCCGACGCAATCGGTACCGCGATGCGCCGATACCTCGAAGACGAGATCGACAAGCCGTACCCGACCCAGCAGACCCTGGAGGACGCAGCCGAGACGGGAACGGATGCCGAGTTCAGCGAGCCGGAAACCGACGGCGGTGCGGGCGTTGCCGACCGCGACAGTGACGATGCGACGCAGGATCTCATCGACGCCGGCGAGTCGCCGGAGTGCCCCGAGTGTGGCTCCCTATCGCTTTACTTCTCCGAAGGCTGCAAGACCTGCGAGTCCTGTGGCTGGAGCGAGTGCTAGGCGGGCGACGTAGCGAAGAGACCTCGGTTTCGTTTCCGGTCGATTTTCGTTTTCAATCGCGTTCCGTCTCCGAATCGGATCACCAACACTTAGCACCGTACAGCCGGTAGTGAATCGTATGGCCGGCGACGATGGCGGCGCGAACTCCGAGCGGAATCAGACGGCCGCGGAGACTGCGGGAGGCCCGACCTGCCCCCGCTGTCGCGGCGAGTTATTCAAACGCCACTGCAAGTACGTCTGTCCGCAACACGGTGTCGTGTACGATTGTGCCGATACGTTCTGGACGTAGGGCGACACACGCTGTGTCACGGTCGTCCAGCGTTCAGTGAACCTTCACCGCACCAGGCCCTGATAGCTCTGTTACCGGCTCCCGGTGGACCGCTGTTGCCGTGAGCGAACCACGCGATAGACCGGTCCAGCAAGTAAACACAAGACGGCCAGACAACAGGCGACCGACAGCATCAACCCGAGTTCACCGACGCCATCAGTTGCGACCGTTCCAGCGGACGCGCCGACGACGACCGCGCCGAGCGTCCACGGGAGTTCGCCGAGGAGGGTTCCGAGAACGAACGTGCGAAAGGAGACGCCGCTGACCGCTGCAGCGCACGTCGAGAGGTCGGAGGGAACCGGTGCCAACCGCGAGGCTGTGACCCCGCGAAGCGGGCCCGCCGCCTCGTAGTAGCGGTCGATGACGGCGTTTGTCCGCTGGAACAGGCCGGTGAACGGCGATTCGGGTGCGTGTTCGCGTTCATCCGCTTGCGTATCGGTACTTCCGTCGGCACCGTCACCGGCAGCGATCCGAACGCCCAGAAAGACCGGCGTAACGGTGACGACGACGCCACCGAGTGCGAACGGAACGCCCATTGCGATACCGTACCCGTACCCGACGACGGCGGCAAGCGGCGTCGTTGGCCAGGCAAATAGCGGTCGGACGAGATAGAGTCCGGCGACGGCCATACCGAACGCGACGGGGTTCGCTGCCAGCGATTCGACGGCCACAACGACCGACGACGGCGAGACGAGAAGTCCCGCAGTGACGGCTGCGCTGGCGACGAGCACGCCAGCGAGAACTCGCGTCGAGACCGGCAGCGCCGACATCGGTCGGGCTTTTTCGGCAATCGTTGAAGCCTTTGTGCTCTGACGCTGTCGATTCCCGTCCGCGCGAGTTGCGAACTGGACGGCGACGACCATCACCACCACGACCGTGACCACAGCCACAACCACAACCATAATCGCAACCGCAAATCCGCTCGTTCGGACACGTCACAACGTTTATTCGCCCCGCTCTGTGACCTCTCATCGATGGCGCGCGACGGGTCCGGGAACGAACACGAACGCGAACGCGAGCAACGTGAGCGTACAGACAACACAGAAACCGAGCCACAGCACCGCGGACAGCCAAACAACCACGACGACCGCGTCGAACTCGGCCTCGCACTCCTCGAGCGCCTCGAACACGACTCCCTCTCGCTCGCCGACGTCGTCGATCGAATCGAGACGGTCACGACCGATCCCACGATCACCCGAACCATCCTCGACGAAGCCGAACTTCGCGGAATTATCGACCGCGAGAACGGCATCGTCCGACCGAAAAGCCGCCAGTACGTCCGCTTCGAACAGGACGTCATCACCAAGGACGGCGAGTTCAGTTGCCGCCGGTGCGGCTGTGGCCTCTCGACCGGCTACTTCATCACGCTCGACGCGGGTGAACTCGGGCCCTTCGGCTCGTCGTGTATCCGGAAGGTGACTGGACGCGAGACGGACTGACTGAGCGCACGGCAGCGAGAGCGACGGCTGGTGGTCGTGTGACCTACTAGATCAGTGCGGCAACAACGGAGGGGGGAGGAAAGAAGAGAAGAGAAGAGCGTCAAGAGCGGAGCGAGGATAGTAGATAGGAGAGTGCGCGGACAACTGCGACGTTATCGACCCTGGCGAAGTTCAGTAATCAACTGTTCGATCGTCCGTTGTTGTTGCTCGATGAGTTCGTTCTGCTCTTCGAGTGCCGCCTCGAGCGTGTCGAGCCGGTCGAGGACTTCGGGGTCGGTACCGGCGCTGGGAGTATCGCCCGTCGCTGTCCCCTGGGTCCCTCCCGTACCAGCACCGGCACCCGAACCTGCACCCGCGGACCCAGCAGCCGAACTGAACTCGTCCGTTCCGGCGGCCTCGTCGGTCTCGTCGAAAATCGAATCGGTATCGACGATTCCGGAGTCGGTCTCGGGAGCGGCGGCAGACGATTGCTCCGAGACGGTGTCGGTGGGGGCTGAGTCGGAAGCGGTGGATCGAGAGTGAGAAGCAGACTGGGACTGAGACTGAGACTGCATTTCTTCATGGCCCGGCTGATTCTCAGCCGAACGCGTGTCCGCTTGCTGGCCAAGCGGGTCGGCGGAGTGATCTTGCTGTGTCTGGCTCCGTGATGGGTCGCGCTCTCGCTCTCCGTCATCGTGGTCCGTCAACTCGGGCGGATTGGCGTCGAGCGGGTCGACACCGTCACCGAAGTCCATCGAGGCGTCGGATGTCCCGGTATCGTCATCGGAGTCGTCTTCGCCGACTGTCTCGTTGAGTTCAGCGAGCGACTCGACATCGTGGTACTCAAACAGTGCACGTTGGAGGCGCTCGCGGAGGTCGTTTGCTTCGTCGTTCGGGGCCTTGATCCGCTGTGGACGGCCGTCGACGGAAAGGACGATCTGAGTAGCGACGCTGCCGTCCTCGAACGAAAGGTTCGTCACGTCTTCGAAGGCGTACTCCTCGTAATCCTCGTCCCAGACTGCGCCACCGATGTGTTTGACTAACCGCTCGCTCGTGATGAGCAGCGTGAGCTCGCTAAAGCGATACGTCTGGACGACCGTTTCACCGGGCTCCGTAATCTCGTTGCCGTTCAAAATACCCGCAATCACCGGATGCAACGCCTCGTCCGTCTTGCTCGACGGAACGGAGAACTCCTGTGTACCCTCGAGTGCGTACTCGAGCGTGAATTTGGTCTTGCGACGACCCTCCGAAAGCGTAAGTCGATCCGCGTCGTGGGAATACTCGTTGACCGATTCGTCGCTCAAGAGTCCCTCCGAACGGTAGACGAGCGTCCGCGTGGGTGTAATGAAGAGTTCATCCTCGCCGCCGAGAGAGACGCGTGCCGCGATCTCCTCGCCATCGAGAGTAGACTGAACGATGCCGGGAACGTTCATGAAACGCAGTTCGTAATAACGTGTGATAAATCCGTGGGTCCAGATTGCACGACCGGCGGGAATGAGAAGGTTAAAGAGAGAGACGGCACTACCGAAGAGTGAGCCCGGGTGGCTTAGCTGGACATAGCGCCGCACTCATAGGGTTCAGAGATTCGGTGCGGTTTCGCCTTGGAAGCCTCCGTGTCCCACAGAGGACTGCCGAGCCTCGGACCTGGGACATGCGGAGATCGAGGGTTCGGAGCCCTCCCCGGGCATTTCCCACTTTTCCATATCGCTAGATTCCCCACGAGTGCAGTGGCCGCTTCGTCTACAGTCGACTACGAGAACGACACGTGCGACGACGGCCCTCGCCGGGTAGCAGGTGAGTGATTACCGAGCGGGGACAGCTCCATACGATAGTCGGGCGGGAGAGTGCAACCAGCTCTCGGATCGCCGAGCGTCGGCAGGCTGAGAGACATCGAGAAGCACCATCGATGCGGGAAACGGAGTGGGATGGGAGAGATAGCAGGGAACTGCCCCCAGGATAGGCGTCCGCGGTTGGCAACGACGGATATGCATTCCCTGCTACCAACGGTTTGTCCAGGTTATTATGAAGATAGTGACCAATAGGCTGTGAATTGCTGGAACTCACGGCGTTCAGTACAGGACTTCGTTCGTCCTCACGCCAACATCACAGCGTCTCTCCGGAAACCGCGTCTACAATGACCGACAGCGGCGGACGAGTCACTGCCACCGGTCGCCAAAAGTGAACTCGTGGGCTGGCCACGGAAACTCATGGAACCGTACTTACCGAAAAGAAGGGGAGGAATCGTGTCTCCGTGGCCATCCGGAGTCCTTACAGATTGACGGAATTATTCGATGTTCTAACACTGATTCCGTGCGGCCCGATCGCAACTCGTACATTGCCTGTCTCCACAACGATTCCGTTTCTCCTGTCTTTCTCGTTGTGATGGTGCCCCTTCTTATCGCCTTTCTTCCGCTTGCCTTTCTTCTTGCCGTGCCTCTTGCCGTGCTTCTTCTCGTCGTGCTTCTTGCCGTGCTTCTTCTCGTCGTGCTTCTTGCCGTGCTTCTTCTCGTCGTACTTCTTGCCGTGCTTCTTCTCGTCGCGCTTCTTGCCGTGCTTCTTCTTGCTATCTCTCTTTTTCCCGTCTTTCTTCTTCTGGTCGTTATGCGCGGAAACGGCACCAGTCAGTCCGACCGTTCCGAGACTGACGATACCGGTCGTCCGGAGCACGTTGCGGCGAGTACGGATCGATTGATCGTCTGTCATTCTGATTCGCACACTCCACCACTTCCTCATCCGGATACCGTTATTAGTGGCAACAAATGTTACAATAGTAACCATACCTAACTCGAATCAAAACGATTGGCTGAAAAGAGTGCTTTCAGCCTCACTTCCGAACGACTGCTCGGAATTCAAAGAGCCATATCAAATACAACTCGGTAAAATAATCAAACGAAATGTATTTTCGGCGGAACCAGTACCGAAAGTACTCACGAAAACAGTTCCAGCATATCCCGGAGTAATCCGTTATACGTCGCAACAAGACGCTATTCAACCGAGTATGATCGAGCGGACAACGCAGATAGTAATTTGTTACTTTTCGGTAATAGGTATATACGTCTTGGAAACCGAATCATCGGACAAATTTGTCGCTAGCCGTAATTGTTTCAAAACGCTACGGTCAACTGATATGTTTTTGTGTACCAAAGTGATGGACGTATTCAACACACTTCGCGATCCGTAAGAGTTCTCCGCCAACGAGAGACTACCCAGCAGCCACAACGCTGGGAGAGTAGTTGCTACCGTTTTGAGCCTCCGTTAGTGACCGAGTTCAACTCGGTCGAGACGAGACCGCTCTCGTCATCGCTAGCGGACGCCGAGAACGGGTGTCGAACGGCGAGTCAGCCCCGGTTACCCCTCGAATCGATCCCTGAATTTGGAAATCGTCAGACGTACGGCTGACGAATGGCAGTCACGCGTCGGAAAACCATCAGCGGTTTTATCTTGGATGGTGTGGCACGGAGTAGTATGGGGTCGGGGACCCAACCGAGTATCGAGATACTACAGCAGATTGCCACAGCCGAAGGTGTCGAGCCGACTGAACTCGAACCGCCACTCTACAACGTTATCGATCCGGACGCGCTCGATGCACTGGTTCAGTCGATGGCCGACAGGACGAACACTGACTTCGAAACTCAGACGAAGCCGGCGCGCTCGAAAATCGAGTTCACCTACTGCGGGTATACAGTTCATGTGGACGAGATCGGCCGTGTCGACGTGCGGCCAACAGCAGATCGGCGTCCAGAGTCACGAGCGAACTCGACGGAGGATGTTCAGAGTGATTGATGTGTGAGGAGTAACACCTAGGATTCGACCTGAATCGTGCCGTCCGCGGTTATCGTGACGAGACAGTCGCTGTACTCGAAGGAGACGGAGCCGTCGCTTCGGAGTCCGTTGGCACGCGGCTCGAACAGTCGTTCGAGTGCGTCAGCGTTGATTGCGTAGTGGAGCGGTTCGAGTTCAGTGACGTCTTCGTTGCAGGCGGTTGCGACGGCGGTTGCGACCGCGACGCTGAGCGGTTCGTCGTCGAGACGGTCGTACTGAGTGGTATACGGTTCCTCTGTGCGTGAGACTGGTTGCGATGGTGAAGGCATTTTAGTCATTGCAGTAGCCCCCAATTCCGTGGAAGGTAGTCTTCCTTCACGGTTGACTGTAAAGAGGCTGATTGTTAACTGTGTAACCGTGCTCGGTCGGATGGGTTAATTGATTAACTGTCCGTCGCGGAGAACGAGTCTTCGAACAGCGTCTCGAAGAGTTTCTGTTCGGAGGCCCGGACGTGTTTGTGAAATGCGGGCGGGGAGATTTCGAGGGAGGCCGCGATTTCTTCGCCGGTCGTGTGGCGCGGCCATTCGAAGAAGCCGCCGTGATAGGCGGTCTGAACGACCTCGCGCTGGCGATCGGTGAGTTGATCGAGGATGGCGTTTCGGCTGGCCGGATCGAGCGATGGAGACGTGTCTGCAGGTTGGTCGCGGCGGGCGACGAGCGATGCGTGGACGTCGTTGTCGGCGAGCCCCGAGAGGAGATTGCGGACTTCGACGGCGTCTGGAACGTCGATGCGAGCGCGGGTCGAGCCGTCCGCTGTGGCGACGATCGAGCGGAGCGTCCCGCCGTGGGACTCGACGATGGAACCGAGGAACGGTTCCGTAAGTTGGAGTTGAAAGAGCGTTCGTCCCTCGGCGGTGGCGATCACCGAGGCATCGACGAACCCGGATATTTCTGACAGAAAAGAGGGTGGCTCGACGGACGCGGAAGACGCCTCCGAGTCGTCCGTTCCGAACTCGGTGCTGTTGACGGAGACGAAGACGAGGGGACCGTCCGTTCCGGTCGTCGCACCTTTGAGTTCGACGGTGGCGTCGAGTCGCGTCGCCAGCGTGGAGAGGAGCGAGCCCCGTTCGATCTCGAGTTCGACCTCGGAGCGGTCGTCCTCGGCGGCGGCCTGCCTGTGTTTGACGGTGTCGATCGCGTAGGCGATCGTTTCGCCGAGTTCGGTGAGGATGTTCCGGAGTTGTGAATCGAAGGCATCACGGTCGTCGGCGTAGAGGGCGAGGACGCCGTAGCGGAACTCGCCGTAGACCAGCGGAACGGCGTAGACGGACTGGAAGGTTTGTGAGAGCGCTTCGGCCCGCCAGTCGCCGTCGTGGACCGCATCGGCGATGTTTTCGACGTAGGTGGGCGAGCGGGTGCGGGCGGTACGGCCGGCGGGTTCGGCGGCGGAGTCGTCGACGGTTGTGACGGTGACGGCGTCGAGATAGCCGTGGTCACGACCGGCCTGGGACCGGGGTCGAAGTTGGGTGCCGCTCGGGTCCGGAGTACCGATCCAGGCCATCGAACACGCCTCGAGTTCGGTGAGTCGGCTGCAGATGCCGCGTTCGATTTCGGAGCGCGTGTCGCTCAGCAACAGGAGTTGCTCGATGTCCTGTCGAACGCGGTTAGCGGCGTTGAGGCGCTCGAGGCGGGTGTTTTGACGTTTGAGTTCGCGCTCGCGATCGTGGAGGCGGCTGGTTCGACCGATCCGGTCGAGGGCGGCCTCGGCGGTGCGGGCGAATAGCTGGGCGAGTTCGACCGTTTCGTCGTCGTACTGCCCGGGTTCACGCGAGGCAGCCACGAGGACGCCGTGTTCGCCGAGGGGAACGTAGAGACCGCTCCGGACGGCTGTCGACTCGTCGAAGGCGAGGTCGGCGTCGGTGACATCGTCGTAGACGGCTGGCGTGCCGGAGACGAACGTCTCCCAGGTGATGCTTCCGCCGGGTTGTAATCGGGGGAGGTCGTCGACGACGGATTCGAAGGCGGTTGCGTAGGCGGCCGGCACGAGTTCGTTTTGCTGGTCGTCGAAGCGGTAGACGCCGGCGTCTAAGTCGAGGACATCGCCGGCGACGTCGACGATGTATTCGCAGGCGGCCTGTTTGGATTTGACGGTGAGGAGGTGGCTCGTGGCGTCGTGGAGGGCGTTGAGCGTTTCCTGATAGTGGACGCGTTCGGTGACGTCGACGGCGGTGCCGATGATGCGTTCGACAGTGGGGTCGTCACCGGTTGCTGTCGCGCCGTTCTCGGGGGCTCGGTTTGCCATGATCGGCCGGCACCACGCCTCGAGAACGCGACCGTCGACCTCGTTGTGGACGTGGATGGGATATCCCTCGAGTGCGGCGCGGAAGTCGGCCCAGACCTTGGGATGGTCGTCGAAGAGGTCCAGAACCGACCTGCCGACGACTTCGGCGGGGACGGTGTCGAGACGGTTGAGCCCCTGTCCTTCGGCGAGTGTCACCGTGCCGTCGGGATCGAGCGTGAACAGAATAATGGGGGCGTTGTCGACGATCGCCTGCAGGCGTTCGGTACGGATTTCGAGTTCGCGTTCGCGTTCGATACGATCGGTCACGTCGCGGAAGTAGACGGAGATACCGGTCGGTGACGGGTAAATACGGGTCTCGATCCACCGATCGTAGGGGCCGTAGTACCGTTCCAGGGCGCGCGGTTCTTGTTGGTCCATCGCCTCGAGTGCGGCCGTCTGGAAGTCCGTCCCGTCCATGTCGGGGAATACGTCGAGGATCGGCTGTCCGAGGATTGCCTCCCGATCGACATCAAGGGTCTCCGCGGCCTGTTCGTTGACGTACGTGAACCGCCAATCCGAATCGAGTGCGAAGAACGCGTCCGTCACGCGGCGAAACGACTCGTCGAGTTCGCGTTCGACGCGGTGGAACTCGGTGACGTCTCGAGCCGAGACGATGATGCCATCGACGAGTCCGTCCCCGAGTCGGTTCGTCAGGGTCGCCTCGTGGATACACCAGGTGTCGGATTCCGTGCCGGTCTGATACTGGTATTCGATCGTCTCGGACGCGCCGACCGCGGCGGTCCGAACAGCCGTGATGGTCTCGCGAACCTGCGCCGTATCGTCGGGATGAATCTGCTCCAGAAAGTGTGTCCCGGGCAGTGCTTGCAGGTCGTCGCTCCGGGCGTGGCCACCCATCGGTTCGTTCGCGCTCGGGCCATCCTCATCACCCACCGGCGGACAGCAGTACGTGATCTCGCCCGTCTCGTCGAGGACGAATAACAGATCCGACGAGCGCTCCAACAGCGACCGATACCACTCCGCCTGGCCCGACTGGAGCCGTTGGACTGCACCGAACTCGACCGCCCGGCGAAGCCGATGTTCGAGCAGCGATTGCGTCTCGATCGTCTCCCGCGAGATGAACTCGACCGACGGCGAGTCGCCAGCGACTGGCGAGTCAGTGTTAGTGTTAGTGTCAGTATCAGTGTCGGCGTCAGCACCGGTGTCAAGACCAACATCAATGTCACCAGCCGAATCGGAGACGACGACGATCGTGAACTCGTCTGCGTGCAACTCCGTGGATAGTGACGGATCGTCGGTGAGCAGGCAGTCCGGTTGCGATTCGGAATCCGAATCGAGTTCGAGTTCACGTGCAGCGTCGAGTTCGACGGTATCGTCGGCGGTAGTATCGTCAGTGAGATCGTCGGCGGTAGAAACGAGGAGGGCGCTATCGGCGAGCGTCTCCGAAACGGATTGACGGAGCGCTGCTGAGCCAGCGACGAGGACGTGGAGCGTCTCCGGGGAGGACCACTGTGGAGGCTCGGGTGTGGGTGGTGTCTCGAGCCGATCGTTCATACACCCACTGGGTGAAGCAGCGGTAAAAACGTCGCGTCGATATGGGGTGTGGAGGAGCGGAGGTAGCTATTGCGGGGTTGCGTACCCGGAGGAGAAGACTGCCGGCGTTCAAACGCCGATCGCCACGCCGTCCTTTCGGGGTTCCGTTGCACCGGCGAGGGTCTCCCCGGTTCGGCGGACGAGCTGTGCGCCGCCGAACATGACCGGCGGGAGCACGCGAACGTCGTGTCCTCGCCGCGCGAGTGTTGCCTGCGCGGAAAGCCGTTCTTCGACGCCGAGCGTGCCGTCCTCGCGATAGCGCCACCGGGGGGCGTCGAGTGCAGCCTGGGGAGCCATCTCGTAGTCGAGCAGGTTGGAGAGCACCTGCACGTGGCCCTGGGGTTGCATATACCCACCCATCACGCCGAAGGCCAGCCAGTCGTCCGGCCCGAGTGCAGTGATCGCCGGAACGAGCGTGTGGAAGGGACGCTTGCCGGGCTCCAGTCTGTTCGGATGGTCGGGGTCGAGCGAGAACGACGCGCCGCGGTTCTGCAGCGCAATACCGGTATCGCCGGCGACGAGGCCGCTGCCGAAGCCGGCGAACCGGGAGTTGATGTAGGAAACGAGATTGCCCGCCTCGTCGCCGACGGTCAGTAAGACCGTATCGGCGTCCTCGGCGGGTGCGTTCGGGACGCCCACCGATGGCTCTCGAACGGGCGTCTCGCCTATCGCACGGGCGCGTTCGCGTGCGTAGGGTTTCGAGGCGAGCGGCGGGACCGTCTCGTAGGCCGGATCGGTGATGTAGTGGTGGCCGTCGACGAAGGCGAGTTTCGTCGCCTCCGCGAAGGCGTGAATCCGTTCGGGCGAGTCGTAGGCGTACTCGCCGGCACCGATCTCCTCGGCGATGTTCAGCGCTTCGAGCGCGACGAGTCCCTGATTGTTCGGCGGGAGTTCGTAGACCGTCGCGCCGTTGTAGGTCGTCTGCACCGGCTCGACGAACTCGGGTTCGAACGAGGCGAGATCGTCGTGCGTCATAACGCCGCCGGCGTCCCGGATCTCCCCGACTATCGCATCGGCGATCGCTCCCTCGTAAAACGCGTCCGCACCCTCATCCGCAATCCGTTGGAGTGAGGCCCCGAGTTCGGGGAGCGTCACGATCTGACCTGGCTCCGGACTCTCACCGTCGAACAGGAAGGCCTCGCGAGCGTGTTCGTCGGTAAATAGCTCCTCGGCCCCGTCCCAGTGGTGGGCGATAATCGGCGAGACGGGGTACCCCTCCAGAGCGTAGTGAATCGCCGGCTCGAGCACGTCGGCGAGCGACCGCCGACCGAACTCCCGAACCGTCGCCTCCCAGCCGCGGGCGGTCCCCGGGACGGTGACCGCGTGCGGCCCGAGAAACGGCATCCCCAGATCGGCTGCATCAGCCCCGCCGTCGACGGCGTAGCCGCGCGACCCCGGATAGTACCGTCCCGGCTCTGCTGTCGTCTCGAGCGCTTCGGTCACGGTTTCGATCGTCGCCCCGGCCGGCGCGCCGCCGCAGGAGCGCATCGCACCGACCTCGCCGTCGGCGGTTCGATAGAGGGCGAACACGTCGCCGCCGAGCCCCGTCGAAGTCGGTTCGACGACGTTCAACGCGGCTGCCGTCGCCACCGCGGCATCGAAGGCGTTCCCGCCGTCTTTTAGTATCGAAACACCCGCCTGTGCCGCGAGCGGCTGGCTGGTCGCAACCATTCCGCCGGTCGCGTACGCCGTCGAGCGCCGCGAGTCGAAGCGATCGAGTTCGATCTGATCGTTCACAGTGGTCACTATTACCACACGAACGCGACTCGTCAAAAGAACTCGTGGTCAACGTATCAAGACGAGGGGAGCCGACGGGATCCGAGACGGGTACTGCGACCGACCGCCGGGAGCAGGGTAGCCAGTGCGAAACCGGTCGGCAATGCGTGCACTCGTCGAAAGCGACGCCCGAGAAACACGACGACGCGACAAACCGTCCCGGCCACCGACGGACGCAGCACCGATCGTATCACAGCACATCCAAATTACCATGGGACAAGAGTACTGCGTATCGGCGGACTACGTGCTGTACGGGTGCACGAATATATCGAATGTACGGGTTGCGGGTTCGTTCTTCGATCGAAGAGCACCACCGCGCCACAACCCCGCAACTGGGACCTCTGTCCCGGTTGTGGCGGAAGTGACTTCGGATTTACCGATCAGTGAGTCGCCCACACGAGTTCAGTTCTCGCCCGGGACGACTGGCTCGTGAACTGCACGGTACCCGTTCTCGATCGTCTCGAGACCCGTCACCTCCCGAAGCAGGAGTTCGCGTTCCATTTTCGTGACGACCGGCGTCTCGTAGTGGACGGCATCGTACGAACACGCCGTCCCGTCCGCCTGGCGTCGTTGGCGCTCGACGAACTCGCGATGGCGCTCGAGACGCGTTCGGGCAACCGATCGAGAGAACGACGGCACGTTCTCGACCCGGTCCTCGAAGTCGTCCAGAAACGCCGGTTCGAGTTCGTTTCCGAGCGAGTGCCGGCCAGCGCACATGGCTGCGAGCGTCGTCGTCCCGGTGCCCCAGAACGGGTCGAACACGGTATCGCCGTACGTCGAATACATACTGATCAGGCGGTAGGGGATTTCGAACGGGTACGCGGCGGAGCGCTCGCGACGGTCGTCCGACGCATCCGTCTCCGGAAGGGCCTGCAGTTCGCCCTGCACGTCGGTCCACACGTCCGAAAACCAGCGGTTCCGTTCCTCCCAGAAGTACGCCGCCTCGTAGCGCCGATCCGCGCCGGGTTCGAACTCGCGGCTGTCGCCGCCGTTGCGAAAGAGCAGGATGAACTCGTGTTCGAGGGTGACGTACGCGTTCGGCGGGAGCGTGCCGCTGCCCATGAACTTGGCGGCGCTGTTGGTCGGCTTGCGCCAGAGCACGTCGGGCAGCGGATCGAAGCCGCGGGTTTCGAAGGCCTCGAGAACCCGGGCGTGGTTCGGGAAGACGCGAAAGCTTCCGTCGACGGATCTGGTCGCGTCACCGACGTTGATACAGGCGATACCGCCGTCGACGAGCACGCGCTCGAGTTCGTCCCAGACGCGGTCGAGTTGGGCGTGCATGGCGTCGAACGCGCGGCGGCCGTCGCCGTCGTCGAGGGCCTCACCGATATCTGGATCGAGTTCGGTAAAGAGATCGTCCCACATCTCGATCATGGGGTACGGTGGGGATGTGACGACGAGTTCGACGGAGTCATCGTCGATCGTCTCGAGGGTCCGAGAATCGCCGACGAAGACGCGATGGGTCGTCTCCATTGCGTTCACACTGTCGGCGTCGGGCCCTTAGCTCTTCGTCAATCGCGTCGTCGGCGAGCGTGTTGAACGCAGACCGCAGACCTATTCGTCGCTGTCTTCGGTTTCGTCGTCGGCTGTGTCTGTGTCGGTGTCGGTATCTGCGTCTTCATCCTCGTCACCCGCTTCGTCTGCTTCCTCCTCGGTCTCGTCTTCGTCCATCGCTGCTTCGTCGCTCGACTCGTCTTCCTCCGTCAGATCCGTTGCCGGCTCGAACTCCTCGATCGGTTCCCAATCCTCCGTGTCACCGGCGAACCGACGCCGCAGATACGCGACGGCGGCGGCGACGCCGAGGACGAGTACCAGCCCCAGGAACCGGCTCGGTGATTTCTCGGTGTCCGATTCCGACTCAGCCGTCGTCTCTTCGGTCACCTCCATGATCTCTTCGACCGGGGACTCGCCGGTTGCAGTCTCTCGGACGTCTTCGATAATCTCGGGCTCCTCGACATCTGAAAGCGGTGTCTCCTCGATGGAGGGAGACTCACGACCGGCTAGAAAGCCGACTGCTGCCCCCAGTCCGAACGCGCTCGCAGCGAGTGCGAGCGGTCGCCGTCTCGGCCCCCGCGACCCGTCAGCTTCTTCGACGGCCTCCAGAATGGAATCACGCATCGACGAGTCCAGCCCTCTGTCGATTGCTTCCTTGACAACGAGTTCGGAAAGTGTGTCCTGTTGTTTTGTGTCCGGCATAATCCGCTACGTCAACACGACCCTACATAACTCTGTGGACCGTTTTCCAGACGGCGGGCACGACCACGTGACGTAACACTATCCTACCGTGTTCAACGAGGTCCACGGGTACCCGTTGCCACAGCATCACTGAAGCAGACAGAACACACGCCAATACACTGTTTCTGGCGTATATATCCCTCTCACACCGGCCTAGCGCGCAGTAACCATCGGATAACGAAACCCCGTTCGGACAAACGACGGCGCAGTGATATCGTGAGCGTCATCCGGCATCCGGGCGTCCTCGGGCAGCGGACCCGCCGTCGGCTCGTCGGGCTCGCCGCCGCACTGACGGTCGCCGTCGTCGAAGCGCTCGCCGTCAGCCTCTGGTTCGGCCTCGTCATCACCGCTCGGACGACCACGACGGCCCTAATCGGACTCGGGATTCTTCTCTGCGGCTCGCTTCTCCGGATCACCATTTTCGAGACGACGATTACCGACTCGGCGCCACCGCTCACACTCGAACGGGTCGGGACCGCGCTCACGCTCACCGCTGGCTGGGTCGTCTGGCTCCTCCTCGCCGAATTCCTCGGCGGCGTCGCCGGTGTCCTCGTCGCAACGGTCTGTCTCACCGGTGCCCTCACCGCTCAGTTCTGCTTCGAGTGTTACGTCTTCCACTCCGTGACCCCGACTCCCTCCTCCGTGACTCCAATCCTTTCCGCCGCGGTTCTCGCCCTCGGCGCAGCCGCGCTCCTCACAACAGCCTGGTTCGTCGACTGGACGATCGGCCCCCCGTTCGCTGAACTCGACGCCGGAATTATCGCTATTCGGATCGAAACGATCCAGCTTGCCGCGCTCGTGTTCGGCCTCTGTGCCTTCCTCGCCCACCAGCACCGCTTCCAGCGGCTACTCGAACCCGACCTCTAACCTCACCTCACCCGCTCAGTCGTCGATCCGCTCGCGCGTGATCGTATTGTTCTCCCGATACACGAGGACGACTTCGACCGGGTCCCGATCACTCCCTGCTCCGGTCTCGCCGTCGACTGCGAGGGTCGTGGTATCGCCCTCGGTGACGGTCTGGTACTCGTCGGTCGGCTGCACGGCCGCCGGTACGAGGTGACGACACGGCGGTATCCACGTCGACACGCAGCCGACGACAATCGATCCCCGACACCCATACGTTACCGCCGGAGGCGTGCGACGACCGGTTCCGCGTTTCGGTCGAGTTCGACCAGACCGTCGTCTTCTAGATCCGTCAGTAATCCGCGGAGCCACTCGCGGCCGTACTCGCCGTTCGGCGCGTAATCGACGCGAACTCGGTGACCCAGCGTATCGAGTTCGAGTTCGTCGTACTCTCGAAGGGTTCCGATCACGCGGCCGCGGAACTGGCGGCGGCTGCCCTCGAAACTGGGCTGGGTCGGCACGTCCGGTGCGGTAAAGTCGCCGCTAGCGTAGGCGCTACACCACTCGCGCCACGGACAGCCGGCTTCGTCACATGCCGGCGTCTGCTCGCAGGCGACACCGCCGAGTTCCATGATAGCGTTGTTCCAGACTCGCGAGCGGTCGGCGGGCATGAGATCGCCCGCGGCGTCCTCGAACGCCGAATCGTCGTCGGGAACGTCGAACGCGCGGTAGAGCACGCGCTTGACGTTCGTATCGACGACCGCATCGCCGTTGTTGAACGCGAAGCTCGCGACGGCGTTTGCGGTGTACGGGCCGACGCCCATCAGCTCCTGAAGCTCGTCGGGTGACTCCGGAAATCGGCCGTCGTAGTCCGACTCGATCTGTCCGGCGGCTTCGTGGAGGTACTTCGCCCGATTGTTGTATCCCAGGCTGTGATCCGTCCAGAACCCGACGACATCGGCGCGATCGGCCGCCGCGAGTTCAGTCGTGGACGGCCAGCGCTCGAGGAACGCTTCCCAGGCCTCGACGACGCGGTCGAGTTGGGTCTGCTGGCTCATCACTTCGCTGACGAGGATCGCGTACGGGTCGTCGGTCCGTCGCCAGGGGAACTCGCGGTGGTCGGCCTCGTACCAGTCGATCAGCGCGTCGCGAACGCTGTCGCGGTCGTCGGGGAGGCTCCACGCCGGTGCTGCCTCCGTGTCAGTCATCGCTGGCTCTTGGCGGATGAACGGTTTAGGGATGGTGGTGTCGATCGATCGCGGCCGCTGACAACATTATCGAACGGTCGTTCGCGCATCGCGGACGGCTCTCGCGGCACCCGGGTTCGATCAGGAAGCCGCACAGTCTCCGTCCCGCTAGAGAACGTTTATGTTCATTGCTACCGTAACACATAGTGTAGCAGCACCGCGAGGATACACCGGACGATCTCCGTCGATCCGTTCGCAAGAACCGATTGCGGAGGATCGGAGAAAATCGAGTATCACGTCACAGGGATACGAGATGCGTACTCCGAAGGAGAACCGAACGGTTCACCACTCGTCTTCCATGGAAGACGACGAGAAGGCCAAGTAACGGATTCCAGGTAACTGGCGTTCGTGAATCTGGCAGACGCCAGCAGGGCCGTACGGACCGTCGAACGAACTCCCGTCCGGATCCAAGTCGCGGGGCTGTCGCGTTTTTCGGCGGCACAGTTGCGTCGACAGTCGATCGTAACCGGTCCGCCGGAACGATGTCGACAACCGTACGCCTAAGCCGTCGCAGTCATTCGATCAACCCATGCGAACGCCAGCACAGAACGGCGAACTGGCACTCCTGCTCGAGGTCGCAAGCACCCCGAAACCGGGGAACGTCGACCGCCACCGCGATCTCGACGACCTGCGATTCGAACACTTTCTCGCGGGCGCGGTCGGCGCTCGGGACGGACTCGAAATGGCCGCGACCGACTCCGAAATCGGTCCCGCCTTCGAACGCGCTATCGAAGGGATGGCCGCACAGGAAGGCGACAACACCCAGTTCGGCGCACTGCTCTTGCTCGTGCCGCTCGTTCGAGCCGCGCGGGACGGTCTCTCCCGATCAGCCGTCGAATCGGTCGTCGAGCAAACGACCGTCGCCGACGCGGCAGCCTTCTACCGCGCGTTCGAACACGTCGATGTCTTCGTCCCCGACCCGCCGGCGGACATGGCTCCGCTCGACGTTCGCCGAGGGTCCGACGCGATTCCCGCACTCGAAGCGCGCGAACTCACGCTGTTCGACGTGATGGACCGAAGCGTCCCCGGCGACGACGTCGCCCGCGAATGGACAACCGGCTTCGAGC
Organism: Natrialba aegyptia DSM 13077; assembly: GCF_000337535.1. Taxonomy (GTDB): domain Archaea; phylum Halobacteriota; class Halobacteria; order Halobacteriales; family Natrialbaceae; genus Natrialba; species Natrialba aegyptia. The sequence continues at coordinate 34,882 of NZ_AOIP01000034.1, forward strand.
GCTCGTTCGCCGCAGCCGACCGCCTCGCAGCAACGACCGGCCCGCTGCCCGACCGCGCTGCAGCGGTCTTCCTCTCCCTCCTCGCCAACCGCCCCGACACCCTGGTCGCAAACCGCCACGACGAGGCCACCGCGCGGGAGGTGAGCCAGCGCGCCGCCGCGCTGGCCGACCGCAACGCCATCGCCACCGATCGGGACGCCGTCGAAACGTTCGCAACTGAACTCGTCGATCGCGGAATCAATCCGGGAACGACGGCGGATATCACCGCGGCCGGGCTTTTCATCGCCCTCGAGCACGACACGGTCGAGATATGAACGACGGAAGCGACGCGGGCACAAACGGCGAGGACGAAACGAGCCCCCATTCCGGGGCGACGGCCTGGCCCGCACCGCTCTCCGGCGTCACCGAATCCATCGTCACGACGCTCGGCCCCAACGACCGGTGGAACGTCGCCGCACTCGGATTGTTCGCCGGCGATACCGACGCTGACGACGCCGACAATGCCAACGCCGACACAGACGAGGGCAAGCGCACGCCCGAAACATCGCCAGTCACCGCTCGAACCTGGGGTAATACCCGCACCCGTCGGAACTTCCACCGACAGGGCGAGGGCTACGTCCAGTTCGTCACTGACCCCGTCGTCTTCGCCGACGCCGCCCTCACGATTTATGAAGTCGAGAAACCGGTCCTCGACGCCGCTACCGCCTGGGCACGCGTCTCCGCCGATCCGGTCGATTCCGGATCCGACGACGGCACACCGTGGGAGCAATGGGAACTCGAACCGATCGAGACCGAAATCGAACGCGAGACCGTTCCCACGATCAACCGCGGCTTCAACGCCGTCATCGAAGCGACTGTCGCCGCCTCGCGACTCGGCGTTCCCGGCTACGACGAAACCACGCTTCGGAACCGACTCGAGTTCTTCGCGTCGGTCGTCGACCGCGCCGGAGGGCCGCGAGAACGGCTGGCCATTGAACGCATTCGAGACCACGCTGAGTGGTAAGACACGCACGCGAAAGGGACCTGCAGTCCAGGCTCGAACTCGCGCTGCAAAAGACGGCTCGAAAGAGCGGTACCGACTCGGGTGAACTCGAACCGGATCGTTCAGGCTGCTTCGCCTGGGGTTGGCGTTCGACCGGCGTCCGGGTGATCGTCGTCGACCGGAGCGTCGTTCTCGGCTTTCTCGACGAGTTCACTGAACCGGTCGGAGCGGTCTTCGATCCACGACATCGTTTCGCTGTCGGTGGTTTCCTCGCGCTGTTCGACGAGGAACGTCGTGATGACGACGGTTTTGACCCAGGGTTTGACGACGCCGGCGTGGACAACCGCGACGACGCCGGCGACCAGGACCCACGAGAGCAGTTCGAACGCGGGCGGAAGAACGTCGAGGGCGACTGCGACGGGTGCAAGCAGCGTCGCCAGGACGAACGACAGGGCGTACATCCCGACGACGATCAGGAGCGTCGACCCGAGAACCGTTTTCCAGGTTTTGCCGTACAGGACGACCCCATCGCGGGCTGATGCCCACCGGTTGTCGTTTCGGTCGACGAACATGTACGCGAGGATTGCGGTGTCGAGATATCGGACGGCAAGGACGATCGATTTCTGAAGGACATCGATCAGTGCCTCGAGTTCTGATGGAATCGGAAGGGGGATCAGTTCCTGAACGCGGGCAATCGAACGGGTGAACTGTTTGAGAATCGCATCGACGAGGACGTTGACGCCGTAGAGGCCGGATGCGGACACGAAGTACTCCTGGACCTGCGTTGTCCCGTACGAGAGTTGGTTCTCCGGGACCTCACCCTCCTCGACGATGTGTGCGATGACGGCGACGTGTCCAGCGTTGACCATATAGAGGACGTATCGTTTGATCAACCGCCAGATATACGCAAAACTCACGAGCGCGACGAGCATGACGAGTGCGACGACGAGGATTCCACCCCCGCCATCACCCCAGAGGAACAGGCTTCCAAGCCAGACAACCAGGGCGAGATAGATCACTCCGAGCAGTGCAAAGGCGATACCAATAGCGAGTTGCAGGAGAACGAACGGCCACGTTTTCCTGTATACGTCCGTTGCTTCTCTGAAATGTAGCGACATCATATCCGAATGTATGTTGGTATGATTTAAATTCATTGATCTAGTGTAGAATTCTGTATCGGTAATTAGTACAAAAATAGAGAACGTTAGGGACGAATACAGTGTCGGATGCAGTGAACCGATCAGTGGAACTCGAATCCGGACACGACCGGCGTGGAGAGTAACGGGAAGAAAAACGAAAGAGAAAGGGATTAAGAGCCTCTGGACGGAACCTCCCTGCATGGCAATCAAACCGGCCTACGTCAAGAAGACCGGGAACCTCCTGCTGGAGCGGTACCCGGACGCGTTTACGACCGACTTCGAACAGAACAAAGACAGCGTCGAAAAGCTCACCAACGTCGAATCCAAGGGCGTTCGCAACCGCATCGCGGGCTACGTGACGCGAAAGAAGGGCGCGCAGGTTCCCGCATAATCCGTCGAGTTCTCGTCTTCAGTTGTCCCGGCCGGTGAGCCGGTCGCCTGGCGATTACTTGGCAGTTACTTGCAAGACCAACTGAGAATCAGGCTGCATTTCGGCACTTCGCGAGCCGCGGCGTCCGCGCGTCTCCGAACCGACAGATCGATTTTTGCGGATCGGCCGCCAGAACGCGAGACGGAATCGAAAGCAGAGGGCGACACTGCGTCACCAGGTGCACCACTGGCGGCCCGATTCACCCCCTTACGCCGTGATCGCTATAGTAACAACTGAAACGGTTTACATTTACACACTGATCGTACAGCCGTCGCGCGATCAGGTATGCACTGACTTTCAGTGGCTACTAGAGCTACGGAAACCGTGATCCGACGACAAGGCCGTCAATAATCGAAGCCGAGTTCCATGTAGAACGCAGCAACGAGCGCGACGACCGCCACAAGCAGCGCAAACAACGAGCCAACGGTCCCGGTCAGGAGCGAGAGTTCGATACCGACGACCGGCAGTGTCGACCCCTGGAAGCCGGTCCAGAAGAACAGGACCGCGATGATCGCACTGACCGCCGAGAGGATTGTCGCTCCGATACTAAACGGCGTCTCGAAGAGCCCGGGTTCGCGCGACTTCGAATTCGTCGTCGTGTCCGTCATCGGTTCGCCTCCGATCCAGTCCGGCGGGTGGTCGCCACAGCCGTCAGTGACGGCGAACGCGCCGTGTCCGAACTATCGGCCGCAGTCACAGTCGATCCAGGAACCCGCCCTGCCGACGGACACCCGGACGACACTGCCGGGCGACCGACACTGACATCGAATCGGGTCTGTCGAGAGTTCATCGGTCGAAAGATACCGCCCCGTTTTCTTAATTTCTTCTATGGGCGTCGCAGCGACCGCGGCGCTGCGGCCGCTACCGACTCTACGGTGTGACTATCAAAAGTGCCCATATGTAAATAAAAATGGTGATGAGGGCGCGTGCGATACGAATCCAAACGGTTTTGCGGCCACGATACACAGTGACACAAAATGGCAGTACGAGTAGGCGTACTCGGCGCGACCGGCGCTGTTGGACAGCGATTGATCCAGCTTCTCGACCCGCACCCCGAGTTCGAACTCGCCGCCCTGACAGCGAGCGATTCGAGCGCCGGCAAGACGTACCGACAGGCCGCAAAGTGGCGCGTCGACAGCCCGATCCCGTCCGATGTCGCGGAGATGACCGTCCAGGCGACCGAACCCGATGCGATCCCGGACGACATCGACTTGCTGTTTTCTTCGCTCCCCTCGAGCGTCGGCGCAGCCGTCGAACCCGGCTTCTGCGAGGCCGGCTACGTCGTCTCGTCGAACTCGTCGAACGGGCGAATGGACGACGACGTGCCGCTTGTTATCCCGGAAATCAACGCCGAACACCTCGATCTCCTCGAAGTCCAGCGCGACGAGCGCGGCTGGGACGGCGCGCTGATCAAGAACCCGAACTGCTCGACGATCACCTTCGTCCCGACGCTCGCCGCGCTAACGGAGTTCGGCCTCGAAAAGGTCCACGTCTCGACCTTGCAGGCCGTTTCCGGAGCCGGCTACGACGGCGTCACCTCGATGGAAATCATCGACAACGCGATCCCATACATCGGCAGCGAGGAGGACAAACTCGAGACCGAATCGCGAAAGCTCCTCGGCGAGTTCGACGGCGCGTCGCTGACCCACAACGACATGGCCGTGTCGGCGTCCTGTAACCGCATCCCGACGATCGACGGCCACCTCGAGAACGTCTGGGTCGAGACCGAAGACGAACTCGACGCGGCGGCCGCCGCCGAAGCGATGGAGGCGTTCCCCTCGCTCGACCTGCACTCCTCACCGGAGCCGCTGATCCACGTCTTCGACGAACCGGACCGGCCGCAGCCGCGGATGGACCGCACCGTCGGCGGCGGGATGGCAATTGCAGCGGGCGGGATGCAGGAGACACCCTTCGGGCTGCAGTACAACTGTTTGGCCCACAATACGATCCGCGGAGCTGCCGGTGCGAGCGTGCTGAACGGCGAGTTACTCGCCGAGAACGGCTACTTCTAACGACCGGGTGGCCGGGTTCCCCCGGGACTCATGGTAGCGATCCAAACGCGGGCACAAACGGCGTTTTCGATCGAGTTCGAATACCGGTCTTCCCACGCTATTTTGGCACGGGGCCCAAATAGATACGATGCGAACGGTGGGATATGCTTCCAGTCATCTCCGATCCCGAATCGCTGACCCCGCTTGTCGGTGCAACGGCGGACACGGACGCCGATATCGATATTCTCGCCGATCGCCACCGACGAGCGGTCCTTCGCTATCTCGCGACGCGCGACCCGGCGGACCCGGTTCCACTCGCTGATCTCGCGGATTTCGTCGTTCTCGAGACGGACGCGGATGACCAGCGCTCCGGGGTCCTCGCCATGACCGGCGACGCGCTGTTTGGCACCCGAAAACGAGTTCACAGTTCGCTTCGACACAACCACGTCCCGCGGCTCGCAGAGGCTGGGCTGGTCGCGTTCGATCCGGACGCGAACACGGTGGCGCTCCGCGAGGACGGGGAAGCAGTGGCCGAAGAACTCGAGCGAGTCGATGCTGAGAGAGATGTTGCGGAGGACGAGGCGACGATCGCCTGAGACTGAACCTGAGAACAGGTGGAGGAAACCGTGACGAGGGCGACGGCGAGGACGGGGACGGAGACGAAGGCGAGGGCGGTGTACGAGGCGAAAACGAATCAGGAGTTCTGCGGCAGTGCAACGACGGGGACGGACCCCTTCTTTATCAGTTGTCTGGCGACATCGCCGGACAGGAGTTCGGCGATCCGATTGCTTTTTCGAGGGCTGAACACGACGGCTTCTGCGTCCCGTTCAGTTGCGGCCGCAAAGATCGTCTCGGCGATAGCGGTGCCGTAGAGGACCTCGGATTCGATCGTCGCCGGTGAGTCCGCAAGCGGCTTGCTCGCGGCTGTGAAGATTTCGTCGGCGTACTCCTTGCGCTGTTCGGGCGAGGCCTTATCGATCGACCCACCGCCTTTCTCGATGACGTTGACGAGAACGACGCGGCTGCTGTCGGTGAGATGCGGGACGAGTGTTGTCGTCGTCTGCTCGCCGTCGTCGGGGTCCGCGACGGGGACGATCACCGTTCCGTCGAAGGTGAGCGTCATCGTCGCCTCCGCGTGCCGGCGGAACGCCGCGGGCACTGTTTGCGTCCTCCGCCGAACGCTTCGGGAGCGACGATAACTGTGGAGTCCATAGTGGCACATCGCGGGAACGGGGCAAAAAAGTATCCGCAGTGCCGTTCGGACGGACGGACGGGACGTGCGGGGACGCGGACGGTCTCGGAACCGATCCCGACCAGCACGAAGAACTCGAGCGGGTGGCGTTACAGCGAGACCCGATTGACGAGTTCGTCGCTGCCGGCGGTATAGCGCCGGACGTTTTCGGAGACGATGTCAGCGAGGCGGTCGTAGTAGGCCGGCGTGTGGCCGGCATTGTGGGGGGTGAGCTGGACGTTTTCGAACGTCCACAGCGGGTGGTTCTCGGGAAGCGGTTCGGGATCGGTAACGTCGAGAGAGGCACCGCGGATCGCTCCCGACCGAAGCGCGCTCACCAGTGCGTCAGTGTCGACGACGGGGCCCCTGGCGATATTGACCAGGACGGCCTCGGGATCGAGCGTGATCAGTTCCTCGTGGCCGATCAGGCCGCGCGTCGTCTCCGTGAGCGGGCAGGCCAGGACGAGGTAGTCGGTTCTCGCGAGGGCGTCGTCGAACGCATCGCCCTCGAAGCCGACGACCTCGTCCGTCGGGCCGCCCTTCTCGGGCGAGTAGCGCACGCCGATCGTCTCGACGCCGAACGGGTCGAGGCGGTCGCAGACGGCCTGGCCGATCGCTCCCAGTCCGACGACCGTCACCGTCGATCCCTGGAGTTCGTGGGCCTTGTAGTGGCGCCACTCCCGGCGGCGCTGTCTGCGCGCGCCGACGTGAAACCGCCGCGTGAATCCCAGGATCGCCCCCAGGACGTGCTCGGCGATATTCGGCCCGTGGACGCCGGACGCGTTCGTCACCGCGACGTCCTGCTCCGAGAGTTCATCGAGCGGGAGGTGGCCGGTGCCGGCGTACGCGCACGCGAAGACGTCGAGGTCGTCGGCGCGGTCGAGCAGGTCGCTATCGAGCATCATGCCGGTGACGAACGCGGCAGAGCGGATGGCCTCGCGTTCGGCGGCGGGCGTTCGGGCGAGCGAGACGGTGTGGTCCGGGAGCCGCTCGCGGAGCGCACCGGCGTACTGTTCGACGGGGACGCCGTGAGTCCCCTTGCGGAGGACGAGCACGTCCGGTTCGGTTCCGGTAGTCGTCTCGTCCGTGCGTCCACCCTCGTCGGTACTCCCGGGACGGTCGTCGCGTCCATCGCTCGCGTTCATACCCATACGCGTGCCCTCGTGTGGAGCGGTCAAAAACGTTGACGGCGCGCAAGCACTGACACCCCCGTCCGCACCCGCGTCGTCGCACGCGGTCGATTCCAGACGCGAAATACAGGTACTTTAATACGGGCCACTGATTCCACACGGAGTATGGAACGCGTTGAGGTCGCGGTCGTCGGTGGCGGTCCCGCAGGTGCCACCGCCGCCGAACGGGCCGCCGCACACGGAGCCGAGACGGTCCTCTTCGAGCAGGGAGTGCCTCGCGAAGACCGCGAGGGGCTCGGACCGGACTCGACCGACGCCGCCGGAATGCTCGACTACTGGATCGACATCATGGACTTCGACTACGCGGAGATCCCGGACGATGTCGTCCTCCAAGAACTCGAGGGAACCGAGTTCGTCGGACCGAACAGCGCCGTCGAGTTGACGACGACGGGAATGGACGCCAGCTATCCGAAGTTCGGCTACACCTTCCACCGAGCGCGGATGGACGACTGGCTCTACGAGCGCGCGACCGACGCGGGGGCCGACCTGCGCGTGGGAACCGGCGTCTCGGATCTGGAAACGGATCTCCGCTCGTCGAGCCCGAAGGGACCGACGCACACGTTGACGCTCTCGAACGGCGACCGGATCGAAGCCCAGTACGTCGTCCTCGCCGATGGCCCACAGCGACGCATTACGCTCGAGGCACTAGATCAGTTCACGCCACCGGGGCGAAGCATCGCCGACGCGCTCTCGCCGCCGACGGCGAACCACATCGCCTACCAGGAGTATCGGGAGTTCCCCGAAGAGCTGTTCGACTCGAACTGGCTCAAATTTTGGTGGGGATACATGCCGGGCGAAACCGCCTATCCGTGGGTGTTCCCCAACGACGGCACCGTCGCCCGCGTCGGGCTGACGATGCCGATTGGCATGGAACTCGACGACGTCGACAACCCCGCGTCCTACGCGCTACTCGACTCCTCGGACGAGCGCCTTCCGTCGGGCTCGGAGTATATCACCCGCCTCTTAGAGCACGAGTTCGGCGACGAGTACGACATCGAGTCGGACATGCCGATCGTCGAGGACCGCGGCAAGTCGACGGGTACCGAAACGTATCCGATCTCATCGACGCGGCCGATCGACTCGCCCGTCGGCGCGAACATTGCCGTGGCCGGCGGCGCGATGGGAACGACCTCCGCCTTCCACGAAGGCGGGTATCACGTCGCCGTCCGCACCGGCAAAATCGCCGGTCGTCTCGCCGCGACGGACTCGCTCGAGCACTACAACGAGGTTTGGAAGCGCGCCATCGGCGACGAGATCCTTCGGAACGTCGCCTTCGCCGACATCGTCGCGGACTACGAACCCGACGACTGGGACCGAGCGTTCGATATCGTCACCGACATGCAGGGTGGCAGCGGCGAAAACGTCCTGCTCAACCGGACCTACGCGGCCGGTATCGGCGCGAGTAAACTCCTCGTCTCGTACAAGAAACGCAAGTTCGCCTACCGCAACGGTGGGTACGTGCAGTTCGACGCGGACGACTATCTCTACTGACGCGACCGGCGTGCACTCATCCCTGGCCTGCCCCTACGCGGGAGTCTTTTTCGGGGTCGACGTAGAAGCGAGTGTATGGATTCTGGTGGACACACCGATCCGCCCGCGGACGACACCGCTCGAGCCGACGGCTCGGGCCACCACGTTCCAGACGGACAGGCACCCGAAGAGTACGGCGACCACCGCGGCCACGGGGACCAGGGCGAGCCCGAACACAACCACCGGAGCCGCTGGCCGTTTATCGCCGCGGCCGGCGCTGCCGCCCTCTACGTCGGCTTCGCGCTCTTCATCTTCGGCGCCGAAACCGAACTCGTGCCGCGCCCGCTCGGTATCGGCCTCGCCGTCGTCGGCGCGGCCGCACTCCTGGCTGGTATCGGAGGCTGGCTCAATCAGGCGTTTTTGGCACCCGCGCGCGAGCGACAGGAGCCGCACAAGTCTCGGGGGTCGTACATCTCGACCACGATGCTCTTTCTCACGACCGACGTGTCGACGTTCGGCGGCCTGTTCATCTACTACTTCTTCATCAGAGTCGGGACGTGGCCGGCCGCGGAACTCCCCCCGCTGCTCGGATCGCTCGTGGTCATCAACACCGCACTCCTGGTCACCAGCAGCATCACCCTCCACTACGCTCACGAATCACTCGGCCACGGCAACAGGCGACGCTTTCTCACACTGCTCTGTGCGACGCTCGCGCTCGGCATCGTCTTCCTCGCCGGCCAGGCCTACGAGTACTACGAGTTCATCACCGCGGAGGGCTTTTCACTCACGAGTGGCATCTTCGGGAGCGCCTTCTTCGGCTTGACCGGACTCCACGGCTTCCACGTCGCACTCGGCATCGGCGGGATCGCCATCCTCTGTTGGCGGGCGCTTCGCGGCTACTACGGGCCCGACCGCGATACCTCTATCGCGACCGTCTCGCTGTACTGGCACTTCGTCGACGCCGTCTGGCTGTTCCTCGTGGTCGTGCTCTACGTCGGCGCCTCGATCTGAGGGGACTCACTCGAAATCAAAATCGAGGCCGACGGTGACGACCCCCCGGCCAGCAGTTTGCGCTGATCGCTCGACGCCGCTGAACTCGAGCGACTGTGCCGGCGCAAGGGTCTCGTTCGGTTCCGTAAAGAGAAAGGCACGATACGACGGTGCATGATCGTACGTGATGACGTGCGTCTGATACGAACGCTCGAAGCGGTCCGGTTGCCAGTCGAGTTCGGATGCGGCGACTGTGGCTCGGCTCCCAGGGCGAAACTGATAGGGAAAGAGCAGTCCGTGATCGGCGGGCTCCGTCTCGGGTTCCTTGGAGTCGGTACGCGCGCTCGCGCCTGACGTTCCCAACAGCGCGCCCGTCGAGACGGCGCCGCATTTGACGAACGTCCGTCGCGCCATCGGCCACCGCGTATTCTCGCTCATGCGCTGGTCCCCGACCAGCAGCGTCGATATAATCGTTTGGCATGACGACACAACGACTCCGAGAAACGCACCGAGACGATTGCCATTGCCACCGGCGCTGACTACCCGACCACAAGAGGATTCCAGGCAGCGATACGTTCAGTCTCGTCCACAACAGAGATTTATCACGTCAGCGCTGGGCAGGGACCAGTGGATGTTCTTCCAAGAACCCGAACTCCAGTACGAGGTTACCGTCGAACAACCGGACCCGCACTTCGCGAAACTCCTCCAGCAAGCGATCGGCGGGCAGGAGGGGGAGATGCGCGTTGCCATGCAGTACATGTTCCAGGCCTGGGCGCTCCCGGAAGGCTACGAGGAGTATCGCAACTTGCTGATGGAGACCGCCGCCGAAGAACTCGGGCACATCGAGATGCTCGCAACCGCCGTGACGAAGAACCTGCGCGGGTCGCCGAAACAGATGAGCGAGGATGCACAGGAGACCGCAGCAACGGCCGCCGCGATGACCGGGCAGAATCCGCGGCAGTTCCTCTCGGCCGGCCAGTCGGCGATGCCAGTCGATAGCAATGGCGTTCCGTTCACCGGCGGCTACATCGCCGCGTCAGGCAACCTTGCGGGTGATCTCTATGCGAACGTGATGGCAGAAGCGACCGGCCGAACTCTCGCAACCCGGCTCTGGGAGTACACTGACGACCCCGGCATGAAGGACATGCTGTCCTACCTCATCGCGCGGGACACGATGCACCAGAACCAGTGGCTGCGCGCGCTGGAGACGCTCGACGATCCGGTTCCGGTCCCCGCGAGCTTCCCGCAGGAACAGGAGAACCAGGAGTTCAACTACACGTTCATCTCGACCAGACGGGAGGAACAATCCGATCCCGGCTATCCGTGGACGCAGGGCGAGTCGCCGGACGGAATGGGGGAGTTCTCCTACGCTGCCGAACAGCCGGGTGACGGTGAGGTTATCGCCCCACAGCCCGATCCGATGACGAACGACGAACCGAATCGGACGAGCGAGTCGGACGGTTCGGATGACTCGACCACGTCGGGCAAATAGCCACCGTCGTTGAGATTTCCTGCTGTAGAACCGCTATCCGAGAGCCGACGGTTAGGAGCCATCGTTCATCGTTCGGTCGACTGCCATCTCTGGGGTGCGTTCGGCGAACGGGCAGCGTGCAACGTGCAGGCTCGTGACCGGTGACGAGAACACGAGAACGCAAGAATACGAAAACAGAAGAACGGCGGCGATTACTACGGCTGGTCGCGTTGCATTCGCTCCTCGAACCCAGCCATCCTCCGGTAGATCGGCGGCGTCAAGACGCCCAGAATCCCGACGAGAATCGCGATTCCACCGATCGGGAACAACAGCGGCTGAACCTCGAGACAGGAGTTCTGAGAGGTGATCTGAACGTAGTACTCCTCGCCCTCGTACTCGACGAGTACCCCCTCGAGAAACGCTTCTCGGTTCTGGATGTCTCCCTCGATTTTCGCTTCCTGTAGCGGGCTCTCAATCGCCTCTTCGAGAGCTTCCTGTTCGGCCGTCGTGAGTTCTGCTGCTGGAAGCGTCTCGATAGTGTCCGGGACCCCATCGTATTCGTCGACGTGAGTCGCCGTGATCGTGGGGTCTCCGCAGAGGCCGACACCGTCCTGAATCACGACGTATCCGCCGACGATCGACAGCGGGAGCCCAATTGCGATCAGAAGGACGCCAAGAAAGGGCGCAGCGTAGGTCAGTAACAGCGATTCGGACGCTATCGTCGGTTCAGTCGGTCCCGTGCCGGTAGCGGACGAGTCGTCTGTCTCGGCGGACACGTCGTCACCGCCACTCATTCGTTCTCGGCCTCCGTCGACGGACGCCGTTGTCGACCGCCGAGATACGTGATCGTTCCCGCGAGTCCCAGCCCGTAGATCCAGTGTGAGAGAATCACGAAGATGAGGTACGTAACAAGCTCAAGGCCGGTCTGTCCGGTATAGAAGGCGATCGCGAAGCCAGATGCGATAACCGTCGCGTACCACAGCCCCGTCACGAACGTGAGTTCACCCGGGAGATATTCCCCCAGCGAGAGGAACAACAGCGGCCAGACCGTCATCCCCGCAAAGAGGAACAGCGCGTAGCCGAGTCCGATGTTCGCCGGTAACCCGACGAGCGTCGCGAGGTCCGCGAACGTCGCGAGATCGAACACGCCCAGGGCGACTGCCAGCAGGAGCATCCCCGACATGAGCACGGTCCCGAAGAGGCCGCCGGCCGCGCCTGCTCCCGCGTCGTTCGCGACGGTCCGTGCGACCGGCTTGATCCGACTGTAGATCGAGAGCGGGCGGTCCTCTCGTGCGGGAACGTACGACGGACGGGTCTCTTCCGGTTCGGTCGGCGCGACGCCGCGCTTGCGTTCGAGGCGGTCCTCGAACCACCGCCACTCGGGCGTGAACTGCTCGGTTGCCTTCAATTCCCACGGATCGGCGGTCTCGACCGGCTTCCCCTGAAAGTACGACCAGATCATGTTATAGAGCCACATGAGTACGCTAATACCGATAAGGAAGGCCCCAACGGTTGCGACGATCTGCAGTCCCGAGTACTCCGCCGGATAGGTCGCGTACCGACGAGGCAACTCGAGATATCCAAGCGCCAACAGCGTCAAAAACGTGAGTGCAGAGCCGACAACAAGCAACGATGATTGGAAAATCGCCAGTCTGCGATCGTACATACGGCCCGTGATTAGGGGGTACCAGTAATAACTCGCGGCGAACATCATCAGCGGGATGATCCCCATGACGATGAGGTGGAAGTGGCCGACGACGTAGTAGGTCCCGTGATAGATGATATCCACGGGAATAACGGCCAGGAAGATGCCCGTAACACCGGCGACGATAAACAGCCCGATCGAGCTAATACAGAGGATCGTCGGCGCAGCCAGCCTCACATCGCCGTTCCACATCGTAGTGATCCAGTTGAACACCTTGATCGCACTTGGCACGGCAATCGCAATTGAGGTCGCCATGAAACTCGCCCGAACGCGCGGGTCAACCCCGGTCGTAAACATGTGGTGCGCCCAGACGCCGAACGAGAGTACGCCGATCGCGATCGTCGAATAGACGATGAACTTGAATCCGAACAGCTTTCGACCGACGAACTTCGGCAGTATCAGGCTCATCAACCCGGTCGCCGGAAGGAAAATAATATACACCTCCGGGTGCCCCCAGAACCAGAACAGATGCTGCCAGAGAAGCGGCCCACCGCCCTCGATCGCGTAGAACGTCGTCCCAAAGTTCCGGTCAAACAGCAACATTAAGACAGCCGTACCGAGCAGCGGAAACGCAAAGACGATAATCGAACTCGTGACGAGCATGTTCCATGAGAAGATATCGAGATTCGCCCAGCCGATCGACTCGTCGCGCTCGTAGATGATCGTCGTGATGAAGTTGATCGCACCGATCGTGGTAGCGATGCCACTCAAATGGAGGCCTAACAGGAGGAAATTCGTCTGTGGATTCGGAGCCAATGATAGCGGCGGGTACATCGTCCAGCCGATCGCTGGCTCCTGAAACGCGAGCAAGACGGACAGGAAGTCGCGCGGAACAACGACCGCGAGTATCGATCCCGTTACTTCGGCGACGATTCCCAGACGTGCAAGCAAAAGCGATGGCGGTAACAACCAGAATCCGATCGCGTTGAGCCGCGGAAACGCCATGTCGTCGGCCCCGATCAACAACGGCAGGAAGTAGTTCCCGATCCCGAAAAACACCGGCGCGACGAAGAAAATGAGCATCGTCAGACCGTGCATCGTGAACAGTTCGTTGTACGTCTGTTCGGTCCAGAGGTTCGCCGACGGTGTCAACAGATGCGTGCGAATCATCATCGCGTCGATTCCACCCCAAATCGCCGCCACGGTACCGAACGCGATGTACAGCAATCCGATCTCGCGATGATTCGTCGTTGTCGTCCACCGAACAGCAGCCGCTTTCACGTCCGCGAGACCGAACTGGCGCGACCGACCCACAGCATAGCCGCCGTCCGGCGACGGCTCGGCTCGCAGCCGCTGTGCTAGAAGGGCAACCAGAAGACAACCGATAATGATAGCGCCAAACAACGATACTTCTACGAGTGCACGGTTCATCGTTGCCCGTCACCTCCCCTGCCCCAACTACATCGCTCGTCGTCCTGCATACCGGTATCGTCACCATCAATCCCAATAAAGATGAATTCAGCTAGCCGTGAGTTTCCGTACAACTTATATCTCCTCTCTCGGTCACTCTCTTCCGTACTTATCTGATATCGTTACAGTTCACTGAGCTATGCAGGACGTATATCAGCCTGGTTGTTGAAGCCCCTCCAATGAGTAGCCGCCGACGAACGATCGTCGCATTTGCCATCGCGACGCTTTCAAACCTCGTACTGGCCGGCACAGTTGCTGCACAGTCGGAAAACCGAGAACTTATCGACGGCCTCGAGTACCAACTGCTCTACGTCGCCCTTCCGCTCACCCTATTCGTCCTCGTGATACTCATCTATGCGGCCGTCAAGTTCCACGACAACGACGACCCCGAGCCGACCACGGAAGATCCCGCTCTCGAAATTACCTGGACCGCCGCAACAGCAATTATCCTGCTGTTCGTCGGCCTCTCCGGTTACAGCGTTCTCGTCAACCCGTACGTCTCTCCCTCACAGGCGATCGGTGGGGGTACCAGCGGCCAAGGAACGGTCGAATCGTTCGACGACCTCCCCGACACCGCCGACGAAGAAATTTACGTCCAGGGCTACCAGTGGTCGTGGCAAGCGAACTACCCCGACTCGAACATCACGACCGAAAATGAACTCGTGATACCCGCCAATGAGAACGTGACGATCTGGCTCACCAGTGACGACGTTATCCACTCGCTGTTCGTCCCCGATCTGGGTATCAAACAGGACGCGTTCCCCGGCGACTACACCCGCGCCCGAACAATCGCCGAACCCGGCCGCTATGACGCCGTCTGCGCCGAGTTCTGCGGTGCTGGTCACTCGCGGATGGACGCTGACGTCATCGTCGTCGAACCTGAAACCTACGACCAGTGGATCGAAGAACACGACGGCGAGGGGACCGTCACCGACACACCGGAACCCGAGTGAAAACAGCAGGCGCTCGACCGACACTCATCACCGAACTCCTCGAACGAGCATGTAAGAGTTAAACGATGCAGGCACTTAGATCACCTACGTGCCTTTAGTCCCCGTCCGAGCAAACCCATTCGGGTGCGATGACAGTACGGCGAACCCGGGCACGTGACAGCAGCATCTGGAGGATGCCACGACTTCTGGCGTTCTCTCACCCGGCACGAGGGTTAGCCAGCCGACGCGGCACGCCGCCACGGGATGAGGCTGGACGTTAGTGTTCCGGGTGACACGCTTCAAATCTGACCGAATAGTATACCGAATCGCTTCGTATGGCGACTTCTCGGTACGGCCATCCGACAGAAGACGCACCCAGCAGTACCTTCATCGGTTCTCAAACGGGCTTTTTATCGCTCTCCGTGGAAGGGCGCCTATGACCGACAACCCAGCACACGAGGAGTTCGATGTCGTCGTCATCGGAGGCGGACCGGCCGGACTCAGCGCTGCTCTGTACTGTACGCGCCTCGGCAATCAAACGGCGCTCATCAACCGCGGCGGCGGCCGCGCCGCAATGATGCAGGACGTCCACAACGTCATCGGTATCACCGAGGAAACAGCCGGTAAGGAACTCCTCTCGACGGGTGTCGAACAACTCCGGGAATACGGGTGTACCGTCTATCGAGACGTAATCTCGTCCTGTTCAACGGAAACACCAGAATCAGAATCAGAATTAGCACCCACTGAGACTCGTTCCGAAAGTGACAGCGAAGACGGAACCAATTCTACCACCGATATCGATACCTCGAACCCCAATACACTCGACAACACAACCGCTCCGCCACAAATCACCCTCTCTGGCACCGAAACCACCTACACCGCTGATTACGTCGTTCTCGCGACCGGCTTTACCGACGTCCGTCCAGACCCACCACTTCCCCGAACCGGCCGCGGACTCCACTACTGTCTTCACTGTGATGCATACATGTTTATCGACGAACCCGTCTACGTGATGGGTACCTCTGAAAGCGCCGCCCACGTCGCCACAATCATGCTCAACTTCACCGATACCGTCGACCTCCTCACACGCGGTGACCCCCCAACCTGGAGTGACGACACCGACACCGTTCTCAAAAACCATCCAATCGACATCATCCACGAGGACGTTTCCGGCGTCCAGAACGACGCAGACGGGTGGCTAACTGCCCTCGAATTCGAAGACGGAACCATCCGCGAATACACCGGCGGCTTCGCAATGTATGGCGCAGACTATAACAACGGCCTCGCAAACGAACTCGGCTGTGAACTCAACGACGACGGCACCGTCGCCGTCGACGACCACGGCCAAACCTCCGTCGAAAACGTCTACGCCGTTGGCGACCTGACACCCGGCCACAATCAAGTCCCCATCGCACTCGCGGACGGAGCCAAAGCCGGCATTTCGATTCACTGGCAACGCAGACCGTTTCCGCGTGATCTCGATCTTCTCGATGAACTCGGCCCCGTCCGCGCCGAAGAAGTCCCCGGACTCCCAGATGAACTCCTCGAACGCGCGATCGAATTCCACACCTACGACTAATAATCGCAGTACCCGCGGCTACAGGACACGGGACTCCACCACTACCCCCTCTCGACAGCACACTAGGGAAGAAACAACCCAACACAGCACAACACAGCACTTACTCCCACAACCACCCACCCTGCATCACTCGTTCCACCACGACACCGACTTCAACGCCCGCCTCCCAATTCCAGATTCGACCCAGCAGTAATCTCCTTTCCAGACCCGATCGAAGCCTCATCCCCATCGAAAAACTCACGTGGGCTACTTGCTTCCCCACCCTCCTCCTCAACTGCACTTACCTGTGCAACCAATTCCTGAACTCGCTCGAACGCCGCCGTCGCTCGAACCGTATTCTCCTTCTCTCCGTACTCAACTTCAACCATCCCGTGATCAGCGAGACGCGGCAACTGCTGATGGTGCAACGACATCGCTATCGACTCCGTCTCCACTCCCTGCTCCCACTCTGCTACCTGTTGCGTAAGCTCGACAACACTCGCAGCATCTCCATCTAAAAAAGAATACATGAGATGTCGGCATCGTGAACTCGACAAAAGCTCGTACACAGTATCGAGTTCAGAACCACTGTGATCTGACATGATGTGTGTCTACCAGTCACACCCCGATAAACCTCGCTCCAAATAAATTTGGGACGCGCTTCGATCGCCCTGCTTTCTACTCGATTCGCAAACGGACTCTCGATCTGAACTCGGATCTATACCGACAGATATCACTACCAGCGATAGTGGGCGGGAGTTAGTACTAGACAATTGCAATTATGAAATATAAACTGCCCCACACAGCCGCTGCTGTGTGGGGCAACTACGTATGAGTATGAGTATGAGTGGAGGCGGCGAATCGAATTTCCCAGAGGATCTCTCACTCCAGTACTCGCCGATACGCAGGCGGGCTTATCAACCGTGTTCNGGGATGGGTACGGGAGGTTCCCCGCCGCTGTGGCCGCCCTAACGCCGATCAACGGAATCGAACCGTTGTCAAACCATAATCGGTGGTATGACCAGTATGTCCGTGTAGTCCAGTTTGCGTCCGGACCCGTTCACGGGTCCGATCCAGATGCAGTATGAATGTGTGGCTTGGCCGATTAGTGCTCGCGGGCTCAACGTCTCGTTGCCTCGACGCGTACACCCCGAG
>NZ_AOIP01000035.1 GCF_000337535.1 Natrialba aegyptia DSM 13077
TCCTCTTTTCCAGGTGGGTTTCGAGCTTAGATGCGTTCAGCTCTTACCCCGTGGTGCGTGGCTACCCGGCACGTGCTCTGTCGAACAGCCGGTACACCAGTGGCACCCATTCGGAGTTCCTCTCGTACTATACGAACGTTCCTGTCAGGAACCTCACACCCCCAATAGATAGCAGCCGACCTGTCTCACGACGGTCTAAACCCAGCTCACGACCTCCTTTAATAGGCGAACAACCTCACC
>NZ_AOIP01000036.1 GCF_000337535.1 Natrialba aegyptia DSM 13077
GTGACGACTCTGTTATCCCTAAGGTAGCTTTTCTGTCAGCAATTGGCCGCATCAAGCAGCCTAATTGGTTCGCTAGACCACGCTTTCGCGTCAGCGTCCGTCGTTAGGCCGGACACTGTCAGACTTCCGTATGCTCTTGCGCTCTTTCCCGCGTCTCCGACGCGGGTGAGGAAATCTTGGGGCGCGCCCGATATCTTTTCAGGCGCGTACCGCCCCAGTCAAACTGCCCGGCTACCAGTGTCCTCCGCCAGGAGTGAGAGTCGCAGTCACCATCGGGTAGTATTTCAATGNCCCGCTAGCGCGGGTACCTGTGTAACGGCTCCTACCTATGCTGCACAATGGCGACCACGTCTCAGTGACAGCCTGCAGTAAAGCTCTATAGGGTCTTCGCTTCCCCTTGGGGGTCTCCAGACTCCGCACTGGAACGTACAGTTCACCGGGCCCAACGTTGGGACAGTGGCGCTCTCATTGATCCATTCATGCAAGCCGCTACTGAAGCGGCAAGGTACTACGCTACCTTAAGAGGGTCATAGTTACCCCCGCCGTTAACGGGTCCTTCGTCCCATTGTACTGGGGGTTCAGATACCCGCACTGGGCAGGATTCAGTGACCGTACGAGTCCTTGCGGATTTGCGGTCACCTATGTTGTTACTAGACAGTTGGAGCGCCCGAGTCACTGCGACCTGCCCCATTGCAGGGCAGGCATCCCTTATTGCGAACGTACGGGACTAACTTGCCGAATTCCCTAACGTCGGTTATTCCCGACAGACCTTGGCTTTCGCTGCCACGAGTACCTGTGTCGGATCTCGGTACGGACGGTATGCTCGTCTTTTCACGGGCTCCAGGTTGACTCGACTTACGCTATCCAGCCATTCGATCGCTTCGTGCCATTACGGCTTCCACGTTCTTCGACTGTTTGACCGGGCGAGTGCCCGGTTCGAGCGGCCCCGAAGCGTCAACTTTGATTGCATACCGGCACAGGAATATTAACCTGTTTCCCTGTTGTCTCAGTCGAACTGCGGTGAGACTTAGGACCGGCTAACCCTCAGCTGATTAGCATTGCTGAGGAACCCTTACTCGTTCGGCCGTCGGGGTTCTCACCCGACTCACGCTGCTACTTTGACCAGGATTTTCGTTTCTGAACGGTCCACACGAACTCTCGTTCGCGCTTCCACCCGAACAGAACGCCAACCTACACGGTT
>NZ_AOIP01000037.1 GCF_000337535.1 Natrialba aegyptia DSM 13077
CCTCCCGGCTGTCTGGGGCTTGAGACCACCTTCGATCGCACTTAATCCACACTTGGGGACCTTAACCCGGCGCTGGGTTGTCTCCCTTACGGTACACAGGCTTACCCCGTGCACCGAACTCCCTGCGTCAAACGACGTTCGTAAGTTCGGAGTTGGACAGGGGGGCGCACTCCTCTCGGAGTGCGGTCCCCCAATCCGTCGCTCTACCTCACGAACTATCTCGGCAGAGGTAATGCTTCGACATTTTTCGGTTGGAACCAGCTGTTTCCGGACTCGATGGGCCTTTCCCCCCTAGACATAGATCACGCGAGGGTATTGTAGGACACCAACGCTAACAGGCCTCCACGTGCCTTTCGGCACGCTTCACCTTGTCCATGTCTAGATCGTCCGGTTTCGGGTCGTGCCCGTTTGACTCCCCGCGCTTGAACACGGNTCCACGTGCCTTTCGGCACGCTTCACCTTGTCCATGTCTAGATCGTCCGGTTTCGGGTCGTGCCCGTTTGACTCCCCGCGCTTGAACACGGTGGCCCTCGTCGAAAGACTGCGGCCATATCGGTTTCCCTACGCCTTCCCTGATGATCAGGTTAGACTCGTCAAACAGGCACACTCCCTGGTTCGTTTTTCAAAACGCACGACGCAACTCCGGCTTCCCGTACGGCTTACTACGGGTTCGCACCCGGTTCATTGTGTACAGGACCTTTTGAGCCACGTCGTTCGATCGCCAACTGATTTCACGCCCTATTGCACCTCCCTTCGTGGGGTGCTTTTCAGCGTTCGTTCACACTACTTGTTCGCTATCGGTCTTGAGGAGTATTTAGTCTTCTCAGTCGATGCCTGAGATATTCACGAGGGATATCCAACCCCCGATACTCTGGAGCTGACTCGTCTCT
>NZ_AOIP01000038.1 GCF_000337535.1 Natrialba aegyptia DSM 13077
GGGTTGGCGGTGAATGCTACTGCACTCACACTAAATGGGTCCACGTTCGGTGAGCGGCCGCGATCGTGAACCGATCGGGCGTCACCGAACTACCAAGGCTCACATCAGACCACATCTTCTGGCGGACCAGAGGGGTGCAGTCCTCATCTCCTTCTACTATTTTGTAGACCCCGGTTCATACTTAAGGCCTACGAACTGCGTCTTCAAAGAGAGTGAGTCTCAACCGTGTCTAATAGAGACACTCTCAACGAGAATAGATAGTATCGATGATCGAAAAGATGCAGCGTGTACTGAAACTGATGACAACGAGAGGAACTTCTACCAGTTTCAGCTCGATTGAAAAATCCCAGACACGTCACAGGTACACGTGGTCCTCGGATAACTCACTGCTCTCTGCTGAATTCATTACGGTACGCTTTCACAGGGAGTACTCACACTTGCGAATTCGTTCGTGATGCTTCGCTCTCATAGTCCCTAGAGATTCCGTACAATACCGAAACCGGGGTCGTGACGAGTTCGCGCTCAGGATCGATTCGACTACGCGGGTAGCGGCGAGTATATCACCGTCCGTTTCACATCTTACCGAGTCCCCTCGGCGTTCGCGAACGACTTTCCTCGCGTCGCAAAAGAGGGAGAGTGAAGAATCGTCCTCCCCGAGTTCACGCTAAGAAGAGATGGGGACACCGGGTTTCCGGTGAATAGCGGGACTGCACCCAGTGAGCAGATTTCTTTTGCGCGCGAGCTAACACACCGTGTTTCCGGTGAAATGAGGAGGGGAGAATACGCCGACTGGACGGGGATGGCTGCTCCCATAGAGACTGATCACACCGGGTTTCCGGTGAATTGTAAGTTCACCATCGGCGAACGAACTGAGCTTCCGAGTGACGAACAGTAGAGAGTAATGGTAACGATCCCAGTAGATTCTACCCTACGTACTTCTACGCTACGTACGCTGCCTTACGACACTGTCTCAGCAAGGACATCGCGGACGACTTCCGGGTCCTCCAGGAGCGTGTGTTCTGTATAGCTCCCCTCGGCACTCCCGCCGCTATGCCTGGATTGTTCGAGGATGTCCAGGAACGCGTGTTCTTTCAACAGATCTCGAACGCGGCGAAGCGAGAGCGTATCCGCTCCCTCCTGCCTACAAATTTGCTCATACACATCGTACACGCGTGTGGTTCGAAAGCCATCGGTCTCATCCGCCGCATCACTGTATGCACCCTCGGGGTTGTGCTCAAGAGACAACACTGTCAATGCCTGGAGCACGTATCGAGAATGCGGCGTCGACCCACGAATCAGTTCACGGAACCGATCGACTTCCGCGCGCTCGCGCGCTTGCACGACGAACTCTTCTCGAACGGTCTCCGCTCCCTTGGCCTGTGCGATCTCCCCGGCATACCGAAGAATGTCGATTGCCTTTCGCGCATCACCGTGCTCTCGAGCTGCGAGCGCCGCTGCACGCGGAATAACTGCATCCTCGAGTACTCCATTCCGGAACGCATCGTTTCGTGCAGCCATGATTTCGTTGAGTTGCCCTGCATTGTACGGCGGAAAGACGAACTCGCGCTCACAGAGACTCGACTTGACCCGCTCGTCCATCCGATCTTTGTACTTGATCTTGTTACTGATGCCCATAACGCCGATCTTACAATCGGTTACCTTTCCCGCTTCGCCCGCGCGCGAAAGTTGCATAAGGATCGCATCGTCCTCGAGTTTGTCAATCTCGTCTAAGATGATCAATGTGACATCGTATTCCTGATCGAGAATTCGCCAGAGTCGCTTGTAGTACGTCGCCGTACTGATTCCTTTGTCCGGAATGTAGATCTCCGTCTCCTCCGTGTTGACTGAACTCGCGATCGTCTGAACAGCCTGCGTTTCAGTTGTATCCTGTGCACAATCAACGTAGGCGAAGACGGCATCGACACCTTCCTCCTCGGCCGTGCCAACGAGTCGTCGAGAAACGTACTTAGCACAGAGCGACTTTCCGGTTCCAGTCTTGCCGTATATCAGCACATTACTTGGACTCTGGCCGAAGATCGCAGGATTGACCGCATTTGCAAGTTGACCGATTTCCTCGTCACGACCGACGATCCGGCCTTCATCCGGCAGGTGGCTAATTTCGAGAAGTTCCTTGTTGACGAAAATTGGATCCTCCCGAATAAAGAGATCGTCGGAATCAGACATACCTTGGACACCGTGTTTCCGGTGAAACATCTTGAACGTTTCGTCACTGGTGCGGAGAGCGGTCAATATGCAGAGAGGCGGGCAAAGACAAAAAAGAAAGCTACCACGGAGACACACACACCGGGTTTCCGGTGAAACGGGTGTGTTGGTGCAGAGTGGTCCAGATGAAATAGGGGTAGGCTGGATTCAAGATCCACATTTCCCGAACGACAGAGCCACAAACAGAGATAGTAAAGAAAGACACCGAAACGGGTAAAAGAGCGAGAAGAGCCGTTCCAACAGCGAAGACAGGCCTAGTTCGAAGTTCAGTAATAGGAAGTTCAGTTATTAGAAGAGTTCAGTGCGGAACGCCAAACGGAAAGAGTCGACATCAGAACGGATAAAGTGGTATTTTCGACTGGAAAAGACTACCTTTCGGCGACGATGTCTTCTTTATAGTTTGCGACTGAATCAATGGACTTTACTCAGGTGTTATATATAAAACCATCTGTTTTAATAAGAGAATACTTCTAGTCTCTCCCCGTTCTGGATTCCTATTTCACCGGAAACCCGGTGTGTGTCTGCAGTGGTAGCAGAAACTTCCGTTGGGAGTTCAGTAGTCGGTTGAACATCTCACTTCGGAAGAGTTCTGCTCAGATTGTCGGTCAGAACAGCAGTCACTCCACTCTATTCTTATATTTCACCGGAAACCCGGTGTGTACGTCTCGAAACTCCACTTACTAGGGGACTTGCTGATAGTCGGATGTTCAGTTCCTGTTATCCAGTTTCTATGATAGATCACGCAGTCTTCCGGTATTCTCCTCTTTGGCCGCTTAGCAGTAACTCCTCTTTTGAACCGTTTCTCTTGTCGATTGCTGAATGTCCCATCATGACCTCTTTGGACACCTGATTTCCGGTGAAAATCGCGGCCAACCACTGTGTAGTCGACTCTTTCCAGTGTTCTCTTCTGATCTTGCAGTGTTCTTCCTTTTTCTGAACTCGTCTTTTCTGCTGTGCTACAAACCCCTTTAAACTCGATCTCCTTCCGAGTCTGCTCTGGGAGCGATTCCATCTCAATGGGATTCCACCGGAAATCCGGTGTGTTGTTGCAATGATTTCATCTGAGAGTTGCTATCGACGATTAGCAGCTATCAACTCTGACCAGTGAACCGCCTCGAGGGCAAGTGGTTCGAGACGCCAAAGACGTCTCGTCATCACAGGTGAGCTCTGCTCTCCCGAACGACCCCGAGGCACTCGCCTTGAACCAGCTGTAGAAACGGGGAACCAGCAAGATGCGGGGTACTGATTTCTGGGAGTGGTACTGGTTGCTGAGAGTTCAGTTGATTCCGCTATTTATTCCTCACACGTGATCTTCGCGAGCTCGATTTAGATTCATGACCTCGATGAATCCGTATCAGGACTCACTATCATCGTGGAAAACTGCCGTGGCGATAGAGCTAGGGACGGCGCGTTTAACAACGGGTGTTGTTACTAATGTTGACAAGTCTTATTGGCGTGTATTCCTGACCAGTGACTGATGGCTTCTCGAAAAAACGGTTCTGACTCGGTAGTAGGGGCCCTCACTACGTCAAAAGAAGAATCTTCTCCTCGCCGAGCTCGTCTTGCGAATTCGATTATCTTCGGAATCCTCGGAGCAGTTTTCGCGACTTGGGCAGTTCGTATTCCTGCCGTGAGTTCTGCGCTTTCCCTTTCGGAGGGAGATATCGGAATCGCACTGCTTGGACTTGCAACCGGAAGCATCATCGGACTGGTAGCAAGCGGTATTCTCGTCTCTCACTATGGTGGGCGACACGTAATCCGGTGTGGACTCGCTGTCTATAGCCTTACACTCGTGATTATTGCGCTCGCTGATGGACTTGCCATGCTTGTCGGCGTTCTCCTCGTCTTCGGCTTTGGAAAGGGATTGATCGATGTCGCAGCGAACGCTCAGGGCGTCCGAATCGAACAGTCTTATTCAGGGCAGATCATGGGTAGCTTCCACGCACTATTCAGCGGTGGTGGGCTGGTCGGCGCAGGACTCGGTGCGGTCGCGACGACCTTGGATCTCTCTGTCCAGACTCATTTCGTACTCGTAGGGACTTTGTTCCTCACTATTGGAGTTGTAGCAAGCCTGTGGCTATTCCCAAAGGATCCTGACATAGACACTGGGCCAACAGTTACACTGCCATCCCGGAAACTCATTGGCTTTTGCGCTATCGGCTTCTGTGCCCTGTTCATCGAGGGTGTCGGTAACGACTGGAGTGCTGTCTTCCTCGAAACAAGCGCGCATGCTTCCGCAACGATCGCTGCGCTCGGCTTTGCAGCGTTCTCTCTTACGATGATGGTTGGACGATTTCTCGCCGATTGGATCGTCGACTGGGTCGGTCCAACACAATTCATTCGTCTCACTGCAGCCCTGGCCGCTACCGGCGTTGCAGTCACGCTCCTCGCCCAACCTGTCCTCTCACTGATCGGCTTCGGTATCCTGGGACTCGGCCTAGCCGGTATTATGCCGGTCGCGTTGAGCCTCGCCGGTAATTTCGATCCCGACTCTCCAACGGAACCGGCGATCGCTGCCGTCTCAACCGCAGGCTATGCCGGATTCGCCGTCGGTCCGGTTGCAATTGGTCTCATTGCAGAGACGACGTCACTGCGCGCGGCGTTCGTCCCTGCCCTCGGTTTGGCGGTTCTCATCGTCGTGTTCTCCGGGATCGTCCCGACGATTACCCGCGCTCCCCGCGACAGCGAAACAACCGCCTGACCCGCGGCAAACCGTGTTTTGTTCCTTACTAACCGCCGTCTCGATACTTACGGTTCGCTGGCCTTGGTCTCAACCTGATCGATCGTGAAGCGTTTGGCAGCGATATCCTCGATGTATGCACCGCGCCCGCCGACGGTATAGACCGTTTCAGTCGTCTCAAATCGGATCTGGGCTTCAGCAGCGAGTTTCAGGAGAGATGTGCCCTCCGTCTCTGATCGAGATCCGGTATAATTGACGGCAACGAATTGGCCAGTGAGTTGGCACTCACGTCCAGTGGTAGTATACTCCCCAGTGATCTGGCCCATCACTCTCCGTTCCGATTCGATGAGCGGTTCGATAGCACGAATACATTCGGTGATTTCGACGAACGAATATGGGGGATTGTCGCTCCGATCGGTATAGATCGGTTCGTATACTTCCCAGAGCCGTGTCAGGTAGTACCAATGGAAGACGTATGCAGTCGTATAGTCGTCGATGAGAACGCCGTATTCTTGCGGGAGTCGATTCGGCGTCGCATAGCACGCCCGCTCTCGATCAACTAATACGAGAAACGGTCCCGAGAGTTCACGATGGCGAACTTCGGTACAGACGCCTTCGAACTCGGCTTCGTCGACGGTGAAAGTGTCGTCCTCTGGCAGGTAAAGTGAGAGGTGGATGTGAACGTCGCGGTCGTAGGCGTCCCGAAGTAGCGGTTGAAGAGCGGTAAATTGGCTGGGCGTCGCGGCTAGCTGAATGTGCTCGCGAGCGTCTGCGACCGCATCACGCGCGTGGTCGAAGACGGTTCGAAACCGCTGAACGAGGCTGACGTTCCCGTCGCATCGTTCGGGTTCCTGGTATCGGGTTTCGATTTCGTCGATGGCGGATTTGTACTGCTGGATCGCTGTTTTGATTCCAGTCAGGGCCTTCTGTGGATCGTTTGCCCGCGCATACAGGCGATCCTGATCGTAGACGGTAACGTATCCCTGCTCGTCCAGTGCTCGGAGGACATCGTAAATCCGCGGTTGAGGCACGTCACTCGCCGATGCGAGTTCACTTGCGGACGTAGTGCCCAGTTCGAGTAGAGTGGCGTATGCAGCCGCCTGGTATGGAGACAATCCGGCGTCTTCCAGGACAGTCAGTAGTTCATCAGTCTCCATTGACGCCAGCAGATTGTCCGGGTAGACGTATAAACTCCCGCACGGAAGCCGTGATTAGACCCGGTATTGCGGGTTCGGGTCGGCTGTTCATCGTCGGTACCGATCGCGCTGGAGACGGATAGATCACAAATAACCGTCAACTACTGCGCGTTGCGCTCCATCCGTCGCTAACCGCGGTTTACTGATTGTGCGAACACTTCGACTGACTGCGCGAATGCTTGCCCGTGTTTTTTGGCGCTCTTCGGTGTGGACTCTTGCCTGAGAGCCGCCGTGACAGATACACAACCGCCGGTACTCTGTGCCCCAAGACTATGCATACTGCTGTTGAACAAATAACGTCTGAAGCACAAACGCACCTCGAATGGCGATATCTTCAGACGAGACACCGATTAACCGGTAATACACACACGAATACTGTTGCCGGCGTTTCGGCGACGTTCTATACGGAGACGTTTCGGGAATATCTTCGCGCTAGAGACTATCAAAACGAATCATTTCTCATTCACCGGCTTCTCGATGAAGTGGAGCCGGCGGATGTCTTTTGGGACATTGGTGCGAATATTGGGACTCACTCCTGTTATGTTGGACAACGTGTTGCAGACGTAATTAGCATCGAGCCCCATCCGTGGACTGCGTTGCGGCTAGTGGAAAACTGTCGTATGAACGATATCGATGCGACGGTACTCGAGACGGCACTGAGCAATGAATCTGGGACGACCGAACTCTGTATTCCGGATCGGTTCGACGATGAACTCGGCGTGGGGACGTTCACAACGAGAGACCACGACGATGCAAATACTGTCTGTTCTGCGCCAGTTACGACCGGTGATTCGGCTCTGATCGAACACGATCTCCCTCGCCCAACGGTGATGAAAATCGACGTTGAAGGGGCCGAATACGACGTTCTCCGCGGGTTTGAAACCGCACTGGAATCGTGCCGAGCTATCTTCTGTGAAGTACACGAACGGTACGTCGACAGCGAACCCATCGTCGACCTTCTTACCAGCAACGGGTATACCGTTAAACTGCTTCGGACCCGCTCGCGAGAGACGCACCTCGTTGCGAGGAAATAGCGTCTGCAGTCCGGTCTGGAATCGTCATCCGTCCTCCGAACTCTTATTGGACACTCTCGTATACCCCTAAGAAGATGGGGACGCAACAGTCGCGATCGAATCATCCCGAAATCTCTGTCCACGAACTCTTAGAACGAAGCGCACGCTCTGCTCTTCACTATCAGCGAGATGATGGATCATTCCCACCAGGGCGGAATTACGCGTACGACGAGCCCGAAACCCCGGTCAGAACGACGGCACATTGGTTGACGACCCTTTCAACGGTATACGAAATCACGGGTGACGAGAGATACTACCAGGCCGCTAATCGTGCAACTGATTTCCTTCTCCAGAAATCGAACCGGCCCGACGGGTATACGTTCTATTGTCGCAAAACGGACGAGAAGGACGCCTGTAATGGCTTGGTCGGTCAGGCTGAACCGATACGAGCGTTATCTCTGGCCGGGGTACTACTGAGCCGACAGGACGCTAGTAGCACCGCCGAAGAAGTCTATTCGATCCATCCGTTCAACGAACGGGTGGGTCTGTGGGAGCGGATCGAAATCGACGGCCGTTCGCTGTCGTTCGACCGGACGCTGAACCATCAGATTTTGTTTGCGGGGGCTGCAGTTGAACTCGTACCGGAGTCATCCGAGATAGCGGACGATCTTTGGCGGTTTCTTGATGGGCTTCGATCGAATCTCCGCGTTCACAGCGACGGGGGGATTAAACATTTTATCAGGCCGGCTCCCCGACGCTCGGCTACACTCATACTACGGAACCGACGATATTGGCACCTTCTCAGAAATGAAGTGCTCTACCACGTCTACTCTCACTCACAGAAACGGTGGCTAAAGGAACTCTCCTACCAACCCGTCAATTTGCACCCGCTGGGCCGCCTCTACGATACCTTTCCGGACCATCCCCTTTGGACGATGGACAAAATCGAGAACGCCCGCTCAGTTCTCAAGTCCGAGGCGAATCTCTCCAGGATGACCGAGTTATCTAGCGGGAGTGTTCTCCCGGGCATTCGATCGGCGTGTGCGCTATCCTATTTCGAAACCGATGCAGACGAACTGGTACCGCGGATTGAGCGCGACCTCCGCTACTACTTGGATGAAAACTATTTATTATCTAATGGAGATGTGAACGCATCAAATCTCTCTTCGACGATCTCTCACCTAACTGATTTCCCGAATAAACAACTCTTCGAATGACCTATTCATAGATCACACAGTACCCATTCTTCCCGTAAACCATCGGCCTTTGAGGGATTTTCCTCTGCTGTCGTTTTCGATGCCCGCCGCACAGCCGAATATATCGCTGTACGATATGACCACTTAGGAAACCTGTCTGAGCGCTCGTGGTCGTAGCACCTCCACAAATCGTGAGCCCACTTTGATCTCAAATATGCCGTAACTGCCTTCAATTACTGCGTACTTGAACGGCCTCGATCCGAGCAAAGATTTCTGTGTACCCGATCAGGTCCGATTCGAGCAAATTCTGGGATTATCTTGCCCTTCGGCGTTCAGCGGGAGTCGCTACTCCGTTTGAACGCTCGAACGTCGACTTCCACCGGAAACGTGGTGTGTCTGTGGCTCCGTCGGTGGGCCACGATCGATTATGCCGTAATCGTTAAGATTCCATCGTTGACTATCACGTCGTTTGCATCTGCGGGAATGCTGAACTCGAACTGGGACCCATCGACGACAACGATCGCCGTGTCGCCGACGATGTCGAGTGTTGGTTCGCCGGAGATGGGTCCGAAGTCGACGGCAATAATCTGTTCTTCGTCGTACTGTCTGTTCGTGATCGTAATATCATCCTGCTCGCCTGCGGCGGCCTCGAGTTCAGGTGGTGTTTCCATGGGGATACTTGGGGGCGAGTGGTCGTAAGTCTCGTGCACGAACTTGCTGCGTGAGTGGTCAAGAAGACGGTGGCGAGACAGCGAGCAGAGACTGTCGTCGAGTCGTTATGGTGACGATCTCGAAGTGTGAGTGTAGTTGTTGTGGTGGCGTTGTGGTGGCGGTCTCGAGTTGTGAAGGCTGTTTCCAACGGCAGCTATGCGATGAGGGCCAGTAGTGGTTCGCCCAGGAGAAGCAAGAGGATGTTATTGATAACGAGGAGCGTATAGAGGGAAGCGACGGCGAGGGTGAACTGAACGTCGTATGGATCTGAGAGGAGGTGTCCAATGAAGATGATAAGGAGCGCGTAGAGTGCTGCTGCAAGAGGGACGCCGGCCAATCCGAAGATATTGAAGAAGAGAACGGTAATCGGATTGAGTTCGGTCGCATAGGGGACGACGAAGAAAAGCGTTGCAGCGACCATGTCAGTAAACCACAGAAGGAGAACAGTGATCCGTAGCGGTGGGGAATCTGGCGGATCGAGCTCGACTATCTGTTGGGGAACTGTGTCGACTGCCATTAGTGGAGACTAGCGATAGTCGAAGTTACGTTTAACCTTGCTTATGCTATTGAGAATAGTTCACATGGGTAGTGTGGCTACTAGTGGTCGTACAGTGTGACTGCGTTCGAGGGTGTCGGTACGAGAGAACCGGTTTGGGTCGACGGACCAGAGTGATTGTCGGCGTTACTGGGAACGGGGTTGCGATACGATATCGGTTTGTACTAGAGTGCGAGAAGGTAGCCGCCGAACAGGTAGAGGATGGCGAGTATTGTCTGGAACGACAGCGAGCCGAGTGCGGAGAGGAGGACGAACGAGCGACTATCCATTTCGGAGAGGCCGGCGGGAACGGTGAGCAGGCCGCGGACGAACAGCAATGTATTGCTTCCAGCGACGGCGAGGGCGCCCCAGCGATCGAACCAGGCGTCGAAGCGGTCGAGCCGTGATTCCGTGAGCGGAAACCATCGTTTTTGGATGATGTAGTCTCGGCCGGTATGGCGGGCGAGTATGAAGAGACAGAATTGGCCGATGGTCGTGCCGACGACGGCGATACCGACGATAGTGAGAGTTTGGGGAATCGACGAGCCGATCAGGGTGAGTGCGGCGGGGACGACGAGTTCACTGGGCATGAAGCGCAGTAGCATTGCGCCTTCGAGGAGACAGAGGCCAAACAGGACGACGAGCGCGAGATCGGATGCGAAGAGTGACTCGAGCCAGGTTGGTGTCTCTTCGAGTTGCACGGGATACGGCTGCATTGGGTGGTTGTTGGAGGTCTTGTAGGTAAGCCTTAGTGGTGTCTTTTCAGATTGTCTGGTAACTGACAGCTACAACGAGTAACTGAGCGTCACTATGAGGGAGACACTCAGTGCAGCGGTTCCGACGAGGAGGACGACGCGGTTGATGTAGCTGTTTTTCGATTTGAACCAGTTGAGCGTCACGTGCTTGCGCGTGAGTGGGGTAAGTGGGGTGAGTCCCATGGGGGTGACGATGTCGCCGGCGAGGTGGGCGAGGATACTGGTGGTGCCGACGACGCAGCCAAACATGAAGACGGACCGGGTGGGGGAGACGACGAGTGCGGTTCCGATTCCGGCGACGATGCCGATGAGGATGGCGAACCAGAGGGTGTGTGTCGGCCCGCGGTGGTGGAGCCAGGGGAGGGGTTGATCGATGTCCGGCAGGTTTGCAACGGCAACGGCGATGACCGCGCCCAGAACGGCGAGTTCGAGCGACCAGATTCGTGTGACGAGTGGGACGAACGGCGCATATAGCAGTGCGTTGAATCCGGCGTGGCCTCCACGATACATAGCGGCTCGGTAGCAGCAGTTGGGGGCCGAATGGGGATTAACGTCTCGGTTGTTGAGTGTCGGCGATCCCGTGGTCTCAGAGCCGGATTGTATGGCAGTTGTGTGACGGCAGTGATGGTTGTGGGCGTCTCTCTGTCGCCGGAGAACTACCGGAGCGTGCGAACGCCGAACGCTGAAACCGAGAGGCCGCCGATTACGACCGGCATCCAGTAGATCGCGCCGCGGAAGATGAGGACGGCTGCGGTAACGACTGGAGCCTCAATACCGGTTGTGGGAACGAGAAGCGTGACGAAGGCGGCTTCGATACCGCCGAGTCCGCCCGGCAGTGGCGCGGCACCGGCTAGATTGGCAAGCGGGATGACGAAAAGCAGGACAGAGAAGGGGGCGTTGGAGCCGAGCGCGGCGAACGCTGCGGTCAGTGCGACTGCCTGTAAGACCCACCCAGCGAGCGAAAGACCGACGATAGCGGTGAGTCGCCATCGGTTGGTTGCGACGCGGTCGACGTTTTCGAAGAATCGGCGCATGCGTTCGGTGAGGTCGGCTTCGAACTGCTTGGCGTTGAAGCGAACAAACCCGAGCCGGCTGGC
Organism: Natrialba aegyptia DSM 13077; assembly: GCF_000337535.1. Lineage (GTDB taxonomy): Archaea > Halobacteriota > Halobacteria > Halobacteriales > Natrialbaceae > Natrialba > Natrialba aegyptia. The sequence goes on from NZ_AOIP01000038.1 coordinate 11,407, forward strand.
GTACGGAGCGATGATCGATGGAAGGCGATCGATAATGCGCTCTCTGTATCGCCAGACGATCGCGATGCCGAGGACGATTCCGCCGATCAAGAGGACGGCTGAGCCGACGGCCGTCTCGAGTTGATCGCCGATAGCGGTGGTCGTGGTCGTCGTATAGTAGCCGACGCCGATAAGGATCAACGAGATCGAGGGAACGACGTTGAGTACGTCGACGCTTGCGATGCTGACGAGACCGGTCTCGTATTCGGAGTCGGAGACCTTCGAGATGAGCAACGCCGCAATCGGCTCGCCGCCGGCCTGGCCGAACGGGGTAACGTTGTTCGCAAAGACGGCTCCGGCGTAGACGAAGAACGACGTGACGACCGGAATATCGGCCCCGAGCGAGCCGAGGACGGTTCGAAGCATGAGGCTCCAGGCGGCTAACCACCCCAGTGCGAGTACGAACGTCGCGAGAACAAACAGTGGATCTGCCGATAGCAGCGAGTCGATGACGCGCTCTGCCCCGACAACGAAGAGCAGGACGGCAAACACGATCAGCGTTCCGACGACGCCGAGAAAGAACGCTCGCCGATTTCGCTCGTCCATACTGACTTTCTCTCGGTAGCTAACTTGAAACGTCTGATTCGTCCGAGTGATGTCGATTGATTTGTCCAGCCGCCGACGAGAGACGCTTCAATCGTTTTATCAGGATTGGGACGAGTGTCTTCAGTAATGGACGGGACTCGTCACTCGAACGTCCTCTTCGTCGTTCTGGATACGGTCCGGAAGGACCACCTCGGCATGTACGGTTACGAGAAGGAGACGACACCAACGCTGTCGCAGTTCGCCGAGGACGCGACCGTCTTCGAGTCTGCGGTCGCGCCCGCACCGTGGACGCTGCCGGTCCACGCGTCGCTGTTTACCGGCCGCTACCCGAGCCAGCACGGCGCGGATCAAGGCAGTCCGTATCTCGAAGACGCAACGACACTCGCCTCTATTTTGTCTGCTGCGGGCTACGATACGGCGTGTTACTCTTCGAACGCCTGGATCACCCCCTACACTGGGCTCACTGACGGATTCGATCACCAGGATTCCTTTTTCGAAGTCCTCCCGGGCGACGTTCTCTCGGGTCCCTTGGCCAGCGCGTGGCAGGCCGTCAACGATAACGACTACCTCCGCGAACTGGCCTCGAAACTCGTCAGAGTCGGCGCGATGGCCCACGCCAAACTCGCCAGCGGCGAGGGTGCCGACTCGAAGACGCCCGCGGTCATCGACCGAACCAAGTCCTTCATCGACGACAGTGACAGCGACCAGGGCTGGTTCGCGTTCGTCAACCTGATGGACGCCCATCTGCCGTACTACCCACCCGAGGAATACCGCACCGAGTTCGCTCCCGGCGTCGATCCCGATTCCGTCTGTCAGAACTCAAAAGAGTTCAACTCGGGCGCGCGCGATATCGACGATGAGGAGTGGGAGGCCATCCGCGGCCTATACGACGCCGAGATCGCCCACATGGACGCCGAACTCGGGCGGCTGTTCGCCTGGCTCCGCGAGACCGGCCAGTGGGAGGAGACGACGGTCATCGTCTGTGCCGATCACGGCGAACTCCACGGCGAACACGACCTCTACGGTCACGAGTTCGCCCTCTACGACGAACTCGTCAACGTCCCGCTGCTGGTGAAACACCCCGAGCTGGCGGCCGATCGACGGGACGAACTCGTCGAGTTACTCGATCTTCACGAGACGGTGCTCGATGCGCTCGATGTCGATCCCACGGCTCTCAACCTCGCCGGCGGCGACGGTGCGAGCGGTGACGGGGGAGAGAGCGGCGATTCGCTCGCCCGCGACCCGACGCGGTCGCTGCTGTCGAGTTCGTACCGGTCGTTCGATACTGTAGCAGATTCGGAGCTGGATCCGGGCCAGCGCGCTGTTCGCGAGCAAGCGGTTGCCGACGAGACGGATGCGGGGGCCGATGGGGACCGAGACCGAAACCGAGATGGGCACACCGATTACGCGTTCGTCGAGTACGCACAGCCGGTCATCGAAACCCACCACCTCGAACAGAAGGCGAGCGAAGCCGGTATCGAACTCCCCGACGACCATCGGGCCTACTCGCGGCTACGGGCCGCTCGCAGCACCGATGCGAAGTACGTCCGCGCGGACCGCATTCCGGACGAAGGGTACCGACTCGACGAGGATCCGGCCGAGGAAACACCAGTCGATCCGGCGGCGGACGCAGTCGTCGCGGCGACCGACCGAGCGCTCGCCCGGTTCGAGGAGGCTGCCGGCGGCGCCTGGATCGATCCGAGCGAGACCGACGACGATACCGCCGGGCTAGACGACGCCGACGAGGAGACCCGCGAGCGCTTGCGCGAACTCGGATACCTCGAGTAGCGTTCGAGCGCCGACCGCGGTATTGCTGGTTGCGCTCTTCGAACGGCGCTGACGGAACGCGCCGGCCAGTAGCGCTGAACTCGTCACCGGAACGGCTATGTTTGTTCGGTTACTTTTCGCCACTAATGGATAACGAACCAGTCGTCCATCGTCTTAATCTTATCATTGTGTTGCTGATCGCTATCCTTCTCCTCCGGCTTGTTGCGCTTCTTCCGCCCGAACTGTTATCCATCGGTGGAATCCTCTTACTCTTTTGTTTCCCCGTTCTTCTCATCGCAGCCATCCGCCTTCTTCCGTAAGAGCGCCCTCGCCGTTGCCGACTCGTCCGGTTCTCCCCGCGATCGAACGCAGAACCACGTTACCGTGAAACAATCGTATTCGCGTCGCTCGCCGCTATTTTACTTCCTGCAGTGACTGTCTCGACACCAATAAGAATACATAGGTCGACTCGAAAGGTGCCCCTAATCGATGCAGGACCAGCACTTCCTCGAATCGGAGTGGGACTATTGTCTGGTGCTGGATGCGTGTCGGTACGACGTATTCAGCGAGGTATACGATGAGTACCTCGATGGGACACTCGAAAAACGCCGCAGTATCGGGTCGTCAACGCCGGAATGGGCGTCTCGAACGTTCACCGGAACGCACGACCTCGCGTACTTCTCTGGGAATCCCTTCATCAACGATCTCGGGATTCCGCTAAACGAACTCAAGTGGGGGGCCAGTTGCGACTACGAGTGGACCGCATCCGATCACATCGAGACCGTCTTCGACGTCTGGAAATCCGGCTGGGACGACGATCTCGGAACGGTCCCACCGGAGAGCATCGCAGACGCGTTCCATTCCAACCAGTCCGCCGTCGAACAGGCCGACCGAACGGTACTCCACTATATGCAGCCCCACGCTCCCTATCTCTCTCGCGGAAAAGGGCAGAAACTCAAACAGATCCAGAAGGGCATCCGGCGACAGGAGGAAGCCGAAGCTGAAACCGATACCGTCTCCGACGGCGGCACGCTCTCCTCGCTCAGCGATACGATCCGCCCGAAAGTCGAGAGCCGACTCGAGGACAGCGAACTCGCACAGAAGGCTGGTCTCTGGCTCGAACTCGACCCCACTGAACTCGTCAAGAACGGTACCCGCGAAACCGCACTTGAACTCTACGAGGAAAACCTCCGAATCGCACTCGAATCCGTCGCCGACCTCGTCACCGAACTCGATGGTCGCGTCATCGTTACGGCCGACCACGGCGAAGCCTTCGGTGAGCAAGGCGTCTGGGAACACCACATCGAGACGTATATCCCGCCGCTCATGGAGGTGCCGTGGCTCGAAGTCGAGTGACGACTTACCCCTGTAATTGATCGTCGCTCATACCGACTCTCGGTTCACAGGTATCGACCATCGAACGGAAAGGGAACACAGAACCACACTGGGGATGCCAACGATGAAAATCAGCCACTACTTCGAGTTCGAGGATCACGTCACCGGCGGGATCCGTGAGTCCGTCGTCCACCAGCGAAAGATGCTGGACGGATTGGATCTGCAGTATACAACGGCTCCAACGCTTGACGCCGATGTCTTTCACTGCAACCTCATGGGACCGCGGTCAGCCTGGTACGCACGGCGGGCCCGTTCCCGGGACATTCCGGTCGTCGCGAACACGCACGTGACCGCGGAAGACTTCGGCGACAGTTTCCGCTTTACGAACGCACTCGCAAAGCCACTGAAACCGTACCTCGAGCGCGCCTACGGCCTGGCCGATGCGCTGGTCTGTCCATCGGCGTACAACCAGCGGCTCATCGAGACCTACACGGACGTGCCGACGACGGTCATCTCGAACGGCGTCGACCGCGAGAAACTCGAGGGATTCGAATCGCTGACCGAGGAGTACCGCGACCGCTACGACCTCGAACCGCCGGTCGTCTTCCTCGTCGGCCACGTCATCAAGCGCAAGGGACTCGAGACGTTCGTCGAATTGGCTCGCCGACTCCCGGACCTGGACTTTGCGTGGTTCGGCCCGCTCGATCTATCCCTGAAGGGCCGCGAGACGACGGCACTGATCGAGAACTCGCCGAACAACTGTACATTTACGGGCTTTATCGACGACATTCGCGGCGCGTTCGCCGCTGGTGACATCTTCTGTTTCCCCACCCACGAGGAGAACGAGGGTATCGCACTCCTCGAAGCAATGACTGCAGGGAAACCACTTCTCGTCCGGGACATCGAAACGTTCTCCTGGCTCGAAGACGGCACGGACTGCCTCAAGGTCTCAGAATCCGGCGTTGCTGGATTCGAGGCCGCGCTGCAACGACTCGAAGATCCGACAGTCCGCAACCGTCTCGGCGCAAACGCAGCGAAGCGAAGCGAAGACTTCTCGCTCGAATCGGTAGCCAACCGATACCAGTCACTATACTCGAGGGTGACCTGAATGAAAATTGGATTTTTCACGGACAGTTACTTTCCCGAAATCGATGGCGTAACGTACACGATCAAACTCTGGCGCGAGGAGTTAGAACGGCGGGGGCACGAGGTCTACGTCGTCTATCCCGATGGGGACTACGAACCCGGCGATCGAGAGTTCCCGGTTCCATCACTGCCGAACCCCTTCTATGCCGGCTACCGTATTCCACTGTTCAGACGTCCGTCGACGCTCCCTGAACTCGATGTCGTTCACTGCCACGGGCCAGCGTCGATCGGTCTTCTCGGTCGCTACTACGCGCGCAAACACGATCTACCGACGATTTACACCCATCACACGCCACTCGAGGAGTACTTCCACCAGAACGTGAAGTTCGAATCGATCGCGACTGGTCTCTCGAAACTGTACGTTCCGCTAGAAACTGCGTTTCTCCGATCGTTCGACATTATCACCGCCTCTACCGGCCGTATCGAACGCGACGTCGAGCACATCCAGCTCCCGGTCGGTATCGACATGGAGTTCTTCCAGCCGACCGACGAGGACTGGTATCCGGACCGGACCGTAATCGGTTACAGCGGTCGACTCAGCATGGAGAAAAACGTCCACGAGATTCTCCGTGCCGCCGAAGAACTTCCGGAATACGAGTTCGTCATCGTCGGTGACGGGCCCTACCGTGGTCGACTCGAACGAAACGCGCCGGACAACGTCGAACTTCGAGGCTTTCTCCCGCGCGAGGAGTTGCCAGTCTTTTACTCGTCAATCGATACGTTCGTGACTGCATCCACCGCCGATACGCTCGGTCTGTCGACGCTCGAGGCAAATGCCTGCGGGACGCCGGTCGTTGCAGCGGACGTGGCTCCGTTCGATCAGACGATCGGGTCTGAGAACGGCGAACGGTTCGCCTACGACGATCTAGAGGCAATGACGGACTCAATTGAGAAAGCGCTTCGAACGGATCGCGACACCAGAGCGGCTGTGAGAAAGTACGACGTCCACCGAACGCTCGAAAACCTCGAGTATCTGTATCGTGACGTGCAGGCATCTGCAGACGAGATTCCAACCGCGTCCGAGGATCGATGGTTCTCTGGCGACTCACAGCATTGAACAGCGACTAGTGACTGCAGTGCGAGTGACTGTGACATCGATCATTGGATACTGTCGAGTATCCTTGCTCGCTCTTCGAAACGGGGGATAATACTCGGACGAAGTGCTTGGTTTCCGGATACAGTCTCTCGGAAGGCTGCTATCCGTGCACGGGCGGTTGTCACGATTGCAGTTGGCGGCATTAGTAGCAGTACCACGATGGTATCGTGACGAAAGTGCTACTCTCCGCGAATCCCGTCTACTGCTGGCCGCCCGCCATGATTTCGCTTTGGTGGCGTGTTTCTACACGCCGTCTCGAGAACTCGATCCGCCGAACTCGTGTTTCTTCAGAGACGAATTCTATCACTACTGGGCGCGGGATGGACGGACAGTCATCTGAGACTCAATTTTTGTCGAGTCGCTAAACTGCACCGGCGTATAATTACCCGCAAATGTAAACCAAACCGGATCGAACAGGCAGTATGGACGACTCCCTTCTCGTCCCGGTTGATGGAAGCGATCCCGCAAAGGCGGCACTAGAGCGGGCCCTCGATATTGCTGCTGATACGGGCGCAACTGTTCACGTTCTCCACGTTGTCCCTACGAACGAGTCTCGCCTCCTCCGATTCGGAAATCGCGATATCGGCGTTCTCGAGGAAGAAGGCGAAGCGATCGTCGATCGCGCTCGTTCAGCGGCCACTGAGCGCAACGTCGCCGTCGTCGATCACATTATACAGGGGGAGCCACAGGAGAAAATCCTCGCCTATGGCGAATCTCACTCCGTCGACTGTATTATCATGGGAGCGCACGGTCGACACGGACTCGAGGAGTACATCCTCGGTAGTACGACAGAGCGCGTTGTTCACCAGAGTTCGGTCCCCGTGATGACGGTCCGTGCAGGCGAAGACGTGACACGGTCGTATCCCTACCGTTCCGTTCTCGTCCCAACCGACGACAGCGACCACGCTCGTGCGGCGTTGGAACTGGGGTCGACAATTGCGGCCCGACACGATTCGGTGCTTCACCTGCTGTTCGTCGCCGACGAACTCCCCGAGACGATCGATCCACGATCGACGCAGCTCTCTGCAGAGATCAAAGAAAGCGCTCACGAAGTGTTACAGGACGCCGCGGATCGAACAGAACTCTCGGAAGAATCTATTGTCACGACAGTCAAAGCTGGATCGGTCCCCCACGTGATTACTTCATATGCCGAATCAACGCCTACCGATCTCATCGTGATGGGAACGCACGGCTGGACCGGGTTGGATCGGTACTTGCTCGGAAGTTTTACCGAGCGCGTGATCCGTACCTCTACTGTCCCAGTCTTGACAACCTCTCTGCCAAAGAACGAATCCCGTTCTTGAGTTCGGTGATCCCAGTGTCCCGTTGCCGTTGCGAATCGGTTGCGTGTCGAACCACGCGAGTCGCGTAGTAAGCCCACATACTGAACTCGCTGATTCACCCCCTTCACCCTCGTATTCAATGCAAGGTATGAACTAGAAAGTCACGAGAAAAACATCATGAGTAGTAATTTCTATCCATATTGGAATGATCTTATACTGGTCTGGCATCGAATCCACAGGTAAATTGTCTCGCGTTAATCAGAACATGAATGGAATCTGTGAGATACACCTACTACTAAATCTGAATAGACCAGTACTGCTCGAGAAACCCGATGGTTGCGTGGTAGTGCCCGTGGTGTGAGTAATTCAAGGTGAGATCCCGATCTCAAGAATGGCCAGAAGATTCTACTATGACCGGAAGTTACCAACAACCAAGAACAAGTGAATATGTGGGATAAAAATGATACAATAGCAGAAAATTGGCTTTTGCTGATTGATCCACCTGTTGAAACCGGGGGACATATATGACAAAAAATACAGGTTTTGCATCACGAGCTACTGAATTGTACAGAGATGGAGGTATCTCTGAACTAGCCAGAGGCATCCGGGACTTTACCCTGATCCGATCCGGCCAGGCGAGATGGATCGTTGGTGCTGCTCTCAACACTACTGTTCCTGTTGAAGTTGGTGAGCATCGAATAAATTTCAAGACCGAAACAGCCATTGAGTATCGACGAGCTCGCACTCAGATGCACGAGCGGCAGGTGCTTGAGGACTTTATCAGAAGCCTCCGTTCCGATGATATTGTCTGGGACTGTGGTTCGAATGTCGGGCTCTATGCAACGTTTGCTGCCGAGATTGCAGCTGAATCTGTTGCTATTGAGCCAGCCCCAAGCAATGTCTCGGCGCTCAGTTATAATCTCTCTCAAAACGACCTAGATGACGAATCGACAATCATCGCAACCGCACTAGGATCTTCAGAGGGGACTGTCGCGGTTCCCGCAGATGCAAAACCCGGTGAGAACCATAAACTGAGCTCTTCTGGTGGATCGACACAGGTTCCCATCAAGTGTGGAGACGATATCACCGGCTCGACGGACGTACCTGATCCGACCGTGCTTACGATGGACATCGAAGGGGCAGAAGCTGATGCGCTTGATGGACTGCGCGAAACGCTTACGAATGTTCGACTGGCCTACGTCGAAGTCCATGAGGATCTCTTGGCTGACTACGGCCGATCTGCTGACGATGTAATGAATATCCTCGAAGAGACCGGGTTCAACGTTTCGTGTTTAAATGAGAGACGATCAGGGAACTACCATCTCAAGGCAGTTGCGAACTCTCGAGAATAGATGGTTCTGGAGTTGAGGATGGCCCTCTCGCCGATGAGAGTTTGTGAACATTCGAATTCGACGGCACTGTCTAGTTAGAGTGTTTAAGAAGCGAGCAGGTTGTAGTGAGTGGTACTCACGACACCCACAAACCTGCTCAGAGAAATCTTAGACATAGATTGTGATGTGATTTGAAAGAACGAGCGCATCCCGACACCCGTCAGGATGTTCGGGGTGTGCCTCCATTCGATAGGATTGTCGGTTCGAGAGGTCGTTGCAGTCTCGCGCTACTCGGCGTTGATCGTTCTCACGGCGCAGTTTGGAACTGGACGCAGACTTTCGGAGGCTCAGAGCACCCACCGACGTCCACGAAAGTGGCGCTCTCATGCGGCCTCTTGGAGCGCAAAGCGCTCCAACGGTCGGCGAATCGATGATTCGACAGCAGAACGCTTCGCGTTCTGAGGACGGCGACGCCATCGCGGATCGCATTCGATGAGACTCTGATCCGTTTGACGAATAGACGTTTCAAGAACGATTCGATTAGACCGGGCCGAACCCGTGTCGATTGAACGTACTATTTGTCCTCAGTGAGACTGCGTTATTCCTCATCGAGGTACGGCTGACAGACGCGTTCGACGCCGTCTTCAAAGTCTATCCGCGGTTCCCAACCGGTCGCCTTGCGAATCTTCGAACTATCGGCCAGCGTATCGTGGACGTAGTTCGTCAGCGGGATCGGCTCATACACCGGATCGATGTCGGTTCCAAGCACGCCGTTGAGCATCTCAACCATCTCGTTGAACGAGTAGGACTCGCCGGTCCCGAGGTTGTAGACACCCTCGAGTTCGTGATCGGCGGCGAGTTCGAGGCCGCGGACGATGTCGTCGACGTGAGTGAAATCGCGGGTCTGCGTTCCATCGCCCCACAGGACGGGAGGGGTGTTCTGTGCGATTTTTTTGGCGAACTGCGAGACCGTGTTTGCGTACGTCCCCTTGTGGGATTCTGCACCACCGTAGCCCTGATAGACCGAGAAAAATCGCATCCCGGCGAGCGTGAGGTCCGTGTCGGCGTAGAAGTCGTTGTAGTATTCCGCATAGCGTTCCCGTCCGAGCATCGACGCGTCGTAGCCCGTCGCCGCTTCGACATCGACGTCCTCGGGTGTCGGCGTCGTTCGACTGCCGTAGATCGACGACGTCGAGGCGTATACGATCGTCTCACAACCGTCCGCGATCGCCTGTTCGACGACGTTGACGAAGCCATCGACGTTGACTCGGGCCCCGTGGACCGGATTGTCTTCGAGCAGTTCCCGACTCGAGAGTGCTGCAAGGTGATACACGACGTCCACGTCAGTCGGCAGGTCCTCGTCGAGTACGTCCGCCTCGATGTACTGGACACTCTCGTCGAGATTGTCACTCGTTCCGAGATAGCCGTTATCGAGTGCAATAACCTCGTTCTCTTCGGCGAGCGTATTCGCGAGATTCGATCCGATAAATCCCCCGCCACCCGTCACGAGGATGCGTGCATCTTGCATGGGTACTGATTTCTGGATACGTCATATAGGACTACTGGATTCACGTCTGTGCGCCTTGCTTTCTATTACCATCCCCGACTGGCTATCACTATTTCTCATCGTCCCGTTTCCCCTATATTTATTATATCTAGTTCCATACTCAATCGTATGTATGACTTAACCGGCTTCCAGCGTGACCTCCTGTACGTTGCGGCGGGACTTGAGGAACCACACGGCCTTGCAATCAAAGACGAACTCGAGAACTACTACGAAAGCGAGATACATCACGGTCGCCTGTACCCAAACCTCGACACGCTCGTCGACAAAGGACTGATCGAAAAGGGAACCGCCGACCGTCGAACGAACGTCTACAGCGTCACGCGACGCGGTCGACGTGAACTCGAAGATCGCCGTGACTGGGAAGCACAGTACGTTTCGGAGCTGGTCTAATCCTCTGAGTGGCCACTGGGATCACTAGCGTCGATTCGTGGTATTCGGGTTCGGTTCCGCTAGTTGGCAGTCCGAACGCGATATCTTGTCTCTCCGTTCACGTTGTCGCGGTACCAGCGATTGGACTCGTATGGATATAGGCGGCCCGCAGTGTGCTGTCCGGCAGCGATCGATCACGCTGCCGGCAGCATAACTGAGACCGTCGCACCCTCGCCGGGCTCCGAGTCGATCCAGATACTGCCGCCGTGGCGCTCGACGATTCGCTCACAGAGTGCGAGCCCGATTCCCGTTCCCTCGTACTCGTTGCGACTGTGGAGTCGATCGAAGACCGTAAACACACGCTCCTGGTTATCCAGGTCGATTCCGATACCATTGTCCTCGACCGACACAACCCCTCTCTGGCCGCGCCGTGACGCATCGATATGTATTCGTGGCGATTCCTCTCCACTGTCGGTGATCGCGTTCGAGAGCACGTTCTGCACGACCTGGCGAAGCTGGCTTGCATCACCCAGCATGCGCGGCAGTTCGCCGACGGTGAGTTCGGCGTTTTGTTCTTCGATACTGAGGTGCAGGTCCTCGCGAACGTCCGCGACGACCCGTTCGAGTTCAACTGACTCCAGCGTATCACCGCGGGTTTCGACGCGGGAGTATTCGAGCAGGCCGTCGATCATCGCTCGCATGCGCTCGGCTCCGTCGACGGCGAACTCGAGGAACTCTTCGCCGTCTTCGTCGAGTTCGTCGTCGTAGCGATTGTCGAGGAGTTGGAGGTAGCTCGTCACCATGCGAAGCGGTTCCTGCAGGTCGTGTGAGGCTGCATAGGCGAACTGTTCGAGCCGGTCGTTCGATGCTTCGAGTTCGCGTTCACGCTGGGTTTGCTCGAGTTCGTACGTGATCCATTGGGCCATCAGATCGTAGACGGTCCGTTCGGCGTCCGAGAACGGCTGTGAACGCGAGTCGGAGTCGATGAAGAAGAATGTCTGATCGGGTTCGTTTTCGAGTTCGATACGGGTCCCGAGATAGGTCTCGACGCCGAACTCCTGGTGGGCGAGGATTTCGTCGAGGTCTACCTGCTGGGGATCTGTGACGCCGATCGTCGTCTCGGTATCGACGGTGAGTTGGCAGTACGTTTCAGAGAGCGGTGCCTGTGTCCCCGGTGTGAGATGGTCGTGAGCAGCGCTTGTGGATTCGACTTCGAACGAGTTCGTCGCGGGATTGATCCGGGGGAGGCCACCCAGTTCGAGGTCGAACGGGTCACAGCCGAGTTCGAACATCGCCCGTAGTTTTTCGTCGGACGTGCGGGTAGCATCGGCCGTAATCTCACACAGCGTCTTCTTGTAAACCAGGGGAAAAATACAGTAGTTCGTGAGAGAACTTTGGATAGAGCGCGTGCATTCTCCTACGCCGTGTCGGTGTCATCGTCGAGATACGACATTGCCTGCTCGTCGCTCACCTGACCGAAGTCGCGGTAGTACTGTCCGACCGCTCGGAAATCACTCGGTGTCTCGAGGGCGATCACGTCGTCGGCCTCCGTTTCGAGTTCAGCGATCGAGTTCGGTGAGCCGACGGGAACGGCGAGGATGACGGCGGCTGCACCGGCGTCGGTTATCTGTCTGAGACACGCGATTGCAGTGGCGCCGGTTGCGACGCCGTCATCGACGAGGACGACCCGTTTGCCAGCCAGATCGGGTATCCGTCCGTCGTCTCGATACTGGTGAGCCTTCTTTTGGGCAGCATCGGCTTCTTGGTCCCGTTGGCCGTCGATATACTCCTGTGGGACGTTGACTTGGTCGACGAGGTCCTCGTTGAGCCAGAGACTGCCGTCGCTGGCGACTGCACCGAGCGCGAGTTCGGGATTTCCGGGGGCGCTTAGTTTTGATGCGACAATGACGTCGAGTGGCACGTCGAGCGTGTCGGCAACTGGTCGTGCGACCGGGAGTGCGCCACGTGGGATGCCGAGGACGATATCGGCGTCGACTCCCTCGGCTGCGAGCCGATCGCCGAGTTGTTCGCCGGCATCCTGCCGATTCGAAAACATATGCTGCTACTGATCTACGGGTTCCAGCCCATTGTAGATATCACCCGTTGGAAATCTGAAAACACTCGAATACGCCGCCGGCAAGTACTCAGTCGTCTGCCGCCCGCGTCGATTCGGACGGTTCCTCGTTGCCGGCCGAACTCGACGCAAGCACCCACTTGAGCGCTTCGATCCGCCCGCGAAGCACGCTGGCTCGCGGATCGTAGTAGTCACACGATTCCAGCGCGCGTTGCATCTCTTCGAGTCGGTCGCGGATGTCGTCTTGTGAGTGCATCGATAGGTGCTTTCACTACTGGCTCCGCCATAAGCCATTCATCGGCGACCCTGAACTCCAGGGTCTCGATCAAGAACTCGCTCCCGAGTACGACGGCCGTACCGCCGCCGTCGAGAGATGAATCTCCTTTCGACGCGAGTCACCGAATGACCACGACGGGAACCGGCGAGCGCCGAACGACTTTTTCCGCGACGCTGCCGAGCAACACCCGCGAGACTCCTTCCCGGCCGTGGCTGCCGATCACGATAGTCTCGTATCCACCCGCTGTCGCTTCCTGCTCGATAACCTGTGCCGGCTTTCCCGTCTCGACTGTCGTCTCGAGTTCACCATCGAAGTCGGCGGCGATGTCGCGTGCACCCTCGAGGACTCTGTTTCCGCGTTTTTGCGCTTTCTCGTCGTCGTGTTGTTTCTGGGAATCCGATTCGAAAGCGGCCCAGTATCCCTCCGGTCGTGGAACGACGTACAGTGCGGTGATCGCCGCGTCAGGGAACGTTTCGAACGCGTATTCGATTCCCTTCCGCGCCGGTGCTGAGTCGTCGTAGGGAACCAGAACTCGGTCTGTCATAGGGACTTACACACCGCCGATCGATATAATACCCGTCTGTGATCAGCCGGAGAGATCACGCCGCTCGAAGTATTCGCTACTGACGACGACGAGGAGGGCAATGGCGAGTAGGAGAACGGAGAGGTCGGCCCACGATACGTCGCCGTCGACGAGAATCGCACCGGGGTCGAAGTACCGCGAAAGAGCGATGTCTCCGACCCACTCGTAGTCGGTATCGAACGTGAACGTATCGAGCAAGAACAGGCCGAAGACTGACCCGGCCCCGGTAGTCTGGGCTCGGCGAATGGAGTCGAACGCAACGGAAGCGAGGAGACCGACGGCGGCGCAGGCGAGCAAGTATGCGACCGAGTATGCGTGCACGGCGAACAGGTTGCCCACATCGATCGATTCGCCGACGAGTTCGACGCCGAGGGAGACCACGAGGAACGTAATCGCGTTAACGAGGACGACGCTGGGGATGAGCGAGAGGAACTTCCCGACCACTAACCGGGTTCGCGTCACCGGCAACGACAACGTCACGCCGACCGTTCCGCGCTCTACTTCTCCGGCAATCGTGGAGGCTGCGGCGTACGCGTAATAGATCGCCAGCAGTAACACCCAGCCGAACTGGTAGAGCTGGGAGACGAGATAGCCCTCGATCGTGGTCAGCGTCGTTACGTTTCCGACGAACGCGCGCGTCGCTTCGGGCGGTAGCGACTCCAGGTAGGCGTCGAGATCGGCTCCCGACTCTTGAATCGATGGAAAGAGCGCGACGGTGAGGACGATCAACGCGACCAACGCACCGGCGAGTAGCAGTGACCCGCGGAGTCGGCGACCGGCTTCGAACGAGGTGATCTCGAACATCAAGTGTCGGTCCGGCGCTGTTCCGACGACGGGCGTCGCCTTATAGATGGGTTGCGACAGAACTCCTCGTCTCGCGGTAAACGATCGGTTGTCTCAACAACGGTCGAGTAATCGGCTGTTCGTCCGTGGAACGTGCGAGGTGCTTTATCGCGTTCCCGTCCGTCCCAGCGTGAACATGACGGGCCGAGCGGGAACGCCGGGCTGGAACCGGCGGCGGACGGCTATCGTTGCGGGGGTTCTCCTGTTGGTCGGGCTATCCGTGATCGGTGCCGTCGGAACAACAGCGGCTCCCGGGGCCGACGCGAGTTCACCGCTGCAAGCGGAGTTCCAACAAAACGATACCGACACCAACGACACTGACACCGATACCAACGCGCCGGTCCCAGAACAGACCGAAGACGTGGGTACGCTCCCGCCCGGCCAAGCGTCGGAGGCCGAAAACGAGTCTGCAACGGTGCCGTCATCCGAAGACGCGCGCGGATCACCGACCGAGCAGTCAGCTGCGGTCCCGCAACTCGTCCAGGGGCCCGAAGCCAACGTCACCGTCGCCGTCGCAGACAACCAGTCCGTTCGGGCGGAAACCGCGACGACAATCGCGCTCGAGGTAACGAACGATGGCGATCGGCAGGCGTCCGATATCGTCGTGACGCTGCAAGCACCGAGCGGTGCATTGTCTCTCGGATCGCTCGCGTCGCCCCGGTCGAGTCAGTCGCGTTACCTCGAAGACCTCTCGTCCGACGAGACGGCAACCATCGACGTCGATGTCGTAGCTACCACTGTTGATCCGGGAACGTATCCGCTGTTTGCGACCGTTCAGTACCGCATCGATGAATCCGGCGATGACGCGGACACTACCGCCGATTCGAACGAAGCGGCTCCCGACGAGGACGAACGCATCGTGACCGGTGGCCCCTCGACGCTCGGAATCGCCGTTGGGGAAGCACCGGTCTTCGACCTGACGCCCGTCGGCAGCGACATACCGATCGACGGGGAGGGCGTCTACGAAGTCCGGGTTACGAACGACGGAACCGAGACCGTGTCGGACGTCGTCGCCACGGTCGATGCCGGCCCGCCGCTGTCTAGCGAGTCGCCGACAGCATACGTTGGAACGCTCTCACCGGGCGACGCGGAAACGGTTCGGTTCGCCTTCGAATCGTCCCCGGATACGATCGAAACGACCGCCAGTGTCGCGATGACGCTCGCGTACGATACCGACGGCGACCGCACGAGTTCGGAGCCGGTTTCGCTCCCGGTTTCGGTCGTCGCTACCGACGAGTCCACCGACGCTGACTCCCTCATCCCGTTCGTCGCCGTCGCGGTCGTGTTCGTTCTCGTGGGGATTTGGTGGTTCCGACGGCGCTAATAGCGAGCCGGTCACGGGACGAGTTCGAATCAGGTACCAGTCTCATTTTCCAGAGGAGTGTCGTCGTTGTCGCCCTCGCCCGTGCCGCCGTAGAAGTGCATGAACACGTCCTCGATGTCGGCCTCGCGGACCTCCAGGTCGAGCACGGTGTACTCGCTCAACCGGTGGACCAGGGCGTCGAACTCGCGTGAGAGAACGAGCCGGTACTCGCCATCCCGTCGATCGACGTGTGCCACCCCTGGGAATTCGAGCGCCGCGGCTGGCGGCTCCTCGGCCAATCGGACGGTGGCGATCGTGCCGCCATCCGCGAGGATATTCTTGACGGAGTCGAGTTCGATCAACCGTCCGTTTCTGATGATTCCGACGCGATCGCAGACGCGACGAACCTCGCTCAGGATGTGCGAGGAGAAAAACGCCGTCTGGCCCGCTTCCTGTCGCTCCTCGAGTAGCTCGTAGAACTCGTTCTGGACGAGCGGGTCCAGTCCCGATGTGGGCTCGTCCATGATCGCGAGTTCGGGGTCGTGCATGAACGCCGCGACGATGGCGAGTTTTTGTCTGTTTCCGCTCGAGTAGGCCTTCACGTTCCGATCGAGCGGCACGGGAAAGCGTTCGAGGAGTTCCTCACGGTGCGCGTCACCGCGAATCCGGGCGAAGTAATCGAGCACCTCCGTGCCGGTTACGCGGCCGTAGAACGTAACGTCGCTCGGGAGGTAGCCGAGGTGCCGTTTCGCATCGCGGAGTCCGTTTCGATCCGTAACGTCGCGTCCCAGCAGGGATGCCTCACCGCCGGTGGGATTCAACAGTCCGAGGAGCACGCGAATCGCCGTTGACTTTCCCGCCCCGTTCGGCCCGAGAAAACCGAAAATCTCCCCGCGCTCGACGGTGAACGTGAGGTCTTCTACACCGCGGACATCCCCGTAGTACTTCGTCACAGAGTTGAACTCGATCGGGTGTTGACCAGCGCTGCTCACGCGCTAAACGACGACGGCTCGAACCTTATATGTGCCAGGGGATTACCGCCGGGGATGAAGCGGCCACACGGGCGCTTTGACACCAATCTACGAACGCCAATCTGCCGGCCAATGGCAGCGATCTGATACGCCCGATGAAGCCGCACTGAACGGTGTCGCTCGAGGCGGGACGTACCACGTTGCAGCCGGAGAAAATGGAATTATCGTTGAACGACAAGCTAATTCTACCGCTGCTACCGCTTCGGAGGTCTCTTCGAGTTCCCCTCCACGTGCGCCACAGAATCCGTCAAATTCTGATCCCTCCCTTCCGCCCGGACCACTTTCGGTAGAACACTACACCCAGGGGGAGTGGGTAAGCGCTCCCGAAGGGTAACGACCCGTTCCTATCGTCTTTGGAGTGGAACCGTTACCGAGCCATTTTGCATGGAGACTCCGCGATACCTTTCTTTTCCGATCGTCACGCCCGCGGCTAACGCAACTCGGCGATTTGCAAGATTCGATCATTCACCGCCGCTCGTTGTCTCAGAAAATCGCGCTGACTGGACGTTACATCAACCACGGAGACGAAGGCGGAAACGAGGCCCCTGATGGCTTTCGTCTCGAAGCTGCATGCTATTGGTTAGTATGCATCCCTCTAGATCTCTCTGTACCACTCAATATCACAACTAGCAGTGGCTTTGTACAGCTGGTGAGTTGGCCAAGATAGCGTGAGTCACCAACAAGCCATGACGGAATCCTCGTCCACCCTCGAGTCGATCGTCGTTCGATACGAAAACCAATCGGACCGGTGTACGATTACCCCCGAAGAGTGTTCCGACATCGAGCGACTCACGGCGTGGTTATCGGCGGATATGGACGCGTTCATCGATCTCGAGACGGCCCGCTAGTACCTGTACCCGCTGCGAACGCTTTCAATCGGCCGAAAACCCGACCTCATAGCTATTTCCGGCTCGAATTCTCCTTCCAGTAGCACTCCCTCGCAGCCGAAACGTTAGTCGAACGCTGCTGCAACCAGCAGCGGGAAGACCAGCGTCGCTTCGGCTTCGACGAGCGTATAGTTCGTCTCCTCCTCGTCTTTGATCTTCCCCCAGGAAACCGCCTCGTTAGGCGGCGCTCCCGACAGCGACCCGTCTCCTTCCATCCCGGTCGAAATGTAAATCGCGTGGTCGGCACCCCCCCGGAAGAGATTCGTCATAATCGCGTGATGCTTCGGCACCCCGCCGCCGACCGCGATGAGCCCCGTCGTGTCCGAGAGCAACCCGTCCTCGATCAGCGAGTCGTAATCGTCCAGGATCTCGATACCAACCTCCGAATCGTATCCCTGCCGGTAGTAATACAGGAAGTTCCCGACTTCGGCGTCAGTTAACGCAGGGCAGTATACGGGTACATCGTTGTCTGCAGCCTGTTTCAGGACCGAATCCTCGTCGTCCAACGTCTCCCCTAACTCCCGGGCAAATGCCGTCGGCGTTCGGATCTTCTCCTCCGCGAAGAAGTCGTCGAAGAAGTCATAGAGGTACTCCTCGAGCCAGACGTACCGATCCGACGGCACGAAGATGTTTCCGAGTCTGTTGATCCCGCGTTCACGGAGTTTCGCTTCGTCTGCATCCCATTCGCCCATCTTGAACGGCTTTGCCGTCTTGATCACGTCCTCGGTGAGCGAGCCTGATGTCGTAATGATCACGTCGACGTATCCCTTCCGGACCAGCGCGGCGACGACCTCGCGCAGCCCCGAGGAGATGATATTCGACGTGAAGGTGAGATACACCGTCGCATCGTCTGCCTGCATCTGCTCGGCGATTTCGATCGCCTCCGCGAGGTGTGTCGCCTGAAACCCAGTCGTCGCGTACGAGTTCAGCAAGTCGTCGAAGTTGAACTCGCCGCGGAAGTCGTATCCTTCGACGTCCGGAGTAGTGAGTTCTTCATCGCTTCCAGGAATCACATGGTCGCGTGAGTCGTCGGTCATATACCCACTGAGGGCTCTGTCCGGTTTGAATCACTCGGGTTCGGTCGACCCGTCCGTTTGGTCGCACGTGAGACTCGCAGTTCGCTCCTGGTGGTCGTTTGTTGACTGTACGGCAGCGTTCGATGGCATTTTTGCGCGCTTTTCTCTCGGCTTTCGCGAATGCTCCGATGGAGTACAACTGCGGGAGTTCTCTGCACGCTGCGAACGGCTACGTGGATGCGACCCGCTCTCCACACCGGTCGATTGATCGAGTAACGAACCACACTACATCACCATTCTCCCTCGAAGGGGGTAGAAATAACTAATTGTAATTTATTATTTTAGTTCCTTTTCAGCAGTATACGCGCTCTCGTTGCTCGGCTTTATTTACAAATGGTGTTTGTTCTACTAGCACTTGTCTGCATCACGGGTGCCCTTCTAGTCGGCATTTGGGCTACGTTCTACGGATTGTTTGCGTATCTCGGTCTTGGAGTGGCCACAGTTAGCAGCCATCACCACTGGCGCGGTAATCGTAACCATCAGATACCTCGAATACATCCAGCAACCCACCGTCGAGCACCTCACCGATGCTGAACCAGTTCGTCCAGCGGACGCTCTAGAATTATACCAGTTGATGACGAAGGTCGCTACGCAACTCAACATTCCAGTCCCAACACTCGCCCTCTCTGATCGTGATACACCCGAAGCCGTCGCTGTAGGTCTTCGCCCACAAACTGTTCATCTCGTTCTCTCGCAAGGAACCCTCGATTCGCTCGCCACCGCTGAAGAACTCGAATCTGTGATCGCACATGAACTCGCTCACGTAAAAAACTGGGATGCAATGGTGATGGCGATCGCTTCGGTCCCGGTTGTCTTAGCTGATGGGCTTCGATCACAGGCTATTGACTTCAGTAAAAGCGGCGGCTGGATCATAATCACCGTTCCGCTTGCGATTCTTTCAACTGGTGTCTGGTTCGTCGGGAACGTGATTATCGCGGGGCTCGCGAGGGTGAGAGAGCAAGTCGCAGATCGATCCGCTGTCGAAATAACGGGCCCCCCTGCAGCCCTCGCCACTGCTCTTGAGCGATTAGACCAGGGGGCCGTGGTGAATCGCCATACGGATCTTGATTTCGCTAGTTGACGGCACGCTTGATGTTGTAGACGACACACATCAGGACGATTTCACGGAACTCACGATACCAGCTTCGCGCACGCACGGCGTCGCCGAGCGTGCGCTTGATCACCGAGAAGACGGCCTCAGACAACGCTCTCTGGCCGTAGAGAGTCTCATCGATCCGCGCGTTATGCGCGTGATCGATGGGACGGAATTCTCGATGCTTGATCAGCGGCCTTACGTCCTCTTCCCGGAGTTTATCACGTAATCGTTGCCAGTCGTAGCCTTTGTCGGCAGCGAGGCTGGGCAACTCACCCGCGTTGCGGCGGGNGCGGCGAGGCTGTGCAACTTGCCCGCGTTGCGGCGGGCGAGTTGCCAGCCGATCTGCGTGTCGTGACGTTTCTTGGTCGTGCAGTGAACGTCGAGGACAGCTTGTGACGCTGTATCGACGATAGCGGTTGTTTTGAGCGTCTGAACACGATAATTCGTCCGACGGCAGTAGTGTTTGCTGGCGCTTTCGCGGTCGAAAAACGTCGCGTCCATCGCCGCGTGACCAGATGGCTCGTGCAGTTGCGCCGACAGGCGCAACAGCACTCGCCAGACTTCCATCTTGATCCTGTCAAACGCCTTCACTAGCGTCGAGTGATCAGGGAGATCGGCTTTCTCAAGGCCGATCTCTGCCAGTATTTGCGGCATCTCGCTCAAGAGATCGAGCGCTTCGCGGTAGGACTTCTCCAAGTAAATCCGCAGACAATGCAGCGAAACGACGGCGTAGTCGGCGAATCCGCCGCCACCCTGCGGGGCGGCGGATTCGCCTCGACCACCAACAGCATTTTTAGCCAACGTCACGACCTTCCCGGTGAAGCGGGAGATTTTGGACATAGAGCATCCGCGGTTTCCCGCTTCAACTCCCTAGTTCTGACGGATCAACTCGACGTACTCTGGCGATTCACCAGAGCCGACCAGGGAATTACGACGACGCTTGACCACGACCTCCGGACTGTGTCTGCCGTCTCCTCGTTATCGACCTTACCGCTGGAACCGGAAGAACCGGTTCTGCTTGGTCCGGAAGGGAGTGTAGAACCGCTCCACTGGAAGATAGAGAAACGGCTTCGGTACTTCTTCAAAACGCACCCAGCAACTGAAGATAGTATCGAGAACCTGTCACGGATGGCAAACGAAGACTGACTCGGAGTCATTCTATGGGAACTCACACCCGTATTTATCCGCCGATCGCGGTAGCAGTGAGTACTATGCGCTGTCACCTCTATCTGTAAACACGCCGTCTACAGCGAGTTAAATACGTCGTGAAAGCGTGTGCACGTTTCCTCACCTACGCACGCCACAAGAGCACTCATCTACTGTGATGGATTCGATCGTTGTCCACTGTGAGCGTCTCTCTTGGACAAAGCGAATCCGTGCGCTTAAGTAATGGACGCTACAACGATTTGATCCCAACAAAGAACTGATGCACCACTCCGCGTAAGCGTGAGTGGGAAGGGTCAATGCAGGCCGGCCGTCTACCGGCGTGCAGATGCGACCGTGTGTACGTGTAGTCCAGGCGTCCACTGGACCCGTTCCCGGGTCACTTGC
>NZ_AOIP01000039.1 GCF_000337535.1 Natrialba aegyptia DSM 13077
CGGCGTTAGGGCGGCCACAGCGGCGGGGAACCTCCCGTACCCATCCCGAACACGGTTGATAAGCCCGCCTGCGTATCGGCGAGTACTGGAGTGAGAGATCCTCTGGGAAATTCGATTCGCCGCCTCCACTCATATTCAATCTCCGAGCGAGTGGTCTCTGAAGACGGTTCGATTCCGTCGCTCGGGTTGTAAGCGGCCATCGCGGTGGGGTTCCTCCCGTACCCATCCCGAACACGGACGATAAGCCCACCTGCGTATCGGCGAGTACTGGAGTGAGAGATCCTCTGGGAAATTCGATTCGCCGCTTCTATTCATATCTCATTCAAACCGCGTAGTCTTCGGTATTCGCCGTCTTTTGTGCTATTGTGTTCGAATCGATTTTGATCCGCCGACGGTGTTTTCGAGTTCAATCTGGTGGCGTGTCCGTCGGCTGGTGACGGAGTTGTGATTGGACTCTGAGATGTGGTCACTGGTTCGGAGGGTTTGAGCCGGGTGGTTATTCCGATCCTGGCCGCGGTTACTACTGCGTGATGATTGTCGGTAGACGGCATTCGGGGTATGAGTCGCTCGGAGTGGATGATGAAGACGCTAATTCCAGCGAGAGCCACCGCGTCGCTAATGCGACGGTGGCTCTCGCTCTAGTACTGAATCTCCAACGTTACGTTGGTACTGTCTCTCACGGTATTTCAACTCCAGTGTGACTATCGACAACCGAGGCGAGACGCTTTCAAATACAGTATCCAAGCGATGCGCTGCAAGCAACAATGTGTGACGGGGGTGTATCTCTGATTTCTGACCGCAATCAGAAGCCTCCGTTCCCGTGATGCTTGCAGAGGAAAGAGTCGTAGTACATCCAGTCCGTGACCAGTGTGTTATATGGCTGTCAATTTAGTTCGGACACCGATGAGATACCGGTAATTTGGCATTTATAAGCGTGGAACCAATATCTTCACTAAGATGCACTCGTGGACCCGACCGGTAGTTTCGAACGCCCGCTGTTCAACGGGTTGGGTGAGACGGTGATCCCGCTCGTAATTCCGAACGGTACTCTGGTCCCGCTTGTGGTAGAGGGTGAGTCGAACCTGCTGTTAATTATTGCACTGATCATCGCACTTGGCGTGAGCGCACAGGTGCTCGCCGACCGGTATCGCGTCCCGAGCGTACTCTTTCTCATTCTCGCAGGCGTCGCCGTCGGACCGGAGGGCGTCGGACTCGTGAGTCGGGAGTCGTTCGGGCCTGCACTGTCGACTATCGTCGGCTTGAGCGTAGCGATCATCGTGTTTGAGGGTGCGTTCCACCTCACCGTCGAGAAGCTTCGCGAGGCACCCGCTGCTGCACTCCGACTGGTGACAGTAGGGGCCCTAGTCGCGTTCCTTGGGACGACGGTGGCGGTTCACTTCCTGTTGGCTGTCGAGTGGGCGATAGCGGCATTGATCGGCTCGCTCCTCGTGGCGACGGGTCCGACAGTCGTCACGCCTATCCTCTCAGTCGTGCCAGTCCACAACCGGGTGGCCGCGGCGCTGGAAATCGAGGGGATCGTTAACGACGTGACCGCGGCTATCCTCGCGGTCGTCATCTTCAAACTACTCGCGTCTCAGGAAGCCAATCCATCCGATTACGTCAGCGAGTTCGCGATGCGTCTCGGCGTGGGCCTGCTCGTCGGCATCGTCGTCGCCGGTGTGCTCTGGTACCTGCTTACGCAGGTGCACCTCGCGACCGGTGAGACTCCCCAGAACGCGCGACTGATGACGCTCGCTGGCGCGATCGTCGCGTTCGGCATCGCCGACACCATCGCCTCTGAGGCGGGGGTCGCCGCCGTTGCAACCGCCGGTGTACTCCTTGGGAATACCGACCTCCCGTACAAGGAGACCATCGAGTCGTTCAAGGGCGACGTTACGCTCGTCGTCCTTTCGTTTATATTCATCGCGCTCGCTGCACTCATCGATTTCGAGACGCTGTTGACTCTCGGTCTCAAGGGGCTAGCGGTCGTGGTGATCATCGCGCTGGTCGTTCGCCCGCTACTCGTCTTCCTGTCGACGAGGGGTGAGCGGTTCACGCGCAACGAGAAATTGTTCATGAGCTTCGTCGGTCCGCGGGGGATCATTCCCGCGAGCGTGGCGACGCTGTTTGCCATCCAACTCCAGACGACGGAACCGCCGTCAAACCCGGAGGGAGCGAACGTCCTCGTGGGCACGGTGTTTCTCGTCATCCTCGTGACGGTCGTGTTCGAGGGTGGCTTCGCCAGACAGATCGCGGAACGATTACGTGTGATACCAATGCGAATACTCATCGTCGGAGGCGGACAGGTGGGCCGCGCGCTCGCCGAACGCCTCGAAGAACGCGAAGAGAACGTTATCGTACTAGAAAATGACGACTCGATAGCCGAGCAAGCGCGGGCCGACGGCTTTTCCGTCCGCGAAGGCGACGGTACCGATACCAAGGCCCTGCGGAACGCCGGCGCTGACAACGCGAAGACCGTGGCTGCTGTCACCGGCGATGACGACACGAATCTGCTCATCGCCCAGCTCGCCAAGTCGAAGTTCGACGTCGAGACGGTCATCGCCCGAGTCAATGATCCCGACAATGCTGACGCGTTCGAAGAACTCGGTGTCAAAACGGTGTCATCCACAATGGCAACCGCGTGGGGAATCGACAACATGATCGAGCGCCCGGCGCTGTCGAACTGGATGACGGAACTGGGCCGAAGCGGTGACGTCCAAGAGATCGAGGTAACCGCGGAGAAACTCGTCGGCCGGACCATCGCCGATATCGACGCCGAGATTCCAAACGAGGTGCTGATCGCGCTCGTCGACCGCGGTGGTGAGAGCACGGTTCCCCGTGGTGATTTCGAACTCGAATACGGCGACCGCATCACCATCCTTGGACAAACTGAAGCCGTCGACGAAGCTATTGACAGAGTTCATCCACACGTGTAACTGGAGTCGAAGGTCCGAGATACGAACGAATCAGTGGTCCACTTCGCCGCGGAGCAGAGCGATAGTGTAGACGCAATCCAGTATCGGTGTGGCCGGAAGTGACTAGAATTCTACAGAAAACCCCATCTCGGAATTGGCTAGCAACTGTCACCTATTCTCCAACACCCGATATAATTGGGTTGTGTTCAATGAAACAAGTGGTGAGGAGACAAGTATCTATTTGACCGATCTCAGTAGAATCACATCCGATCCTGAGGGGAACGATTATATAGTCTGACCGTGAGATGGTGTGTGGGATGATAGTATGAGACGAGCTGGCATAGATATCGGCGGAACGTTCACGGACGTCATTCTCTTCGACGAAGAGACGGGAGACGTCGAAATCGAGAAGACGCCCTCGACGCCGGCTAATCCCGCTGACGGAGTCATCAACGGACTGACCAAGTCGGATACGGAAATCGGCGACTTGGAGTTCTTCTCGCACGGATCGACCGTCGGGACGAACGCGCTTATCGAGCGCGAACTGCCGCGAATTGGCCTGATTACGACCGAGGGTTTTCGTGACGTACACGAAATCCGCGACGGGACGAAAGAGGATCTTTGGGATGCGTACGAAGACGTTGCCGATCCTTACGTACGAAGGCGGGATCGACTCGAGGTAGCCGAGCGTATCGATTATGCGGGAAACGTCGTCGAACCGCTAGACGAGGAGGCTGTCCGAGAGGCCGTTCGGATCTTCGAAAAGCGCGGTATCGATACGATCGCTGTCTCATTGATCAATGCGTACGTTAATGGAGAGCACGAACAACGGGTCGAGGAAATCGTCGCGGCGGAGTATCCTGATGCGTTCGTTTGTACATCCCACGAGATTTTGCCGGAGATGTTCGAGCACGAACGGACCAGCACGACGGTCATCAACGCAGCGCTGGTGCCGGTTGTCCGCGACTATCTGACCGATCTCGAAGCTAAACTCGATGAGCGTGGATACGATGGCGACGTCCTCGCCATGCATTCGGGTGGCGGCGTGATGACGACTGAGGCCATCGCTTACTACGCGGCTCGTATCGCAAACTCGGGCCCGACAGCGGGCGCGATCGCGAGCCGGTATATTGCCGATCAGTGCGGCTTCGAGAACGCGATCGGGTTCGATATGGGCGGTACCAGCGCTGACGTTTCGCTTACGCACCAGGGCGATATCGAGATGACCGACGAGTGGGCCGTCGAGTACGGGTATCCGATCATGTTCCCGTCGACGGATATCGAAACGATCGGTGCTGGCGGCGGCTCGGTCGCCTGGATCGACGATGGCGGCTCGCTTCGCGTCGGGCCGAACAGTCAGGGTGCCGATCCGGGTCCGGCCTGTTATCTTCGGGGTGGAGATAAACCGACGACGACCGATGCGAACGTCGTCCTCGGCTGGGTCGATCCGGATCGGTTCCTCGGTGGCGACATGGACGCAACCGCCGAACCCGCCCGGAAAGTTATTCAGCGCGACATCGCCGATCCGCTCGGACTCAAGCTCACGGAGGCTGCGTCGGCGATTGAACAGATCGCGGTCGCGAACATGTGTAACGCCGTGCGACTGGTTTCGACGAGTAAGGGATTCGATCCGCGCGATTTCGCGCTCGTCGCGTTCGGCGGTGCGGGACCGTTACACGCGGCACACGTCGCTCGGGAGATGAACATTCCACAGGTCATTATCCCGCCCTATCCGGGAATCAATTCGGCGCTCGGCTGTCTGCTGGTCGACGTCGAACACGATCTCTCGCAGACGTTTATCGCCGACGCCGCGGCGGATATCGTCGACGATATCGAGACCGCGTTCGCGGACATGGAGGCCGAAATCCGCGAGCGACTCGACGAGGAGGGCATCGACGAGAGCGAGATGCGGATGGATCACGAGATCAAGATGCGGTATACCGGCCAGTGGTGCTCGCTCGAGGTCGGCTGCTCGCGCCCGCTCGAGAGCATGGAGACGATTCGGGAACGCTTCCATCGCCAGCACGAACAGACGTACGCCTACTCTGACGAGGACCAACCGGTCGAAGTCTACGGATTGCACGTGACCGGTCGCGGCGTCGTCGAAAAACCCTCGTTCCCCGAAATCGACTCGGGGAAGGCTGATACGGCCCGGCGAACGACCCGAGATGCGTACTTCGAGGCTGCAGGCGAGTTCATCGACACGGCCGTGTACGAGCGTGCCGAACTAGGGGCGGGGGCGACATTCGAGGGACCTGCGATCGTCGAGCAAATGGACTCGACGGTGGTCGTCC
Organism: Natrialba aegyptia DSM 13077; assembly: GCF_000337535.1. Classification (GTDB taxonomy): domain Archaea; phylum Halobacteriota; class Halobacteria; order Halobacteriales; family Natrialbaceae; genus Natrialba; species Natrialba aegyptia. The sequence continues at coordinate 5,210 of NZ_AOIP01000039.1, forward strand.
CGCCGAATGCGACGGCCGAGGTCGACGAGACGGGTACCATTATCCTCACGGTGTAACCATGACTGAAACACAACCACAGACGGACATCGATCTCGATCCGGTTACGTTCGAGGTGCTTCGCAGTTCCTTCACGAACCTCGTCGACCGGATGGCACAGCAGATCCGACGGACGTGCTACTCGTTCGTCATCTATAACCGCGACTTCAGCAACTGTCTGAACGACGCCGAGGGGAACACGGTGATGCAGGGGTCGAAAGATATCGCCGTTCACGTCGGCACCCTTCACTACACCTGCAAGGAGACCCTCGAATACTTCGAGGGCGACATCAATCCTGGCGATGTTTACATCGTCAACGACCCCTACCTCGGCGGGACACATATCAACGACGTTCGGATCATGCGGCCAGTCTTCCACGAGGGGGAACTCATTGCCGTCACGCAGTCCAACGGCCACTGGGCCGACGTGGGCGGCCCGGCTCCCGGCTCGTTCAACATCGAGGCGAACGACCACTTCGCGGAGGGAATGCGCATCCCGCCGCTGAAAATCTGGGACGCCGGCGAGTTCCGCGACGACGTCGCCAACCTTCTGACCACCAACATGCGCCTCTCGGAGGACCGCATGGGCGACCTTCGCGCCCAGACCGAAGCGACGCGGATCGCCGAAGAACGCTTACTCGAACTCGTCGAGAAGTACGGCGTCGACACGGTCATGACCGCCTTCGACGAGTCGAAAGACTACGTCGAGCGCATCATGCGCGAGCAACTCAGCGACCTGCCCGACGGCACCTGGCACACCCGGGATTACATCGACGCCGACCCGAACAAAGAGGAGGGGTTCGTCACAATCGACGTCGAGATGACTATCGACGGCGACGAGGTCCACTACGACCTCTCCGGATCGGACGAGTACGTCGGCAACTTTCTGAACTCGACGTTCGGGACCTCCTTTTCGGCGGTCGTCTCCGGGACGAAGATGTTCTTCCCCGACGTGCCGCTGAACTCGGGGCTCTACCGCGTCGTCAGCGCCGACCTGCCGGAGGGAACCGTCGTCAACGCGCCCGAACCCGTTCCCGTGACGGGCTCGGTCGCCGGCGCGTACGAGAAGGTGATGAACGCCATTTTCGAACTCTGGTCGGAGGTGCTGCCCGAGCGGGCGATGGCCTGTGCGTTCAACCTCGAGTACCTGCTCGCGGGCGGGCAGGACCAGCGACCCGGGCGCGACGGCCAGGAGTTCGCCTGGTACGACTGGATGGCCGGGGGCTGGGGCGGCCGCGACGGCAAGGACGGATCGAACGCGACCGCGCCGGTATTCGGAGCCGGACTCGCCGTCCAGTCGCTCGAGGGCCAAGAGCGAGACACGCCGCTCGTGACCAGCGAGCACTCGATCGTCACCGACTCCGCGGGCCCCGGCGAGTTCCGCGGCGGCTGCGGTCTCCGCAAGGGCGGCCGGATGCTCGCCTGCGAGAACAGCGTCATGTCGTACTGTTCGGACCGCGCCCGGTCGATCACCTGGGGGATCAATGGCGGGCTTCCGGGCGTTCCCCACGGCGTCACCCTTACTCGAGACGGCGAGTCCCAGGACATGGGGACCGTGTTCTCGAACGTCCCGATCGACGAGGGCGACGAGTTCGTCCGTCCATCGTCGGGCGGCGGCGGATTCGGCGACCCGCTGGAACGCGATCCCGAGGCGGTTCTCGAGGATGTCAAAGACGACTACGTGTCCGTCGAACGCGCCGAGCGGGATTACGGCGTCGTCATCGAGGAAATCGATCCGGACGTCTGTGCGTACGAGATCGATCCCGAAGCGACCGACGAGCAGCGCGCGTTCATCCGCGCCAATCGCGAGGACTGGCTCCGGGAAGACCCCGACACGATCACCGAGCGCTACCACGAGGGTGAACTCGACAAACTGGATCTCATTCGCCGCTACGGCGTGATCCTCGATTGGTCGTCCGGCGAGTTACTCGAGCGGACGACGGCGGAGTTCCGCGAACTGCTCCGAGAGCGGGCGGCGAGTGAGTGGACGCCAGTCAAGTAACGTCGCGTACGTATCCACGGCGCGTCGGAGCGCCATTTCTCGGTTTGGCGTGCGATTTACCGATCACCAGCATCACCTGCAGGTGAGCGTCTTACCGCCCCCAGCACTCGTTTCTGAGCATCTTACCCCCGACTCCGAGTAGCCCGACGGCAACCGTCACGATCGGCGTATCGCATCGATTCACGCCCCCGTCGGGCGAGTAGCCGAGCACTCCCCAGTAGAACTCGTCATACTCGAATCCGCCGGGCGGTTCGGTGCCGCTGTATCCGACATCGGTACACGAAGACAGCGGCAATTCCGGGAACGAGAGTTCTGACGACACGGTCGGTTCGGATACGGCTATGACCATTCCTACTGTCTCGTATTCTGCCGTGTTGAATGGCTGCTAACCGGTGATTAGAGTCGCACACAGAACTGTTCGATAGTAGTGATGACAGAGTGTAGATGATTTTACGAAACCATCGATACCAACCCAGCGCTCGCACGGCATCACCGAGTGAGCGCTTCGTTGTTGAGTACGAGATCTCAGCTATCCAGTGCTGAGAGTAACCTTTGCCCGGATACGCACGTTGTGTCCTTCCGTGAGCGGTCTCGATCCACCCTGTAAGAGCAGCCGTTCGACATCACGGGCCTAGAACTCGAACTTCGTATGCCAGTTGTGGAAGTCTTTGTCAGCAGCCACGGACAGCAGGGCCTCTACCAACTACCCCACGTTATCGAAGAAGGATCGTTCCGTCGGTTGGCAGCAATAGCCTAACTGTGTGCTAGTCGCCGTGACTCACTCACATTCGTCTTCGTTGTCGAGATGTTTGGCCAGTTCGATGATTTCTACCTCCCAGTCGTGCGTTGATCCTCGCGTTCGAAACTCCCAGGCACCACGAACGTCTACGTCAGCCTCAATGGCCTTCTCTACCACCTCAGCAAGTATGGACTCGAATTCGTCGGCACTGGTAATCGAAACGTCACGGAGTTGATCGCGTGTCATGGTGAATGGGCCACGATCCTTGACCCGAAGATATGGAGGCTAAGCCACGACCACATTCACACCACAAGGGTCACACTTCGCGCAGGGCGTTCGGTCCATCGTTCTCAAAGGACGCCACACCAATAGGTCTGCCGTTCTGCATGGTACACCAAGCAGAGTGTACACAGGTTGGTACACCAAGCCGCCTATATTTACCCGTCTCGAACCCCAATTTCTATCAAGGAATGGCAGTCATTGCGCATCTTCGGATTCCAGCCGACTCATTTGAACTCGGCCGGATCCTCGAATTGGAAGCCAGCGGGACGATCGAACTCGAAAACATGGTCCCGCTGGGCGAAAAAGCCGTTCCGTTCTTCTCGGTGAGCGACGAGGTCCGAGAATCGTTCGAAAAAAATGTCGGGAATCACCCGTCAGTCGAACGTATAATCGAGATGACGAGACACAACGGCGATCGATTGTATTCGTTAGACTGGAATGTAGCCCGTGACGTCTTTTTCCAAGGGGTCCTCGATCTAAAGGGGCAACTCCTGAGTGCGACCGGAACGCCCAATACGTGGGAGTTCGAGATTCGATTTCCCACCCACGAGGCCCTCAGTGAGTTTCAAGAGTACTGTTCGAATGCCCACATTTCCCTCGAAGTCGGACGCATCTACAATCCCGTCCGTCCAGGAACTGGAATGTGGTACGGGGTAACAAAAGCCCAGCGCGAAACGCTGATGCGCGCTGTTCAGGGCGGGTACTATTCGATCCCACGGCGAATGTCCACGCAGGATTTAGCCGATGACCTCGGTATCTCTGATCAGGCTGTCACAGAACGACTCCGCCGTGCGATCGAGACACTCACCGAAAACACGCTCATCGCAATGGAAGAGGAGCTCGAAGAAGAGTTCAAGCCGATCTAGGAACTCTGATCACCCCAACCCCATCTTGACCTGTATGAGGGCTACTGCATAGATTGCTATTCAATAACAACTTTGTTCACCATGCACCGAAGGGAAGCGTTTGGGACGCTACTATCTGTCCGTGAGTGCCAGAATGGGGTTTGACCACATTGCAGAGGCGCTGGGGTCTCAAGCGCGGCGGTGTATACTTATTGAACTATTGGACCACAATCCAGTGAGCCAACCAGAGACCGTAGCGAAGAACGATGCACGAGAAACCGATGAATTAGAGGTACAGCTTATTCACACACATCTCCCAAAACTCGACAACATGGGATACATCGTGTGGAACAGTGACAACGTAACGGTTGTCAAGGGACCAAATTGGGAAGAGATTGAATCGGTGGTTCGGTTACTCAGCGATAACAGGGAAGAAATCCCTAGTGACACATTCGAACGCTCTCAAAGATGATGGCGTACTCTGCTGAACGCTCCTTTTATATCTCGCACGTCATCTCTACCAAAAATCAGATAGATAGGGGGGTGGTTCCGATCTCTACCCCTGGACTGCGTATTGTAATTGCCGGGTCGGGATGTGTGAGCCGTTCGATGACACTATCCGTTCGTCTCTCTTCGTGAGACAACAACCGAGGTCACGCGCTGCACTCGATCGACTCAGTCGTCTACGTCGGTCACCGGCTCCCACGTCCGCGGCGACCGGTTCAATCGCTCGCACCCCTCGTCGGTGACGACGACCAGATCCTCGATTCGGATACCGAACTCGTCATCGAGGTAGACGCCGGGTTCGATGCTGAAGACCATCCCCGGCTCGAGTTCGAGATCGTTGCCGTCCGTGATGTAGGGTGGCTCGTGGACTTCGAGGCCGACGCCGTGGCCGGTACGGTGGATGAAGTGGTCGCCGTAGCCGCGCTCGTCGAGGACGTTCCGAGCGGCGTGATCAACCGCTTGAGCCTCGACTCCGGGCTCGACGGTACGAACCGCGGCTTTTTGGGCGGCCAAGACTGCAGCGTGGGCGTCTTCGAAGCCGGCAGGCGGGTCGCCGTCGAAGACCACGGTTCGGGTCTGGTCGCTGGGATAGCCGTCGACGACGGTACCGAAGTCGAGGACGACGGGGTCGCCGCGACGGATCGTCCGATCGGTGTGGCGGTGGTGGGGGCGAGCGCCGTTCGGTCCGGACCCGACGACGGTTTCGAAGGAGACGCCGCTGCCGCCGGCCGCCGATAGTCGACGCTCGATCTCCGCGGCGAGTTCAGTTTCGGTGAGGCCGATCGCGTCGGCACCGAGGCTGCGAATGGCGGTGCTGACGTTGTCGGCGACGGTCGCCGCGGCGCGGAGGTGGTCGAGTTCACGGTCGTCCTTCCGGATTCGAAGGTCGTCGAGGAGGTGACTCGCCAGATCGAAGGTGGCTTCGGGAAACGTCTCCCGGAGGTCTTGCGTGAAGCGGGCCCACATGCGGTCGTCGACCAGCAGGCGGCCGTATTCGATCCCGAGGTCGTCGCCGAGTCGGGCGAGGAGGGCGGTCGGGTCGTCGCCGTCATCCCAGGTGCGGATGTCCGAAATGGGCGTTTCGGCTGCGAGTTGCGTGTCGTACATCGTGGGGGCGAGAAAGACCGCGTCGTCGGCGGTGACGAACAGGAAGAGGTGGCGTTCCATCGGCTCCTCGTGGAAGCCGCTGAGATACGCGAGGTTCGTGCTCGGAAAGAGGACGAGTGCGTCAGCGGAGGTATCACGAATCCGATTGCGCGCCCGTTCGAGTCGCTGGTCGATCTGGGTCTCGGCGGTCGATGCCGGAGGTGTGTCGGTATCGTCGCTCATTTTCGGTTCGAGTTCAGTTTCGGTCGCCGCGCCCTGAGTTGTGTGGGTTTTTCGTTTGTGTTCATCGGTTAGGCTAATCAGTTAGACTATCTATGTAGGTCTGTTGGTAGGGATTTTCGAAATCCCTTCCGGGCTATTTAGAAGCCGCCGCGTCGACGGCCGAGCGGACGGTTTCCGCCGAGAGCGCCGAGAGGGGAACGCGTTTCCCGTCGGTTTCGTTGACGATGAGCGACGAAAGGTCGGCGCGGCTGTCGGTCCCGGCGTCGACGAGAACGAGTTCAGCGCCAGTCTGGGTGAGTCGGCGCGCGGCCGCTCGCGTGCGCTCGGTCGGACTGCCGTCGGCTGCGGTCGCTTTTCCGTCGGTAACGAGGACGATGACGGCGGTCTCGGTATCCGCCCGTTCGACGACGGCACTGGCGGTTTCGAGGCCGGCGGGGAGCGGCGTGCGGTCGCCGGTGGGGAGGGATTTCAGGTGGCGAGCGGCGAGGCTCACGCTGTGAGTTGGCGGGAGGAGGACGTCCGCGTCGTCGCCGGCGAACGCGACGAACGCGATGTCGTCGCGGCGCTGGTAGCTCTCGCGCAGGAGTTCGAGGACGACGCCCTTGGCCGTCCGCATCGCGGGTTGCATCGACGCGCTCGCGTCGACGGCGAAGACGACCGTCGCCGCGGCGGTTCCCTCGCGGACGGCGCGACGGAGGTCGTCCGATCCGACCGTCGTCTCGCCGCGGCTGGCGGCGGCCCGCACGGACGCCGCGGCGTCGATCGAACCGGTCTGCCCCGCGGCATCGGATGCCGATTCGGTCCTGACGCGAGCGCCGCGATTCGCCGCACTCGGTGCGACGTTCGTGCGCGCGCCGTCCGATCGTGACGCCGCGTCGCGCTCTGTGATTGACGTTTCGAGTTCGGGTGCGGCGGCGTCCCCGATGGCGGCTCGTCGCTGTCCGGGGACGAGCGGCTGGACATCGGTCTCTGCGTCGCCGTCCGCGTCCGAATCACCTTCTCCTTCACCTTCGTCCTCGCCCTCGTCGGAACAGCTCTCGCTCCCTTCGCCGCCATCCCCGTCGCTTTCGTCAGCCGAGGGCGCCGCTTGGTCCGCCGCGCTTGCCGCGGTTCCACCGCCGTCACCGGTACCCGGCGTTCCGTCGCCGTCGGATCGGTCCGGACGGGACCCGCTGCGGTCGTCCGCCGGCTCTCGGTCGTCGGAGCCGTTGCCCTCCCCCGGTGCGTCGTTCTCATCGTCCGTTTCGGGGCCGCGGTCGTCGCTTCCTCCACCCTCCGCTGTGCCGTCGCTCGGTTCGAGGTCACTCTCGCCGTCGTCCGCGGCATCCGTATTCGACTCGCCGTCATCGTTGCGGCCGTCGGCCGAGTCCTCGAGATGGTCCTCAAGCAGGTCGTCTACGTCCGGAACGTCGTCCGCGAACGGCGTACTCCGGAGTCGGTGTGGCAGCGTGTAGGTCGCGGCCTCGCGAACGTCCGACTCGATCACGGTCGTCCGTCCCTCGAGCGCGGCCAGCGTGACCGCGGTTCTGGCGGTTGCAATATCGCCCCGGTGGCCGTCGACGCCGGCGTCTAGACAGAGTTCGGCGATCGTCGCCCTGAACTCGGCGGGGAGATCGACCCGCGAGACGCGATCGCGGGCGGCGGCGACCGCCTCGCGGCGACGGTCGACGCTGAACTCCACCGGTTGCGTGTCGGTGGATCCGTTGCTGTCCCCCGAAGTCGCGTCGGTATCATCGCCGAGCGCCCGGTCGATGATTTTGACGCGGTCATCGATGTCTCGACAGCCCTCGACGGTCGTCTGTAGGGCGAACCGATCCCGAAGCTGGGGGCGGAGGTCGCCCTCTTCGGGATTCATGGTCCCGACCAGGGTGAACGCGGCGGGGTGGGAGACGCTGACGCCGTCGCGTTCGACGGTGTTCGTGGCGCTCGCCGCCGCGTCGAGGAGGACGTCGACCAGGTGATCGTCGAGCAGGTTGATCTCGTCGACGTAGAGGATGCCGCGGTTCGCGCGGGCTAGCAGGCCGGGCTCGAACGACGCATCGCCGGCGAGCGCGTCCTCGACCGAGAGGGTGCCGACGACGCGGTCGCGGGTCGCGCCCAGCGGGAGCGTCACGACCGGCGTCGGACGGGTTTCGACCGGCATCTCGTCGGGATTGCGCTCCCGACAGTCGGCACACTGCGGTCCCGACCCGTCGGGCGAACAGCGAAATCGGCAGTCGGCCACGACCCGCTGTTCCGGGAGGTGCTCCGCGAGCGTCCGCACGGCGGTCGACTTCGCGGTTCCCTTCTCGCCGGCGATCAGCGCCCCGTCGAGATCGTCGTTGACCGCGACGGCGAGTAACACGCGTTTGAGCGTCTCCTGGCCGACGATCCCCGGGACGGCGAGCGACGATAGTTTTTTACCCACGGAATTTGCAACCATACTTGCGCTAATACAATAGAGATTTAAAAACACGATGACACGGATCGGCATCTACACTGCGACGGAGAACGAGCTCGGATCGATCGGACGAGCGGCCAAGCGCCTCGACGACATCGAACTGGTCGTTCGCTCGGAGAGCGACCTGGACGACGAGGCCACGATCGAGGAGTTCGTCGAGGAACTGACCGACGCCGCGGCGGCGATCTTCTGGCTGCACGGCGCTGCAGACAGCATGCCCGGCTACGAGTATGCGACGGCTGAACTCGAGGCGGCGAACGTCCCGCTGATCGTCAAATCGACCGGCGACGCGTTCGCGTTCGAGGACACGACGGTTGATGCGGACCGCCGCGACCGGGTCTACGAGTACCTCGAGCGGGGCGGGACGGTCAACGTGGCAAACGTGTGTCGGTTCCTCGCCGCCGAGTTCGCCGACGCGGACGACCGCGAGCGCGAGTTCGACGAGCCCACCGCGCTCCCCACGGAGGGCGTCTATCACCCCGATCATCCGGGTATTGAGTACGAAGAACTACTCGAGACCCACGATCCGGACAGGCCGACGGTCGCAATCTGGTTCTACGAGTCCCACTGGACCCACGAGAACACCCGGTACGTCGACGCGCAGGTACGGGCGCTCGAGGCGCAGGGCGCGAACGCCTTGCCGATCTTCTGTAACCCCGCGACGGACACCGACGAGCAGGAGGACGCCGAGTGGGTCACCGATAACTGGCTCCTGAACGACGCCGGTCAGCCGATCGTCGACGCCGTGCTCTCTTCCTTTATGTTCTCCCTCTCGATGGACGAGCGCGGCCGCAGCGCTGACGACGAAGGCAGCTCAGCGGAGAACGTCTTCCTCGACCGCCTGGGCGTGCCCGTCCTCCAGACGGTCACCACGATGCGCTCGCGCTCGCGCTACGACTCGAGCGATACCGGTGTTATGGGCTTCGAACTCGCGCTTTCGGTCGCGCTTCCCGAGTTCGACGGCAACGTTATCACTCACCCCATCTCGGGGAAAGAACGCACCGACGACGAGGCCGACATTGGCTCCGCGCCGAAACACCACTTCCCGATCGCGGACCGTATCGATCACGCGACTCGGCTAGCCGTCAACTGGGCCGAACTCCAGCACACGCCGAACGAAGACAAGCAAATCGCCGTCGTCCTGCACAACTATCCGCCGAGCGACGACGGGATCGGCACGGCATTCGGCCTCGACTCGCCCGAATCGACCGTCAATCTCCTCGCCGAACTCGACGCCCGAGATTACGACCTCGGTGGAGAACTGCCCGACAGCGGCCAGTCACTCGTCGAAAAGCTGACCGCCCAGCTCACCCTCGACGACCGCTGGGTCGCACCCGCGGACGTGCGTGACCTGTCGGTCGATGTCGTCTCGCCGGAGACCTACGCGGCGTGGTTCGACTCGGCGGATGAGGGCTTCCAGGAGAACGTGCTCGAAGAGTGGGGCGATGTCCCCGACCGCCCGTTCGCGATTCCGGGCGTCGAGTTCGGGAGCGTCCTCGTCACCGTCCAACCCCCGCGCGGGTTCGGCATGGATCCCTCGAAGGTCTACCACGATTCGAACCTTCAGCCGCCCCACGACTACTACGCCTTCTACGGCTGGCTCCGGAACGCCTTCGACGCCGACGCGGTCGTCCACCTCGGAACGCACGGCAGTCTCGAGTGGCTGCCCGGCAAGACCGTCGGTCTCGACGGGGCGAGCGCGCCCGACCAACTGGTCGACGATATCCCGAACGTCTATCCCTACATCATCAACAACCCCGGCGAGGGAACCCAAGCAAAGCGCCGCTCCTACGCCGCTATCGTCGACTACCTGACGCCCGTGATGCGAAACGCGGGGACGTACGACGAGCTTTCCGAACTCGAAGAACTCGCGAACCAGTACCGCGAGGCCGGCATGGAGGATGCGCGCGCCGACGACGGCGAGCACCTCGAGACGCTCATCCGCGAGGCGGTCGACGAACTCGACCTCGCGGTCGAACTCGGCGTTTCGGGCACGATCGACGAGCGCGCCAACGTGCGCGGACCGGACGAAGCCGGCTCGACGCTCGCCGAAGGAACCGTCGACGGCGACGCCCTCGACATCGACGACCTCGTCGAGCGCATCCACGAGTACCTCACGGACGTGAAGACGACGCAGATCAGACTGGGGCTGCACACGATGTCCGAACCGCCCGCGGGCGAGCGCCTCGTCGAGTATCTTGTCGCGTTGACCCGACTCGAGAACCCCGGCGCGCCGAGCCTGCGCGAGAGCGTCGCCGGCGTCCTCGGCGTCGATTACGAGACCATGCTCGATTCCCCCGGCGAGTACGACGACGCGCTCGGAATGACCTACGCCGAGGCAGCCGACGCGGTCCACGAGACGAGCGTCGACCTCGTCGAAACGCTCGCCGCACACGAGTTCGACGTTCCCGAATCGGAGCGCACCGCGGGCGCGGAAGACGAGGTGAACATGAACCTGCTGGTCGTCGACATCGACACCCTCGGCGACGCGCGGGCGAACTCGGGTGCGCACGACGACCTGCGCGAGGTTCTCGCGTACATCTGCGAGGAAGCCGAGCCGCGCGTGCGGGGAGCCGAAGACGAGATTCCGCGGACGGCCGACGCGCTCTCGGGCGAGTACGTTCCGCCCGGGGGCTCCGGCGCGCCCACGCGGGGCGGCGTCGATCTGCTCCCGACGGCGCGGAACTTCTACACGCTCGATCCGCGAAAGGTGCCGGCGAAGCCGGCCTGGCAGGTCGGGAGCGAGGTCGCCGAAGGTGTGCTCGAGCGCCACTACGACGAAGAGGGCGGGTACCCCGAAGAGATCGGCGTCGTCGCCTGGGGGACCCCAACCGTGCGCACCCGCGGTGAGACGATCGCCCAGGTGCTCGCACTGATGGGCGTCGAACCGCAGTGGACCGACGCCGGGCGGATCGACGACGTAGAACCCATTCCGCTGGATGAACTCGACCGCCCCCGGATCGACGTGACGACGCGCGTCTCCGGGCTGTTCCGCGACGCCTTCCCGGCCGCGGCCGGCGTCATCCACGACGCCGTGGACGCGGTCGTCGACCTCGAGGAACCCCACGACATGAACTACGTGAAAAAGCACGTCGAGGCAGAGCAAGCTGAACTCGAGGCCGACGGACTCGACGAATCCGACGCCCGAAAAGCGGCTAAACACCGCGTCTTCACCACCACGCCCGGCGGCTACGGTGCCGGGACGAACAAGGCCGTCGACGAGGGCAACTGGGACGATCGCGCCGACCTCGCGGACGTTTACGTCCAGTGGGGCGGCTACGCGATGGGCTCTCGCGGCCGCGTCTCGGAGGCACACGACGCCTTCGAACGGCGACTGTCGAACGTGGATGCAACCGTCAAACTAGAGGACACGATGGAGCAAGACGAGTTCGACTCCTCGGACTGGTACGCCTTCCACGGCGGATTCATCTCCGCGGTCACCGAGATCTCCGGCGCAGAGCCGGCCTCGTACGTCGGCGACTCCTCCGATCCCGACAACGTGGACGTCTACACGAACGAGGAGAAGGTCCGCAAGGCGATGCGCGCTCGCGTCCTGAACCCGGACTGGCTCGAGTCCATGGAAGAACACGGCTACAAGGGTGCCGGCGACCTCTCGACGACGGTCGACGTGACCCTCGGCTGGGACGCGACGGCCGGCGTCGTGAGCGATACGCTCTGGGCGGAGGTCGCCGAGAAGTTCGCCTTCGACGCCGACAGACAGGCGTGGATGCGCGAGGTCAACCCGTGGGCGCTCGAATCCATCACCGACACCCTGCTCGAGGCAATCGACCGCGACCTCTGGGACGCCGACGCGGGGACCGAAGACCGCTTGCGCGATCTCAACCTCTCGGTCGAGGGCGACTTAGAGGAGCGGACGACGAACGAAGTCGTGGGCGCGGAGGTGTCGACCGATGACTGAGACTGACGACCCAGACCAGGTTGACGCTGCGGCAGAGTCCCGGGAGGGCGAGGAGTACGCCGATCTCGGCGCGACGACCCAGAACGCGATGGACATCGCCGAGACGAGCATGGACATCGTCCGGCAATTCGTCCCCGACGAGACGCTCGCGGATCGCATCAGACAGAAGTCGGTCCACTCGATGGGCGACATCGAGTTCCAGCACCTGCTCCGATTTACCGGCGCGGACGAGCGGGGAGACGACGAAGACGCGCCCGTTCGCGCCGGCGCGCGGGCCGTCCTCGCGGAGGCCGACATCGTCACGGACATCACCATGCCGATGGCGGGCATCACGGGCCGCGGCCACGACTGCGAGAAGCGAAAAGCGATCGGCAACGGCACGGAGCTGGCCGAGCGAACCGGCATGACCCGAACCGCGGCCTCGGTGCTCGAACTCGACAAACAGGGCGTCTACGACGACTCGATCGCCGTCGTCGGCAACGCCCCGACAGCCGCGTTCGCGCTCGCGGACTGCATCGAAAACGGCACCCGCCCCGCCGCCGTCGTCGCGACGCCGGTCGGCTTCGTCAAAGCCGAGGAGAGCCGCCAGCGCGTGCGCGAGGTCAGCAACGCCGTCGGCGTCCCGGCGATCACGAACGTCGGCCGCCGCGGCGGCAGCGGTCTCGCCGCCGCGCTGACCAACGAACTGATCCACGTCGCGGCCGACGTTCGTGCGGGTGAACTCGAACTCGAGTTCGACAGTTCAGGAGCCGGCGATGAGTGACTACGACCTCGACGCCGGCCCCGATCCAGCGACGTTCGCCGCTGCCGACCCGGAGGCCGACCGCGACGCATCGGCCGCCGACCCGGTCCGCGTCATCGGCGTCGGCCCCGGGAACCCCGAGTTCATCACGCCTCGCGGCGAACGGGCCGTTCGGGAAGCCGATGTCGTCGTCGGGTTCACGACGGTCGTCGAGTTCGTCGCGGAACTGGCGGACGACGAGACGGAGCTCCTGACCTGCGGGTACGAGGACGAGGCGACTGCGCTGTCGACGTTCGCCGAGCGCGTTGCGTCTGGCGAGACGGGCGTCGCCGTCGCGATGGGTGATCCCAACCACTCGGGCTACCAGTTCGTCGGAAAGGTACAGGACGCCGTCCACCGCGCCGATTCCGACCGCCCGGTCCGGGTCGTTCCGGGCATCTCGTCGCTACAGGTAGCTGCGAGCCGTGCCCGAACGCCGATGGAGGACACCGAGTTCGTCACGCTGCACAAAAGCGGCGATCTGACCGCCGACATGGACCGCCTCGCTGCAAGCGTCGGCGAGCGACATCTGCTCGTGCTGCCGCGTCCGTTCGATCGGATGCCCGGAGATATCGCCCGATTCCTGCTCGAGAACGGTGCCGAGTCCGAACTTCAAGCGCTGGTACTGGAACGGCTCACTCACGAAGACGAGCAGATTCACCGATTCACGCTCGCCGAACTCGCTGAACTCGCGGGCGGAACGGGGCGGGACGATACGCCGTTTTCCGACCTGGTCGTGCTCGCGGTTCGACGGCCGGTGTGAGCGGCCGGCCGCAATTCAGTATGTATGTGAACCGAACGCGAAACGATGAGAGGGGGAATTCCGCCACGGGCGCGTACTGAGATGTGTTTTTATGAACGCGGCCATGTTAGTGATTGTATGGCTGATACGAAAGTCGCGGTAGTGACAGCGGCAGGAAGCGGTATCGGAGAAGCCTGCGCTCGGCGACTCGACGAGGAGGGATACACGCCGGTTCTGTTGTCGCGGTCGGGGAGCGCCGTTGACGTTGCGAACGACCTTGGCGGCGATGGGTTTGAGGGATCGGTGACTGATTCGGATGATTTGGCGGCTCTCGTCGAGACGACCGACGAGCGTTACGGTCGCATCGACGCGGTCGTGAACAACACCGGGCACCCGGCGTCCGGCGACCTCCTCGAAATTTCCGACGAGGAGTGGCACGAGGGGGTCGATCTCGTTCTCTTGAACACCGTTCGGATGGCGCGACTCGTCACACCGATCATGGAAGAGCAGGGGCACGGGTCGATCGTGAACATTTCCACGTTCTCGGCGTTCGAACCGTCGAGCGAGTTCCCCGTGTCATCCGTGCTTCGGGCCGGACTCGGGAGTTTCACCAAACTCTACGCCGACCGATACGCATCGAGCGGAATCCGGATGAACACGGTCCAGCCCGGATTCGTCGATAGTTACGACGTAGACGCGGAAACGAGGGAGCGAATTCCGATGGGACGACCGGCACAAACCGCAGAGATCGCGGACGCGGTCGCGTACCTGCTCTCACCCGCTTCGAGCTACATCACCGGCCAGAACATCCGCGTCGATGGGGGGCTTACGGCGTCCGTCTAAACGGCGCAGGCACTTTCAGGATCTTCTTCTGTCGTACTCGTACGGTGTGATGATCAGTATCGTCGTCTCGACCGGTATCCGTGAAATCGAGTTCAGCACTGCCACCTATTCGGCCCGCACTTGCCGTGCACGGGTCGTTCTGAAAAGGAACTCCGCTTTTCATCTCCTTACGGACGGACGTACGCGTAGCCCTCCGTTTGCAGCCGCGTCACCTCGACGGCACCTTCCGGGACGGTTTCGATTCCCTCGACGAGGTCGGATTCGGCGAGGTCCATCATGTCGAGCGTGTTGCGACACGCCTTCATTGAAACTCCGCTGTCGAGCAGTTCGCGTACTTGCTCTTCGTTATCCTCCCCGGCTTTGACCGCGTTTATCCCCGCCGCCTGGACGACAATTGCAACGTCGTCGATACTGCCCGTCTCGTCGTCGAGTAGGTTCTGTGCGATCGCGAGTGACGTCTCTTGCTCGGACTCGTCTCCGGAAAGGAGGTGCACGACGGTTTGCATACACGACGGTTGACACCCGGGACGATTGAAGCCTTGCTGCTTGCAAACACCGTACGGGTGAGTTCTGTCGATAGCGTTCAGGTCGCGGCGTGACCGACCGTGGACATATAAATCTCAATTGGCGAGCGATACCACCGGAAACGATTATAACTGATTGAACCGTATACTTGTTCATGAACCGGAAAACTGTTCGCACGAGAACAGATGGAACACACGTCCATCTTCCAGTCCCTGTTACCGATCCCGATATATTCCGGCACGATGCAACCGCTTCGATTCTCCATTTGTTAACGGATAATCCAGATCGGGCGTTCAGTAATCGGCAACTCCATCGGTTAACTGGCAAGGGGATGGGAAACGTAAACGGTGCTGTAAACTCCTTGGAGAATGTCGGACTAGTTACAATAAATCGCGAAGGCCGATCGAACCAGATCGAAATTAACGCCACAAAGCTATACAAGCCGGACGATCTCATTACGCTGGTTCCACAGACGGAGTTTCAGCAGCCGATTCGAGAAGTCGTCACTCGACTCGTCGAAAACGTTGGGTCTGATATCGGGGTGATTTTGTTCGGGAGCGTCGCTCGAGGTGATGCTGACCGGGCTAGCGATGTCGATCTATTCGTCGTGGTACCGGAGAATCGAATGGCGGCTCAGCGAAAGGCACACACAATTGAGAAAGAGATTGCATCTGACCGCTTCGGCGGTGATCGATACGAGTTCCATATCGTCGTTGAAGCGCAAGAGTCTGCCCCGAAGCACGACCGGATTTCGGACGTTCTTACTGAGGGGATTACGCTGCGCGCATCTGCTGCGCTGGACGCTGTGAAACAGGAGGTGTTTGAGAATGGGGCTTGAGGATGTTGTTGACGCTGTTGATCACGTAGAGGGACTGCTGGCAGACGGCGAGACTGGCCCTGTTCAGGACTCACTGTCGTGGCAACGGGAGGATGCTGATATTCAGCTGGGGAAAGCGTGCGCGATGTTGGGAACGTGCCGTCAGCTCCGCGAGGGAACGAACAACAACGTGAGCATCGTGGAACTCTCATTCAATGCTATTGAACGGTCGTTCCAGTTCTATCTTGTTGAGATGACTGCTTCTGAATCGTCGGATTACCACGAACATGGGGCTGTCTATCGTGATATTGCGAACAGGGGCGTGTTTTCCGATGAAAATATCGCTGGCCGCGTCGATAGCTTTCGAGCCGAACACCGATCACGAATTTACTACGATATTGACAGACCCGGTCGGGACCTTGCGCTTGGAATGCACGATCTTGCAGAGGAAGTCCACTCGTATATTGTTGCGTTCGCTGACGCCCAGTCGCGGTGTAGTTGTGAATAGAATTGACATCCACCTCCGTCGGGCAGTATGCGATCCTATTCACTATCTAAATAATTAAAATAAGATAAGAAACCTCTGATGGGTGTTTGATGACACGATTTTCGGATCGTGTCTCGGCGCCGCCACATCACAGTCGGTCGATACGAACTTACTCTATCTCCGGTTTAGAAACGGATGAGGGTCTGACGCTGCTATCCTGTCGCCCGTACTTGCTCCATAAAGGATACAAATTAGAGGCGTCTAAATTAGCGTATGCGTGGTACCGTCGATGACCGAGTTCTCTCTTCCGGACCGTTCCACGGATGACCGGCTGGCTCGAAATCTTCATCAGCGCGTTCGTCCTTCAGCTGTCGGTGCTCCCCGGCGAGAAGGGGCAATTCATCATTGCGGGCCTGGCAACCCGCTATAGCCCCTGGGTCGTCGTCGCCGCCGCCGGGAGCGCCTTCGCCGGATGGACGGTGCTCGAAATCCTTCTCGGTGCGACGCTACAGGGGATCCTCGCGCCCGTCTATCTCAACGTCATCACGGCGGCGCTGTTCCTGTTCTTTGCCGTCCTGCTCGTTCGGTCGGCACCTGAACCGAACGCGACAGCCATCACGCCCGACGGTGGCACGACCGAGACCGATGATATCGACATCTCCGTTTTCGGCCACGAGATTCCCCCGTACCTCCGTGGGTTCGTCCCGATTTTCGTCCTGATGGCCGCGGGCGAGTTCGGTGACAAGACCCAACTCGTCACGATCGGACTCGCCGTACAGTACGGGGCCCACCCCGCAATCTGGGCCGGAGAGATGCTCGCAATTATCCCCGTGAGCGCCGTGAACACGCTTCTCTTCCATCGCTTTTCCCACCGGTTCGACGCGCGGCGAGCCCACTTCGCCGGCGCGGCGCTCTTCCTCTTTTTCGGTCTCGATACCATTCTCGAACTCGTTACGTCCGTCTCCGTCTGGGAAACGATCATCGAGACGATCACGTCGCTGTTCCTCTCGCTCGTCTGAGCCCAGCGTCGGTCGTCCGTTACTGAACTCGCAATTCCCTTCCTCCTCCCTTCGGTCGGCGTTGCTGCTTGCTGGCAAGCGTCTGCACTACGCTTTTAGACATCTCTGTGAACCGGATGGGTATGCGCGAACAGCGGGGTGCAATCGGCCAGTCGCCGACCGTTCGAATCAGTAGTGCTGCAACGCCCGCGCCGGAAGCGGTGCTCGACGTTGCGCGCGAGACGGCAACGGACACGCACGTCGTCGAAGTCGGCCCCGTCGGCGTCCCGCGGTTCGACCCGCTTGCGGTGACGACCGCCGACGGGACGACCGCGTTCCACACCGCCGTCTCGCCCAGCGACGTTCGGCTGCTCGTCGATACGCTCGAGGAAGGTGAGTCACCGACCGACGGCGCTCATGCCGTCGTCTCGCACGATCCCGAACCGGCGACGCTCCCCCGTCCCGACTCCGGCCCGCTCGCGGTCGGCGAGCGCGTCGCACTCGCCCGATGTGGGTGGGTCGCGCCGGTAAGCGTCACCGATTACGAGTACGAGTTCAGCGCTGAACTCGTTACCACTACCACGGGGTCGGACGAGGCGTTCGACCGACTCGCCGAGGTCGGGCTTCGCGGCCGCGGACGCGGCGACGGAAGCACGGACGATCCGGTTGCGGAGACGTGGACGACGGTTCGGGAGGCTCCCGGCGATCCGGTGGTCGTCGTCAACGGGAACGAGGCGGATGAGAACGCGCGGATGGATTCGCTGTTGCTCGAGAGCGTCCCGATCGATGTACTGGACGGAGCGAGCGTCGTCGCGTCGGCCCTCGAGACGCCCGATATCGTCGTCTACCTCGATGAATCGGACACGCTAGCGCGCGAGCGAGTCGAGCAGGCTGCAGGGGCGATCGATCGGGATGTCGACGGCGTCGATCTGAACGTACAGGTCGCAAGCGGCCCCGACACGTACCGGGCGGGAGAGATGACGATGGCGCTCGAATCGCTCGAGGGAAACGACCGGCTCGAAGCGCGCCGCCGTCCGCCGGGGCCTGCGGAGTACGGCCTCTTCGGCCGGCCGACGGCGATTCACACGCCTCGCACGCTCGCCCAGGTTCGGGCAGCCCTCGCGTCACCCGAGGCGATGGAGACCGACGAGACGGATCCCGGGACACGGCTCCTTTCCGTCGCCGGCGACGTGGAATCACCGGCGACGGTCGAACTCCCAACCGACGGCTCGCTGAAAACGGCGTTCGACGCCGTCGTCGGCGACGGGCAGTTCAAAGCCGCCTGCGTCGGCGGCGTCTTCGGCGGGATCACCCGCGATATTCGCGTTTCGCCGAGCGCTGGGGCGCTTCGCTCGTCGAATCTGGGAACCAACGGCATCGTCGAACGACTCAACGACGACCGGTGTATGGTCGCGTTCGCCGGGAAGCGCGCGAAGTTCGCCCGCGAGGGCAACTGCGGACGCTGCGTTCCCGGCCGCGAGGGGACAAAACAGCTCCTCGAACTCCTCCGCGAGATCTACGACGGCGACTACAATCGCGGTATGATCGAAGAACTCGCCCGCGTGATGCGTCGCTCGTCGATCTGTGACTTCGGACAGACTGCCTCTCGTCCCACGACGACGGCCATGTCGAACTTCGACAGCGAGTTCACCGCCCACACCGAGGGGTACTGTCCGGCCGGCTTTTGCGAGGAACAGGCGGCGACCGAGCGCCGAACCGAACCGCGACGACCCGGCTCTACCGCTCATGAGTAGCTACAACGACTCGCATCCGCACGTACCGAATATCGACGATCCCCAGCCCGAGACGCCGTTGACGGAGGATTTCAACAAGGGGACGGCGAACGATCCGAACGTCGACGTGACGACGACCGCGACCGAGATCACCGTCGACGGCGAGCGACTCACGATGCGCCCGGGATCGACCGTCCTCGACGCCATCGAGGGAACCGACGCCCACCGGGACGTGCCCGCGCTCTGTCACTACGAGCGCGGCGACGAGGGCGATTCGGGCGACCACGGTCGGTACGAGATCGGGCCGCGGAGCGAGTGCCGGACGTGCATGGTCGAGACGGACACGTACGGTCTGGTTCCGTCGTGTAGTTTCCCGGCCGAGGATGGCCTGACAGTCGAGACGGACACGGCCGACGCGATGGAGGCTCGCGACGTCAACCTGGATCTCCTCCTCTCGAATCACAACCTCCGGTGTACTACGTGTTCGAAAAACGGCTGGTGCGAACTGCAGGAGGCGTCGATTCAACAGGGCGTCGAGCATCCGCGCTACGGCGTGTTCGACGACCGCGACGAGTACGAACCGATCGACTCCACGTCGTCGTTCATCCAGATCGACCGGAACAAGTGCATTCTCTGTAATCGCTGCGTCGAGGCCTGCAGCGACGTCCAGGTTGCGGGCGTGCTCCGAATGGAGGGCAACGGACCCGATACCCGAATCGGCTTCCAGAGCGAGGCCGAGACGATGGCCGACTCGAACTGCATCTCCTGTGGCCACTGCGCGACGGTCTGTCCGACCGGGTCGATCGTCGAAGAAGGACTCACCGATATGACGACGCTGCCGCTGCCCGGCTTCGATCAGGAGAACTCGGTCGGCCGGGTGATCCGCGGCGAGCGGGCCGAGACGAGCGAGACGAGTTCAGCGCCGAACCGTGCGGTTTCGGGCCGGTCGCCGACGGACGTAAACGTCGCCAGAAAGTCCGGCGTCGCGAAGATGATGTCTCGAGCGAAACAACAGGCCGGACGGACGCGAAAACTGGTCAGCGAGAAGGCTCGGGAAACGGCCGAGATGGTACTTGAGGGGACCGAACACACGGCCGAGTTCGTCGCGGCGAACTCGCTCCCCGAGGGCATGCTGTTCGACATCGGCCACGCGGTGGGCGACCAGCGACTCAAGCGGGTGACCAAAGCCGAGACTACCTGCGGTTTCTGTGCGGTCGGCTGTCGATTCGACCTGTACGGCAAGGACGGCGAGGTTCTCGGGACGCGGCCGGCCGATCCGGACGCCACGCCGGCGAACGGTTACTCGACCTGCGTCAAGGGCAAGTTCGGCTACGACTTCGCCAACAGCGACGAGCGCCTCGAGACGCCGCTGATCCGCCGGAAGGATGCTCCTGATGGCCCCGCCGGACCCGACGGGTTCCGCGAGGCGTCGTGGGACGAGGCGCTTTCGCGGGTCGTCGAGGAGTTGCGCGAGACGCGCGAGACCCACGGACGGGACTCGCTCGCGGTGTTTTCCTCGTCGAAGGCGACCAACGAGGAGAACTTCCTGATGCAGAAGTTCGCCCGCCAGGTGCTCGGAACGAAGAACGTCGATAACTGCACGCGCCTCTGTCACTCCTCGACCGTTGCGGCGTTAAAGCAGACGATGGGTTACGGTGCGATGTCGAATCGGATCAAGGACGTGGGCAACGCCGACTGCTATCTCATCACGGGTTCGAACACGACCGAGAGCCACCCCGTGCTGGCGACGAAACTCAAGCAAAACGTGCGAGACGGGGCGGACCTGTTCGTCTTCGAACCGCGGCGGATCGAACTCGCCGAGCACGCCGACCAGTTCACGCGAACGGCGGGCGGCCACGACATCGCGTGGATCAACGGGATGATCCGCCACATCATCGAGAACGATCTGCACGACGAGGCGTTCATCGAGGAGCGCACGAAGGGCTTCGAGGACGTCCGGGAGAAGGTCCAATCGTTCACCCCCGAGAAGGTCGAGGAACTCACCGACGTTTCGCCCGAGGAACTGGCGAACGCAGCGGAAACGATCGCCGAAGCCGACTCGTGCGTGTTCGGTTGGGCGATGGGCATCTCCCAGCACACCTACGGCACCCAGACGGTCCTCGCGCTGGCCGATCTCGCGCTCGTGACCGGCCACGTCGGCAAGCCGAACGCCGGCGTGTCGCCGTTCCGCGGACAGAACAACGTCCAGGGCGGCGGCGGTGACATGGGCACGATCCCCGACAACCTGCCGGGGTATCAGGATATTACCGACGACGACGTGCTCGATCAGTTCGAGGACGCGTGGGGCGTCCGCCCGCCGGACGAACCGGGCCTTCGCGTCACGGAAGTATTCGACGAGGTCGACGAGGGCAACGTCCGCGGGATGTACGTTATCGGAGAAAACCCCGCAATCTCGGAACCCGACGTGACGAACGCCCGAGAGAGTCTGGCTGAACTCGACTTCCTCGTCGTCCAGGACATCTTCGTGACGGAGACCGCGGAGTACGCCGACGTGATCCTCCCGGCGGCGACGTTCACCGAGAAGTACGGCACCGTTACGAACACCGAACGTCGCGTGCAACTGGTCCACCCGGCGGTCGATCCGCCGGGATCGGCGCGTGCGGACTGGAAGATCCTCCAGGAACTCGCCCGCCGAATGGGCTTCGATTGGCAGTACGACTCGCCGACCGATATCATGGACGAGGTCAACGAGTTGACGCCGATCTACGGCGGCATCACCCACGAACGTCTGGAGGAGAAGGGCGACGGGTTGCAGTGGCCCTGTCCGGACGAGGACCACCCCGGCACGCCGTACCTCTACGAGGACGAGTTCAACTTCGAGGACGGAAAGGCGCGGTTCGTTCCCGCCGATCTGGGCGATCCCACGGAACTGCCTAACGAGGAGTTTCCCATCGCGCTCACGTCGGGACGGGTGCTGTACCACTGGCATACCGGCCAACTCACCCGGCGCAGCGAGGGGCTGATGGGCCACGTCGGCGAGAGTTACGCGGAGATCCACCCGCAGACGGCCGGCCAAATCGGCGTCGCGGACGGCGAGTATGTCGAGGTCGAATCCAAGCGCGGATCCATCGTCGTCCGTGCGAAGGTGACCGAACGCACCGCCCCCGGAAAGATATTCATCCCGATGCACTTCGCCGAGGGTGCGGTCAACGAACTCACGCAGGAAGAACTCGATCCGGTGAGCCGGATTCCGGACTACAAACTGGCGAGCGTCCGGGTCAGTTCGATGGGCCCCGATCCCGATACCGAACCGATCGGGACGCCGGGCGAAACGTCGCCGGGACCGTACTCGGACGACGACTGACGGGTGAACAGGGCGCTGTGGGCCATCGCAGGCAGTAGCTCTATTCGCCCGGCCGATCCGGTTGCGAACGCTATGGACCACGAACTAACGGACGATCTGGTAGGTAGATCCGTCACCACGGACGAGGGCCAGGAGATCGGGACGGTCGCCAAGGTAGACCAGGGACACGTCTACGTCGATTTGATGGGCGGCGATGAGACCGAACACAGCGAGGATATCGACGCGGAGTCGATCACGGAGATTACCGACGACGAAGTGATCCTCCACGAACCCGAGCAGACGTAGCGCCCGGCGAGGCGAACTCATCGGCGAATTGCCGGCTAGAGTATAGAGTATAAGGCCGTCGTCGTGGACGATAGGGTATGATGAGGACGAGTTCACAGGCGGCCAGCAGCGCACCCGATCCCGGTATCTCATCACCGTGGCTCTGTCGCTGTGCGCTCATCGGATCGGGTCTCGTCGCGGCGGTTGTCGTCGCGAGGGCCGTTCGATCCAGGTCGCGCAACCGAACTCGATTCACTGCACCGTTTTGAGGGGAGAATGCGCTCGATGACGAAGTATTGATATATTCCCGACAGAACCTCTCTGTATGAGCCGCCCAGCGCACCGCCGGGACGAGTCCGACCGAGTTCCGTTCACCGCTCGTCGGGATATCGGCGGCGGCATCGCGATGGCAGTGACCGGGATTCTGGCTGCGTTCCTGTGGTTTGGCGGCACGTTTCTACTCGTTGCCACTCGAACCGTTTCTCACACGATCGGATTCGTCTTCATCTCGGCCCTGTTTTACGTGCCGTTCGCGATTCCCTCCGCGTTCGTCGGTGGTACGCTCTGTTGGCGGTACGCGTACTCGGACGCAAATCCCGCTCGATCTGGCGCATTCCTCGGCGCGATAACGTCGATTTTCGGTCTCCTCGGGGGCACACTCGGCGCTGCGCTGTTCAATCCGCTTTTGGCCCTCGTCCAGGGTGAGTTGGAACTCCTGGAAGCAACGATCGCCGTGGTATCGCGCGTTCCTCGGGGCTTCGGTATGGCGCTGGCAGCCGCCGGGTGGCTGGTGATCCCGCTCGGACTGTTCGGCGGTTGGTATTACGAACGGACAAAACGGACGGCGTAGCGATCGCGCGCTTCGATTCTAACTGACCACCCGCCCGATCTCCGTCCGGTTGTCGTCTCGAGATCGCGTACTGCGCTCCGTCGCTGGTCGATGTTTCATCGCCTGAACCGTGATAGCTGAAACGGCCGTTTGTCCTTCCCCAACGGTTTTCCCCGTTTCTTTCCTCCGAACCGGTATGCAACGACGCGACATCCTCACCCTGAGTACGCTCGGCGCCATCGGCAGCACCGGGTGTCTCGCTGAACTCGGTCGGGATCGTGCGTCAGCGCCGAACGAGGACGGAACCGATACTGATATCGATATCGATATCACCGGAGCCGACACCGTCGACGTGCGTTTCGCCGGTGTCTACGCGGCTGACCGAGACCGCGAGTTCATCGACGGCGAGTATCTCGTTCTCAGGAACGACGCCGACGACGCCGTCGACGTGTCCGGATACGCCGTTGCCTACCCCGACGATCGGACGTATCGGATCACCGATCTCGTCCTCGAACCGGGCGCACAGTTCGTGCTCGCGAGCCGAGACGGAAGCGACGCGACGCTTCTGACCAGCCCTCCCGCGTACCTCCGCTATGCCGGTTTCGACGACGAGTTACCGGTGCTTGGCGACGGCGGAACGGTCCGCGTGAGAAACGCGGCGGGCGCTCGCGTTTCCGCTGCGCACTACGAAAACGGTGGTTGCGACGGTGGATCCGTTACCGACGACGCCGGGGACTCGATCGAGTGTCTACACGGACGGCCGTGAAATCAAACGAACTTTTCCTACTCCAAACAAAATTGTTTTAGTACGGGCGACTGTTGCCACAGGTGATGCCATCCATCGCGCTCCCGCACGACGCGAAGGCCGGACCGACCAAACCGGAGGTCCGCGCCGTCGTCCAGTCGAAACTCGAACTCGAGTCGGACGACCACTTCGTCGAGGTCGGCTCCTGTACGGGTGCCGTCACCATCGAGGCCGCCAAACGAGCCGGCAGCGTCACCGCGCTCGAACGGAAAGCCGAGCGACTCGAGACGACCGAGAAGAACCTCGCAGCGAACGACGCGGCGATACGCGCCGACATCGAACTCCGGAACGCGGAAGCGCCCGACGGGCTTCCGGCCGACACCGACGCGCTCTTTCTCGGCGGTAGCCGCAACTTCGAGGCCGTCCTCGACCACGCTGCCGAGACGGGCGTCGACCGCATCGTGATGAACGTCTCCCGACTCGAAGTCGCCGGGCGGGCGGCCGCCGCCTTCCGCGAACGCGACTTGCTCGAGGAGGTCGTCCAGTTCCAGGTGAGCCACGGCTACGAACTCGCCGGGGCGACGAGTTTCAACTCGGACAACCCGGTTTACATGCTGGTCGGAAGTGCGACCCCGTCTTCGGACGAGACTGAAACCGAAGCCCGCTCCGGAGGGACGACCCAATGACCCTCTACGGCGTCGGACTCGGGCCCGGCGAGGCCGACCTCGTCACGGTTCGCGGGAAGGCGATTCTGGAGACCGCCGATGTCGTTTACTCTCCGGGTCGCCTCTCTCGGACCGTCGCCCTCCAACACGTCCCCGAGGAGCGAATCGGCGATCTGGACTTCCCGATGACGAAAGACGAGGAGAAACTCCGTACCGCCTGGAAGGAGGCCGCCGCGGAAGTCGCCCCGAAGGCGACCGCGGGCGATGTCGCGTTCGTGACGCTCGGCGACCCGAACGTCTACTCGACGTTCGGCCATCTGCGCCGCACGATCGACGCCTTCCACCCCGACGTCGACCTCGAAATCGTTCCCGGCGTCAGCGCCGTGACGGCCTTCGCGACCGCACTCGGCGTCGAAATCGAAGCCGGTGCCGGCCTCTCGCTCCGCGAGGCCGCCGCCGGCCACAGTCCGACCGGTCCGGACCGCATGATCCTGTTCAAAGTCACCGACGCGCCCGCCACCCATGAGGGACTCGTCGAGGCCGGCTACGACGTAACCTACGGCCGTCGCCTGTTCATGGAACAGGGCGAGACCGCAATCACGGACGATCCCACCGAACTCGCCGAGCGAGACTACTACACGCTCGCCTACGCCGAGAAGGAATCCCTCGAAGTCGAATCGGCGACGGCAGCATTCGATACCAGCGCCGTCTCCGGTGAGGCGACCGACGCCGATACACCCGGCGGATCCGATACCGCCGACACGAACGTCCGCTCCGACGGCGGCCGCGAGTTCACAGCCGCGGAACTAGCCGAACTCGCGGCACTCGAACGGGCTGAAGGCTGTGCGGGCGGCGACTGTAACGCCGATCACGGAGACGCCAACCACGGAACCACGGGGGTCGCCGATGAGCGATAACACGGAATCGTCGGCGACCGACCCACAGACCGCGATCGACTCTCAGAGCGACCGCCGCCGCGACGACCTCGACGATCGCATCTTCGCACACAGCGCCGGCGACGACCAGGACGGGATTCCCTTCGTCGGCGCTGGCCCCGGCAACCCGCGACTCCTGACCGTCGCCGGGAAAGAATTGCTCGAGGCGGCCGACCTCGTCGTCCACGCCGGCTCGCTGGTCAACAGCGACCTCCTCGACGCCTACTGCGGCCACGCCGACCTCGTCAACTCGGTCGGGAAGGACCTCGAAGAACTCGTGCCATTGATGCGGGACGCCTACGAGGAGGGCCGGCAGGTCGTCCGCCTCCACAGCGGCGACCCCGCGATCTACGGGGCCGCACTCGAGCAGATGGACGCGCTGGAGCACGAGGGCGTCCCGACGTACATCGTCCCCGGCGTCACGTCGGCGTTCGCCGCGAGCGCCACGATGCGAACGCAGTTGACGCTCAACGAGGTTTCGAACCACGTCGCGTTCACCCGGCCGCAGGGCAAGACCCTGAGCGAAGACGAGGATCACATCTCCGAGTTCATCTCGATGGGCGATGTCACGACCTGTATCTACCTCGGCACCCACGCCGTCCGGGACACGATGGATCGCCTGCTCGCGGACGGCCACGATCCCGAGACGCCCGTCGCGGTGATCTACCACGCCTCTTGGCCCGACGAGGACGTGCTTATCGGTTCGATCGACGACATCGCGGACCGGGTCGAGGAGGCCGGCTATCGCGCCTCCGCGCTCGTCGTCATCGGCGACGCCGTTACGGGTGCCGGCTACGAACGGTCGTACCTGTACGGCGACTGGGCGAACCGCGGCGCGAACTCGACGGATTGAGGCGGAGGCCGGCGACGACGGTCAGTTTCGGTTCCGGGCAGCCGGTCCGCACCTTCAAAACAGATGCCGCAATAGCCCGGGCTATGATCGCTATTGCCGGCTCGAAAGGCGGCTGTGGAAAGTCCACGATAACGCTCGGTCTCGCCGAAGCGTTCGCCAGAGCCAATACTCCGGTGCTCGCCATCGACGCGGATCGCCAGCTGCCGAATCTGCGCGTGATGACCGAGACGGACCGCGAGCCGACGCTCGCCACGCTCGTCGATCGTGCCGCCGAGTCCGAAATAACCGATATCCGCGATGGCGCACAGCAACACCCTCGTGCGTCCGGCGTCGGTATCGTTCCCGCACCGACGCCTGACCAGACGTTCGAGTTCGAGTCGCTCGCGGAACACCTCGACACCGAGAGCGTCCAGGTGTTCCTCGACTGTCCGTCCGGAGCCGGCCCGAGCGTCGTTGACCCGCTGCGGCAGGCCGACGGCGTCATCGTCGTCGCCACAGATTCCGAACGGAGTCTCACGGCCGCAGCGACGACGATCGAGATGGCTCGCCGACTCGGTGTTCCCATCTACGGCGCTATTTTGAACCGGTGTTCGGCGGTACCGGAACCGGCGACCCGCTGGGAGGGTGTCCCGTTGCTCGGCTGCGTTCCCGACCGCCCGTCGCCGCTCGCCAACGATGCGGTCGCGGCGGCGTTCGACGACGCCGTCGCTCGACTGGCGTCACAGTCACCGGCCGACCGCGCACTGCCGACGTACGCCGCCGACCGACTTCCGCTCGGCACGGATGCGATCGACCAGCACTTGGGCGGCGGCCTGGAACCCGGCTCACTCGTCGCGTTCGTCAGCCCGCCCGCCAGCCAGGGCGAACGGCTTCTCCACCGGGCGACCGCCGTCCGCGGAACGTTGTACCTCTCGACGGATCGCTCACGGACGACCGTCCGTCACGAACTCGAGTCGACCGCCGTCGGTACCGGCACCCCGACGATCAGACGCGTCACCGGCCCGGATTCCCTCGACGAGGCCACGTCCTTGATCGAAAAACTTCCGAACGCGGCCACGCTGATCATCGATCCGATCGACGAACTCGAACGCCAGGACCGATCGGCCTACGTCACCTTCCTCGATACGCTCACGGACCGACTGGCCGAGACCGACAGCATTGCCATCCTCCACTGTCTCGGCGGGGCGAGCGACGAGCGAGCAACCCGGTCCGCGACGTTTCGACTGGCCGATGCCGTGTTCGAACTCGAGTGCAGCGGTTCCGATGCCGGTGCCGACGCCAACGTCGAACCCGCCAATGTGTCCAATACTCTCACCGCGACCGGCACCGCCAGTACGCACTCCCTCCGAATTCCGAAGTACCGCCCCGACGCCTCCGTCGTCGACGCGATCGAACTCGAGTTCAGCGATGGGGCTGGGGTTGCACCGATCGAGTCGCCGCCGCGCGCCGAGCAGGCGTCACCGGACGACCCAGCGCAGTCGCCGCAGTCGGATCGTTCACAGTCGGACACACCGCAGGCGGAGACGGAGCAGGGGTGAGCCACGATGGTCGACCTTCCATACGAATCACTGCTCGGCGTCTCGTACGGCCTTCTGGCGGGCACCGCTCCCGCCGTCCTGTTCGGCCTGATTGCAGCAGGCGTCGGTCTCGCTCGAGACCGATCGGTACCCGCCGCGACCGGACTCCTCGCGGCCCCGTTCGCGGCTGCGATCGTCGTCTTCGGCGGGGTTCACGGCTCCGGTCCCGTCCTCGCACAGGCGATTCGACTCGCGTTTGTCGGCGTCATCGCCGGCGTGCTCGGCGTCTTTGCGACGAGCCAGGGCGCGCAGATCGCAACTGCACTCCCGCAGGACCGCACGTTTCCGATCGTCCGCGGGCAGGCGCTGTCCGCCGACGCGATCGACGCCGTCGACGCGATGGGACAAGTCACGATTCGCCCGACCGGCGCGATCCGCGAGTTCGACGGCTATCCGCCGCTCTCACCCGCTCTCCGGACCGCCCTCGAAAACGGTGCCTGGCGATTCCCCGCCGACCTTCAACTCGCCGAACTCGAGGACCGTCTCGAGCGCCGCCTCCGAACGGACCACGGACTCGCCACCGTTCGCGTCGCCATCGATGGCCGCGGGCGAGCGACGATCGCTGCCGCCCCACCGTCCAAAGGCGTTGCGACGACGCTCGACGACGGGTTCCGGGCGGTAACGGTAACCGGGCTGCTACCGACCGGCCTGGAACCCGGTGATCGCGTTTTCATTAGCGGCGACGAAACGACGGTCGAGGGAACAGCCCTCGCTATCGACGACGAAACCCGGGACGCGACCGATCACGAGTTCGTCGCGCCTGCCGCCGACGCGCTCCTCGAGTCGACCCGCCATCGGATCGCGGTGCAGCCGAGCGACGACGCCACCCACAACCACGCACTCGAGGCCGCAACGATCCTCGACGACGCCGGGCAGCCGATCACCGTCCGCGAGACCGCGCTCGCTGAACTCGATCCGGCGACGACGATCGGCGTGCGAACGGCCGGAGACTGGCACTGGCAACACAGCGCCGATGATCCGGTTCCCCAGGGTGCAGACCGGGCGTTTGTGGCCGGCTCGCCCCGGTCCGATTGTGAGGAGAGACCGTCACGATCGCAGTCCAACTCACAACCACAGCGACAGTCCACATTACAATCACAACCACAGTCACAACCCGAGGTGAATCGATGATCGATCCCGAACTCGTCGTCTCCCTCGCACGGGAGGCAGCGGTCGGATTCGTCGGAACGGCGTTGCTCGCGGCGACCGCCGGGCTGCTCGTGGCGGGGGGCTACCGCTGGCTGTCGACACGATCGCCGCCGACCGGTATTCCGGCGCTCCTCGGCCTCACGGCGGTTGCTGGAGTCCTCTCTAGCGGTGCTCTCGCATCCGGGGCGTTTCTCGGAGCCACCCCGCTGGATCATCGCCTCAGCGACGACTCGACGCCGAACGTCGCGAGCAGGCCGGGGTAGTAGACCGTGTACGCGTACAACAGGAGATTCGCGACGAAGTAGAGACCGTAGACTAACAGCAGAAGCGGCGTTGCGGCGGATACTGCAAGTAGACCGGCGAGGCCACCGTCCTCAACGTCGCCGCCGCGTCCGCCGAGGGCGGTCTCGGGATTCCACCGTGCACACGCGGCGGTTGGCGGCGGTCACACGGCGACGATATTCGAATTCTGCCAGACGACCTCGATAGCTTATCGTTTGATTTTGGGTATTACAGCGAGAACAGAGACGAATTGTCGTCGTCGCTGTCCCGGCTTTTATCGCTTTGTCTCTTCGGAATCAGTCCCGGAAACGATGATTTCGACGGTGTCTCCGGCCTCGATATCGGCCTGTTCGAGAAGGTGCAGGAACTGTTCACCGTTTCCATCAGAGAGGACGCGTGCCCGTACCGTCTCCTCGGAGCGATCGAGTTTGGTTTCGATCGCCTCCAGACGCGCGAGGAGTTCGGCCTCGATCGAATCGTCTTCCCCTCGTTGCGGACGATCCTCCTCGACATCGACAGCGGTCCCATCGCCGTCGGAAGCCGATGCCGAATACGGATCCGTCGACGGTCGCCCAAACGTGGTCTCGAGCGCGTCGAGATCGACACCCTCCGCCTCGAGATCGACTGCATCCCTTCGAACAGGTGAGCGCATTCCATCGGGATCGAACGGCTGGTTCTGTGCCCGCTCCCACTGTCGTGTCCGAATTTGCGTTGCAGCCGTTTCTGCGATCCATTCCGGGGCCTGCCACTCCCCTGCTTCGTAGAGTCGATGGATTTCTTCATCGTTCGTTCCCCAGGTAAAACAGTGATCGAAGCGACGCTGAAACTGCTTGAGCGTGTCTCCCACCGCGTGTTTGATCACGACCTGTTTGGGTGCCAGTTCTCGAACGACCCGGTCGATCGTCTCGATCGACGGATGGTTCCGGAGTTCGATATACCGTGTCGTACAGCTCACGTTCGTAACCGGCGCGGCGTCGCCCGTTGCAAGCTGGACGAAAACACCGGTCGGATCGTCTTTAACCGCGTTCAACAGTCGAGCCGCGCTTCCTTTCTGCGGCGTCTCCGGCCCGGCGATCGTCACCCGCCCCTGTTCGAGCACCGTTGCAGTCCGCTCGAACACTTCTCGTGTCTCGATCCCGGGATCGTCTAACTCGAGTGCGTTGTACAGTTTGGCGGCCTGTCCGACCATCGTAATCGGGAGCTCGCGATCGAGTGCCGCCGCGGTGTGTCCCAGCAGTATCGCGTAGTGGAGCCCGGTCAGTGAACTCGTCGCAATAACGACCTGCGAGCCGGCGTACGCTCGTTCGAGAACCGTCTGTAGCGACTCGTTGAGCGCGGTCCGATAGGTGTCCTCGGTCGAGGCGTTCAGAAGGACGGCGTCAATATCGAACGGATATGTCGTCTGTAGCTCCGGAAAGCCGGCACAGGGACGCGTCGTAAAATCTCCCGTCGCGAGGATGTGCTGTTCGCCGTTCAAGAGTTCATCAGTGGTGGTCCGGTCTCGAAAACGGATGATGAACCCGGCTGCACCGGGCGTATGGCCTGCGGAAACGGGTCGAACATCGAGATTGGCCAGAACCGCCGTCCAGTCGTCGATCGGTTCGAGCGCGTCCATTGCCTCCGATATCTCTCCGAGATCGTTGTCTTTCTGCGCCTCCGGGAGCGTCTGTTCGAGGAGGGTCGCTGTTGCCGGCGAGGTGTAGATCGGCGCGTTGTGACGGACGTTTCTCGCGAGCGATCGATAGTGATCGATATGTGCGTGTGTGAGTAAAATTGCGTTCAGATACTCGTCGTCGCCGAGTGCCGAATCGAGATCGACAGCGCCACCGGCATCGACGAGAACGCAGGCGCGTGTCCCATCGGCAGCCGTGAATCGGAGGAGGGTGGATTCGTTCCCGCTCCGAATATTCGTGTGTTGATAGGAAACGCGCATCTCATCGGCACTTCCGGTCGGCTGTATTTATATTCATTCATATTGGTTGGATTATAAATTAGATATAACCAACAAATCGGGCGATTATGGTGAACTCGATCGACCGTCGCTTCGAGTTCGGTTGGCCCTCGCGGGGTGATGTCCGGTATACCGGAACCGTCTCCGCGAACCTCCTCATCCCCTCTCCTCTTTCAGCCGAACGGATCGGGTGCTCCGTCCCGGACAGACGAGAAACTCGATCATTGCTCGCTGCTTTTGCCCCGCCGGTTACCCGTCTCTCGGGTGCCGTCCGGAGTGCCTCTCAGTGAGGCTCTGGTGAACTTTCGCGAGTTCGGTCAGTAACGGGCCGCGACCGATGAGCGCGAATCCGGCGAAGATCACGAGGAACCCAGCGAACGTCCAGGCGGAGATGGTCTCGCCGAGGAGAATCCAGCCGCCGAGTGTCGCCACGACTGGTACGACGTAGAAGATCAGGTTCCCTCGGATCGCGCCGATATCGTCTAAGAGACTGAAATACGCGATGAAGGCGATCGCACCGGAGAATACGCCGAGGTATCCAAGTGCGACGAGCGCTGTTGGTGTCCATGCGACCATTGCAGCTTTTTCTCCCGTTGCCAGGCTAAGACTGTGACACAGCACTGCGCCAACCGGGACGGCCCATGCAGTGCGTACCGTGCTCGGAAGGGATGCATCCGCGGAGCGGATGAGGATACTTCCGAGTGCGCCGCTGATTGCGCCGGTGAGCACGATCGCCTTACCGACGACTGCGCCACTGAATATGTTCGTTGGATCGAGATTAACAACGAGTGCAACGCCGCCGAGGCCGAGCAGCAGTCCGCCGACCCCGTATTTCGAAATGTCTTCATCTGCCAGCATCACGGTGGCAAATACCGGGGTCAGGATGGGATTCAGACTGTACATAATCGAGCTCACTGCACTGGTCGTGAACTGTTGTCCGATGAAGATGAACGCGTTCGCGAGTCCGATCGCAAACACGCCAGCAGCGAGGATCGATGCGATATCGGCCCGCGTTCTCGGTAGCAGTTCGCTTCGAGGAAAGCGATGCAGCACGTAGCCGAGCAGCAGCAACGCCCCGATGTCGAACCGGAACGCGACGAAGAGAAGCGGTGGAAAGTAGCTCAGTCCGGCTTTTGCGGCGACGTACGTGCCGCCGAAACAAAGGCTTGCAATGACGAAACAGACGAGCGTTCGCTTCGTCGACCGTGCCATTCTATGCTTCCCTCCGGACGATCAGCGATTCTAGAGAAACGGAGGCATCCGGTCGCAGTGCGATAGAGTCAGTCATCTGTTTCAGCGTACGCCGTTCGGGACTTTATATCTATTTAGAATCTCATGCAATTATTGAAAGAGTGAACAGGCTCGCCTCGTATTCGCTCATTGATTATTATTCATACCGTGAAAACAGTTAACCGTAATCGGAACCAAACGCCGCCATGGATTCGGCACTCGACGAGATCGAATTCCTTGCGTTGTCTGCTAACCGGGTCGAGACCCTTCGAGTGCTCAGTCACGACGCGTATACTCGCCGCGAGCTCCAGGCGGAGATCGACGCCTCCCAGCCAACGCTCAGTCGCGTTCTCAACGATCTGCAAACGCGACGATGGGTCTCGTACGACGGTGATACGTACACTGCAACGGCAACCGGTGAACTCGTCGCCGAAGCGTTTACGAACCTTTGGGACACACTCGACGCGGAAGCCGACCTGCGCGAGATAATCGAGTGGTTGCCGACGGAGGAAATGGCGTTCGATTTTCGCTGCCTTACCGACGCCACTATCACGACACCCAGCCAAATGCGACCGAACGCGCCGGTTCAGCGGATTCTATCGTTACTATCCGGATCGGAACGGGTCTCGATCTTCTCGTATGCGTTTAACGAACAGAGTCTCGATATCATCCGAGAGCACGTGATCGACGGAGACCAGCATTTCACCGGCGTGTTCTCTCCGACGGCAGTGGATGCCATCGCGCAGGATTCGATGCTTCGACAACCGCTCCAGGAATTAGTCGCGGCTGATGGGGCCGATATTCGCCTTCACGAGGATCGAATTCCGTATGCCGTGACGATCGCCGACGATGTCGTTCACTTCATGCTGCGCGACGAGGCGGGCGTTCTTCAGGGGGCGATAGATACCGACAACGAGGCTGTGGTCTCGTGGGCCCGCGAGAAGCACGCCCAGTACTGGCAGAACGCAACTCCGCTCAGTTCCGCGGATCTCATCGAGTGAATTGAGATTCGAGACGGCTCATTCCGCATCGGATTTCCGTCGGTTTCAGGTGAACGCGGGCGAATACCGTCTAGTTCTACCCTTCCCAGCTATCGTCGTCTGAGAGTTCGTTCTCGGTTGTCTCTCACTGTCTCCCGTGAACGGCATCCCATGGCGTGGCGTGACTACTGTGCTATCCAAGACGTTCGCCCGCTGTGAGGGTGTGTTGAAGCGGACGAATTTTCGTTGCTCGCGGATTCAGGACCGTTTGAGTCCGTGTCTAGAGTAGGTTTACAAGTGTACTGCCGTTATCGACCCTGTCTTGCGGATTTCCGTCTAACAGTGCCCGTTGGAAGCGCTGGTTTCAACTCCGCTGCTAAACTCCGTGATAAACTCTATGGAGCGATATAGAGTACGCTACCGTGAAGTCAAGCGCGTCAAAAACACCGGTGGATCGTGCAGTGTGCGAAAGTAACGAGACCGGGTCAAATCAGTGACCGGTTTGGCGTGTCGATTCGGTGAGTCGGAGCCCCCCGAACCCGAATCGAATCAGGAGGACGATGAATCCGCTGGCGACGACGAGTGCTCCGAGCAGGCACGGGGCTGTCGCGCCGTACTGCTGGCCGAGATACCCGGCCGTAATCGGCGCGAATGCTCCGCCGATGAATCGGAGGCTGTTGAACGCTCTCGAGGCGACGGACCGACCGTGGGACGAAACCTCCATCGCGAGCGTCGTCAGGTTTGCGTTCAGGAGTCCACAGAAGACCCCGGTAACGATGACGAGTCGGCGAGCATCTCGGTACCGCCGTTCGCGAGTCCCATCGTGCACAAAATACCCGCGAAGACGACGAGTGCGCCGGCGGAGATCTCGGCCGTCCTGAACCGTCGGTTTAGGCGGGGCGAGAGGACGGCCGAGCCGACGATCACTCACATCCCCCACGCAAAGAACACGAAACCGAGTTGGAACGTGGTGAGATCCAGGATGAGCGGCGTGTACGCGAGTAACGTGAAGAAGCCGTACGTGTAGAGGAGGCCGACTATCGCGTTCGTGAGCACGCCCGTGTGAAGGAACGTACCGACGACATCACGGACGCCTTGCTTGCGTTCCGCTTCCGGTTCGGTTACCGTGACGATGACGAATCCGAACGCGATAAGCATCAGGATGCTGGTCCGGGAGAATATCTGGTCGAAGCCACATACAAGTCAGGGAGCTCGCACGTCTCAATAACCCATCTATTATTTTATAGGATGTACCTAGGATACTACGGGAATGTATTCCTATATCTCTCCTGTGAGGTGATATACTGAGGATGTATCACGTCTCTGGGGATGTAAACGAACCGTGGTATCCCGCTCTTCGATGAGAGAGACGAGTTCACAAATAGACTATTTTCGTCGCGATTACCGATTGGGTGCAGTTACGCGGCGCTCTCGCGACTGAGACGGTCTGTTGTACCGATTTTCCGGCGCACTCGCAGGACGGTAATTCGCCGGAACCGACTTCCAACAGTCCGTTGACGGTCGCGGTCTCGTCGAACACAGGGCCGTGTACTGAGCGGTGATCGGCAAGATGGAGCGTCTTGATGCATACGGGTGGGCGTGCAACTGTACTGTTCAACGAGCAACAGGGCGAACGGTACGGCTCTGTTGAAACACTCAGAGAGTTATATGTTCGCTGTGTAATTCGACGAGATGAAGGCCCTCCCGAAGTCACGGATTCTCCGTTTTACTGAGAAAGCGATCCATCTGGCCCGTCGAGCAGTCTCTCGATACTCCTCCAAGTTCTCCAAACACCGCTATACACTTCCGCAGCACGTTGTTCTGCTGTGTCTCAAAGTGCGAAAGAACACGACCTATCGTGGCCTGCTCGACGAATTAATCGAGATGCCACGCATCCGTCGAGCTCTTGAATTAGCTGAACTTCCTACTGCTTCAACGCTTTGTAAAGCGTTCAGCCGGCTTGATATGGCTGTCTGGCGTGTCATATTGGATCTCTCAGCGACGCTACTTCCGACGAGCGGCGTTGTTGGAGTTGATGCGTCAGGGTTTGACCGCAGTCACGCTTCGAAACACTACATGAAACGCGCTGAACTCACGATTCAGTAGCTCAAGGTGACGTTACTGGTCGATCCGAAGGTAAACGCGATTCTCGACCTCCACGTGACGACACGAAAACACGATAGCCAGATCGCTCCGTCGTTGATCAAGCGCAATCCCGAGAGTATCGATATTCTGCTCGGTGACAAGGGCTACGACGACCAGAAGATCAGGCGACTTGCCCGGCAACACGAGGTTCGGCCACTGATTAAGCATCGTGAGTTCACGTCATTCCACAAGGCATGGAACGCACGCTTAGACACTGATCTCTACGGCCAGCGGAGTCAATCTGAGACAGTCAACTCAACGCTCACGCGGAAGTACGGGGCGTTCGTCCGCTCACGGGGCTGGTGGAAACAGTTTCGTGAACTCACCATCGCCTGTCTCAATCACAACATCGACCGATCACTCTGAGCGGTCAATACAGGTGCAAAATATACCGCTCAAGCTAGCACGTGTCGGTAGACCAACTGTGACACTTAGCGTTCCTGCAACCACGAGTCTTTGCGCGTTGACGCCTCCTCGAAGCGGCCGAAGTCTTATCTCTCGATCCGTTCATGCGCCAGCTTCGCCATCGGAGATTCCCCATCTTTTCTCCCTTGTGGGAGTTTTGCGTCGTGCTCGGTCTGGAAACTTGAGAGAGAACTTCCGATCTACTCCGTCGTTTGGTGAAACGTGCCCTGACAGACGAGTACACACGCTCAATTGTCGCGCTTGACGGCGGGATTCGTCACCGCGCCGTTCGCAGCGGAGTCGAAGGCGTCGCCATACTTACGGAGGAAACCTCCCTCATACTGGATCTCGGGACGCTCGTATTCGTCGAGGCGAGCTTCGAGTTCTTCGTCGCTGAGATCGACAGAGAGTTCGCGGTTGCGGATGTCAACAGTAACTGTATCACCGTCTTCGAGGGCGGCAATCGGTCCGCCGACCACAGACTCAGGGGCGACGTGGCCGACCATCGGGCCACGGGTCGCACCACTGAAGCGCCCGTCGGTGAGGAGGGCGACGTCGTCCTCATAGCCTTGGCCGACGACGGCGGCGGTGACACCGAGCATCTCGCGCATCCCGGGGCCGCCCTGTGGGCCCTCGTTCCGGACGACGATGACGTCGCCAGACTCAATGTGGCCTTCCTGCACGTAGGCCATCGCGTCCTCCTCGTTCTCGAACACGCGCGCGGGGCCGTTGTGATAGAAGCCTTCCTCACCCGTTTCCTTGAGGACAGCACCATCCGGCGCGAGGTTCCCAGTTAGAATTTTGATTGCGCCCTCCTCGTGAAACGGGTCCTCGGTCGTCGCGAGGAAGTCTGCATCGATGTCCTCGTCGTCCGGTAAGTCGAGCGTTTCCAACTCCTCGGCGATAGTGTTCCCGGTGACGGTCATCGCGTCACCGTGGAGGTATCCACCCTCCAGGAGGCGGCGG
Source organism: Natrialba aegyptia DSM 13077 (assembly GCF_000337535.1). Classification (GTDB taxonomy): domain Archaea; phylum Halobacteriota; class Halobacteria; order Halobacteriales; family Natrialbaceae; genus Natrialba; species Natrialba aegyptia. The sequence continues at coordinate 42,536 of NZ_AOIP01000039.1, forward strand.
ATGACGACGGGGACACCGCCGACGTCGTGGAGGTCCTTCATAACTCGCGTGCCGCCCGGTTGGAGGTTCGCAATCTTCGGCGTACGTTTGCTGATCTCGTCGAACTCGTCGATCGTAAGGTCGATACCAGCCTCGGCAGCAAGCGCGAGGACATGCAGGACGCCGTTCGTGGAGCCGCCGAGCGCTGTCTGGAGGGTAATGGCGTTCTCGAAGGACTCTTTCGTGAGGATATCGCTCGGCCGGCGATCGTTCTCGACGGCGTCGAGAACGACCTCTCCAGCCTCGCGAGCAATCTTGTAGCGCTCTTTATCCTCGGCGGGCGGTGACGCCGACCCGAGGGGGGCGAGACCGAGTATCTCGCTGATCGAGGCCATCGTGTTCGCGGTGAACATCCCGCCGCAAGAGCCTGCTCCTGGACAGGCCTCGTGCTCCATCTCGTAGAGCTCCTCCTCGGTCATGTCGCCGGTAGCGTAGGTACCAACGCCCTCGAAGACGCTCTGGACCGTGATATCACGGCCGTCGTGCTGGCCGGGGAGGATGGACCCACCGTAGAGGAAGACGCTGGGGAGATCGGTGCGGATGGCAGCCATCATCATACCGGGGAGGTTCTTGTCGCACCCGGCAACGGTGACGAGGGCGTCCATCCGCTCGGCGAACGAGACGAGCTCGACGGAGTCGGCAATTAGCTCCCGGGAGATCAGCGAGGCCTTCATTCCCTCCGTCCCCATGGAAATAGCGTCGCTGACAGTGACGGTACCGAACTCGATGGGCATCCCGCCGGTGTCCTCGATGCCAGCGATTGCAGCGTTCGCAATATCGTCGAGGTGGACATTGCAGGGCGTGACATCCGCAGCTGGGTTGGCGACGCCGACCATCGGTGAGGAGAGGTCCGCGTCGTCGTAGCCCATCGCACGGAACATCGCGCGGTGCGGGGCGCTCTCGGGACCCTTGGTCACTTCGGTGCTCCTCAGGTCGGGGTCTTTCTCGGGTATCGATTCTTCTGTGGGTTCGACATCCGTCTCGTCTGTATTCATCTCGGGTTTGCCATTCATATTCAACCGTTTTCGCGCGCTGCTATAAACCAAATATGATGTCTGCGCACCAGCTACCTAACGGCTGTTTTAGGCGAAAATATACCTGAAGAATAGGATTTCAACAGAGCCAACGGTACCTATTCCTCGTCCGAAGTGATGCTCAGGCTGGTTATCGAGTCTCTGTGGTCTTTGATGAACGTGTGCTTGCCCGTGATTCGAGCGGTCCCGGTTATCGTCGGGACCGTCAGGGTGATTCCCTCCCGCTCTTTCGTTTCGATGATTCGGCCCTCGAACCGCGTTCCGATGACGCTCTCGTGGATGTACGGTTCGTCAACAGCGAGTCGTCCACTCTCGTACAAGAGCGTCATCTTCGCACACGTTCCGGTCCCGCACGGAGAGCGATCCACCTGGCCGCCGCCGAAGATAACGATGCTGCGGTCGGCATCGTCGGAAGACTCGTAGATCTCGGTAATGGAAACGCTATCGGGTTCGCCGGAGAACGGATGCACGATATCGAGTTCATCGTTGACGGCGGCTTGGATTTCGAGGCCCCAGTCGACGAACTCGTCGGTTCGGGTGGTATCGACCGAGACGCCGAGTTGTTCGCTGTCGACGAGCGCGAAGAAGTTCCCGGCGTAGACGATGTCGACCCGAAGCGGCGAATCCAGAAACGAGACGGGGACCGTCGTCGCGTCGTAGACGAACGACGTGACGTTCTGGATCGTGACTCGTTCGACGCCTCCCTCGGCGTACTGGGGCGTCGCTTCGACGACGCCTGCCGGCGTCTCCACGCGGATCGTTGGTTCGGCGGACAGGTGTCCGTGCTCGATAAGCGCAGAGACGACGCCGATCGTCCCGTGACCGCACATGTCCAGGTATCCCTTGTTGTCCATGAAGAACACGCCGAGGTCCGCGTCCGCGGTATCCTCGTTCGGCTCGACGATGACCGCACCGAACATGTCGTCGTGGCCCCGCGGTTCTTTCATCAGCAGTTTGCGAACCCAGTCATACTCCTCGGCGAACGATTCGCGCTTCGCGCGAACGCTCTCGCCGTCGAGCGTTGACCGGTCGAGGCCATCGAGGAGGATGCGCGTCGGTTCGCCCGCCGTGTGTGTATCGATCGTCGTGAACGACGCGTCCACATGCGTGTCGTCGAAATCGTTGTCGGACGTCATTCTTCGATTACCTCCAGTTCCTCGATCTGGTCGTCGGACCAGTCGTAGTACGGGTCGTCGATCTCCCTGAGCGTTCGCACGCACTCGTTGTATCGCTGCCGAGCATCAGCCACGTACGGATTGTTCGGGTTCGTCCGAATCCATTCGCGGAGTTCTTTCAGTGCTTGCGGCGAGTAGCTATCGAGGTTCCCCTGTTCTCTGAGCAGCGTCAGTTTTCGCCCTTCGGTGCGGAGCGACCTGACGAGGACGACGCTCGCGACGCCGGGGAGTGCAAGTATTGCGAGGAGCATCGTCACCCATGCGACGGTCGAGAGCGCCATCTCAGTCACCCCCCTCCGAGGCGAGTTCTACGGACCCAGTGGACGCCTCTCCGATGATGCTCATCACAGCAGTACTCACGACGGTGAGTACAACCATGAATGCGACGCCCAGTATCATCAGGGTCTGATTCTCGGTGCCGATACTCGAGATGACTCCGTATCCGAGGATGAATATCATCACGGCCGGGATGACGTACTTGACGACCGGGTTCCACCATCGACCGACGTAGATGCCCGTATTGCGATTGAGGTCGATAACGCGGGCGCATTCAGGACCGATTTTCCACGCGACGAGCACGATGATCGAGAGCGTCGCCAGCGGGAGGCCGAAGGTGCCGAACATGAAGTCCATCTGGTCGAGGAACGACGACGAGTAGGCGCTCGGGAGTCCGAGCAGCCAGATGACTCCACAGACCGCGAGCACCGAACCGGTTCGCGAGAGATCCGTTTCTTCGGAAACGGTCGTTACGCCGACCTCGGTGATACCGAGACCGGACGTGAACGTTGCAAAGAAGAACGACGCAAAGAACACGATGGCCCACGCCGCTCCGCCGGGCAGCTCCGGGAACACCTCGGCCAGCGAGATGAACAGCAAGTTAGATCCTGCGCTCGGTTCGAGTCCGAACGCGAAGACGACGGGGAACGTTGCGAATACCGCCAGGAGACCGATACTCGTGTTTCCGACTGCGGTGAATAGACCGCCCCCGAGCGGAACGTCGTCGTACCGCCCGAGATAGCTTCCGTAGGTGAGTGCGATACCCCATCCTAATCCCGTCGAGAACAGCGCCTGGCTGAGTGCTGCAACCCACGTGCTTCCGCGAGCGAGCGATTCCCATTCGGGGGTGAAGACGAACGCTAGTCCTTCCGTTCCACCGGGGAGGGTGACGCCGCGTATCCCGACCGCGATAAGCGCGATGACCAGGAGCGGGATCATCCATTTTACCACGCGCTCAATACCGCGCCGGATTCCGAAGACGAGAACACCGGCGAGTCCGGCCATGGTGAGCGTGTGCATCCCGATGACGAGCGCGGGGTTGGAAATGAATCCCTCCCAGAACGCCTGCGGCTGGAAGCCCGGTTGGGTGAACGTCAAGAGCAACGAGTGGACAGTGTAGTAGAGCGCCCATGCGATGATCGGCGCGTAGTAGGACATCAGCGCCACGTTGACGATGAGGACGACGAGACCGAGTCCCTGACCGCGCTTACTCTGGAGAACTTGTCTAAACGATCCGATGACGCCGGTGTTCGTGTACCGACCGACCATCGTCTCGGCCATCAGACCGGGAACGGCGATGACGTACAACAGAAGAATGTACGCGACGAGGAACGCGCCGCCACCGTTCTGCCCCGTCGTAAACGGCATCCGCCAGATGTTTCCCGCTCCGACCATCGCTCCGACCATCGCCATGAGAAAGCCGAACCGGCTTCCCCACTCTTCTCTCGCTGTTCTGGCTGGTGAATCTGTCATGATAACCCTACCCAACCCGTGACATAGGTGGAAGTTATATTACTCCCCTACTATGGTTGGGTTCTTTGATATACACTCACTTGTCTCTCAGTATGAGGGCTGTGATTCGCAGATCTTGTTATCATAGGAGAACCGTCGACCTGGTCTATGATATATTTATATTTCTACTATTATATAGATGAATTGTTTGGTAGGTACTGAACTTAGTACGGGTGGGTATCGATATTGCGAAGAATGATACCTCCTATAGCGAGACGTTTTGTCGCCGGCGAATCTGCGAGCGAGTCACTCGACCACGTGGCTGACCTCAACCGAAACGGTATCGGCGGTATACTAAATGTCCTTGGTGAGCACTATCAAACCAGAGACGCCGCAGACGAGGACGTGAGTAAGTATCTGAATCTCATCGCTCAACTCGACAAGACGGAACTCACCGCATCCATCTCGGTCAAGCCCTCTCAGATTGGACTCGATGCTGGAGATGAGGTATTCGAGGACAATCTCGCACGGATACTGAGCATGGCCGATGAGAAGAACGTGTTTGTCTGGGTCGATATGGAAGATTACACGACGACCGACGTAACCCTCGACGCGTACACGCAGTCCGCCTCCAGATACGGGGGTGGCGTTGGACTCTGCGTACAAGCCAATCTCAAACGGACGGGTGACGATCTCGAACGCCTCGCTGAGGTTCCCGGCAAGGTTCGGCTCGTCAAGGGTGCCTACGATGAACCGTCGGATGTCGCATACCAACAGAAAAAGCACGTCAATGAAGCGTACAAGAACCATCTCGAGTATATGTTCCAGACGTTCGACAGCGGGATCGCCGTTGGGAGCCACGATCCCGAAATGATCGACTACGCGAAAGAACTTCGAGAGCGGTACAAAACCGACTTCGAGATACAAATGCTGATGGGCGTTCGAACGGAGGCCCAACGTGAACTCGCCCGAGAGGGGTACGAGGTCAATCAGTACATCCCGTACGGGAACAAGTGGGCGTCGTACTTCTACAGACGAGTTCGCGAGCGCAAAGAGAACCTGTTGTTTGCGGCCCGAGCCGTCCTTACATCCTGAGACGGGTCGACTCTTCGGTCAGTCGTGACGAACCGTCTCGTCTGGCTGGCCTGATCCGTTGCAGACACACCGGGTAGTATGGGGAATCTGTCGACGACGCACCGAGTGGTCGACCCCGCTTTGGCCGCAGACAGATCCGTCCTCATCGCGTGGCACCCGGAAGACGGAGCATCCGCCGATGGAATCAACGATCTCGTACCCACAACCGTTCATAGTCGGGGTTGGTTTTATATATCTTCTTCCGAACCCATTTACAGGCTTCGTAATGGCAACTGAATACAGAACGGAAGACACAACCAGTCTCACGCTCGATATTTGGCACCCAAATTGTTGGACCCTTGAAGTAACGGCGCAAGCAGATGCGGATTTGATCGCCCACACGGTATACAAGGCTCCCTCCGCCGATGAATCCCGATCAGCGGAGTCGCTTGTCCGCGGGCATTTCACCGCCTATGCGGACACCACACAAGAAGTCAAAAAACTAGTTGCGGCTGCCGAGCAATCCGAGCATACGCAGTCAGTGATGGAGTTCGAACGCTGCCACGACTTTACCGGGAGAGCGACGAACTACGGGAACGCCTCGTGTGAACTGTTCGTCGAATACGACCACCGGAACACGATGAGCGACGCGTTGCTTTCACACGGGTTCATACACGACGCTCCCGTCCGCGTTCGTGACGGCCGTGAATACTGGCCCGTCGTCATTACGGGGGATCGGGAAGATATCAATGCGCGTCTCGATTCGCTTCGCGAAGAGAAAGATGCAGACGTCTCCGTCCGCAGAGTGGTGTCGTCGAACCGCAGTCACTCTCAGCCGAACCAAGAGACGCTTTCAGAGCGTCAGCGAGAGGTATTTGAACTCGCCTGTACCCACGATTACTACGCCTGGCCCCGGGGAATCACCACGAAAGAACTCGCGAAAAAGACCGACATCTCGAAGACGACGCTGCTGGAGCACCTCCGAAAAGCGGAGGCGAAGCTACTGAACCAAGAGTGATGGGCGGTCGGATACCGATCCGAACTCGATAAGACCCGTTTTCTGGACTGACGACTCTCGCATTCGGTCGATCGAGTGCATTTTGAAACCACGAGTTCATCCCATTACTTGCTCGTGAGGGCAGAACCGCTGTGGGGTCTTGGAGATTTGCGGTGGTTCCGGAATTCGGTATTCGGTGTGAGGTTGTTGCTGTTCGTTCACAGTCGTTGCACTGCCGTGGCTTCGGGTGTGACAGCAGACAGGCCACAACAGGGAATAGTCGACAGCTGGCGAGTAAATCTCTGTGCAGGCTCCCTCACGCGGGTTCCCACTCCGCGCGACCAAGTGTACCCTGATCGATCGCCGCCCCTTCAGTAGCAATCTCGAGGGCTACGACGAGTCGAAGACACTCCGTGATCGCGATTCGGGCACCCGCGCCCGTTTAGGCATTGCCCAGATGCTGGTCGAAGAACTCGGTCAGCTTGTCTACGGCCGGGGTGACGTACTCGTCCCTGTCGTAGAGGTCGACGTGCGTCGCGCCTTCGATCGTGAAGAGTTCGGCGTTCTCGCCGGCTCCCTCGACCGCGTCCTCGCTGTAGTGCAGCGTGGATGCCTCGGTGCCAGCAATCATCAATAGCGGTCGTGGAGCGATCTTATCGATGTCGGCGTACGGGTCGAACTGATCGAGTAAGTCGGCGCTGCGGGCTACCCACTTGTTGGTTGCACGAGGGTGCCGGCCACGGGACGTCTTGTAGTAGTCGACGAACTCGCGGATGCTCTGAGGAGTCGAGTCGTCTATCTCGTTCTGTTCCGGCAGCGCACTGACTAGAGTGGCCGGGAAGCCAGCGGCTTCCTCGGTACGTAACGTTCCCGCTTGCTCGACCATCTGCTGAAATCCTTCTGGATCTGGATTTCGGAAAAAGCTGGGAACATCTGCTGCGCTGACAGTTGCCACGGCCTTCATCCGGTGGTCAGTCTGTGCGGCGTACGGGGCGTAGCCGCCCGAACCGCAGATGCCGAGCACGCCGATCCGCTCGGGATCGACCTCCTCGCGGGTCGTCAGGTATGACACGGCGTTGCGGAAGTCCTCGGAGCGCTGGAACGGATCTTCCAGGCCGTGGGGCTCGCCCTCGCTCTCACCCTGGTAGGCCGCGTCGAACGTGAGCACGATGAATCCCTGCTCAACCAGACGCTGGGCATACACGGCCGGTGACTGCTCCTTCACTGCAGTCGTCTGGTGGCCGATGACGATGGCTGGAAGCGGCGTCGAAGACGGATTGTTCGGGGCGTAGAGTTGCCCTGCAAGCGTCATGCCCGTACTCGGAAAACGCACGCTCTCGAACTGTTCACCCGGTTCAGCTCCGTTGGTAACTGACATCACCAGAAACGAAGGTCGAGAGCGGCTTGGGTTCGATGTTATCTGTAAACGGTGTTTAAGTATCTCTACGGACCACGTGCAGATGAACGGAACTGGCACTTGGCTCGTCGGAGAAGTCCGTCCAGTGAGGAGTGCGAATTAGCTACCTCCTCAACTGAGGGTTGGCGCGGACGTTCGTCGTATCCACGAGTCGGAGCGAAATTCAGTGCCTCCGAACACATGGTCTGCGGTCCAGAATTTTAACCGTCCGCAGAGCGTAGCTCTGTACAATGAATATCACGACTGAACTCGTTCTCCGTTCGCCCTCGCTCCCACTCGTCAGTATCACGGAGACGCTGCAACCCGATGAAGTAGACTGCGTTCACGCACTCTGTCTTCACTCGGACGTTCGGACGTTCACCGTGCAGTTTGACCTCGACGACGACGTCTCTGAGGCAGAACTCTCGGCGCTCGATGAAGTAACTGAGGCGACTCTCCTCGGCGAAACGAGCGATAGAACCATCTACCAGCTCACGGTTGAACTCGAGGATTCTGTCTCTGAAGCCTTCACTACTGAACACATCGACAGCACGCAACTGAGATCAGCGACTATCAGTAAGAACCGATGGCACGAAACGAAACTGTTCAAAGACTACAAGGCATTTAACGACTTTCGAGCGAGTTGCGAAGACAATGGTATCTCTCTGGATCTCGTATCCATTACTTCTAATCCATCTCTATCTGATGATTCGTCACAGGAGGGAGTCACCGAGCGACAACGAGAGGCGCTCTCCCTCGCACTCTCTCGTGGGTACTACGAGAGCCCGCGTCAAGTCACGGCCGAAGAACTCGCCGCTGAACTCGGCATCTCACAACCCGCTCTATCGAGTCTCCTCCGCCGCGGCGAGCGCCAACTTCTCACCGATTCGTTAGAGACGAGAGACCGCTTAAACGCGGTTTCTAGATAACAGCACGCCAACCGCCGTCGGTGATGTCCTCATCGTACCAACCCATAGTACGGTGGATGACGACATCGACGCCCTTGTTGAGACAGCAACTGACGAATATGGTCGAATCGATATCCTCGTAGACGGTGCTGGATGCCGCTAGCGTATCTCTGGGATACAGATTGTGAGACACTGCCGACAACCATCGATGTCAATATTCGTGGGGCTGATTACATTCACACGCGCTGCCATGCCTGCGAGGCTGGAGCAGAAGAGCGGACGCGTCATCAATCTCCTCAATTGTGAGCCAATGCCAAATAGAGAATAGTTCTCATTACTTCTCAGACGGGAACACCCCTGCGTCTGTATTGTTATCGGCCCTTTCAGCGATAAGGACACCCACTTGATCGTGTATGCGCTCGACTGCTATCAGCGAAACGAGTGGTACGCAAATACTGGGCAACTAATTCAGGATTCCCGAGACACGTATCCCGAGGATCGTTCTCCTGAAATAAATTCATAGCTCCCCGATTTCGCCATCTGATAGCAGGACAGGCCGATAGTAAATCCCACTCGATTAGTTCTCTATACCCCATTCGAACGTTTTTGATAGCGGAAATACTATCGAAGAGCGGACTTCGGGTAATTATCTCGCGTCTGTAGAGTTCAGTAAGTGACTCTGGACTTCTACCTGGGTAGTCGACCTGTTCTATCGGTTACCTCGCAATGGCCAAAAAGTGCTCCATCCTCCGAAACTGTGGCAATTCACAATTTCGGAGGATGGATTCATAACCCTCGGAATACTTTCTCTACTAAGAATGGCTGTGAGAAACGGAGAGGAAGGAAGTATTGAACTCACCCTTGATATTTGGCATCCGCAGTGTTGGACGCTCCATGTAACAGAAGATACTAACGCGGATCTCCTTGGACACGGCCTCTATTCAACCAACGATACAGTTCACGGCCTCTTCACAGCCTCTGCACAGTCGATTTCTGAGGTTGACCAGACAATAACAGATATTCAAGAATCGGCACTCACAGACGATGTCTGGACGATAGGTAGTCAAGACGGGGTCGAAGTACCAGCTACTACTGGGACTGCGACACGAGGATTTCTCGTCGAATGGGGCGTTGATACAGGGGAGAACATCATCGATTCACTCGTTAATCACGGCTTCGTTCCACGACGAACCTACCAGATGACGAGTGGTCGTGAGCAGTGGAGCGTGATTACCACAATGGATCGCCATGAAGCCAAAGACCAACTCAGCGATGTGAGTTCCGAAACTGATGCTGATATCAATATTCAGCGAGTCACGTCCAACGGTCGCCAGCCAAGTGGCCCATCTCAATTGGATGTTCTTTCCCCTCGACAGCGGGAAGTGTTCGAATATGCTTGTCAGCAGGGGTACTATGACTGGCCTCGAAAGGTCTCCGCGACCGACCTCGCGGACGATCTCGGCATTACAAGGGCAACTGTAACTGAACACCTCCGGAAAGCGGAATCCCGTCTATTCACCCCTTTTGGTAGTACCTCGCCCGCGAGGGGCGAGCCATACATGTAGGGGACGGGTTCTCCCTTCTCTCGTCCAATAGTAGTTGCATATGCCTCTCACTGCATTTACACATGGAATCGTCCTCGCAATCGGTCTCATTGTTGCACTCGGTCCCCAGAACGTCTTTGTCTTCCAGCAAGGCGCAGCTCAGCCCCGCCTCACCCGCGCTCTTCCGACTGTGCTTACTGCGGGTATCTCTGATACACTACTAATCCTTCTCGCAGTTCTCGGTGTTTCGGTCGTGGTTCTCCAGTTTGCGTGGTTGCAGACCGTGCTGTTTGGGGCTGGGTTCGTGTTCTTGCTCTATATCGGATGGGCGCTTTATTCCTCACCTGCACTCGATGTGGACCCACATACAGAGGAATTTCTCGGAACGAGCGAGCAGATCGGGTTTACAGCATCTGTCTCATTACTGAACCCACATGCAATTTTGGACACTATTGGTGTGATTGGGACTAACGCATTAGCCTATTCCAGGCTAAACCGCTGGATATTCACTGCAGGTTGCCTGTTCGTGTCGTGGGGATGGTTTAGTGGGCTCGCTGTCGCGGGGTGGGCACTGGGTGAGTCTGCAAATGCTGACCGTTGGATGCGGTATCTCAATACGGTCTCGGCAGTTGTCGTCTGGCTTGTCGCGCTCTACATGGGCTGGCAGCTTATTGGATCATTAGAGATCGTGTAGAGAAGTGAGAGCGCGTGATGAGTCCGAAATCTGGAGAGCTATCCGTTTAGCTCGCTCGTACTCCTTCAATTCGATTCAAACAAACCGGGCACAGAATGCTAGCTATCCAGATTCCTGTATCTTCGAGATGCAGTCGTTTATGAGCCTCGTACAATGTGGGACGGCACAGGGTGCTCATCGGTTCGCTCGATTCTCTAACAGAGAGCGAACCCATCACGGAGATACTCATCTTAGGGCGGTCAAACAATTCACTCCGGAGAACTTGCTCGAGGGATTCGATAGTGCCACGGGCCGTGTACTCTCAGTTATCGAGTCTGAAGCGTCGTTTCGCCGGCCCGTGACGGTTGCGATCGACATTACGACCCTCCCCTACTACGGGCGGACAGTTGAGATGCCGATGGTGAGTGGGACGAAAAACGGTGAGGGGCGAGCGTTCAAGTTCGCGACCCTCGCGGTTGTCGGGCGGAATATCCCGCTTGTACTGGCCGTTGAGCCGGTGCGTGAAAGTTCGTCGTGGGACGAGAATCCACCGAATCAGATTCATCGTGTCGTCCGCCGGCTCCTTCTGCGCGCAAAAGACCACGTCCCGATTGAGATGGTCCTGTGTGATCGGGAGTTCAACTCGATGCGCGTCTTCCAGACGCTCTCGAACCTCGACGTCAACTACCTCATTCCGAAACGGATCACGAGCTCAGAACGCGAGGTAATCGAGCAAATGGACGAAGACGACCAAGAGGTCGCTGTTGAGACGGCTTCCGTTCATGTTGAGGTGGGCTCGCACCCGATGCGGTTCCTGTATGTTCCGTCGACGGGTGGTGAAGGGACGACGGTGTTTGCGACGAATCTCCGAGTCGGACCGGATGAGGCTAAGACGTTCTGTCGGCGGTATAGTCGACGGTGGCAGATTGAAAACGAGTACGAGAGCATCAAAGGCGAGTTTCTCGCGAAGACATCCTCGAAAGAGTACCGCGTCCGGCTGTTCTACTTTGTGTTCGCCGTCCTGTTATGCAATATCTGGCGACTCACGGACTTCCTGTTGAAAGTGGGTGTCGATGGAGAGATGGACCACACGCCCGTGTTGACCGCGGGCGAATGCGTTGAGCTCGTCGCGTCGGCGTTGATTCCGCCCGATTAACCGGTTTAATCCCCGCTGAGTCTGCTTCTCAGGAGTGGTGGCGCTGTTCAGCAGCGCAGAATCCGCACAATTTCTCACTCTCTGCCGATAGTCATGCCCGCGAATGTTCGAGATTAACTCTGGATCGATGAGAGGAACCACAAGTCAACGGGGGTCTGACCCACAATTTTCCTATCCTCCGAAACTGTGTGCCTTCTATTCTTCGAATCCATATAGCGGTATATGATTCACCATGGTCGGTCTGTTAGCGGCTATTTATTCGCAGCGGCGTCAGTCTCAAAGACGATTTCGGGGCCTCGATAGCGCTCTGGCCACGATTTCGAAACCGAGGGCACGTTGACGAATCGGTATCTCCTTTCGGCTTAGATAGAAGTCACGGACAGGGAGAGTTCGAGGCCGACGTGATCGGTCAGGTAGTTCGGGACGTCACCCTCGTCGTCGGCGTAGAACTGCTCCGGCGATGCGAGTTCACGCCAGAACACGCGGCGGTCGATGCCGTCGACGCGTGCTTCGAACTCGTGCTCGGCGGTTGGCTCTTCGATGAAGACGTAATCGATCCGCTCGCCTGCATCGTCTTGTGGACAGTACGCCGGCGGTGCGGTAGTCGGATCGAAGGCGCACCCGTTGCTGATCGCGTCGTCGTTCGTGCCGCCCGATCCGGTTCCGTGCTCGAGCCACGCGTCGGCGACGCCCGTGGTCGTCGCGAAGTCATCGAGCGCCCCGGCCGCTTCGCCATCGGGTGCGATATTGAAATCGCCCGCCACGACGGTCACGTTTTCCGGACTGGTCTGTGCGGCGACGAACGCGCTCAGTTCGTCCAGTTGTTGGCGTCGAAGTTCGGGGATGTCCTCGTCGCCGCCGCTGGCCCACGGGAGCAGCGATCCGGTCACGAGGTGCGTCGTAAAGAGGTCTATGTTCCCGACGCCAACGTCCAATTCGACGTAGTGGGCTCCCTTGCCGACGTGCGCGTCGACGTACGTGAGGTTCCCGTCCGGTTCCGCATCGTATTCGAGCCTCGCCTGATCGGTCACGGAAACGCCGGATACCAGGTCGAGCAGTCCCGCGCCCTTCTCGCCACCGTCCGGTTCGGGTCCCGGAATCGCCGTCCCGGTTCCGGCGGCAGCGGCGTACTCGGTTTCGACCGTCTCCTGTTCGTCGTTGAACACCTCGCAGAGCCCGACGATATCGTACCCCTCCGCACCGAGCCGGTGGCCGAGTTCGACTGCGCGTTCCTGATACTGGGGTTTCGCCGCAATATTGGACGGAGCCCCCAGAACGCCCTCAATTCCATCGGTGAGCCACGAGTTCACCCAGAGGAATCGGTACGATTCGGACGCTGCTCGAACGGATTTCGTCGCTCCCGGGATGCCGAGGACGAGACTTCCGAACCCGGCCACACCGGCTTGCAGTGCTGTTCGCCGTCGGATCGTCGACTGTGACTGATCGGTCATGGTCGCGGGTTCGTATACAGAACGAGAACGTATATTAGATGCTATTGGTAATATATTGTAGTAACTACTGGTACATAGGATATTTATCGGCTACGAGCTTCGGCGGAGAAGCGGAATGAGACGCTATCGCGTTATTTCTTCGATGCCACCGGCGGTTCCGATCCTTTTCGTCTCTCGCTTTCGGCCCGACTGCGGGTCGACAAAAATCAACCTATATTGTATAGGGGAAACGTAGGTTGTATTAGTGTGGAACACTATGGTGGTCTCGTGAACGTTCGAACGAGACGACAGCCGCACGGAGGGAGGCGATGAGTTCCGGGACGGACGCGGACGATACCGACACCGACACCGTCACCGACACCGACGCCGACGCCGACGCTGGCGGCGGACACTGTTCAACGCCGGACAGCGACGGCGAAGTCGCCGAAGAGATCGCGATAATTTCCTTCGAGCGGAAACTCGAGACGGCCGAATCGATCCGATCTGAACTCGCGGATCGGTACGAGACGATCGAGATCATCGAGTACCACGGCGACGTCTTCGAGGAGCACTGGGGCGAGTTCGATTGTTTCATCGGGCTGATGGCCTCGGGAATCGCGATGCGAAAGACGGCGCACTTGCTCGACGACAAGTGGGACGATCCCGCGATCTGCGTCGTCGACGAGGAGTTGACCTGGGCGATTCCGATCACCGGCGGCCACCACGGTGCGAATCAGGTCGCACAGGATCTGGCGTCCATGGGTGCCGTGCCGGCGATGACCACCGCATCAGAGGCCGCCGGCAAGCAGGGCGTCGAGTCTCGCGCGAAGGCGATGGACACTCACGTCGTCAACGGTGATTCGACCGTCCAGACGAACCTCGCGGTGCTCGACGAGAACCTCGGTCCCGTCGCGCGACTCGAGGGGCCAAGCGCCGTGCTGGTCGGCGACGACGTGACCGTTCTCAAGCGGAACAAAGACGACGGCGTCGTCCTCGGTACCGGCAGCGTCTCGGGCGCGGATACGGCGGCGTTCCTCGACGCCTGGGAGGACGCCCTCGATCGGACCGACTACGACCTCGACGATGTCGAGTTTATCGGCACCGCCACGCGGAAGGCGGACGAGGAAGGGCTGCTGGAGGCGGCTCAGGAACTCGATCTCGGCGTCGTCACCTTCGACAAGGAGACGCTGCTCGACCACGAGGGGCCGACCCCCTCGAAATCGAAGGAGCTGATCGGCTGGCCGGGAGTGTCTGAAGCGAGCGCGATCGCCGGCGGGGCCGCTCAGGAACTCGTCCTCGAGAAGGTGAGCTACGAGAACGAGGTCACGGTGGCGATCGGTCGATGAGCGTCGAGGACGCCCACAGTACCGAGGCCGACGGCGAGGCGGGGACGCCCGCCGATCACGGCACGCTCTACGTCGTCGGTATCGGCCCGGGCCTACCGGCGCACATGACGGCGAAGGCAAAGCGGGTTATCGAGTCCGCCGACGTGGTCATCGCCTCGAGTCTCTACCAGGAGTTCCTCCGGGACGACGGGACGCTTCCGCCGGCGGACGCGACGGACGAGGACGGGATCGCCGTGCGCGAGGACGGCACCGAACAGGAGATCGTCCGCTCGACGATGGGTCGACAGATCGAACTCGCACGCGCGGCGTTCGATTACGTTCGCGAGGGCAAAGACGTCGCCCACGTTTCGGGCGGCGATCCGTCGGTCTACGGCAAGTCGGACCTGCTCTTCAAGATGGCCGACGAGGACGACGCGACGGACGTTCCCATCGAAATCGTTCCCGGCCTCACCGCGGCGCTGGGCGGGGCGGCGAACGTCGGCGCACCCCTGTGTAACGACTTCTGTACGGTCTCGCTCTCGGACAAGTGGCGCGGCTGGGACGAGATCGAGGAGAAGTTGCGGGCGGCGGCGATCAGCGACTTCGTGATCGTCCTCTACAACTGCTGGCGAAACTACGAGCGGGCCGTCGAGATCGTTCGCGAGGAGCGCACCGACGACGCGTTCGTCGCGATCGTCAACGACGCGGGCCGCGCCGACGCCGGCCGAAACGGCGAGAGCGAGTTCATCACGACGCTCGGCGAGGCGACCGAC